>CAVQTL010000011.1:0-560313 GCA_963716505.1 uncultured Actinomycetota bacterium
GCATTCTTTCGAAATCAACAAGCATGGCAAGATCGTCTTTCCGTCCAATTGCTTTCCCGATCTCGACTTCTCCACATTCGAAAGCATCGAGCAGCTCGATGCCGTCGTCCGGCGGGACTTCGATTCCAAAGCGCCAACGGGCACCGACATCCTTGAGCGGATCAAGACCGGCGACTACCAAACCAAGTTCGAGCTGATGCGAGATATGGCGCTCAACCTGTTCTGGGCGAATCGTTTCAAAATGACGATGTACGACGTCCGGCCAACCCGCTGGGCCGACGTGCCGCGTAGCCGCGACGACGTCTATATACCCATCCAGACGCCGTGGGAAGATCGCGAAACAAAGGTGACCGCGGTGCAGTCTGCCTATCCGGGTCTTGCGGCGCAGTGGGACGCCGGGGTCGAGGACAGCATCTTCGAAATCCTCTTCGACGTGTTCGGCCATCGTAGGAACCATGCGACCAAGCTGTCGGCGGTCGTACCCACTGTTACCGAATTGCTGTCTGACCCCGGTAACCAAACGCTGCGGCTGAATCGGTATGACCCCGACTTCCGCCGGTACAGCTACGCCGAGATCATCGACTGCGACGAGGATGTGGCCGAGCTGGAGGCGCTACACCGCTGGTCGATGGTCTTGCACAATCAGTATCCGTGGTCTCGTAGCGACGCCGCCCTGACCGCGGTCAAAGAATTGCGAGACGACGACTACGTGGTGGTGTTTCATCCTCGTGATCTTGATGTCCACCTGTTTTTGTCCCGCGTCGCCTCCGGGCACGCCCCCAAGCAGGCTGTTTCGGCCGCCCGCGAGGTGTCCGCGCCGATTCGGCCGTACCCCGCCCTCAACGTGCGCAAGGATTTGGCAGTGCAACCGCGCATCGAGGCCATCGCCGCAGTGCACGGAGAGCTCGCGTGCACCAACGAGGACCTCATCCGTAACAGCGCCTACAACTGGTCGCCCATGTCAGCGGACGAGATCAGTGCCAAGACCGGCATCGAGGCGCGTCGTTACACCTCGGACAGCCTCGAGGACCTCTCGTTGCGGGCCGCCCGGTCGGCGCTGGCTCACGCTCAGGTGGGTGCAGAGCAGATCGGGGCGGTTTTGGTGTGCACCTGCACCAGCGATCGGCTGATCCCGTCGGTCGCGGCCTGGCTCTCCGGCCAGTTGGGCGTCCAGCAGACACATTGCTCGTTCGACCTTGTCGCCGCGTGCGCCGGCCTCAGCTACGGGCTGGCCGAGGCCGCGAGAATTCTCCAGCTGGTGCAGCGGCCGGTGCTCGTGGTGTGCGCGGAAAAGTTCTCCAACAAGATCGGGAACGTCCGGCCATCCCGGATGATCTTCGGCGACGGCGCGGCCGCCATCGTCGTCGGTCCCGCGCCCGAGGGTTCGCCGCCGGATATCGAGTACATGCAGACTTATGCCAGCGGTCCGACCAGCCAGGTCAACTCGATCTTGTGGCCCAACCCCGCATTCGCCAACAACATCACGGTCTTCGGCCCCGAGGTGAAGGCGCTCGCCGGGCGCTACCTCATGCAGATGCTCGACGACATCAAGGCCCTGCCCGACCCGGATGGAGTCGCAGAATCGCTCCTGGCCAGCATCGAACTGATCATCCCGCACCAGGCGAACAAGACCATGGTGATCGACCTGGCGAAGGCCGCCGGTCTCTCCCCGGATCAGCTGTATTTCAACATCGAGCGGGTGGGGAATGCCTCCTCGGCGAGCATTCCGCTGGCCATCCACGACGCGGTCCGCGACCAAGTGATCACCAAGCCGACCCGGGTTTTCGCCCCGGGTTTCGGTGCCGGCGCAGTTGCGGGCTACGCGGTTCTCCGAATCGATCCAGCCGTCGTCGCGCCCGATGATCAGGCGGCAGCAGTCGGCGAGTCGGCCGCGTTTGCCGAGCCGCTCACCATGCCCGGCGGGGCCGATATGGCCCTCGCGTTCGGATAACAGCCCTCATTCGGTCGGCGGCATCATTCGCCCCTTCAGCGATGGGCGAACGAGATCGCCCGTGAGTTCGTATTCGGTTTGGAACTCGGGTCGACCTCGACCGGGCGGGGTTACCGCATCATCGACGTTCCGAATCGAGAAACTGCTCCACCAGCTCGGCCACAACGGCCGCGGGGCCGGGCTTTTGCAGATCGTGTCCGGCCTGGATGGTCACAAGGCGGGCGTCGCGGATGCGCGCCGCAAGTATCCGACTGTTGGCCGGCGGGACGGCCCTGTCGTGGTCGCCGCAGACCACGAGGGTGGGTGCGTCGATGCAGCCGAGAACGGGGATGCTGGACCAGGTTGAGATGGCAGCGATCTGCCAGAACAAGCCCAACGGATCCGGGCGCGGCCAGCGCGTTTCGCGGTTCGGCGTCAGCAAGGTGCGGGTGACATCGAGGGGGTGGCCTGGAACCGCGCCGACCCCACAAGCGGTCGCAAGCAGCACGAGTCGGTTCACGCGGGTGGGGTGGCCGACCGCGATCTGCTGGGCGACTGCGCCTCCGTGGGAGTATCCGACGACATCCGCTTTCTCGATGCCGACTGCATCGAGGACCCGTGCAGCGATATCCGACAACATGGGCATCGAGTACGGAACCACCGGAGTTTCGCTCGCGCCAACCCCGGGGCCGTCAAATGCAATGACAGTCCTGCCTCGAAGCGCGTCGGCGAAAAACGTCCAGCTCTCCATCGGACGGGACATGCCGTTGAGCAACAACACCGGATCACCCGATCCGGTGGTCCGGGCCGCAATGCGCAGACCGCTGATCGAAAGGAGTGTGTCCGAGTCGACGGTGTCCGGCGAGTGGGTCATCCTGTGGCCCGGACGTAACTACCCGGGGCTTGCTCGATGGGTGGATAGTCGTCGCTGCCCTCGTGCTCGGGCGCGGGAATCATTTCCCCGCCCCGTTCGGCGATCCACGCAGTCCAGTCCTGCCACCAGGTGGCCTCCACTAGTTGCGCGTTCGCTTTCCATTCATGCGGGTCGGCGGGAAGACTGTCGTTTACCCAGTGCTTGGCCTTGGGGTTGGGAGGATTGACGATACCGGCTATGTGGCCGGACGAACTCAGGACAAACCTGCTTTTGCCACCGAGAAGCTGTGTCGTCTTGTAGCCCGATGTCCACGGCACTATATGGTCGTCTACCGCCGCCAACACGTAAGTGTCGATGTCGACAAGGCCCGGGTCGAGACGATTGCCGTCGATCTCGAATTCACCTCGGGCAAATTCATTGCGCAGATAGCATGAGCGCAAATATTCCGAATGCATCCGGGCGGGCATGCGGGTTGAGTCCTCGTTCCAGGCCAGCAGGTCAAACGACGGTGGTTTGTTTCCTTGCAGCCAATTGTTTGACATGTATTGGAAGATCAGGTCGTTTGACCGCAACGCACTAAAGGTCCGTGCCATGTCCGCCGAATCCATGAAACCCTTCTTCCGCATCTGCTTCTCAAGTCCTGCGACCGTTGCCTCATCGGTGAACGTGCCGAGCAGACCCGGTTCGGTGAAATCGGTATGCGTGTTGAGGAATGTCGCGGACTTGATGGATTCGTCACCTCGTGCCGCGTTGTGGGCCAGCCCCAGTGCGGTCAGCGTTCCACCCAGGCACACCGACACCGTGTTCACCGCGGGTGCACCGGTGATGTCACGAACGACTCGCACGGCGTCCAGCGGTCCTTGGAACAGATAGTCGCGGAATCCGAGCTCGCTCATTGACTTATCCGGATTGCGGTAACTGATCGCAAAACATGTATGTCCGTGTTGGACGGCCCACTCGATAAGACTTTTGCCCGGTGCCAGATCCATGATGTAAAACTTGTTGATCCACGGCGGGCAAAACAGCAACGGAACCGCGTACGTATCCGGAGTCTGCGGCGAGTATTGGATCACCTCGATGAGATCGCTTCGGTAGACCACGGTTCCCGGCGTGGCAGCCATGTTGACGCCGACCTCGAATCCGGAGCTGTCGACTTGCGACGGCCATCCACCGTTGTGGCGAAGATCATGCACCCAGTTCTTAAGGCCCCTGCCGATGCTCTTGCCGCCCGTGTCGAACGCCTTGCGGACAGCCGCGGGATTGCCGGCAAAGGTGTTCGTCGGGGCGAGCGCATCGACAAGAAACTTGGCGGCGAAACGCGCCTTTGCTTCCCGCGTTCCACTCACTCCGGCGGTGTCGAGGAGTTCGTCGACAAACCGGCCGAACAACAAATACTGCTGCGCCAGCAGGAAGTACGCCGGATTCTCCTGATAGGCCGGGTCGGCGAACCGTTTGTCGCCACGGGCGATCGCGATGGGACCGGGATTGTCACGGCCGATCGCGCGTTCGGCGGCAGCTCGCAACGCCCCAGCAGAACCCCAGACCAGACGCGTGTTGGCAGCGATGATCCCGGCCGGATTCCTCAGCGTCATCCCCGCGGCGGCTAGCAGCTCACGGAATAGGGCGGCCGGATCGGCCGAGACGGTGACATTCTCAGCGATCCCAATCAGATCTTGGACTGGACGCGAAGTCGAGCGTGCGGGCGCGTCTGACGACGTCATGGGCCTCCTTCGGTTCGGTGGGAGAAGGAATCCCCTGCTGCCTCAGACAGTATGCGGTGGCGGAGGCCTCGCCCACATGGAAACGTAGAACCCCGTCGGGCGCTTGCCGACGAAATGCAGGCGCCGTCGAGTGGCCTTGGTGATTAAGAGCTGCGATCCAGCCCGTCGCGGGCCAATATCCCTCCGCGGACGGCCGGGTGACATCGGGATTGGTGGCGATGAATCGCACCTGCCCCCACGAGTCCCAGTCGATCTACCATCGATGAGATAGTCACGACACCAGCAGGCAGGGCAGGCGTTTGGGGTTCCGATCGGTCACATCCGTTGATGGGACCCGTCTGCGGGCGTGGAGCAATGAAGGCCGCGGGGTTCCCGTGGTGATCTCCAACGGTTTGGGGACGCCGCACGATGCCTGGCCGGATATCAACCGACGAACCGAAACCTATCGAGTTGCGACATGGGACCATCGCGGTCTCGGAGGGTCGGATCGCCCGTCCGACGAGTCGCGGATCACTATCGCCGACCACACCGACGATCTGTTCGCGGTGATGGACGCCTACGGCATCGACCGAGCCGTGGTCATCGGCTGGTCGGCCGGCGTCAACATCGCCTTTGAGGCCGCACTGCGCGATCAACGGCGGATCGCCGGCGTGCTCGCCGTCAGCGGCGTCCCGGGAGGAAGCTTCGAAGCCTTGCTTCACCCCCTTCCGCAATTCCTGCGCACGCGCGCCGGACGGGTGGGATCACACCTGATGCGTTACCTCGGGCCAGTACTCAATCGGCTGGGCGACGGATTGCCCGGTTCGCCCGAGCACGGGTTTGACCCCCGGGGAGTGGGTACGTTCGGGCTCGACCTGATTCACGCACAAACTCTGGTCCGAGTACTGCGACGATTCGCTAATCACGATTGGCCCTGGTACTCCCGCCTCGCCCGCGCGGTCGGCGACCACCCCCCGATGGACCTGAGCGCGATCGACATGCCAGTCACCTATCTCGCCGGTACGTGGGACTCGGTCACATCGGCCGAACGAATGCGGGCGGCCAGCGCACAGACACCACGGAGTCGATATGTCGAACTCCCCGCCACGCATTTCGTGCCGCTGCAGCTCCCCGACCGCATGTCGACGGAGCTCCGCAGCCTCGTTGAACGCTGTGACCTCTAGCGAGCGCAGGAACGCGACGATCACCGGACCCGCCTCAGCGTCACGATGAAACAAGTGCGGCTCGCGACCGGCTTGGGCGTCAATATTGTCCGACAGCGCAGTCCACGATTCCATTTCTAGGCCCTGCGGGGCACCTACACTTAGACGAATGTCCGACCCCTTGACAGTCACATTTCCAAGACGAATTGCAGTGGTGAACAGGGGTGAGGCGGCGGTACGCCTGATTCGGGCCGTACGAGAATTGAATGCCGAGTACGACTGCGGCATCAAAACCATTGCACTGCATACCGACGCCGAGCGGCGCGCCATGTTCGTCCGCCAGGCTGACGAGGCGGTGACGCTGCGCAGAACATCGGCGGGCATCGCCTATCTCGACCACGCTGAGCTCGAACGCGCTTTGCTGGAATCCAACGCCGACGCGGTGTGGGTGGGTTGGGGTTTCGTTGCCGAAGACATCGCCTTCGCCGAGCTGTGCGCGCGCCTGAAGCTCACCTTCATCGGGCCGCCGCCCGCCGCGATGCGGACCCTGGGCGACAAGGTCGAGGCCAAACTTCTGGCCGAGAAGGTGGGCGTTCCGCTCGCGCCGTGGAGCGGTGGCCCCGTCGGGACCCGCGAGGACGCCCGCCGGCACGCCGAGGCGATCGGCTACCCGCTGATCATCAAGGCCCGTAGTGGTGGCGGCGGCCGCGGTATCCGCAAGGTGTTCGCCCCCGACGAACTCGAAGTCGCCCTCGAGCGCACGCAGGGCGAAGCCGAGCGCTCGTTCGGCGACCCGGTCGTGTTCCTCGAACGCCTTGTCACCGATGCCCGCCACGTCGAGGTCCAGGTCATCGCCGACAACTACGGCAATGTCTGGGCGCCCGGAGTGCGCGACTGTTCCATCCAGCGCCGCAACCAGAAGGTGATCGAGGAATCCAGCTCCCCGCTACTGACCAAGGAGCAGGCCGATCACCTGCGAAGCGTGTCGGCCGACCTGGTCCGCACCGCCGGGTACCGCGGCGCCGGCACCGTCGAGTACCTCTATCAGCCGGACCAGAAGGCGTTCACGTTCCTCGAAGTCAACACCCGTTTGCAGGTCGAGCACCCGATCACCGAGGTCACCACCGGCCTCGACCTGGTCAAGCTGCAGATCTTCGTGGCCAGCGGCGGTGCCCTTGACGGCGAATGCCCTCCCGAGTTCGGCCACGCCGTGGAGGCCCGGCTCAACGCCGAGGATGCCGACAATGGGTTTGCGCCCGCGCCGGGCACCGTGCGGCTGCTGAAGTTCCCGCTCGGCTCCGGTATTCGCGTTGACACCGGCATTGCCCAAGGCGACGTCATCCCACCCGACTACGACTCGATGGTCGCCAAGATCATCGCCTGGGGCCGCGACCGCAACGAAGCACTGGCCCGGGCGCGCACCGCGCTGCGTGAGACCACTGTCGTCATCGACGGGGGCACCACCAACAAATCCTTCCTCCTCGATCTGCTCGACCGTGACGAGGTCATCTCCGCGTCGGCCGACACCGGCTGGCTGGACCGCACCACCGCTGCAACGGCCGCCGGTCCCACGCCGACGGCCGACATCGCGCTCATCGCGGCCGCGGTCGAGGCGTATGAAGCCGAAGAAACCATTGAACGTGCCGCTTTCCTGGCCTCGGCACGTGGTGGTCGACCGCGCGCCACCCACGCCATCGGCCGGCAGGTGGAACTCAACTACCAGGGCCACGCCTACAGCCTCACGGTGGGACAGATCGGTCCACACGGCTACCGCGTCGACGGGGACAGCGGCGATCTCGTCGTCGAGGTCGAACGGCTCGGCGAATACGAGAGTCGACTGACCCTCGGCCACCAACGCTTCCAGGTCGTCACGGTCGCGGGCCCCACCGGATTCCTTGTCGAGGTGAACGGCATCAGTCACCGGATCAGCCAGGACGAAGCCGGCCTGGTCCGGGCCTCATCTCCGGCCGTGGTGGTTGCCATGCCGGTGGCCGTGGGTGACGAGGTCGAAGCCGGCGCCACGCTCGTGGTCCTGGAAAGCATGAAGATGGAAACCGCTCTGCGCGCACCAGCCGCGGGACGCGTTCGCGAAATCTTCGCCACGGTCAACAGCCAGGTCGATGCGGGTGCAGCCCTGCTGCGCTTCGACCAGGCCGGTGAAAGTGCAGCGGCCCAAACCGCGCCGCGAGTGCAGTTCCGTACCCAGCCGAGGAGCAAGGACGCGGACCCGCGCGCCGAGGCCCTTGCGCGGCTGGGCGAATTGCGCGCCCTGATCACCGGCTACGACGCGAGCGCTGACCGCGCACGGATGCTGCTGGCGGAGTACGACGCCCTTCGCGGCAGCCTGCCCCTCGACGACCCGGAGCTGGTCGGGGCCGAACTCGGACTGCTCGACACCTTCGCCGACATCTGCGAGATTTCCCGCAACCGTCCCACTCTGGACGAAGAGGACACCGACGAGGCCGTGCACAGCCCGCGCGAGCACTTCCATTCCTTCCTGCATTCGCTCGACGCCGAGGTGGAGGGGCTACCACCGTCGTTTCAGACCAAGATCGTCCAGGCCCTGCACAATTACGACGTCGACACGCTCGAGCCCGGTCCCGAGTTGGAAGAAGCGGTTTACCGGCTGTTCCTGGCGTTGCAGCGCATGGAGAACCAGGTCCCGGTGATCACCGCGCTGCTTGGGCGCTGGCTCACCGCCGACGAAGTCCCATCCGCTTCGACCAGTGCGGTGGGCGAGGTACTGGAGCGGCTGATCGGTGCCACGCAGGTGCGCTACCCGGTGATCGGCGACATCGCTCGTAACCTGCGGTTCCGCTTGTTCGACGAACCGCAGATCCGCAAGGCGCGCGAGAAGATTTACGACGACGTGCGGGAAGCCCTGCAGTACCTCGCCGACAATCCTGACGCGCCGGATTATGCGGCGCGCATCGATGCGCTTGTCGCAACGCCGGCGCTGTTGATCGACCTTCTGGCGCAACGCATTTCCAATCCCGGCCCACTGCTGGAGGTCGTCACGCGTCAGTACTACGAGATCCGTGCGCTCGAAGACGTCAAGACCTTCGAACAGGCGGGTGGCCAGTTCGTCACCGGCAGTTACGAATTGGCCGGAGAGCAGCTGCACCTGGTATCGACTGTGACAGACCGCGAGCGGTTGTCGGCAACGCTGGGCGCCGTCGATGCAATCGCCGGACCGAAGGTGGACAACCTCGTGGTCGACATCTATCTGTCCTGGCCGGACGCGCCCACCGACGGGGACGAACTGTCTGCTGGGCTGCGTGCCGCGGTTGCCGCGCACCCCAGCGCGACCGGTTGGCGCCGAGTGACCGTAACGGTGGTGGGCCGCGACCTGCGTCAGGTCACGTTCCGTCCGGCGCAAGAGGGTGGCTTGGCGGAGGACCTGACAATTCGGGACATGCACCCGCTCACAGGGCAACGCCTCGATTTGTGGCGGCTGAAGAACTTCAACGGCACTCGTCTGCCCGCCGCGGAGGGCACCTACCTCTTCCACGTGACGGCCAAGGACAACCCGTCCGATGAACGGCTCATCGCGCTGGCAGAGGTCCGTGATGTGACCCCCCAATTGAACGAGGCCGGCGAGGTGGTCGGGGTCCCGGCCATTGAGCGCACCCTCGCAGCGTGTCTCGACGGCATTCGCCGGGCGCAGGCCCAGCGGGGCAAGAAGCGGTTCGACAACAACCGCGTCGCGCTCTATGTGTGGCCGGTCCTCGACATCCCGGCACTCCGTGCCCCCGCGATGGTGCGCCGGATAGCACCGCTGACGGTCAATGCCGGGCTGGAGGAGATCACCATCCTGGCGAGCGTCCAGGATGACGAGTCGGCGCAGCCGCGGCGAGTGGCGATTCGTTTCTCCTACAGCCCGGGCGCTGGGGTCGTCGCGAATGTGACGGCGCCCCCGACCGATGCGTTGCGTCCACTTGACGGGTACGCACAGAAGGTGCAGCGTTCACAAGCTCGCGGCTTGGTCTACCCGTACGAGCTGATCCCGGTTCTCACCGGCACCGAAGGCACGTTCGTCGAATATGACTTCGACGAATCAGGCGAATTCGTACCCGTGGACCGGGCGTATGGCCGCAACACCGCCGGCCTCATCGTCGGCCTGGCGACACGGCGAACGCCCCTTTACCCCGAAGGCATGACCCGGGTGGCCATGTTTGGTGACCCGACGAAAGCGCTGGGGACGGTGGCCGAAGCCGAATGCGCCCGGGTGGTCGCGGCGCTCGATCTCGCCGAACAGCTGTCCGCGCCGGTCGAGTGGTTCGCCCTTTCCTCCGGCGCCACCATTTCGATGGACAGCGGCACCGAGAACATGGACTGGGTGTCGCGTGCGCTGCGCCGAATCATCACCTTCACCCAAGACGGTGGTGAGATCAACGTCATCGTCGCGGGAATCAACGTCGGGGCGCAGCCGTATTGGAACGCCGAAGCGACGATGCTGATGCACACCAAGGGCATCCTGGTCATGACACCGGACAGTGCGATGGTCCTGACCGGCAAGCAATCCCTCGATTACTCCGGCGGCGTGTCGGCCGAGGACAACTTCGGCATCGGCGGTTACGACCGCGTGATGGGACCCAATGGGCAGGCTCAGTATTGGGCGCCCAACCTTCAGGCAGCGTGCGACATTCTGTTCGCCCACTACGACCACGCCTATGTCGCTCCCGGAGAACGCTTTCCGCGCCGCGCCGACACTTCCGACCCGGTCGACCGCGACGTTCGCGACTACCCGCACATACATCCGTCCAGCGACTTCACCACCGTCGGCGACATCTTCGCCGATGCCACCAACAAAGACCGCAAGAAGGCGTTCGACATTCGGACGGTTATGCGTTCGGTGGTCGACCAGGACCATCCGGTCCTGGAGCGGTGGGCCGACATGGCCGACGCCGATACCTCCGTGGTGTTCGACGCGCACATCGCCGGAATTCCGGTGTGCGTCATCGGCATCGAATCGCGGGTCGTCCCGCGCAAGGGGTGGGTCCCCGCCGATGGGCCGGATCAGTGGACGTCGGGCACTTTGTTCCCGCAGTCCTCAAAGAAGACCGCGCGCACCATCAACGCCGCAAGCCGAAGCCGGCCCCTGGTGGTGCTGGCAAACCTGTCGGGCTTCGACGGTTCACCGGAGTCCCTCCGCAACATCCAGCTCGAGAACGGCGCCGAGATCGGCCGGGCCATCGTCAACTTCGACGGACCGATCGTGTTCTGCGTGATCTCGCGCTATCACGGCGGAGCCTTCGTGGTGTTCTCCCAGGCGCTGAACGAGAATATGGAAGTGCTCGCCGTCGAGGGATCGTTCTCCTCGGTGATCGGTGGTGCGCCCGCAGCAGCGGTGGTGTTCACGCGAGACGTGAACAAACGTACCGCAGCCGACCCGGCCGTGCGCGACCTCGAGGCGCAGCTTGCCGCCAGCACCGACGACGCCGCGAGTGCCCGCCTCCGGGTGAAGCTCGCCGACACCCAGACGGCCGTGCGTTCGCGCAAGCTCGGCGAGGTGGCCGCGGAGTTTGAAGCCGTCCACAACGTGGAACGGGCCCGCCAGATGGGTTCCGTCCACTCCATCATTCCGGCGGCTGAGCTGCGCCCCAGCATCG
Source organism: uncultured Actinomycetota bacterium (assembly GCA_963716505.1). Classification (GTDB taxonomy): domain Bacteria; phylum Actinomycetota; class Actinomycetes; order Mycobacteriales; family Mycobacteriaceae; genus Mycobacterium. The sequence continues at coordinate 11,280 of CAVQTL010000011.1, forward strand.
TCGCGGCAGTGGAGCGTGGGATCGCCCGAACACTGGATACGCTCAGCCGCTGAGGCCGTTGGGCGTTCAGGAAGGCCGCCTCTGGTCGCAAAGCGTGGGCAGAAGGACCTTTTTCGGGAACCCAATGACCGCGATCGAGGGTATCGACGTGGACGATCTGAAAAAGATCCCACGTTCCCGGTTCACCGATATCCATGACGTCCAGGCCGCATCCGAGGGCAATCGCCTGGTGCGGGCACACCTTGATCGCAGCCTGGCTTGCTGGCGGCGACGCTATCCCGATCTTGACCTGCGGTCGGTGGCCGTTCACGGCAGCGCCGTCAACTATCTGGCCAAGCATGCTGCCGACATTCAGCTGGTCGTGGTGGGCTGTGGTGATCGGAGCGATGTGGGTGATCTTGTCGGACCGACCGGTTCAGCTGCCCTGCACGACACCGATTGCTCCCTCCTTATCTGCGATCGGCATCAACGGTTGTGAGTGTCCACGACGAGAGGTCCAATATCGTTCTATCGGGGACCGATCACACTCACTACGGCTCCTCGGAGGGATCGCAATGGTCAAGGTCTTTTTAGTCGATGACCACGAAGTTGTCCGGCGTGGGTTGATCGATCTGCTCAGCGCCGATCCCGAGCTCGAGGTCATCGGCGAAGCCGGCTCGGTATCGCACGCACTGGCACAGATACCGGCGCTTCGACCCGACGTCGCCGTGCTTGATGTCCGGTTACCCGACGGCAACGGGATCGAGTTATGTCGCGACTTGCTGTCCAAAATGCCCGATCTGCGCTGCCTGATACTCACATCGTTTACCTCCGACGAAGCGATGCTCGATGCGATCCTGGCCGGTGCCAGCGGATACGTCGTCAAGGACATCAAGGGGATGGAGCTCGCCAAGGCGATCAAAGACGTAGGGGCGGGCCGTTCGCTACTGGACAACCGGGCCGCGGCCGCCCTGATGGCCAAGCTCCGCGGCGCAGCCGAACACTCCGACCCGTTGTCGGGCCTGACTGTCCAAGAGCGGGTGCTGCTGGACCTGCTCGGCGAGGGGCTGACAAACAAGCAGATCGCGGCGAGGATGTTTCTGGCCGAGAAGACCGTGAAGAACTACGTTTCCCGGTTACTGGCGAAACTGGGGATGGAACGCAGAACCCAAGCCGCGGTGTTTGTCTCCAAGCTCGACCGTCCTCACAATTACGACGAATAAATTACGCAGGCGAAACATCGCTTGGTTCGCGGCCGGGGTGCCACAATAGAGGCCGTGACCGGCCCAGTCGAGCCGGACGAGGAACGCGGCAGCGTCCGTCCACTGCGTAATACGTTGTCGCAGCTGCACCTGCGTGAACTGCTGACCGAGGTCCAGGATCGGGTCGAACAGATCGTCCAAGGCCGTGATCGGCTCGACGGCCTCGTCGATGCCATGTTGGTCGTGACCTCGGGGCTTGACCTGGACTCCACGCTGCGCACGATTGTGCATACCGCTATCGAGCTGATTGACGCCCGTTACGGGGCGCTCGGTGTCCGCGGAACCGACCACGAGCTCATTGAGTTCATCTACGAGGGTATCGACCAACCCACCCGAGAGAAGATTGGGCCGTTGCCCCAGGGCCGTGGTGTGTTGGGGGTGTTGATCGATGAGCCGACACCTATCCGGCTGGATCACATCGATGACCACCCCGCTTCAGTCGGGTTTCCGCCCAACCATCCGCCGATGCGAACCTTCCTCGGCGTCCCGGTCCGTATCCGTGACGAGGTTTACGGAAATCTGTATTTGACGGAGAAGGCGACAGGGCTGCCGTTCAGCGAGGACGACGAGGTGCTGGCACAGGCGCTGGCCGCGGCCGCCGGTATCGCCATCGATAATGCCCGGCTCTACGAGCAGTCCCAGACACGCCAACAGTGGATCGAGGCGACCCGCGACATCGCCACCCAACTGCTGGCGGGTACCGATCCCGCCCAGGTGTTCCGGCTCGTCGCCGACGAGGCACTCAAGCTGACGGACGCAGAAGTCGCGGTGGTCGCGGTTCCCGCCGACGATGACGTCCCATCAGCCGACATCAGAGAACTCGTTGTGGTCGAAATCGCTTCGGCACATGGGACTCCCCAACCAGCTCAACCGATTCCAATCGGAGGGACGTCCATCGGTGAAGCCTTTCTGCAACGAACCCCCGGGCGATTGGATCTGATCGACGTTGAACTCGGCGTCCTCGACCATGCAGGCCCAGCGCTGGTACTTCCGTTGCGTGCCGCCGACACTGTCGCTGGCGTGGTGATCACCCTGCGGCAGAAGGGCGCTCAGCCGTTTACTGAGGAACAATTCGACATGATGGCCGCCTTCGCCGATCAGGCCGCCGTGGCATGGCAGCTGGCGAGCACACAGCGTCAGATGCGCGACCTCGATGTCCTGACCGATCGGGATCGCATTGCGCGAGACCTACACGATCATGTCATTCAGCGCCTCTTCGCTGTCGGACTCGCCCTGCAGGGCACCATCCCCCGCGCCCGCCCCACCGAGGTCCAACAGCGGCTGGTCACCAGCGTCGATGACCTGCAGGGCGTCATCCAGGAGATCCGCACGGCGATCTTCGATTTACATGGAGCACCCACCGAGACAACCCGATTGCGGCAGCGCCTCGACGAGGCGATCGCACAATTCGCCACCCCCGAGGTCCGTACCACGGTGCAGTTCATCGGACCACTATCCGTCGTCGATGCCGCCCTGGCCGATCACGCCGAGGCCGTGGTGCGCGAGGCAGTCAGCAATGTGATTCGCCATGCCGATGCCACAGCGTTGAGCATCATCGTCAAAGTCGAAGACGACTTGTGCATTGAAATCAGCGACACCGGCCACGGCATCACGGGGCCAATTACTGAAAGTGGTCTGAGCAATTTGCGGGAGCGTGCCGAGGCGGTCGGCGGCGTTCTCACGATCGAAGACGCCGCCGGTGGAGGCACCGTGCTGCGTTGGTCGGCGCCGCTGCCGTGACAACCCGGCGATTCGAGCGGCCCCGCTAGGACTGACGGGCGTGTACCCGTCATCACCCAAGGGCCGGGCGCTATTGACCCGCGGTACCACGAGTGGTGTTGTTTGACTTGGATGGCGTGGTCACCGACACCGCGAAGGTCATGCCGCCGCGTGGTCCTCACTATTTAATGACTTCCTCGGAAGGTGCGCCGCAGCTGAAGGCGGGACACGTCGCCGTTTACGAACGACGACTAGCGGCACTTTGTGGACGGCAAGCCGCGCTACGAGGGCGTCACCGACGTTCTGGCACCACGCACACCCGATGCAAGGACCAACGGCGATCGACTAGGGCCTAATGACTCCATCCGTTACTCGAATTCGCCAATAACGTTGGGACATCCGGCAACGGCCACCGCAGTGTGCCGGCCCACGCATCGGGAGTACGCGATGAAGCAGATGGAAGCACCCGGGCCGATCATCGTGGGTGTCGACGGCTCAAGAGCTGCAATCAACGCCGCCACTTGGGCAATCGACGAAGCCATCAGCCGTGATGTGCCGCTGCGCATCGTCCACGTCACGCATATCAGGCAAGCGTCCATCGCACCGAAGGTGCAATTCAGCCTCGATAAGGAATATGCCGAGGCAGCGGTGCGACAGGCAAATGCGGCCATCAAGGGTACCGGAAGACCGGTGAAGGTCGAGACCGTCGTCCTTCGTGGCGATGTCGACGAGGCCTTGGCCGAGGAGTCTCGCGCCGCTTCGATGATGTGCGTCGGATCCGTAGGGGTCGGCCGGATTTCCCGTGTGCTGTTCGGCTCTACCGCGGTGTCATTGGCCACGCGTGCGCACTGCCCGGTAGCGATCATTCGCACCAATAGCGATTCGCCCGCACCCAGTCGCGGCCGGATCGCCGTGGTTGTCAACGACGAGCCCGGTAACGACGCGGTACTGCAGGCGGCCATGAACGAAGCGCGCGTGCGCGGCGAGGCCATCGTGGTCCTGGGAACGTGGCAGCGGGACTTGGGTCAGATTCCCTACGACGAACTTGACCGCCGCGTTGGAGGCTGGATGAACCGTCACCCCGATGTCGACGTTCACCCCGTCGTGTCGCGCGCCGGCATGGCCTCGTTCCTGGAAACCACTGACACCCGCATTTCGCTCGCTGTTATCGGCGGCCCAGACGTTCACCGCATACCGAGTCTTATCGGCCCGCGTAGTCAGCCGATCCTCCCTCATGCCGAGTGTTCCATTCTCGTCGTCCGAAGTAGTTCCGACGACTGTGTCGACGGGTCGTCGGCGTCGTAAGCCGCCGTTCACGGGGCCGAGCGCGTGCCGATCCGTCGTCGCCCGGCTGCCGTAGACATTGCTAGGAGGTCGTCATGAGCAACGAATACTTGGAACACATTTCAGAGGAAATGCTTCTTGATGGGGGTTTGGTCTCACTACGGCGGCTCGACTTGGATGACCTCGACGGCGTCATCGCGCTATCCAAAACTCTCACTGAGAGTGAGCGATACCTTCGTTTCTTCACTGCACTATCCGAGCAACTTGAAAAGCTGGGCCAGGTCACTCGTCGAGCGCTCCGACAAGCAGTTCGCGCTGGGAGCCTTCGAAAGCGGCAGATTGATCGGCGCTGCCAGTTACTTCATGTGCAACGAACCTGGATGTGCCGAGGTGGCGATCGTCGTTGCGCACCACGAACATATGCGGGGCGTGGGCACCGTGTTGCTTGGCCGGCTTGGACAAATCGCCCGGGACAACGGACTGGATCGGTTCGTGGCCGACGTCCTCACGGAGAACTTCTTGATGCGCAAGGTGATGTCAGATGCCGGGTGGCCGTGCACCATACATGCTGACGGCGCCGAGCTACGGGTTGACGTCAACCTCGCGGAACTCGCGCAATGAATCGCACTGCTAGTCAAATGCGGAGTCATCAAGTCACTGTACGCCGTCCGACATAGTGCGCCGCGGGGTCGATGGCAGCGGATCGGCATTCACCGGCGCCCAACCGATACGAAGCAGAATCTGCGGGTAATCGCCGGCGCCGTAAACGGTTGCTCGCGCCGCCTCCCGGGTTTGGGCGACTTCCAAGGGCTCAGTGATCGGGCAACTCGCGAGGCCCAATGCTGTCGCCGTGAGCAACACCAGACTGGTAGCCTCACCGGCGCGCAGACGCGCCATTTGATCATCGTCGCTTGTCCCGAGTGCCACCACAATGGCGTTGTCGTCAGCCGATTCCGCATCGGGTGGCTGAGCCAGGGCCGTCCCGGCGAAGACGCGGCCGGGCAGCGCCGCGGTCGGATCAGATTCTGGTGTGTTCCGGGCGGGGACACCGGCTTTCGCGCCGTACTGTCCGCTCCATGTGGTCAGCTCGCTCAAGTACTCGTGATCGGTTGCGTGCTGCCGTGCAGCCTGAGCCACCAGGTTCGAGATGTCGGTGAGCGCCTCTACCCGGCGCAGCGTGACACCCGCGCGCGCAGCCCGCGCGCCCATCAGAGCTATGTCGCCGAGTGGCACCGGCCACGAGCTGTAGCGCCGGCGATCGGTGCGCCGCCGCGGAATCGCCGCCGCTAGCGCAACGTCGACGTGGGTGGCCGTGTGACGGTGAAGTTCGATGGCCGCCAGGTGCTGATCGTCACCGGCATTGGGGAATCGGTGGATCTTTGTCCGCCAACCCAGAGCAGCCAGCCCGACGACGCAATGATTCAGCGACGCACCGCAACTGAGCAGTAGGTCCCGGTTGTCTGGGTCGGTGTTGGGCAGGCGCCGATCGTAGTCGGCAAAGAGGTGCAAACTGCGTGGGCCCACCCGCCGGCGCCACGGTTGGGAGTTGTGGACCGACGGCGCGCGGGTCGCCAGCGACAGCGCTGTGCCCGGGAACCGATGCCTGACATAACCGGCGAAGGTGATGCCACGTGGCGAATTGTTCGACGGGCCCGCGCACAGTCGGCTCGGTTACCACCGCAATCAATCTGTGGTCGGTGCTTGGTCGGTGAATCCGCGACACGCCGTGGTTTCGGTTGGTGTCCGATGGCGTTATATCGCCAGTTCAGACGGCGTTTCGGCACCTCAACCATGTGAGCTTGCAGGCTCTCCTAAAGCCGGTGTCGCAGGTTCGAATCCTGCCGGGGGCACTAGATCCCCCTAGCTCGGCTGGCTCGGATAACTTCCCCATCGTCGTGCGCTATTACCCGGCTAGCGATGCCTGTGTGGATGACGGGTACCCAGCGGCGTCGGCCGCTTCCAATGTCTAGCCGGAGTACTTCCCTACCTCTTCAAGCGAGGCGCAATGTGCGGCGACGGCATCTACAAGTTTGTCCCTCAGTGCGATTAGGGGCGGCGCGGTGAAGTCGGCTCCAGCCTGTCGGAGCGCATCAGGAAGCTGCGCTGCCATGTCGCGGGTGCGCTCAGACAATCGCTGCGGGTCCGTGCCGGCAGCTGCGCCGAACTTTTCGACATCTCGCATCGTCACCTCGCCGAATCGGCTGTGCCCGGCGATCGGCATGGCAACTCGATTGAGCAGGGATTTTGGGTCGCGCTTGTAGGGCAGAATGCTCGCCACGTCATATAACGGCGCAAGGGTGACGTCGATACCGTTGAGGATCACCGAGTAGTTCTTGGCGTGCCCGTCTGGAGCTCCGATTAGGTACTGAGCAACTACCGCATCGGTAAACCGGTCGACATCACGCTGGGTAGCATTTTCTTTCAACAACGCGGCGATATGCACCGCAGTGGGACCACCGTCGGAGGCGTACTTCTTCTGCGGCCATACCGACAGCGCCTGACACATATCCTCCTGATGCAGGCGGAGCACCGTTCCATCGGCGCCGCGCAGGCGATCATAACGTTCAACAACAATCGCAGCCGCACAGTCGAAATCGATGAATTCGGAGTGCGCGGCGGTAATGCCGACGGCGTCGAACGCGAGTAGACATAGGTGCTCGTTAAGGGCTTGGCCATCGAAATTGCCCATCCCTGGTTTGATGATGTGGGTGCTTGCCGAGTTCCCGTGCGGGAACGCCCAGCACCCGTCCGATGTCCGTACGGCTGTGAATTTGGATTGGGCGCCGGCCAAACTCCATCGCTCGTCCGGCCGAGCCCAATGCTGGGGATCTGTCTCCAGTGCGCGCAAGCGCGCTCCGATCTGTTCCTCGCTGACAACCTCCAGGCTTCCGTATTGAGACAGCACTTCGTCAATTTCTTCGGGCCTGGCCAGCTGTACTGCACCCGCGCAGTCGAGCCCCACATGCTGAAGGAGGGCGGTGGTATCACCTGCGGGCACACCGAATTCGCGTGCCCAGCTCTCGCGGACATTCGCATCATCCGGCAGTAGGTTCACCAGCCACGGTGCGGTGATTCTGTGGTCGTAGGTACGGCCCGCGGCCAGCGGCATCGACAGCGACAGCGGGGTGGTTTCGTCGTCGTCGGCGTAATCATCGACATAGGTGAACTGTGGTTGCCAGCCGGATTTATGGGTGATGGCTCCCGTGAGGCGACCATTAAGAACTACAACCAGGTCAGTCACGGTCGTCCTCAATGCCGAGCGTGGAAGAGCTGTCACCTCTGATCCGGCCGAGCATGTCATTGATCGCCCGCTGATCTGCGCTGGGGGCACGGCGGGTTCGAGGCACAGCAGAAAGCCTGTAGCCAAGCGCCGCTGCAATCTGAGCGACGCGGCCGATTTCGCCGCGGGGATTTCCAGCTTCCACACGGCTGACCAACTGTCGGGAGACACCGGCGAGTTGCCCCAGCTCGTCTAGGCTCAGACCGGCTTTCAGTCGCGCGTTGCGCAAGGTGGCGCCCAGCTGCACAAGTTGGCGGCGTGTCAGGGGTGAAGTCACATTGTTATAGTGCCATAACGTAGCACTGTATGTCATGGAACCATAACACACTCCGCTGCATATGATAGTAGCTGAAGTTCTATCCTGTCTTTCATTTATGCTGTTGAATAGGCTATGCCAGATACTGATTGACATTGCTCAAACACCAGGCGGGGAGACCTCCGAAGTGGCGCGGCGGCGCATCGAAGTTACACACCTACGACACCCAGTTGATGTTATGGATCCGTGACAAGCACTGCGCGAGTTGATAAGGCGATCTGACGACCACTACCCCCGACAGACTCGCCCATCTGCGGGCGAACCTCGCCGTCGATGAGGCCGCCCGGCTTGAAGCGACCAACGCACCCATCCCGGAAACAATCAGTACGCAGACGCCTGAAATCGACTGTTAGTCAACAGGATCACGGTTGCCAACCGGGACTGTCCGGGACCACCCGTGCCTAAAGCCGGTGTCGCCGGTTCGAATCCTGCCGGGGCACAGTGTGTGGTGTCTAGGTTGGTTCAGTCGGAAGGGTAGGGCGAATCCGCCTGGCGGGCACAGAGTCCAACGACTACCGAACCTATGTGTTTCACGCCGCTACCTCGCAAGGACTCTGTTAACGATGTATCCGCCGTTGCCTGGGTGCGACGATCCTGTTGAGGTTGATCAGACCCCAGATCATCGCCCGAGCAACAGATTTGGGACTAATCACCCCGCCTTGCGCGGCGCCTATTCCCGTTTGACGGAAAGTTCTAGCGCCATCGATGAGAGATGGCGAAACTGGTGTCGACTACCCAGTCCGGCTACTCCCTCAGCAGCGGACTTTGCCCCTTCTCGAGGAGCGTGCGATGCTCTCGTTACAGTCTCGTCCCGTCATCGAAGCGACGCTGCCGGTGGTCGGTGAACACATTCAGAAGATCGCCGCACGCTTCTACGAGCGGCTTTTCACAGCGCACCCGAGCCTGCTCGACGGGACCTTCAACCGCGGCAACCAGCACGATGGTTCCCAGCAGCAGGCGCTCGCCGGGTCGGTGGCGGCCTTCGCAACCGGCCTGGTGACCTCTGACTCCGCTCCGGAGAAGCTGATGTCGCGGATCGCGCACAAGCACGCGTCGCTCGGGATCAAGCCCGCGCAATACCAGGTCGTACACGACGAGTTGATGGGGGCGATCGTCGACATTCTCGCCGATGCGGTCACGCCGGAGGTCGCCGCCGCCTGGGACGAGGTGTCCTGGCTGATGGCCAACGCGCTGATCAACCAGGAACGGGGACTCTACAGTGCGCGTGGGGTCAAGCCGCAGACGGTGTGGCGGGACTGGGCGGTGGAGAGGACGATCCCGGAATCCCCGGACGTCATGACTTTCGTGTTCAAGCGGATCGACGACCGGTTGGTGAAAACCTCGCTGCCCGGACAGTACGTGACGGTACAGATGTCGATGCCCGACGGGGTCCGCCAACCGCGACAGTTCAGCCTCACCAGGGCCGACGACGGGCAGCACCGACAGATCTCGATCAAGCGGGTGCGCGGCGGCGGCAAGCCGGACGGCGAGGTATCAACGCTGATGTGCGACACCCTGCAGGTCGGCGACGTGGTCACGATGTCGCTGCCCTATGGCGATGTCGTGCTTGATGATTCGGGGCGACCGGTCGTGTTCGCCAGCGCCGGCATCGGTATCACCCCGATGGCCGGCATGCTGTCACACCTGGCCGCCGCGGGCTCCGGCCTGGAGATCATGCTGCTGCACGCCGACGAGCACGAGGGCACCGTCGCACTGCGCCGGCAGGTGGTCAGCGACGTCCTCGCGCTGCCCAACGCGTCGTTCCACCTCTGGTATGAGAACGGCACCGGCAGCCACGAGCCGGTCGACGGGGTGCACGCCGGGATGATGAACCTCGAAGACGTCACGCTGCCCGACAACGCCTGGTACTACCTGTGCGGCCCGATCCCGTTCATGCAGGCGGTGCGCAGCGCGTTGATCGACCGGGGCGTCCAGCCCGCCGACATCCAGTACGAGGTGTTCGGCCCCGACCTCTGGCAGGCCGACCTCGACTGAAAGCCCGCGCCCGGTGCGGGGTCACGCCGCGGGACCGATTCGAGGCGTTGTGACCGTTCCTGCGGCGCAACAACTTTCGCGGGTCATCCGCGACCTCGACCTTCACAGTCGCACACCACCAGTGACCCAGCAGCCAACTATCATCTCCGGCGGGCTCGATCTGCATTGTGCCGCAACGAAATTGACAGTCGGAATCCGTAACGATTGCCTCGATTCAGGTGTTTGCCCCGTCTACCGCTTCTTGGTCGGCTCCTTCGCAGGCGGTGGGAAGAGGTGGGCCACCTGCGGCTCCCCGACGGAGTAGCCGCGGGCCCGCTCCTCGAACCGGCGATCGGCGCCGGTCAGCCGGTTCTCGCGCTGTCGCACATGCTCTGCCCAGGTGCCGACGAGGTAGGACTCGACGAATCTGGTGGGTTCGCCGCCGTCTCGGAACAGTTCCCAGCGCAGGGCTCCGGTGCGCCTGCGGGAGCGCCCGACGTGGCGCATGGCTTCGGTGAACGCGACAGCGTTGTCCTCGCTGACCTGATAGGTCAGGGTCACCATGACCGGTCCGTCGGAGGCATCCGGGGTGAACATCAACTGCGGAGCCGGCCAGTGCGTCGACGGCGTTCGGTCCAGCTTGGCGGTGTCGGGCATGGGACTGCGTAGCCCCACCAGGGCACCGGCTACCAATACCGCGGCGGCGAGTAGCAGCGCTGTCGTCACCGATGTGCGGTCTGCAACCACTCCCCAGATCACGGCCCCGAGCGCCTGGGCACCCTGGAACACGACCAGGTAGTAGGCCAGGCCGCGAGCTCTCACCCAGTTCGGCAAGGCCAGCTGCAGCCCCGCGTTCAAGCTGGACATCACTGCGATCCAGGCGCCTCCGATCGGCAACAGGGCGATGCCCACCAGCACCGCGTTGCTGACCGTCGCCACCACGACGACGGCCACCGCGGTGACCACCATCGCCCCGGTAACCAAGCCTGCCGAGCCGACCCTCGCTCGTAGCCGTGGAATGACCACCGCCCCAGCCACCGCACCGATCCCGACCATGCCGAGCAGCAGCCCGTAACCGGCGGAGCCGAGGTGCAGGTTCAAGGCTGCCACCACCGGCAGCAGCGCCCAGATCGCGCTGGCAGCCGGGATGAAGAGGACCGCCCGGTACAGCAACCGCCGCACGATCAAGGCATGCCGTACATACCGCCCGCCCGCCCGCAGCGCCTCGACCAGCCGCTCCCGCGGCCCGTCGGCCAGCACCGGCGCCCGCCAGCTCGCCACCACCACGGCTATCCCCACAAACGACGCCGCGTTGAGGGCAAAAACCCAACCGGCACCGGCCACCGCCACGACGACACCGCCGACCGCCGGTCCCACCGCCCGGGCGACGTTCATGTTCAACCCGTTCAAGGCCGCCGCCTGCGGGAGAAGCTCACGATCGACCAGATCGGGCTGTATCGCCTGCCACGCCGGGCTGGCCACCGCGTTACCACAGCCCAATGCAAAGGTGAGTCCCAAGATCAAGGCAGGAGAAGCGGTATCGGCGAAGGTCGCGACGGCCAACGCCGACGCGGCCAGGAACATCGCCAGCTGAGCGCCGAGCAGCAGCCGTCGCCGGTCTACCAAATCCGCCAAGGCCCCGGCGGGCAGGGACAGCAACACGATGGGCAGACTCGCGGCGGTCTGCACCAACGACACCAGCAGCGGGGAGGTGTCAATCAGTAGCCACTGTGCGCCGACGGTCTGCATCCAGGTGCCCGTATTGGAAGCGAACTGGGCGATCCATAGCGCCCGGAAAATCGGGAACATACGCAGCGGCGCCCACGCCGACGCAGGCCGGGGGGCGTTATCGCCAGGCATGACAAATGCCTCCTTACCAAGCCACACGCGTTACAGTCGCGGGAGCCTCAGCCGTCCTGCTGCGTCACATCCGATAGGTTCAGCAGTCGAGCGGCATCGTCCCACAGGATCCTGCGGGTGAGGTCGGCACTGAGGCCGAGGCGAGCCACCGTTGCGACCGGATCCCGATCGCCTAGCTCGAATGGGTGATCGGTGCCTAGCAGCACGTGGCCCGGATAGTCGTCAACGAGGCGCCGCAAGAGCGGGTCGGCAAACACTGCGGTGTCGTAGTACAGCCGCTGGGTGTAGGCGCTGGGCGGTTGCGCCGTTGTGTGTGCGACATCCTTGCGTTCCCATCCCAAGTCGAGTCGGCCGCGAAGTGCCGGCAGGCAACCGCCGCCGTGCGCCAGGCACACCACGGGATCGTGGCGCTCCAAAACTCCGCTGAAGACCAGCCGGGCTACGGCCAGTGCCGTCTCCATTGGGTAGCCGACCAGTTGAGCCATGTAATAGTCGCGCTGGCGGGGCCCATCAGGCACCCCACTGGGGTGGATGAACACGAATACGCGTCGCTCGCCGACGAATTCCCAGAAGTCCTCGTTGACAGCCGAATCGAGGTCGTGGCCACCACCGCGGGTACCGATCGCCAACCCCGACATCCCGAGTTCGTCCACGCAGCGCCGGGCCTCCGACACCGCATCGGGCCACCCGAGCGCGACGTGTCCCAGCCCCAGCAGGCGATCCGGTGCGCCGGCGATGTAGTCGGCGAGCGCATCGTTGCCGCGCTGCGTTACCTCAGCAACAAGCTGCCGGTCATCGGCTGTGCTGGCGAACAGGAAGGGCGGTAGCGACACGGCGTGATGGCTCACCGCGGCGTCGTCCATTTCGCTGAGGCGGGCGGCCACGTCATGCTGTGAACGCGCCAGCGGCAGTGGCACATTCGGTCCTACGCCGCTGATCTTCGGGTCGATACGGATGATTTCCTGTTCGACCGCCGACGTGTCGGCGAGGCCCTGATCGGCAAGCCAGCCCAACATCGGCATTGGCATGGCGTGCGCATGTACATCCAAAACTTGCGTCTGCTCTACCACGCGTCGACCACCTCTGTGCGAAAGTCCCTCCTGAGGATGGCACGGTTACCGCCGACCGGGTTGGACCGCCACCGTTGTTCCGTCGAGCGGAAAGAACTTTCCCCGTGCTGGGTGAGTAGCAGTCAACATCCCACTGTATGGAAGGCCGTGGTGCACAAACACGTAGCTCGCCAATAATGGGCGCAATCTGAGGCATGTGCCAACGATTGGCGGGAGGCCTTAATGCCCACGACGATCAAGACCCGAGTGGGAATCGTGGGTGCGGGCCCGGCCGGCCTGATGCTTTCCCACCTGCTCGCCAAGAGCGGAATAGACAACGTGGCCATCGACAGCCGGTCCCGGCACGAGATCGAGACCACGCACCGGGCCGGCATCCTCGAGGACGGCGTGGTCAAAACGCTCGTGAATTCCGGTGTCAGCGACCGGGTGCACACCGACGGGTACGAGCACCACGGCATCGAGTTGCGCTTTGACGGATCCGGCCACCGCATCGACTTCGCTGCCCTGGTCAACGCGTCGTGCTGGTTGTATCCGCAGACAGATGTCTTCATCGATCTCGCCGACGCCCGAGACAGGGACGGCGGCGACGTCCGTTTCGGGGTGAGGGAAACCGAAGTCACTGGCGTGGAGGGGGATTCGCCGCTGATCCGGTTCGTCGACGCGGACGGGACCGAGTGCGAGATCCAGTGCGAGGTGGTCGCAGGCACCGACGGGTCTCGCAGCATCTGCCGGTTCCTCATCCCGGAGATCCAGCGGGAGCACTACTTCAAGGAGTACCCGTTCGCCTGGTTCGGCGTGCTCAGCGAGTCACCGTTCAACGCGCCGGAGCTGATCTACGCGCACTCCGACCGGGGATTCGCGTTGATCAGTCAGCGCACCGAGAAGATCCAACGGCTGTACTTCCAGTGCCCGATCGACGAGGACGTCGAGTCGTGGTCGAACCAGCAGATCTGGGACGAGCTGCAGGCTCGGGTCGACGGCGATGACGGGTTCGAGCTCAATCAGGGGCCGATCTTCGAACGCACCCTGCTGCGGTTCCGCAGTTTCGTCGCCGAGCCGATGCGTTGGGGCCGGCTCGTATTGGCCGGTGACGCCGCGCACACGGTTCCGCCAACCGGTGCGAAGGGACTCAACCTGGCGATCAACGACGTGCGCATCTTGCACGAATACCTCGTCCACGCACTCGGTCAGGGCGGCAGCCTGGATGCACTTGATGCCTACGGCCCGCGGGCCCTGGACCGGATCTGGAAGTCGGAGAACTTCTCCTACTGGATGACCCAGATGTTGCACACCCCGGTCGAAGGTGTGGGCTTCGACCTCAAACGGCAGCTCGGCGAACTCAACGCCGTCGTGTCATCCACCGCCGGCCAGACCTACCTCGCCGAGTCCTACACCGGCTGGCCGGGCCAGCAGCTTGCCTAACCGTGTCGCTCCTTCTGCCTTCCGCCCCACGTGCCACTGGGCGGAAGGTACAGCGTTTCTGGGCACTTTCGGTGAAAGCGCGACACACGATTTGCATAGGACGCCCGCGCGTCTACTACCGCGTCGTCCACGTCGGCAACGGAGGTGGCCCATGAGCCAGTATCAGATGCAGAAGTGCCTGTTCGACTACATGCGCGCAAGAAAGCACGCCCCGCCGGAGCAAAAGCCTGTCATCTCCGCAGTGGGATATGACCTCACCGATGAAGAGCGCAAAGCCGTGGAGACGCTCGATGTGGGCCGGCTCTTTGCGATGGGCACACATCCGGTGATCATCAACAGCCTCTGCCGGTCGATGGGTTACCGGCGGGCTGACTACCGTCCATTGCTCGCCGACTCGGCGGCGGCAGAACCACGGAGGACAAGATGGCGGAAATAGTGATGGCGTACTCCGCGGCGCACGCACCCATGCAGGCCGCGGACCCGGGATCAGCTCCGCCCGAGATGGGTGAGCGCTGGTTCGCGGCACTGAAGACGATCCGGGAGCAGGCGCAGGCAGCGAACCCGCAAGCCGCGGTGATGTTGTCCGGCGAGCACTTCACCAACTACTTCCTCGACGGACTGCCGCAGCTTGCGATCGGGTTGGCCGACAAGTACCGGACCCCGGACGCTCGATGGCTCAGGATGGAGGGCACCCAGATCAAGGGTGAGCCTGCAACTCGCGCACCACATCACCGAGCAGCTGATGGCAGATCGCTGGTGGCCGGCGCTAGCGTACGAGCTGGAGCCCGACCATGGCTTCTTGACGGTGTACAACCAGCTCGATCCAGATTGGCAGCTCCCGCTAGTCCCGATGGTGCTGAACTGCACTAGCCCGCCGCTGATGACGTTGCGCGACTCCTACGACTTCGGCATCTCGCTCGGTGACGCGATCCGGTCGTACCAGGGGCTCGACCGGATCATCCTGGTGGCTGGCGGCGGCGTGTCACACTTCGTCGGCGAACCGCGGGTCGGCGACATCGACGAGGAGTTCGACCACTGGTTCCTCGGGGAGCTCGGCAAGCCGGGCCTCGGCGAGCTGCTCGACCTGCCGAACGATGAGCTGATGGAGGCGGGCAACGGAACCGGTGAGGTCCGGGCCTGGGTCGCCATCGCGGGCGCGATGGGCGGGCAGCCGGCCACCACCCTCGCGTACGAGCCGATCTACGAGTGGATCAACGGCATGGCCGTGGTGAGCTACGCCAAAGCGTCCTGAGAACCGGGAAGAACTTCCCCCCACATGCGGGGTGCGACAAACTGAGGGTGTCCGTCAACGCCGGAGAGGTGCCGGGAAGTGAGCCTTTATCAACTGCAGCAATGCCTCTTCGACTACTTGCGGGCAATGGAGAATGCCCCCGCGGACGCGCCGCGCCCCGAACTGTCGGTCGAGGGCTACGACCTGACCGACGAGGAGCGCACGGCGCTGCTGAACGGCGACGTCGCCGCTTTTTACGCGGCCGGTACACATCCGGTGATCATCAATGGTTACTGCCGGGCGATGGGCTACAAGCGTGCCGACTACCGACCGCTGTTCGACGCAACCGACAACGCACCCAAAAGGAAGACTCGATGGCAGACATCGTGATGGCCTACGCCTCCTCCCACGCGCCCATGATGGCCGCCGACCGCGAGTCGGCGCCGCGCGAGATGGGCGATCGGTTCTTCGCCGCGCTGGAACGCGTCCGGGAGCGAGCCGCGAAATCCGGGGTTCAGGCGGTCGTGATGCTGTCCGGTGAGCACTTCACCAACTTCTTCCTGGACAACCTGCCGCAGCTGGTGATCGGGCTCGGCGAGGGCCACCAGGGTCCGTTGGAGAAGTGGCTGAAGATTCCCAAGGTGATCGTGCCCGGCGAGCCGGGGCTGGCGCGACACATCATGGATGTGACCGTCGCCGCCGGGTTTCAGCCGGCGCTGTCGTACAAGATGAAGGCGGACCACGGCTTCATGACGGTGTACTACGAACTCGATCCGCAGATGCGGCTGCCGATGGTACCGATCGTAATGAACTGCACGACACCGCCTTTGATGACCCTTCGGCAGTGCTATGAGTTCGGTAAGGCCGTCGGCGACGCCGTCCGCAGCTACCCAGGTTTGGACCGGGTCGCGTTGTGTGCCGCGGGTGGGTTGTCCCATTTCATCGGGGAGCCGCGGGTGGGCGACATCGACGAGGAGTTCGACAACTGGTTCGTCAAGCAACTCGAGCAGACCGAGCTCAGCGACGACCTGCTCGACATGCCCAATGACGAACTGGCGCTGGCGGGTAACGGAACCGGTGAGGTGCGGGCGTGGGTTGCGGTGGCAGGCGCCATGCACGGGCACCCGGGCACCACCCTGTCCTACGAGCCGATCTACGAGTGGATCAACGGGATGGGCGTCGTCCTATATGACGACGAGCTCCCGTCCACCGTCTAGTGTCGTGAGGCCGGTTTCGTTCAGGGTTATCCCCTCGCGTCGCGCGCCTCGGTGAGGTGCTTGAGCGCGGCTTCGGTGAACACGGACAGCCCGAGATCCGGGTTGTAGCCGTGGATCTCCTTGACGTCGAGTTGCGCGAGGAAGTACAGGATCGCCTTCGAGAGCACCTGACCGGGGACCAGCACGGGGAAGCCGGGCGGATAGGGGACGACGAACGTGGTCGACACCAGCGTCTTGCCGTCGGCGATCCGCCGTCCGGCCTCACCGAGCAGCACGTGCTCGCGGTCGGAGTCGTCATATCCGGCGTAGAAGGCCGACCGCATATCCCCGAAGGCGCTGGCGGCGTCCGGTCGAAATGCCCCATCGAACTCGCTGAAGTCGGGTAGCGGCGGGAGGTCCTCGGTGATCTCTTCGACCCGGCGCTGCCGTAGGGCGCGGTCGGCCTTGCTGGCGGCCTGCTCGCTCCGCTGGAAGTCGACAGCGACCCGGCGCAACGCGTCGAGCAGATAGTGCACGCTCGACCACGTCACGCCGATCGTGAAGATCAACAGGACGCTATTGATGGAGGTCTTGTTGATCTGAATACCGAAGCGCTCCATCAGGATCTCTTCGCGGAAGTCGTAGCCGTTCATCCCGGTCTTGCCGATGAACAGGGTGACCCGGGTCGGGTCGAGGACGAACTCGTCCGATCTCCAGGCCTCGTTCCAGTCGTGCAAAGCGCCCAGGCTCAGGTGACGGTATGACCTGACCTCGGAATCCCGGAACTCGCCAGGAACCAGGTCGGATTCGTCGAGGATGCGGAACCACTTGCTGATCAGCCGGTCGTGGCGCACCCGATGCCGGAAGACCAGCGACATGTTGTAGGCGTATCGGACCAGCTCGAAACCCTCTAGGTCGACCTGGCGGCGGGCCAGGTCCAACGACGCGAGCAGCTGCTGGTTGGGTGACGTCGAGGTGTGCGTCAAAAACGCCTCGCCGAACGCGTCGCGGGCGTGGCGTGTTGAAATCCTGATCGCGGATATGAATCATCGACGCCTGCCGTAGCGCCGAGAGTGATTTGTGAGTGGAATGGGTCGAATACACCCGGACCCGGGCACGCTCTGGGTCGGGCCGCAGCCGGTGCTCGCCCCATTGCGACCGGTCGACCCCCTTCATTTCTGCGCGCCAGGTCCGGTACTCCTCTGCGTACTCGGCGGATGACAGCATCGACTCGAGTTGCTCGGCGGCAATCATCGCCGTGCGCTGTCGCGCCCAGGGCACCGCGGTCGCGAACGCGTACCACGCCTCGTCCCAGAGGAAGCAGATGTCCGGTTTGATCGCCAGGACCTCCTCCATCACCCGGCGCGGGTTGTACACGATGCCGTCGAAGGTGCAGTTGGTCAGCAGCAGCATGCGTACGCGGTGCAACTGCCCGGCCGCCTCCAGGTCGAGCAGCGCCGTCTTGATCGTGCGCAGCGAGACGGCCCCGTAGATGGCGAAGGGTTCCAGGGGGTAGGCGTCCAGATACAACGGGTTCGCGCCGGCCAGCACCAGCCCGTAATGGTGCGATTTGTGGCAGTTGCGGTCGATGAGGACGATGTCACCCGGCCGGGCCAGCGACTGCACGACGATCTTGTTCGCGGTCGAGGTGCCATTGGTGACGAAATACGTCTGATCGGAATTCCAGGTTTCGGCCGCCTTGTTCATCGCCTCCTTGAGGGCGCCGTGCGGGTCGAGCAGGGAGTCCAGCCCGCCCGAGGTCGACGACGTCTCGGCCATGAAGATGTTACGGCCGTAGAACTCGCCCATATCCCGCAACGACTTGGAGTTGAAGATGCTCGCACCCCGCGCGACGGGCAGCGCGTGGAACTGGCCCACCGGCGCCGCCGCAAAGCTGCGCAGCGCGTCGAAAAACGGTGTGGCGAACCGGGTCCGCATCCCGGCCAGCAGTGTGCTGTACAGATCCGTGGCATCGTTGAGCCGATAGAAGGTGCGGTCGTAGATATCGGGCTCATCGATCGCTGCGGCAATCGACTCGTCGGTGAGCAAATAGCGGTCGATGTGTGGCCGCAGCTCCCTGATCCACTCGCCGCACTCCACCCAATCCTGGGTGCGATCAGTCGCGACGGTGCCATCCTTGGCGCCGAGCAGCGTCGTCATCAGCGGCAGTCGGTCGCTGGAGCGTAGCGGCAAGTCATCGTGCACGATCGCCGCCTGTATCTCGCCATTGAGTGCCACGGCGGTGATGGCGTCCTCGACGCTGGACACCACCAGAAGCTCGAACTGCACGTCATCTGACGGAGTCCGTAGTGCCCGGAGGCTCTCGGCCAGGCTTTCGGGTGCCGCGGGGGGCGAATCGTCGGCGAGGAGGACGGTGTAGAACTGCTGCTGCCTGGCTCGTGCCACCAACTCTTGGTCGGCCAGGGATGCGGACGGGTTGAACAGCGCGGCGCGGTCGCCGTACTCGGTGAGCAGGCGCACCGCCAGCGCCACCTCCTCGGTGAGCGGCTCCGTGGCCAGATCGGTGAGGTAACCGCGGAACACCGCCAGTTTCGTCGCACCGGGGTACAGCCAGTACCGCTCGTAGGCGCCGAGGCGGTCCAGCAGCCGCTTCACCTTCCGCACTTCGGCGGTTGCGTCTTGCCCGGAGCGGTGCACCGCGGCGAGAAGCCGGCACGCGTCGTCAAGCAGGTTCCAGGTATCAATCCGGGTGTAGGCCGGGTTCGCGACCGCCGCCAACGCGGAAACCCGAAGTCGTCTCGGACGCGGGCTATTTCGCTGCATGGTGATACCCAGTTTCCCGGTGCGTGCGGCGGACGGTCGCAGATCGTGATGTCATGTGCGCCCTGTGCTCCACCGCACACGTCAAAACTACCGCGTTAGGCTGCTTCGCTCTTCATAAACCGTCCGAAGAACTCGTTCAGCTCGTCGTAGCCGTCGAGCGGCAGCACCAATGAGACGTACTGGTCAGGTCGCACGACCACGAGGGCACCGGCTCCGCGGTCGATATCGCGCAGGTCGAAGATGTCCTTGTCGACGTCTTCGACCGGCGCGAATACTTTCTCGTGGTCCACGAGACCGAGCTTGCCCTTGCGCGGCCTGAGGAGGCCGTGCATTCCGGTCAATTCGACGTCCAGATGGGACTGCTGGATGATCCCGCGGACGTCGAAGACCCCGTCCAAATCGTCGCCCTTCGGCGTGAAGCGGCCGACCGGCGAGTCATCGCTCGCAAGGAAGTCCATCAGGTCGAGGAACCGCGACCCGCTGGCGCTGGGGTCGACGGCATCGGCGAAGGCGTAAAGCCGCCACCGGCCGTCGGCGCGGTGCACGTGCCCGAGGTGGACGCGCTTGGCGTCGCCCAGACGGATGACCTCGGCCGACTTGAACCGGCGTCCCGGCGGGAACCCGGGTGCCAGGTGCAGATGGGCGTCGTCGCCGGTGAGCAATCCGGGAGGGTAGTGCGTGGCCAGTCCTGCGGTGAACTCGCCGTTGGTGATGAATTGGCGCTGGACCTCGGCGAATGCAGCCATCGCGACCTTGGGGTCGTCGGAGTCGACCCGCCCGGCTCCGCCCATCGCCTGCGACCACCGGGTGTCCGTCTCGATAAGGTCCTCGGCGATCTTCTTCCGTTCCAGGGAGTAGGTGTCGAGCAGCGCGCCCGGGCTGCGTCCCTGCAGCACGGCCGCGAGCTTCCACCCGAGGTTGAACGTGTCCTGCATGGATACATTCATGCCCTGACCGGCCTTGGCGGTATGGGTGTGGCAGGCGTCCCCGGCGATGAAGACGCGCGGCGAGCGGGTGCCCACCTTGTTTTCGGCGACGTCGTCGAACTTGTCGGTCACGGTGTGGCCGACCCGATAGACCGAGAACCATACGGTCTCCCGGACCTCGAGCGTGTAGGGAGCCAGGACACGCTGGGCTTGTTCGAGGACCTCACCCGCCACGAGCCAGGCGTCGGGGGCGATCTCACCCATGTCCACGTACAGGCGCACCAGATATCCGCCCTCGCGGGGTATCAGCAGGATGTTGCCACCGCTGCTGGACTGGATCGTGGCCTTGAATCGAATGTCGGGGAAGTCGGTCACCGCCAGAAGGTCCATCACACCCCAGGCCTTGTCGTGACCCCCGCCCTGCGGCTTGCGGCCGATGGCCTCGCGCACGGTGCTGTGTGCACCGTCGCAGCCGACGACGTACTTGGCCTTGACGGTGACCTCGGTGTCGTCGCCGCGGCGAATCGTCACCACAACGGGCTCGTCGTCGGATTCAGGGGCCTGCAGCGCGACGGCTTCGTGGCTGTAGTCGGGTTGCAGGCGGCTCGGCGAGTTCCTTGCGAACTCCAGCAGGAAGTCCGCCAGCCGGGCCTGGTTGACGATGACGTGCGGCATCTCCGAAAGCCCGTCGCGGACGTCCTGCACGCGCCCGAAGCGCTTGATGCGGGAGGGCTCGTCGGGATCAGGCCCCCAGAAGTTGGTCTGGTTGACCCAGTAAGCTTCCGCCGTCATTCGCTCGGCCAGACCGAAAGCCTCAAACGTCTCGACGGTCCTGCAGTTCACCCCGTCCGCTCGGCCGACTTCCAAAGGGCCGTCTGCTTTCTCGACCACGCGGGTCACGATGTCCGGGAACACAGACAGCTGGGCTGCAAGGAGCAGTCCCGCCGGTCCGGTACCGACGATGAGGACGTCGACCTCCTCTGGCAGTTCGGGCTGATCGTCCGTTCTGCCGTGCGCCGCGGGTTGGATTCTCGGGTCGCCCTTGCGATAACCGTTCAGGAAGTACTGCATTGCAGCGCGCCTCCTTGGACTGGGAATATGCGCGCGACAGTAGACGAGCGCCGTCGCTGGTCGCCGCCAAAAGGCGTCGCTTGCCGTCCAGTGAGAAGGACCTCGCCTCGTTCTGGGCACGACCGCCAACGCCGGCTTCCCGCCCATCGGAAACGGGGGGCCGACGCCGAACCGAACCCGTAACGTCGTACCCGTCACAGAGCTCGACGGTCCGCATCTGGATCGTCGAATGCCATCGTCGAGGAGGACCAATGGCCGAGTGGGATGAGGAACGTGTCGCCGCCGAACTGCTCGCCTGCGAGGCGGAGCGGCGTGATCGGGAGCCCTTCACCGACGAGTGGCCGGAGCTCGATGTCGACACCGGCTATCGAATCCAGGACGCCAACCTGGCCAAGCGGTTGGCGCGCGGTGAAAAGCTGGTCGGCGTGAAGCTGGGCCTGACCAGTGAGGCCAAGCAGAAGCGGATGGGCGTGTACGCCCCGTTCGTCGCGTGGCTGACCGACGACATGATTCTCAACGAGGGCGACCCGGTGCCGCAGGCGAAGCTGATCCACCCGCGGATCGAGCCGGAGATCATCTTCGTCATGAAGGACCGGCTGGCCGGCCCGGGTGTCACCCGCGAGTCCGCGATGGCCGCCGTCGAGACCGTCTCGTCCGGCGCCGAGGTGATCGACTCCCGGTACAAGAACTTCCGCTTCCGGGCGGGTGACGTTGTCGCCGACAACGCCTCCAGCGGGGCTTGGGCTACCGGCTCCGTGGTGGTGAAGCCCGAGGACATCGATCTGCTGACCGAGAAGGTCGAGGTCTACGTCGACGGCAAGCTCGAGCACACCGGCACCGGTGCCGATGTGCAGGGACATCCCGGCGAGGCGCTGGCGCTGGCCGCCAACGACCTGGCCCGCCGCGGCCTGGCCATCGAGGCCGGCCAGATCGTGCTGACGGGGGGCATCACCGACGCCGTCTTCGCCCCGCCCGGGTCGACCGTGACCTGCAAGTTCTCCACCCTTGGAGAGGTAACCATCGAAGGCGGCGAGTAATGCCGCTAATCGAGGTCACGCTGGCCGAGGGACGCAGCCCCGAGAAGTTGCGGGCACTGATCAGCAAGCTGACCGAAGCCGTCGTGGAGACGGACGTGGCCAAGAAGGAAGCCGTGCGGGTCATCGTCCGTGAGGTACCCAAGTCGCACTGGGCCGCCGGCGACGAGACCCTCGCCGAGCGTGCGGCCAAGCAGCAGAAAAAATAGCACCGAGAAGGTCGGTTCCCAAGTGGGCAAGCAAATCACAGTTCGGCAGCTGCCGAACTTCATCAATGGCAAGTTCGTCGAGACCGGCAACACGTTCGACGTCCTGTACCCGATCACCGGTGAGGTCACCGCCCAGGCCCACACCGCAGGCAAGGCCGAGGTGGACGCCGCGGTCGCAGCTGCCCGTGCCGCCCTCCACGGCCCGTGGGGCAAGATGCCGCAGGCGGAGCGCGCCAAGATGGTCCGTGCCATCGCCGACGGCATCAACAAGCGGTTCGACGAGTTCCTCGAGGCGGAGGTCCTGGACACCGGCAAGCCCTACTCGGTCGCCAGCCACGTCGACATCCCCCGGGGTGGGGCCAACTTCGCGACCTTCGCCGATGTGCTCCGCGAGCATGCCACCGAGGCGTTCCGCATGGACACCCCGGACGGCCTGGGTGCGCTCAACTACGGCGTGCGCCGCCCCCGCGGCGTCATCGGCATCATCTCGCCGTGGAACCTGCCGCTGCTGCTGATGACCTGGAAGGCCGGCCCCGCGCTCGCCTGCGGCAACACCGTCGTCGTCAAGCCGTCCGAGGTCACCCCCTCGACCGCCACCCTCGTTGGCGAGGTCATGAACGAGGTCGGCGTCCCCGAGGGCGTCTACAACGTCGTCCACGGGTTCGGCGAGACCGGTGCGTTGATCACCTCGCACCCCGACGTCGACGGCATCACCTTCACCGGTGAGACCGTGACCGGCTCGATCATCCTGAAGGCCGTCGCCCCGACCCTGAAGGCCTCCTCGATGGAGATGGGCGGCAAGAACGCCGGGATCGTCTTCGAGGACGCCGACCTCGACCTGGCCATCAAGGAACTGGGCCGGTCGTGCTTCCTCAACACCGGCCAGGTCTGCCTCGGCACCGAGCGGGTCTACGTGCACGAGTCGATCTTCGACGAGGTCGCCAACCGGCTGGTGGCCTACGCCAAGACCGAGCTCAAGTACGGCTACCCCGACGACGAGGCCACCAACTTCGGTCCGGTGGTCTCCGACGAGCACCGCGACAAGGTGTTGAGCTACTACAAGCTCGCCGAGGAAGAGGGCGCCGAGGTGCTGCACGGCGGCGGCGCGCCGAAGTTCGGTGACGAGCGGGACGGCGGCTCCTGGGTGGAACCCACCATCTGGAAGGGCCTCGCCCACGACAGCCGGGTGGCCACCGAGGAGATCTTCGGACCTGCCGTTGCGCTGATTCCCTTCAGCGACGAGGACGAGGTGATCAAGCTCGCCAACGACACCAAATACGGTTTGGCCGCAACCTTTTTCACCACCAACTCCTCGCGGGTGCACCGGGTCGCCCCGCAGCTCGAGGCCGGCATCGTCTGGGTCAACTCCTGGTTCCTCCGCGACCTGCGCACGGCCTTCGGCGGCATGAAGCACTCCGGCATCGGCCGCGAGGGTGGCGTGCACGGGCTCGAGTTCTACACCGAGATGTCCAACGTCTGCGTGAAGATCTGACCAAGCGCTGAGACGGGTCAGCCCTACCCAGCGCTTGGCTGCTCAACGGAGGCGGTGGAGCGCGCGATGAGCACCGCGATCTTGTCGTGGCGGGCCGCGATCTTCTCGGCCAGCTTGGCCTTGGCCTTCTGCCCGCCTACCTCGGTGTTCAGGATGACCAGGTCCGCATTGAGCGCTTGGGCTCGCTCCAGGATGGCGTCACTGCGCTCGAAGTGGGTCGCCGGGACGATCTCGCCGTGGGCCTCGATCCCGCCGGCGATCGCGCGGGCGAGGTACTCCTGAAGTTCGCGCACGTGTTCGGGGTCGATGTTGACGTCGGTGCCGCCCTCAGGCAGACCGGGGGTAGACATCACTTCGCCGGTGATCAAATACTCGGGCGCCAGGTAGATCACGTGGACCGCGTTGCCGGTCAACCTGACGAACTCGGTGACCCGGTCTTGGGTGAGCTTGTTGCCGGCTGAGTCGACCACGCACAGGATGGTGTCGTAAAGCATGAATCAGACCTCCCGGGATGAAGTCGTGACGGGGCGGGGTACGACGACCGCAGCCGGCTCGATCTTGATGGTCGCCACCTCACGCCCACGAGCAACCGGCACCAGCAGGGTGAGGACAAGCCCCAGCAGGCACAGACCGGCCAGGACCCAGAAGATCGAGTTGAGGGCCAGACCTGCAGCGATCAGGAAGCCGCCGAGCAACGGGCCGCCCACACCGCCCAACCGACCGAACCCGGCGCACCAGGCCACAGCCGCGCCCCGAACGTTGGTTCGGTAGTAGTTCGCCACGAAGGCGTAGATCAGCGTTTGGGTACCACTGGTGCCCAAACCGGCAAACGCCACGAACAACAGGAGCAGGCCGAGTGGAAGGCTCAGGGTAAGCAACCCGATGGCGACCCCCCCGATCAGGAAGCAAACGGCCACCACCCGTTTAGGCCCGAGTCGGTCGGCCAGCCGAGAACCGATCAGTGCTCCCAAAATCGCCCCGCCGTTGAGCACCAGGAGAAATGCCAGCGAACCCTTGGCCTCGAACCCGGCACGACGCATGAGTTCTGGCAGCCAGGTGTTCAACGAGTAGACCAGCATCAGGCAGGTAGCGCTGATCAACCCGAGGAGTGCCGTCGGCATTATGTAGGTGCCGCTGAATAGGCCGGCGAACCCCGCCCGGCCCTCGGGTGCGCGCACTTCCCCGGCCGCTGCGGGGGCGTCGCCCGCCGCGTACGGAACCGGAACCCCGGTCCGCTCGGAGACCTCGCGGGCCCGGTCATGGCGACCTGTTGCGGCCAACCACGCCACCGACTCCGGCATCTTGAAGAACGCCAGCGGCAACAGGGTGACGAGCGGCAACGCCCCGATCCAGAACATGCCACGCCACCCGATCAGGTCGAGCAACAGGATGGCGAGCAGGGCCGCCATCAGGCTTCCGATCGGCACGCCGGCGTAAGCGATGGCAGTAGCGAGGTTCTTCTTTCCCGGCGGGGCGTACTCGGCTACCAGGGCGCCCGTCGTTGCCACCAGGGCACCAACGCCCAAACCGGTCAGAAACCGCAGCAGGCCAAACATCGTCGTAGTGCTCGTCAAAGCGGTTAAGCCCATTCCTATCGCGAACCACGCGTAGGCGGTGAGCATCACCTTCCGACGGCCGATTATGTCGCCGACGGTACCGGCGAGCAACGCGCCAACCAGCACGCCGACCAGCGCGTAGCTGCCGAGCGCGCCCGCCATCGCGGGAGATACCTCGCCTATTTGGGACGGGTCGCGAAGGAAGGTAGGCACCACCGCGCCATAGATGACCAAGTCGTAGCCGTCGAAGATCAGCCCCAGCGTCGCCAGACCGACCACCCACACGACCGTGCGTTGTCGTCGGGCGTCAAGCCGCGGATCCGATGTGTCCGCCGATATGGACATGTCAAGGCTCCTTCGAGGTAGCTCGTCGTAACCGGCCGTCGACCGGACATACGTTGGTGTCTTGATCGCTTGCGCCGAACCTCGGACGTATCGTCCCCTGACTGCGCGCTATCCGCCTAGCTTTGGGCCGACCTTCCGTCCAGTGGCACGACCGTGACGTTGTCGGCCAGCGGACACCACGAGGACGGTCTCGGTGTCCCGGGCAGATCACGAAATCGAGTCGTAGCGCTGCTGTGGTGTCCACCGCTAGACAGCGGCGGCACCAAGCAGACCAGGTCCGGATCCACGGAGCAATCGATTCAACGGCGCTGACCGCCGTATTAAGGCAAGTGGGGCTATCATCGAATTATAGAGCGGCGCAGTCGATCGGCGTTTCTCGGCTACCACTAGAGTCGATGTCGGTGGCGACTCGACTGATCCGTCGGGAGACATCTCGTTTGGGTCGATGAGACCCAAATCGTGGCCCGAGCAATAGATTTGGGCGAATCCGAGCATGATCTTCACCGCAGCCTGTGCGACTCGTCCCGGCTGGCGGAAAGTTCTAGCACCATCGACGAGGGATGGCGAAACTAGTGTCGATGGCCCCATCCAGCTGCGCCCCCAGCAGCTGACTTCGCCCTTCTTGAGGAGCGCGCGATGCTCTCGTCACAGTCTCGTCCCGTCATCGAAGCCACATTGCCAGTGGTCGGTGAACACATTCAGAAGATCGCGGCACGCTTCTACGAGCGGCTGTTCACAGCGCACCCGAGCCTGCTCGACGGGACCTTCAACCGCGGCAATCAGCACGATGGTTCCCAGCAGCAGGCGCTCGCAGGGTCGGTGGCGGCCTTCGCAACCGGCCTGGTGACCTCCGACTCCGCTCCGGAGAAGCTGATGTCGCGGATCGCGCACAAGCACGCGTCGCTCGGGATACGGCCCGAGCAATATCAGGTCGTACACGACGAGTTGATGGGGGCGATCGTCGACATTCTCGGCGATGCGGTCACGCCGGAGGTCGCCGCCGCCTGGGACGAGGTGTACTGGCTGATGGCCAACGCGCTGATCAACCAGGAACGGGGGCTTTACAGTGCGCGTGGGGTCAAGCCGCAGACGGTGTGGCGGGACTGGGCGGTCGAGAGGAAGATCCCGGAATCCCCGGACGTCATGACCTTCGTGTTCCAGCGGATCGACGACCGGTTGGTGAAGACCTCGCTGCCCGGGCAGTATGTGACGCTACAGATGCCGATGCCCGACGGTGTCCGTCAACCGCGACAGTTCAGTCTCACCAGGGCCGACGACGGGCAGCACCGCCAGATCTCGATCAAGCGGGTGCGCGGCGCCGGCAAGCCCGACGGCGAGGTATCCACGCTGATGTGCGACAAGCTGCAGGTCGGCGACGTGGTCACGATGTCGCTGCCCTATGGCGATGTCGTGCTTGACGATTCGGGGCGCCCGGTCGTGTTCGCCAGCGCCGGCGTCGGTATCACCCCGATGGCCGGCATGCTGTCACATCTGGCCGCCGCCGGCTCCGGCCTGCAGATTATGGTGCTGCACGCCGACGAGCACGAGGGCACCGTTGCGCTGCGCCGGCAGGTGGTCAGCGACGTCCTCGCGCTGCCCAACGCGTCGCTGCACGTCTGGTATGCGAACGGCACCGCCAGCCACGAACCGGTCGACGGGGTGCATGCCGGGCTGATGAACCTCGCCGACGTCGACCCTCCCCGACAACGCCTGGTACTACCTGTGCGGCCCGATCCCGTTCATGCAGGCGGTGCGCAGCGCTTTGATCGAGCGGGGTGTCCCGCCCGCCGACATCCAGTACGAGGTGTTCGGCCCCGACCTCTGGCAGGCTGACCTCGACTGAAAGACCCCGCGCCCGGCGCTGGTCTCGCCACGGGACTGATTCGATGCGCTGTGACCGTTCCTGCGGCGCAACAACTTTCGCGGGTCATCTGCGGACCTCGAAGTTCACGATCGCACGCCACCGGGCGTCATCGCCGTTCTTCTAGCGGATGATCACCCGAGGTCGCCGCCCGCCACGGGAAGCACAGTCCCGGTGATGTAGGAGGCTTCGTCGGAGGCCAGGAAGGTGATCGCCGCGGCCTGCTCGTCCAGGGTCCCGTACCGCTTGAGCAGCGATGAGTCGGTGACCTGGTCGACGATCTGCTGGTACCACTCCCGTTCGCGGGCCTCCTGCCGCTCCGGTCCGCGCGCAATCCGGCGTTCCGGGGCGTCGGTTCCGCCGGGCGCCGTCGCGACGACCCGGATGCCGTGCGGGGCGGTCTCCATCGCCAGCGCCGTCGTGATCGCGTTGACGCCGCCCTTCGCCGCCGCATACGGCACCCGGTAGATGCCCCGGGTGGCATTGGACGACACGTTGACGATGGTGCCGGACCCCGCCTCGATCATGTAGGGAAGTACGGCGCGGCAGCACCACAGCGTCGGGAACAACGAGCGGCGCACCTCGGCCTCGATCTCCTCGGGGCCGTACTCTTGGTAGGGGCGAAACCAGATGCTGCCGCCAACGTTGTTGATCAGCACGTCGATCCGGCCCAGTTCGCTCTCGGGCCCGCTCGGCCGCCGCTGCGGCACCTTCCCAGGTTTCCAGGTCCGCGGTGACCGCGATGGCGTGGCAGCCGGCGGCCGCGATCCCCGCGGCTTCCTGATACACCAGTTCCGACCGGTCGACGAGGGCCACCTCTCCCCCCTCCGCAGCGATCCGCCTGGCCACCGTCTGCCCGATCCCCTGCGCGGCGCCGGTGACCACGACGGTCTTGCCTTCGAACCGGCCGCGGCTGAACCACTTCGGCAGCACGCGGGCGCGGCTCTCATCCAAGGCGCGGCGCATGGTCTGCTTCGACCGATCGGCGTGCTCGGATATCAACCGTCTTGCGGTGTCCCGGTCACCGGCCTCGAACGCCGACACAATATCGAGATGGTCCGTCGCGACACGCGGATCGCACCACGTCGCGTGGCGCAGCACCTCGTGCATCCTGCCCTTGACCCCGAGGTTGTTGTAGGCCTGCAGCAGATGCTCGTTGCCGGTCATGTTGAACAGGTAGTCGTGGAAGGCCGCGTTGGTGTCGGTGTAGGCCGCGGCGTCGACGAAGTGCTCGCCCTCCACATATGGCACCGTCGACTCGGCCAGCAGTCGGTAGCCGGTCAACTGTTGCGAGGTCATCCTGCCGATGGTCAGCTCGAGCGCGCCCAGCTCGAGTGCCTCCCTGGCGTCGAAGACGGCGTCCGAGGTGAGCACCGACGGATGCTCCTCGCCGATCATGTAGTGGGGCTCGACCAACGGGGTGATATCGGTGCGTGCCAGCACCTGTTGCCCGGCAACCGATCTCGCCTCGCCTGATTCGATGAGTGTGCCGTCGGTGTCCAGCGGGATCACCGGCACATCGCTTCCTGCGCGCGCGATCGGCTGACCCGCGATCGCGCGGGCCATTGCGGCCTCATCGCTGGGCGACGCCGCGACGGCTGCACCGACAAGAGGCGGAATCTCCTTGCTGGGCCATATCGTCTGTCCGGCCACCGACCGGCCTTCCGGGCCGGTGAGGACGGCCGCGACTTCAACGGCTGCCGGTGCGCGCTCGGGGACCGGCGGGGCGGCCACGGTCGGCGCTTCGGCTTCGGCGACTACCTCCGGCTCCGCGGTCACTTCGGCGCGTGCAGCGGCGCCGGTGCCGGACAGCGCGAACCGCTCGTAGTAGAAGCCGACCGGTTCTACGCCCCCGGCGTCGATGTGCTTGCGGACCGCCTCGACCATCGGCGGCGGGCCGCACAGGTAAACAGATGCGGCGCCGCCGTGGAGGTGTTCGGGTTGCATGAGGGCGGTGACGAAGCCCTTGTGCACCGCCGAGCTGGCCTGGTCGGCGACACAATACTGCCAGGTCAGGCTCCCCAGCTCGGTGGCCAGGCGCTCCAGGGTGTCCAGTTCGACCGCGTCGTCGTCGGTGTTGACGCCGTAAATGAGGTGCGCAGGCCTGCTGCCGTTGGAGCGCATTTTCCGCAGTATGGACAGGATCGGCGCCAGTCCGGTGCCGCCGGCGAGCAGCAGTACCGGGCTCGGTCCCTCGCGCAG
Source organism: uncultured Actinomycetota bacterium (assembly GCA_963716505.1). GTDB lineage: Bacteria > Actinomycetota > Actinomycetes > Mycobacteriales > Mycobacteriaceae > Mycobacterium. The sequence goes on from CAVQTL010000011.1 coordinate 41,353, forward strand.
GAAGAAACTGCCGTTGGGCCCGGTGAAGGTCAGCTGGTCACCGACTTTGGCCCGCTCGTCGAGGTACGTCGACATCACCCCGCCCGGCGTCAGCTTCACCAAGAAGGTCAGGGCGTTGTCGTCCGGCGCGCTGCTGAACGAGTAGGACCGACTCTCCTCGGTACCGGGGACCTTGATGTTGACGTATTGCCCTGGAAGGAAGGTCAATTCGTCACGGTTGGGGATCTCGAGGGTGAACGAGACGGTGCTCGGAGACAGCCGGGTGAGTTCCGTGATTTCACCGACATACGTCGCGGCCTGGGTCTTGGCGACCTCGGACGTGCTGGCGATCTTCAGCACCAGATCCGACTTCGGCTTCATCACGCAGGGCAGCACATAGCCCTGTTCGAACTCGTCTTCAGAGAGCGCGTCCTCGATGTAGACGCCGGGGTCGAACTCGCCGGACTCGCAGAACGCCTTGCAGGTTCCGCAGGCTCCGTCGCGGCAGTCCAGCGGGATGTTGATCCGCGCCCGGTATGACGCGTCGGCGACGGTCTGGTCATCCTCGCAGGTGATGAATCGGGTGACGCCGTCCTCGAAACCGAGCGCCACTTGATACTGCGTCATGCGGGTTCCTCGCTGAGCTCTCAGAAGTGGTAGACGTCGACGACGTGGTGGATGTAGTCGTTCTTCAACACCACGGTCTTGCGGCGGATCAGCGGCGATTCCCCGGAGAAGTCGATGGTGTAGAACGAGGTGCCGTAATAGGGATCGACGGTGTTGTACCGGAAATACATGGTGTGCCAATTGAACCGGACATCCACGAGGTCACCGCGACGCTCGATGACCTCCACATTGGTGATGTTGTGGCTGGTGCGCGGTTCCGGAAGTGAGGTGGCGCTGGAGCGTTCGGTTCTGATCCGGAACACCCGATCGGTCAGGCCGCCCTTGTTGGGGTAGTAGATCAGTGAGATCTCCGTCTGCGGGTCCTCGGATAACAGCTCGTCGTCGCGCCACGACGGCATCCAGTACTCGACGTCATCGGCGTAGCAGTCCAGCCACTTCTCGAACTCGCGGTCGTCGAGGTAGCGCGCCTCGCGGTAGAGGAACTGCTCGATCGCCTGCTGGGTGATCGTGGTGCAGGTCGTTGGCAGGGTTGTGGTCATCGAATCCTCCTCAGACGGAACCGTTGTCGGCGGCCAAACCGGCGCGCATGGTGTCTAGCCAGTACTTGTGCTGCACCGGGAAGAGGCCCTCGTCCTCGTTCTTCACTCCCGACGAGAGCACCCCGTCCATGCCGAGCGCGGTGGCGAGGTCGTTCGGTCCGGTCAGCCAGTGCTTCGCGCCGCGGCTCATGTCGTTCCACCGCGCCTTGGTCGCCCGGAAGGTGAGCTGGCAGGAGCGGAATTCCTCGAGGTCGTCGGGCGTGGCCATGCCCGAGGCGTTGAAGAAGTCCTCGTACTGGCGGATCCGGTTCGCGCGGGCCTCCGCGCTCTCGCCCTTCGGCGCGATGCAGTAGATGGTGACCTCGGTCTTGTTCGGCGCCAGCGGGCCGGAAATGCCGGATCTGTGTGCTGAACTGATCCATCAGGTAGACGTTCGGATACAGGCACAGGTTGCGGGAGCCCTTGACCATGAAGTCACCCTTGGCCTCGCCGAACATGGCCTTGAGCTCGTCGAGGCGGTCCCACAGCGGCCGGTCCTGCGGGTTGGCCGCATACGTCCACAGGCACAGATGCCCGTGGGGGAAGGACCAGTAGCCCCCGCCGGCCTTCCCCCAACCGCCGGCATCGAGGACCTTGGTGACGTTGGCCGATTCGCCGGTACCGCGTCGGGAGGTGGTGGCAGCGTAGTTCCAGTGCACCGCGGACACGTGGTAACCGTCGGCACCGTTCTCCGCCTGCACCTTCCAGTTCCCGTCGTAGGTGTAGGTCGACGACCCGCGCAGCACCTCCACACCATCCGGTGATTGGTCCACCAGCAGGTCGATCACCTTGGTGCTGTCGCCGAGGTGCTCCTCGAGCGGGACGACATCGTCGTTGATGCTGCCGAACAGGAAGCCGCGGTAGCTGTCGAACCGGACCTTGGTCAGGTCGTGTGAGCCGTCCGTGTTGAAGGCGTCCGGATAGCCGGCGCCGTCGGGATCCTTGACCTTGAGCAGGCTGCCGTCGTTGCGGAATGTCCAGCCGTGGAACGGGCAGGTCAGCGTCGGGCGGTTGTCAGTTTTGCGTCGGCAGAGCATCGCGCCCCGGTGCGAGCAGGCGTTGATCAGGCAGTTCAACTTGCCGCTGCGGTCGCGGGTGATCACCACCGGCTGGCGGCCGATGTAGGTGGTGAAGTAGTCGCCCGGGTTGGGAATCTGTGTCTCGTGGGCCAGGTAGACCCAGTTGCCCTCGAAGATGTGCTTCATCTCCAATTCGAAGATGTCCTCGTCGGTGAAGATGCGGCGGTTGGCGCGATACACGCCCGCGGCCTCGTCTTCGATGACGGCGTCGGCAAGGACGGACGCCGCGTGGTCCAGGGTCTCGGTCATTGGGTTCCTCCGCTTACTGCTGTGGGCTACCCCCAACCTTGCATTCAGTGTCCGCCCTCACAATGGAAAGACGGCTGTGTTCCGCTGGACAAAAATTCAGGCGGGCAGTGGCGAGACGCCTTCGGGGATACGTCGATCTCCCCGCCACGCACTCTGCGCGATTGCATTCCCAACAAAGTGTCGATGGAGCTCAGCAGCCTCGTTGATTTCTGTCATCTCCAGCCAGCGCAGAAGGCGGCGATTACCGGCCGACGGGCCGCCGGTCTCCCACGGCCGTGGTCCCGATCAGCGGGAAGAACGGGCACGCGCGCCGCCGGCGATACAGCATGGACCCAGTGAATCGAGGCCTGTTGGTCATCCCGAGGAGAAGCCGATGACAGTGCGAAAGTCGATCAACCTCACCGGGTCAGCGCCCACCATCGAAGCCGCGGTCCACGAGGCTGTCGACCGGGCAAGCACCACGCTGGAGGGCATCACCCGCTTCGAGGTGACCAAGATCAGCGGCGACCTCACCGAGACCGGCCCAATTTTCGAGGTGGAGCTCACCGTCTGGTTCACGCTCCTGGAGCGGATGCACGAGTGAGCCACCCGGCGTGACCACCGTTCAAGAGTTCCACGGCCAAGTCTGGCCCGACGGCATCGGAGTGGCCGCGATGCCCATCGGTGTCAACCACATCGAGAGTGTCAACGTTTACCTCGTTGAGGACGGCGACTCGGTGACGTTGGTGGACTGCGGGATGTGGCAGCCCGGCGAGCCCGACGACGGGTTGACCAAGCTGCGCGACGCCCTCAACGTCCGCGGCTACGTGCTCGACGACATCTCACGGATCATCGTCACCCACGCCCATATTGACCACTACGGTATGGCCGGGCGGCTGATGGAACTCACGGGCGCCGAGCTACTCATGCACGCCATGACGGACCTGGACTGCGAAAAGTACCGGCATCCCGAGACCGCCCAGGCGCGAAAACGCGACACCTACAGCGACCACGGAGTGCCAAAGGACGAGCTGCCCGCCTACGCCGACACGCTCGCCGCATGGCTGCCCTACCTGCATTCGGTCGTCGAGGCCTCCACCCGCCTGCATGGCGGCGAGATCATCGCAATCGGCAAACGCCAGTGGGAGGTCCTCCACACCCCGGGTCACTCCCTCGGCCACATCTGCCTGTGGTCGCCGGCAGACAAGCTGCTGTTCTCCGGCGATCATCTCCTGCCCGCCGTCACTCCCCCGGTCATGTTCGAGCGTGGCTTCGACAAAGATCCGCTCCGCAGCTATCTCGGCATCGCTCAAGCTGGTCGCCGATCACGATCCCGCGCTGGTGATGCCGGGCCACGGGCGCGCATTCGCGGACGGCAGGCGCCGAGTCGACGCCATCACACGCAACAAACAACGTCGGCTCGACGCTATCCACGCCATGATCCGCCATCATCCCTGCACCGTGCGTGAGATCGCCGAAGTCCAGGTGGCCAAGGCCCTCCTCCAGTTTCACCGAAACTTGGCAATGGCTGAAACACTCGCACATCTGGCGTACCTGCGGTGGCAGGGACTGATCGAACGGCGAACCCGCGAAGACGGAATCTACGAATGGTACTCAACCGATGAGTCCCCATAGCGTTGTCAGCGACAGGTGCCAGCAGTCGATCGGGATCCGGTCGCTGAACAGCGGCATGGATGAATTATCCTATTGCACAACACTTCGCCCGCGAAACAGGCTTCGGCGGAACCGCAATACAATCCCCCGAACGCATCCGCGCCGCGAGCGCAGGCATCGGCGCGTACTGCCGCACCGGTGTCGAGACCCCGCTGGACCGTCGATGACGCGATTGCCAAACCCCTTGCGGGCCAGCTCGATTCTCGGCGGCGTCGCTAGGCGACGTCGCGTTCCATCGCCCGAACCGACCAACAACACCGCTATCAAACTGACCAGTGCCGCCGCCTTTCTACATACGAACAACGCACGCGAAAAGGGCGAGCGGGACGAGAGTTGAAGTGTCCGGAATTATCATCACCATTGCGAGGAGTCTCGGATGTCGACATACGTGTTACTGACCAAGCTTACCGAAAAGGGTTATGCGACAATGCATCACAATCCCGACCGGCTGGACGCGGTAGCCAGTGAGATTCAGAAGCTGGGGTGTGAAGTCGTCGCCCAATATGCGCTTCTCGGTGAGTGGGACGTACTCTCGATCATCGAGGCTCCGAATACCGGCACCGTCCTCCACATGCACATCGACCTGAGCGCGCGGGGCACCTCGACGCGTCTGGTTATGGCGGCGTTGACGGCCGAGGAGTTCAAAGAAAACCTCAAGGGCGACGTGCACCTCGTCTGACTTGACCGACCGGGAGGACACCCGACCCCACGTCAATCGTTCCTCCGTCTACTTCCTGGAAGCGACTCTGCTCCAGGAGGTTTCGCTGGACTTAAGGAGGCCGTGACCGTGAATCCCGCACCCACCCTCACCCTCACCAATGGCGTGAAGATGCCGCAACTCGGCCTCGGCACGTGGCCGATGGACGACGCCGAGGCCGCCGTCGCCGTCGCAGGTGCACTGCGCATCGGCTATCGCCTCATCGACACCGCAGAGAACTATGAAAATGAGCGCGGGGTCGGTGAGGGCATCCACAGTTCCGGCGTTGACCGCGCCGAGGTGTTCGTCACCACCAAATTCAACCGCAAGTGGCACAGCATCGAGGGTGCAAGCCAGGCTTGCGAGGCGAGCCTGGGCCGCCTCGGGTTGGACTATCTCGATCTGCTGCTGGTGCACTGGCCCAACCCCGACCAGGATCGCTATGTCGAGGCTTTCGCGGGCCTGGTCCCTCTGCTCGGTGCTGGCCTGGTGCGCGCCATCGGTACGTCCAACTTCAAGCCACCGCACCTGCAGCGCCTGTTCGATCAAGGCTTGACACCGCACGTCAACCAGATACAGCTCGACCCGTACCATTTGCGCTCGGATCTGGTGGCGATTCATCGGGCCAGGGGTATCGTCACCGGAACCTGGAGCCCGCTCGGGCGTGGCAACCAGATGCTGGACGACAGCACCATCACCGCGGTAGCAGAACGCCATGGCCGCGCACCGGCACAGGTGGTGCTGCGCTGGCACACCCAGCAGGGCTTCGTGCCGACCCCGAAGTCCGCCGATGCGGGGCGTCGGATGGAGAATCTGGATAGCTTCGGTTTCACTCTTTCCGACGAGGAAATGGTTGCGCTCGGTTCACTGGACCGACCGGATCCGGAGATGCTTGATGCGGACAGTTTCGGACATTGAAGCGGGCATTGAAGCGGCCGTTGTCACCAACTCCGGGTTGCACACCGCCGAAGCGGATATCACCCACGTATCGTGACGTGCATGGTCACGCTCGTGGAGGACCTGTTCCTCCTGGCCACCGACGCCTCAACCGGCAGGCCGCTGATCGACACCACGCATCTCGACCTGGGTCTCAGCGGAGCCTTGCTCCTCGATCTGGTGTTGCAGCACCGCCTCGCCCCCCGCGACTCGCACATTGTGGTCACCGATCCGCGACCTACCGGTGACCCGCTGCTCGACGGCGCCCTGTCGGAGATCGCCGCCGCCAAGCCCCACGAGCCCGGCCACTGGGTCCGCCACCTGACCCACGGTCTGCACCGCATCGTCAGGGACCGGCTCGTCGAGGCGGGGGTGCTGTGCCGCGACGATCACAAGGTGTTCGGCATCATCCCGATCCACCGCACGCACGAGACCGACGGCCGATTGCACCACGAGCTGGAGGACTACCTGCAGGACGCCGTCGTACTCAACCAGTCGCCCTCGCGGCAGACGGCCGCGCTGGCGTCGTTGGCGCTCGCGGTGGGGTTAGACGCGAATCTCTTCCCGCGCTCGGATCACCGCGCGGTGAGGCGGCGGATGGCGGAGGTCGCGGCCGAGTGCCCCGAGTGCGAGTGGGTCGCCGACACCGTCCACCGCGCGGTCGACGCAAGCGACGCTGCCCTTGGCATCATCCCGGCCGGTCAGCCCTAGCCGCGGATGCCCGACCGGCTGCGTCTCGCGCCTGGTGAATGCGCGCACCGCAGGAGTGCCGAAGGCCAGGCGCGGTGACCAGAAAAGCCTCAGTCCCGGACCGATTCGGCGAAGTGCGGGCGCTCGAGCAGTAGGGAAACGAGCAGGCCGGCGACAAGTCCCCAGAACGCCGCCCCGATGTTGAGCACGGTGACGTCGGCGACCGTGACGATGAACGTGACCAGGGCACCCAGGGTGAAGCGGGTAGCGAAGGCGGTGACGAACGAGGCCTGCAGCACGCGCAGCATGGCCAGGCCGGCGAGGGTGGCGATGTAGGCAGGCGGGGTGGCCAGCATGAGCGTGGTGAATAGCGGAGCGAACAGCCCGAACAGGATGGCGAGCAGGCCGCAGCAGATGCCCGCCGTGTAGTGCCGCGACCGTTCTCCGGACGCCACGAGCAGCGCGTTGGTCGGTCCGGTCAGACAGGTCGAAACCGCCCCCACCGCCGCGGCGAGCATCGACCAGAGCCCGCACGCGAGGGTGACCGCGTTGACTGGGGCCGCGTGGCCTGCCGACCGCAGCACGGCGATTCCCTGGCCGTTTTGCACGACGAGAACGGTGATCGCGAGCGGGACAACCAACTCGATGATGGCCTGCAGCGACCACTGCGGTGTCTGCAGCCCGGGCGCGGCGATCCAGCCGGTCGTCGGTCCCGGGTTGAACCGACCCGAGACGGCGACCGCGACGGCCCCGACCACCAGTGCCCCGAGGATCGGCGGGATCCGCGTGCCGAGCCACGCCCAGGTGCTGAGCACGAGAAACACGACCACCATCGGGACGGCCACGACGACGTCGCCGAGCGCCTCCACCAGGCCGGTGCCGAACCGCAGAAAGACCCCGGCGACCATGGCCATCACGATCGGCATGGGGATCAGGTCCATCGCGCGGCGCACCCACCCGGTGAGCCCGAGGACGAGGATCAGCGCGCCGGTCGCGAAGTACGCCCCGATCACCTCCGCGAACGACAGGTGGCCCAGGGCCGGGCCGACGAGCACGGCGCCGGGGATGGTCCAGAAGAAGGCCAGGGGCTGGCGGTAGAGCCAGCACATCAGCACGGTGAGGATGCCGTTGAGCAGGAACACGCCGAAGATCCAGGAGGAGATCTCGGCCTGGGACAGCCCGCCCTGGGTGCCGACCGCGAGGATCACCGCGACCGGGCCGGTCGCGGCGAAGATAAGGCCGATCAGGCCATTGGCGGTGTACGAGGCGCCGAAATCGGCACGCAGCGTGCGTAGACCGGCCAGGGGCCGCGGGAACGGCTCGATCAGCGGCTGTCGGGCTGTGCGTCCGATCGCCACGTCTGCCTCCACTCCGCTCGCTCGGGCTGGCCCTTTCGGGTTAGTGGCGGCCTCGTATCCTCATCCACCCACAGCGGCGGCGCCTGCCTCGGCGATTTCGTGGTCCTCCTCGGCGCTGCCTCCGGAGACCCCGACCGCGCCCACCAACCTCTCGCCCTCGGCGATCGCGACGCCCCCGCCGAACACCGTCAGCCGGGCAGTCTTCACGATGCCGTGTAGGAGCGGAGGCTCTTCGCGGATGAGGTCCCACCACTCGCGGGTCGCCAAGCCTTTGAAGGCCACCACCGAATAGCCCTTGTCCTGCGCGAGTTGCGCCGACATCAACGGCGCGCCATCCATCCGTGCGAAGGTGACCAGATTGCCCCCGCGATCGACGACCGCGACGCATACCGGGACCTCGATCGAGGCCGCATGCTCCATCGCCGCGGTCAGCGCGCGGGATGCACCGGCCAATGTGATGCAGCGCTGGGTATCGATATCGGTCATGTTTGGCAAGTTACCGCTAAAGCTCAGGTGGGATCCGATTTGACCACTGGACGGAACCAGACACGATTCGCCGTCGCAGACGCGTCATACTGACGAGATCAGGACGATCGGGGATCTGCTGTTTCGCCGCCGCTGAAGCGGGTGAAGGCGTCGGTCCACGACTTCATCATCTGCGCGAATGGCTCGGTGGCCGCCGCCCCCGTCGGTGGCATCAGCAGCGCCCTCGCCGCCTCGATCTGGCCTTCGCCTGCCGCCTTCAGGTCGTCGACGGCGGTCTGCACCAGCTGTGCGGTGCGCTCCTGCGCGGCCGCGTAGCGGTCGACGAGCTGCCGATAGGGTTCCAGGCTCTCCCGCATAGCGCGGTTGGTCTCCTCCTGGCTGGTCAGCGTTCGCTCCATCGCCTCCAGCGCTGCGGTCAGGGCGGTCAGGTTCGCCCGCGCTTCCTCCGACTGCTCCTTGAGCGTCGTCAGCAGCGCGTCCGACCAGTCCCGAGCCAGTGCCGTGTTGCGCTCGGTGGCCGCCAGCGCGAACTTGGCCAGTTCGCCGAACGGATTGGCCCCCGCAGCGGGATCGGGCTTCGTCCGGGACATGTGTGCCTCCCTCTCTCGAAAATAGCGCGAATGCCCTGGTCGCGGGCGACCGCCGAACTGGGCTGCCGCGATTGTGCGGTTTCGTACGCGCTCCTGGCGTGTCGCCTACGAAACCGCACAGTCGGCCCAATTTCCGTCGGAGCGGATGCCATGAGCGCCCCCCTTGAGATGGTCCCTGCGATCGTGAAGACAGCCACACGCCTGCGACCACGTTCATCATCGCTTGAAGGATCGCTTCAGCGCATAGGCGACCACTGGGTGGAACCACCTTGGAGATGCACGTCAGCGACTGCGATTGTGTAGTCATGGGTGGCGATTTCGTCATGGGTTGGTCTTCTCGGGTACCGGTTGCGCCGGAGGGTATGGGCGTGATCGTCCATCGACGGGTTGGCCGCCGATGAGCGATACGGACGAGAACAGCGTCATCGAACTCGCCGACAGCCTCTGGCAGGCGGCGATCGATCGCGCGCCGATCGAACCCATCACCGACACCCGGCCCGACCTCACCCTCGCCGACGCCTACGCGATCCAGGCGTACAACGTTCGGCGGCGCGTCGAGGCCGGACATGCGATCAGGGGCTGCCGGCTGGGACGAACCTCGGTCCCCCGACAGGACATCCTCGGCGTCGACGAACCCGACTTCGGAATCCTGATCGACGACATGTTCCTCGACGACGGGGCTCGGATCGCGATCGAGTCATTTCTGCAGCCACGCGTGGTGGCCACCCTCGGCTTCGTGATGGCCGACGACCTCGTCGGCGCGGGCGTCACCACCGCCGATGCGCTCGGCGCGGTGAGCGGGGTAATACCTGTGGTCGAGATCGTCGACAGCCGCATCGCGGACTGGCGGGTGCAACTCGTCGACACGGTCGCCGACAACGCCTCGTCGGGCAAGGTCGTCCTCGGTAGCCGCGTCACGCCGCCCACCGGCCTCGACCTACGGCTGCTCGGGCTTCTTCTCTCCCGCAACGGAGCGCCGGTCGAGAGCGGGGCGGGTGCGGCCGCACTCGGCAACCCCGTCCGATGCCTGACCTGGCTGGCCAACCGGTTGATGCCGCCCCAGCACGGATTACGCAAGGGCGACATCGTGCTGGCGGGCCCGCTGCACCGGCTGGTGCCGGTTCGCCCGAACGACGTATACCACGCGGAGTTCGCACACCTCGGAAGCGTGTCAGTGGAGTTCTACCCCGGGGATGGTGCGGCCGCATGACCGATCCGAGGGCGATCGCGGACGCCTTGATCGCCGCGGAACGGGACCGCACACCGATCGCGGCGTTCACCCACGCGAGCCCCTACCTGCATGTGGACACCGCGTACAAGGCCCAGGCCCTGGTGGTCGAGGACCGCGTGCAGGCCGGCGAGCGGATCGTCGGCGCGAAGCTCGGCTTCACCAGCAAGGTCAAGCGCCTCGCACTCAACATCCACGAACCTGTCTACGGCCAGATCACATCGGGCATGGTGCTGCCCTACGGTGAGCCGCTTTGGCTCGCCGAGCTCATCCATCCCCGCGCGGAACCCGAGCTCGCCTTCCTCATCGGCGAAACCATTCCGCCGTCAACCCCACCCGCAGGTGTGCTGGCGGCTGTGGACCTGGTGATTCCCGCCATCGAGGTGATGGACACCCGGTACAGCGGCGCGTTCCGATTACCCGACTCGGTCGCCGACAACGCGGGTGCGGCGCGGGTCGTCTTCGGCGCACAGGGCCGTCGTCCGGAAGACCTCGTCGATCTCCGCGTCCTGGGCTGCCTGTTCCGGCACAGCGCCGGGGTTCTGACCGCCGCCGGCGGCGCCGCGATGGGTCATCCGGCTGCCGCGGTGGCATGGCTGGCGAACGCGCTCGCCGAGCGCGGTGAATCACTCGAGGCCGGATCGATCGTCCTCTCCGGCGGGTTGACCGCGGCGGCAGAGTTGCTGCCCGGTGCGGTGGTCTACGCCGAGTTCGACGGACTCGGGACGGTGCAATTGCGATGCAACTAGAACTTACGAACAACGCTGTGCACGGCATCGACCAGGAGCGGACGGGGCTCCAACCGGCCCCAGGAAATCACTGCCCGACAGACGGACACGGCGCACCGAGCGAGGAGAGGCCCGGACCACATGCCTGAGGTATCGATCCTTCCCGACGGGCTCAAGGTCATGGCCGGCGACGACGAGACCGTACTCAGGGCACTGGGCCGGGCCGGGCTCAAGTACCGGGTCGGCTGCAAGCGCGGCGGGTGCGGGATCTGCAAGGTCCATCTCGTACTCGGCGAGATTCGCTACGAGCGGCCCGTCGCGGACAGCGTGCTCACCGACGACGAGCGCGTGCAGGGCATCTGCCTGAGCTGCCGTGCGGTGCCTATCACCAACATCGCCATCAACCTGCAGGAGGGGGACCGGCTCCGCAGGGTCTTGGGGTTTGCCTACCCGAGTTCCACACCGCCGTCCGCCGGGTCGGCGCCCAATCCGGTAACGGAAACCAAAAAGACGGACCGTAAGAGCGGAACGTAAGAAAGGAAATGTTGACATGGGAGTCATGCGACTGGGGTACGTGCACCTCCGGGTGACGGACCTCGAGGAAGCCCGCAGCCATTACTCGAATACGTTGGGCATGTCGGTAGTGCACGAAGAGCCCGGGAAGTTGCACCTGAAGTGCTGGGATGAGTGGGACCATCACTCGCTCGTTATCGAGGAGGGCGGGGTCGGGCTGGTCAAGCTCGGTTACAAGTGCTCGTCGCCGGACGACCTCGCCGAGATCGAGAAGCGCAGTGCAGCTTTCGGCGCGACGACCGGGCGGTTCAGCCCCGGCGAAAACCTGACCGTCGGCGACGGCGTCCGCATCACCCTGCCCTCGGAGCACACCGTCGAGCTGTACTCCGATATCGAGTTCACCGGCACCGAGACCGGGGCGATCAACCCCGAAATCCGACCGAGAGACGTGCGCGGCGTCGGCACCCACTGGATCGACCATGCCCTGATCGCGGCTGAGGACCCGGGCCTTGTAGAGCGCTTCTTCCACGAGTGCTTGGAGTTCCGCACCGCCGAGCGGGTGGTCGAGAGCATGGATCACCCCGACCTGATCGGCACCTGGATGACGGCCAAGGAGTCCCACTCCCCGCACGACCTCGCAGTGATCAAGGGTCCGAACAACAAGCTGCACCACTTCGCGTTCCACATCGACGACTGGAACGCGATCCTGCACGCCGCCGACCTGTTCTCGATGGATGACGTGCCCATCGACATCGGGCCGACCCGGCACGGCATCACCCGGGGTGAGACGATCTACTTCTTCGATCCGTCGGGTAACCGCAACGAGGTGTTCGCCGGACTCGGTCATCGAGTCCACGCCGACTTCCCGACGATCAACTGGACGGTGGACCAACTCGGCAAGGGGATCTTCTACCACACCCGGGAACTCAACGACGCGTTCACCACGGTGTTCACGTAAGACACCGCGCTACCAGCGGCGCCGTCGTGAGAACCGTGCCGTACCGAAATTTTGCAAGGGGTATCCGCTCCGACGTCCGAAGACACGGTGACGGGTCGCTTTCGACGAAGCAAACGTGAATCGCCCAGTCTCGCCGGACCGCACGCGCAGAAGACCGTCTCGCTCGCCCTGCAGGGCGGCGGGGCCCACGGCGCCTTCACGTGGGGTGTGCTCGATGCCCTCCTCGAAGACGGGCGCCTCGGCGTGGAAGCGATCACCGGTGCGAGCGCCGGCGCCATGAACGCCGTTGCATTGGTGCAGGGCTGGATCGAGGGCGGGATCGACGGGGCACGAAGCGGGCTCGAAACCTTCTGGCACTCGGCGAGCGTCGGCGCGTCCCTTTCCCCCGTCCAGCGCACCCTTCTCAATCAGATGCTGGGCTTCTGGAGCAACCGGGCCTGGACGGACATGATCGCCCGAAGACTCGGTCCGTACCAGACGAACCCGCTGAACATCAATCCTTTGCGGAAAGCGATCGACGAGCTCATCGACTTCGATCGCGTGCGCGCCGCCACCGATGTCGAGATCTTCATCAGCGCCACCAATGTCTGGACCGGCAAGGTGGCAATCTTCAGGAGACAGGAACTCACCGCCGATCACCTGATGGCCTCCGCGTGCATCCCCACGGTCTTCCAGGCGGTGGAGATCGACGGCGTGCCCTATTGGGATGGCGGCTATATGGGCAATCCGGCCCTGTATCCGCTCTACTACGGGTCGATGACCGACGACATCGTGCTTGTGCAGATCAATCCGCTGGAGCGCAGGCAGACGCCCCGCTCGGTGCAGGAAATCCACAACCGGCTCAATGAGATCACCTTCAACGGCACTCTGCTGCGCGAGTTGCGGGCCGTGGCGTTCGTCCAGCGCCTGATCAAAGAGGGGAAGCTCTCACCCAAGGATTACAAGGACGTCCACGTGCACCGGATCGACGCGAGCGGTGTGCTCGACGAGCACCAAGCCTCTTCGCGGCTCAACGCGCAATGGGATTTCTTCGTGGAGCTTCGCGATGCCGGGCGGCAGACCGCTCAAGCCTGGCTTGCAGAGAATTACGAAGCGATCGGGGTGCGTAGCACGCTCGATTTCCAGAGCGTTCTGGGATGACACCGGGATTACGTTCAGCAGGAATCGCGCGCCGGGGAAAGAATTTCCATTGTTCTTCCCGCTCGACGGGACAACGTCGGGGGTTCAGCCCGACCGGCGGGAACTGTGCCATCCTCAGGAGGGAATTTCGCACAGGAGCGAGATGAGGGTCAGATGGACGCTTTGGATGTGTCCCGGTGGCAGTTCGGTATCACCACCGTCTACCACTTCATTTTCGTCCCGCTGACCATCGGCCTGGCACCGATCATCGCGGCCATGCAGACCGCGTGGCTGATCACCGACAACCTCGCCTGGTATCGGCTCACGCGGTTCTTCGGCAAGCTTTTCCTGATCAACTTCGCCATCGGGGTGGCCACCGGTGTGGTGCAGGAATTCCAGTTCGGGATGAACTGGAGCGAGTACTCCAAGTTCGTCGGCGACGTGTTCGGTGCAGAGTTGGCCTTCGAAGGACTGCTCGCCTTCTTCTTCGAGTCCACGTTCATCGGGTTGTGGATCTTCGGCTGGGGTCGGCTCCCGCGGCTGGTGCACCTGGGATGCATCTGGGTGGTGGCGATTGCGGCGAACGTGTCGGCGTTTTTCATCATCGCGGCGAACTCATTCATGCAGCACCCGGTGGGCGCACGGTTCAACCCGGAGACCGGCCGCGCCGAACTGACCGACTTCGGCGCGGTACTGACCAACAACACCGCGATCTGGGCCTATCTGCACGTGATCTGCGCGTCGTTTCTCACCGCGGGTACCTTCGTCGCCGGTATCTGCGCCTGGCTGATGGTGCGCGCGCACCGCAACGCTGAACACGCCATCGAAGCTGCGACCATGTACCGCCCGGCCACCATCGCGGGCTGTCTGGTGGCCCTGGTGGCCTCGGCGGGGCTGTTCCTCACCGGTGACATCCAGGGCAAGCTGATGTTCGAGCAGCAGCCGATGAAGATGGCCTCGGCAGAATCGTTGTGCCACACCGAAACCGACCCCAGATTCTCGATCCTCACCGTGGGCACCCAGAACAACTGCGACAGCGTCACCCGCATTATGGATGTGCCGTTTGTGTTGCCGTATCTGGCCGAGGGCAGGTTCAGCGGCGTCACCTTGAGCGGTGTAGAAGACCTGCAACGGGACTTCGAGGAACGGTTCGGGCCCGGCGATTACCGGCCCAACCTGTTCGTCACGTACTGGTCGTTTCGCGCGATGATCGGGCTGCTGTTCGTACCGGTGGCCTTCGCACTGGTTGCGCTGTGGTTGACCCGGCGCGGACGGGTTCCGGGGCATCGCTGGTTCGGCCTTTTCGGTTTGATCACCATTCCCACGCCGTTCCTGGCCAACTCGGCGGGCTGGGTCTTCACCGAGATGGGCCGCCAGCCGTGGGTCGTGGTGCCCAACCCGACCGGTGACCAGTTGGTGCGCATGACGGTGCAGGAGGGTGTATCGGGCCATGCCGCCGGAATGGTGTTTTTCTCGCTGACGATGTTCACGCTGCTGTACGGCGTACTGGCGGTGGTGTGGTTCTGGCTGATGCGCCGTTACGTCGTTGCCGGCCCGCAGGAACACGACTCCGAGCCGGCGCCGCCTACGCCGCCGAGCGACGAAGACGTGGCGCCGCTGTCCTTCGCGTACTGAGAGGACGTGATTTCTGTGGGATTGCAGGAACTCTGGTTCGTACTGATCGCCGTGATGTTTCTCGGCTTTCTGGTCCTGGAAGGCTTCGACTTCGGGGTCGGCATGCTGATGGCACCGTTGGGCAGGGTCGGCGAAGGCGATCCGGAGACCCGCAGGCGCGCGACCCTGAACACCATCGGTCCGGTGTGGGACGCCAACGAGGTGTGGTTGATCACCGCAGGCGCGTCGATGTTCGCGGCGTTTCCGGTCTGGTACGCCACGATGTTCTCGGCGCTGTATCTGCCGCTGCTGGCGATCCTGTTGGCGATGATCCTGCGGATCGTGGGCATCGAATGGCGCGGCAAGATCAACGATCCGCGCTGGCGGAAGTGGGCCGACGTCGGTATCGCGATCGGTTCGTGGCTGCCGGCCATCCTGTGGGGTGTCGCCTTCGCGATCCTGTTGCGCGGTCTGCCGATCGACGCCGACCAGCAGGCGCACCTGTCCTTTGGTGATGTGATCAACGGCTACACCCTGCTCGGCGGACTGGCCACCTGCTCGCTGTTCGCGTTCTACGGTGCGGTGTTCGTCGCGTTGAAGACCGCCGGGCCGGTTCGCGACGACGCGCTCCTGTTCGCCAGATGGCTGTCGCTGCCGGTGATCGTGCTGGCCGGCGGGTTCGGGCTGTGGACCCAACTCGACCACGGCACCGACTGGACCTGGGCGGCGCTGGCCGTGGCCGTGGTCGCCCTGCTGACCGCGGTCACGTTGATCTGGGTGCACCGACGGGAAGGATGGGCATTTTTCTGCAGCATGGTCGTCGTTGCAGCGGTGACCGTGCTGATATTCGGCTCGATGTATCCGAACCTGGTGCCGTCCACCCTGAATCCCGACTGGAGCGTGACGATCTACAACGGCTCCTCGACGGATTTGACGTTGCGGATCATGTTGTGGGCCTCGCTCATCTTGCTCCCGCTCATCGCGGCCTTTCAGGCAGGGACGTACTGGGTGTTTCGCCGCCGCGTCACCGCCGCCGCGATACCGGCCTCCATCGGCCTGTCGACACGGTCACGTTGAATCTCTGGCAGGCCACTGGGGTTTCGGTGGCGACGCGGCGTTATCTGCTCGCGTCGGTGCTCTGCAGCGCGGTGATCAGCGCCGCGACGATCGCCGCGGCAGTGGTGTTGGCGGGCATTGTGGCGGGCGTGATCACCGATCCGGCCACCCGGACGGTGCGGCACTGGATCCCGCAGTTGTGTCTCCTGGCGGCGCTGT
Organism: uncultured Actinomycetota bacterium; assembly: GCA_963716505.1. Lineage (GTDB taxonomy): Bacteria > Actinomycetota > Actinomycetes > Mycobacteriales > Mycobacteriaceae > Mycobacterium. The sequence goes on from CAVQTL010000011.1 coordinate 57,710, forward strand.
GGGTGATTCGTGCCCTCGGCCACTGGTTGCAGGGTCGGCTGTCTGCGCACGGGGCCACCGCGGCGATCGCTGACCTGAGCGCTCGGGTACTCCGCACCGTGACGGCGCTGTCGCCGCGGCGCCAGGCCGCCGTACACGACAGCGCCGCAGTGGTGGTGACCCGCGGTCTTGACGGTCTGCGACCGTATTTCACCGGGTATCTGCCGACGCTGTTCTCGGCGGGAATTCTCACCCCCGCGGCGGTGGTGGCGATCGCGGTGTTCGATATGAGTTCAGCGGCGATCGTGTTGATCACACTGCCGCTGATCCCGCTGTTCATGGTGCTGATCGGACTGGCCACCAAGGACCGCTCGACGGCCGCACTCGCCGCCATGACCACGTTGCAGTCGCGAATGCTGGACCTGGTCGCCGGCATCCCCACCCTGCGCGCGTTGGGACGAGTCGACGGATCGGCGAAGCGCATCACCGAATTGAGTGCCGCTCATCGTCATTCGGCCACGGCCACGTTACGGATCGCGTTCCTGTCGGCGTTCGCGCTCGAACTGCTGGCCACGCTCAGCGTCGCTCTCGTCGCGGTAGCGATCGGTATGCGGCTGGTGTACGGGCAGATGACCTTGACCGCCGGGCTCACCGCACTGTTGCTGGCGCCGGAGGTGTTCTGGCCGCTGCGCCGCGTCGGTGTCGAGTTCCACGCCGCGCAGGACGGGAAGACCGCCGCCGAGCAGGCGTTCGCGCTGCTCGAGACCGAGTCGGCCCCGGCAGGCGGGACCCGCACGGTGAACGCGGCAGGTGCGACGATCCAGATCGACGCGCTCACCGCAGATATCGAGCCGGCCGTCGTGACGGTGTTGACCGGCCCCAACGGCGCAGGCAAAAGCACTGCCCTGCAGACGATTCTCGGGCTGACCGCGCCACTGTCCGGCGGCGTACGGATCGCCGGAGTCGACATCGCCGAACTCGACCTCGAAGTCTGGTGGCGCCAGGTCGCCTGGCTGGCCCACCGCCCGGTGCTGGTTCCGGGTAGCGTGCGGGAGAATCTCGAGCTGTTCGGACCGCTGCCCCACCTCGAGAAGGCCTGCCGGGCAGCGGGATTCGACGAGGTGCTGCAGTCCCTGCCGGAGGGCTATGACACCGTCCTTGGCCGTGGCGGCGTCGGCCTGTCACTGGGCCAGCGGCAACGGCTCGGACTTGCCCGGGTGCTCGGCTCACCGGCGCCGGTGCTGCTGCTCGATGAACCCACCGCGCACCTGGACGCGGACATGGAAGCCCGGGTGCTCGATGCCGTCGTCGCCCGCGCCAGGGCCGGCGCAACGGTACTGGTCGTCGGTCACCGCGAACCCGTATTGGCGATCGCCGATCGGGTGGTCACTTTGAAAGGCGCAGCCGAGCATGCGGCCCTCGTTTCAGCGCTGACCCGCTGCTCGCGGCGCTGCCCCTGCTGCGTCCCCGGTTGCCGCGGCTGTTGCTGGCAGTCGCGCTCGGCGCGCTGTCGTTGGGCAGCGCATTGGCGTTGGCCGGGATTTCCGCCTGGCTGATCACTCGGGCCTGGCAGATGCCCCCGGTGCTGGACCTGACGGTGGCGGTGGTAGCTGTTCGCGCCCTTGGCATTTCGCGCGGCGTATTCCACTACTGCGAGCGGCTGGCCTCCCACGACGCCGCGCTGCGCGCCGCGGGACATGCCCGCACCCAGTTGTATCGACGACTCGCCGAGGGACCGGCCGAGGCCGCGATGCGGCTGCCCAGCGGCGACCTGGTGGCCCGCGTCGGCGCCTCGGTCGACGAACTCGCTGATGTGCTGGTGCGCGCGGTGCTGCCGATATCGGTCGCCGCGGTGCTGGGGCTGGCTGCCGTCACCGTGATCGCCGTCATCTCCCCCGCCGCAGCTGTCGTGCTGGCCGCCTGCCTGCTGATCGCCGGCGTGCTCGCACCGTGGTTGGCCTCCCGAGCCGTCACCGCAGCCGAAGCCATTGCCGCGCAGCATCATTCCGGCCGTGATATCGCGACGATGCTTGCACTCGAGCACGCCCAGGAGCTCAGGGTCAGCGGCCGCCTCGAGCAGATCATCGCCGAATCCGAACGACAACACCGCGATTGGGGGCACGCCACCGATCGGGCCGCGGCACCGGCCGCTCTGGCCGCCGCGGTGCCCACCGCCGCGATCGGGGTGAGCGTGCTCGGCGCCGTCGTGGCCGGAATCTCGCTGGCATCCTCGGTTGCGCCGACCACCGTCGCGATCCTGATGTTGTTGCCGTTGTCGGCGTTCGAGGCGACGACGGCCCTGCCGGGCGCCGCTGTCCAGCTCACCCGGTCACGGATCGCGGCCCGCCGGCTGCTGGAGATCACCAAGCCCGACGAGAACCACCGTCGCCGCCCGCCGGTTCCGGATGTCCGCGTGGTGCCGGGCGACCGTTTCGTGGTCACCGGCCCCAGCGGCTCGGGTAAGACCACACTGCTGATGGCGATGGCGGAGAAGCTCGGCGACAACCCGCGGCATGCAGCGTTTTTCGCCGAGGACGCACACCTGTTCGCCACCACCGTGCGGGACAACCTGCTGGTCGCCCGCGGCGACGCGACCGACGACGAGTTGCGCGCCGCGCTGCGGCGGGTGGGCCTGGAACGCTGGCTGAACACGCTGCCCGACGGCCTGTCCACGGTTCTCGTCGGCGGCGCGGCGGCGGTCTCGGCCGGAGAGCGTCGGCGACTGCTGCTCACGCGGGCGCTGATCTGTGACACCCCGATCGTCTTGCTCGACGAACCCACCGAGCATCTCGACGCCACCGACGGCGAGCAGATATTGACCGAACTTCTCACCCCGGGTGGCTTTTTCTCGGCCGAGCGCACGGTCGTGATCGCCACTACCACCACCTGACGAGCCCGCCGACGGGCAACCTCACCATTTCGTTGCGGCACAACGCAGATCGAGCCCGCCGGGGATGACCATTGGCCGCTGGGCCGACCTCGACAGATGTCTGCACGTGTTCCGTTCAGCAGGAAGGAAGGTCGAGGTCATCCGATTCGGCGAATGCTGATGAGACAGCGACGGAAGGAAGCCATGTTCAAGTCCGCTGCCCACCTGCCCGGCGATCTGAACCGCCTGACCCGGGAGACCGGCATGCTTTTGGCCACTGTCGACAGCCTCACCGACGACGAGTTCGCCGCCCCTTCGAAGTGTGAGGGGTGGACGCGCGCCCATGTGGTCGCCCACCTGGCATTGGGCGCCGACGCGATGGGAAACATGATCACCTGGGGTACGACCGGCATCGAGACCCCGCCCTACGTGTCATGGAATGCCCGCAACGCTGACATCGAGAATCTGGCCAAGAAGTCGCCCGCAGAGATCAAGACCGCTCTGCACACCGCGATCAAGAGCTTTGTCCGATAAGGCGACGACCTTGAAGAACGGGCTCCAGGCGGAGACCGTCAAGACCGCCGGCGGCGCCGATATCACCCCGTACGCCGTGCCCGCCTTGCGAATCTCGGAGGTCATCGTCCACCACGCCGACCTCGACACCGTGTGGCAACTCGAAGAGGCCGACATCGACGCTCTGGAGGACACCCTGGAGATCCTCGTGGAGCGGGTTTCGGCCAAGGAGGACTTCCCCGGGGTCACCATCGACACCGATGAGCGCGAGCACTACGTCATCGGCGACGGCGCCACGGCCATCAAGGGTGGCCGCGATGCGGTCATCGGATGGCTGGCTCGCGGGTCGACCGACGGCCTCCGGTACGACGGCGAACTGCCCGCGCGACCTTCCCGGTCCGTCGGCTAGCGGCACCGCTTCGCGGCATATCGCCTGCTCAGGCCGCTGAGTGAGTTAGCTCACACACCGTCCAGTGGGAACGAGACTGCCCTGAAAATGCGTACGGCTACCATCGCCATCACGCGAGGCGCACCCGGTGCAGGTGCCGGACGAACGCCTCTGGTGAAGGGAGCGAACGTGGAAAAGGCCATAGGAGTCATCGGTGGCGGCATCATGGGATGCGGCATCGCGGAGGTAGCGGCCCGCAGCGGTTGCGATGTCGTGCTGCGTGAGGTCAACGCAGAGCTGGTCGAAGCCGCCGAAGCGCAAGCTCGAGGGATCGCTGGACACCGCGGTGCGCAAGGCGAAACTCACCGAGGCCGACCGCGACGAAATCAGAGGGCGCATCCGCTTCACCGACAGGATGGTCGAGATGGCCGACCGCGATCTGGTGGTCGAGGCGGTGATCGAGAACTTGGCGGTGAAGACCGAGATCTTCGAACTCCTCGGCAGGATCGTCCGGCCGGACGCCCTTCTCACCAGCAACACGTCGTCCATTCCGATCATGCAGCTGGCCGCCGCTACGGACCGGCCGGAACGCGTTGTCGGCCTGCACTTCTTCAACCCGGCACCGGTAATGCCGCTGGTGGAAATCATTCCGTGTGAGGCGTCGTCAGAGGAGACGGTAAGCCGTGCAAGGGAATTCGCCGCCGATCAGCTCGGAAAGACCACCATCACGGCCAAGGACCGGGCCGGTTTCGTCGTCAACGCATTACTCATCCCCTACCTGCTGTCGGCGATCCGCATGGCCGATGCCGGTCTGGCCAGCGCGGAGGACATCGACAAGGCGATGGTCGGGGGCTGCAACCACCCAATGGGTCCGCTCGCGCTGACCGACCTCATCGGGCTCGACACCACGATGGCGGTTGCCGAGTCGATGTATGGCGAAACCAAGGAGCAGCTCTATGCGCCCCCGGCGCTGCTGCTGCGGAAGGTCGAGGCCGGCGAACTCGGCCGAAAGAGCGGCCGCGGGTTCTTCACCTACTCCAAGCGCTGATCAACAGCCCGAAGGCGGCTTCCGCAGGCCATCACATCTTTTCGCCCGCCGTGGCTGTGGCGGGCGTCGACGGTACCGTGTCCTCTGCACAGTTATCGGCTCCGGCCGGGCACAATGTCGATATGGCCACCGAAGGCGAAGCCGCATCCAGTCCGGAAGATCCCTGGCAACCCCAGCCGGACACGCTCGGCAGCTTCATCCGGATGCAGCGTCAGCTGGCACGGCTTTCGCTGCGCGAGATGGCCGGGATGACGGCGGTTTCCAACGCCTACCTCAGTCAAGTCGAGCGAAACCTGCATCAGCCGTCGCTGAAGGTGATGCAGTCGATCGCGGACGCACTCGGAATACCCGCCGCAGACATGCTGCGCCAAGCGGGGATGACGACGCCGGATGCCGCCGACTCAGCGACAGCGGCGTCGAGCGAATCCGGCCACCTCGACACCGAGCGGGCGATCAAGACCGATCCTCGATTGACCCAGGCCCAACGTGAGGCGCTGCTCGGCGTTTACCGCAACTTCCTCGCGGAGGGCTGACGCGATGCGATCCGACGCACTGATCGCGCGCCACGAGACGTTGCGGTTGCCGCGCGGCAGATCGCTCGCCTATCGGGATTTCCCGGGTCCCCCTGGGGCAGAGACCGTGGTGCTCCTGCACGGCATCGGCATGACTGCGGACCTCAACTGGTCGGGCTCGTTCGCTACGCTGCGCCAACGATTCCGGGTACTCGCACCAGACCTGCGCGGGCACGGCCGCAGCGGGTGTGCATCGCCGCATTTTCGCCTCGAGGACTGCGCGGACGACGTGGTGGCGCTGGCGAATGCGCTGGGCATCGAACGGTTCATCGCGACCGGCTATTCGATGGGCGGCTTGATCGCGCAGCTGTTGTGGCGCAGGCACCCCGAACGTACGAGCCGGCTGGTGCTGTGCGCCAGCTCCCGTAACTTCCTGGGCACCCCAGCGGAGCGAATGGCATCGCTGTTCGCGCCCGCGTTCACGGTCGCGGTCCGGATGAACCCGCTGTGGTCTGCGCTCGGCGCGGGCATGCTGGGGCCAAGCCTGGTCAACGACCTCGGCGGCGAGCTGCGACAGTTCGCGCTTGCAGAGATGAATCGCACCAGCATGACCACCGTGGCGGCGGCGTTCGTGGCGGTGTCCAAATTCACGTCGCACGATTGGATCGGTCAGATCGACATCCCGGTGACGGTGTTGGTGACGACGCGCGACACGATCGTGCCTGCCGCGCGCCAGCGCAGGCTTGCAGAGGCGATTCCACACGCAACGGTGGTTACGGTCGATGGCGATCACGCGGTGTGCATCAGCGATCCGGCCCGGTTCAGCGCGAAGCTGCTCGAAGCGTGCCTGGGCACCCAGGCGGTGTCATCCGACTGAATCATTCCGCCATTCGACGACAACTGCCCGGCGAGCGCCGAACCGCTCCAGATGGCGACTGACGACGTCTTGTACCCGAGCCAATGATTCGGTGTCGGCGGCTGTCGCGCGCAACGTGAGCCGGTCCGATCCCGGAACGACGGTCGCGGTCCCGTAGGCGAAGACCAGCCTGCCACCCCGCGGCTCCCCCTCGATCGCCTCGACCGCAACCTTGTGACCCAGGTGGGACAAAAGCTGTTTCGCATACCGTGCCGCGGCGTCGGTTGGTACGTCCGCCACAGATCTGAACTCCACGACTCCTCCTCAGTCCGCCGGGCCGCTTCGTCGCGAACCGTACAGCCAGCCTTCCAGCAGGCGGGCCAGGCGCGGCTGTACCAACCAGGTCATCAGCGCCGTGGTCAAGATCACGATGAATGCGATGCGGGCTACCAGCCACAAGTCCGGTGCGACGCGGGGCAACACAAGGCTCAGGCACAGCTGCAACACGAAGATGACGACAGCGGTGACGACGAACATCTTCCACCGCGGCGGCGCCGGCGCAGTACGTCCGGGCAATTCAAACCACGTCTCGAGCCCGCTGACGCGGTGCACGTTCGCCGTCGACATCACCTGCTCCCCCTTGGCGAGAAGCCTCGCCCTGGTGGACGACGTCTCCCAATGATCAAGAGCCTCTGGCGTCCTGAAGCGGTATACAACGTGCCAATCGTCACCCACGTGACCCGGTCGCAGCAGCCCGGCACCGAGGAATCCGTGGAATTCCGACGCCGCTCTGGTCAGCTCTTCCGCCCAGTCCTCGAACTCGATCTCCCTGCCGGCGTGGACCTGCCGAGCGACCAGCACGGTGACCGGTCCGCTTCCCGCTACCGTGTCAGCGGCATCGCTCATCGGCTCAGGTGAGTTCTGCGGCCCAGTCCCGCTGTTCCAAGGAATCGCGGATATGGAGGAGGAACTTCGATGCCGTCGAGCCGTCAAATGCACGATGGTCATAGACCAGTCCGATAACCCCGACCGCGTGGATGGCGATCGCGTCACCGACCGCTACCGGCCGTCGCTTCACGCCGTCGGTGCACAGGATCGCCACATTCGGCTGATTGATGATCGGCGCGGAGGCGTAGCTCGCGAACGGGCCGGGGTTGGTGATGGTGAACGTCGACCCCGTCATCTCCTTGTTCGACAGCTCCTTGGCTCGCGCGGCCGCCGCCTTGGTCGCGATCTCGCTGGCGATGCCACGGATGTTCAGCGAGTCCGCACCGTTGACGACCGGCACGACCAGGCCCTGCTCATCCAGATCGACGGCGATACCGAGGTTGACGTACGGGTGCAGCGTCATCGTTTTGGCTTCGAGGTCGATCGCCGAGTTCACCGTCGGGAATGCGCGCAGTGCGTCGCACGTCGCGCGGGAAATGAACGGCAGGTAGCTCAGCGACGCCCCGGTCTCCTTCTTGAACTGCACCTTGAATTGGGTACGGAACCGCTCGACGTTGTCGAAGTCCACCTCGACGGAGGTCCACACGGAGGCTGCCAGGGTCTGCGACGCCTTCAGCGTGTCGGCGAGAATGAGACGCATCCGGCTCAGCGGCACCACTTCGTCGCGTTGGTCGGCCGAGGCCTTGACCGCCCGCGGCGCGGCGGGAGCGGCGGCCGGGGCCGCGGCGGCAGCCGGAGCGGCGGGGCGTGTGCCCTGCGCCGCGACCGCCTTTTCCACATCCTCGCGACGGATCCGCCCACCGGCTCCGGTACCCGGTATCGCCGCGACATCCAGGCCGTGTTCGGCAACAAGTCTGCGCACTAGCGGGGACAGCAGCCGGCCTCCCCCGTTGCCTGCGGCCGGGATCGGGGTAGCCGCCGGCACGGCCGGAGTCGCTGCCGTCGTCGCAGGTGGCGCCGGTTGCGCGCCGCCCCCAGCAGGCGCCCCGCCCCCAGCGGGCGCCCCGGACTTGTCGCCGATGCGGGCGAGCACGGTACCAACCGGCACCGTCTCCCCACCGTGCACGAGGATTTCCAGGATCGTGCCGTCGTACGGGCTCGGTATCTCCGAATCGACCTTGTCGGTCGACACCTCGAATAGCGGATCGTCGAATTCGACAACCTCACCGGCCTGCTTGAGCCAGGTGCTGACGGTGCCCTCGGTGACCGACTCGCCGAGCTTCGGCATGGTGACCTCGTAGACCGCGCCGTCGCCCGGCGTCGAGAATCCGGCCGCCTCGGTGGCCGGCCCTTCCGATCCGCCCATTGACGGGGTCGAGGCTTCGGCGAGGGAACGACCACCGGCGGCCGCCACGGCGTGCGACGCCGATGGCAACCGGTTATCGACCGGAGTTCCCTTGCCACCGATGCGCAGCACCGGTGCACCCACCGGAAGCGTGTCACCGGGCTGCGCGAGAACCTCCAGGACCACCCCGTCGTAGGGACTGGGGATCTCCGAATCGACCTTGTCGGTGGACACCTCGAACAGCGGATCGTCGAATTCGACCTCGTCTCCGACCTGTTTGAGGATGCTCCCGATGACACCTTCGGTCACGGATTCACCAAGTTTGGGGAGTGCCACGACCCAAGTCTCGTCGGACATTTCACGTGCCTCCTGGCAGTTTCAGCCGTGCAGTGATCGGCCGGAGAACGGAATCATGGTTTCTCCGATCGCTTCGGACAGGCTCGGGTGCGCGTGGATCAGCGCACCGACGTCGGACGGCAGCGCCTCCCAGTTGACCGCGAGATACCCCTCGTGCAGCAACTCGCTGACCCAGGGTCCGGCCAGGTGGACGCCCAGTATCGGGCCGCCCCGCGCCGCGACCACCTTCACCAGCCCGTCGGTGTCGCCGAGGATCATCGCCCGACCGTTTCCGGCGAACGAGTGCTTGTGCACCTCGATATCGTGGCCGGCATCGCGCGCCTCGGCCTCGGTCATGCCGGCCCACGCCACCTCGGGATGGGTGTAGACCACCCACGGCACCTTGCCGTAGTCGACCGGCGCAGGATTCTCACCGAGAATGGCCTGCACTGCGACTACCGCTTCGGCATAGGCCACGTGTGCGAGTCCCGGCGTATTCACACAGTCGCCGATCGCATACACGCCGGGACGCGTGGTTGCCATCGTCGCGGTGTCGACCTCGATGAATCCCCGGTCTGACACCGTGACCCCGGATTCGTCCAGCCCCATGCCTTCGCTGACCGGCCTGCGCCCGATCGCCACCAGAACCTGGTCGACCTCGATCTTCTCCGAACCCTTGGGGGTTTCGAACGGAACCAGGACCCCGTTGCTGGTGGCCTCGACGGAGCCGACGCGGGCCTCGGCGTGGATGTCCGTGCCGCGCTTGGCGAGCGCCTTGGCCAACACGTTGGCGGTGTCGCGGTCCGGCCCGACGGGCAGCACACCGTGCGGAAGGGCCTCCAGCAGCGTCGTGCGGACACCGAAGTCGGTGTACACCGAGGCGAACTCAGCACCGATGACGCCTCCGCCGATGACCGCCACCCGCTCCGGCAGTGTCGCGGCGTCGCTGTTGGTCGCGTGGTCGGAGGTGACGATGCGCTTGCCATCGATCTCGAGGCCCGGCAGCGAGCGTGGCTCCGAACCGGAGCAGATGATCACGGCCTTGCCGGTCAACGTCTGACCGTCCACCGACACCGCGCCGGACGAAGTGAGGGTGCCTAAGCCGTCGACAACCGTGACCTTGCGGCGCTTGAGCAGACCTGAGAGGCCCTTGTGCAGCGTGGACACGATGCCGCTCTTGCGCTTGTTGACGGCGGGCCAATCCGCCGACGGGGTCACACCGTCGCCGAGGGCGATGCCGAAGTCGGCGGCATGGCCGACCGTTCGGAACACCTCCGCGGCGTGCAGAAGGGCCTTCGCCGGGATGCAGCCGCGGTGCAGGCAGGTGCCGCCGACGGTGCGCTTCTCGACCATCGCCACCTTCTGCCCCGCCGATGCCGCGTAGAGCGCGGCCGCGTAGCCGCCGGGACCACCGCCGACGACCACGATGTCGAAGTCGGTCATGCTCTTGCCACCCTCCGCAAGGTCTCCGCGATCTCCGCCGGCTGCGGGATCATCGCGTCCTCCAGTGGCGGGCTGGTCGGGACCGGGATGTTCTTCGCGGCGATCCGCGCCACCGGTTGGTCCAGGTGCCAGAAGCAGCGCTCCTGAACCTCCGCGGCAATCTCGGCGCCGTAGCCCATCCGGCGGGCGGCCTCGTGCAGTACCACCGCGCGGGACGTCTTCTTCACCGAGTTGACGATGGTCTCGATGTCGAGCGGCACCAGCGTGCGGATGTCGATGACCTCGACCGAGACGCCGTCCTTGTCCAGCTCGTCGGCGACCTCGATCCCCTGCGAGACGCCCGCCGAGTAGGTGATCAATGTGACGTCGCGGCCCTGCCGAACCACGTTCGCCTGGCCGAGCGGGATGGGGTCCAGGCTCAGCGGGCCGTCGCTGTGCAACCGCCGGTAGAGGTACTTGTTCTCCAGGTACAGCACCGGGTTGTTATCCCTGATCGAGCTGATCAGCAGGCCCGCCGCGTCCTGCGCGGTGCCGGGCATGACGATCTTCAACCCGGGCACGTGCGCGAAGTACGACTCCACGCTTTGCGAGTGTGTCGGTCCGGCCCGCAGCCGCGCGCCGAACGGTGCGCGCATCGTCACCGGAATCGGGTCGCCGGTGCGGTAGTAGTGGCGCGCCATCACGTTGATGATCGGGTCGAACGCGCACGAGATGAAGTCGGCGAACTGGTACTCGACGATCGGGCGCAGGCCCACCAGCGCGGCACCCGCCGCCAATCCGGTGAACCCGGTCTCCGCGATGGGCGTATCGACCACGCGCCGCGGACCGAACTTCTCCAGGAAGCCCTTCGTGACCTTGAAAGCGCCACCGAACTGGCCGACGTCCTCTCCGATCAGGAAGACGTCGGGATCGGCCTCCATCTCGGCCATCATCGCCTGGCCGATGGCCTCCAGGTAGGTCACCGAGCCGTTGCTGGACTCATTCGGCATAGACACCATCCTCGACGGTGCTGGCATCGGGCATCGGGTCCGCCAGCGCCTTTCGCCGAGCGGCGATGGCATGCTGGCGGGCCTGTGCCCTGATTTCTTTCGCGTACTCCTGGTCGATCACGCCGCCGTCGATCAACGACTTCTCGAACAGCTCAACGGGATCCTTCTTTCGCCACTCCTCGAACATTTCCTTCGGCACATAGTCCGCAGGGTCGTGCTCCGCGTGGCCATGCATCCGCATCGTCACCGCCTCAACCAGCGAGGGTCCCTCACCGCTGCGGGCGCGGGCCACGCCCTCGGCTACCGCGTCGTACACCGCGAGCGCGTCGGTGCCGTCCACCTTCACCCCGGGGAAGCCATACCCGGCGGCTTTGGAGGCGAAGTCCACCGAAGCGGTCTGTAATGCGAGCGGAGTGGAATATGCCCACTGGTTGTTCTCGATCACGAAAACCACGGGTAGTTTCAAAACCCCTGCGATGGTTAGCGATTCGTGGAAATCCGCCCGAGAGGTCGAACCGTCTCCGCAGAAGGCAAGGCAGACCTTGTCTTCGCCGCGATACTTGGCGGCGAACGCCATGCCGATGGCAACCGGGAAGTTCGCCGGGATGTGGCTGGGCAGGTTGTAGATGCCCAAGTCCAACCGCCCGTAGTGCAGCGTCCCGTCCCGGCCGCCGGTCGGCGAAGTGGCTTTGCCCATGAAGCTCGCCATCACCTGCCACGACTCCATGCCGCGCCACAGGTGCGCGCCGAGATCGCGGTGGATCGGTGCCATGTAGTCGTCGGGCCGCAGGTTCGCGGCGGCACCGACCGAGATCGCCTCATGCCAGTGGCCGGTGTACAGCGAGCCCAGCAGGTCGCCGGACTTGTACATGGCAACCATGCGATCTTCGACGGCCCGGGTCTGCACCATTTTCTCGTAAATGCGCTTGAGCAACTGCGGATCACGCTCTTTCAGCGACGGACCCGCCGACTTCGCCTTCGCCTTGGTTGGGGTTGCCATCTGGGTTCCGTTTCTCAGCTGGAGAAGAACGCGATCAATGCGCGGTTGAAGTCGGCGGTGCGCTCGATCATCGACCAATGCCCGCAGTGCGAGTACACCGACAGGTCGCTGTTGTCGATGAGTTCCATCAGTCGCAGCGAGGTCTGCACCGGAATGACCTGGTCCTCGCGGCCGTGCACGATAAGCGTCCGGTGCGGCAGCTTTCGGATCTCATCCTCTGGCGTACACATCGCTTCGACCCAGCGCTGGCGTGGCGCGGGGAACATCGCCGAAAACGCCTCCTGGAATCCCGGCTGAGTACTTCCCTCGTAGCGCACCTGCGCGAGCTCGTCGTTGACGAGTTCACGGGAGTACGCGAAGTAGTCGAGCACCTTACGCATGTTCTCGAACGAGGGTTCGTATCCCCACACTGCTTCGAGGCCCTCGGTGATCGGGAAGGACACGCCCATGCTGCCCATCAGCACCAACTTGTCAACACGGTCTGGATGCTGAGTGGCGATGCGCAATGCGATCGAGCCACCAAAGCTGTTGCCCACCAGGCTGGCCTTCTCGATGTCGAGCGAATCCATAAGGCCGACAACCTGATCGGCCCAGGTCCTGCAGGCCGTACTCGATGTTCTCCGGCCGGTCCGAAAACCCGAAACCGACCATGTCCGGTGCGACCACCCGGAACTTCTCCGCAAGGGCGGGAATGACGAGACGCCAGTTGGCATACGAAGTAACACCCGGACCGGAGCCGTGGATCAGCAAGACCGTCTGGCTGCCGGAGCCGTCCTCGAGGTAGTTCGTCTTGATCCCATTGGCGATTGCGGTGGCGCCGATCTCCGGCTTCGATGTGGTTGTCATCGCACGTTCCCTTTCCGAATTTCGTTGTCTAGAAACACTTTGGTGGCGCCACCACGTGTGTTCAGGTGTAGTAGCGGAAGACGAGGTCGGCCACGCAGCACGGTTTCGGCTGGTCGGCAACCTCGTAGGTCAGGCGGTAGATCGCTTCCGCTCCACCGGCCAGTTCGTTCACCTCGGGCAACCCGACACGCATGCGGAACCGCTCGCCGACCTTCAGCGGCGCTGGAAAGCGCACTTTGTTGAGGCCGTAATTGAGGATCACGTTGAAACCCTCGACCGTGCACACGGACCAGAGCAGACCGGTGGCCATTCCCAACGTAAGAAAACCGTGCTGGACTGTGGTTCCGAACGGTCCTTGCGCCGCACGCTCGGGGTCGACGTGGATGTACTGTTCGTCGCCGGTCAGCGTCGCGAAAGTGTTGATGTTCTCCTGTACGACCTCGGTCCAGTCGCTGACGCCCAACTCCGTCCCCACCCGTTCCTGAAGGCCGGCGAGGCCCTCCATCACGATCGGCTTGCGCGTTTCTCCCGGTGCGGCGTCAACACTCATCGCTGAAGCTCTTCCTTACTTGTCGAATCGACTGCCGGGCCCGACCGACTGCCTGGTGCGAGTCAAACACCCGACCTGACGCCCCGCCAGCACGAACGTGGCTTTTCCCGTCCAGCGAGAGCGGTCGCCGACGCCTCACGGACGCGTGGCTTCGGAAGCATGTCGGCGATCTCGATCGGTACACCGCTGATCGAGATGATTCGTCGCCGCCGTGCGGTCTGACACCGCGCTCGATGAGCCCCGAGCACCGCAGAAAGGCGATGTGCGACAAGGTTTCGTTGTTCGCGTGCAGTTGCAGGGGGACCTGCGCTCCGCCGTGGACGGTGAAAAATTGGGCCGTGGGCACATCTTGAGCGCCGACAGCGAATGTGCGGCCACTGCGAAATTCTGGCCGGATTTTCGCAGTCACCGCACGTTGGGCGCTCCACGTTTCGTTGTTCGCGTGCAGACGTTGGAAACGGCGAATATCGACCGTCACGTCGGTGCCCAGCGGTCGCGCTGTCGACACACCTCCTGCCACCGGGACTGACCGTGATTGACATCCAATACGTTTGATAACTATAGTTACCAACATCACCACGACAGCAGGAGGAAGAAATGAGCAAGGCACAAGAGATCGGTCAGAAGGTTCAGGGCCAGACCCTGGACGCGGTACGCAAGACACAGGACGCCGTCGTCGAGGCGGTCACCGCCTGGACCGCGAGCGCCAACAAGATCCCTGGCTACGGGAGGCTTGCCAAGCAGTTCCCGGCTGCCACCGACGAAGTCATCGATTCCAATTTCGACTTCGCCCAGCACATCCTGACCAGCCAGCGCGACTTCGCAGGCCGCATCGTGGCCGCCACCACGCCGAAGGCGACCGCGTGGGAAGAAGACCGCGCCGAAGCCAGCCAAGAAGACCGCGCCCGCCGCGGCTAAGAAGAGCGCGGCCCGGAAAACGACCACCGCAGCGAAGAAATCGTCAGCGGTTCAGCCTCGGGCACGGCGGAGTGCGAACCAGTAAGGACCAAAGCCGGCTGACATCGCGCGAAATCCCCCCAGGAGTCAAATCAGGAGGAGCGATGCGCGAGTCAGCATGCCACGCCGAAGCTCCGCACCCGGTGCTGCGAATGGCGTGCGTAGTGAATCAGGACGGCTAGTGGCCCGCACCGACTTTCGTCACCGGCGCGGTGTAGGGGATTGTTTGCACGAATCGTTCGACGGACGGTTCTGGCGGCCACCCGTCTTTGAGCTCGCGCGCCAAGCTCCCGCACGCCATGACCAGGGCTGCGGTGAGCGATGCGAGTTCGGTTCGTGGGTCCCGTACCTGAAGCTCGAGTGCTGCAATCGCCCTGTGGCCGCTGAATACGGGCATTGCAACGGCGTTTGTCCCGGTCTCGAGTTCGCCAATCGATACGGCCATCCCGACCCGGCGAATCGAGGCCAGGTTATGCCTGAGTCGATCCGGTGCCGTGATGGTGTTTCGGGTGAACTCCGGAAGACCCTTCGCGACGAGCCGGTCGGTGATGCGCGTCGGAGAGAATGCCAGCAGCACCTTACCGACGGCGGTGGCGTGAGCCGGCAGATTGGCGCCGACATCGAAGCTTGTCACCGGGTGGTGCGGTCGCTTTTCGATGTAATTCACCACGGTTCCGGAAAGAGCGCCGAGTCGCGTGACGCGGTGTGTCACCGCCGACAGATCGTCCAGCACACATGGGCCGCGATCGGCCAGAGTGGGCTCACGCCACGCGGCTGTACCGAGTTGACGAAGCGACCGCGCGACACAGTAGCGGCCCGATTCGTCGCGCTCCAGTAGATCCGTTGCAGCCAACTCGGCGGCCAGGCGGTGTGCGGTCGAAACCGGCAAGCGGGTCATCCGGGCGATCTCGGTCAATGAGTGCACATTGCAGTCAGTGAATGCGAGCAGAACCGCGGCAACCCTGCTCGTGACCGATTGACCTGGCTCGGTGGAATTTCCTGCCACAACGGCCTCCTGAACTGTGAAAAGCCGCGCCAAAGAGGACCGCGTGCGCGGGAGTGTGTGACCCCGATCATAGCGGGTCTCCCAAATTGACGGCAGCGAAGAGAACTTTCGCTCAGCGAGTGCGATAGGGCGTGGTTCAATATTTTCTTCGCCGTCACGCTTGACATTCAATGCGAGTGTTAACTATAGTTATCAACGTAAGTACGACCACCACACAAACCCCACCAAATCGGAGGAGAGAAAAATGAGCAACGTGCAAGAGATCAACGAGAAGGTTCAGGAGCAGACCCTGGACGTCGTCCGCAAGACGCAGGATGCCACCGTCGACGCGGTGACGACGTGGGCCGAGACCGCCAACAAGGTCACCACGCAGCTGCCCGAATTCGCCAAGGGCTACGAGATCCCGGGGCTGGGCGAGTTCACCAAGCAGTTCCCCACTGCCGCCGAGGTCATCGACTCCAGTTTCGACTTCGCTGAGCAGATCCTCACCAGCCAGCGCGAGTTCGCCCACCGCATCGTCGCGGCGACCAAGCAGGCTGCCGAATAACCTTCAGCACCATCGACATCGCAGCGGGCGGCGCACCTACCAGGTGTGCCGCCCGCTTGTCGTTTCAGTCATCCGCGGATGTCACACGCGGCTCGACCGGCCGCACCGCGCGGCCGGCGGGCCGTTCGTGCTTCATCTCGTCGTAGGCCTGATCGAGCGTGATGATCCGGTGCGCCCGGTTCTTGGTGAACCACAGCGCGCGGGCCCAGGTGTACAAGGTGCCCAGCCGATTTCCCCATCCGATCAGGTACAGCACGTGGATGAACGCCCACATGACGAACGCAGGGAAGCCGACGAAGTTCATCTTGCCCGAATGCGCGACAGCGTGCGTGCGGCCGATCGTCGCCATGCTGCCCTTGTCGAAGTACTTGAAGGGCGCGGCGCTGGTATCACCATTGAGACGCGCTCGAATCACCTTCCCGACGTACTTGCCTTCCTGCATCGCGGGCTGCGCGACACCCGGAAGTCCGTTGAGCGACACCATGTCACCGATCGCGAATACCTCGGGATGGCCGGGCAAGGTGCAGTCGGGTTCCACCGCGATTCGCCCCGCCCGGTCCGTCTCAGCGCCCGTGGCGCGGGCGAGCAGACCGGCCAGCGGTGATGCTTTCACCCCGGCAGCCCATACCTTCGTCCGGGCGGGAATCCGCTCCTCGCCATCGCTTCCTCGGACCGTGATGCTATCGTCGTCCATCGCGATCGCCGTTGTGCCGCAACGGACTTCGACGCCCATCCGTTGCAGCCGCGCTAGGGTGTAGCGTTGCAGCTTCTCGTCGAACGGGCCGAGCACGGCCGGCGCAGCTTCGACGAGCACGATCCTGGCCGTGCGAGTGTCGATCTCGCGGTAGTCGCCCGGCAGGACACGGTGAGCCAACTCGGCAATCTGGCCGACGACTTCGACGCCGGTCGGCCCCGCCCCGACCACGACGAAGGTGAGATCCTTCTCGCGCTCCGCGGGATCCGTTGTCAACTCCGCCATTTCGAAGGCACCCAAGATCTGATTGCGCAGGTGACGTGCATCCTCGAGCGTCTTCATGCCGGGCGCGTAGGCGGCCCACTCGTCGTGGCCGAAGTAGGCATGCGTCGCACCGGCGGCGACGACAAGTACGTCGTACGGAAGCTCCATCGGCGCGCCGTTCGGGGCGATGACCGAAACCCGGCGTCCGGCCAGGTCAAGCTTCGTCACCTCACCGAGCATCACCTTTGTGTTCGCCTGACCGCGCACCACCCGGCGCAGCGCCGGCGCGATCAGACCCTCCGGCATGATCCCGGTCGCCACCTGATACAGCAGCGGCTGAAAGAGGTGGTGATTGGTGCGATCGACGATCGTGACGTCGACGTCTGCCTTTACGAGTTTGCGGGTGACATTCACGCCCCCGAAACCGCCCCCCACCACCACGACCTTGGGACGGCCGCCGCCCGATGCGGTGTTCCTCACCCAGACCTCCGTTCGACCGTGAACCTGCGGCACGCCGCTTACGGGAGGACGCGGTGCCGCTACTTGAGGCGGTCCTTCATCGCGTTCAGAAATGCCTCGGACATGTCGCGCACGACATCGGTCTGTGTCGTCACCAGCGTGCTGACCCAGTCCTGACCCAGGTCCTTCGCCGTCTCCTGCTCGAGCTTCAGCACTCCGTTGAGCATCTTCTCGTAGGCCTCGAGCCAAACGAGACCGTTCTCCTTGCTGAGTTCGAGCACGCGGTCACTCGTCTGCTTGACGCGCTGCGCGATTTCTTCGATGTCCGGGGCGATGCCGGTGGTCTCGGCCATTTCGTGTCCTCCTTGATGATCACTTTGAGCGGCCTTTCGACAGCGACTGCAGGCTGCCGACCAAGCCGATGAGCTGGAGTCTGGCACGGGAGGTCTGCCGGATACAGGGGTCGTCGTGCAAGTTCCATCCAGCAAGAAGCGGTGGCCCGCGCCGCCGCGCGCGCCCACTATGAATTACGACCGATGACCGGACGAACCCGTAGGTGCGTCAGACTCTGGCAGTACCATCACCATCGGTTCGATGGGAGCGATGATGCCTAGCATCGACGCACGACATGGCGGTAGATCGGTGACCAGCAAGGTGGTCGCCATCCTCGACGCGTTCTCGGCCGACACTCCAAGACTGTCGTTGCAGGGGCTGGCCGAGCGCACGGGGCTGCCGCAGTCGACGACCTATCGGCTCGCGTCTGAACTCGTGGAATGGGGTGGCCTCGAGCGAGGCTCGGGCGGCTACCAGATCGGGCTGCGGTTATGGGAGATCGGCGAGCTGGCGCGGCGGGGCGAGCAGCTGCGTGATGTCGCGCTGCCCTTCATGCAGGACCTCTATGACGCGACGCACGAGAACGTGCACCTCGCGGTGCTGGACGGCCGCGAAGCCCTCTACATCGAGAAGATCAGCGGTCGGCGCGCGGCGCATGTCGTGACCCGGCGGGGAGGCAGACTCCCGTTGCACGCTACCGGCGTAGGGAAGGTCTTACTCGCCTATGCCCCGGAAGACTTTGTCTCCGAGGTACTTTCGAATGATCTGAAGCGCTTCACACCGCACACCATCGTGGCACCGGGGCAGCTGCGACGCAAACTGTCCCAGGTGCGGCGAACCGGGCTGGCGTTTGCCGTTGAGGAGGTCTCTCTCGGGTCCGTTTCGGTCGCCGCACCCATATTCTTGACGCCGGACGCTGCGGTCGCCGCGCTCGCCGTCGTAGTCCGGTCGAGCCGCAAAGATATTCAGCGGCTTGCACCGGCCGTCCGTGCGACCGCTAATTCGTTGTCACGAATACTTCAGCAACAGGGCTTCGATGCCGCCTCTCACGCAGCGGATAGGTCGGGAAGCCATGGTGCCAACTCCAGCTCGCTGGCTGTCTAATTACGGCTTCCCGTCGTCGCCTAGTCGCCGCACCAAGCCGGGCCTACGCCAAGGGATCAACGGCGAAATCCGTCGAGCGAGCGGGAGTCAAGCAGTATCGGAGCAGCTTTAGGCCAGCTGCAATCGCCACGGTTGCCGCGATGGCAGGTCCAACATCGCCTGCAGCACCTCGACCGGCGGGTGTGCGCGCTGGTGTTCACGTTCGTGCTCGGGCAACGCGGCCAGCTGAAAGTCCCACTGGGTCAGAACATCTTGGGCGGCCAGTTTGTGGAAGCGCCGCAGTGAGAAGTTGAACCACGCGTGCAGCACGACGCCAAGGCCGAAAACCACAACTAAAGACATCAGGATCGCCAGTACGTTGATAATCATAGGTCCCTCCAAATTTGAATAGCTAATAGCCTCTAATTGGCATAGTTCAACTATTACTAACCAGTAAATGGGCGGATTCTATTTCGTTGGGTCGATCACGTCCTGGGTGGGCTGTGCGCTAAATCATATTGGGGGTCTCAATGCAATACGGCTCGCCCAATCCTGGCACCTTCTGGTTGGTCGATTAGCACTGGGAAACAACGACTTTGGCGCTTATCAACGTATCCTCCGCAGCGTCGAGGTCGCTCTAATTCGGCATGCCTGAGCCGACCACTCCCGTCGATTCCCGAACCACAAGTTGACTTGGAATCACGATAGGGGTGTCCGGTCGGCTGAAGATTCGACCCAATAACAAGTCGACGAGCGTTCGGCCCGCGTGCTCAACATCGGTGTGAACAGTCGTCAACGACGGAGCACAGAATTCGGCTCCAAAGATGTCGTCGTGGCCCACAACACTGATTTCACCAGGCACCTCCACATTGCGCCGCCGCAAACGCTGCAGCATTCCTATCGCCAGAAGATCGTTGAACGCGACCAAGGCGGTCGCGCCGCTGCCGAGCCCCACATCGGCGGCAGCGATCCCCTGGTCCAGCGTCGGCAAGAACGGTCCTAGACGGACGATCTCGACGCCGAGTCGTGCGGCGTTCTCCGCGAGACCCTGCCACCGTTCGTTGTCGGTCCACAGTGCAGACGGCCCGGACAGGTAAGCGATCGAGCGATGGCCGAGGGCGACCAGATGCTCAACGATCTGCCGGCTACCGTCGCGCGAATCCGTGACGACGCTGGCGAAACCGGCGACCTCCCGATTGAACAAAACGGCCTCGGTCCGAGTGGCCACCGAACGCAGCTCAACCTCCGGCAGGCGACTGGAGGCCAAGATGATTCCGTCGAGGTTGCGGTCGCTGAGTCGCTCGATATGGGCCAGCTCCACCTCCGGTCCATCGGCGATGTCGCCGACGATCAACGACGAGCCGGCCGCGCGGGCCTGCGACTCCACTCCGCGGATCAAGGTGGCGTTGTACGGATTTGCGACGCCACTGACCATGAGGGCCAGCAGGGAGTAGCGAACCGGTGCCCGACCCGACGTATACCCGAGCCGATTCGCGGCCTCCTGAACGCGCTCGCGCATCGGTCGGCTGACGCGGTCCGGATTCGACAGTGCCCGCGACACCGTGGACACGGCGACCTCAGCTTCAGCTGCCACATCCTGCAGCGTCACCGTCCGTCCGCTGGCCGGTGCTCCGGGACTGTTCATTGCGTCCTCACCTCTCGTCTCCCAGGGCACCGTTTGCCATATTATGACAACTTTGGCAAAATATTGCCATACGTTGCCAGGATGCATCCTCCTCCTGCACGCACCCAGGCATACATCCTCAGGCCCAGAAACGAGTGAGCGTCACCGTGAATCCGATCCCCGCCGCAGTGTCGGCGCGGACCAGCGCGGCTTGGCTGATCTGGACCGTCGGCGTGATCGCCTACATCCTGACGGTGATGCAGCGCACCACTCTCGCCGCTGCCGGCCTGGACGCTGCCGATCGATTCGGCCTTGGCCCCGGCAGTCTGGCCGCCTTCGTATTCATCCAGGTGGCAGTGTTCTCCATGGCGCAGATTCCGGCCGGACTGCTCGTCGACCGTTACGGGCCAAGGGCAATGCTCGTCGTCAACGCTGTCCTGCTGGCCGGTGGGCAGATCCTGCTGGCGAACGCGACATCCATGCCCGTCGCAGCTGCGGCCCGGGTGCTCGTGGGTACCGGCGACGCAATTGTCTTCGCCGCGACTTTGGCGCTCATCCCGCGGTGGTTCTCCGCACGACGGGTGCCCGTGATGACCCAGCTGACGACAATCATCGGCCAACTGGGCCAAATTCTGTCTGCCGTCCCATTCGTCGCATTGCTTCGGCACAGCGGGTGGTCGACAGCCTTCATCAGCGTTGGCGCCGCCAGTGCGCTAATCGGAGTGCTGGCATTCGCGGTCGTGCGGAACGGTCCGCCCGGAACCTGGGTGCCGACTCCGATGGCGTCGGTCCGCGATGTCACCGACGCGCTCAGACAGGTGTGGGCGCGACCCGGCACACGTCTGGGTTTCTTCGGCCACATGGCCACGCAGTTTCCGATGATGGTGTTCTCGCTGCTGTGGGGTCTGCCCTATTTGATCTCCGCGCAGCACCTTCCGGAATCGACCGCCAGCATGCTCATCATGGTGTTGGTCCTGAGTACCGTGGCCATCGGACCCATGATCGGTGTGTTGACCTCACGGCATCCGTTGCGTCGGTCATGGTTGATCCTCGGCGTCGTGGCGGCCGGCGTCCTGGTATGGACGCTGATCCTGGCTCTGCCCGGACCTGCTCCGCTGTGGCTGCTTGTCGTGCTCGTCGTCACGCTGGCCGCAGGCGGCCCAGGCTCGGTGGTGGGTCTGGATATTGCCCGGACTGCGAATCCCCGCCTGAACATCGGTGTCGCGCAGTCCATCGCGAACCTGGGCGGATTCATCGCCACACTGCTGGTGCTGGCGGCCATGGGCGCGGTGATGACCGTTGCGGGTGGATTCACGCCCGAGGCGTTCAGGATGGCCTGGCTGGTCATGTATCCGGTGTGGGCATTGGCCATCGTGGGCATCGTCGTCACCCGCCGCAAGGCTCGCCGACTCGACGCCGAAAACGGCATCGTGCCCCGGCCGTTGCGTCAGGTGCTCGCGGAAGCGGCGAATAGGTAACGGCACTGCTGACGCTGCAGCCGTGCCGTTACCCCGGGCGTTTCTGGTCGACTCGCGACTACGTAAGCGCCTTTGCCTCGGACCGCAACCGGTCGTATTCCTCTTTGGGAACGGGGACGGCGTCCTTCATGCCGAGATCGTTCATGTGAATCCTGGATGTTTCGCGTGCGCTGAACGCGGCGAGCGAGGCGATGACGGCCAGCACGAGCGTGAAGGTGCCGACCACCAGGATGACCCGAGTCTGCGCAGCTTCGGCCGCCGCCTGGCAAGTTTCGCCCGATGGCAACAGCGTGTCCGGCATGAACGTCTTTTCCTCCACGCAATCGCCGGGCGCGGTGGGCGCGAGCACCGCGTAGATCAACGGCAGGAACGCGGTGATCATCGTGCCGATGTTCTGCGACATGGCGAACCCCGTGACCCGCGTCTTGGTCGGGAAGAGTTCCGGGTAGAAGGACGGGAAGACGGCGTTGTACCCCTGGTAGACGATCCCCCACATCAGGATGGCGAAGATGAAGGCCATCACAAGGTTTCCCTGGCTGACGAAGTACAGGTACGGGTATGCGAGGAGTCCCGAACCGAGACATCCGACGATGATCACCGGCCGTCGGCCGATCTGGTCGGAAAGGTTACCCACAAACGGGATGAGGATCACCGCGACGACGTTGCCTGCCACTGAGATCCAGAGGTAGTTGGCCGACGACAAGCCGACTCCATACCCCGCGCTGGTCGCAAACGTCGCTCCGAAGACGGTCGCGGTAAGCGGAACAACGTTCATCAGCGCCATGCAGATGACCCGGAGCATGTCGACGCCGTTCTCCTTGACCGCCATCACAATCGGCGCCTTGGGCACCTCGCCGTGGACTTCCTCCTCCCTGAACGCCGGCGTCTCGTCGACCCTTCGGCGGATGATGATTCCTGCAACAACCACGACCGCGCTGAGCAAGAACGGGATCCGCCAACCCCAGCTTTGGAAGGCCGCCTCCGGAAGTATCGCGGCCAACGGCAGGAAGATTGCTGCGGCGAGGATCTGTCCGGCTTGAACGCCTTGAAGAGTGAAGCTGCTGAAGTATCCGCGCCTACCGAATGGTGAGTGCTCCATGATCATGGAGCCGGCTCCTGCGATTTCGCCGCCGACCGCAAAGCCCTGGATCAATCGCATGACGACAAGCAGGATCGGCGCCCAGATCCCGATTGCCGCATACGACGGAAGCAACCCGACGCAGAACGTGGAGAATCCGATCAGCAGCATGCAGAGAACGAGGACAGTCTTTCTGCCGTGCTTATCGCCGTAATGCCCCAGAACGAACGCACCAAGTGGGCCGCGCGACGTAGCCGACGCCGAACGTGGCGAAGGACGCGACGATACCGATCTGCGGGTTGTCCGACGGGAAGAAGAGGGTCGGAAACACCAGCGCCGCGGCCTGGGCGTAGATGAAGAAGTCGTAGTACTCGAGGGCGCTGCCGATCCAGCCACTTGCGGCCGCCTTCTTCGGCGTCTTGGCGTACTCCGTGGGTTCGTGCGAACCCTCCGGCTCAAGTATCTGGTCTGGCATTTCTGACTCCCCTTCGTCGCAGTGCCCAGCGCTCTGGCGGCGGATGTATTTGGTAGTCGACCCGCCTGACCGGTTGTGGTCAACGACATAGCGGAGTATTTCCGCTGGGCGGCAGCGACACCCCGCATCCACAGCGGTAGTGGGCCGGAATCGGTCTTGGGACGCCCGCTAGCGAACGCGCGCAGTTACCTCGACCATGAAGCGCGGACTCTCCCCCGGTCTCCCGAAAGCAGCGACCTCCACCGCCGACCGCGCTGGGCGGTGGTCGCCAAAAGTCCGCTTCCACACCTCGTTCAGGGCGGGCCGATCACGCTGCAGGTGCGTGGTGAATATGCCGACGCGAACCACGTCGCTGAACTCGGCTCCCGCGGCGCGCAAGATCGCGTTCAAATTGGCGAAAAGCTGCTCGGCTTCGGCCTCAGCGCTGTCAGGACGCTGCCCGGTCTTCGGATCGACCCCGAATAGCGCGGATACGAAGAGCCATCCGTCCACCTCGACGGCCTGCGGCACCGGCCCCGTGTGCGCCGGAGCTCCGTCGGTTTCGATCGTTCGCATGTCGGGTCCTCCCTTGCATAGCCACGATTCCACGCCTCGTTACCCATGCCGTCGCACTTCCGCTGACCGGAACACTTGGCGCTTCGGAATGTTCCGATGACAGCATTGGCCGATGGGAGTTTGGCGTGGTGAAGTCGCGCGTTCGGCCCTGTGGCCACTACCTCAGGACAGCCGACTGAGGTTGCCGCTGGTGGTCAGTTCCTACTCGCTGGGGACGGCGGTGTCGTTTCCCGATCGGGTTCGCGCGGCCGCCGCGGCTGGCTTCGACGGGATCGGACTTCGTGTCGAGAACTATTGGGACGCAGAGAGTTCGGGCCTTGACGGGGCCGCGATGGTGAAGTTGGCCGATGAGGCGGGGGTTCCCGTTCTGGAGGTCGAGTACATCACCGCGTGGGGTACCGCTACTGATCGCGATGCTGCCCAGCAGCGCAAGGAACAGGCCGTCTTTTCGATGGCGCGGACGTTCGGGGTCAACCATCTCAACACCGGCCTGATCGAGAAATTGCCAGTGGATGTCATCGTCGAGGCGTTCGCCGGGTTGTGTGATCGGGCCGGTGAGCTGACGATCGCTTTGGAGTTCATGCCCTACAGCGGAGTGCCCGATCTGGCCACGGCGTGGCGGATACTGCGGGAAGCGGACCGGCCGAACAGCGCTTTGATCATCGATGTCTGGCACTGGGCCCGCGCGGGCATGACCGCGCAGGACTTGGCGCCGGTGCCCGCGGAGCGCATCGTGTCGGTTCAACTCTGCGATGTCCAGCAGACCCCGATGGAGCCGTTACGCACCGAATCTCTCGGGTACCGGCTGCCGCCGGGCACCGGCCATGGGGATGCTGTCGGCCTGGTCCGAGCTTTGCAGCAGCACGGCGTACGACCGGATTTCGTTGCCGTGGAGGTCATTTCCGATGAACTCGTCGCAGGCGGGGTAGATGAGGCTGCGCGCACCGTCGCTGCCGCTGCACGCGACGTCCTCGGGAGAGCGCTGGCAAGGCGGGCAGTGGCTGACCACCGGGTGACCGGTTGAAATCCGATCGAAGGGAAGTTTCTGGTGCCTGAGAACACTTTTGCGACGGTTGACTGCGACTTGCTGGTGGTGGGTGGTGGTGCGGCGGGTTTGTCGGCGGCGGTTACCGCGGCGCATCACGGGTTGACAGGTGATCGTCGCGGAGAAAGCGGAGACGCTGGGGGGAGCCACGGCCCGGTCGGGTGGGTGGATGTGGGCGCCGCTGAACCCGGTGTCGCAGGCCGACGGCATTGTCGAGGACATCGACGGGCCGCGGACCTACCTGAAGCACGCGTTGGGGCAGAACTACGACGAGCCCAGGGTCGAGGCGTTGCTGCAGTACGCCCCGCACATGGTCGCCTTCTTCCAGAACAAGACAGCGCTGCAGTTCGTGTCCGGCTCGTGGATCGCCGACATCCAAGGGGATCTTCCCGGGGCCGGTACGGGTGGCCGGTCGGTCGGGCCGAAACCGTTCAACGAGCGCGGCCTGCGAAAAGACCTGCGGAAGCTGGTCCGGCCGCAGCTGTATGAGACGTCGTTCCTCGGGATGGGGATCATGGCCGGCCCGGACCTGCAGGCGTTCCTGCACACCACGACATCGATCAAGAGTTTCTTTCACGCCGCGTGGCGGGTCGCGTTCCACGTCCTCGACCTCATCATTTACCGGCACGGCATGCAGTTGGTGAACGGGCCGGCGTTGATCGCGCGGCTGGTGAAATCCGCCGACGCGCTCGGTGTCACGCTGTGGCCGACTTCCCCGGTCGTGTCGCTGACCACCGAGGGTGGCCGGGTGACCGGCGCCGTCGTCCACCGCCCGGACGGGGATGTCACGGTGCGGGCGACCAAGGGCGTGGTGTTGGCTGCCGGCGGGTTTCCCAACGACGTGCAACGCCGCGCCAAGTTCTTCCCGCGCACACCCACCGGCAAGGAACACTGGACCCTGGCCCCGGCAGAGACCACCGGCGACGGCATCACCCTCGGTGAGTCCGCCGGCGGGGTGTTGGACACCGACCTGGCGTCGCCGGCCGCGTGGTGCCCGGTGTCGTTGGTGCCGTACCGCAGCGGCCGGGCGGGCGTGTATCCGCACATCGTGGACCGGGGCAAGCCGGGATTGATTGCGGTGCTGTCGAGCGGGAAGCGATTTGTCAACGAGGCGGACGGTTACTACCAATTCACCCAGGGGATGCTCAACGCCGCCCCCGCCGACGAACCGGTCCAGGCGTGGTTGATCTGCGACCACACGTTTCAACGCAGGTACCCGTTCGGAATGTCCAAGCCGTTCCCGTTGCCGACGTTCCCCTATGTACGGTCCGGCTATCTGACCAAGGGGACGACCCTCGCCGAGTTGGCCCGCAAATGCGGCATCGACCCGGTGCAGCTGGAGAAAACGGTCGCGGAGTTCAACCGGCACGCCCGCACCGGTGAGGACCCGGAGTTCCAGCGGGGCGTGTCGGCGTTCAACAAGGGCTCCGGTGACCAGGACCACGGCCCCAACCCGTCGCTCGCGCCACTGGAGAAGGGCCCGTTCTACGCGATCAAAGTCCTGCCCGGCAGTTTCGGTACCTTCGCCGGGCTGAAAGCCGACGCGCGGTCGCGGGTCCTCGACAGTGCCGGCGGCCCCATCCCGGGGCTATGGGTGGCCGGCAGCGACCAGGCCAACGTGATGGGCGGGCACTACCCGTCCGGGGGCATCAACATCGGCCCGGCCATGACCTTCGGCTATATCGCCGGCCGCGACGCCGCCGGCGTCATCGAGTACGAAAACGTCCTCCCCGAACTGCACAACGAGGGGTGTAGTTGAACACGGTTCGTATCGCGGTGGCCGGTGCCGGCCTGATCGGCAGGCGGCACATCGAGGAGATCGACGCCAGCGATTCCGCCGTGCTCGCGTCCATCGTGGACCCCGGCCCGGCCGGACCGGAACTTGCCGAGAAGTACGGCGTGCCGCTGTATCTGTGCCTGACCGAGCTGTTTTCCACGGACAAACCGGATGGCATCATCCTGGCCACGCCTAACCAGATGCACGTGGACGGTGGCCTGGAGTGCGTTGCGGCCGGTGTGCCGGTGATCGTCGAGAAACCCATCGGGGAGAACGTCGTGTCCGCGACCCGCCTCGTCGAGGCCGGTGAGAAGGCTGGGGTACCGGTGCTCACCGGCCACCATCGCAACTACAGCCCGATCATGACCAGGGCACGCGAGATCGTCCAAAGCGGTGTTCTGGGACCGCTTGTCGGCGTCTCCGGCACGGCCCTGTTCTACAAGCCCGACGACTACTTCGACGTCGGCGGTGGGTGGCGACGCGAGCCCGGAGGTGGCCCTATCCTGCTCAACCTGACCCACGACGTGAACAACCTGCTCTCGCTGCTCGGCGACATCGACACCGTGATGGCCTTGACGTCCAACGCGACTCGAGGATTCCCCGTCGAAGACACCGCGGCGATGATCTTCCGCTTCACAAGCGGTGCGCTGGGCACGTTCCTGCTGTCCGACACCGCGGCGTCGGCGCGCAGTTGGGAGCAGACCTCCCGGGAGAACACCAGCTATGCCAGCTATGACGACGAGGACGCCTATCACATCACCGGGACTCGGGGTTCACTGTCGGTGCCCACGATGCGCGTGAGGATCTTCGACGGTAAGCGGTCATGGTGGGAGCCGTTTGCCACCTCAACCGAGTCCGTTGAGCGGACCGATCCCCTCGCCAATCAAGTCGAGCATTTCGCCGATGTCATTCGTGGCGCGGCTGAGCCGATCTGCAGCGGCCGAGACGGACTCAAGACACTGCAGGTGATCGATGCTGTCGTGGAGTCCGCCCGCACCGGTCGACCCGTCGAGATCGCAAATTGACGACGCCGCAGTGCGCGGGCCGACGCTGGCTCATCCGATTCTGCCGTCGGATTTCGCTAGTTCATGGAGTCCGGTAATGGCCAGCGAGTAACCCAGCACCCCAAAGCCGACGATGATGCCGCGGGCCAACGGTGAGATCACCGAGTGGTGCCGCCACTCCTCTCGCGCGTGCACGTTGGAGATGTGGCACTCGATGACGGGCAGGCTCGCGCCCTCGATGGCGTCTCGGATCGCATACGAGTAGTGGGTGTGTGCACCCGGGTTGTAGACCGCTCCGATCGAGTCACCCGCCTTCACCGCGGCACCGATCTCGTGGATCCAGTCGACGATCTGACCCTCGTGATTGGACTGCAGGAAGCGCAGATCCAACCCGAGCGCCTCGGCATCCGCGCGACACAACGTCTCGACGTCGGCCAGGGTCGTGTGCCCGTACACTTCCGGCTTCCTGGTGCCGAGCAGGTTGAGGTTGGGGCCGTTGATAACTGCTAGGGATGCCATGGTGCCTTCCTGGTAGGAGCGATCTATACCCTGCCATCTTTGCTAACCGCTCACAGTCCGCTGCGACGCCACTCAGCCCGATTTCCGCTGAGCGGCATCCCATCAGCGAGGTAGGCACTCGATTCCGGCGTCGCCGGGCATGACGAGATCCTTCCGGCGAGTGGAAACTGCCGGCTTTTGATTCTCCTCCGGGACCGCAATGGGCAAGGCTGGCGGTGTGGGGCACTGAGCCCGAGCGTTCAACCGAAGGGGACGCACGTTGATCACCGGCAAGACGACACTCATCGCGCATCTCGGTTACCCCACCGGGGCGTTCAAGGCGCCGATGATCTACAACCCCTATTTCGAAAAGGCCGGCATCGACGCAGTCGTGATGCCGATGGGGATTCAAGCCGACGCTTACCCGAACTTTCTTCGGGAGTTGTTCAACGTCACCAACATTCGTGGTGCGCTTGTCACCATGCCGCACAAAGTCACCACGGTCGGGCTGGCCGACGAAGTGAGCCCAACCGCCCAGATCGCGGGTTCGGCCAACGCCTTGCTCAAACGCGACGACGGCACCCTGCTGGCAGACATGTTCGACGGTGAGGGCTTCGTCCGTGGCGTTCGCCGGAAGGGATGCAAACTCGATGGCGCCAGCGCGCTCGTGGTCGGCTGCGGCGGGGTCGGCTCGGCCATCGCCGCATCGCTGGCGGGAGCCGGAGTGACGCGCCTGGGGTTGTTCGACGCCTATCCCGCATCCGCCGAGGGGCTCGCCGATCGGCTGACCAAACATTACCCAGAGCTCAGTGTCGGCACCGGCTCCACAGACCCGGTCGGCTACGACATCGTCGTGAACGCCACGCCACTCGGCATGAACGAGGGCGATCCGCTCCCCCTCGACATGTCGCGCGTGGACCCGGGCACGTTCGTCGGCGAGGTCGTGATGAAACAGGCCGTCACGCCGTTCCTACGGGCGGCGCAGGAACGCGGCTGCGAAACCCAGGTAGGGACGGACATGCTCTTCGAGCAGATCCCGGCGTATCTCGAGTTCTTCGGCTTCCCCACGACCACACCGGACGAACTGCGCGCCACCGCCCGAGTCGAATACTGAGCGCGGGTCCGCTCCACCGTCGCCCGCTCCAGCAGCTACTCCTCGTCGACCGCCTTGGTGCGTAAGCCCGGGGTCACACCCCGGTGGGCCGAGATGCGTACCGGCGCGTTTGCGGTGCCGTACGAGTCGTATCCGTTGATCCGTTGGCACAGCTCGAAGAAGAGGCGGTTGCCGATCATCGGCGTGAAGGCCTGCAGCAGCTTCCCCGACCCGATCTGGTCGTACAGGATGCCGAGGCGTTCCATCCGCTCGAGGGTCTCGGCGTCGAGGTCCGAGCGAGTCGCCAGGTCGACGTAGTAGTTGTGACCGATGCGCAGCAGCTCGCCCCCACGGGCCCACACCCGCTCGCACGCCTCGAAGATGTCGGACACCTCGAAGGCGACGGAGTTCTTGCGCGACTCGTCCTCGGTGACAGCGGCCTCGTCGTCGAGCAGGGCGACGGTCGTGATGACCCGCACCGACCGGTTCTGGTTGCTCACCGCGCGCGAACGGAACAACCCGTAGGTCGCGGGGATCTCGATGTCCTCGTGCGTCTGCAGCCCCAGCGTGGACTTGAAGAAGAGCGCCGCCTCCTCGAAGTGGTCGAAGGGCTGTGCGAGGCTCACGTGGCCGATGCGCAGGTCGAGGTCGTTCTGCTCGTCGGGTTCGCCCGAGACCAGGTCGTAGTGAACGGCCCAGCGCTCAGGGTATTCGGCGAACCGGCTGAAGAAGATCGCGCTGCCGTCCGGAGCCTCGATCACGGTGTCGGCGAAGTCTTTCGGGCCTCGGCCGGGCGCGGGCACCGTCGCGTGCAGGTAGGCACCACGCTCGAATGCTTCGACCGGGTCGGGCGTCCCCACGGCGAGCGCCGCGATGTGCGGGCCGACCTGGCCGCCGCGGCCCACGGGTGACTTGTTGAGCAGGATCTTCGCGTCGCCCTGCTCCCACAGCTCGATCGGCTTCTCGCGGTTGTTCCCGGTGTGCCGGAAGCCAAGTGCCGTGAGGGCGGCGGACGTCAACGGGTGCTGTTCCAGCACGCCGAGCTCGACGAACTCCAGCCCGGTCGCGCGCGGCGCCGGCGGCGCGCTGTCGAGTGAACCGGGCGGCATAGTTCCCCGATGGGCGACAGCGTCCTCGACGTACAGCAGGGACCGCATCGCGTCACGTGCGTTGCGTTCGGCATCGGCACGGCGGAAGACCGTGTTGAAGATCTCCAGCGACAGCGGGCCGGTGTACCCGGCGACGAGGCAGTTCTCCAGGAAACCGGCGACGTCCCACGAACCCTGACCGGGCCACACCCGGTAATGCCGGCTCCACTGCAGGATGTCCATCGCCATCTCGGGTGCGTCCGAGAGCTGGACGATGAAGATCTTCTCACCCGGGATGTCGCGGATGCCCCACGGGTCGAGCCGACGCGAGAGCACATGGAAGGTGTCCTGGCAGGTACCCAGCGCCGGGTGGTCGGCCATCCGCACGATCTTCCACGCGCGGCGGTAGTCCCAGACGTGGGTCGACCAGGCCAGGGCCTCGAACGCGATCCGCATGCCGCGCTCGTGCGCCAGCTCGGCCGCCCTGTGCAGCTGCTCCGCGGACAGCTGGTCGTCGTCGATGGCGTCGGGCTGGCAGCTCGCGCAGACCAGGATCAGGTCGGTACCCAGCTCGGCCATGATGTCGAGCTTGCCCTCGAAGTGCCGCATCGCCCGCGCGTGCTGCGCCTCGGTCATGCCATCCAGGTCGCGGAAGGGTTGCAACATCTCGATCTTGAGACCGAGTTCGTCGCAGCGCTCTTTGATCCGGGCTGGCGTCCACAGGCTGCAGAGCAGGTCCAGGTCGAAGATCTCAACCCCGTCGAATCCGGCATGTGCCGCCGCAGTGAGCTTCTCGTTGAGGGGGCCAGACAGGGAGACCGTGGCGATCGACCGACGCATTCCTGGACCGTAGCGACCGCATGCGCCGCAGGCACGCCATTGCCGACCAGTGGCAAGGAACCGGCCGCCATGCCAGGCCGCTGGCCCGTAGCGGACGACCGCCATATTTGATCGGCCGACTCCCGCTCACTGGCAGTCTGACATGCCTTCTACCTGCGCACTCCCATTCAACGGAAGTGGTTTCTGGTAAGTGTGATTCACCCATGCGAATCTGGCTATACAGTCAGACAAGGAGCGCAGACGCATGGCGGGGAATTCGACCGATCCGGGCCGGTCA
The DNA here is from genome assembly GCA_963716505.1 of uncultured Actinomycetota bacterium. Taxonomy (GTDB): domain Bacteria; phylum Actinomycetota; class Actinomycetes; order Mycobacteriales; family Mycobacteriaceae; genus Mycobacterium. Next base: position 89,447 of record CAVQTL010000011.1, read on the forward strand.
GTGGCCAGCAAGGTCACCGCAATTTTGATGGCCTTCACCGACGGTGCTGTCCTCAATCTGACCGAAATCGCCGGTGTCGCAAAGCTACCCACATCGACCGCGCACCGTCTGGCGTCCGAGCTACTCGCGTGGCGCCTGCTGGAGCGTACCGAGAACGGTGGTTACCGGATCGGCTTGCCGTTGCGAATCATCGGCAAGGACGTCACGGACCACGACGCCCTCAACAGGGCACTCCTCATCATGCGGGCTCGGCCTGTGCTTGCCGAGTTGGCGAGGACCGCTCGCACGGACGTGAAACTGGGCGCCCTAAACGGCCACGAGGTCGTTTACCTCGGTCGGTTCGGTCAGTGCACCCAGAATGCTGTTGGCACAGACGACCTGGCACCGGCACTGCCGGCGCACGCGACCGCCATCGGCAAAGCGCTGCTTGCCTTCTCACCGACCAGCGTCGTCAACAGAGTCATTGCCGAGGGGCTGCAGACCGCGAGCACGATGACCTCGCCGGACAACCTTCGCCAGGCGCTGTCTGTCATCCGTCTCACACAGATCGCCACCGGCGGCGATGAACATCACGTCGACAGATCCGCTATCGCCATGCCGGTCTTCAGCGGCGGGGGTGGGGTTGCCGCGGCGATCGAACTGGCTGTCGGCGAACCCGGTACGGACCTCAAGGCCGTTACGGGTGCGCTGACTGTGGCTTGTCGGAGCCTTTCTCGGCAACTCGCCACCGAGCGTCGAGACCCTCGAATTGTTCGTTACAACCGGATCTGACCAACGCCCTCGGCGTCTACCCGCGTCCCTATTCTGCGAATACCTCGATGGTGCCCAGTCCGTCGAACTCGGCGGTGACGGAGGATCCCGCCGCGAGCGGGATGGGTGCGGTCAAGCCGCCGGAGAATACGGTCCATCCCGCCTTCAGCACCTCGCCGCGCTCGGCCAACTGGTTCGCCAGCCAGGCGACTGATGCCGCCGGATGCCCCATGACCGCCGCCCCGGCCGCTGTCGCCGCCACGTCACCGTTTGCACGGAGGACACACCCGAGTAGGCGCAGATCTTCGAGATCGCCCGGCGGCACCGAGCGGGGTCCGACCAGGAATCGAGCCGCACTCGCGTTGTCGGCGATGACGTCGGGCAGGGCGAACCGGAAGTCCTCGTAGCGCGAGTCGAGGACGTCGATAGCCCCGAACACCGATTCGGTGGCAGCCAGCACGCTCGATACCGTCGCCGGAGCCGCGATGTCACGGGCGAGGACGAAGGCGATTTCCGGCTCGACCCGGGGATGGATGAATTCGCTCAATTCGATCGGCATACCGAACGGTGCGAGCATGCCGCTGGTCACGACACCCGACAGCGGGTCATCGACACCCATCGCCTGCTGCTTCACCTTGCTCGTGAGCCCAAGTTTGGCACCGATGACCTGTTCGCCGGCGTCCAGTTTGGCCTGCACGAACGCGCGCTGGGCCAGATAGGCGGTCGCGATGTCGAGTTCGGGGTTCGCGTCGGTGAAGGGCGCAATCGCCATGCGCTCCCGCTCGGCAGCGATGAGTTGCTTGGCAATATCGGCCGGGGTGATCATGCGGCACCTCGCGTGGCGTTCGAGAAGCGGACGGTGACAGCACCCAGGTGCGCGAACTCAGCGCGAAAGACGTCACCGGGTTGCACCGCGACCATCTTGTGGACCGCTCCGGGAAGGACGACGTCGCCGGCGCGCAGCTTGGCGCCGAAGTTCGCGAGTTTGTTCGCCAGCCACGCGACGCAGCGCGCCGGGTTACCCAGCGCGGCGGCCCCGGCGCCGGTGTCGATCAGCTCGCCGCCACGCGTCACGGCCACGCCGATAAGCCGCAGGTCCAATTCGTCGATGCGGCGCAGTCGGCCGCCCATGACGATCAGCCCGGACGACGCGTTGTCCGCCACCGTGTCGACAAGCTTGATCTTCCAATCGGCCACCCGCGAATCGACGATCTCCACCGCGGGGAGCACGCCCGCGATTGCTTGCAGAGCGGTCGCGGTATTGACGCCCGGCCCCTCGAGATCGGACTCCATCACGAATGCCATCTCGGCCTCGACCCGGGGCTGCACCAGGCTCGGCAGGTCGATGACGTCACCGTCCTCGATGAACATGCCATCCAGCAGTACGCCGTAGTCGGGCTCGTCCACGCCGAGCAGGTCTTGCATCGGCTTCGATGTGAGCCCGATCTTGCGGCCGCAGATCCGCTCTCCGTTCGCAACGCGCCGGTCGATGTTTATCGATTGGATCGCGTACGCGTCCTCGATCGTCAGGTCGGGATGCCGCTCGGTGAGCGGGGGGATCGGCACCGCGGTGGTGTCGGCTTGCCACAGTTCATCGGCCAGAGTGCGATGAAGGGTCGTTGTTTGCACGGATTACAGCATTCCCGGTGGGCGGCCTGCGGGAAAGCCGCTTCCGACGAGTGGGAACGGCGCGCGGTTCCAGCCAGTGGGAGAAACGGGCGAAGGTGCACCGACCTGTCCACGATGGACCCCATGGCATCAGAATCGTCATGGGACGTTGGTCAGCAAGCAGCGGAGATCCTGGCTCCGGAGTCGAACGTGATCGGACTCGGACCGGACACCGCGGGCATCGGGGATTCGCTCACCGCCGCGCTGGGCGGCGCCGCCCGGAACCCCGGCCTCATGTTCAAGGCCGCCGCGACGTTGACCGGGGGGCTCTCCGCGATTCCGTCCACCGTTTTGTCGGACTGGATCAGGGCCCCTAAGCAGGCGAAGGACAGCAAGCAAAGTGACCGCCGCTTCTCGGACCCGGCATGGACCGAGAACCCCTACTTCCACGCGGTGCTGCTGGCGTATCTGTCCGGGTGCGACTTCGCGCGAACGATGGTTTCGGAGTCGGGCCTTGACCACAAGCGCGCCGCGAAGGCAAAGGTCGGGCTCGAGTTGATGCTCGACGCGGTAGCACCGAGCAACTTCCTGCTGACGAATCCGGCGGCGATCAAGCGTGCGTTCGACACCGCGGGGGTGAGCCTGCTCAAAGGGGCGCGCAACTTCACGCTCGATCTGTTCCAGAACCGGGGCATGCCGCGGCAGGTCGACACCAGTCCATTCGAGCTGGGCCGCAATATGGCCGTGACGCCGTCGAAGGTGGTGTTCCGCAACGAGCTCATGGAGCTGCTGCAGTACGAGCCGCAGACCGACACGGTGCACGAGATCCCGCTGCTGTGCAGCCCACCGTGGATCAACAAGTACTACGTCATGGACCTGGCGCCACAGCGCAGCTTCATCGAGTGGGCAGTCCAGCACGGCCGGACCGTGTTCGCGATCAGCTATCGCAACCCCACCGCCGAGATGGCCGGCACCACCATGGACGACTATCTGATCAACGGACCGCAGCAGTCGCTCGACGTCATCTCGCAGATCACCGGAGCATCGAAGATCGACATGGTCGGCTTGTGCCTCGGTGGCGCACTGACCGCGATCACGGCCGCGTACCTGACCCAGACCGGTGACGACCGAATCGGCAGCCTCACCGTCCTCAACACCATGCTCGACTATTCCGAGCCGGGGCAGCTGGGGGTGTTCACCGACGAGGCCGCGATCGACCGGCTCGAGAAGGAGATGGCCAAGTCCGGCGGCACGCTGCCCGGCAAGTCGATGGCCGGGACGTTCGACGTGCTACGCGCCAACGACCTGATCTTCAACTACGTGGTGTCGAACTGGCTGCTCGGTCAGACACCGCCCGCATTCGACATTCTCGCGTGGAACAGCGACAGCACCCAGATGCCTGCGGCGATGCACACCTTCTACCTACGCAACTTCTATGTGAAGAATCTGCTTGCCAAGGGCGAGCTCGAGATCGCGGGGCAAACGATCGACCTGAGCGCGGTGAAGTCGAACACTTACATAGTCAGCGCGAAGAACGACCACATCGTGCCGTGGCAAGCGTCCTACAAGTCGACCGGACTGTTGTCCGGCTCCACCCGGTTCGTGCTCAGCAACGGCGGACACATCGCCGGAATCGTCAACCCGCCGGGGCCTAAGGCATGGTTCCTCTCCAACGACGAGAACCCCACCAGTGCCGACGACTGGATGCAGGCCGCCACGCGCACCTCCGAGTCATGGTGGATCGACTGGGCCGCATGGGCCGGCGAGCAAGCCGGCCCGATGGTCGAGCCGCCCAAGGTCGGCAGCCGCAAGTACAAGGTGCTCGGCGACGGGCCCGGCGAGTACGTGTTCGAGTGACGTGCCGAGGGGCGGCCAGCTGGTGATCGAGTAACCGGAGGCGTGGCCGTCGGCAACGAGGGGTCCGACGGAGACGGGCAGAAAGCCTCCGCAGGCAACGGCGAGGACGGCTCGACCAGCTAGGTGCGCTTTCGTCGAACGTGCGCTGGCTGCGAATTCTCGCGCCTCATTTCGCAGTACGTTCACGTTCGATGCGAGCTAGGTCCGCTCGTCGACGTCTGAAGCGAAGCGACCGGCATCAGCCGGACGGTGGATGGCTTCGCGCTTGCCGATGTCCGTCAACAACAGCCGGCGCTCGGCTTCGAGTTCGGATCGGAAGTAAGCCGCTTGCTCGACGTCGGCGCGTTGTGCCGCTTGAATGTCAAGGTCCGACACAGTCACAGGGGGACCGTAACCGATCCCTTAGATTCTTGCCGTCTGGGCCACATGAACAATCGGGGCGCTTACGAAAGTAGTTGGGCTGCTTACGAATCAGGCCGTCACAGGGGGCGGCGCTATTCCGCGCCCAGCGCGGCTTGCGGGGTCGCGACGCATCGCGGCCACTCGGTCAGATGGTGAAAGCTTCCTACCTCAGCAACGAAATTGCCGGGCACCCGGGTGGTCCGGATGGAGGTCAGCGTTGGCGACATCGGCCTACCAATGCACGATCGTTGAATGTCATGAATGCGTTCTCGTATAGAGCGGAAATCAAAGTACTGGCATTGGTCGGTAACCGAACAGGGATCGTACATCGGCAGCTGCTGAAGTTGCGGGTCCAGATGGCGGCGGCGGGAATAAGGCTGATCATCGGTGAGCTTGGCTGCATACCGATTTATCGCGAGGACGTCGATATCGGCGAGTTGTCGGACTCGGTTGCCGCGCTGCGAGTCGCCGCCGCCGAGGCCGACGCCGCGCTCGTCCTATCGCCGGTATGCGGCACCCGCAGCCCTGCGCTGCGGAATGCAATCGACTGGCTAACCCAGCCTGGGGATGGCGAACTGCAGGATAAGCCACTGGCGGTTGTTGGCGGCGCAGTCGGCGGCTTCGTTGGCGTGTGGTCGCATCCTACGGGTCGCAACGCCTCACATGTCATCGAGAAGATCGCGGTCGCTGACCTTGGCGAACTGGTGTACCGGCTCGCAGCCGAAGTCTCCAGCGCTCCAATTGTTTTCGAAGCCCACCGCTCGGCGTCCGGCTGAGTCGAAGAAGCTTCGGTGTACACAGCGGCACTACGCGTGCGGGCACGCGCCATCGGGTGGCCGACACGCGGCTCGACCGGCCCGCGACGTAGTCGCCGTCGTGTTTATTGCGCCCGATGGTCACAACAGCTACGCGGTAGTCAGTAGTGAGGTTGGTCGCTAGCGGTGACGACAGTGCCGCTGCGAGCAGCGATCGTTGTATTGGCGGTCCCTGCGCCTGGCCGATTGGAGCGCCGGTGCCTGCGTCAGTGGTCCACCCTCAAAAGCAGATAGGAGCATGATGTTCAAGCAACTGATAGTGCTGGGTCTCTTGTCCGGAAAGATCTACCGGGTCAATGTTCCGGACGGTCACGTGGAGATTCAATGCGAAACGGCGGGACCGGAGCCGGACGGCGTGGTCGTGGAGGACGGCATCGTCTACTGGACCACCATGGGCGTTCCCACGCCTGATCCAAGCGCCGACGACGGCTACGACTTCTCGGCCCGCAACGGCGGCTTGCATGCGGTGAAGCTCGACGGTTCCGGCGCCCACGATGTGGTCCCGACCGGGGCGATCACCACCGGCAAGCAGTTGACGTCCGACGGTGCCGGGACGCTGTACTGGGGCGACCGGGAGGGCTGCCGGGTGAGCCGGGTTCGTATCGACGGGAACGGCCTGACCGACCTGGTGGTGAATACCCCCGACGACACCTTGTTGCAGGAGTGCGTTGGCGTTGCGGTAGACCCCGCCCGCGGCCATCTGTACTGGACGCAGAAGGGCCCGTCGAATGGCGGGAAGGGTCGGATCTTCCGCGCTGGCCTCGAGATTCCGGCCGGGCAGACGGCCGCCAACCGTACAGACATCGAGGTGCTGTGGGACGGTCTTCCTGAGCCGATCGATCTAGAAATCAAGGGCGACTGGCTGTACTGGACCGACCGCGGAGCCCCGCCGTTCGGTAACACGCTCAACCGCGCGCCGATCCCCGCTCCCGGGGCCACCGGTGGCGCGCCGCAGATTCTCGCCGACGGGTTTCAGGAGGCCATCGGCATGGCCGTGGACTGCGACGCCGGCGTGGCGTACGTCGGGGACCTCGGCGGGCACATCTACGCGGTTCCGATCTCCGAGGCGGCGACTGGTTTCGACGGTGCCCGCCTGTTCGTCGATATGGGCGAGAAACTGTCCGGCCTGGCCGGTATCACCGATGAGGCGAGCTGAGACACGGATGTCGTACACACACACGTTCGCCGACATAAGGAGTCGGCCTGTGGCGGTGATCGGGGCGGGGACCCTGGGCCGGCGCATCGCGTTGATGTTCGCGTCCCGCGGTGGGACCGTGCGGATGCACGACCCGAGCGCCCAGCAGGTCACGGCCGCAATCGAATACGTGGCCCAGACTCTGCCAGAGGTGGTGGAGAAGCGGGGGTCTGGCGACGTGGGCGTCATCAAAGCCGCGGCGTCCGTCACAGAGGTGCTCGATGACGCCTGGCTCGTCGTCGAGGCCGTGCCGGAAAAGCTGGAGATCAAAATTCCGCTGTGGGGACAGATTGACGACGCCGCTCCGGCGGACACCATCTTCGCGACCAACTCATCGTCGTATCCGTCACGGCTGATGAACGACGAGGTTCGGGACAAGTCTCGCCTCTGCAACGTGCACTTCTACATGCCGCCAGAGTCCAACGCCGTGGACCTGATGTCTGACGGCCAAACCGACCGCGGTGCGCTCGACACCCTGCTTACCGTGCTGCCCGAATTCGACATCCATCCCTTTGAAGCAAGGCGGGAGAGCGTCGGGTTCATCTTCAACCGCATCTGGGCAGCCATCAAACGCGAGTCGCTGGCCGTGGTCGCCGAAGGCGTGGCCCGCCCGCAGGACGTAGACGCGATGTTCAAGCTCAACTGGCACATGCCTGTTGGGCCCTTCCAGATGATGGACCAGGTGGGCCTCGACGTGGTACTCGACATCGAAAACCACTACGCCGCAGACAACCCACACCTTCCCAAGGGGCCGCGGGAGTTGCTGCACGCCTACGTCGACGCCGGCAAGCTCGGTGTCAAGACCGGCGAAGGCTTCTACAAGCACCCCACGCCCTGAACCAACGTCCGCTCTGGTGAATCTCTTTCCCTTAACGCCTTTTTCGTCATAGACGTGCCTTTGGTTAGGTGAGCGCCTAATGACCGCACGGTCTCTGAGGTTCGTGAGCGGTGTACGCACGACCGCGCCCACGGAGGGACTTCGTCTTCGCACACCTTCGCCTAGACGCCAATCAGAATGAGCGCCCGCTCGATTGCCGCGGTGGCTGCAATCGGGCTCACCGCTCTGTCGCTTGTGTTGACCGGTACGGCCGCGGCGACTGGTTCCCATGGCAGGAGTGGTGTAGGCAATGACTCGGCTACTCCGGCTGGCCAAGGCCGGATTGATGGCACTGACGGCGCGCCCCGACCGTCGCCCGACCCGAACCCGACGCCCGGTCCGGAGCCGTCGCCCGATCCGAACACGTCGCCCGATCCGGACGGGTCGGAGGCCATCGCGCCCGGGAGAGGACAGGTGCAAGAGCCCCAAAGGAAACAGACCATTGCCGCCCTGGTGCACCGACCCTGCTGGCGGTTGGATGGGAAGTACTACCCATCGGGTAGAGAACAACATACCCGGCCCGATGGGCATCTGTGCTCCCAACAGCCTTCCTACTTCGGCGGGCTGCCGACCCGCGCGGCGCTGATCTGGCATGACATTACCGCTGACCACCATCCGCTCTGCCTGCCACCGCCGAGCAATATTGCCAGGTGGCTCAACGAAAGCCCTGGCGGGCACGACTATTGGGCTCACCAACATGATCCGGGGAAAGACTCATCGGAGTCAGTTGTTGAAACTACTAGGAACACCGTCTCGGGTTCCGTGTCCCTGTAAGACGCAGGGGCACAAGATGTTTGTCGCCTCGGAAGGAGACGAAACGATGAGGAAGTTTGCCCTGGCTGCATGTGCAGCCGTTGTCTTGGCCATGGCAAGTATCGGACTGGCTGGCCCCGCTGCGGCCCAGTGCTCGGTGCACGTGAACCACGGAGGATCAGACGTCGACGTGCAGTGGTGCTGATCGACGAGATCGCCTGAAGTCCAAACTGATTCGGTGCCGAAGAGGATCCGTCACCGCCGGCGGGCTGCTCGTGCGTCGACATGTTGGCTTCGTTGGCGTGCAGCAGCCTGCACCCACGCCGGCCGGATCTCCATCAGGATTCGTCCTCCACGGAGGAGAAGCTGTTCTTGCGTCGAGTGCACAAGTCGGCCGCCGAGGTCGTCGCTCGGCTACTTGCGCGAGACCCGAAAATACCGGCAGGCCATGACAATTGGGAATGAGACCGCAGGAATTGTTGGCGGCCAGCGTTACCGACATCCGGTTGATTGACCACTAGATTTGGGATCGTCCAAACGGCCGTCCGTCAGGAAGGCCTACGCCATTGAATCTGGCTATGGTGCGCCGTTCGTTGTGGTGGCCGCCGCGGCCTCGAACGAAAGACAGCGAGGGAAAACATGAGAGCAAAGAATCGGCGTGTGGCCGCTGTGGCCGCTGCAGCGTTGACGGCGACAGCCGTGATCAGTGCGCCGACGGCGTCGGCGTGGGCGCCTGTCGATGGCCAAGGCCCGACCGTCGGGAAGTTCGGCAGCCAAGGAACATTGGTGGATTCGGGCGGCGCGGTCGTGCAGGGTTGGACTGTCACCAATCTGCAACCGAGCAGCGACGTCATCCCCCATCCAGTGCAGGGCCGGCTATGGGAGGCATCCGCTACCGACACGGCCATCAAGGGCAGTGTCACGCCCGTGATCCCCGACATGAACGCCCGCGCGGCCAACGGGGACAGCTATCAGGTCATCTGGAACGTCTCACTGGAGAAGGGTGTCAACCCGTCGACGCTGCCCGAAGGTGCCAGCACCAGCGGCAAGCTGTACTTCGACGTGACCGCAACCGACCCCGACAGCGTCGTGTACAACGACGGAGTCCAAGACCTTCTCATCTGGGTCAAGTAGAGCCCCGCCGCCCGGCGAGACAGGACCAGACCGCCCCCGTGCCAGAAGCCGATCTGTCATCTCTCTCCGGCACGGGGCGTTTGGTACTTCGCCAGTACAAGGGAATGTGAAGCGGTCCAGCGCGACCTCACTTGCATCAGGTCTTCAGCGACGCCGCAACTGGCGCCATGATGTGGCCCCAGCATGCGGCCGAAATGACGCGGTCGGCGAACTCCTCGATGTCGCCCCATGGCAAGTAGTGTCGCGACACAAGAAGTGAGGCGACCCCATGTGCAACGGCCCACAGCTCGAGGGCGACAGCGGCGGGATCGCCTTGCGGGTATATGCCTTCGGTCATCAGCGTTTGAGTCGAGGTGCACAGGTGAGCAGACACGCAACTCTTCAAGGCTCTGTCGACGTCGTTGTTGGGCCGGCCTTTGCCCATGACGGCGATGCGATACAGCTCGGGGTTGTCCACGGCCCACCGCACGTAGGCTCGCCCTTGAGCGCGTAACCCATCGATTGTGGACCTGTGATCCGTGATGGCCCGCAGCATCATTTCACCGAGGCGTTCCAGATGTCTGGCGCACACCGCGTTCATCAACTCGTCTTTGGTTGCGAAGTGCAGATAGACCGAGGGAGGTGTGACCCTGACGCGTTGGGCCACGGACCGGACGGTAACCGCTTTCTCGTTGCCCGTTTGCAGGAGCAGATCACTCGCGGCATCGAGGATCTCTTCGCGCAGCTGACCGCCGCAACCGCGCCGTGCTCGTTGCCGTCGAAGAGAGTGAGCCACCACCCGTCGTTTCTCTACCACAATCAGGACTCGTCGAGTTCCTGCGGCCGTTGCAGACTGCGATCGACCATGACAACGATCCTGGTAGCGATCCAGATCAGCAGTCGCGCAGGGACGGTACGCATATTCGTTCGCTTCGTCGAATCGTCGCAACGCGGCAGCACGCGGTCATCCGATTTCTCCGGTCACGTATACCACCGTGACCGTTTCGGGAGCCGGTGTCGCCCTTGCTAACCTCCAATAACACTGCGTAGCCCCCCAACCACCCCCTGGCCCGCCGGACGGCGAAAGTACCGGTTGACCGGCACTACCCACGGGCGTAAGGGATGCTGAAACACCATGGCTTTGCCAAGCCGCGTCTTGGCCGCCGGCGCGGCGCAGCCACATTCCCGCTGGCCAGTCAACTTAGTCCGCTGATAGGCAGCCACATTGGGCGGTAGCGCCGACGTCAGGTAGTCCCATGAACAGCGAACCTAGGAAGCATGATCACAGCAGGAGCCTGGCCTGATCGAGCGCCTAGTCGCTCCGCACCGATGTGCCAACCAATAACAGACGAACTCATCGGGTCCACGATCGCGCCGGCATCCGCCTGCGACCTAAATCCGCACTCGGGCAGGGCAGTTGATGCTCTGGCCTATGGGAGGCCCGATGCGACGGATGGCAAGCTGTCCTTGCGCTTTGAACGCGAAGTAACACCATTGATCCCGGGGCTCTACCAACGAGCGGTGCGGATCACCCAAAGCCACTCGGACGCAGAGGACCTTCTGCAGGAGACGATGTTCAAGGCGTATAGGGCATTTCGCACGTTCCGCGAGGGCACCTACTTGAGCGCATGGCTACACCGGATCATGACCAACACCTATATCAACGGCTATCGCGCCCAGCAGCGACGACCGGCACAGTGTTCGATCGAACAATTCACCGCGACGCAATTGGCTGTGGACGCCCAACAGTCCCCGGCGGGCCGGCGATCGGCAGAGGACCAGCTACTGGCTCTGCTGCCGGACGAGGACATCAGGTCGGCAATGGAGGCCCTACCCGACCAGTTCCGTACCACGATTTATTACGCCGATGTCGAGGGTTACCGTTACAGCGAGATCGCCGAGCTCACCGATGCGCCCATAGGAACGGTGATGTCACGGCTACACCGCGGTCGACGGCAACTGCGTCGGCGGTTGGCCGACGTCGCCAGGGAGCGAGGATTCGACGTGGCCGAGAAAACATGCGATACGACGGGCCTAACCGGCGTAGGTCACGTCCGCCAGATCGAGGCTTAGCGACTCCGCCAACATATTGTCCCGATCGATCTACCGGACGGGTGATTGCGCGTCGGCAGATCGGAGCCCGATGATGTCGTAGCAGAGACCGCCGGTCATTTGGCGGCGAAGAAACGGCCGAATGCGGCCTGCGCCTCCGCTGACCCTAGTCGCTCGGTGAAGTGAGCCGCTTCGGTATCGATGGCCCGCAGGACCGCCTCCCGATGTGGTTGCCGAAGAAGCATTTTCGCCAGCCGCACCGATTCAGGAGGCGCTGCGGCCAGCGCGCGCGCTCGGTCCAGCGCAGTATCCAAGGCGCGGCCATCGTCGACGACACCGTTGATCAGCCCCGCTTCGGCCGCGGTCTGGGCATCGAATTTCTCCGAGAGCATCAGCAGCTCACTGGCACGTCTGAGTCCGGCAACTTGGGGAAGCAGATAGCTCGATCCGCCCTCTGGGCACGAGTCCCAAATCGACAAACGGCAGCCGGAATTGAGCACTCCGGCCGGCGAACGCCAGGTCAAAGTGCAGCAGCATTGTCGTTCCGACGCCGACCGCGAATCCCTCGACCGCAGCGACGAGTGGCTTGGCGACGCCGACCAACGTGCGCAGGAACACGACAGCCGCGTTGGGCCCCCCCGCTTCGGGGTGCTGAAAGTCAGCGAGATCGTTGCCACTGGTGAACACGTTGCCGACGCCGGTGAGGACACAGCATCGAACCTCTGGATCGTGATCGGCGTCGTCAATCGCGGAGGTCAACTCGCGGTAGGTCGCGAGGTCGATCGCGTTCCGCCGCTCCGGCCGATCGATGGTCAGAAGGCGCACTCCGTTTGAGGGTTCCTCGATCCGAATGGTCACGTCATGCTCCAAACTCTGTGCTGAAATCGGCATCTCTCATGGCTTCACCGTAGGACTCGGCGGTCTCGGCGCCATGGCGGCTGCCTGGGAAAGCTAATGCGCTGACGCGCAGCGAGATTTGGCGCTAGCAACCTGCCGCCCCAGACTCTCTGCGGCGAGATACATTCAAAGCAGACATGCTGTCCACGAACGAAAGCGGCATGCCCGCCTGGCACACGCTGTAGGTTGCGCTGGCCATCCATTCCCACTGCTGCCAGCATCAATGTGACATACCAGCCAGCGGTAAAACTCCCCTCTGATGGCTGTGTTGAAGGCTCTTGGGGTGCAAGGATGGCTCCACCGCGTCAATACGCAAGTCGAAGGAACCGTCATGCATGTCGAAACGACCAACACCCGGGACACTGGAAAGTCGACCGTGCGAGCGCTGCGCGTTGTCGTGGCCGAGGACGAAGTGCTGCTTCGTGAGGGGTTGTGCAGCTTGCTCGTCCGCTCCGGTTTCGACGTTGTTGGCCGGGCCGGGAGCAAACCGGAGCTACTGGCGCAGGTGACTGCGCTCAAACCCGACGTCGTGGTTGTTGACATCCGGATGCCGCCGACTGAAACGACGGAGGGCCTGGATGCGGCTCGAATCATCCGTGAGGAGCTGCCCAAGACCGGCATCCTGGTGTTGTCGGCGCACGTCGACGTCGACCGTGCGATGGAACTGATGGCCAACGGATCCGGGATCGGTTATCTGCTCAAGAGCCGCGTCGCCGATGTAAGCGATTTCATCGATGCTCTCGAGCGGATCGCCAAGGGCGCATCGGTCGTGGATCCATCCTTGGTGAGGCAACTTGTAGACAGACGCCGGCATGAGGACCCTCTTGAAACGCTGAGCCCGCGCGAGCAGCAGGTTCTTGCGTTGATGGCCGAGGGTCGTTCGAACGCCGGTATCGCGCGTCGGCTCTGGCTCGCCGAAGCCACCGTCGAGAAGCACATCCGCAACATTCTGACCAAGCTGGACCTACCGCTGACAGACGACGACCACCGCCGGGTTCGTGCGGTGATCACCTATCTCAAAGCTGGCTAAGTGGCCAGAATCAAGACCGTTTCACGGTTAGCTCGCTGACTGCAAGTGCTGCTGTAATAGCGTGCACCGAAATACAATTGAGCCGATTCGCGGGTGGAGGGCAAACAGCATCGATCTCACGGCGCCTCGTGAGCATGCCACCCTATGTCAAGTTTCAGCTGCAGCGCTGCCTTGATCGCCGCGTTGATAAGTATCTGAGCGTAGGTGGGAAATGAGATCGCAACGCGCGCCAACTCATCGATCCGCCGCATTCCCGCTGCAAGCGCGACGGAGGCGACCTGAACAATGTCAACAGCTCGCTCGCCGACAATGTGGCAGCCCAATATCTCAGCGGTCTGACGGTCGACAATGAGTTTGCAAAACCCGAAGGTTTGCCCATCGATAATCGCGCGCGTGACGGTGTTGAAACCAACGACCACTGTCACCACATCGTGCGTTTCGCGCGCTTTCCTTTCGGTAAGACCCACCGAGGCATATTCGGGATCTGTGAAGCTGCCTGCTGGAATCATGTGGGCGGATAACGGCAACACTGAGTCCTGCACGGCATTGGTAGCAGCCACGAAGCCGTCCCGTAACCCTTCCGACGCGAGCATCACACGTCCAGTAACATCCCCGGCGGCAAAAATATGAGGCGCGGTCGTCTGTAGGTATTCATTCACCTCCAAAAAGCCGCGCTTCGTAACGTCAACGCCGGCAGCCGCCAGATTTAGCGTCTGGGTATCGACCGCCCAACCCACGGCCACGACTGCAAGTGTCGCCTCGGCTGTATCGCGATGACCATCTTTACTGAACGTCATCCGCACACCTGTGGGTGTCTTTTCGAACGATTCGATGGCGCCAAAATTCTCGTGCACCTCCATGCCCCGTTGCCGGAAGGCGTTCGCTATTGCCGCCGCGACATCTTCGTCCTCGGTTGGCAGGATATGAGGGGTCGCTTCAAAGAGTTCGATATGGGAACCGAAGGCATTGAAGATCGAGGCAACTTGCGCCCCCGTAGCTCCAGCACCAATGACCATTATCGATGGTGGGACACCGGTTAAACTCCACGCGTCACTATGGGTGCTTGTACATTCGAAGCCAGGGATTGGAAGGCTCTTGCTGATCCCGCCGGTACAGAGGATGAACTTGTCAGCATGAAGCTTCAGCCCCGTCTCAGTAACGATCGTGTGTGGGTCTACAAAACGTGCCCGCCCGGCGTTTTCGTAGACGGTCGCTCCGCGCGACTCGATTTGTTTCCGCAACGAAGAAGCCGTACTAACGTCGTTGACAACTTCACCGACGCGTTCAAGCATTCGCGAATAGTCCAGCACGGGTTCATCAATCGTGACGCCATAGCAACCTAATTGTCGCGCGTCGCGCATCAGCCGTGCGGTATGCGCCAGCGTTCGTACCGGAACTGGCCCATCATTGGCGGCCATACCGCCGAAGTCGTTCTGCGTGACCAAAGCCGTCCGAGCACCTAATTCAACAGCTCGGGCCGCGGCCATTGCGCCCGCCGGCCCCGCGCCTAAGACAACGACATCCAATTTAGACGACATCAGTTCTGCACTCCTCCGGTGATTGTCATGCGCTGGGTCTGCCCGACCTGCCGGTACCCGCACAGCTCCTGAATGAGGTGGCGCCGGCGGCGGCCTGCTCACTTGCTCGGTCGTTTCCACCTTCGCGGCCAACCGAGTAATTGTCGTTGGTGCTGGCACCCAAGACCGCTACATCTCAGCGGATTAACTTCTCCTGCCAGCCGGAATCTGTCGTGCCCAGACAGGTGGGACAGCGGCGCTCCGGCGAGTCATCGAACGACGGGACATACCACTGGTGTGTACCAGCGAGCCCGGCTAGCGGGGTATGCGTCGCCACACTGCACCAGTAGCGTGAAAAGCATGGTCTCCCAAGCGGTACTCGTCGTGCTTGACGACTATTACGCCGTTATGAATCGCCACGACATCGACGGGATCGCGGACGTTGTCCGTGAAGATGTGACAGTTCACGACGACCTTCTCGCTGGCCACTTCGTCCGTGGCGCAGACGAATTCCGAGCGATGTTCGAAGGACTTTGGAAAGCTGTGCCCGATCTGATATTCGCGGAGATACACGATCCATTCCTCGCCGACGGCGCGCCGCGATGCGCCGTGCACGGCCGGATCACCGGAACTCTCGTGCACGAATTTGCAACCTTCGGTTGGACCCGGGTTGGCGGTTCCATCGATGTCGAATACATGGCGGTCTACGAAATCGCGGGCGATCGGATCTCCCACATCCGGCTGTGCCTGGATCCAACGATAGCGGCGCGTCAAGTCGGCGATCCCGCGATCGCGGCGCGCCAAGTCAACGCCGCCTGACCGACTCGTGGCTCGAGTTGAGCCAACGCCCTGTCATGGCATCGGAGTCATGGCATCGGACTGGACGCTAGTGGCGCACGAGGTTACGGTCGGCCGCATATTTGCTTGAGCACGGACCCGTAGCCATTGCGTCGCAGGCTAATCCGCAGCTCGCTACTCGGTGGATTAGCGGTGAACCACGTGCGCAGCAGTTGCTTCTGCTGCGCACCGGACACAGCATTGATGCCCAGCATACGAAGCAACTCTGCGGTGCTCTGCGGGTGGTGTGGCGGCAATTGGACAGTCCGGTCGGTCTGGGCGGAATCAGCCACTCCCTCAACTCGCTCGACATATGGCTGTAGTTCGTTGGCCCGGCGCGCGAGTCGGTCGGCGTCGATGATTAACACGCTTTTCCCCTCCACGCGGATCAAGCCTCGCCGGGCGAAAGCGCCCAGCGCCTTGTTGACCGCTTCGCGAGACGACCCGGCCAGTCCGGCGATCTCATCCTGCGTCAGGTCGTGGACGACCCGCAGCCTGCCACGTTCCTGCACGCCGAACCGCCGACCAAGCCGCAGCAACTGCTTGGCCACCCGTCCCGGAACGTCGGTGAACATATGGTCGGTGAAGTCGTTGCTTACATGACACAGTCGCCGAGCCATGTCCGCCAGCAGCTGCCCTGCGATGTCGGGGCGTTTCGCGATCCAGGCATACAACGTGTCGCGGTCTACCGACACCGCTCGCACTTCGGTGACGGCGGTGGCATTGAAGGTATACGGCGCCGGGTCGAAGATCGACAATTCACCGAACATGTCCGCCGGGCCCAAGATGCTCAGCAAGTTCTCCCGACCATCTGGCGAGCAACGCCCTACCTTGACCTTCCCCGACAGGATGATGTACAGGCGGCGGGCCGGCTCTCCCTCAGCGAAGATGACCTTGGCGCGGGGGAAATGTATGGGCCGCAGGTGCTTTGGGAATGTAGCCATTGCGTCGGGTTCGACTCCCCGAAAGATTGCTGCTCGGGCCAGGATCTCGTCGTCCGCTTTGCTTCGAGCGCCCCAGGCGACGACATCGCCGTCGCGGTACTCGCGGATGGTTGGGCGGCGCAGCTGCGGTCGAGGGCAGATGGCACCGGACCCCCCTGGCAGCATCCCACTGAAGTCGGTCGTCTCCGGACTAACGGTCATTCGAATCCTCCGATCACGCGGGTCGCATCGTTTGCATCAGTCCTCCGCATACGGCGATGCACTTGCCACAATGACGCTTCAACGAACCGTTGTCGTCCCAGCTAACCCCCCACGCTGCTGAGTGCCAGCATGAATCGGTGTTACTGGCTAGCGCGAAATGTCCTGACCTTCATGCTGAGGAGGCAGAGTGGTTCTGCCGCAGCAACGTGTCTTTCCTGCATGCCTAGTGGTAGTTGCGGCTGGCATGTACATCCGCTGCCGTTGGTCTGCGCACTTATGGCCGCCAGCATTGACGACGGCTCTTGGCGCAAAGCACATGCTTGCTTGTTATGAACAAGCCACCGTTCTCATCGGCCAGGTCGGACGCTTCGCACGGCCCTCTGGTTAGTGGCTTGCGCGTTCATGTTTCGGACGCTAGCCCGCGCGGGTTCTATGGGCGGGTGACAGCTGTTCACCCAGCTGCTCTGACGGTGGTGCGCGACGACAACGGCGTGTGGGAACTCGTGCTCCTATCGCGGAGACGTGTAACGGCGGTTGACCGGTGAGCGCGACAACGCCGCCGTGGGAGGCGAACCGCCCGTCGGAACGCTTTGGCAGGAATGGGAAAGGTTCGTGCCGACGCGAATCGCAACGAGGAGGACTTCCGGATGACTGAAGTGACAACGGCGTCTCCTGGAACTCGCGGCGTCGAACCCCCCGGAGGCCTCGGGCATTACCACTCGGTTGGGCTCGGCGCGCAACGCTCGACTGAACATGTGTTGTTCCGCTACGAACATGGAAGCACTCCCTCCATCAGTTTTCACTCGTTACCGCACGGGTGTACCGGCGGCGCAGAGACGCTCGACGCTGCGCGGAAGGTGTATCGCTCTTCTATGTCTGAGTTGTTGGGCGTGACGCCGACACGAATTGCCGCCTGTGGTGGAGCACCTGGAGGCGGTTGTGGCTGATATGTGGGTGCGCACGGAGATGGGTGCGGTGCATCGCGACCCGCTCAGTGATCGGATGTTTCTGCAAACGCTGCTGTCGACAGGCCCGGCTCAGGACGCGATGCAGACGGACCTGGAGCGCGCGGAAACGAATCGAGGAGCCATCCCCGTCGTGGTCATCGTCGAACCTCACGACGCCATCGGGACTGTACTGGACCAGATACGAGGCGCAAGTACTTTGCTGGTTGTTCATTGCGACCTGCGAAACGTTCTCGCATGGGTGACAATCTACGGGCCCAATGCCGAAGGGGCGGACGATATCCAGTCCATCCCCGACGATGTTGATCTACGGACAAGGCCGATCACGTTCTTAACCGAGGCCTTTGCCGCCGGCAGCCGTCGAGCGGTTCGGCTGCAGAACGTGCCATCTGGTTGTCATCGACTACAGCGACCCATGTTTGACGTTGTCACGAATTACATCGACGGCGTCGCAGATCCACGCGATGGTGGTGGCAGTGCTCATCATGACATCGCATTTTGATGCTTGACCAACGAAAGGACCGCAGCTGATGCCACGAGTGAAGACCGTCCAAGAAGTCACCTATGACCTGTTGCGTTCGCTTGGTTTGACGACGATATTCGGTAATCCCGGCTCTACCGAAGAGACCTTCTTGAAGAACTTCCCCGACGATTTCACTTATGTCTTGGGATTGCAGGAAGCGTCGGTGCTGGCGATGGCCGACGGGTTCGCGCAATCCACCGGCAGGCCCGCATTGGTCAACGTGCACACCAGTGCGGGACTCGGTAATGCGCTGGGCAGCCTGGTCGCGGCCTACAAGGGCAACATCCCGCTAATTGTCACAGCGGGTCAGCAGACGCGTGAAATGGTCTTGTGCGAACCGTATTTGACAAACCGCGATGAAACCGTGTTTCCGCAGCCGTGGGTCAAGTGGGCCTATCAACCGGCACGTGCCGAGGATGTGCCCGCGGCGTTCATGCGCGCCTATGCAGTGGCGCTTCAGCCACCGGCGGGCCCGGTGTTCCTGTCGATCCCGCTTGACGATTGGGAGAAACCCGCGTTGGGTCCGGCCGTCGTCCGCACGGTGAGCCACCGGGTCAGTCCCGACGCCCAGCGACTGCGCAGTTTCGCCGACCGCATCAACCGCGCGGAACGACCCTTGCTGGTGTTCGGCCCCGAGGTCGATCGCAGCGACGCCTGGGAGGCCGGCGTGCGGTTCGCGGAAAAGGTCGGGGCGCCGGTGTACGGCAGCCCGCTTCCCGACCGGGTGTCGTTTCCCGAGGATCACCGTCTGTATCAGGGACCGTTGCCGATGACGATTGCCGGGGTGACGGACATCATGCGGGGCCACGACCTCGTAGTCGTGATCGGGGCGCAGGTCTTTCGTTACTACCCGTATGTGGCCGGCGAGTACTTGCCCGAAGGCACCGAGCTAGTCCAGATCACAGCCGATCCGGAGTTGGCGGGAGCCGCGCCGGTCGGCGACAGCCTGCTCGGTGATTCCCTCCTGGCCCTAGAGCAGCTCGTTGGCATGGTGGATGATCACGGTGACCGGCCGGTCCCGACTCGGCCGATCCGTACCTCGATCCGTACCTCTGACGTCGACTTGGCGGCGTCGCCACCATTGCCGCCGGATGCGGTGTGGTCGACCTTGAGCACTGTCAAGCCCGCCGACTCGCCGCTGGTGACCGAATCGACGTCGACGATGGCCGAACAGCTGCGATGGCTGCCCACCACCCGCCCGGCTTCGTTCTTCGCCACCGCGAGTGGCGGGATCGGCTGGGGTGTGCCCGGAGCGGTGGGCATCGCTCTTGGAGACCGCGCCCGCGGGGTCAAGCGCACAGTGGTGGCCACCATCGGCGACGGGTCGTTCCAATACTCGGTGCAGGCCATCTGGACCGCCGCCCAACATCGCCTGCCGGTCGTGTTCGTCGTGATGCGCAACGGGGAGTATTCGATCCTCAAGTCGTTCGCGGAATTGGAGAAAACCCCAGGTGTGCCGGGACTGGATCTGCCTGGCCTCGACATCGCCTCCGTTGCAGCAGGTTTCGGGTGTCGGGCAGTCAACGTGGACAGCACCGAAAAGCTCGCGCGTGAATTCACCACCGCGTTGGATGCCGACGGACCGACCGTCATCGTGGTGCCGACCAAACCGCAACCGGCACATCTTGGTTGACCGGAGTAATTGGGAGCAAACATGCCGATCTACACCTGCACCACGACCGAGTCGACGCTTACCGCGGACAGCAGGACAGCGCTGGCCGGCGAGATCACGCGCCTTCACTCGGCGATCAACCACGTGCCCAGCACCTACGTCAACGTCGTATTCCACGAACTGCCTGCCGACGCCATCTACACCGACGGCCGACCAGCCGCCCCGGTACTCGTCAGTGGATGGGTGCGCGCCGGCCACCCCGACGCCGATACCACCCGTCTTGCCACCGAGATCGCCGCGGCCGTCACGCGGATCACCGGTGTGCCCGCCGAACGAGTAATGGTCGTGTTCATAAGCAGCCCGGCGCATTACGCCGTCGAGGGCGGTCGTGTCCTGCCTGAGCCCGGTCACGAACAAGCCTGGATCGCAGGCTCGAGCTAGTCGGAACGATACACAATAGGGAAAGGGGACTCGAGCACTCATGTCCAACAACTTTGGAGACTTTCAACTCGGTGTCTATGCCGATGCATTGAAAGGCATCAACTCACGATATCCGTTCGACTTCGAATCGATCGAGCGGAAGGCATCGGAGGCCCTGCCCGACTGGGTGTACCGGTATGTTTCGTCGGCATGCGGGGACGGGCGGACCCAGCGGGCGAATGTTGACGCATTCTCGCACTACGGAATCGTGCCCCGGATGATGGTCAGCCCGCCCGAGCGTGATCTCTCGATCGAGTTGTTCGGCAAGCGTCTCGACTCTCCCATATTCATGTGCCCAGTCGGGATGGCCGGCTTGTGCGCACCTGATTTTCAGGGTGACGTGGCCGCCGCACGTGCATCGGCCGCTACGGGTGTGCCGTTCACGCTGTCGACGTTCTCGCAGGCGCCGATGGAGGATGTCATCAAGCAGACTGGCGCCACCCCAAGCTTCTTTCAGTTGTACCTACCCGGGGACCGGGAGCTGGCGGCCAGCTTCATCAATCGTGCTGAGGCCAGTGGCTATTCCGGCTTGGTGCTAACCGTTGATACCTGGGCTCTTGGCTTCCGGCCTGCCGATCTGGAGCGGGGAAACTTTCCGCAGTTCCGCGGCTTCTGCATGGAGAACTACTACTCCGATGAGAATTTCACCAAGCATCTCGCGAAGCCACCGCACGAGGATCAGGCCGCTGCTCTTGAGCACTACGGCAAGATCTTTCAGCACCCGGTGACCTGGGAGGATCTGCGTTGGATACGGACCCAAACCCAGCTTCCCATCGCGGTGAAGGGAATACAGCACCCCGACGATGCCCGCATTGCGATTGATTGCGGCGCTGATGTGCTTTACTGCACCAACCATGGTGGTCGTCAGGCGAATTCGGCGATACCCGCGATACAGCTGCTGCCGCGAGTCGTTGCCGCCGCCGGTTCCACCCCAGTCATGTTCGACTCCGGGGTACGCGACGCGACAGACGCCGTCATCGCGTTGGCCTTGGGAGCGACCGCCGTGGGGATCGGCCGGCCCTATGTCTACGCCCTGTCGTACGGCGGAACCGAGAGCTTGACTCACTACCTGAAATCCTTCCTTGCCGAGCTGGATCTATGTTTGGCGGTCTGCGGATTCAAGGACATCTCCACCCTCAAAGAGGCGGGCTGCGAAGAGACGGTGGCCTCCCGTTAGCCGATCGACAGCCGGGCCTCCGGAAGGGAAGTCAATTGCGATGAAGATCAAGGACGTTCAGCTGTCCATCCTGCGCACCGAACTCGACGAGACCGTGATTCCCACGCAAGGAGCGGTGGACACGATGCCCCAACTGGTACTCGTCTCGATCTCGACGGAAGAAGGCATTGACGGACACTACGTCAGCTATCTGATCCCGGCCAAGGCGGTCGAACACGCGGCCGAGGTCGCGAGGACGATCCTCGTCGGAAGGGACACCTATGATGTCGCGGCTTTAAACCATGAAATGACAAATGCCCTGCCGCCCTATTCGAATCCGCCTGCCCTTGCCGCAGCCGACGCCTGTCTGTGGGACATCAACGCGAAGGCGGCCGATCTGCCGCTGTACAAATACCTTGGCGCGCACCGCGACAAGATCCGGGCGTATGCCAGCACCGTCGCCTACCCGACCATCGAGGGCTACCTCGACGCTATCCGCGCCGCTGTTGCAGAAGGATTCACCGCGGTGAAGTTTCACCCCTTCCGCGAGGCCCGACGGGATATCGAACTGGCCCAGGCGATCAGGCACGAGTTCCCACATATCGATCTGATGATCGACCCGGTGTGCGCGTACACGGTGCCCGACGCGCTGGCGGTGGGCAAGGTTCTGGAGGATCTCAACTTCTATTGGTTTGAGAACCCGATCTCGGACCTCGATCTGAAAGGGTTGTCGTTCCTCGCGAGCAAGCTCAGTGTGCCACTGGCCGTTGGAGAGCAGAACTTCGCCGGATTCCCTGCGCTGCGTGAGTATTTGACAACTGGTGTCGGTTTCTATGTCCGCACTCTCGCCGAATATTCGGGTGGCGTCACCCAGCTGATGAAGGCAGCCCATGCCTGCGAGGCCTTCGGCCTCAACTATGAGATTCACAGCTATGGACCCACGCTCAATCTGGCCATGTACCTGAATGTGGCTCTTGCCGTGCGAAACTGCGAGTTCGCCGAGATCATGGTGCCGCAGAACCTGTTGTGCATGGGCATGTCCGACGCGGACCTTCCCGTCGTCGATGGCGAGGGCTTCATCGCTGCCCCGCACAAGCCGGGCCTTGGCTACGCCATTGACCGAGACAAGGTCGAGAATCTGACCATTCAGAGATTCTGAAATCGCCTAAGATTTACCCGATTTGAGTGCCGCGGAGTTGTGCCGGTGATCGGCTACGACACGGCGTCGGCCATCGCCCACGGCGCCGACCCAGCGAACGCATTCGCGGTGGGGCCCTGAAGCTGCGGCGCCGATCAGCGGCCGAAGATATCGAGTGAATCGTGTACCCGCCAACATGGTTGGCCCGTTCTAGTCGGTCAGCGTTGGTCGAGAAGAGTTATTGCATGAGCAGCCAAACCGCCGCCGTGGCGGAGGGGCCGGGCGTAGTGGGAGTTCGGCGCGCAGGGTGGTGCCGGTGCCGGGCGGGCTGTGTAGCCAAAGGCGGCCGCCGAGGGTTTGCACCCGGTCTGTGAGCCCGACCAGCCCGGATCCACCGTGGGGGTCGGCGCCGCCGCGGCCGTCGTCGCGCACCGAGACCCGCAGCACTGATCGCCAGCGTGGTCGCCGGTGTCGACCTGGAGGTTTACGGTGCCGGCGTGGGCGTGTTTGGCGGTGTTGGTCAGGGCCTCGGCCACCAGGTAGTAGGTGGCGGTCTCGATGGGCTCGGGCAGCCGGTCCGGGAGGGCGACAGCAAGCTGCACCGGGACCGGTGAGCGGCGGGCCAGCTCGGTGATCGCGGCGGGCAGTCCGCCGTTGGCCAGGATCGCCGGGGGGATACCGCGCGAGATTTCGTGCAGTTCCAGCGAGACGTCGGCCAACCCCGAGGCGATGCGCGACATTTGGTGTTTGAGCTCGGCGAGTTCGGTGGGCGCCGAGGCTTCAGCTGCCCGCGCGTATAGCGCCAGGGTGATCAGGTGTTGTTGGGCGCCGTCGTGCAGATCGCGTTCGATGCGCCGGCGCTCATGATCGGCGGCCAGATTCCACCGTCGCGACGCCTCAGCCAGGAGTTGCCGGTTCTGCTCATCGCGATACCCGGCCACCAGAGCAGCGGCGGCCAGATCGGCGAACCGGCTGAGGTGGGCCTCGGTGTCGGCCGGCATCGGGCCGGGCTGCATGGAACCGACCGCGGCCAGGCCCCACACCTCGTCCATCGACGATGATCGGCACCCCTACCGCCGCGCGCACGCAGACCGCGCGCACGCGGGCGGCGACCGACCCGGCGACGGTGTCGTAGTTGTCGATGCGTGCGGGCCGGCCGCTGCGTTGCACCCGCGTGGCGAGGGTGTTGCCGTCGGTCGGGGTTCGGGTGCCGACCGGCCACTCGAGCCAGCGTGTCAGGATCGGCAGCGGCGGCCACGATGGTCATCTCGCCACCTGATTCGAATCGCCATAACCCGGCAGTGAACACATTCAGGCATCGGCGCATTTCGGCTGCTACCGCGTCGAACACCTCCGACGGTTCAACCCCGCGCGCCACCAGCGTGGCCAGCCGGCGCAACGCGTCCTGCTCGGCGGCAAGTCGGCGATACTTGGCGTAGAGCTGCCGGCTGCAGACGGATTCGTGGGGTCGCCCGCCAGCAGGTTCTTCGGCCATGGGGAGTTCATCAAGGGTGTTGGTCATGGATCGCCATCTCCTTTAGTCTCCGGTTGCGGAACGTAGGCAACTCCGGACGCTGGCGTCGGTTGCCCCACGACCACATCATGATCTCTGCCTTCTCACGGCGGCCGGACGGACGCGAATCATCGGGCGTCCCAGTGAATTAGATTGGTATTGTGATGTATTCGCGATATTTGCGGTGGTTGCAGGGCAGGTCGTCATCGTGGCAGCCTTCGGCTCGTCCACAGGTCAATGGATTTCGGCTCCATGAGGCGGCGGTGTACTTCGAACGTCAAACACAGTTCGGCGACATCCCTTGGCCGCGAGAGCGATCGGCCGGTATGTTTCTCGATCCGACGCAACCGGTGGCGGACCGTGTTCGGGTGGCAATTAAGGACCTCAGCCACACCGCGCACGGACGCATCATTGTCCTGCCACACCCGAAACGTTTCAAAAAGCATCTCCCGGTCCTCGTCGGGCAGATCGCCAAAACCGTGCAACGCAGCGCCGACCGTTTTGATCATCGCCTCCGGCGCGCTCACGGCAGCGGTGGCCAGGATGGAGCCGTCGAACACGGCGACCGAGGATGTGGATTCGGTCGGGCCGCGCTACATCACTCTGTGCCACATGCAGGGCTCGTGGCGTATCGCGCAGATCGTCGAAGGCCGCACTGACGCCCACCCGCGCCGTTGTCATCCGCGACACCAGGGCAACAACCCTGTCGAGTCTGTGGTCGGATTTGACGTGCACGATCCCGACCTGCAAATCAGGCAGCAGCCGCCACGCCGAGAAGATGTCGAGGCTGCGCAGCTTCGATTCGATCTCGGGGAGCGGCTCATCACCCGCGCGGGCAATGTGGGCGGCGATGACCACAAAGGGACCATTGATCGGCAGCCGAAGCTTGCGGGCGACCTGCCACAGACTCCAGTCGTCGAACGCTCGTCCCTCAAGTAGATCGTCAATCAGATTCAACCGGTCTGACGCCTCAGCGAGGAGCTGTCGGTTCTGCTCGTCGCGGTAACCGGCAACCAGTGCAGTGGCGACCAGTTCGGCGAAGCGGCTGATGTGGGCCTCGGTGTCGGCGGGCATCGGGCCGGGTTGCAGCGAACCGACCGCGGCCAGGCCCCACACCCGTCCATCGACGATGATGGGCACCGCCACCGCCGCGTGCACGCCGACCGCTCGGACTCGTGCGGCGATCGGCCCGGCGACGGTGTCGTAGCTGTCCACCCGCGCGGGCCGACCGGTGCGCTGGACCAGTGTTGCGAGGGTGTTGCCGTCGGTCGGGGTTCGGGTGCCCACCGGCCACCTCGCCAGCGCCTCCGCATCGGCCGCGGCGGCCACCATCATGATCTCGTGATCCGTTTCGAAGCGCCACAATCCGGCGGTGTCGGCAGGCACGCATCGGCGCATCTCCTCGGCCACCGCGCCAAATACCTCCGACGGTTCAACGCCGCGCGCGACCAGCGTGGCCAGTCGGCGCAACGCGGCCTGTTCGGCGACCAGCCGGCGATACTCGGTATACAACTTGCCGGGGAGGTTCTCGTCGAATTCGGCAGTGAAGTCCTCGGCGGTTAGTCCGTCCACCGCATCCTCATCAAATGTCAGGTCAGCTTGACGCCCTGCGCTCGGTTCGCCGTCGTTGGCGCGTCTTGCCTGTGCATCGGGATCGATAGTGTTGCTTGCTGATTCGGCGACCGAGCCAGGCGAATATGGAGTCATCGGGACACCATCGCGTACCCGGCGACACCGAACACCACCGGCAGCATCGCCAGCATTCCAAGCGTTGCACTCAGCATCTTTCGCTCGTTTCCTCGTGTGCTCACCAGCGCGGTATCGGGCCTAGCCTCGGCCGTCGTTCGAGTGAGAACGCAATTAGTTGGTGACTACTACGGTCGCCGCGCGGACAGCCCAGGACCATGGGCCGAGGATTCATGTTTAGGGCCGCATGGATCTAGTAGTAGCGAGCTTCCTCGTACAGAAGCTGGCTTGATTTGACCTCGGCCGTAGTCGAGGTGCTGATAAGGCGAGGGATCTCCGTGTGTGGAGATTGTGAACTTCACCCCGACCAAGCAACGCTAAGCGGACCCGGTGTGTGACGGGCTGGTCAATCTGACTCGGGCATGAGCTGCGTCAGTTGGGCGCGGGAGTTGATGCCCAGCTTGGCGAACGCATTGTGGACGTGGTTTTTCACCGTATGCAAGGAGAGGTGCAGTTGCGCGGCGACGTCGCGGTTGGTGACGCCCTGCGCGATCAGGTTGACCACCGTGAGCTCGGAGTCGGTGAGGCTGTCCCAGCCCGTTTTTGCCCGCGGCTGGTTGACAATGCGCCGTTCGACGCCCAGTCCGCGCAGCTGCGCGGCCCACCCGGCGCGCATCGGCGAGCGCTTCGTGGCCCATGTAGGTGTCGAATGCGGCATTGAGCTGATCGAGCGCGGTTTCAACGTCTATGTGTGCGAGTTCAGCGCCGGCGTCCTCGGCGGCCGCGGCGTACAGAAGCGGCCGCGACGACGACTGCAGCACGTCGGCGGCAGCCAGCAGTGCCTGGGCATCACGTTCGAGTATGCCGCGGGCGTGTCGTGGCTACCCCGGTGAACAGCGGGATCGCCGGCCGCTCACGCTCGAGCAGCTCGGTGGCCTGCAGGACACGTGCGCGCAAGCCGGCATCACCGGCGGCTGACGCCACCCGCGCACTCAAGATCACCTGATCTAAGACCAGGGACCAGACTGGTGATTCGAATAGGGTGATGTCGCCGAGCCAGCGCATCGCGTCATGGACGTCGTCGCGCTGCCACGCCGCCAGCGCCAGCACATGCGCCGCTCCCCGACGTACGACAGATGAGCCAGTGGAGTAGGCGTCGCGCGCGTCATTGACCATCTGCTGCAACAACGTTTCGGTCATCGGTGCGCACCGCCACCTCGGCCAGAATCACCATGCGGATCATGTCCAGCGCGGTCACGCCTGTCCGTTCTGGGGGCGGCAGGGATTCGGTCGCGGCGCGCGCAGCAGACAACCGGCCCGCAGCCAGGTGGACAATCCCGTCAATCAGTGGTCCAGATATCAAGGGCCATCGCGTTGCCTTCCCGGCGGGCTTGCTCTGTTCCGTCGGCGACCTGGGCCGCAGCGTCGTCCAACCGGCCGACCACCGCCAGTAGGAGCGCGTAGTGGTTTGCGGCCAAGTCATGAGCTGCGGTCGCATCACTCGTGCGGGCGAGCGCGCAAAGCTCCTCGAGGCGGCGTACCGCGCGGCCCGCGTACCCGTCGCCACAGTCGAGCACAGCGAGGGTGAGGTCGGCCATGATCGTGGCCTCGAGATCACCGGTCGATGCCGCGGCCGCGGCCGCCTCGTTGGCCGCCGCGCGCTGTTGCCCACGTTGGTCGTGGAACACCAGGTTGTAGGCCAGCCACGCCAGATGCCGGGCCCGGGTGACCTCGCTGATGTCGCCCAACTGCAGCGCTCGACGATTCTCCTCGACGCGCCGCTGTGTGCTGTGCTTATTGAGCGTCGCGAGGCGCAGCCGAATCTCGGCCTCCTCTTGGGGCGACGCCGCCTCCGAGAGCGCCGCAACGGCCAACTCTTCGGCCTCCGTGATAGCGGCTGGCCCGGTTGAGCAACCCCACCGTTTCGGCGACCAGTGAGCCCGTGCTCAGGGTCGTGGGCGGGCAACAGCTCCAACGCGCGCTTGCTCAGGTCCGCGGCCGCACTGGCATCAGCTGTGGCCCACCGATTGCGCGGCCTGGCGCAGCGCGTCGATCGCCTCCCGGTCCCCGGGCTCGGCGCTGCGCGCCAGCTGGGTGGCCACCTCGGCCGGGGCCGCGCCCATGCCGAGCATGATCGACGCCGATTGGCGCTCCATCGCGCGCCGCAGCGACTGCGGCAACGACTGTCGGGTGGCCTCGCGCAGCAGGTCGTGCCGAAACCTCAGCTGCTCACCGTCTTCGACGAGCAGATCCGCGCGCACCGCCTCCTCGACCGCCGACATCAACGACGACGGCTGGCGTTCCAGCATCGCGGCCAGCAGCCCCGCCGAGAACCGGTCCGGCAGCACCGCGGCCACCCGCACCACCTCGCCGGCACCGTCGGAGAGCAGGTCGAGTCGCTGCTGCATACTGGCGCCCAGCCGTCGCGGCAGCGCGTGTCCGCTGGCCACCGCACGCCCGCCGCTGACATTGAGCCGGCCCTCCTCGTCCAGACCCCCGACCAGCTCGCTGACCAGGAAGGGATTGCCGTGCGCCTTGGCGGCCAGAGTCAGCAGCGACTCATCGGCGTTGGCGCGCACCGCGTCGCAGACCATGTCGGCGACCGCGCCCGGCGACATCGCGGCCACCCGCACGACGGCGGCATCCGCGCGTTGCAGCACCGACAACGTCTCCTGCACCCCCGGCCCGCCCGCCCCGGTGCGGACGGTCAGCACCCACAGCACCGGCACATCCGGCCGCGCGGTGGCCAGCGACCGCAGCGCCATCAACGTGCCGTTGTCGGCCCAGTGGATGTCCTCCAGCACGATCGCCAGCGGGGTCTGTGCCGCCGCGGCATGGATCGCGTCGGCCAGATCGTGCACCACCCAATACCGCAGATCGTCCGAGCCGCCCAGCCGGCGCAACGCGTCGGCGTCGCCGACCGGGGGATCGGCGCGCAGGGTGGCCATGAACAGCGAGAAAAACGGCACCGTCTGCTGATACTCGAATGCCTCACCGAACAGGGTGCGCACCCCGGCCTTGTCGGCCAGCGCCATCACCTCGGTCAGCAACCGGCTCTTCCCGATGCCCGGCGGCCCCTCGATGACCAGCACACCGCCGCGCCCCTGCGCCAGCGCCGTCACCAACGCGCCGATCACCTTCAACTCGCCCGCCCGGCCCCGAATCGGCGGACTTGCGAGCCGCTGGCCGCCGACATCAAAATGGCCGGTTGAAGGCCCCACGGGGTGTCCTGTCTACCGTTTGCTGGACTGCCGCTGCAGTGCAAACATTGTAGGCGCCCCCGTTCACCCGGAATACACGTCGACGCTGCTCAGCGCGCACGCGATAATGCAGCGCCCCGCGCCGACCGGCGAACATCAGCGGCGACGACCACGACTCCGGGTGATCGCGCGCTGCAAGCAGAACCGCCAGTTCATCCGTGTGTGCTGATAGAGGTCTTTCGCGACTCAGCGATCTGGTTCTGCATCTCCGCGCATGAGCTGCGTCAGTTGGGCGCGGGAGTTGATGCCCAGCTTGGCGAACGCATTGTGGACGTGGTTTTTCACCGTATGCAGGGAGAGGTGCAGCTGCGCGGCGACGTCGCGGTTGGTGACGCCCTGCTGCGATCAGGTTGACCACCGTGAGCTCGGAGTCGGTGAGGCTGTCCCAGCCCGTTTTTGCCCGCGACTGGCTGACAATGCGCCGTTGCACACCTAACCCGCGCAACTCGCGGCCCACCCGGCGCGCATCGGCGAGCGCCTCGTGGTGCAGGTAGGTGTCGAATGCGGCATTGAGCTGATCGACCGCCTCGTCACCACGGTCGGCGCGGGCGAGTTCACCACCGGCGTCCTCGGCGGCCGCGGCGTACAGAAGCGGCCGCGACGACACGTGAAGCACGTCGGCGGCAGCCAGCAGTGCCTGGGCATCACGTTCGAGTATTCCGCGGGCATACGTGGCCACCCCGGTGAACAACGGGATCGCCGGCCGCTCCCGCTCGAGCAGGTCGGTGGCCTGCAGGACACGTGCGCGCAAGCCGGCATCACCGGCCGCCGACGCCACCCGCGCACCCAAGATCACCTGATCCAAGACCTGGGACCAGAGTGGTGTTTCGAATAGGGTGGTACCGCCGAGCCAGCGCATCGCGTCCTGGACGTCGTCGCGCTGCCACGCCGCCAGCGCCAGCACATGCGCCGCTACCCGACCTACGACAGATGACCCAGTGGAGTAGGCGTCGCGCGCGTCATTGACCATCTGCTGCAACAACGTTCGGTCATCGGTGCGCACCGCCACCTCGGCCAGAATCCCCATGCGCACCATGTCCAGCGGGGTCACGCCAGTCCGCTCTGGGGGCGACAGGGATTCGGTCGCGGCGCGCGCAGCAGACAACCGGCCCGCAGCGAGGTGGACCATCCCGTCAAGCGTCGCCCAGATATCCAGGGCCATCGCGTTGCCTTCCCGGCGGGCTCGCTCTGTTCCGTCGGCGACCCGGGCCGCAGCGTCGTCCAACCGGCCGACCACCGCCAGTACCATCGCGTAGTGGTTTGCGGCCAAGTCATGGGCTGCGGTCACCTCACTCGTGCGGGCGAGCACGGAAAGCTCCTCGAGGTGGCGTAGGGCACGGCCCGCGTACCCGTCGCCACCGTCGAGCACAGCGAGGGTGAGGTCGGCCAGGATCGTGGCCTCGAGATCACCGGTCGATGCCGCGGCCGCGGCCGCCTCGTCGGCCGCCGCGCGCGCTGCCCCACGTTGGTCGTGCAACGCCAGGTTGTAGGCCAGCCAGGCCAGATGCCGGGCCCGGGTGACCTCGCTGATGTCGGCCAACTGCAGCGCCCGGCGATTCTCCTCGACGCGCCGCTGAGCACTGTGCTTATTGAACGTCGCGCGGCGCAGCCGAATCTCGGCCTCTTCCTGGGGCGACGCCACCTCCGAGAGGGCCGCAACGGCCAACTCTTCGGCCTCGGCGTAGCGGCTGGCCCGGTTGAGCAACCCCACCGTTTCGGCGACCAGTAGCCCGTGGTCAGCGCATTGGCCGGGCAACAGGTCCAGCGCGCGCTTGCTCAGGTCCGCGGCCGCACTGGCGTCACTGTGGCCAACTGATTGCGCGGCCTGGCGCAGCGCGCTGACCGCCTCCCCGTCCCCGGGCTCGGCGCTGCGCGCCAGCTGGGTGGCCACCTCGGCCGGGGCTGCGCCCATGCCCAGCATGATCGACGCCGACTGGCGCTCCATCGCGCGGCGCAGCGACTGCGGTAACGACTGCCGGGTGGCCTCGCGCAGCAAGTCGTGCCGAAACCTCAGCTGCTCACCGTCGCCGACGAGCAGATCCGCGCGCACCGCCTCCTCGACCGCCGACAGCAACGACGCCGGCTGGCGTTCCAGCATCGCGGCCAGCAAACCCGCCGAGAACCGGTCGGGCAGCACCGCGGCCACCCGCACCACCTCGCCCGCATCGGCGGAGAGCTGGTCGAGTCGCTGCTGCATACTGGCGCCCAACCGGCGCGGCAGCGCGTGTCCGCTGGCCACCGCGCGTCCGCCGCTGATGTTCAGCCGGCCCTCCTCGTCCAGACCCCCGACCAGCTCCCCGACCAGGAACGGATTGCCGTGCGCCTTGGCTGCCAGATTCAGCAGCGACGCATCGGCGTTGGCCCGCACCGCGTCGCAGACCATGTCGGCGACCGCGTCCGGCGACATGGCGGCCACTTCCAAGAAGGTGGCATTCGCGCGGTGCAGCACCGACAACGTCTCCTGCACCGCCGGCCCGCCGGCCCCGGTGCGGGCGGTCAGCACCCACAGCACCGGCACATCCGGCCGCGCGGTGGCCAGTGACCGCAGCGCCAACAACGTGCTGTTATCGGCCCAATGGATGTCCTCCAGCACAATCGCCAGCGGGGTCAGTTCCGCCGCCGCATGAATCGCGTCGGCCAGATCGTGCACCACCCAGTACCGCAGATCTTCCGAGCCGCCCAGCCGGCGCAGCGCGTCGGCGTCACCGACCGGAGGATCCGCCCGCAGGGTCGCCATGAACAGCGCGAAAAACGGCACCGTCTGCTGATACTCGAATGCCTCACCGAACAGGGTGCGCACCCCGGACTTGTCGGCCAGCACAATCACCTCGGTGAGCAACCGACTCTTCCCGATGCCCGGCGGACCCTCGATGACCAGGACACCGCCGCGCCCCTGCGCCAGCGCTGTCAGCAGCGCGCCGATCACCTTCAACTCGGCCGCCCGCCCCCGAATCGGCGGAGTTGCGGACCGTTGGGCGTCGACGCCGAATCGGCCGGTTGAAGGCCCCACGGGGTGTCCTGTCTACCGTTTGCTGGACTGCCGCTGCAGTGCAGTCATTGTAGGCAGCCCCCCGTTCACGTGGAATACACGTCGATGCTGCTCAGCGCGTACGCGATAATCCGCCCCGCCCCGACAGCCGAACATCAGCGGCGACGACCACGACTCCGGGTGATCGCGCGCTGCAGGTAGAACCGCCAGTTCATCCGTGTGTGCTGATAGAGGTCTTTCGCGACTCAGCGATCTGTTTCTGCACCTCCGCGCATGAGCTGCGTCAATTGGGTGCGGGAGTTGATGCTCAGCTTGGCGAATGCATTGTGGACGTGGTTTTTCACCGTATGGAGGGAGAGGTGCAGCTGCGCGGCGACGTCGCGGTTGGTGACGCCGTGCGCGATCAGGTTGACCACCTTGAGCTCGGAGTCGGTGAGGCTATCCCAGCCCGTTTTTGCCCGCGGCTGGCTGACGATGCGCCGGTGCACGCCCAGTCCACGCAGCGCGCGGCCCACCCGGCGCGCATCGCCGTGCGCCTCGTGGTGCAGGTAGGTGTCGAATGCGGCATTGAGCTGATGGACCGCCTCGTCACCCCGGTCGGTGCGGGCGAGTTCAACACCGGCGTCCTCGGCGGCCGCGGCGTACAGAAGCGGCCGCGACGACACGTGGAGCAGGTCGGCGGCAGCCAGCAGTGCCTGGGCATCTCCCGCGAGTAGTCCGCGGGCATAGGTGGCCACCCCGGTGAACAACGGGATCGCCGGGCGCTCACGCTCGAGCAGGTCGGTGGCCTGCAGGACACGTGCGCGCAGGCCGGCATCGCCGGCGGCCGACGCCACCCGCGCACCCAAGATCACCTGATCCAAGGCCTGGGGCCAGATCGGTGGTTCGAACAGCATGATGTCGCCGAGCCAGCGCATCGCGTCCTGGGCGTCGTCGCGCTGCCAGGCCGCCAGCGCGAGCACACGCGCGGCCTCCCAATGCACCACAGATGAGCCGGTGGAGTATGCGGTGCGCGCGACATTGACCATCTGCTGCAGCAACGTTCGGTCATCGGTGCGGACCGCCACCTCGGCCAGAATCACCGTGCGGATCATGTCTGGCTCGGTCACGGCTGTCCGCTGCGGGGGTGGCAGCGATTCGGTCGCGGCGCGCGCAGCAGACAACCTGCCCGCGGCGAGGTGGACCATCCCGTCAATCGCGGCCCAGATATCGAGGGCCATCGCGTTGCCTTCCCGGCGGGCTTGCTCTATTCCGTCGGCGACCCGGGCCGTCGCGTCGTCCAACCGGCCGACCACCGCCAGCAGGACCGGGTAGTGCATTGCGGCAAAGTCATGAGCTAGGGTCGCATCACTGGTGCGGGCGAGCGCACAAAGCTCCTCGAGGCGGCGTAGGGCACGGCCCGCGTACCCGTCGCCACAGTCGAGCCGAGCGAGGGTGAGGTTGGCCAGGATCGTGGCCTCGAGATCACCGGTCGATGCCGCGGCCGCGGCCGCCTCGGTGGCCGCCCCGCGCTGTTGCCCACGGTGATCGTGAAACGTCAGGTTGTAGGCCAGCCAGGCCAGATGCCGGGCCCGGGTGACCTCGCTGACGCCGGCCAACTGCAACGCCCGGCGATTCTCCTCGACGCGCCGCTGGGTGCTGTGCTTAATGAGTGTCGCGCGGCGCAGCCGAATCTCGGCCTCTTCTTGGGGTGACGCCGCCTCCGAGAGGGCCGCAACGGCCAACTCCTCGGCCTCCTCGTAGCGGCTGGCCCGGTTGAGCAACCCCACCGTTTCGGCGACCAGTGACCCGTGCTCAGCATCGTGGGCGGCCAACAGCTCCAGCGCGCGCTGGCTCAAGTCCGCGGCCGCGCCGGCATCAGCGCGGCCCACCGACTGCGCGGCTTGGCGCAGTGCGCTGATCGCCTCCCGGTCTCCGGGTTCGGCGCTGCGCGCCAGCTGGGTGGCCACCTCGGCCGGCGCCGCGCCCATACTGAGCATGACCGACGCCGACTGGCGCTCCATGGCCCGCCGCAGCGACTGCGTTAAGGATTGTCGGGTGGTCTCGCGCAGCAGGTCGTGCCGAAACCGCAGCTGCTCACCATCGTCGACGAGCAGATCCGCGCGCACCGCCTCCTCGACGGCCGACAGCAATGACGACGGCTGGCGTTCCAGCATCGCGGCCAGCAGACCCGCCGAGAACCGGTCGGGCAGCACCGCGGCCACCCGCACCACCTCGCCGGCATCGGCGGAGAGCAGGTCGAGTCGCTGCTGCATACTGGCGCCCAGCCGGCGCGGCAGCACCTGTCCGCTGGCGATCGCGCGCCCGCCGCTGACGTTCAGCCGGCCCTCCTCGCCCAGACCCCCGACCAGCTCCCCGACCAGGAACGGATTGCCGTGCGCCTTGGCTGCCAGCTTCAGCAGCGACTCGTCGGCGTTGGCGCGCACCGCGTCGCCGACCATGTCGGCGACCGCGTCCGGCGACATGGCGGCCACTTCCAAGAAGGTGGCATTCGCGCGGTGCAGCACCGACAAGGTCTCCTGCAGCGGCGGCCCGCCGGCCCCGGTGCGGACGGTCAGCACCCACAGCACTGGCAGATCTTGCCGCGCGGTGGCCAGCGACCGCAGCGCCAACAACGTGCTGTTATCGGCCCAATGGATGTCCTCCAGCACAATCGCCAGCGGGTTCTGTGCGGCCGCGGCATGGATTGCGTCAGCCAGATCGTGGACCACCCAGTAGCGTAAATCGGCTGAGCCGCCCAGCCGGCGCAACGCGTCGGCGTCTCCGACCGGGGGATCCGCCCGCAGGGTGGCCATGAACAGCGCGAAAAACGGCACCGTCTGCTGATACTCGAATGCCTCACCGAACAAAGTGCGCGCCCCGGACTTGTCGACCAGCACCATCACCTCGGTGAGCAACCGACTCTTGCCGATGCCCGGCGGGCCCTCGATGACCAGCACACCGCCGCGCCCCTGCACCAGCGCCGTGATCCGCGCGCCGATCACCTTCAACTCGGCCGCCCGGCCCCGAATCGGCGGAGCTGCGGACCGCCGGGCGTCGACGCCGAATCGGCCGGTTGAAGACCCCACGGGGTGTCCTGTCTACCGTTTGCTGGACTGCCGGTGCAGTGCAGACATTGTAGGCGTCCGTCCGTTCACCCGGAATACACGTCGATGCTGCTCAGCGCGCAGGCGAACTTCAGCGACCCGTTCGTTGGACCTTGTCGCTATGCATGGCCGGAAGATTGGTGTTTGTGGGCGCGTTGGGCTGCCCGCGTCGCCTTCTCGTAGCTAGTGGGGCCGTCCGGCATCGAAAAGCGCTCGCCTTGCAGCGGGCTGGCGGCCTGCGCCCCGATGTCGTGCCGATCGCACTCCGGCTACACCTCGACGCGCGAACCCAGGATCAGTGTGCGATGACTCGGAAGGCCGAAATGTTCGGCGGCGTCGTCGGTGACGACGAGTTCGATGCTCGACAGTGAGTAAGAGGCGCCGTCGACAGCGATCCTCGCTGTGAAAGGTCATCACCGACAACGGTTCCAGCTATCACCGCCGCCACACCGCACTCGGCGGTCAACCACTTAGCTTAGGAACCGCTTCACCAACGACGAGGTCTTCGTGTCCGACGCGAACACTGCCCTAACCCCACGCACCCATGCACCGCGAGTCTGCTATTCGCGCGATGACCCGTTCATGGTCGTCGCCGCTGATGTTCGGCAGTCGGCGCCGAGGCGCAGCCTCGCGTGCACGCTGAGCAGTGTCGACGTGTATTTCGCGTGAACGGGCGGACGCCTACAATGTCTGCACTGCAGCGGCAGTCCAGCAAACGGTAGACAGGACACCCCGTGGGGTCTTCAACGGGCCGATTTGATGTCGGCGGCCAGCGGCTCGTGACTCCGCCGATTCGGGGCCGGGCAGCCGAGTTGAAGGTGATCGGCGCGCTGGTGCAGGGCCGCGGGGGGTGTGCTTGTGATCGAGGGCCCGCCGGGTATCGGGAAGAGCCGGTTGCTCACCGAGGTGATGGCGCTGGCCGACAAGTCCGGGGTCCGTGCCTTGTTCGGTGAGGCATTCCAGTATCAGCAGACGGTGCCGTTTTTCTCGCTGTTCATGGCCACCCTGCGCGCCGATCCTCCGGTCGGTGACGGCCGAGGCGTTGCGCCGGCGGGGCGGCTCGGAAGACCTGCGGTATTGGGTGGTGCACGATCTGGCCGACGCGATTCATGCGGCGCCGGCACCACCCTGCGGGCCGAACTCCCACTACGCCAGGCCTCCGCACCACGGCGGCGGTTTGGCTGCTCATGCAATAACTCTTCTCGACCAACACTGACCGACTAAAATCTGCCAACCATGAACCCGTCCGCACTGGCGGATCCTCGCGCCGAGCAGGAGGCGGATCGGGATAACTGTCGTCGGCGCCATGGCGCCCGCTGGCTGACGACCGCTGCAACGGTGGTGGCCGCCATACTCGCGGTTGCCCCCGCTGTCCCGACAGCCCCGGTTGCCCGTGCCGATGACCGACATTACGAGGAGTTCTACACACCACCGTCTCCGCTTCCGCCGGGCCAGCCCGGTGACCTGATCCGTACCGAGCCCTCGCGGCTGGTGTTGGAGCCCTCCGGTCAATTGGGTGCATACGTCGGGACCGGAACCAGGATCATGTATCGCAGCACCGATGCCCAAGGCAAGCCTGTCGCCGTGACGGGCACCTACATCGAGCCCGACGTTCCCTGGCCGGGCAATGGACCGCGGCCGCTGCTCGCCTATGCGACAGGCCCGTATGGGGCGGGCGAGCAGTGCGCGCCGTCACGGTTGTTCAACCAGGGCATTCATTTCTCCCAGGGTTTTGACTTGATGTTCCACTTTGAGGAGGGCTTCTTCGCGACGCTGCTGGCCCGTGGGTTCGCCCTGGTGGTCACCGACGGCGTCGGGATGGGCATCCACGGGCCGGAATCGCCGCAGTTCTTGAACCGGGTCGCGGCGGGAACCGCGCTGATCGACGCCGCCCGCGCGGCAAGGAGACTGCCCGGCACGTCGCTGGAACCCGATGGGCCAGTGGCGTTCTGGGGCTTCGCCTCCGGCGGGCAAGCGTCGTTGTCGGCCGCCGAATTGGCCTCCACGTACGGGCCCGAACTAAACATTGTCGGCACCTTTGCAGATGCCCCCCTCACCGAAATCGTCGAATCGATACCGGGCATCGACGGGAACTTTCTTGCGGTACTCTTCGGCTATCTGCTCAGGGGCATCATCGCGTCCTATCCCGAGACCGAACAAACCATCCGCGATGTACTGACGCCGCGTGGTTTGCAGACACTGGATTGGTCTGGGCACACCTGCATATTGCAGGGCGGCGTGGATTACGCCTTCCGTCATCTCCAGTTCTGGTTCAACACCGACCTGAATGCATTGGTGTCCAATGATCCGTTCAAGAGTCTCCTCGCAGCCCAACGCATCGGCAATATCAAACCGAAAGGGCCGGTGTATATCTCGCACAACCGATGGGATCCACTCCTCCCCTATCAGGCCGCCCGCAAGACCGCAGCAGACTGGTGCGCGATGGGCGCTGACGTGCAGTTCTGGACCAACGAACAGCCCCCGCTTTTCAACAAGCTGGACATCAACAGTCTGCTGCCGCTCTACGTCGACGGCGAGCGGAGCATGGCATGGCTAGTCGACCGCTTCAACGGCGTGCCCACCACACCCAACTGCGGCGAACTCTAGGGGTAGACCGCTTCCGCCTCTGCCTCGAAGGCCTCCGAGTAAAGCGCTGGTTCTTTACGAACCCGCCGCGATCACCGGAGGTCTTTTGTGTCGAAGGTTGGTGAACACTCACCTTTTGCTCCCGGTGACCCGGTTCGAGCTGAGCCAGCAGGACCGAAGCGATGTTGTCTGTGAGGGATGGGTTCCCCTGCGAAGCACTGGATATACGGAGTTCGAAGCCGCGGGGTTACCGTAGGCTCGAAATATCTTGAAATATAGCACTATTCAGCATCTAACAATCGCCGCGTCTGTCCTGGGTTATGGTGACGGGCGACTTAGCTTGGGGGCTTTCGGATTCCTTGAGCACGGCGACCGGATACGTATTCATTCCTACGTCGGCCTCAACCAGCGCGCCGTCGGTCGGCGAGCTGTGTGTGACAAGAACGTCAACGCGCGCTAAACAGCGCTGCTTGAAAGAGTTGGCTGGTCGGCGGCCCGGTGTATCCGCAGCCTGAGCTCATGGCGCTCGGGGCGGGATTGAGAACTTCCCGCCCTGAGTGCACATGTGTTTCAGTGGTGGTGGTTGTGGAATAACAGGGCGCCCATATCGCCTCCGAATGGTTGCTGCAACTGGGCGGCCTGTTGCGCAGCCGCGCCGGGCACCGCGGTGATCTGGGCGTTGCCCGTGGTCTGCTGCACAGTTGACCCGGTCGCGTTTGTGGTGCCGGTGGGCGCGGCCGCGGCGATCGGTGCGGCGGCGATCGCCACCGTGGCAGCCCCTACCGCCACCAGCGGGGCGATCCGGTTCACCTTGATTCGCATTGTCATTCCTTCTTCCATCTCATCTGTATCGATTACCGGTCTCTATGACCGTATTCCAGAATGGTCCTCGAACGGATCGATGTCGTCCTCGCTGACACCCATCCTTGACCTCCCGCCACCGGGAACGTTCGGTAGCAGTCAGTGGCCACGGACAGCACGCGGACAGGAGTTGGACATCCCCCGAAATCGTGGAGGCATGCACTATGAGCAGTAGTCATGCCAGATTCGCGAAGGAAGTTCGACACGGAGTTCAAGGAGGGGGCGGTTCGGATTGTGCGGGAGTCTGGTAAGTCGATCGCCCAGATTGCCCGCGAACTGGATATCAACGCCGGCACCCTGGGTAGTTCGGACGCGAGGGACTGCAGTGAAGGTTGAAGGCGCCCAAGGGCTTTCCACCGACGATGTGGCCGAGTTGAAGCTCAGCGGTCCTAACACGTGGCGAGAGCCGGGCTCGCCCACCTCGGCCGCGAGCGGGCGCACCATGTCGCCAAGATTCGCCACTGTGATCCGCTCGACGACGTGCGGCCCCGAATCGCCGCTCGGGTCGCGGCCCGCACGATGCGACCACCTTGTCGAGCAACACTGACCGACTAGAACGGGCCAACCATGTTGGCGGGGTTCATGATTCGGTCGAAGTCTTCGGCGCTGATCGCCCCGCAGTCCAGGGCAGCCTCCCCCAGAGTGCGCCCGCTGCGGTCGGCGTCGTGCGCGATCGACGATGCCTTGTCGTAGCCGATGACCGGTGACAATGCGGTGACCAGCATGAGCGAACGGTCCACGTACTGGTTGATTTGTGCGATGTTGAGCTCGATGCCGTCGATGCAGTAATTCTGGAAGTTTTCGGGCTCTACTGACTGATCCGTGGGTGTTTGGTTCGGCCGGGTAGGGCGGGGCGGTGGCCACCGAGGGCGAGCATGGCCAGAGCGACGAGTGCTTCGGGAGACCGGAATCCGAACGCGATCCGGGTGAGGAGTCTGATCTTGGTGTTGGTGGATTCGATGAGTCCTTGGGAGAGGCCGTGGTCGAGGGCGGCGTTGATGGCCTGGCGGTGTCGCTTGATGCGGCCGGCCAGTTCCACGAATACCGGGATGCGGCAGCGCCGTGCCCAGGAGATCCACCTGTCCAGGGCTTGTTTGCCTTCCTCGCCTTTGACCGAAAACACGTGCCGTAGGCCCTCTTTGAGTAGATAGGCCCGATACAGTCGCCGATCTGTCTTGGCAATCCAGGCCAGCTTGGCGTGCTGGTGTTCGCTGAGGTCCTCGGGGTTCTTCCACAGCGCGTACCGGGCGCCCTTGAGCTTGCGGGCCCGCTCGCGCCCTGGACGCGGCTCGGCGTTGTTGGCGGGTCGGCCGCGGCCCCACTTGGGTTCGGTGCGGGCCAGCGCCCGGGCGTCATTCCAGGCCCGGCGCCGTTCGGCATCCAGCGCCTCGGTGGCCCAGGCCACCACATGGAACGGATCGGCGCATTGGATCGCGTCGGGGCATCGCTCGGTGACCACGTCGGCGATCCAGTCCGCGGCATCAGCCGACACGTGGGTGATCTGCGCGCACCGCCCGGCGCCCAGGGCGTCGAAAAACCCCCGCAGGGTGGCGGTGTCGCGGCCCGGGGCGGCCCACACCAGCCGGCCGCTGTCGTGATCGACCACCACCGTGAGGTACTTGTGGTGGCGCTTGTAGGAGATCTCATCGATGCCGATGCGACGCAGACCCGCGAACCGGTCGATGCTCTTTTCGGTATCGGCCCAGACCCGGGCCACGATCGCCCCCACGGTGCGCCAGGCGATCCGCATCAACTCGCACACCGCGGTTTTCGAACACGCCACCGCCAGCCAGGCCACCGTGTCATCGAAGGCCAAGGTGTGCCCGGCGTGGTGGCGCGCCCACGGCACCGCCACCACCGTCGGCCCATGGGCGGGGCAGTTGACCCGCGGCGCTTCGGCCTCCAGCACCACCTGCACGGTGCCCCAATCCAGGCCGCGCCAGCGGCGCCGCCCCTCACCGCGGTCATACCAGGGCGCCCGACGCCCGCAGCGGCCACAGCGGCGTGAAACCCCACTTCGTGGCCGCACCCGCGCCACCACCAGCGTGGCGCCCTCGGTGTCTTCCTCCTCGAACTCCTCGAACTCGATGTCCTCAATCACCGTGCGCTTATCGACACCCAACAGCCCACGCCATAACCTCACATTGCGCACGTCGTTGCCCGCTCCTTTGGTTCCTGACCCTTGACAAGCCAGAAACCTTAAGCGACAACGACGTGCGCCCTCTATAGATCAGCAACCCACCCACGGAAATGTCAGAAGAGCCAGTTTTCGCAGGCATCGCCAAGAATCCGCGCGGAATGCATGAAGTTGTTGATCACGATGGGTCGCATCGCATTGAGCTGGAAGTTGCCTTGCGACCCGGCGAACGCCACGGCATTGTCATCGGCGATGACCTGGATGCAGACCATCACCATCGCTTCGCATTGGGTGGGATTGACCTTGCCCGGCATGATCGAGCTGCCGGGCTCGTTGGCGGGCAGTCTCAACTCGGCGATTCCGGCGCGCGGGCCCGACGCGAGCCAGCGGATGTCGTTGGCGATCTTCATCAGCGTGACGGCCACCCCTCGCAGTGTGGCGACCGTCGCCACGACCGCGTCCAGACCGCCAAGCGCCTCGAACTTGTTGGGCGCCGTGATGAACGGTTTGTTGGTCATGCGGGCGATCTCAGCGGCGATCTCGTGGTCGAAGTTGTGGGGCGCGTTCAGTCCGGTGCCCACCGCGGTGCCGCCGGCGGCGAGCCGGTAGAGCTCCGGTTGTGCGGCGTCGACCCGGTTGGCCGCGGTGTCGAGTTGGGCCGCCCAGCCCGACCATTCCTGACCCACGGTGCAGCGGCACCGCATCCTCGAGGTGCGTGCGGCCGATCTTGACCACGCTGTTCCATTGCTTGGCCTTGGTGGCGATCGCCTGCTGCAGGGAACGCACTCGCGGCAGCAGCCGGTCTTCAATTTCGAGCACGGCGGCGATGTGCATGGCGCTAGGGAAGGTGTCGTTGGACGACTGGCCCATGTTGACATCGTCGTTGGGGTGAATCGGTGTCTTGGAATCCAGCTCGCCGCCGAGCAACTGAATGCATCGATTGCTGATGACCTCGTCGACGTTCATGTTCGACTGAGTGCCGGAGCCGGTCTGCCACACGTACAGCGGGAAGTGCTCGTCGAGCTCACCGGCGATCACTTCATCACAGACGTGGGAGATCACATCGGCTTTCCATCGGGGCAGCCGGCCGGCGTCGGCGTTGACATTGGCGGCTGCCTTCTTCACGTACCCGTACGCGTGGTAGACCTCCTTGGGCATCCGGTCGTCGCCTATCGAGAAGTGGATCAGCGACCGTTGCGTTTGGGCCCCCCAGTACCGGTCGGCCGGGACATCGATCGCGCCCATCGAATCGGTTTCGCACCGCGTACTGGAAGCGTCGATACCGATGGGTAGGTCGAGTATCTGTGGTGCATCACCAGTTGTCATTGCCACCTCTGTTATTCGTTGATGGGTAGGTCGTTGTTTTGGCGGGGTGCGAGCACGACGGTCAACGTGGTCACACCCTGCGCGGGGTGGACGGTGACGCCGCCGATGTCGGCCGAGCCCGATGGCCCGGATAGCAGTACCGCGTAGGCGGCTTGTTGGAACACCGGGTTGCGATAGGCAAGGTGGAGATTCTCGATGATGTCGGCCGGATCCAGCAGCACGACCAAATGCTCGGCCAGCACCGCGGCGGTGGGATACCTCGATCTCGTTCTCGGTCAACAGGATTGACCCGGTCTCGGCGACACCGAGCGGGGTCCGCACGACCGTGACGTCGATGTCGGCGGGCGCA
This sequence comes from uncultured Actinomycetota bacterium, assembly GCA_963716505.1. Classification (GTDB taxonomy): domain Bacteria; phylum Actinomycetota; class Actinomycetes; order Mycobacteriales; family Mycobacteriaceae; genus Mycobacterium. The sequence goes on from CAVQTL010000011.1 coordinate 131,962, forward strand.
CCCCAGTCTGCGAACTCTGCCCGCTCGACCGTTCCGGCTACTTCGCTGACCGCCGAATAGACGCGGTGCGCGTCGGGAAACGCCGCGGACAGCCAATGCTGGATGCCGGAAGGCGGTTGGGCGATCGCCTTGCCGTCGAGTCGCGCCAGGGCGGCAGTAAACAGGTCGACGAGATCAGCTGGCGCGCTGCAGAAGTCGGGAACCTTCGGCAGCTCGACCCCGGCCGCGGCACCGCCGCGGACGGCGTTGAGGATATCGTCGCGGGCGGTCACGACCGGGTCTCCTTCTGCTCATCGCGGCCGCGGGTGCGGGCGTACCACTGGTGAAACGTTTCCTTCGGCGCTTCGGGAACGTCGCGGCGGCGACCCCAGGCGTTCAGCCGGTTGTACAGCGCGAAGTGGGGCAACACGCGAAGCGCGAGCGCGCCGCCCTCAGCCGCGGCGCGGTAGGCCGCGGGGTGGCTGAGTAGCTTGCCCGCGATCTTCATCGCCGTCTTCTTCGTCGTGGAGAACTGCCCGGCGTCATCCATCACCGAGCGCCAGTCGTAGATCTGGTCGTGGATGTTGATGTGCACGGGGCAGACGTGGGTGCAGCTACCGTTGATCGTGGAGGCGAACGGCAACTCGCGGTAGCGGCCAACGTCGGTGGCAGGCATCATGATCATCCCGATCGGACCCATGTAGGTGGCCCCGTAGCTGAGCCCGCCGCTGCGCCGATAGACCGGGCAGGTATTCATACACGCGCCGCATCGGATGCATTTCAGCGACGGCCAGAACCGCTCATCGGCCAGCCGCGTGGAGCGGCCGTTGTCGACGAGCACGATGTGCATCTCGCCGTCGGCGCGCGGTTTGGCGAACTGCGACGTGTACTGGGTGATGCGCTCACCGGTGGCGCTGCGGGTGAGCAGCCGGATGAACACCGCGAGTTCATCGTTGCCGGGGATGATCTTCTCGATTCCGACCGAGCAGATCCGCAGCTTCGGCACGTTACCGGACAGATCGGCGTTGCCCTCGTTGGTGGCGGTCACGATCGCCCCGGTCTCGGCCACGGCGAAGTTGGCGCCGGTCATGCCCGCGTCGGCTGCCAAGATCAGCGGCCGGGTGTGCTCACGCATGACACGGGCGAGGTAGACCGGGTCCGCCTTGCTGGCGTCGGAGTCATACACCTTGTGGAACAGCTCAGCGACATCCTCGGGCGTCTTCTGAAACGCTGGCCCAACGATATGTGTCGGGGGTTGATCGTCGAGCTGCTGGATTCTTTCGCCGAGATCCGTTTCGGTGACCTGGATCCCGCGCCGCGCGAGGAACGGGCGCATCTCGCATTCCTCGGTCAGCATCGACTTGGACTTCACCAAGCGCGACGCCCCGTGTGAGTTGAGAATGTCGAGGACGATCTGGTTGTGCTCGTGCGCGTCGCGCGCCCAGTGCACCGTCGCGCCGTTGGCCGTGGCGCGCGCCTCGAACAGCTCCAGGTAGTGCGCGAGATTCGCCAAGGTGTGCTGCTTGATCTCCGATGCCAGCGTGCGCAGTTCCTCCCACTCGGCAACCTCGCGCGCCGCGGCATCGCGCCGCACACGAAGCCCCCAAATCAAGTTGTCGAAAGATTGTTGGTGGGTCTCGTCCTCCAGGAAAGCAAGGGCGTTGCGCGCCTGATCGACCGGTTTCATGCTGCGTCTCCGTTCAATACCTCTGCCAAGTGCAGGAACTGGAAGTCGTCGCGGTTGCGGTGCGCGCAGCCCTGCAGGTGCATCAGGCACGACATGTCCGGCGACACGATGTACCGGACGCCCGTCTGGCCGATGCGGGCGAGTTTGTCATTGCCCATCGCAGCCGACACGGCTTCCTCGGTGACCGCGAAAGTGCCTCCGAAACCACAACATTCGTCCGGCCGCTCGAAGTCGACGATCCGGATTCCGTCGACCTTCTGCAGCAGACTTCTCGGTTTGGAAAACCACGGGTCGTTCGGTCGCTCACTCATTGACTGCTCGCCTAGCCCGCGGATCGCCGAACAACTGACATGAAGAGCGACCTCGTGATCAAACCGGGCCCAGGGAAACTCCTCAACCTCGAGGACGTCGCACAGGAATTCGGGCAGGTCCCACACGTGGCTGCTGACGTGCCGGCGCTCGGGCGTGTCGTCGGCCGCGGTGAACTTGTTGCGAATGTGGTGCACGCAACTGCCCGACGGCGCGACGACATAATCGAAGTCCGCGAAGTTGCGCACGAAAAGCTCCTCCGTCGCCCTGGCCTCGGTGTGTGCGCCGCTGTTGGCCATCGGCTGCCCACAGCAGGTCTGATCGAACGGGTAGACGACTTCCACGCCGAGTTTTTCCAGCAGTCCCAGAGTGGACTTACCCACCTGCGGATGGAACATGTCGATGTAGCACGGAACCATCAATCCGACACGCATGGCCTAGATCCCCCCGTCTGCTGAAACATTGAAATCATTCGAAGACTCCCTGGTGCATCTGGGCGAAGAGGTCGGTGTTGCGGGTGTAGTCGACGGGCACGTCGAGGATGGTCACGCCGGGCTCGGTCAGCGACTGCTTGAAGGCGTTGTCGAACTCGTCCATGCTGTTGATGCGGATCCCTTTGGCGCCAAACGCCGCCGCGTAGTGGCCGATGTCGTAGTCGCCGAGTTCGCACACCCGAGGCGCGCCCGTACTTGAGGATCTCTTGGAAGGCGACCATGTTGTAGGCGTTGTCGCGCATGATCACGTGGGTGAAGCTCAGGCCCAACCGGGTTGCTGTCTCCAGTTCCTGGGCGCTGAACAAAAATCCGCCGTCACCGGAGATGGATACCACTTGGGTGCCTGGCCGCACCATCGCCGCGGCCATGGCCCACGGCAGCGCCACACCCAGGGTTTGTTGGCCGTCGGAAAACAAAAGCCGCCGAGGTTCATACGCGCGGAAATGGCGCGCCATGTAGATGTAGTGAGAACCAACATCGCAGGCGACGGTGGCGTCGTCGTCGACGAGGCTGCGGATCTTGAGCACTACTGCCGCAGGGTTCAGGCCGGCATCGGTGGCCGGATGGGCTCGCGCCTCGTCGTCGATGCACACCAGCGCGTCGCGCTGTGCGGCGATCGCGGCGTTGACCTCATCGGGCAGGCGCAGCCCCGACAGCGGGCGGGTCAACTCGATTAAGGTCGCGGCGATATCGCCACGCAGCTCCACCGTCGGCTGGTAGTGGTTGTCGATGTCGGCGGGGATCTCATCGAGGTGGATCACCGTGCGGTGTGGATCGGTGTTCCACAGCCGCGGCTCGTATTCGACCGGGTCGAAGCCGACCGTGACCAGCACGTCGGCGTGACTGATGAGGATGTCGCCGGGCTGGTTGCGGAACAGCCCGACGCGCCCGACGAAGTGATCCTCCAACTCGCGCGACACCACCCCGGCGGCCTGAAACGTCTGCACCACCGGAAGGTCGGCGACCGCGAGCAGGTCACGCAGCGCCGCACACGCGTCCGGCTCGCCGGCGCGGACGCCGACCAATAACACGGGCTGGCGCGCCGCCCGAATCATGCTGGCAGCATGGGCAATCTGCTCGGCCGGCGCGCCACCAAGCGACGACACCGGCGATGGCTGCACGATAGCGGCCTCGGTGGGACCGGTTGAGACGTCGGCGGGGAGCACCACCGCCGCAGCGCCACGCGGCGCCGTGGTGGCCGCACGGATGGCGTTCGCGATCGCTTCCGGCACGTTGTCGGGATGGTTGACCTCGCCGGAGTATTTGGTGAAGGGCTTCAGCGCGGCAACGGCATCCATCGACTGATGCGTGCGCTTCAGCCGGTCCGCCCGACCGACGGCCCCACAGATCGCGACCATCGGGTCCTGCTCGGTGGTGGCGGTGATCAAACCGGTGGCCAGATTCGTGGTGCCCGGCCCCGACGTCACCAACGCCACCCCCGGGGTGCCGGTCAGCCGACCGACCGCGGCAGCCATGAAAGCCGCGTTCTGTTCGTGACGACACACCACCAGCTCAGGTCCGCCGTCGGCCAGCGCGTCGAAAACCGGGTCGATCTTGGCCCCGGGGACTCCGAAAATGTACTGAATCCCGTACGCGGAAAGGGTCTCGACCACCCGCTGAGCGGAACGCACCTCGTTGACCCCCATGTCAGCCTCCCTCGGTCTGGCGGATCTGGCCGTCGATGTCCCCGCCGGTCAAATCGGCACCAAGGAACTCGGGCGTGCGTTGCAAACTCAGATGCAGGTCGCTGCGGACGCTGATCTCGACGGTGCCACGAACCAGTCGGTAGTCGAGTGCGTGCCCGCCGTGGTGGTGGTCCTCATCGATGAAGTGCGAGTGGTAGCCGGCCACGGAAATGCCCTGTTCGAACTCGGGCATCCGGAAGCCGGCCAGCGTCCCCGTCACATCTGAGAACATGACCTCCTGCTGCTCTTGGGTGGCCTCGGTGAACGGACGGTAGGGCCGGTGCTGCTCAGTCACCGTGCGGGTACGAACCATGCTGAAATCACCCGATATACGAACAGCCACCATGAGGTTCGTGCTCTCCAGAGTCTTATCGACGAGCTCCTTAACCGCTTCGCGGTCACATGGCGTAGATATGTGGAAGGTGTGGTCGGGGTGGAACCAGGTGACCGCGGCGAATGGGGTTTCCTGTTCGGGGTCGGCGATCGTTGCACTGCCGTCGCTCCGCAGGTGGTAACAGACTCCGTCCAGCACCATCATTTCGCCGTCGAGACAATTGAACGTGCCGAGACCGAAGTCGCCGTGCTGCAGTAACTCTCGGATCGTGACGTTCCCGTCGTACACACCTTGAAGCAACGCCCCCATTGTTGACGTCTGATACACCTCACGCCCGTGGCGGTGTGCAAGCATCACGCGGGCCCACCTGAGAACGACATCGGCAGGCCCAACCGGACCGGAGATCGTCACTCGCGCGCTCGGTGGTCGTACTCGGTAAGCCAGTGCGTGAGGATTGTCATGGCAGCATCTCTCCTCGGTGCGAATCCATTCGTCTCCTTGAGAGGCGTCGATCTGTGCGGCCGTCCAAGGCGCTGGACGGGATAGGGCCAACGAGGAGCGTGGCTTCTAGAGTTGCGGTCCTTGGCTACAAATGTCGTGAGTGCTAACGGCCATTGGCGTTGTGTCGTGGCGGCTCAACTAGGACCGCCAGCCGGAACTTACGTTGCCTTGCCAGCTGTAAGAGGCCAGCCAACGCGCCTGCGGGCGCACGGGTAACGACATGAGCTTGGGTTCATCAGCGCCCGTGAAGCGACAATTTCAGTTGCCACGACAACTAATGCCGGTATTGCGCAGTGATATTGGGCGTTAGCGCCAAAGAATTGTGCTCGGTGGCCTGCGAGCCTCGGCCCCGAGAACGTAATGCGTGATGGAAAGAGACAAGGCTTGATCGGGTGAATCAGCAGCGGATTGAGGAAGCGACGTACTTCAGGGCGCTGGCGACACAGCAAGCAGCTTTGCGGCGGGTCGCCACGCGGGTCGCCCGTGGCGTCACCCCGTCGGAGCTCTTTCCGATAGTCGCCGCGGAGATGGCGCTATGCCTTGACGTACATCACGCGGTGGTGGGCACTTACGAGGCCGAGGACGCACTGACCATCGTCGGCGTCTACGACGAGGATTGTCCGGCGAAGAAGCTCCGACTGGGAGAACGCCTTACGTTGGACGCGACAGCATCGCAACGCGGGTGCTGAGCAACGGTCGCCCCGCCCGGATCGAGATCCGCGACCACACCCCAGGTTCCGTTGCAGGCCGGGTCCGGGAGCTCGGGCTGCCGTGGCGGGTAGGGGCGCCGATCGTTGTCAACGGACGGACGTGGGGTCTGGCGGTAGTCGGGTCGCCACGGTCGCAGCCCCTGCCGCCGGACACGGAGGCACGCATCAGCGAGTTCGCCGATCTGGTCGCGACCGCGATCGCGGCTGCCACCACCCACGCCGAGTTGCAGGCCAGCCATGATCAGATCAGTGCGCTCGCAGAACAACAGGCAGCATTGCGGCGGGTGGCGACACTTGTCGCCCGTGAGCTGGCCCCGGCAGAGGTGTTCGCCGCGGTCGCCGACGAAATGGCCCGGTGTATGCGGGTCGAGAACGCGGCGGCATTGCGCTACGAAGCCGATGGCGCGGCCACCATCGTCTGTGGTCGCGACGACCCGCAAACGGCGGCGGCCGTGGCTGAGTGGTACTCGCCCGAGGTCGACCACGTCGCCGCGGTGGTGTTGGCCACTGGGCAGCCGGCGCGCATCGACAACCACAACAGACACGCGGTCGGGGCGCCGATCGTTGTCGATGGTCGGGTGTGGGGGCTGGCCGTCGTTGCCTCCGCGGCCTCACAGCCGTTGCCGCCCACCACCGAAGACCGCATCGGTGACTTCGCGGATCTGGCCGCCACCGCGATCCACAATACTGCCGCGCGCGCCGAACTGAACGCCTCACGCAAACGGGTCGTCACGGCCGCCGATGACGCGCGGCGTCAGCTGGAACGCGACCTGCACGACGGCGCCCAGCAGCGGCTGGTGTCGCTGGCGATTGAAGTGCGGCTGGCGCAGGCGGCGATGCCCCCCGAACTCGATGACCTCAAGAGTCGGCTGTCTCGAATCGTGTCAGGTTTGACCGACGTTTCAGAAGAACTTCGCGAACTCTCCCACGGGATTCACCCGGCCATCCTGGCCGAGGGCGGATTGGCCCCGGCACTCAAGGCGATGATCTGCCGCTGCGGCACCGTTCCGGTGACTCTCGATCTCGACCTCAATAGTGCGATTGCCCGAATCTGTCGAAGCTGCCGCGTATTACGTGGTGGCTGAAGCGCTGACGAATGTCGCCAAGCACGCCCAGGCATCCCAGATAACCGTGCGCGCAGTAGATAATGGCGACACCCTCGAAATCTCTGTTTGCGACGACGGCATCGGCGGAGCCGACTTCGGCAACGGATCCGGGCTTATCGGCCTGACCGATCGCGTCGAGGCGCTTGACGGGCGTCTCCGGCTCGTCAGTCCACCCGAAGTCGGGACGTCGCTATCCGTCAGCATCCCCGTCGACGGCCGTTGAAGACACCGGCGTTCTGCCAACTACAGCTAGCAGGGTATGCGAGATGCAAGCTACCCCGGCATTTTGCGCCGCCAGATGGCAGCGGCGTTGGACGTTTGCGCGGTCGACTGCTGCGGTTTGAAACGCGAATCTAGGAGCCATGGCCACGGTTGGCCAGCTCCCAACGTCGAGTGCTTGGGCGGCCGCACAATGAGCGTTCAAGGAGACACATCGATTCGCCACCGTCCCGGCCCGAAACCTGAACTCATTCAACGGAATACCCTACCGATGAGGCAAGAGAGGTAACGATCGTGACCATCGCATATCCACACGTGCCCGCCGCATTGGCCACACCGAGCGTCAATCGCGGCGTGGGCTTCAGCCGTGAGCAACGCCGCGAGCTCGGTCTGACCGGCCGGCTTCCCTCCGGAGTGCTGACCTTGGAGCAGCAAGCGCAGCGGGTGTGGCAGCAGCTGCAAGGGCTTGGCACCGATTTGGACCGCAACCTATTGCTCGATCAGCTGCGCAACCGCCATGAGGTGCTGTATTTCAAGGTGCTGTCAGATCATCTGACCGAGTTGATGCCGGTGGTGTACACCCCCACGGTGGGCGAGGCTATCCAGCGATTCTCCGACGAATACCGCGGCCAGCGGGGCGTCTATCTGTCCATCGACGAACCCGACGAAATCGCCGAAGCCTTCCAGACATTGGGGCTCGGGCCCGACGACGTCGATCTGATCGTGTGCACCGACGCCGAGGCGATCCTGGGCATCGGCGACTGGGGCGTCAACGGAATCGAGATCGCGGTCGGCAAGCTGGCGCTCTACACCGCCGGCGGCGGCATCGACCCGCGCCGCACCATCGCGGTGTCACTGGATGTGGGCACCGACAACGATCAGTTGCTGAACGACCCGTTCTACCTGGGCAATCGGCATCCCCGTCGGCGCGGGGCGGTCTATGACGAGTTCATCAAGCACTACATCCAGACCGCGGATCGGTTGTTCCCGCATGCGATATTGCATTTCGAGGACTTCGGACCGCAGAACGCGCGCGCCATCCTGAATAACCACGGCGACGACTACTGCGTGTTCAACGATGACGTGCAAGGCACCGGCGCGGTCGTGCTGGCCGCGCTTGTACGGGGCGGAGAAGGTCACTGGTATCCCGATGCGCGACCAGCAGGTGGTTGTGTTCGGCGCGGGGACCGCCGGGCTGGGTATCGCCGACCAGATCCGCGACGCCATGGTGGCCGAGGGCGCCACCGTCGAGCAGGCCAACGCCCGGATCTGGCCGATAGACAGGCCGGGCTTGCTGTTCGACGACATGGACGATCTGCGTGACTTCCAGACGCCCTACGCCAAGAACCGCGCGCAGCTGGGTGTTTCGACCGGCGAGCAGGTGGGGCTGCTGGAGGCCATCAAGATGGCTGCACCGACCATCCTGCTGGGTTCCTCGGCCGTGCACGGCGCCTTCACCCGGGAGGTCATCGAGGCGATGGCCGCCTCCACCCCGCGGCCGGTGATCATGCCGCTGTCCAACCCGACCTCGCGGATGGAGGCCATCCCGGCCGATGTGCTGGCCTGGTCTGAAGGCAAGGCGCTGGTGGCCACCGGCAGCCCCGTCGCTCCGGTGGAGTACAACGGCACCAGCTACCGAATAGGTCAGGCCAATAACGTGCTTGGTGTTTCCCGGAATCGGCCGAGGGGCCATCATCGCCGGGGCACGGCGGGTCACCAAGAACATGCTGAGCGCGGCCGCGAAAGCCGTTGCCAGCAAGACAGATCCGACGGGGCCGGGCGCAGCGGTACTACCTGACATGGAGAACCTGCAGGAGATCTCCACGGCTGTCGCCGCAGCCGTCTACCATGCCGCCGTTAAAGACGGCGTGGCCACCAAGTCTCACGAAAACCTTGTGCAGGCGATCCTCAACACCATGTGGATACCCGAATACCAAACTGGAGAAGAGATATGAGCACAACGACGCGTCAACATCCCCCGCAGAACGCGACGCGGACCACCTCGGTGGTGATCGTCGGCAGCGGGTTCGCTGGTTTCGAGTGCGCGCGCCGGTTGGCTCGACGGCTACGCAGGGCGCATGCCTCGAACGTGAGGGTGACGATTGTTTCGCCGGTCGACTACATGCAGTACTCGCCCCTGCTGGCCGACGTGGCCGGCGGGCTGGTCGACCCGCGGTTTGTCTGCATCCCGCTCGCCGGAACGCTCAATGGCGTCCAGGCGGTACGCGGCCGGGTGGACAGCCTTGACGTAAATCAGCACACGCTGGCGTTCACCGATCCGGAGGGCGGGGTGCGGACGCTGTCGTGGGATCGGCTGGTGTTGACCCCAGGGTCGGTGACCCGGTTGTTCGATATACCTGGATTGGCCACTCACGCCCGCGGGCTGAAGTCGACAGCCGAGGCGCTGTATCTACGTGATCATGTGCTGGAGCAGTTGGAGCTGGCTCAAATCGACGATGACGACGCGCGGGCTGCCGCTCGGCGCACGATTGTTGTTGTCGGAGCATCGTATTCCGGTTCCGAGCTGGCAGCGCAGCTGCGCGCCCTTGCCGATGCCGCCGCGAAGCACAAGGGCTTCGATCGTGCCTCGGTGCGGTTTGTGCTGCTTGACCTGGCCGACCAGGTCATGCCCGAGGTGGGGCTGAAGCTCGGCGGCGCCGCGGTGCGTCGGCTGCGATCCCGCGGTATCGAGATCCGGCTGGGCACGACGCTCAAAAAAGTTCATGCCGATCATGTTGTGCTCAGCGACAATTCCCGCCTTGACACCCATACCGTTGCCTGGGTTACCGGCGTGACCCCGTCACCGTTGATCGCCACGCTGGGTTTGGAAACCGAGCGGGGCCGACTCAAAGTGCAACCCAGCCTTCAGGTACCGGGCCATCCCCACGTCTTCGCCGCCGGTGACGCCGCCGCGGTTCCGGACCTTACCCAGCCGGGCAGGATCACCCCACCCACCGCCCAGCACGCGATCCGACAGGGTAAGGTGCTGGCCCGCAACGTCGCCGCCAGTCTCGGTTACGGCAAACCAAAGGACTACCGCCACAGCGACAAGGGATTGGTCGTCGACCTGGGTCCCCGCCACGCCGTCGCCAACCCGCTGGGACTGCAGCTGTCCGGCTATCCAGCCAAGCTTGTCGCCCGCGGCTATCACCTCTATGCACTGCCCCGGGCCGTCAACCGCTGGGCAGTGGCGTTCGCCTACCTCACCGACGTCTTCTTCCCCCGTACCGTGCTGTCGATGGGACTGGTTTCTGAATCGCAGGCCCATATCACGGCGAGCGAACGCGTTCAGCTACCGAAAGCCGCCGGAGCAGAATGACATTCAACGAGCACCATCATGACTCTGGCAGCCGACGCGCCGCCAGGACTGTTGCCGGCCCGTGAACAGATGGCCGTGTCGCTGGGGTGGCACATCATCCTGGCTTGTTTCGGCGTGGCGTTCCCGATGATGATCTTTGTGATGTACCGGCGCGGCATCGTGCGCAACGACCCGACCGCGGTGCGGCTGGCCAAGCGGTGGTCGAAGGTCTCGGCGGTATTGTTCGCGATCGGTGCGGTGTCGGGAACGGTGCTGAGTTTCGAGATGGGTCTGTTGTGGCCCGGGCTGATGGGCCGCTTCGGCGACGTGCTCGGTCTGGCGTTTGCGTTCGAGGGATTGTCCTTCTTCGTTGAGGCCATCTTTCTGGGCATCTTCCTGTATGGCTGGGACCGCATACGCCCTCGGCTGCACTTGCTCATGCTGGTTCCGATGGCGACCGCGGGCATCGTCGGCACGTTTTGTGTGGTGTCGGTGAACGCCTGGATGAACAACCCCACCGGGTTCACCCTCCGCGACGGGGTGGTCTCCGACATCAATCCTTGGGCGGCGATGTTCAACGACGGGGTGTGGCTGCAGTTTCTGCACATGTGGGTCGGCGCGTTCATGGTGGTCGGGCTGGTGGTGTCCGGGGTATATGCCGCCGGGTTGCTGCGGGGGCGCACCGACGCCCATCACCGCCTTGGCTTCACCGTGCCGTTCGTGTTCGCCAGCGTGGCCACCCTCGTGCAGCCACTCATCGGGCACGTGCTGGGCCTGCAGGCCGGCGCGCACCAGCCGGCCAAACTCGCGGCGTGGGAGCTCGCCGCCACCACCGAGCCAGGGCCCGCACCACTGAAGTTCGGTGGGTTTCTGATCGATGGCGAGGTGCGGTGGGCATTGGTGATCCCGAAGATCGGCTCGCTCATCTCGCGTGGCTCATACGACGCTGCGGTTCCCGGTCTGGATAGTGTGCCACGAGCCGATTGGCCACCGGTCAACCTCACGCACTGGTCGTTTCAGTTGATGGTGGGGATCGGCACCCTGCTCGTGTTGGTTGTTCTTCTGTTCTGGGTGGCCCGCCGTCGCGGCCACGACCTGCTGGGCAACCGCTGGTTCCTACGGTTCTGCGTCATCGCCGGACCGCTGGCCATCGCCGCACTCGAACTAGGCTGGGTGACAACGGAAGTGGGCCGTCAACCGTGGGTGGTGTGGCAAGTGCTGCGCACCACCGACGCGGCAAGCATGAGCACCGGAATCTGGTGGAGCTACGCCGGGGTGCTCATCCTCTACACCGGCATGACCATCATGACTTACGTGGTACTGCGGTCGATGGCCCGGCGGTGGCGCGCCGGCGACGAGGACCTGCCCAGCCCGTATGCCCCGGCCGTCGTGGCTGCCGCGTCGAATGAACAGCAATCGGAGCTCCTCCGATGACCCTGGCAGGCGCTGCCGCTGTCGCCATGTTCGTCGGCGTCCTCGCCTATGCGCTATTCGCTGGGGCCGACTTCGGTTCTGGTTTCTATGATTTGACCGCCGGCGGCGGTGTGCGCGGTGCGGAGATGCGGACACTGGTGGACCACAGCATCGGACCGGTGTGGGAAGCCAACCATGTGTGGCTGATTTACGTGCTGGTGATCTGGTGGACCGGTTTTCCGGCCGCCTTCGCCGCCGCGATGACCACGCTGTTCATCCCGCTCATGCTCGCTTTAGCAGGGATCGTGTTGCGGGGAGCTAATTTCGCCTTCCGCAAACATGCCGAAACCTTTGCCCAGGCACGGCTTTGCGGCGTGATCTTCGCGGCGTCGTCGGTGATCACACCGTTCTTCCTAGGTACAGTGGCCGGTGCGATCGCATCCGGGCGGGTACCGGCCGGCGGATACGGCGACCAGATCAGATCCTGGATCAACCCGACATCGCTGGTCGGTGGCTGCCTCGCGGTGACCACCTGCATCTTCCTGGCCGGGGTGTTCCTCACTGCCGACGCCGCCCGCACCGACCACCCGGAGCTGGCCCAACGGTTGCGACAGCGCACGCTCGTCATAGGCGTTGCCGCGGGAGTCATCGTGTTCGCGGGGCTTTTTCCCATCCTGCACGACGCACCGACGCTCAGCCGCGGACTGGTCGGTGCCGGACTGCCGCTACTAGTACTCGCTGCCGCCGCCGGTACCACCACTCTGGCGCTGCTCTATCGCCGAATGTATTCCATTGCACGGATTTCCGCGGTCACCGCGGTCGGGGCCGTCGTCGCCGCGTGGGGTGTAGGACAGTACCCCTGGATCCTGGTGGATCAGCTCACCATCACCAAGGCCGCCGGTGCCGACGCCACCCTCGCCGGACTGCTCGTCGTCGTCGTGCTCGCCGTCGTAATCGTGCTGCCGGCGTTTGGCTATCTGCTGCTGCTGACCCAAACCGAGAAGTGGAGCCGAACTTAAGCGCGCTGGTTCGATCCATGCCCTGGAGGTAAACCAATGACCCGTCCGCGGTCCGCGCCGACGATGGATTGCGGCAATCGGACGAGGGGCGCCGTTCGATGACGGTCGTAGGGCGCCCTGACGACCGCTCAGCAAGCGAGACTCCCAAGTCCCCTGCTATGCGGCCGATTGTTCGTGACCTGCTTCGTCCGCACCGCCGGACTCTCTTGCTGATTGTGGCCGCGATGCTGGTGGAGACCGTGATGAGCCTGGCAGCGCCGTGGCCGTTGAAGGCCATCATCGACAACGTGGCGGGAAGTCACCGTCCGCCGAAATGGATTGAAGGGCTGCTGCCCATGATGGGCGGGGATAGCAAGGTCCACATCGCCGAGGCGGCGGGGATCGTGACGGTGCTGATCGCGGTGGTGACCGGCGCGGCGATGTATGCGGCCAGTTACTTCACCGAAAGTATGGGTCAGCGCATCGGCAGCGATCTGCGGGTGCGGTTGTATCACCATCTGCAGAAGTTGTCGCTGGCCTATTACGACACCACTCGGGTCGGCACGATCCTGAGCACGCTGACTGGAGACGTGGAGACGATTCAGCGCTTCGCGTCGGCATCTACGCTCGGCATTTTCACCCAGACCCTGACGCTCGTCGGCATGGTTATCGTGATGTTCTGGCTGCGCTGGGATTTCACGCTGATCGCGCTCGCGGTCGCGCCGCCGCTGGCCTTCTTCGTCGTGCACGTCAGCAAGGCCATCCGGACCGCGGTGCACGAGTTGCGAATCCACCAGTCCGAGCTGGTGTCCACCCTTGAGGAAGGCCTCCAGTCGATGGTGGTGGTGCAGGCCTTTTCCGCCGAGGAGCGCCAAGAGCACCGGGTCCGCAAGGCCAACATGGCCAATGTGACTGCGTGGCTGCGCACGTACAAGGTTTCCACGCTGCTTTCGCCGGTGGTCAGCCTGGTGATCGCGGTGTGTACGGGTCTGGTGTTGTGGCGTGGCTCGTTGCTGATCTTGGCGGGCGCGATGACGCTGGGCACGCTGACTGTATTTCTTGCCTACCTGGCCAAGTTTTTTCAGCCGGTGCGCGAGCTTGCGCAGATGACCAGCCCGATCGCGCACGTGTCGGTGGCGTTTCAGCGGGTGCTTTCGGTCGTTGATGCCGACATGGTCATTCCCGAGCGGGCCGTCCCGAAGAGTCCCCCACGGTTTCGCGGCGAGGTTGCCTTCGAGCATGTCCAGTTCGGCTACGACCCCGCGGTGCCGGTGCTACGCGACATCAGCTTCGCGATCAAGCCTGGCCAGATGGTGGGCATCGTCGGTCCCACCGGTAGCGGCAAGTCCACCATCGTCAGCCACATCGCGCGCTTCCGCGACCCCGACGCCGGCCGCATCACGATCGACGGTGTGGACATCCGCGACTACAAGCTCCGCGAATTTCGATCCCAGATCGGCTTTGTGCTGCAGGACACCGTGCTGCTGCGCGGGACGGTGCGCGATAACATCGCCTTTGGGCGACCGGATGCCAGCGACAAGGAAATCGTGGAAGCGGCCAAAGGCGCCTGCGCCCACGAGTTCATAACTCGTATGCCTGAGGGCTACGACAGCCTGATCGGCGACCGAGGTCTAACGCTCTCGGGTGGTCAACGCCAGCGCATCGGGATCGCCAGGGCCCTAGTCCGCGACAACCCCATCTTGATCCTCGACGAGCCCACAGCGGCGCTCGATTCTGAGTCAGAACACCTAGTGATCGAGGCCCTCGAGCGACTCACGAAGGGCCGCACCGTCATCACCGTCGCCCATCGGCTCAGCACGCTACGCAACGTCGACAAGATCATCGTCGTCAAGGACGGCGTAGTCGCCGAAGACGGCACGCACGCAGAACTATTGGCGCTCGACGGCGTCTATGCTCGGCTGCACCGTTTGCAATATCAAACGCCGGCATGAGATGGCGCCGCGATGATACGCAGCGACGTGGATTTCCCGCTCCACAGCGCAGTTGTGTGCCTACTCACGGCTCGGTCGAATTGGCAACGGGGACACTAGTGGCCGGTGACTCAGCCGGATCAGCGATCGCACACCCGTCCATGGAGTCCAGGGTCTTGATGGCGTGCCGGTAGGGAAGTGTCGTTTTACGCCGGTGCCGTCGGTAGGCCGCGTACGGCGGTATCGGGCCGACGACGGTCAGACCGACGCAGATCCAGCGTATCGCGGCGACCAAATCGTGGGGAATTCCCAAGGCATTCGGGAAGGTGGCTTCCACGCAGAGCAACAGGAACAGCCCGCCCGTCAAGTACAGGTACAGCTTCACCAACCGAAACCACGGCGATACCCACAGCTCTACCTCCCACAGCTGCCAGAGAATCGCGCGCTGCAGAGCGTGATTCGGATTGAGGTACCCAGGCAGACTCGTATAAACCTCGACCAGAGCCCTGAGCCGCTCGATCCGCCGGCCGCTGCGATTGACGAACAGAAACGTGCCCGTCACCGCCGATGCGATGAGCGGAACCGCCGCGGCCGATAATCTGAGCAAATCGTCTGTGACGTGCATCCTGGCCCGCGCTTCAACGACGATCGCGACGCGGCGGACCGTCCGGTGGCCACCCGCCGATAGCCGCCACATCTTGTGATTCTTGCACGCGGACGCGTCGGCCTTCGGCCGCGGTATGTCTAATTCTGGTTCGGGGGAAGACTTTTGGGTCACCGCCAAAGGTTCTCATTCGACAATGCACCTTCTTCCCTGATTACCACCTGCTGTGACTTCTGACGGAGAATCCGTAGACGAGCGCAGAACCGGCCCCGGTGCGGATACCGGGGCCGGTTCTGATCGGATCACACGAAGGCGCTGTGCCCAGTGATCGCCTTGCCGACGATGAGGGTTTGCATCTGGTACGTGCCCTCGAAGGAGTAGATGGCTTCCGAGTCCGCCATGTACCGCGCGACGTCGTAGTCGAGCACGATCCCATTACCGCCGCAGATCTCGCGGCACCAGGTCACCACCTCGCGCATCCGCGCGGTGGCGTACAACTTGGCCAGCGAGGCCTGCGCGTCATCGAAGATCCCGTCGTCCTGTTGCCGGGCCAGCTGCGCCACCATCCCCCATGACGCGGTGATGTTGGCCAGGCTCTTGACGAGCAGGTCCTGGATCATCTGGAACTTGGCGATCGGCCTGCCGAACTGCTCACGCTTCTTGGCGTACTCCAGGGCGTGTTCGTAGGCGCCGACCATCACACCTACCGCCATCCAGCTCACCGCAGTGCGCGTGAAGCGCAGGATCTTGGCGACATCCTTGAAGGAGTTGATGTTTTGCAGCCGGTTGGCCTCGGGCACCCGCACATCTTTCAGGGTGATCTCGGCGTTCTGCACCGTTCGCAACGCGACCTTGTTTTCGATCTTCACCGTGCTGAACCCGGGGGTGCCCTTCTCCACGACGAACCCCTTGACGTTGTTGTCGTCGAGGTCGCGGGCGTAGATCACCACGTAGTCGGCGAAGGTGGCGTTGCCAATCCAGCGCTTTGCGCCGTTGAGCACCCAGGTGTCACCCTTGCGCTTGGCGGTGGTGCGCAAGCCCCCGGAGGCATCGGAGCCGCTCAGCGGCTCGGTCAACCCGAACGCGCCGATCTTTTTGAACGAGGTCATTGCGGGCAGGAACCGGTCGCGCTGCTCCTTGCTGCCGCCGTCATAGATCGAGTCACCCGCCAACCCGTTGTGGACACCGAAGAACACCGACACCGACGGGTCCAGCCGGGCCAGCTCGACCGCCAGCATGCCGCTGAGCATGTTGCTGGCTGCCGGCTTGTGCTCGCCGTAGCCCTCGTAGGCCAGCCCGCCCAGCCCGCTCGTGGCGAACTTATCGATCAACTCGAACGGGAACTCGGCCTTGGCCCAGGCTTCGTTGACCAGCGGCTTGATCTCATCGCGCAGGAAGGTACGGGCCTTGCGCAGGATCTTGCGTTCTTCGTCGGAGAGCAGGCCCTCGAAGTTGTAGAAGTCGCCGACAAGCCCGGGTTCGACGCCGTTTACGGTTGCGGTCATATCATTTCGCTTTCTTGTTGTTGTTGTTGTTGACACTGGCCAGCGCGGTCAGCACCGCAAGTTGCTTGCGGTCGCGTTCGTCGGAGAGTTGGGCGTAGGAGGAAGCCCCGTAGGTCTTCTCCACGGCTTCGATGAGCCGTTCCCGCACCTTCGGGTCCTGGGTGACTTCGCCGAGTTGCATCTTGTCCATCTCTTTGCCGATGTGGTCGGCGAGGTGGCGGTAGCCCCCGGGGCCCCCGCCCAGGTGTCCGCTGAGGAACGGCCCGATGGTGGCGTAGCGAATGCCCAGCGAGCTTGTGACCACCTTGTCGAGGTCTTCGGGGGTTACCACGCCCTGCTGGACGAGGTAGCTGGCTTCGCGGTTGAGCGCGTTCTGCAACCGGTTGCCGACGAACCCGGGCATCTCCTTGCGCTCGACGACCGGGGTACGCCCGAGGAAGGTGTAGAAGTCCACAGCAGTGGTCACGGCGTCCTCGCTGGTGTGCTTGCCGGGCACGATTTCGACCAGCGGAATCAGGTGCGGTGGGTTGAACGGGTGACCGATCAGGATGCGGCCGGCGTCCTCGATCTCCCCCGTGAACGCGGTGGACGGGATCGCCGAGGAGGAGCTGGCCAGCAGCGCATGCTTGGGAGCGTCGCGCACCAGGGTGGCGAACAGATCCTTTTTGAACTCGACGTTCTCGGGACCGTTTTCCTGCACGACGTCGGCGTCGCGCACCGCATCGCTGGCATCGCCGGCCACATGCACCCGCTTGGCCAGCCCGTCGACGTTCAGCCCCTGGGAGGCCAACTGCGGGCCGAACTCGTCCAACGCCTCGGCAATGGCGTCGGCCAGATCCGGGCGGGGGTCGCTGATTCGGACGGTCATCCCATAGGCGGCAAACAGCGCCGCCCAGGACAGTCCGATGGTGCCCGCCCCGATCACCGCGGCGGTACGGAATTCCTTTGTCATTTCGTGCTCTCTTTCAGGTAGTCGAAAATCGGCTTGAGCCGAGTCGGGGTCAAATCGAACGGAATGTGGCTAGCGGAGATAACCTGCGCCCACGGCAGGCCGTCAGGCTTCATGTCAGTTTCCTTTCCATTGCGGGGCGCGACGCTCGGCGAAGGCGGTCATGCCTTCGCGGACGTCGGCCGAGGCCATCAGGTCGGCGAATACCTTGCGCTGCAAGGCGAATGCGTCGGCTTCCGGCACACCGTCGGCCGCGTGCACCATCTTTTTGACCGCGGTCAACGCCAGCGGGGCGTTCAGCGTGAGCTCCTCGGCCAGCTTGAGGGCGACGGCGACGGCTTCGCCGGGGGCGGTGACCCGGTTGACGACGCCCAGCTCCGCACCCTGGCGCCCACTGACCGGCTGGCCGGTCAGCAGGAACTCCATCGCCAGGTGATACGGGATCCGCTTGGGTAGCCGGATCACGCCGCCACCGGCTGCGATCAGGCCGCGCGTGACCTCGGGCAGCCCGAACTTGGCGTCCTCGGCGGCCACGATCAAATCGCAACCCAACGCCAGCTCGAATCCACCACCAAGGGCGTAGCCCTCCACCGCGGCGATCAGCGGCTTCTTCAGCTCAGCCTCCGTCAATCCGGCGAATCCGCGGCCAGGTACCTCAGGGGTCTCGCCCTTGAGGGCTGCTTTGAGGTCCATGCCGGTGCAGAAGGTGCCGCCGGCGCCGGTGAGCACGCCAACCCGCAGTCCGGCGTCGGCTTCCAACTCATCCAATGCGGCGGTCACCCCGGCGGCCACCGCGGCGTTGACCGCGTTGCGCGCCTTGGGCCGGTCGATGGTGATCAGCAAGCTCGAACCGACTCGCTCGGTACGTACTTCGGTCGATGTTTCGGTGCTGCTCATGCTGTCTTCCTTCCCTTCGGCGTCACTGTGGCTCGCTCAGCGAGGACCCCGGCGGTGTGGGCCGCAGACGAGGCCATCACCACGGTCGCGAAATCGATCAGCCGTACCCCGGCCAACGGTCCCGGGCGGGTTGTTTCCGCCATCGATTACTTCCTTTCGACATGGTTGATTACGCGTGGTACCCACGGTCGCGCTTCGCCCCCGGCGGTGTCGTCATCGGTAACGCCCAACACCGCTGCATGAGGGCGAAGTACGTCTACTTGCCAGCCCGAATCTTTGGTGCCCGGCTAGCCGTAAAAGAGCAGCCCAGGCTGCCTACGGCCGATGCGTTTCTGGCGGGGAATGTCCACGATCTTGGCCGGATCGATGCCGGTCGGGGTAGGACGACCCTCCTGCAGATGTCGAGACGCGATAGACGCGCCAACCGGCTATTTCGTCAGACACTGACTAGTAGCCCCCGAGTGCCCGGCTCAGAGCGACAAATTCGCTGAAACGGAAAGCATTTCGGTATGAGCGACAATGTCGCTCGAAGTCGGGCAGTGAAGGATTTCGTCGTAGAGGGTGAGCAAGCGCGACATCGGCCCAGTGGGTTCGATCGGCCTGCTGGCGCTAATCGTCGATACAGGGGCCATACAGCATGACCCAGCAGGTAGGCGTTGAACAGGTCCGGTAACCGTTGACGGACACACTCTTGTCAGCGAGGACGGGTAGCGCCCTCAATGTCCTTAGCGACGAAACTGGGCGCGGTTCTGAGCACGCGTTGCTCGATCAGGTCAGCACCACGGCCGACGCCGCCGGTCGCTGCGAACCCGGCCGCCACACGTGCTGCGCCTGCGGTCATGGTGATTGCTTGTCGAACCTTTTCCGACAGCCGAGCGGCGGTCAGCCTTTTCGCCGGTAACCGGGTGCCGCAGCGGGCCACCTCAACCCGCCGTGCGACCTCGAATTGGTCGCGCCCGAATGGCACCACGCACACCGGAACGCCTCGAGCGAGCGCCTTTTGGGTCGCGCCCATTCCGCCGTGGGTTACGGCACACACCGCGCGGTCCAATACCGGGCCGTGCGGCACAAATTCACACACCGTCGCATTCGGTGCGAGTGTGACGTCTCTGGGCAGCCCGGCAGGTAGTGTCGCGACCACATGTACCGGTTCATCCGCGAGCGCTGTCAACGCGGTGGTGACCAGCTCCGCATCGGCCTGCTGTTGCGATGACGTTGTGACCAAGACGATCGGACGGTCAATCGCCGTGAGCCAGTCAGGGACCGTATCCATGGCGGGCTCGAACATGCACGGACCGATCATCTGTACGGCATCGCCCCAACTTGTCTGCGGATACTCGAACGGCTTGCCGCTGGCCACCAGCATCAGCGGCGCCCGCCGCATGAACTCATCCACCGACGCGACCGGGGCCGCCCCGGCGCTGGCACGGATGTCGTTGCCCAGCGGCAACACCGCCTTCTCCAGCAGGCCCATCACGATCGGCCGCAGCGCGGCGTCCCTGAGTCGGCCCGACGCGCCGGCAAGTGGCGCCAGACCCAGCCCGAAGGGCGGTACTCCAGGTGATTGCAGAGGCGGCGTGTAGGGGGAGAAACATGCCCACGGGACGCCACGCGCGTCGGCGACCGACAGGGCGCCCCAGCAATTGATGTCAACGATCACCGCGTCGGGGCTCGTTTGCGTGATCGCATCGGTGAAGTCGGCGACTTCATATTCAGCGCGTCTGCAGAACACGTCGACCGCCCTCCTGAGGGCGGCACGGGGATTTGCGGCCTTCCAGTCATCGTGGACAATCGCCTCGATTCGCGGATCGATGGCGTCGGTGCTGAAGCCCAGGCTTCGCCCCATCTCCACACCCCTGGACATTGTGCGTAGATGGATGTTGTGGCCGCGGCTGGACAGTTCCAAGAGCAGTGCGCTGAACGGGAATAGATGGCCCAGTGCCGGCGAAGTGTAAACCAGGATCGTTGCCATTCTTCTCACATATCCTCGGTGGCGGGTGAGCATCTCGCGCCTTACATCGTTGCGCACCAACGCCACCGTGTCGGCAACACCAGCAAGCATATTCGTTGCGTGCTAGCACTACCCGCCAGCTGCGATGAGAAAGTCAGTGTAAGAGAGACTGTTTCAGCTTGGCCTCTCTTCGATGAGGAACAGCAGCGCTACTGCGACGGCTTTCACTGCTCGTGGTGGGACTCGTTGCGGCTAGCGGGTATGGCTAGCACCCAACACAAATGGTTGCCTGTGTTGCCGACACGGAACGGCTGACACGCAACACTTACGACATGTCGCAAAGAAACTCCGTCGTCAGCCTTGAGGCTATGACACTCGAGATGATCGACCTAGTCGAAGCGGAAGTGGGACCTGTCGATGTCACCGCTGATACGACCTTGCTGAATTGTGGCCTGGATTCGCTTCAAATCATGTCACTCGTTTTCAAGATCGAGGAGCGCTACGGCATCGTCCTGGACGACGAGGACGCGGACGATCTGCGGACCGTTGGCGATCTCGCGGCTTTGGCGGTCCGCCACATTCAGGAGAAACCGTGAGAGGCGCTCCGGCGATCCAGCCGAAGCACGAGACGCTGAACGAGATGCTCGCCGCGGCCGCACAGACCGGCGCAAGCCTGATCTTCGTCAACCGCAAAGAGCAAGACCTGGAAGTCCCGATGGCTCGCATCCGGGAGCGGGCGTTGTCGATCGCTGCGGATCTGCGGAGCCGTGGGGTGCGCAAGGGCGATCGCGTGGCGCTCGTGCTGCCGACCTGCCCGGAGTTCGTGGAGTGCTTCTTCGGCGCGCTGTGCGCAGGCGCCATCCCGGTTCCGCTGTACCCACCCGTGCGGCTTGGCAGGCTCGACGAGTATCACCGCAAGACCGCTGCCATGCTCCAGGCGGTGGATGCGGTCGTGGTGGTGACCGACGAACGCATCCGACGGTTCCTCGGTGTCGCCGTTGACATCTCAGCTCCGCGCCTGGGCACTGTGACCGCGTCCAGCCTAGGCGGCACCAACTCGATTGAGGTGGTGGTTGCCGCCGACGACGTGGCATTGATCCAATTCTCCTCGGGCACAACGCACGATCCCAAGCCGGTGGCTCTGACCCATGCCAATCTGCTGTCGAATCTCGCCGCGATCGAGGCCACCCTCATCGCTGCGGGAGCGCCCAACCAGGTCGGCGTCACGTGGCTGCCGCTCTATCACGACATGGGATTGATCGGGAATCTGCTGTCCGCGTTCTACGTTCAGGGCGCGCTCGTCCTTCTTCCGCCGGAGCTGTTCGTCGCGGTGCCGGGTGCGTGGCTTCGCGCCATCTCGCGACACCGGGGCACCGTCTCGGCGGCTCCAAACTTTGCATTCAGCCTGTGCCTGAACCGTATCCGCGACGAGGAACTCGAGGGCATCGACCTGTCCTCATGGCGAGTTTCGCTCAATGGAGCCGAGGCGGTCAGCGCTGAGGTGCAGCGGCGATTCAATGAGCGATTCGCGCGCTGGGGCCTGCGCCCGTCGGCGCTCACACCGTGCTACGGGATGGCCGAGGCCTCGTTGGGCGTGACGTTCAAGCCGGCAGGCACCGCGTTTCGCACCCTTGGCGTGGACGCCGACAAATTGGCTCTGGAAGGCGTCGTGGCACCGGGAAGCAAAGAGTTGGTGAGCGTGGGCCGCCCGTTGGCCGGTGTGGAGCTTTCGATCCGCGATGCTGGCGGGGCGAGCCTGCCACCCGGCCGCGTCGGTCACATCTTCGTTCGGGGTCCCAGCGTGATGGTGGGCTACTTCGGCCGAACCGACCTGACCGATCAAGCGCTACACGACGGTTGGCTGGACTCGGGCGACCTCGGGTTCACCCACGACGGCGAACTCTACTTGTGTGGACGGCACAAGGACATCGTCGTCGTGCGCGGCGCCAACCACGCGCCCGAGGATTTCGAGTCGGCACTGGACGGGCTTCCCGGGGTGCGTGCAGGATGCGCAGTCGCCGTGGGATTCGTCCCCGTCGGCGAGGATGACGAGGCGCTGGCCATGCTCGTCGAGACCACCATGGACGCCTCCTCGACCCTCGCTGATGAGGTGGCGTCGCGAGTGCAGGAGCGTACGCAAATCCGGCCAGCGCACGTAGAGGTGCTGGCACCTGGCACGCTGCCGCGCACCAGCAGCGGAAAGCTTCGACGGCGCCGGGCGCGCACCGAGTGGCTGTCGGGCACGCTGTCGCCGCCCAAGAAGGTCTCCGCGGCGAGGCTGCTTGTCGAGTCGGCCCGCGGCGAACTGCGCCACACGCGCGCGAAGTTGGCACGGCGGGCGGCCAACGCGTCGTCGGTTACCACCGAGCAATAGGAATCGATAGCCATGTATCGGACAGACACCACCATTGATGCACCCTCTGCGGGCGCAACTTTGCCAGCGCAGCCGACGGCCAGTCCGGTGCAGTTGCGGCCTACGCTTTTTGGACTCTCGTCGGCGCATCCGCCCTTTGAGGTGACGATGCAGGAGAGCTGGGAGCACGTGTTTCAGCACATGTCCCCGCAGGTTCCATTCGCGAAGCGAATCGTCGAGTCGACCCGGGTGAAGAAGCGCCACATCATGTGGCACCCCGATATGTTGCCGCAAGCCTGTGCCATGCTCACCGGCGATCGGATGGCTGCGCATGCCGAGGCGGTCATGGATGTGGCCTCGCGCTCTATCAAGCAAACGATCGGTGGAGTCGACACCAACCGCATCGGCAGCTTCGTCATGGCGTGCTCGACAGGCTACGTCAATCCGGGGCCCGATCTGCTGCTTGCCAAAGAGCTTGGCCTGCGCTCAGATCTGCGGCGCACGTTCATCGGCCACATGGGCTGCTATGCGGCATTGAACGTGATCAAAGTCGCGATGGACAGCGTGGCCGCCAGACCTGACGAGCTGGTGATCGGCAACTGCACCGAGCTGAGTTCGGCCCACGTCCGCAACACTCCGATGCCCGGCGAAGATCCGGTGGAATCGTTGATCACCCAGGCGCTGTTCGGCGACGCCAGCGTGTCGCTGCTGATGGGGGCGGCGCCCGAGGGCGCGGGAATTCAGTTCCTGCACACCCACACCGAGCAGCTCTATGACCAGCACACCATGATGAGTTTGAATGTCGGTAACCAATCGTTTTGGATGACCCTGGCCACCGGCGTACCGGCGGTGCTCCAGGAGAACATCGACAGCTTTGTTGTCAAGCTCCTGCAACCGCTGGGACTGTCCGCTCGTGATGTCACTCACTGGGGAGTTCACCCGGGCGGCCCGAAAATCCTGAGGGTGCTGGGAAAACAGTTGGCATTGCAGCCAGCTCAACTGCGCGCCAGTTGGGACGTCCTGGCCAACGCAGGCAACTGCGCCTCCGCCACGGTGCTACTGGTGCTCGAAAACATTCTGCGCGTTGATAAGCCCCGCCGCGGAGACCACGGGGTGCTGTTGACGTTCGGGCCGGGGCTCACCATCGAGGGTGCGGTCGTTCGGTTCTGAACCAGATCGGTCGCCGGTCGCTACAACCGTGCCGTACGAAGCGCTGATCATGGGGAAGCACAGGTCGCGGGATCCAGTCGGAGGGAACATGTTAGAGGGAATTGCTCGGCTGGCCATTCGAGCACCGCGGCGCATCATCGCGATCGCGCTGTTCATCGTGATCGGCGCGGCGGTGTTCGGCGTCCCGGTGGCGAACAGCCTGTCGGCGGGCGGCTTCGAGGATCCAACCTCGGAGTCCGCGCACGCCGCCCAGCTATTGGCCGGTAAGTTCGATCAGGGTGACATGCAGTTGCTGATCACCGTCAACTCCAGCGACGGAATGGCGAGCACTGCTGCCCAGGCGGTCGGCAACGACATCGTGCGTCAGCTTCACGACTCGCCCTATGTGGCACAGGTGATCTCGCCATGGACCGCACCTGCGGCCACGTCGGGGTCGCTGGTCAGTAAGGACGGCAACACCGGGTTGATCGTCGCGGGCATCATCGGCGATCAAAACGCCGCGCCGAAGCATGCCGAGGCGCTGAGCGACGAATTGGTGCACGACCGTGACGGCGTGACCGTGCGCGCCGGCGGCGAAGCGATGACCGGCGCCCAAATCAACCTCCAGACCCAAAAAGACTTGCTGGTAATGAAATTCATCGCGGTCCCGTTGGCGTTCTTGGCATTGGTGTGGGTGTTCGGCGGCTTGGTGGCGGCAGCGCTGCCGATGGCGGTCGGCGGCTTCGCGATCTTCGGTTCGATGGCGATGCTGCGCGCGATCGCGTTTGCGACGGACGTGTCGATCTTCGCGCTGAATCTATGCGTCGCGATGGGCATGGCGTTGGCGATCGACTACACGCTGCTGATCGTCAGCCGGTTCCGCGACGAGCTTGCCAAAGGCGCCGGGCGCGACGAGGCCCTAGTCCACGCGATGAGCACCGCGGGGCGCACCGTGCTCTTCTCGGCGGCGACGGTCGCAATGTCGATGTCGGCGATGGTGCTCTTTCCGATGTACTTCCTGAAGTCGTTCGCCTACGCCGGTGTCGCGACGGTGGCGTTCGTCGCCGTCGCCGCGATCGTGGTCACGCCGGCGGTCATCGCGCTGCTCGGCACGCGATTGGACTCATTGGACGTGCGCCGGATGGTACGGCTCCTGCTGCGGCGGCCGGAACCCGTCAACCGCCCGGTCGAGCAGACATTCTTCTACCGCCTGGCCAAATTTGTAATGCGGCACGCCATTCCGATCCTGGTCGCGGTTGTCGCGCTACTGGTCGCGTTAGGCTTGCCGTTTTCCACGGCCAAATGGGGCCTGCCCGACGATCGGGTATTGCCGACATCGGCCTCGTCGCGCGAAGTCGGCGAGCAGCTGCGCACCGATTTCGCTGACAACCAGGCGACGAACGTGACGGTAGTCATCCCGAATGCAGCCGGAATCACGCCAGCGGACTGGGCTGGTTACGCAACCCGGCTCTCACAGGTGGACGATGTGGAGTCGGTGTCCGCGCCGGCTGGCACATTCGTCGCCGGTGCCCTTGTCGGACCGCCGTCGGCCGCAACCGCGGTGAAAGACGGCAGTGCCTTTCTGACCGTCAGCAGCAGCACACCGCTGTACTCGCAGGCCTCCCAGACGCAGCTCGACAGGCTGCAGGCAGTGCCCGGTCCTGCAGGCCAGCACCCGCTCCTGACCGGCGGTGCGCCGAACAACCGCGACACCGCCCACGCCGTCACCTCGCGGCTGCCCACCGTCCTCGCGATTATTGCCGCGATCACGTTCGTACTGTTGTTCGTGCTGACCGGCAGCGTGGTGTTGCCGCTGAAGTCGTTGACGCTCAGCGTTTTATCGTTGACCGCGGCCTTCGGCGCACTCGTGTGGATCTTCCAGGACGGTCACCTCGGCGCATTGGGTACCACCGCCACCGGCACACTCGTGGTCACCATGCCCGCACTGCTGTTCTGCATCGCATTCGGGTTGTCGATGGACTATGAGGTGATCCTGATGTCGCGGGTCCACGAATATTGGCTGGTATCCAACCGCACGGCGGCCGCTAACGACGAAAGTGTGGCGCTCGGGGTGGCCCACACCGGCCGAGTGATCACCGCCGCCGCACTGATCATGTCGATCTCGTTCGCTGCAATGATCGCCGCCCAAGTGTCGTTCATGCGCATGTTCGGTCTCGGGTTGACGCTGGCAGTGCTGGGAGACGCAACGTTGGTGCGCATGCTGCTCGTGCCGGCGTTCATGCATGTGATGGGCCGGTTCAATTGGTGGGCACCCAAACTGCTTGCATGGCTGCACCGGCGGCTGCCGATGAACGAACCCCCGCGTCCACGAGCCGGGCCGGCCAAGGAGCGGGCCTACTCGGCCTGATGGTCACGACTTCTGGGCAACGGAGAAAGCTTGGCCGGTCACCCGACGCAGCACCAATGTTGGTCTAGTACAGCGATATTCATTGAAGAATAGGTGTCGGCAATGTATACCGCAGTTCTCATGCTGGCACTCGTAGCAGCGGTCGACCCGGTGCGGATCGGGATCGTGGCGTTCTTGATTTCACGCCCACGGCCCATGCTCAATCTGTTCGTCTTCTGGCTCGCCGGCATCGCAGCGGGCACTGCGGCCGCGTTGCTCCTGCTGCTCGTTCTGCGCGACATCATGCTTTCAGTTATGCGAGCCGTGGTTTCAGCCCTCAGCAGCTCAGTTGTTGCGCCGATCCAAATCACGATCGGCGTGATCGCGGTGCTGATCGCGGTGCGTTTGTTGGCGCGCGAGCGCGCGCCTGCGAGGGCGACCGGCGGTCAACCCTCAATTATGGTGCTAGAGAGAGGCACACGGACTGGATCCCGCCGACTATCCATCCGGCGGAAATATCGAGACAAATCACTGGTGCTGGCGTGTGTCGCCGGAGTTGCGTGGGCGACGCCGCCCGTCGAGTACCTGGCGGCGATCATTGCGATTCTCGCGTCGCGAGCAGCTGCGGCCGCGCAGGTGAGCGCGGCGCTCATGTTCACCGCCGTAGCGTTTACCGTCGCTGAGGTCCCACTGATGAGCTATCTCGTGATGCCGGCGAAAACGCTGACCCTCGTGCTGCGGCTGCAAGATTGGATAGCCGCGCGCCGGCAGGCCATCCTCGCCGTTGTCGTCGGCGCAGCCGGTGTCTTACTCCTGATTGCCGGCATACGCAATGTCTGATGGCCAACGATTTAGAGGTTGTTGCCCCCGTCACCCCGGCGATCGTCATCGGCAACGGTCCCTGATACAGACGGTGATCCTCGGGAAACGACACCCGGTCGGGAAGCGGGCTGCCGTACACCGGCGCCCCGACCTTTTCCGCGAACCGCACCCCGGCCTCCCAGGCGCCGCTGCGATCGACCTCGGAGCCGAACACCAGCAAGGGTCGTTCCGCGCGGTTGATGCGGTCGGCGAAACTGCGCAGTCGCTGGGTGTCGGGACTGACCCGGTGGCTCACCGTGCGGACGACGGCCGGACCCAACGCGGGTTTCTCCCAATCGTCAAGCGGGATCGACAGGAACACCGGGCCCGCCGGTGGCTGAAGCGCCACTGCATAGGCGCGCATGAACGCCGCGGGCACATCCTCGGCACGTGCCGGTTGATAGGCCCACTTGACCCACGGCTGCGGAAACACGGTTTCATCGCGGTTTGTCAAATACGGTTCGCACAAGACCATTTCACGCGTCTGCTGACCCGCTGTGACAATTAGCGGAATGTTGCCCCTGTAGGCCGCGACCAGGCTGCCCATCGCATTACCGAGTCCCGCACTGGTGTGCACGTTGACCAATGCGGGCTTATGATGAGCACTGCCACTACCACCGCGTAAGCTCACCGTTTGACATAGTCGACTAGAAGACAGCGACGGGGTTGGTGGCGCTCGATGTCACACCCTTCATTCGCCACGGCAGAGCGGCGAAGAAGAAATCCCAACGGTTCTCCTCCCGGCATGCCTCGGCCAATTCAGTGAGGTTCACGTTGTCGATCAGCCACAACCCCAGGGCGACGAGCGCCACTGTGTGAATCGGCCGAAGGAAGTCCAGACCGAATCCGGACGGTTGGACATCCTGAACGCCATCGTTACCAAGTACGGACACGTCCCGCTCCCGCAGGAACGGCAGGCAACTGGCGTGCAGACCTGCCTGACGCGCGGAAAGGCCGTCCCCGTCGGGACCCTCGCTCAATATCGCCGCCGCATTTCCGGTATGCACCATTAGGGCATCGCCGGGACGGACGGTTACGCCCTGGCGTAGCTCGGCGGCTAGCAGCTCGTCCGGCGTGACCGCGTGGCCGCGCTCGAGCCAGGGGACGCCATGTAGGGCGGCAATGTCCAATAGCACCCCACGTGTGACGAAGCCGTGCTCGGCCTGATCCATCGACAACGATCGCGCGCCATACAGTGAATTGGTATCGCCTTTCGCGAAGCCATTGTAATTCTTACCGTCCCAAGAATAATGGGCAAGACCGTCGATGTGGGTGTTGGAACCGTGTGCAGCGATCCCCACGTACTCGGTGACAGCTTCGTACCGCAACTCCCGGCCGACGTTGTCAGCGACCTCGTTCAGCGTCATGAAACGTTGCACCAGTGCGAAACCCGAGTCCAACGGGTCTGGGTCGAGCGGGTCGATCGGGCGGGATAACGAAACAGCCCGGCCGGTCCGGATAGTGGACGCCGCGGCAACTCTGACCTCGTCGGTGATGAGATTGAGGGTCCCGATCCGGTCATCGTCGCCCCACCGACCCCAGTTCGACAAGGATGTCAGGTATGCCTCGATTCCGGCCGTTGTCAGCCCGATCTCTTCCGTAGTCTTTCGCGCGTCAGTCATCCGAACCCTCCTTGATCAAGCTTTCAGATAAGCAGACAGGCCCATCACACATGCGGTGCCGCAGGCCCAGCCGCCGTCACACCCTCAGCTTCGCTCGAACTTCGCAAATTGTCGTTATCCGCTGGAACAAAGTCGAACTCGAAATCTTATTACCCGAGAACACCTTTGATGGTCATGGGGCGCCGACGCACGCTAGCAACCTGTCGGTCCACATCATCCAAGATCTCGTCGTGTCAAGTCACCGATTGCGATGCCCCTCTGTGTCCCGTAGCGACCCGTTTGACGTCGTTCGAACAACGCACCGCGCCGCATCGCATCCCATGAATCCGATCGGTAGCTTTGTCGACTGATGTAGTCGTGGGATCCCTGTGCTGGTTAGGCTATTCGGGAGTTCGTGTGCTGGGGCACAAAGGTCAGCGCTCGGGTTTGTCGTCCAGTACATCGACATCGTCCAGGGTTCTCGCGATGATGGGAGCAGTGTGGTCGTCGCGGCCAGGTAATCCACGATACAGGGGCAGGGCTATGTCTAAGAAGAACTTTGGTGATTTTCAGTGGAGCGTTTATGGCGATGCTTTACGCGGCATTCACTCTCGGTACCCGTTCGACTTTGAATCGATTGAGCGGAAAGCCTTCGACGCGCTCCCGGACTGGGTGTACCGGTATGTTTCGGCAGCGGCCGGCGACGGTCGCACTCAGCGCGCCAACGTCGATGCGTTCTCGCGGTATGGGATCATTCCCCGGATGATGGTCAGCCCGCCTGAGCGTGACCTGTCCATCAACTTGTTCGGCAAGCATCTGCCCTCGCCGGTGTTCATGCCCCCGGTAGGCCTGATCGGCTTGTGCGCGCCTGATTTTCAGGGTGATGTGGCCGCCGCACGTGCGTCAGCCGAGACGGGTGTGCCGTTCACGCTGTCGACGTTCTCGCAGGCGCCGATGGAGGACGTCATCAAGCACGCTGGGTCCACGCCAAACTTTTTCCAACTTTATCTGCCGGGAGATCGGGAGCTAGCAGCTAGTTTCCTCGATCGTGCTGAGAGCAGCGGGTATTCCAGCGTGGTGGTGACCGTTGATTCCTGGACGCTGGGCTTCCGGCCTGCCGATCTCGCGATCGGAAACTATCCGCAAGCGCGCGGCTTCTGCATGGAGAACTACTACTCCGATGAGAATTTCACCAAGCATCTGGCGAAGCCACCGCACGAGGATCAGGCCGCAGCTCTGCGGCACTATGCGTCGATCTTCGCGGCCCCGCTGTCCTGGGAGGATCTTCGTTGGATCCGTTCGCGAACCAATCTTCCCATCGCGGTGAAGGGGATTCAGCACCCCGACGATGCCCGCATCGCGATCGATACTGGTGCTGATGTACTGTACTGCACCAACCATGGTGGCCGTCAGGCGAATTCGGGGATCCCCACTCTCCAGCTGCTGCCCGAGATCGTCGCGGCGGCGGGCTCCACCCCGGTGATGTTCGACTCCGGCGTGCGCAGCGCCACAGATGCCGTCATCGCGTTGGCATTGGGAGCAACAGCCGTCGGACTCGGCCGGACCTATGCCTACGCCCTCTCCTATGGCGGAACCGAGAGCTTGACTCACTACCTGAAATCCTTCCTTGCCGAGCTCGATCTATGTTTAGCGATTTGCGGATTCAAGGACATCGCCAGCCTCAAAGAGGCGGGAGCCGAACACGCACTGACCTTTTCGTAGCTGACTGACAGCCCAGTCCTGCGGGAGAGATTTCAATTGCGATGAAGATCAAGGACGTTCAGCTGTCCATCCTGCGCACCGAACTCGACGAGACCGTGATTCCCACGCAGGGAGCGGTGGACACGATCTCGATCTGAGGGGGTTGTCATTCCTCGCGAGCAAGCTCAGTGTGCCACTGGCCGTTGGAGAGCAGAATTTCGCTGGATTCCCCGCGCTGCGCGAGTATTTGACAAGTGGCGTGGGTTTCTACGTCCGAACTCTCGCCGAGTATTCGGGTGGCGTCACCCAGATGATGAAGGCAGCCCATGCCTGTGAGGCCTTCGGCCTCAACTATGAGATTCATAGCTATGGACCCACGCTCAATCTGGCCATGTACCTGAATGTGGCTCTTGCCGTGCGGAACTGCGAGTTCGCCGAGATCATGGTGCCGCAGAACCTGTTGTGTATGGGCATGTCCGACGCGGACCTTCCTGTCGTTGATGGCGAGGGCTTCATCGCTGGCCCACACAAGCCGGGACTTGGCTACGCCATTGACCGAGACAAGGTCGAGAATCTGACGATTCAGAGATTCTGAAGTCGCCTAAGATTCGCCCGAATGCGCGGAGTTGTGCCACCGCGTCGTCTCCAGGGATAGCGCACTGGCCGCAAGGTCTTCTCGCAGATGGATGCGGTTCTGGCGCCGTGGCGGCATGTCACGCCGATCACGACGCAGTTGGCCAGTACCTGGCTGTGCTTCTCGCGATGCCAGCCCAGGGGCAGGACGGCACGAAAGCGATGCCGCGCCCTGACGCATTCGTGTAGGACGGACAGGAACGTGCCGCCGGCGAGGCGGAACGAGTTTCTGCACACAGACGATGTCGGGACTTCCAGCGCCCAAAGCAGATGGTCGAGCGTGATGTTGCTCAGTCCGATGCCGGCGATCAGCCCGTCATCGCCGGTTAGCACCATAGCGCCCAGCTGGTCGAGAAACCGGTCGTCGGGTGGCGCCGGACCCAATGCGCGAACCCGTCACCGTCGCTGGTCATCGGAATGGGCGCCGCGCCGTATTTACTTCGTGAAGCGAGTTAACCTGCTGTCACAGCCTTCCCGGCCCGCCGAATGGACAGAGATAGCGAAGTTGCCGCACGCCGATTATGCGCCCGGTTGCGAGTCAGTGCGCGACCGTGAGGACATGCGCCGCTGCGGGCTGACCAGTAGTCGCGAACCCGGCTAGCAGTAACGAGACCCGCTGTCACAAGTGATGCCAGCGGGCACGACTTGTGCGCGTTGGCTCGGGAACATTGAAGCCATGAACGAACTACGCCTTGTCGTCGACCCACCACCCGGACGGTTGGACAGCGCGCAGGAACGTACCGCGGGTCTGGCTGAGGCACTCGCTGAGCGGGCCGACGAGTTGGCGCATGATGTGCACGCGGTCACGGGTGAGGCGAGTTCATCCGGTTCGGGCGTTGCTCTGCTGGACGACACGCGCGTCGAGACATGCACGGCCAACGTCCGGTCGGTTCTGGCGGCGATGGTGGCTGAGACGGATTTCGACCCGGCATCTGCAACACACACTGGCGTGGTTCAGGCTCGCCGAAAGATGGCACTGTCGTCCCTAATCGAGTTTCATCGGATCGCTTTCCGTCGGCTCTGGGATGTGGTGGTCAAAGAGGCGCCCAAACACGCGGAGATAGACGGTGAAGCACTGCGTAGCCTGACGGTGAAGTTGCATGCGGTCGAGGACTTGTTCATGAGTGCCATGGTGGCCGGATACCGCAAAGAGCAGAAGCTGCAGTTGCTTAGTGAAACGTCGCAGCGCGAGCGCATGATTGACTCGCTGCTTCAAGGTCGTATCCTCGACGACTGGGGCCTGTGGGAAGTCGCCAGCCTTCTTCGGCTGCCACGCAGCGGTCCATTTGTGGTGATTGCCGCCCAAGTTCGGACCGTGGGAGCTGAGGCTCTGCCCGAGATCGAATCGAAGCTGCACAGCTTGGACGTGCATTCCGCATGGCGGCTGTTCCCCGATGTGCAGGTGGGAATCGCGCACGCCAAGTCGGAGCAGCATCTGGGCAAGGTCCACGCCCTGATATCTCGGATGGCCGCAGATCGCATCGGGGTGAGCGCCCGCTTCGACGATCTGCGTGACACGCCACAAGCTTTGCACTTTGCAAAGGTGACGCTGCGGGGACGGGCCGACCGCCGGTCGAAGGTCGCTGTGTTCGACGGATCCATTCTGGCAACCGCCGCCGTCAGCGCCCCAGAGGTGATGACCAAATCGGTCGGCAATGCGTTGGAGTGTTTCTACGACCTTTCCGACGACGAGCGGGAGATACTGTTCGAAACGTTTCGGGTGTGGCAGGAAATCGATGAATCGGTGCGTGCCACCGCTGAAGTACTGATGTGCCACCCAAACACCGTGCGCTACAGGCTGCGCCGAATTGAGCGACGGACCGGCCGATCACTCTCGCGTCCAAGGGATGTCGCCGAACTGTGTCTAGCGTTCGAAGTGCACCGCCAGCTCATGTAGCCGGTACCACACCGTCGGCGACGATCCCTGCGCATCTGCACACTCGGTGGTCCGGGGACGCACGACACTCGCCTCAATCGCGCAGACCGGCAGTCATCACCGTGCTTTAGACGTAGTCGCAGATCCATAACGGCGGCCCGAGTGGCACCACCCCTTTGGTCGTGATGTCAGTCACGAGATTGCGGCCTGCAGTTGCGTTGCACGACAATGACATTGAACCTCATCGAAAGGTCAGTGCGTGTTCGGCTCCCGCCTCTTTGAGGCTGGCGATGTCCTTGAATCCGCAAATCGCCAAACATAGATCGAGCTCGGCAAGGAAGGATTTCAGGTAGTGAGTCAAGCTCTCGGTTCCGCCATAGGAGAGGGCGTAGGCATAGGTCCGGCCGAGTCCGACGGCTGTTGCTCCCAATGCCAACGCGATGACGGCATCTGTGGCGCTGCGCACGCCGGAGTCGAACATCACCGGGGTGGAGCCCGCCGCCGCGACGATCTCGGGCAGCAGCTGGAGAGTGGGGATCCCCGAATTCGCCTGACGGCCACCATGGTTGGTGCAGTACAGTACATCAGCACCAGTATCGATCGCGATGCGGGCATCGTCGGGGTGCTGAATCCCCTTCACCGCGATGGGAAGATTGGTTCGCGAACGGATCCAACGAAGATCCTCCCAGGACAGCGGGGCCGCGAAGATCGACGCATAGTGCCGCAGAGCTGCGGCCTGATCCTCGTGCGGTGGCTTCGCCAGATGCTTGGTGAAATTCTCATCGGAGTAGTAGTTCTCCATGCAGAAGCCGCGCGCTTGCGGATAGTTTCCGATCGCGAGATCGGCAGGCCGGAAGCCCAGCGTCCAGGAATCAACGGTCACCACCACGCTGGAATACCCGCTGCTCTCAGCACGATCGAGGAAACTAGCTGCTAGCTCCCGATCTCCCGGCAGATAAAGTTGGAAAAAGTTTGGCGTGGACCCAGCGTGCTTGATGACGTCCTCCATCGGCGCCTGCGAGAACGTCGACAGCGTGAACGGCACACCCGTCTCGGCTGACGCACGTGCGGCGGCCACATCACCCTGAAAATCAGGCGCGCACAAGCCGATCAGGCCTACCGGGGGCATGAACACCGGCGAGGGCAGATGCTTGCCGAACAAGTTGATGGACAGGTCACGCTCAGGCGGGCTGACCATCATCCGGGGAATGATCCCATACCGCGAGAACGCATCGACGTTGGCGCGCTGAGTGCGACCGTCGCCGGCCGCTGCCGAAACATACCGGTACACCCAGTCCGGGAGCGCGTCGAAGGCTTTCCGCTCAATCGATTCAAAGTCGAACGGGTACCGAGAGTGAATGCCGCGTAAAGCATCGCCATAAACGCTCCACTGAAAATCACCAAAGTTCTTCTTAGACATAGCCCTGCCCCTGTATCGTGGATTACCTGGCCGCGACGACCACACTGCTCCCATCATCGCGAGAACCCTGGACGATGTCGATGTACTGGACGACAAACCCGAGCGCTGACCTTTGTGCCGCAGCACACGAACTCCCGAATAGCCTAACCAGCAAGGGATCCCACGACTACATCAGTGAACCTTGGGGATCGTGATCGGCGTCGTCAATCGCGGCGTTCAACGCGCGGTATGTCGCGAGGTCGATTTCGTTCCGTTGCTCCGGCCGATCGATGGTCAGCAGGCGCACGCCGTCCGAGGGTTCCTCGATTCGAATGGTCATGTCATGCTCCTAACTTGGTGCTGGAATCGGCACCTGGCATAGCTTCACCGTAGGTCTAGGGATTTCGAATCCTTGGGGGCTGCCTGGGATAGCCAATGCGCTTACGTGCAGCAATATTTGGGCGCTAGCAGAGACGCCACCGCGGCCTCGGACCGCAATCGTTAAGACACGGACACCGTCACGGTCGAGCCTTGCGCATCGTCGAGAACCCGATGCGCGATGGCGAGGTGATCCACCGCGCCACCATCCGCGCGGCACCGAGACAAATCGAAGGTATAGGCGAAGCAAACATGCTGACGACAAACGAAGGGACCAAGCATGACATCGATGATGCGGGCCGCGCGCTACCACGCCGACTCCAAAAAGACTGTGGTGGAGACTATTCCGATTCCTGAGCCGGGTCCCGGTGAAGTATTGGTCAAGGTCGCGTACTGCGGAATCTGCCATTCCGACCTGAGCCTGATCAACGGGACCTTCCCGGCGCAGCGGCCGGTGGTGACTCAAGGCCATGAAGCGTCGGGCACGATCGCCACACTTGGGCCGGACGTGACCGGATGGGCCGAAGGCGACCGGGTGGTCGTGGCCGCCGCGCGCCCGTGCGGGGCCTGCCCGAACTGCCTGCGCGGCGACGCCGCACATTGCCTGCGCACAAAGCTGATGGCGTTCGCCTACGACGGGGCGTGGGCCGAGTACACCGTGGCGCAGGCCGCGGGCTTGACCCGGGTGCCCGACAACGTCCCGCTCGAACAGGCCGCGATCCTTGCCGACGCCGTGTCGACCCCGTTCGGCGCCGTGGTCCGCACCGGGCAGGTCGGTGTCGGCGAGTCGGTGGGCGTCTGGGGTGCGGGCGGTGTTGGCACCCATATCGTGCAGATCGCGCGACTGATCGGCGCGGTGCCGATCATCGTCTTCGACCTCAACCCGACAGTGCGCGACCGCGCCCTGGAACTCGGCGCCGACTACGCGATCGATTCCCGCGACCACCAACTCAAGGACAAGATCCGCGAGATAACCGGCGGCCGCAAATTGGACGTCGCATTTGATGCTGTCGGCGTGAAGGCGACGTTCGAGCAGGCGCTGGACTGTGTCGCCGTGGGCGGCCGGCTCGTCTCGGTCGGCATGAGCGACCAGTCGCCGACCGTCGGGCCTACCTCCATGTTCGGGCTGACACACAAGCGGGTGCTCGGTCATCTTGGCTACCAGAATGTCGATATCGAGACGCTGGCCGCACTGGTGTCACGTGGACGGCTCGACGTGTCACGCTCGATTAGTGACATCGTCCCGCTCGAGGAGATCATGACCGGCATCGAGAAGATGGAACGCCAGGAAGGCAATCCGATCCGCATCCTGGTGAAGCCGTGACCGACACGCTGGCCGGCCGCTGCGCTGTTGACCAGCGACTCCGGTGGATTGGCAGCATCGCGTGGCCTTGCCGACGAGGGTGTGGGCCTGTTCTTGGGAGTGATTATGCTTCGACTGTCACGGTGTCTCGACGGAGCGTTGGGTGGCTGCCGACGGTGTCGGATGCGCGGGCACCCATCCCCACTGGCCGTCAGCCACAATATGGCATACCGGACAGCGGTAAACTCCTCGCTGGGGACTGTGCTGAAAGCTCTTGGGATGCAAGATGATTGACGTGCATGTCGAAACGACCAACCCCCGGGACACCGCTGGGAAATCGACCCTGCGAGCGGTGCGCGTTGTCGTGGCCGAGGACGAAGTGCTGCTTCGCGAGGGGTTGTGCAGCCTGCTCGTCCGTTCCGGTTTCGACGTGGTGGGCCGGTCCGGCAGCAAGCCGGAACTGCTGGCGCTGGCGAATGCACTCAAACCTGACGTCGTGGTTGTTGACATCCGGATGCCGCCGACTGAAACCACGGAGGGCCTCGATGCGGCTCGAATCATCCGCGATGAACTGCCCAAGACCGGCATCCTGGTGTTGTCGGCGCACGTCGAGGCGGACCGTGCGATGGCACTGATGGCCAACGGATCCGGGATCGGTTATCTGCTCAAGAGCCGCGTCGCCGATGTAAGCGATTTCATCGATGCGCTCGAGCGGATCGCCAAGGGCGCCTCGGTCGTGGATCCATCCTTGGTGAGGCAACTTGTGGACAGACGCCGGCATGAGGACCCTCTTGAAACGCTGAGCCCGCGCGAACAGGAAGTTCTTGGGTTGATGGCCGAAGGTCGCTCGAACGCCGGTATAGCGCGTCGGCTCTGGCTCGCCGAAGCCACCGTCGAGAAGCACATCCGCAGCATTCTGACCAAGCTGGAGCTACCGCTAACTGACGACGACCACCGCCGGGTTCGTGCGGTAATCACCTACCTCGAAGCTGGCTAAGCCTGGCCCAGCATCTGGCGGATCAAGCGCGCCGACAGCAATACGTTGGGAACAAAGCCTATCGCCGGACTCGCGGCCGCTATTTCGGCGAAATCCTGCTCGGAGTGGGCCGAGATCAGGAGCGGGGGCTGCCTTGCGCGGGATCCATCGCGCCGGTGAATCTGCTTGGCGAGCTCAAACCCGCTTTCTGTGCCGAGATCGACATCGACGAGCGTCACGTCGGGGCACAGATCATCGACCAGCTGAAGTGCTTCAGCGCTGCTGATTACCGCACCCACTACGGTGATCCCGTCGGATTCAAGCAGTTTCACGGCCGACTCTATGAAATGCGGGTTGTCGTCGACAATACGCACCTCAAAGGAGTAACCCGGCATCACTGGTTCAGTCTGCTCACGAGGTCGACGGGAAGCATTCCGGCTAGCATCACACCTCCGCACTCCCTCCGGTCACCATGGGTCATACCAGCTGGGAGGTAACCGGTATCGCGAGAGGCAATGAGCAATGCGGTAATCCGACTGCTGTATGCCACGTATGCCGAACAGACACCAGCGCTGACAGACGGTAACGCCTGCGATAGACGGAGTGGGAACTGATACTGAATGCGTTGTGCGAGTTGGTGTTCTTCGGCGAAATTCCCAGATAATCAGTCGTCCGGACGGCAACTCTGTGACCGATGAATGCCGACAGCGTCAATCCGGCTAAGTGAGCGGCCACAACAGGCGCTCACCGCGGACGTTATAGCAGCGCTCGGGTTGAAGGCCACGCGGTGGATCTCAATGACTGAACCGCTCGTACGGGCAAGCGCCGCAATAGGTTTCCGGCATCAATCGGCACCGTACGCCGACCTGATGGACTACTGACTTGTGGATCCAACCTGGTAACTGGCCGGTATATCCACTGCGGCCGGTCCGCGCACTTGCGGGCGCCAGCATTCACGACACCTACTCATCCAAACGACATGCTTGTGTTGCGGATATTCGACCGCCCCCAAACAGCCGGGTCAGACACGCGGACCATTGGTTACAGGCTCGTGACTTGGGAACCAGATTTGGAAGGAAACGCCACCATGGTGGAGATCGACACCGGGACCAAGGACCTGCTCGCGCATCTGGATGACGGCGTACTCACACTGACGCTCAACCGCCCGGAGGCGCGCAACGCCATGAGCGTGCCGATGAACGACGCGCTGGCCGACAAGCTTGCCTGGGCCGAGCTCGCGCCGGAAGTCAAGGTGGTGGTGCTAACCGGCGCGGGGCAGGGCTTCTGCGCCGGCGGCGACATCAAGGGCATGGACAGCCGCAACAGCGGCGCCGGCCAGCCAGTCCCCATCGACGAGGCGATCCACCGTCAGCGGGTCAACCAACGCGCCACCTCCGGCAAGCTGTTCAAGATACCGAAACCCACGATCGCCGCCCTGCCGGGCGCGGCGGCCGGCGCAGGCCTGTCACTGGCGCTCGCCTGCGACCTCCGGATCATGGCGAAGACCGCGATCATGACCACCGCCTTCGCTCGCGTCGGCTTATCCGGCGACTACGGCGGCACCTACTTCCTGACGCAGCTGGTCGGCGCAGCGAAGGCGCGCGAGCTCTATTTCCTCTCGAATCGCATCTCAGCCGCGGAGGCGCTGCGTCTGGGTCTGACCAGCTGGGTCGTCGAGCCCGAGGAGCTGGCCGCCAGGACGGCCGAGATCGCCGCGCGCCTCGCCGAGGGCCCGACGGTCGCCTACCGCTACATGAAGGAGAACCTCAACCGCGCCATGGCTGGCGAGGTCGACGACTGCCTAGACCTCGAGGTGACCCACCACGTGCACTGCGGCCAAACCGCCGACCATAAGGAGGCGGCCCGCGCCTTCGTAAAAAAGCACGAGCCAGTTTTCCAAGGGCGCTAGCGTGCGGGCCGGTCGTCCGCCGCGTGGTTCAACTGCAGCCAATCGACATTCAGCCTAGGTCGATAGGCGAAGCCGGCCTTTCCCTCCCCCTCGATGGGCGAACGTCGGAGATGGGGTATGTGCACGGCGATGCGGCCAAAGGCCCAGACGGATTCGGCTGCAGCGTTATCCCAGCACACACCAGTGCGGCCGACGAGCGGGCCAGGCTGTGCCGGTGGGTGCACGCCGCGATCTGCGCGGAGGTGTATTGGCAGCCACGGCGTGCAGTATCACCTCATCGGCCACCGGCGCGTCGAGGTCGACCACCTGCCTGTCGGCACGCAAGTGAGTAAGAATGCGGGGCGACCTTTAACAACGTCAGCGGCCACATGCGAAGGCGCCCCGGAAGCGTGGAGGGCGGCGCGCCGTTGCTGTGTCGACGTGGGCCCGGTGTCACGGTTCTTGCGTCATTGGAGAACCCTGAACGCGACACCTCCAACAGTTCAGACATCCGCTTGAGGCTTTCTTCAAAAACTCAGGGTCCAAACGCAATTCGGCGTTCTCGGCGCCGACACTCCAGCTCTGCGCGCTCATCAGCATCAAGCCGGCCGCGACTACATCACGGTCACCGGTACCCACCAGGGGCCCTTCCATGGAATTGAGGCGACCGGTTGTCGGGTAAATATTTCGGAGTTCACTTTTTGTCATCTCGAACACGGCAAGGCCGCCGAGGTCTGGGACCACACTGACATAGACGCGGTTATGAGGCAGACGGACAGGGCGAGGCACCGCTGACGGCCTCAGCTGACGCAGATCGTACTGCGGAGAGCCGACATCGCTGAATACGTCCGGTCAGTCACACCCGCATGGTGACCGATCTGCCGGTGCGCCGGAAGACAATACGCATCCGCTCCAAGCCGACTTAGGACATGAGTCGAAGTTCAGTCGAGAGCCCATTCATCGTGACGTCGGCATCCATCAAACTCGTCAGGGTTTCATCGCGCGCTGTTGACGCGGTTTTCCACACTCCCGCGCGCCTGCTTCCTTTCGATGGGATGCCATTCCGAGGGCAAGTCCGAGGGTAAGGTTGTCGCCACTTCTGGTGCAAATGGCGGCGGACTCACGGTGCGGGGCGGCGCGATGGAGCTGATAGACCGGGACGCCGAGCGGGACTCGCTCGACCGGCTCGTCGCGGCAGTTCGCGCCGGTGAGAGTCGGGCATTGGTGGTGTCCGGCGAAGCGGGTGTGGGCAAGACCGCGTTGCTTGACTATTTGGCTGCCAATGCGTCGGGCTGCCGTGTGGTGCGTACTGCGGGCTACCAGTCAGAGATGGAGCTGGCGTTCGCCGCATTGCATCAGCTGTGCGCCCCCGTGCTGGATGGCATCGACCAGACTGCCGGTACTGCAGCGTGATGCCCTGCAGATCGCGTTCGGCATGGGCTCCGGACCGGTGCCGGATAGATTCCTGGTCGGGCTGGCCGTGCTGAACCTGCTTTCCGAGGCTGCGGAGCCCCAGCCACTTATCTGCGTCGTTGACGACGAACAATGGCTCGATCGCGCATCTGCCCAAGTGCTGGGTTTTGTCGCTCGACGATTGGTGGCGGAATCAGTCGGGATGGTCTTCGGGGCCCAAGTTCCCAGCAGCGATATCGCAGGGCTGCCGGAACTCACCGTTGAGGGGTTACCCGAAGCGGACGCGCGAGCGTTCCTGGATTCCGCCCTGACCGGGCCACTGGACACCAGGGTGCGCGATCAGATACTTGCCGAGACCCACGGTAACCCGCTGGCATTGCTGGAATTGCCGCGAGGATTGACTCCCCAGGAACTAGCTGGTGGATTTGGGCTGCCCAACATGATGCGATTGTCCGGCGGCATCGAAGAGACCTTCCGACGGCGTGTCGAGGCTCTTCCCGACCAGACCCGGCAGCTGCTGCTGATTGCCGCGGCCGAGCCGGTCGGTGATCCGACACTGGTGTGGCGAGCTGCCGCGAGGCTCGGGATCGGCGCAAAATGGGCGACGCCGGCGGTCGAGGTGAGCCTGGTCGAGTTCGATACTCGGGTGCGGTTTCGGCATCCGCTCGTGCGCTCGGCGGTCTTCGGGTCGGCGTTGGCGCAGGAGCGGCAAGCGGTGCATGCGGCTCTTGCTGAGGTGACCGATCCGCAGCGAGATCCCGATCGACGCGCCTGGCATCGGGCCCATGCTGTGGCCGGGCCGGATGAGGCTGTCGCCGCGGAGTTGGAGCGCTGCGCGGACCGGGCGCGGGCGCGTGGAGGGCTAGCCGCGGCGGCGGCATTCCTCGAGCGCGCCACCATGTTGACGCTGGAACCGGCGCGTCGCACCGAGCGTGCGCTCGATGCCGCGGGTGCGAACTTACAGGCCGGCGCGTTCGACACGGTGCGCCAATTGCTGTCCGTCGCGGAGGCAGGCAGCGAGCACCGACTTGCAGCAAGCTCGGATCGACATGATTGCAGCGGAGCTCGCGTTCGTCACGAATCGGGGAAGTGATGCTCCATCGCGGCTGTTGAACGCCGCGAGCCGGCTCGAGCCGATAGATGCAGAGCTGTCGCGTGCGACCTACCTGCAGGCATTTTCGGCTGCGATGTTGGCGGGTCGCCTGGCGTTCGGCGGTGGTGTGCTGGAGGTTGCGCGCGCGGCCGGGGCGGCACCGCCGCCGCACGAAACCCGTGCCTCCGACCTTCTGCTGGACGGCCTGGCAGCGCATTTCGACGGGGGATATGAGGCCGGACTGCCGATACTGCGGAGGGCGCTGGAGGTCTTCGGCATCGGCATGTCGGTCGACGAGCAGCTGCGCTGCCACTGGGTAGCCGGCGTTGTGGCGCCGCACCTGTGGGATGTCGATCGCTGGCATACGTTGTCCGACCGGCACGTCCAACTTGCCCGCGCCGTGGGTGCGCTGAGCGAACTGCCGCTGGCACTCAACATGCGTGCGTTCACGATGTTGTTCGCGGGTGATCTGATCGGCGCAGCGTCCCTGGTGGTGGAACATCAGGTCGCGCTGGATGCGACCGGCGGCCACCTCGTCCCCTACGCTCAACTAGGCATGGCTGCTTTGCGCGGCAGACAAGCCGAGGCGGCGGCGCTGATCGACGCGGCCATCAGTGAGGCGAACTTTCGAGGCGAAGGCATCGGGATTGCCGTCGCCGAGTGGGCGAACGCCGTGTTGAACAACGGCCTCGGTAGCTACGAGAAGGCAATGCAGGCAGCCCAGCGCGGCACTGCCTACGCGACGGAAATGGTGACACCGAGCTGGGCGGCGGCCGAGCTCGTCGAGGCGGCAGTGCGCAGCGGACACAAAGACGTCGCCGCCGACGCGCTGCGCCGGTTGACGGAGCGCACCACACCCAGCGGCACCGACTGGGCGCGCGGCATCGAGGCTCGTTCGCGCGCGCTGCTGAGCGACGGTGACACCGCGGAACGCCTCTTTCTC
Source organism: uncultured Actinomycetota bacterium (assembly GCA_963716505.1). GTDB lineage: Bacteria > Actinomycetota > Actinomycetes > Mycobacteriales > Mycobacteriaceae > Mycobacterium. The sequence goes on from CAVQTL010000011.1 coordinate 174,446, forward strand.
GAGTCGATCGAGCGGCTCGGCCGTGCCCGCCTGCGGGTGGATCTTGCCCGGGCTCACCTGCTATACGGTGAATGGCTACGCCGGGAGCGCCGCCGTATCGATGCACGGGCACAGCTTCGTATCGCCCACGACATGCTGGATGCGATGGGTATGGACGCGTTTGCCGAGCGGGCCAGGCGTGAGCTGCAGGCCACCGGCGAAAGGGCGCGCAAACGCACGATCGTTACCGGCGATGAGCAGCTCACGCCACAGGAGGCCCAGATCGCGCACCTGGCCCGCGATGGCCTGTCCAATTTGGAGATCGCTGCCCGCATGTTCATCAGCAAACGCACCGTCCAATACCACCTACGCAAGGTGTTCACCAAGCTCGGCATCAAGTCACGCACCCAGCTCGACCGCGTCCTGCCCGACTGACCTGCTCAAGCCGAGTTCGACAGCTTCGAGCGACCGCAGTCGGGTAGGAACCGGCAATTCCGGCTGTGCTGCGGCGGATGCGAAGACGGCCATTCGCGGCTGACGATGGCGCTGACGCGATCGAACAGCTGAGGGGTGGCCTTCATGAGCGACAACATCGACGAAGCCTCCTTCGTCGAAGAACCTTCCGGCCGCCAACTCAACGAGTCCGCCGACGGCGGGCGGCTGTACGCCGAGTATCGTCGGCTGGTCTCCGAACAGGCCGCCTTGCGCCGGCTCGCCACGCTCGTCGCGCGCGGCGTCGAACCCTTGGAGGTATTCGGCGCGGTGGCCGACGGAGATGCGCCGATGCGTGCCTGCGGACACCGCCGGATTGTGGCGCTTCGAATCGGATGGCGAGATCACCTTCGTGGCCGCCGCTGCCGACCCTGAGGCGCTGGCACGATGGCCGGTGGGCACCCGAACTCCGGTGGACGGCAACACGCTCGCCACGCTGGTGCAACGCAGCGGCCGGCCCGCACGGATCGACAGCTACGACAACGTTGTCGGGCCGCTCGCCGCTCGCGTGCGTGCGGTCGGTGTGAGGGCGGCTGTGGCGGTGCCGATCATCGTCGATGGACGCGTGTGGGGCCTGACGGCGGTCGGCTCCCTGGCAACCCGGCCCCATGCCAGCCGACACCGAGGCCCACATCAGCCGCTTCGCCGAACTGACTGCCACTGCTCTGGTCGCCGGTCATCGCGACGAGCAGAAACGACTGCTCCTGGCTGAGGCGTCACGACGTTGGAATCGGGCCGCCGATTATGAGCGCCGACGCATCGAACGCGATCTGCACGACGGCGCCCAGCAACACCTGGTCACCCTGGCGCTATACGCGCGGGCCGCTGAAGCCTCGGCGCCCACCGAACTCGCCGAGCTCAAAGACCAAATGTCACGCATCGCGTCGGGGTTGGCCGAGGTATCGCTGGAACTGCAGGAAATCTCGCGCGGCATCCCCCCGGCGATCCTGGCCAACGGCGGACTGCCCACGGCGCTGCAGGAGTTGGGCCGCCGCTCACCGGTGCCGGTGCAGCTGGACGTCGCCCTCACGGACCGGGCTGCCCCAGCCCATCCAGATCGCCACCTACTACCTGGTGGCCGAGGCCCTGACCAACACCGCCAAACACGCCCACGCCTCGACCGTCCACGTCCAGGTCGACACCGACCACACCGACGCCGGCGATCCGGTGCTGCGGGTCTTGGTGCGCGACGACGGTCGCGGCGGCGCCGACCCCCACGGTGGATCCGGGCTGGTCGGGCTCAACGACCGGGTGCAAGCCCTCGGCGGCCGCTTCTGGCTACACAGCCCACCCGGCGCCGGCACCACCCTGCGCGCCGAACTCCCCCTACGCCAGGCCCCTCCGCCACGCGGAGATTTGGGTGCTCATACGATTACCCTCTCTCGACCAACGCTGACCAACTAGACCCCGCCAACCATGTTGGCGGGGTTGACGATTCGGTCGAAGTCTTCGGCGCCGATCGTCCCGCAGTCCAGGGGCAGCTCCCGCAGAGTGCGGCTGCGGTCGGCGTCGTAGCATGCCTGGCGACAACGCGGTGACCAGCATCAGCGAACGGTCCAGGTACTGGTTGTCGGCCAAGGCGTTAATGATTTGTGACTCCGAGTTCGGTGCTGTTTGAGAGTCCCGTCGAATTCGTCGATGCTGTTGGTCCGGATCCCTTTGGCGCCAGACGCCGCCGCGTAGTGGCCGATGTTGTAGCCGCCGAGCTCGACACCCGAGGCGCGACCGTATTTCAGGACCTCTTTGAAAGGCGAGCATGTCGTATCTGTTGTCACGAATGTGACGTGGGTGAAATCAGCCCCTGATGGGTTTGTCGGCCTCCAATTCCGTTGCGCTGAAGAGGAATCCGCCATCATCGGAAATGGGCACTAGCTGGGTACCGGGCCGCGGGCCGTACCATCACCCACGGCAATTCGACGCCCAGGGTCTGCTGAACCGTTGGAGAACAAGCCACCGGGGCGGATAACAACCGCGAAAGTGCCGGGCCATATGGATGTAGTGCGAACCCGCATCACAGCGATGGCGGCGTCATCGTCGACCAATTCACGGATCTTGCGCACCGCCGCCGCCGGGTTCAGACCGGCGTCAGCCTGCGGATGGGAGCGCGCTTCCTCCTCGATCGACACCAAAGTCGAGCGCTGCTTGGCGATCTCGGCACTCGCCGCATCGAACGGCCTCAAACGTGACAGCAGCCGGGTCAACTCGCCTACCGGTTGATATTGATTGTCGATGCCGCACCCGGGCAGTCGGACGGGACACGCGGTCGCCTCGGCACGGAGTCCCGTGGCACCGAACGAGCGCGCTAGTCATTTCGCGGCTTCGAAGTAGCGGCGTGGGTTTTCCACCAGCATCGTGGCGATTTGTTCTTCGCTGACACCGCGGTCGAGCAATGCCGGTAGCACGTCATCGCTGATGTGGGTGAAGTTCCAGTTCGGCAACGCGGCGGCACTGCGCTCCTCGGGCCACCAGTCCATGAAGCAGGACGCGTCATGGGCCAGGACCATGTTCTGCGCGTAGCCACGGCGCGCCAGTTCAACGACCGTGTTGACTCGATCTTCAAAGGAACACAACATATCCAGGCCGAAGCGGTCCATGCCGAGATAGGAACCGGCATCGGCAATCGCGCAGAGGTAGTCCAGATCCGTCGAGTCGCCGGAATGGCCGATGACCACCTTCGTCAGATCGGCACCCTCCTGCGCGAGCACCTTCTGGGCAACAAGCCCAGACTGCGTGTGGGCGTTGGTGTGCACGGTGATAGGCACGCCCGTCTCGACCTGAGCCTGTCCGACCGCGCGCATCACCCGCTCGACGCCTGGCGTGAGGCCTTGTTCCTCGATGGCACACTTGAGGAACGCCGCCTTGACTCCTGTGTCCGCGATGCCCTCCCGGATGTCCTTCACGAACAGTTCCACCAGCGGTTCGGGCGCGTCGAAGACCAATCCTGGCCCGGTGTAATGGAACTGGAACGGCACCTCGTTGTAGGTGTATAGGCCAGTTGCCACGATGATATTGAGGTCGACTTGTTCGTTGACCCGCTGAATTCGAGGAATGTAGCGGCCGAGTCCGATGACCGTCGGATCCACGATCGTGTCGATGCCGCGCGCCTTGCACTCGCGCAACTTCTCCACCGCGTCCACAACCCGCGCGTCCTCATCCCAGGGATTCGGATAGTCGGGGTAGTTCTGCCGCACATCGGTGCCGAGGACAAATACGTGCTCATGCATCAGCACCTTGCCCAGGTCGGCGATGGCGACCGGCCCGCGGACCGTTTCCACAATGGACATAGTTCCTCCGTAGTTTCAAAAGACACGGCGCGTCGAGTCGCCGGGTTAATGACCGAACCGTCGGCACACCGTGGGCTATCCAGTGAAGTACTGTCGACGCTGTTTTGGCACGGCCGTTGCGATCTCAACGGGAGACGTCGACATAGCTCAAGGATCCCGCTCCTGGCGACAACTGACGTGAGCCCTAGTGGCCAACACCGCTGCCATCACGCGGCATAACGGGCCCGGCCAGCAGGGATCTGCCTCTTCCTGCTTTCTCCTAGCAGGAGCAGCCAACCTTCGACTTCGGTATGAACGCCGACGCAGACTGCGGACGACCCGTCGCTGTGGCTTCGGCAAATCACATGGTATGCCTGGCGGCAATGCCGTTATGTCTTCCGCCCGCAACCGAATTGACGATGGCGTGGCACCGCTGAAGCTGAGCACGGGTCGCGATTGGTGTGCCGTGACGACAACGGTTAGCTCCAGCGAGATTCTGATACGTAGCCGGATAAACGGTTGCACCACACGCGTGACCTGTGCTGTAGCTCGCCGATACAAAGGATTACCAGCCGGGTCGTGTGTTGGAGGTGAACCTTGATGACACCGCTGTCACCACGATCGGCGCGACGTCCCCTGCCGTTGTGTCGTCCGTGACTACGTCAAAACCATATCGCTGTGCAACACGACAACATCCAATTCGTACGTGAGGCGGATACTTGCGGTAAGAGGATGCGTTGCACATTCGAAACGGATCCCGGCACATTCGCCGAGGAGCGGCCCCTATGAAGCTGGCGACACTACGGACGCCCACCGGCACGATCGCCGTGCGTGTCACGGAAGACGGAGTCGGCATCGAACTCCCTGGAGTACCAGACGTGGGAGCGTTGCTCAAGCACCCTGACTACGCGAGGCTGAGCAATGGCGGCACCGAGGCGCACGATCTCCATAGCGCCGACTGGGCACCCGTCGTGCCCCATCCCGGGAAGATAATCTGCGTCGGTTTGAACTATCGAAAGCACATCACGGAGATGGGCGGCGACCTACCCGAATTTCCCACTCTTTTCGCGAAGTATCCCGAAGCAATTACCGGCCCCTATGATTGCATCGAGGTGCCCGACTACGCTGCGCACGCACTCGATTGGGAAGGCGAACTCGCGGTCATTGTCGGCAGAACAGTCCGCCGGGCGGACTACACCACGGCAGCACAAGCAATCGCCGGATACTCAGTACTCAACGACCTGACCATGCGCGACTATCAAAATCGCACTGGAGAGTGGTTGCAAGGCAAGACCTTCGAAGCCAGCGCTCCGTTCGGACCGGTACTGGTGACAACCGACGAATTCGGCTTCGGTGACCTGCGCACCACAGTCAACGGTGAACTCAAACAACACGCCAGCACATCCGACCTCGTTTTCAATCCGGTGCAACTGGTCGAATACATCTCCGCCATCATTACGCTCAACCCCGGAGACGTCATTGCCACCGGCACGCCCGGCGGAGTGGGACATGCCCGCAGTCCGGCGCAATACCTACGCGACGGACATAGGGTTGTCATAGATATCGACGGAATCGGCAGGCTCGCCAACACTATCGCCGTGTTACCCGAAGTGCCCAGATGACGACGACCAATCAACAACTGCCGCAACGCCTTGACCTGGAAACTCACAAGCACTGGGCAGGAATGGCACCGCATATCTATTCAGGCTGATCGCACGACTCGATCAACTACAACGCTTTCCATCGATGCCTTGCGGAGCCTGATCGCGCACCAGACGGGGCCCTTGCGACCGCGTGGCGCACCATCCAGCGCCCCATCCATGAAGTGCCCGGTAACGGACGGACCGTCACTGTCAGAGAGACCGAATCGACGCGGGGCCATCACGTCAGTCGCCGCTGTGCTGCAAAGACCTGCGTACCCACCGAATCGGATCCTGTCGCCACTGTAGACATGCCTCCTACTGACTACCCAGATCCCTTCGGCGCATCATCGCGCCCAAATCGCTTGCCGGATTGTTGGAGTGAACAGGATGCAACGGCGACGGTGTACCGACGAACACGGGAACGACACAGTCACATTGGAGACTGGATTAGCGCTGACCCGCGCCAGCGCCGCGGGTGACCAGGACGGCCCTCCGGGGATCACCCGAGGGATCGACAAATCCCACAGTACCCGAGCGCCTGGCGCGTTTGACTGCGCCGCTACGTACTGTGCCATACCTCGTGAGCATCTCGACACTGTCGAGGGAGCATTTCGAGCGCCCGCCAGCACGCTCGTCATCGACGCCGACGCGGAATCGAGGACGACCGAGACGCCGGCTATCGCTGGCGAGGGCGGCGAGTGAATCGTGAACCCCGCCAAGATGGTTCGCCCGTTCTAGTGGTGCAGTGTTGCGCGGGCCAGAGGCTCGGATGAGCACCCAAACCAGCACTGTGGCGCGGGAGGCTGAGTTAGGGGGAGTTCGGCGCGCACGGTGGTGCCGTCACCGGCTGGGCTGTGCAGCCACAACCGCCCACCGAGGGCTTGCACCCGGTCGTTGAGCCCGACCAGCCCGGAGCCACCCTGGGGGTCGGCACCGCCGCTGCCGTCGTCGCGCACCCGGACCCGCAGTACCGGATCGCCGGATTGGCCTGCGTCGGTGTCGAGGTGGACCTCGACGGTGCCGGCGTCGGCGTGTTTGGCGGTGTTGGTCAGTGCCTCGGCCACCAGGTAGTAGGTGGCGATCTGGACGGGCTCGGGCAGCGCGCCGGTGATGGCAACGTCAAGCTGCACGGGGACCGGTGAGCGGTGCGCCAGCTTCTGCAGCGCGGTGGGCAGTCCGCCGTCGGCCAGGATCGCAGGCGGGGCGCCGCGCGCGATTTCCTGCAGTTCCAGGGAGACCTCGGTCAACCCCGAAGCGATGCGCGACATTTGGTGTTTGAGCTCGGCCAGTTCGGTGGGCGCCGACGCTTCAGCGGCCCGCGCGTCCAGCGCCAGGGTGACCAGGTGTTGCTGGGCACCGTCGTGCAGATCGCGTTCGATGCGCCGGCGCTCATTATCGGCCGCCCGATGCAATCGTTGTGACGCCTCGGCGAGGAGCTGTCGTTTCTGCTCGTCGCGATACCCCGCCACAACAGCCGGGGCGCTCAGTTCGGCGAAGCGGGTGATGCGCACCTCGGTGTCGGCCGGCATGGCACCGTACTGCGTGGAACCGACCGCGGCCAGCCCCCGCACGCGTCCGTCGACGATGATGGGCACCGCCACCGCCGCGTGCACGCCGACCGCGCGTACGCGGGCGGCGATCGGCCCGACGACGGTGTCGTAGCTGTCCACCCGAGCGGGCCTCCCGGTGCGCTGCACCATCGTTGCGAGGGTGCTGCCTTGCATCGGAGTTCGGGTACCCACCGGCCATTGTGCTACTGCCTCAGGATCGGCAACGGCGGCCACGATCGTCATGTCGCCGTCTGTCTCGAAGCGCCACAATCCGGCGGTGTCCGCAGGGCACGCACCGGCGGATCTCCTCGGCCACCGCGCCGAATACCCCGATAGGTTCAACCCCCCGCGCGACCAACACGGCGAGTCGGCGCAAGGCCGCCTGTTCGGCGATGAGCCTTCGATACTCGACGCGCAGCTGACCATTGCCGATGTACTCATCGGGGCGGCCGCCGGCACGCTCTTCGGAAGTGGGGAGTTCATCAACGCCGTCGTTCATGGATCACCATCCCTTGGTGTCGGGTCGCGCGCAACAAGCCATCAGTTCCTTCGACGCGATATCTCTGCGGTACGAGGGGAAGCCGAAGACCGCTACACCCCGCGATGTCTAGCTGTCGTCTGACTAATCGAGTTACTCGCCAAGCGCATCGTCGTGTGACCGCCGCGCGTTGCTCACGCAGGACGGCGTTTCTTCGCTGCCTCTTCGATCTGCCCCGCTATGACGCCTCCCGCGCGCAAGCCGTCGATCTCCTTCGCGCCGAAACCGAGTTCGGTCAACACCTCTTCGTTGTGTTCGCCGATTTCATTGGCGCGCCTGGCCGCGACCTTGGTGACACCATGGACCTGGATCGGACTGCTGACAGTCATTTTCAGATTGTCTCCGGCGCCTTCGAGCGGAACGACGATGTCATTCAAGCGCAGCTGCGGATCGGTGATGACTTCCTGCGGACCGCGCACGACCCCGAACGTGACGTGGACGCCGCTGAAGACGTCGTGCCAATGCGCCATCGGTTGCGAGCCGAAGGTCTCGTCGAGAATGGCGGTCAGCTGCGGCATGTTCTCCGCCAGCTTTGCCGGCTCGGAGAACCGCGGATCAGTCAGCAGATCCTCCCGGCCGATTGCTTGCGCCACGGCGGGCAACTTGTCCGGCGTGATGAGAAGAAGGAACCAGGTGCCGTCCGAAGCCTGATACACATTCATAGCCGCGTTGGCGGGATGCGTTCGGTCGTGCAACCCGAAGAACTTGGCATCGGACAGTGCGGCCTGGATGAAGACGCCGGCCGACCAGACACCCTGGGCGAGGAGCGATGTCGTGACATAGGAGCCTTTGCCGGTGCGCTCACGACGATAAAGCGCCGTCACAATGGCGCCATAGATTCCCACCGCGGTCGCATGGTCACCACTACCGGCCACCGGCCAGGTCGGCGGCGCGCCGGTGTCGCGCGTCATGGACAACAAGCCGCTTCGCGCCCAGTAGGCCGTGATGTCGAATCCCGGCAGATCCGCGTCGGGGCCCTTTTCGCCGAACCCGGTGAGATCGGCATAGATCAGACGCGGATTCCACTGTGCAACATCGTCATATTCGAGCTTCAATCGCTTGCGTGCGGGATGCGGTGTGTTGAGGATGAAGACGTCAGCCCACTTGGCCAGCCGCTCGATGACCGGCTGAGCGCCGGGAGATTTCAGATCGAGCGCGATGCCGCGCTTGTTGCGATTGTCCAGTTGAAAGGGATACGCGTCGTTCGATTGCGGATGGGGCGGGAGCTTGTTCGCAATTCTCCACATGTCGCCGGACGGCGGCTCGACCTTGATAACGTCGGCGCCAAAGTCGGACAAGATGACCGCGGCGGCGGGACCCGCGATGAAGCTCGCGAAATCGACCACCTTCAGACCGGAGAAGATGTTGTCGTTAGGCATAGTTAATTCCTTTGTTCTCGTTGTTGTGGTGGTGGTTGACACAGGCTGATGCGGTTAACACAGCGAGGTGCTTGCGGCCGCGTTCCCGCAGAATTCCGGCGTATGACCAAGAGCCGTAGTCTTTTTCGATGGCTTGGTGAACTGCTCCTGCCCTGCGGGTCGTCAGACAACTCTTCACGGGACAGGGACGGGTTATCTCCGCCATCGATTGATCCCTTCGACATGTTGATTGCGCGTGGTTCCACACTCGCTGCCAGCGTCAGCCGATGTCGTGATCGCTAACTCCCATCTCCGCTGCATATCGGCGAACTACGTGTGCTTGCCAGCCCGAATCTTTGGTGCCCGGCCAGCTATAAAAGAGCAGCTGAGGCTCGCTGCACTGAGTACAGCCATGTCTGCCAAAGTCGTAGGGTGGGGCATGGCTGTTGCGGAACTCCCAGAAGGCTCAACGAGGTCGGCGCCGTCGGTGGGCGCCGCCCGGCGAAGTCAACGGCAGCGGCGGAGTCAGGCCGAAGAGGCGTTGCTGGAGGCCGCCACGCGGTTGTTCGCACGCCGCGGTGTCGACCGAACCTCGCTCGCCGACATCTCCCGGGATGCCGGCTACAGCCCCCGTCTGATCACCCACCACTTCGGCTCGAAGGCTGCGCTGGTGGACCGCCTGCTCCGGCGCAACCTGCACGAATTCCTCATCGTCGCCGACGCCAGTGACGGTGGAAACGAGCTTGACGCCTTGGTTGCTGCGGTCGACGCCTACTTCGTGTGGATGAGCCGAAACGAGGAGATGGCGCGCGCCTATTTCGTGCTGTGTAGCTGTGGCCTGACTGAGGACGCGGACCTGCGTCCGGTCTATGTCGGCATCGATGCCACCTTTCGAACAGGCATCCAGAGCATCGTGCGCGCCGGACAGCGCAGCGCGACAATCAGGTCCGACGTAGATCCCGAAGGAGTGGCTACCGCGCTGGTCGGCATGCTGCGCGGAATTGGTAGTCAATTCCTGGTGAATCCGGACGGTATCGACCTCGACGCCGCGCATATGGTCTGCAAGCAGTTCACCTGGCACACGCTGGCGCCGCCCTCGGTGTCCTGACCGCGCATCCCGCCCCAGTAGGCGCGCACTCGCCTACCGCGAATTGTCAGAGGCGTGTGCACCTATGCGACGGCGGCCGACTCGCGTGCGGACAACGCAGCCGTTATGCACTCGATGACCTCGCTGCTTCGCATCATCCCGAGATGGCCGACGCCGTTTACCCTGACGGTTTCTGCCTGGGCGTGGCTCGGCACCGACCGCAGCCCCGGCACGATGATGTCGAGTGCTGCTGTCACTGCCAGCCACCGCACGCCGTCAGGCATCGGCGCGGAGGCGAGCCGCTGCAACAGCTGCGAACCCGGACGCAGCGCCCGGACGACTTCCACAAATGGGAGCAGGCCCGCCCAGGGTGACCCGCCGAACGGCGAGCCGAGGGTGACCACCGTATCGACCAGCCCGTCCAGGCCACCGTCCGCCATGGCCTGCGCGATGACGACTCCGCCCAGACTATGTCCGACCAGATGCACCTTGGCTGCACCGGTGCGAGACAGGATCATCGCCACCTCGGCGACAAGCTGGTCGGCGAGCTGCGCTACGGACGGTCCGAACGGTGCATAGACTGCGTCGACGGTCAGGCCTCGGGCGCTTAGGGTTTGGGCGACCAGGGACCAACTTGACCTGGTACCCCCGAGCCCGTGGACGAGCAGCACGGGGCATGTCGTGGGCGCGGTGCAACGTTTCATCTGCGGCACGAAGATTGCTTTCGGGCTCCAACCCGCCGCCGACGAGGCGTCGTGATGTCGTCGCGGCGGCCGACATCACCATCGCCACCTCGGTCGCCTGCACCATGGCGGCACGCGCCGCGGTCTGAACCGCAGCGCGAGCGCCGACAAGTACCCGCATGGCCGCCGCCAGCTCCCCGCGCCTTGGCGAATCGATGACCTGTTCGTCTTGTCGACTTCTCGTCGGCCGCGGTTTGGACATCCCCCACCACCTTTCGCGATTCGTGCACTTTGAGGGTGGTGGATTGCCGGGCCGCTGTCGTCAGCGCCAGCGACCATCTCGCATAGCGACAGGCAGGTGACACTATCTACGTGGTAGCAAGCAGCCAAAAATCGTATCCGTGGTGCCGCAGTGCGTTTCAATCGCTCTAATCGCAATGGGCACAATATATTTCACGTTGAAACGCCGTTGCGTCGGTGGGATCCGGCCGGGGCCGGCCGACTGGATACGCAGGCCAAGCTGTAAACGGCGCTTCGATGCTGATTGCCGGTTAGCCGGAGGGTGTTTGGAGGGCCAGCCGTCATGACAGCGCCGCGCTACACCGCGAGACTTGAAGACCAACCGAGACGGAGCAACTATGTGGCTGACGCAGCGGAAGAAGCGGGTAATCCTATGAGCGGCTATCGGGTTGGCTACATTGTCGGCAGCCTGTCGGCCAAGTCGATCAATCGCACGCTGGCCAAGGCGCTCATCAGATTAGCGCCGGAGAATCTGAAGTTCGTGGAGATCCCGATACGGGACCTTCCGCTGTATAACTACGACTTCGACACCGATTACCCGCCGCAGGGTCGGGCGCTCAAGGATGCGATCGCCGCGGTGGATGCGGTGCTTTTTGTGACCCCTGAGTACAACCGGGGCATCCCCGGCGGCCTGAAGAACGCTATCGACTGGGCCAGCCGCCCATACGGAACGAACTCATTCGCACATAAGCCGTCAGCAGTGATCGGCGCCTCGCCGGGCAAGATCGGAACCGCTGTCGGGCAGCAGAGTCTGCGAAGTGTGCTGAGCTTCTGCAACTCGCCATTGATGGAGTCGCCGGAAGGCTACCTCCACTTCACGCCCGGCTTGATCACCGAACTGGGTGAGGTCACCGACAAAGGCACCGAGCAGTTCTTAGGCGATTTCATCGCCGCATTCGAAGTATTCGTGGCGCGTGTTCACACGGTGCTGACGCCTGACAGTCAGGCGAGTTGACCACGACACGTGGCGGACCACATCTTTGACCCAGCGCGACGAATGCTGTGTCGGGTTAAGGCGCAGTCAATGCATCTGGCGCGCAGGGAAATCGGCTGTTAGGCACGCGTGAGCAAGTGGTACTGCAGCTCGAGCCCGTCGAGCATAGCCTTCAGGCCCGCGTCGAACGCTCTCTGATCGACTCGCTGCTGCCGCGTGGCCAGCAGGTGGGCACCATCGAGATGCGGGTAGTTGTTGCTGTAGACGGCCGCGTCCGCGGGGAATGCTGAGGCGAAAGATCCGAGCGCCGAGCCAAGCACGAAGTAGCGAATGGCGGCGCCGACGCTGACGGCCTCGCGACGCCGCCACCCCGCGGACACCAGACCGCCGAACACCGCGTCGGCAATCCGCAACCCGTTGGGTCGGCGCCCGAGCCCGGTGGCCAACGCGGGCACAATGTTCGGGTGCGCGGCGATCGCCTTCCGGTACGTGCGTGCCCACTTCTCCAGCGCTGCCCGCCAGGCGGGGTTTGACCTGCTCAACTCGTCGAACATCGACGTGTCGACCCCTGCAAGCACCGTGTCAACCATGTCGTCGAGCAGTTCCTCCTTGGTCCCGACGTGGTTGTAGAGCGAGGGTCCAGTCACCCCGAGCTCGGCAGCGAGCCGTCGCGTCGAGACCGCCTCCAAGCCCTCGGAGTCCGCGAGTGCCAGCGCGGTCGACACGATCCGGTCGCGGCTGAGCAGCGGACGCGGTGGTCGCCCCACTTCACCTCCTCATGGTCGACGCCACGATATCTTGCACCGCTAGTTTTCACGCCGGGGCGGCGGCCGTGGTGCGCATCACGTTGTAAAACTAGCGGTGCTAGTTTTACAGTATTTGTAAGCCGGACGACTTTCGGCGGACGTGATGAAGATGGTTATTGCAAAGGACATGGGCCGTGATCATGATCGAGGACACCGCCCGCGCGCTCAGTGCCGCGGGAATGAGCGCCGCACGAGCGTTGCCCGTCGCCGGGCGCATGTTCGGCGGTACACAGCGGCTGGAACTTGCAGGCCGCGTTGTATTCGTCACCGGCGCGGCCCGAGGCATTGGGGCTGAGGTGGCCCGCCAGGCACATGCTCGCGGTGCACGGGTCGCTCTGGTCGGCCGGCGGCTGAAACCGCTGCAAGAGTTGGCCTCTCAGCTCGGCGAGGGTGCGGCCGCGTTCGAGGCCGACGTGCGCGACCTGGACGCGATGCAGCGCGCCGCTGACGCCACCGTCACCCGGTTCGGCGGCATCGACATCGTGGTCGCGAACGCGGGTGTCGCCCCGCCTTCGGAGCCGATCCTTACTATCGATCCCGACGAGTTCGAGCGGACCGTCGACATCGACCTATTGGGCCAGTGGCGCACGGTTCGCGCCACATTGCCTGCGGTGATCGAGCGGCGCGGCCACATCCTGGTCGTCGCGTCCATCTATTCGTTCGTCAACGGCGCGCTCAATGCGTCGTACGCGGCGAGCAAGGCGGGCGTCGACCAGCTCACGCGCGCGCTGAGGGTCGAACTCGCCCACCACGGCGCCACGGCCGGCGTGGCCTACTTGGGATTCGTCGACACCGACCTCGTTGACGACGTCTTCGCTCAGCAGCAGATCGCCGAGGCACGCTCGATCGCGCCGAAGTTCGTCACCAGACCGATCACGGTCACACGAGCCAGTCGGACGCTGGTCGACGGCATCGAGTCTCGGGCCGCGACGGTGACAGCGCCGGGCTGGATCCGGCCGCTGCTTCCGCTGCGCGGGATCGCAGGCACGCTCATGGATGAGTTCATGGTCGCCAGCCCCGCGCTGTCCCGAGCCATCAGCCGCGCCGAGCGAAAGCAGGAGCAATGAGCCTGATCGCACCCCAGGACTCCGCGTTCCTGTTGGGGGAAACCGCGGCGCAGCCGACGCATGTCGCCGGCCTTGCCGTCTACGAGTTGCCGCCGGGCGCCGGCCCCGATTACGTCAGCCGGCTTTATCACGAGCTGCTCACCCACAACGAGATTCACCCGCGGCTGCGACAGCGGCCTGCCGACCCGGTCGGAAGCCTTGGCAACGTCTGGTGGACCGAGGAGCACGACATCGACCTGGAATACCACGTCCGGCTGGCGGCGCTGCCGAGGCCCGGGCGGGTGCGCGAGCTGCTGGAGCTGGTGTCCCGACTGCACGGCGAGATGCTCGACCGGCACCACCCGCTTTGGGAGTTCTATCTGATTGAGGGGCTCGACGGTGGCCGCTTCGCCACCTACACCAAGATCCATCACGCGCTCTACGACGGCGTCGCCTCCACCCGGCTGCTGACGCGTTGGCTGTCGCCCGACCCGGATGCCCGCGGGGCGATCCCCTGGTGGTCAGTCGCGCACCAGCGTCCCAGCGAAACGAAAAAGGAAGAGGAACGTGGCGGGGCGCTCGGCGTCGCAGGCCGGGTCATCCGCACCGCGGCGCAGCCCGTGCGAATGGCCGGCGACCTGGCGGGTTTGGCCCCCTCGGTCGGCAAGATGGCCGCCCGGGGCCTCCTCGGGCACGCCCCGGGACTGCGTACGCGCGCCGCGCACAATGCTGAACACGTCGATCACCGGCAGCCGCCGGTTCGCCGCTCAGCAGTGGCCGCTTGAGCGGATCAAGAATGCGGGCGCAGCGCACAACGCCACCGTCAACGACGTGGTGTTGGCGATGTGCGCCGGCGCCCTGCGCCGCTACTTGATCGAGCAGGACGCGCTGCCCGGCAGCGGGCTCACCGCCGGCGTGCCGGTATCGCTGCGCTCGCTGGGTGCGTTCGGGGACAGCGGCAATGCGGTCGGGATCGTGCCCTGCAGCCTGGCCACCCAGCTCGACGACCCAAACGACCGGCTGGCCACGATCATCGCCTCGATGAACGACGCCAAGGCCGAGCTCGCCACCCAGAGCACACTGCAGACCCAGCTGCTCACGGGCCTGATCGCCACCGGGCCGCTGTTGGCCACCCACGTCCCCGGCGTGGCCGACCTCGCCCCGACCTCAGTCAACCTGATCATCTCGAACGTCCCCGGACCGCGTGAACCGCTGTACTGGAACGGCGCACGTATGCAGGGCATGTACCCGTTGTCCATCCCGCAGCAGGGCCAGGCGCTGAATATCACGGTGGCCAGCTACGCTGGCCAGCTCAACTTCGGTCTAACCGGCTGTCGGCGCCGGCTGCCGCACCTGCAGCACATGCTGACCTACCTCGAGGACAGCCTTGTCGAGCTCGAGAGCGCGAAGGTCACGATGGCGCGGTCGCGCCGCTTGACCGCCGTGTGATCGGGGTGGAACGCGCTTCTTCACACCCAAGGTCACCCTCGGCGGCCACCTGCCAGGGACCGTGCCGATAACCATCCGGCTGCGCGTCGGCATCACATCGACATCCAGGTCCCGATTCCACCGAAACGATCGCTCGCTCTGGGCCATGATCATGATGACCCAAGGAGGAGCCCGTGCCAGCACTTCGTGAACAAGTATTGCGCCGTAAGCCGGTGGAGGAGATGGCGGCCGAGACCGGCGCCGACACCGGGAGCAGCGAGCTCAAACGCACGATCGGCTTGTGGAGCCTCTCAGCGATCGGTATCGGCGGCACGATCGGTACCGGCATCTTCTTCATTCTCAGCCAGGCCGTGCCCATGGCCGGGCCCGCAGTGGTCTTTTCGTTCCTGATCGCCGGACTTGTCGCCGGGCTAACCGCGGTGTGCTACGCCGAATTGGCAGGCGCCGTCCCGGTTGCCGGCTCGTCGTACTCCTACACCTACGCGACGCTCGGCGAGTTCGTGGCCATGGGCGTCGGCGCCTGCCTGCTCCTCGAATGGGGTGTGGCGGGCGCGGCGGTCGCGGTGGGCTGGTCGGAGTACCTCAACCAGTTCCTCGGCAACGTCTTCGGTGTCCAGATCCCCGAGGCGCTGTCGAACGCGCCAGAACAGGGCGGCATCGTCAACCTGCCCGCGATGGTCCTGATCATCATGTGCGCGGCACTGCTGATCCGCGGCGTCAGCGAATCTGCGAAGACCAACGCCGTCATGGTGGTCATCAAGATCGCCGTGCTGATCATGTTCATCGTGATCGGCGTGCAGGGCTGGAACTCCGACAACCTGGCCAGCTTCGCCCCGTTCGGCTTCGCGGGCATCACGGCGGCGACGGGCGTCATCTTCTTCAGCTTCGTCGGTCTGGACAGTGTCGCCGCCGCGGGCGAGGAAGCCAAGAACCCGAGGCGAAACCTTCCGCTCGCAATCATGATCGCGCTGGGAACTGTCACGGTGCTTTATGTGCTGACGGCGCTCGTCGGGGTGGCGGCCCAACCGACCGAGGAGTTCGAAGGCCAGGAGGCCGGGCTCGCCCAGATCCTCGAAAACGTGGTCGGTGCGTCGTGGCCTGGCACCGTGATCGCCGCCGGAGCGATCATCTCGATCTTCAGCGTGACCCTGGTGTCGATCTACGGGCAGACCCGAATCCTGTTCGCGATGTCGCGCGACGGCATGATCCCCGAGATCTTCCACAGGGTTAATCCGCGCACGCTGACGCCGATCCACAACACCGTCATCGTCGCCGTCGTCATCGGCCTGATGGCCGGCCTCATCCCGATCAACTTCCTGGCCGAGATGACAAGCATTGGCACCCTGGTGGCGTTCATCGCCGTTTCGATCGGGGTGATGGTGCTCCGACGGACGGCTCCCGACCTGCCCCGCAGCTTCAAAGTTCCGCTGTTCCCGATCACCCCGATCCTGTCGATCGCAGGTGCGTTGTGGATCATCTACAACCTGCGGCCGATCACGATCTACGTGTTCCTAATCTGGGTCGCCGTTGCGTTCGTGTGGTACTTCTTCTACTCGCGCCACCACTCTCATCTCGGCCGGAACGAGCACGTCGGCCTCGCCGGAGAGGACAACCGACCGTGACGATCGTCGTCGGTTATCCCGCGAACCGGAAAGGCAAGGCGGTGCTGAACCTGGCGGCACTGCTGTCTCGCTCCAGCGGTGAGGATCTCGCCGTGTGCATCGTCGCACCGGAGTCGTGGCTGCCCGGCCTGGTCCGGGAGGACCTCGCCTACCAAAGTCAGATCGACGACATAACAGACGGCGCGCTGGCCCAGGCCCGCTCCGAACTGTCCGCCGATGTGTCCGCGACCTTCACAACGGTCAAGGCGCGGTCGACTCCCACCGGCTTGCTGGAGGCGGCCGAGCAGCACAAGGCCAGCCTGATCACGGTCGGCTCCTCGGCGGCCGGGCTGTTCGGCCACATCGCGTTGAGCAGCGTCGCCGATCGGTTGCTGCACAGCTCGCCGATCCCGGTTGCATTGGCGCCCCGCGGCTTTCGGTCCGGTGATACCGCCAAGGTCACCCGCGTGACGGTCGCGTATACCGGCGCCGAACAGTGCGATTCGGTGTTGCGGGCCGCTGGGGATCTGGTCGGCAAGATCGGCGCGAAAATGCGTCTGGCGTCGTTCGCCGTCCAGCACGCACCGCCCGTGACGGCCATGTTCCGGACCGAGGCGGCGGATGTGGTCGCCGAGTGGAGTACGAGCATCCAGGAATCGGCGCGCCGAGTGCTTGGCGACTCGAAAGGGTCGGGCGGGCGGGACGTCGTGATCGGCCACGGCGGCGACTGGGAGACGGCACTCCACGACGTCGACTGGGGTGACGGCGATCTGCTGGTCATCGGATCGAGTGAGTCGGGTCCGATTGCACGGGTTTTCCTGGGGTCTCGCGCCGCCAAGATCATCCGGCACACCCCAGTGCCCGTACTCGTCGTTCCCCGTGACGGGGAGTCATAGCGGGACGTCCGGGGTCAGCCGTTCCCGTCGCCACGGGTCTCGATGACGCGGGCGGCCACATCGACCAGCCGGGTATTGCTGTCCTGCGACAGCTTGCGCAGCATTTCGAACGCGCGTATGTCGTCGACGCCGTAGCGCTCCATGATGATGCCCTTGGCCTGCCCGATGCGGTCGCGGGTGGTCAGCGCCGACTGCAGTTCTTCGCCCTCGCGGCTGGCCAGGATCGCCGCGGCGGCATGGGCGGCCAGCACGATGCCGATCGTCTCGGCTTCCCCGTCGAATGCGTTCGGCTTGAACGCGAACAGGTTGAGCGCCCCCGCGGTGCGGTCGGCTGTGTACAGCTTGAAGGACAGTCCGCTGAGAACGCCGAGTTGAACCACCTCGGGCGAATACTGCGGCCAGCGTTGTTCGGTGCGGAAATCATCGGTGCGCACGATCACCTCGTCCAGCGCCGCCTCGACGCAGGGTCCCTCGCTGTACTTCATCTGCAGTTCGTCAAGCAGATGCGGCAGATCAGACGTACCCCCAAGGGAGTCCCACTTGCCGCCCTTGCCGATCATCAACACTCCTGCGGTGTCGACTCCGGGGATCAGCTCCTTGGCGGCGGCGGTGACATCGCCGAGCACCTGCTCGACGGTGCGCGGCCTCGCTGCCGCGCGGGCCAGCTCGGCCATCCGCACTGCTAGGTCGTGGTTCCGCGGTTCGTTCACGATCAAAGTGTTCCCAATTCGAGCATTGACACACACGCGCTGGTCGGGGCCGCGCGCGAAGTGCCTGATCAACGTTTGCCTTCCGCCGAGCCTGGCAATGCTGCGGGGCAGGTGGGTGCGGCGGTCGACCACCGTGCCCATCGAGGTCTCGTCGGTTCAGACTACGAGCCGGCGGGGCCGCCCTCCTCGGCCATCTCCGTCAAGTCACTCTGCTAGTTGTAGTATCGTCCGCTCATGGGCAGCTCCACGAATGTCTGGATCCTCGGCGGCTACCAGAGCGACTTCAGCCGCAACCTGACCCGCGAGGGCCTCGATTTCGCCGACCTGACCGGCGAGACGGTCGACGCCACCCTCGCCGCCGCGGGCCTCGACGCCGACGCGATCGACGTCGTGCACGTCGCCAACGCCTTCGGTGAGCTGTTCGCGCGTCAGGCGCCACCTCGGGGCGATGCCCGCGACCGTGCACGAAGGGCTGTGGGACACACCGTCGTCGCGCCACGAGGCGGCGTGCGCCTCCGGCAGCGTCGCGACCCTGGCCGCGATCGCCGATCTGCGGTCCGGAGCGTATGAGACCGCGTTGGTGGTCGGCATCGAGTTGGAGAAGACCGTGCCGGGCGACACCGCCGCCGAACACCTTGGCGCCGCGGCCTGGATCGGGCACGAGGGCACCGACGCCAAGTTCATGTGGCCGACGATGTTCGCCCGGGTCGCCGATGAGTACGACCAGCGCTACGGCCTCGACGAGACCCACCTGCGCGCGATCGCCCAGTTGAACTTCGCCAACGCCCGATCGAACCCCAACGCGCAGACCCGCGGCTGGACCGTGCCCGACCTGCGGGCCGGACGCGACGGTGACTCCGCCCTCGAAAATGAGGTCAACCCCGTCATCGAAGGCAGGCTGCGCCGCTTCGACTGCAGTCAGATGACCGACGGAGCCGTAGGCGTCGTGCTGGTGAGCGACGACTACCTGCGCGATCACCCCGGTGTCCGCCCGATCGGCCGGATCGACGGCTGGGGGCACCGCACCGTCGGGCTCGGCCTGCAACAGAAGCTGGACCGCTCCGCGGCCGACCCCTACGTTCTGCCGCATGTCCGCGGTGCGGTGCTCGACGCGTTCGGCCGGGCCAACGTGACCCTCGACGACGTCGACGGCTTCGAGGTGCACGACTGCTTCACGCCGAGCGAATACCTCGCCATCGACCACATCGGGCTCACCGGCCCCGGCGAGTCATGGAAGGCCATCGAGAACGGCGACATCGAGATCGGCGGGGCATTGCCGATCAACCCCAGCGGCGGCCTCATAGGCGGCGGCCACCCCGTCGGCGCATCGGGTGTGCGGATGCTCCTGGACGCCGCCAAACAGGTCAGCGACGACGCTGGCGACTATCAAGTCGAAGGCGCAAAGACGTTCGGCACGTTGAACTTCGGCGGCAGCACCGCCACCACGGTCAGTTTCGTCGTCGGATCGGCAAAGGAGTTCTGATGGATGTTGAGGTCGTCGGCAAGTTCCTGTCGACACTGCCCGAAGACGATGACCACCCATACCGCACAGGTCCGTGGCGGCCGCAGACCACCGAATGGGATGCCGACGATCTCACCGCCGTCGAAGGTGAGATTCCGCGGGATCTCGACGGGGTGTATCTGCGCAACACCGAGAACCCGCTGCATCCGTC
The DNA here is from genome assembly GCA_963716505.1 of uncultured Actinomycetota bacterium. Lineage (GTDB taxonomy): Bacteria > Actinomycetota > Actinomycetes > Mycobacteriales > Mycobacteriaceae > Mycobacterium. The sequence goes on from CAVQTL010000011.1 coordinate 194,454, forward strand.
GCTGAAGTTCTATCACCCGTTCGACGGCGACGGCATGATCCACGTCGTCGGTTTCCGGGACGGGAAAGCGTTCTACCGCAACCGGTTCGTTCGCACCGACGGGCTGGCGGCCGAAGACGAGGCCGGGGGCGCGCTGTGGCCCGGCCTTGCCGAGCCCGTGCAGGTCGCCAAGCGCGACTACGGCTGGAGCGCGCGCACGTTGATGAAGGACGCGTCGAGCACCGACGTCATCGTGCACCGCGGCACCGCGCTGACCAGTTTCTACCAGTGTGGGGATCTCTACCGGGTGAACCCGTTCACCGCCGAAACCACTGGGAAAGAGGACTTCAACGGGGACTTCCCGGTCGAATGGGGGGTTTCGGCGCATCCGAAGGTCGATGACGCCACCGGCGAGTTGCTGTTCTTCACCTACAGCAAGCAGGCCCCGTACATGCGCTATGGCGTGGTCGACGCCAACAACGACCTGGTGCACCTCACCGATATCCCGCTGCCGGGTCCGCGGCTGCCGCACGACATGGCGTTCACGCCGAATTACGCCATCCTCAACGACTTTCCGTTGTTCTGGGATCCCAAGTTGCTCGAGGCGAACATCCATCTGCCCGGATTCCATCCGGACATGCCGTCGCGGTTCGCGGTCATCCCGCGTCGCGGCGGACCGCGACGACATTAAGTGGTTCGAGGCTGACCCGACGTTCGTGCTGCACTTCACCAACGCCTACGAGGACGGCGACGAGATCGTGCTCGACGGCTTCTACGAGGGCGACCCCGCACCGGTCGACAGCCTCACAGCAGGTGAGAGGTGGGAGAAGGCATTTCGCTTCCTCGCCCTCGACCGGCTGCAGACCCGGCTGCGGCGCTGGCGCTTCAACCTGGTCACCGGCGCCACGACGGAGGAGCAGCTGACCGACAGCATCACCGAGTTCGGCATGATCAACGCCGCCTACGGCGGGTCTCGACTACCGCTACACCTATGCGGCGACGGGCAAGCCCGGCTGGTTCCTGTTCGACGGGCTGGTCAAACACGACCTGCGCACCGGCTCCGAGGAGCGCTTCGCGTTCGACGACGGCGTCTACGGCAGCGAGACGGCGATGGCGCCGCGCATCGGCAGCACTGGCGAGGACGACGGCTATCTGGTGACCCTGACCACCGACATGAACGACGACGCGTCCTACTGCCTGGTGTTCGACGCGGCCCGGGTCGCCGACGGCCCGGTGTGCAAACTGCGGTTGCCGGAACGGATCTCCAGCGGGACCCACTCGACCTGGGCCGACGGGTCGTCACTGCGGCGCTGGCACGAGGCCGACGCCGCGGCCGCCGCGATCGGGCTTTAGGTGGCGCAGTCCGAGCCCAACGCCGTGGCCCGCATGCTCGGGCTGCTCGGCGACGAGTGGACGCTGCTGGTGCTTCAACAGGCCCTCATGGGCGCCACCCGCTACGGCGATTTCCAGTCCCGTCTTCCGATCTCGCACTCGGTGTTGTCGAGTCGGCTGCAGTCTCTGACGCGCGACGGTCTGCTCGTCAAGCAGAGCTACCAGACGAATCCGCCGCGCTCCGAGTATCTGACCACTGCGCGCAGCCGCTCGTTGTGGCCGATGCTGGTGTCGATCTGGAACTGGGAACGGCTCTGGGTCCCCGATCACCCGGACACGTTGCCCCTGCATGCGCCACACCGTCTGCGACGCGGACTTCGTCCCACTGGTCACCTGCGGTTCGTGCAGTGAGCCCGTCAGCGAGAAAGACGTTGTCGCGCAGTGGGGTCCGAGCGGCTCGTGGGCGCGGTCGATACCCGACCGCGGTGACCCGGCGACGATCGGCGACGAGTCAGGCCGGGCTTTTCCCGCAGACGATGACCGTCCTCGGCAATCGGTGGGCGTTCGCGATTCTGGTCGCCGCGTTCGTCGGGGTCAGCCGGTTCACCGACTTTCAGACACAGCTCAATGCCCCGCCGGGCACGATCGCGGACCGCTTGGGGATCTTCGCGGCGAACGGGGTACTGGTCGCCACGGACAATCGCTATCGCCTCACCGAGAAGGGCCGCGCCCTCTTCCCGGTGCTGATATCGGCGCTGCAGTGGGCGCAGCGGTGGTATCGCGCGCCAGAAGGTCCGGCGGTGGAGCTGACGCACACGGCGTGCGGCGGGCGCTTCTCCGCGGTCATGACCTGCGACCAGTGCACCCGCCCGCTGCGGGGAACGGAGATCTCGGCGGCCTGACCATGGCGGCCCAGGCGAAACCGCTCGCCGAGTCTGCTGAGAGATCGTGAAATCGCGCAAAACGGCGATCTGTGAGCAGTCTCGGTGCGGATCTACGCGCACTCTCACCGCAGATCTACGCGTCTGTGCTGACGTTTGCGGCGTGCGCTCGTCGCAGGCTGGTTAGCATGAGCGAAATTGACGCGCCCGCGTTGAACTGGAGCGACCTTGATGTGAGCGAGCTGGTACCCACCGGGACGGTGACGTTGCTGTTAGCCGACGTCGAGGGTTCGACGCGGCTATGGGAAATCCAGCCCGCCGAGATGACCGTCGCGTTCGCGAACCTCGACCGCACACTGGTCGAACTGGTCGGCGTCCACGGCGGCGTGCGGCCCGTTGAACAGGGTGAGGGCGACAGCTTCGTCATCGCGTTCGGGCGGCCCAGCGATGCGGTGGCGTGCGCGCTCGCCCTGCAACGAGCACCACTGGCGCCGATCCGGTTGCGCATCGGGCTGCACACGGGCGAAGTTCAGCTGCGTGACGAGTCCAACTACATCGGCCCCACCATCAACCGCACCGCACGCATACGCGATCTGGGGCACGGTGGGCAAACCGTGATGTCCGGCATCACAGCCGATTTGGTGTGCGACAGGCTGGCCGAAGACGCGTGGCTGGCAGACCTCGGCGCGCATCCCGTGCGCGATCTGCCGCGGCCCGAACGGGTAGTACAGCTCTGCCACCCCGACATCCGCAACGAGTTCCCTCCGTTGCGTACCACGAAAACCATTCGTTCACACAATCTTCCGGCCCAGCTGACCACTTTCGTCGGACGCGCCGGACAGGTCGACGAGGTGCGCCGACTGGTGCACGACAGCCGGCTCGTGACGTTGACCGGAGCCGGCGGTGCGGGCAAGACTCGCCTGGCCGTCGAGGTCGCCGCCCAGTTGCCCAACGATTTCGAAGACGGCGTGTGGTGGGTCGACCTTGCACCGGTTGCCGATCCTGCCGTCGTCACGCTGACGCTTGCCCGCACCCTCGGGCTGCCCGACCAGCCGGGCCGCTCGCCCCTCGAGACAGTGCAGCGCTTCTTCGGTGATCGCAAAATACTTCTGCTGCTGGACAATTGCGAGCATCTACTGGACGTCTGCGGCGACGCCATCATGCGGTTGCTGAACAGCTGCCCGCAGTTGACGATCCTGACAACAAGCCGCGAACCGATTGCCGTGTCGGGTGAGGTCACCTGGCGCGTGCCCTCGCTGTCGCTGCGGGACGAGGCTGTCGCGCTGTTCACCGACAGGGCCCAGCGAGCGCGGCCCACGTTCCACGCCGCAGGCGACGACGCCGACCTGGTGGCCGAGATCTGCAGCCGACTCGACGGGATGCCCCTGGCGATCGAGTTGGCGGCCGCGCGGGTGCGCGCGCTGTCGCTGCGGCAGATCGCCGAAAGCCTCAATGACAGGTTTCGGCTGCTCACCGGTGGCGCTCGGAACGCCTTGCGGCGCCAGCAGACCCTACGCGCCTCGGTGGACTGGTCGTACTCGCTGCTGACCGAAACCGAACAAACCCTGTTCCGCAGGCTGGGCGTCTTCATGGGTGGGTTCGACCTCGACGCCGCGCGCGCCGTCGCCACCACCACCGAGGCCGAGGAGTTCCAGCTCCTCGATCAACTCAGCCTGCTGGTCGACAAGTCGCTCGTTATCGCTGACGAAGAATCGGGCGGAATGCGCTACGGCATGCTCGAGACGGTCCGTCAGTACGCGCTGGAAAAGCTCGCCGAATCCGGCGAAGCCGATGCGGTACGTGACCGCCATCGCGACCACTACATCGCCACAGCCATTGAGTTGGAAGGCGAGGATCGGCTCGTCGAATGGGCAGAACAAGAAACCGGAAACCTGCGCGCGGCGCACACGTGGAGCCTGGACTCCGCGGAGTTCGAGCCCGCGTTGCGACTGGTTTCGTCGCTGCCGGGTGTGCGACGTCCGGGGTTCGACGCGGTCGCCGACAAGAGCACGCGACATTGTCGGGTGCATCGCATGGGATGGCAGGGCGGAGTGACCAGCGGCGACCAACGCACGCTCTACACGCGGGCTATCTCCGATGGCCGACGCGTTGCTAGCGTGCGACGAACTCAACGCTGCGCGCCGATGGGCCGATGACACCGTCGCCATGACGGTCGGACGTTCCAGATGCTTGCCGACTTGGCACCGCCACGATCGCAATGGCGCACGGCGGAGGCCAGAAGAGGATCAGCCACGACGCCGGGTGGCACCGCGCGGCGCGAGCGGCGGGAAGAGCGTTGACACCGACCGACGCGACGTCGCGCGGCAGGGCGGATGGGCTCGGTACAGGATCGGCGGCGCTAACCGTGGCGGTCCAGACGGAACTGCAGATGCGTACGGACCGTAGGCCATTCGACGTCCAGAATCGAGTAGACCACGGTGTCCCGCCGCGTCCCGTCCGGCACCAGCTGATGGCTGCGCAGAATTCCGTCGAGCTTCGCGCCGAGCCGCTCGATCGCCGTGCGGCTCGCGAAGTTGAAGAAGTGAGTGCGGAATTCCACTGCCACACAGTTCAATACATCGAACGCGTGGCCGAGCATCAGCAGCTTGGTCTCGGTGTTGACGCCGCTGCGCCGTGCCGAGGCGCCGTACCAAGTGTTCCCGATCTCGAGTCGGCGGTTGGGCCCGTCGACGTTCAGATAGCTCGACGACCCGATCAGGGTGCCGTCGAGTCGACGCACCACGAACGTCAACCCGGTGTCGGGCTTCTGCAGGCCGAGTCGCATGTCCACCCATTGCGTGGCGGTCTGCGGAGACGGTGCGCCCGTGAACCACAGGCTGCCCACGTCACCGTCGGCCGACGCGGCGGCGATCTCCGGAAGGTGGTCACGCGTAAGGGGTTCCAGCGATACCCAGCGCTCACCGGTCAACGTCACCGGCTCGACGAAGCCACTCATGACCGCCGCCCAACCGACGCCCATGCCACCACCATTGCCCACACCGACAGTACGATCGCGAAACCCGTCACGACGGCGCCGATGTAGAAGCCATAGCCGGCTGATACCGGCCCGTGCACGTACAGGCGGTAATACCACATTGTCAGAACGGCGATCAACACCGAGATCGCCAGCGCGGCAGACGATGCCACACGGGCTGACAAACCGCGCGCCGCCATCGCGCCCGCGACGATCAGTGTCGAAGCCAAGAGTGCGATGAGCTGACCCGCACCGAAATGCGGCGGCAACGACAGGTTCCCCACCACCCCGCCGACGGCGTTGGCGCGACCGCCGCCTGCCTCACGGGTGGTCAGCCACGGCAGCCATACGGTGACCGCGAGGACCGCGCCGCAGAACGCGACCAGCCAGCCCGGGCTCACTCGCAACATGCGATGAGACTATCGGGTGTAGCGCTCGGTCCAGGTCAGCGCGTGATCGGCGACGTTCTGCCAGCCGTCGAGGACGGTGATGAGGTGCGGTCGGCGGCGAAAGACCTTGAAGTCCGTCGGCGCCGACGAACGCCGGTAGCGATTGAAGTTCTCGTAGACCACCGACGCAGGCATCAGGTGGTCACGGTCGCCTGCGATCAGCAGCAGCGGTGCGCGGTCGGAGTTCGAGAAGCGGATGGCACTCGCCGCCCTCGACCTTCGCAGTAGATCAGCGAAGGCCACGTCGAAGAGCACGCTGCCGGGAGCCGGTATCGCCAGTTCCGAGTGCAAGCGGTCCGAGTCGGCGCGCGAAATCGTATTGGCGAAGGCGTAGTGAAAGTTGGCCGGGCTGATCGCCACCGCATTCCCCCGGTTGCGCGGATCACGCAGCCACGGCAACGCAGTCCGCCACACCGACAGCGGGGCACGGACCACGCCGCGCGGCTTCGACGGCGCAATCGCGACTCCCGCGCGTCCCAGCCCGCGATCGAGCAGCAACTGGGTGATCAATCCGCCCATCGAGTGGCCGATGATGATCGGAGCCTCGGGCAGGGACCGGACGAACGCGTCGAAGTGATCAGTCGCTTCGGCCAATCCGATTCCGGGGTCTGCAGGCCAGTCCGGCGCGTGCACGACGTGGCCGGCGGCCCGGTACCTATCGATCCAGCCCCGCCAGCTATCGGCCGACAACCACAGTCCGTGGATCAGCACAATCGGCGCCGTGACATTCGACATCGTCTCTAGTGTGGGACTTTGACACGACATTGAGGGCGGTAATGCGATGAGCGAACTCCCCGATTGGGCGCAGCGGCTCGACCTGTCCCCCCACCCCGAAGGTGGCTGGTTCCGCGAAACGTGGCGAAGCGCACTGACGACACCCCAGTCCGCGCTGCCGCCGGACTACGCCGGTTCACGCAGCGCCGGAACCGCGATCTTGTTTCTGCTGATGCCCGGCCAGCAGTCGGCCTGGCACACCGTGCGGAGTACGGAGCTATGGCTGTACCACCGGGGCAGTCCGTTGCTGCTGCAGTTCGGCGCCGAACAGGCCAGTGCCGCAACGCATCTGCTCGGTGGCGACATCAACGCGGGCGAGCATCCCCAGCTGGTCGTCCCGGCAGGGCACTGGCAGCGGGCCCGCCCGCGCGACGACGAGCCGTCGCTGGTCAGCTGTGTCGTGGTACCCGGATTCGACTACGCCGACTTCGCGCTGGCCGCTCCTACCGATTGAGCAGCTGCACTGCCGCCGCCACCAGCACGGCATTGTCGGCAGCGGGTGTGCCGTCGGGCAGCAGAAGAGTGTCCTCCAGCCCGATCCGGGTCTGCACACCACGCGCTCCCGCGTGTTCCAGCAGAGGCCAACAACTTTCGTCAAGGCCGTGCAGCAGCACCGGCGCGGACGAACCGGCGGCCAATACCTCGCCGAGCACGTCGTCGGCGGTCGCGATGTCGCCGTCAGGACCGAGTTCGACCATCACCCGCATACAGTGCGCGGCGATCTCCGACTGAGCCCACGACGCCGCCGCCTCGGCGTGGAAGATGCCGACCTCCACGCCGAGTCCCATCCTCAGCAGCAGGTGGGCCAACTGCTCAGACCCCGGCTCGTGCCAGTTCACCGACGCGAAGTCGGGCAGCACCGTCCACGCTTCCACCGTCGCGCAGCCGCTCGTCGGGATCCGACAGCGCCCAGAAGCCGGTCGTCACCCCCAGCGGTAGACCGGGGGCGGCATGCCGCACCGCCGCCACCGCCGGCCCCACGACCTCGGCCTGCAGCGAGTCGACGCCGTCGGCGGTCTTGGGATGCACGTGCACGGCCTTGGCGCCCGCCTGGTGGGCGGCCACGGCCGCGGCCGCGATCTGGTCGGGGGTCACCGGCAGATTCGGGTGCTGATCGGGGGTGCGGGCGCCGTTGATGCAAGCCTTTAAGTAAGTCCTTGGGCTGTTGGGCATGCCTCCATTTTGGTCCGTCAGTCCACCGATGACAGGTTGAAGCCCGCTCCGGTGGGGTCGGCGACGGCGGCCAGCCTGCCGTAAGGCGTGTCCTCCGCGTCGCGGACCACGCTTCCGCCGTTCTCCTTGACCAGCGCCACCGTCTTGTCGACGTCGTCGCTGCCCAGGAAGAAGAACCAGTTCGACGGCGCATCCTCGGGGAGGACCGCCGTCCCGTCCATGATCCCGACGAGCGCTTCGCCATCGAAATTGGCGGTGCTGTAGCGGAATTCGTCGGTGTCGGAGAGGGTCTCGATCTGCCAGCCGAACAGCTCGCGGTAGAAGTCGAGCACCTTGGCGTAGTCGCGGGTGGTCAGCTGGTGATAGACGGGCGCACCGGCCTCGCCGAACAATTCGAAGCCGACGTGCCCCGTCGGCTGCCACAGCCCGAAGACAGCACCGGTCGGATCGGTCAGCACAGCCATCCAGCCCTTGTCCTTGACCTCCATCGGCTCAACACAGCTGATGGCGCCATTGGCGGTGGCCTTGGCCACCGTGGCGTGGATGTCGGCGGTGTGGAGGTACGTCCCCCAAACGTCAGGGCTGTTCCACTGCGGGTCGTTGAGTATCAGGCCCGCGACGTGGCGGCCGCCGGAGAAGGCGTTGATGTAGCCGCCGTACTCGGGTCCTGCCGATTCGAAGGTCCAGCCCAACACGTCGCCGTAGAACTGCTGGGCCCGTTCGATATCCGACGTCGTCAGGTCGATCCAGGTCGGAGCACCGACGGGTGCTTGGTGGGTGGACACGATGGCTTCTCCTTGCACTGGTGGGTCGGTCACCGATACAGACCGCGGTCGCGCCCGAAACTCATCACCTCTCCTGCCGAGCAGACGCAAACTCGCCTATTTCAGCCGCAATTTGTGCCAGTTTGCGTCTGCTCGCGCTAGGAGGTGACCCCTAGAACGCGCAGGGCGTTCTCCTTGAAGATGAGCGGCAGCACCTCGGGCTTCATGTCCAGGGTCTCGAAGTCTCGGCGCCAGCGGTCCACCTCGATGTACGGGTAGTCGGTGCCGAACAGCACCTTGGTGCTCAGCTGGCGGTTGGCGGCGCGGACCAGCTGCGGCGGGAAGTACTTTGGCGACCAGCCGGACAGGTCGACGTACACGTTCGCCTTGTGCGTGGCGATCGAGATCTGCGCGTCGACCCACGGCACCGCGGGATGTGCCATCACGATCGTCAGCTCCGGAAAATCTGCGGCGACGTCGTCGAGCAGCATCGGGTCGGAATACCGCAGCTTGACGCCGTGGCCGCCGGGCAGTCCCGATCCGATGCCGGTCTGGCCGGTGTGGAACAGCGCGGGCACGCCGGCTTCGGCTATAGCGGAGTAGATCGGGTAGTAGGCGCGGTCGTTGGGTTCGAAGCCCTGCAGGCTGGGGTGGAACTTGAAGCCCTTGACGCCCAACTCGACCTGTCGGTGCACCCCGCGCACGGCCGCCTCGCCGGTCAGCGGGTCGACGGTGCCGAACGGGATCAGGACGTCGTTGTTGCGCGCCGCGCCTTCGATCAGATTCTCGACCGAGTTGGGCGGATGCCCGGACACGGTCTGCGAGTCGATGGTGAACACCACCGCCGCCGTGTTGCGCTGCCGGTAGTACTCGGCCACGGCGTCGACGGTGGTCGGCTCGGAGTCCAGCTTGAAGTACTGCTTGGTCGCCGTGATCAGCTCGTCGTCGTATGCGTGGTGGCCATGATCGTCGGCCTCGACGTGAGCGTGGATGTCGATCGCGTCGACGGCATCGAAATCGATGCCGTATTCGTACCTTTCGCCGGCCATTGGTGCAGCCTAATCTCTTATGATGCCGTACAAGATCGATCCCGACGTGCTGGCCACCGTCGCCAAAGAGGTCGTCGGACAATCGCTGGCGGGTGGCGAACTCATCTCGCAGACGACCCGGTTGCTGGCAGCGGCATACCCCGATCTCATCGATTCCACGCCGGGCCGCTGGGTGGGCAGCAAGGCGGGCGGCATCCTCGGCAAGGTTCGCTTCCTCTACTTCAGCCCACGCGAATACGTGGTGCTCTTCGGATCTCCCACCGGCACACAGGGTTTCTCGGGACGCTACAAGCACGTCGAGATCGACAAATTTCTCATTGCAGGCCAGATCGACTGGTATGACGTGGAATCCGACGAGCTGACGCCCATGACGCTGCGGCCGGGTGAACACACGCGCACGGAGAGGGGCCACGCGCGAGGCCTGACCATTCACCCCGGCTCGTGGCACATCGAATACGGCCGAGGCGCGGTCGTGACAACGCTGCCCTTTGCGATGGTCGACACACTTTTCGTCTCGCTGGAACTCGAATCCGTCCGACGGTCCACGGTCGAGTTCACCAAACTGCTCAAGAAGCGGTCCCGCCGCTAGCCGTCAGGCCGGGGCGAAGGTGCCCTTGAACCTGTTCAGCGACTCGCGGATGTCGCCCTTCAGCGCCGCAGCGACCACCATGCCGATCGGGCCGAAAAGCGCAGGACCGCCGAGGTGGACGTCGAACGTGACCGTCGACCCGTCGCCGGCCGGCTTGACCTTCCCGATCAGCTTGACCTTGACGCCGCCCACACCTTCGCCGTTGAGGGTCATCGCCTCCGGCGGCTTGAAGTGCACGATGGTCCACTTGATCCGGTTCGGCATGCCCTTCACCTCGACGATCGACTCGAGGATCGTCCCCTTCTCCAGGGTTTCGGGCAGCTTGCTACGCCAAACCCGGTGAATCGTCAGCCAGTCCTTGTAGCGCGACAGGTCCGAGGCACACTCCCACGCCTTCTCCGGCGGCAGTGGAACGTCAACGGAGACGGAGAGTTTGGCCATCTGTCAGGGTGTTTGCGGATTCGTCTTGTCGACGGCCTTTTTCGCGGCGTCCTGCACCTTGTCGACCTGGCTGGCGTATTTGCCCTGAGTCTTCTTGTCGACGACGTCGCCGGCTTTGTCGATCGCGGTTTCCACCTTGTCGGCGTTCTTCGATACGAGGCCCTTGACCTTGTCTAGAAATCCCATGGGACTCACCCTACAGCGCCGACGAGCGCTCGCGCGAGGAGCAGACAGCTACTTCCAGAGCCGTCGGCGTTCCCCGGTGACAGCACCCTGAACCCACCACAAAACTTCGATGACAGCCGCCCCAACGACCCCGATGACCAGCGCAATCGAGGTCACCACGAAGTTCGACGGATCGAGCATGAACAACTTCTGAGCTAGGGGAATGGAGAAGATGACGAGATAGGCCAGTCCCGAAACGGCGACCAGCGCCACCCGCCACCACTCATATGGTCGGGCCACCACCGCCAGCACCCATATCGCAGTCACCAGCAACGTGATCAGCGCCGCCGTCGACGCCTGCGTCTGCTGCGCTTCGGTGGCCTCGCGACCCTCATACGCCACCAGATACGAGGTGAATGTCGCGATGCCGACCACGAGCCCCGACGGCAATGCCGACATCATCACCCGGCGAACGAAGCCGGGATACGCCCGCTCGTTGTTGGGCGCCAGCGACAAGACGAACGCAGGGATGCCGATGGTGAACCACGCGGCGATCGTCACGTGGATCGGCTGGAAGGGAAACAGCAGCGGGTCGGTGCCGAAGAACTTCGACGCCAACCCGGCGAGACCCACCAGGACCGCCAGCAGCACCGAGTACACAGTCTTGGTCAGGAACAGGTTGGATACCCGCTCGATGTTGCCGATGACCCGGCGGCCCTCGCCGACGACATGCGGCAGCGTCGCGAACTTGTTGTCCAGCAGCACAATCTGGGCCACTGCCCGTGACGCCGCGCTTCCTGCCCCCATCGCGACGCCGATGTCGGCGTCCTTGAGCGCCAGCACGTCGTTGACGCCATCGCCGGTCATCGCGACGGTGTGCCCGCGTGACTGCAGCGCATGGACCATCGCGCGTTTCTGGTCGGGCCGCACCCGGCCGAAGGTGGTGTACTCGTCCAGCGTGTCAGCGAGTTGCTCCGGATCGTCCGGCAACTCGCGGGCATCCATCGTCTCGCCCTGCAGGCCGAGCGAACCGGCGACCGCGCCCACCGATACCGCGTTGTCCCCGGAGATGACCTTGATCGAAACCTTCTGGGAGGCAAAGTAATCCAGCGTATCCCGGGCGTCGGGTCGGACGCGCTGTTCGAGCACCACCAAGGCCACCGGTGTCACGGTGCCGGGCGCGTCGGGATCGTCGACAGGCAGGTCGCTTGACCCCAGCAGCAGCACCCGCAGGCCCTGCCTGCCGATCTGCTCGGCTTGTTCGGCGGCGGGCGTCGCCGGGTCGAGCAGCACATCCGGCGCTCCGATCACCCAGTTGCCGTTGTCGCCGTAGGAGGTTCCACTCCACTTCGTCGCCGACTTGAACGGCGCCGTCGCGGTCGCCGTCCAGCCCGGCGGCATCTTGTAGGCCTCACCGATGGCCTGCATGCTGGCGTTCGGACGCGGGTCGTCGGCGGCCAACTGCGCCAGCACGTTTCCGATGTCGCCCTCGTCCAGCCGCTGCAGATCCGAAACCCGCATACCGTTCTCGGTCAGGGTGCCGGTCTTGTCGGCGCACACGACGTCGACGCGGGCCAGGCCCTCGATGGCGGGTAGCTCGTTGACCAGACACTGCCGTCGGCCAAGGCGAACGACGCCGACGGCGAATGCGATCGACGTCATCAGCACCAGGCCCTCGGGCACCATCGGGACCAGTGCGCCGACCATGCGCAGCACCGACTCCCGCCAGCCGGCATCGGTGGTGAACAGCTGCGTGTAGATGATCAGCAGCCCGGCGGGCACCAGCAGGTACGTGATGAACTGCAGGATCTTGTTGATCCCGTTGCGCAGTTCGGATTTCACCAGGGTGAACTTGCTGGCTTCCTCGGCGAGCTTGGCGGCGTAAGCCTCTCGGCCGACCTTGGTGGCGCGGTACGCGCCGCTGCCTGCCACCACGAAACTGCCCGACATCACCTTGTCGCCCGCGTCCTTGGCGATGGGGTCGGCCTCGCCGGTGAGCAGCGACTCGTCGACTTCGAGGCTGGTCTCCTCGACGATATCGCCATCGACGACGATCTGGTCCCCCGGCCCGAGCTCGATGATGTCGTCGAGCACCACCTCGCTGGGCAGTCTGGGGCTGGATACCGGCCCCGAGGAAGTTTGCCTGCGCACCAACGGTTTCGCCAGTCCGACGATCGCGAGCTTGTCCAATGTCTGCTTCGCGCGGAGCTCCTGGATGATGCCGATCGCGCTGTTGGCGATGATCAGCAGCCCGAAGGCGCCGTTGATCACCGACCCGGTCGACAGCACGATGATCAGCAGCACGCCGAGGATCGCGTTGATCCTGGTGAACACGTTGGCACGGACGATGTCGGAGACGCTGCGCGCCGCCCGAGTAGGGACGTCGTTGGTCTTGCCCTCGGCCACCCGTTGGGCGACTTCGGCATCGGAAAGCCCGGCGGCGACAACGGTGGTCATCGGGTGAACGTTCCCCTACCCATCTCGTCGTAGTACTCCAGCGTCAGCTTGCTGCCGTCGAATGTCGCCTTGCCGACCGATCCGGGCGGTGAGTTCTCGCTGACCCACTCGTAGCTGAAAACGTCTCCGTTCCAATTGATCAGCGGCACCGCGAGCTTCGTCCCCAACTCCAGCTGCAGATTGCCGTCCTTCTGCACGACTCGCGCCGGACCCCAGTAGTCGTTGTTGTACGTCCCGACGTAGGACGCCAACGGCGCTGCGGGTTTCGGGTTCGCGGGCGGCTTCTGACCGACGAGTGATCCCACCGGTTGCTCGTCCGGCGCGAGGAGCTGTTGGTACAGGTTGAACCAGTCCTGGCGCACCTCACCGAACTGAACGAGATCGGCGAATTGCGCGTTGAGCGCTTCGGGCACGCCGGATGCGGTGCCGTTGGTCAGCGCGATGATCGCGACGTCGGCAGAGGGCAGGATCACGAAATTGGTGCCGGCTCCGAGCTCGAAGGCACCGGAGTGGCTGAGCTGCATCCGCCCCGCCGACGTCGACGACACGTTGAAGCCGTAACCGTAGAAACCCGACCGCATCGCGGGCTCGCTCGCCGGACTGGACACGATCTGGGGGGTGAGCGCGGGCAGCAGCGCTTTGGGGTCGACGATCTGCTTGCCGTCGTAGCTGCCGTTGGCGAGGATCATCGCCAGCCAGTGCGTCATGTCGTTCACCGACGCGCTGGCACCCCCTGCGGGCGCCTCGGGTTCCGGGTCGCGCGTATAGAGCGGCTCGTACCTGCCGTCGATGTGGATGTGGCCGATGGCCCGATTCGTCCTGGCCTCGAAGTCGGAGAACCGGTAACTCGCCGTGGACATTCCGAGCGGCCGCAATACCGCCTCGTCTGCCAAATCCTCCCATGACTTACCCGCACTGACGGCCACCGCCTCGGCGCCGGCGGTCAACCCGAAGTTGGTGTACGCATAGGAGATTCGGAACGGGTTCAGCGGCTGATCGCGCAGCCTGTCGAGCACGTACCGGCGGTCGTACCCGAGGTCCTCGAGCATGTCTCCCACGTGGTCGGGCAGCCCGGACCGGTGCGAGAACATGTCGCCGACGGAGACCATCTGGGTGACGACCGGATCGGACAGCGCGAACCACGGCAGCTTCGACACGACGGGCGTGTCCCAGCCGATCGCGTTCGCGCCAACCTGGTGGGCCACCACGGTGGAGGAGACCGACTTGGACAGCGATGCGAGCTGGAAGACGGTGTCCGGGTCCACCTTGTCGCCGGCCTTGATATCGCGGACGCCAAAGCCCTTGGCGTAGACGGTCTTCCCGCCGTGAACGACCGCGACCGCCATCCCGGGGATGCCCGTCTTGCGCATCAGGTCGTCGGCGATGCCGTCCAGCTTGGCGACCGCATTCTCAACGGCGTTGTCCGGCAACGGCACTCCGGGCACGAGCGGTGGCAACTCGTCGGAAAGCGTCGGCTTCGTCTCCGCCGCCGACGGCTTCGACTCCTCGGCGGGTCCGGAATCGCAGGCGGCGAGCAGCGACACCGCCGCCCCGAAGACGATTGCTGCCACACATAAGGTGCTGGCTCTGATCACAGCGAGCACGCTAGCCGGTTATTGCTGCCACCACCGGTCGAATGCCGCCGAGCGCTCGCGCGAGGAGTATGAACCCGCCGACCTCTCGGACGATGCCGTCGGATCGACGCGCTGGCCCGGCCGCGGCACCACCACCTCGACGCCCGCCGGATCGGCCGCGGCAAACAGCCGTTCGATGGGCTCCGCCCATGGGTGCGGCGCGAGCCGGAACGTCGCCCAGTGGATAGGCAGCAGAAGCCCCTTCCCGGCCACGGCGATGTCGAGATGCGCCCGGACGGCTTCTTCAGGGTTCATGTGAATGTCCGGCCACGCGGGGTGATAGGCGCCCACCGGCAGCAGCGACATGTCGAACGGCCCGTGATCCATGCCGATCTCGGCGAAGCTCTTCGTGTAGCCGGTGTCGCCGCCGAAGAACGCCCGGTGCCGCGGACCGATGATCACCCATGACGCCCACAGCGTGGTGTTGCGGGTGAGCAGTCGCCCGGAGAAATGCCGAGCCGGGGTGCACACCAGCGTCAGATCACCGATCCGATGGCTCTCGTGCCAGTCGAGTTCGACGATGCGGCTGTCGGGGATTCGCCACTTGCGCAGGTGTGCACCGACTCCCAACGGCACCACGAACGGCGCGCGCTGACTGTGCGCCAGGCCGACGATCGTGTCCATGTCGAGGTGGTCGTAGTGGTCGTGGCTGATGAGCACCGCATCCAGCGCAGGCAGCGCCTCCAGCGGCACGGGTACCTCGTGCATCCGCTCGGGGCCGACAGTCCGTGACGGCGAACAGCGCCTGCTCCACACCGGATCGGTGAGCACGCGGTAGCCGTCGACCTCCACCAGCGCCGAGGAGTGCCCGTACCAACTCGCCGCGAGATCCAGCGGTGTGGTGTCCACCTTCGGTGGCACGGCCAGCGGGATCGGTTTGCGTGGCCGCGTGGCGTCCCGCGAGCCGACCAGCTGCCGGATGAGCAGGCTCCGCTGCTCCCCCTCGAGGTTGATCGACGCGGCCGGGTCGACGTTGACGAATACGCCGTCGTGATAGTTGGGCGATCGCCGCGCGACCGGCCAGATCTCGTCGGGGCGCGCGCCGACAGCCGCCGGTGAGCCCCGCAGCGCCCGCAGCACCCAGCCGCTGGCCGCGACGGTGGCCGTCCCGATGGCGAAGCGCAGCGCGGCGCCCAGCATGGGGAGTCAGGCTCCCTGAAAGTTCGGCGGCCGCTTCTCGATGCGGGCGACCTGCGCCTCGATCACGTCCTGGCTACCCCAGGCCTTGTCGAACATCTGCTGATGCTCGGGCCGCGGTTCGTCATAGGCGCCGTCGTCGTTGAGCACGCGCTTGGCGTGTTGCAGGGCCAGCGGTGCGAACCCGGCGATCTCCGCGGCCCAGGTCTGCGCATCGGCCAACGTTCCGATCCGGTTGGCCATCCCGGTGTGCAGCGCGACGTCGGAGGTGAGCCGTTCGGCCGCAATCAGCATGCCCCTGGCCCGGCCTGCCCCGACCAGGGAGGTCAGCCTGCGAATGCTCCAGTTATCGAGCGCAAGGCCGTACTTCGCGAGAGGGAACTGGAAGTACGCCTCGGGTGCGACGACACGCAGGTCACAGATCATCGCGAGAATGACGCCTGCCCCGATGGTAGGTCCGTTGATCGCGCCGATGACCGGCAGCGGCGCCTGGTCGATCGCGAGGTTCAGCGCCTTGGCCTTGTCGGGCAGCTCCTCGGCGATCCCCGCAGCATCGGTCAGGTCGGCGCCCGAACTGAAGACGTGGCCCTGGCCGGTCAGCACGATTGCTCGGACGTCGTCGGTGGCGGCTTTCTCGATCAACTCGCGAAGTCCGTCGACGAGCTCGCCGTTCAGGGCGTTGCGGCGCTCGGCGCGCTGCATCTCCAGGGTCATCACGTGGCCGTCGCGGGTCACTCCAATCATGACGTCCAGCCTATTAGGGTCATCCTGTGAGCCGGATCGGTGCCCTTGAGCTGCGGGATGCCGTGCTTGACGAGGGTTCCTTCCTCAGCTGGGACAGCGCGCCCGTGCGGGTGCCGTGCAGCGATGAGTACCGCAGCGAGCTGGCGGCGGCCCAGGCCGCGACCGGTCTCGACGAATCGGTCATCACCGGGGAGGGCCGCGTCCTCGGCCGGCGCGTCGCGGTGGTGGCCTGCGAGTTCGACTTCCTGGCCGGTTCGATCGGGGTTGCCGCGGCCGAACGGATCACCGTGGCCGTGCAGCGGGCGACCGCCGAACGGCTGCCGCTACTTGCGTCGCCGAGCTCGGGCGGCACCCGTATGCAGGAGGGCACGGTCGCGTTCCTGCAGATGGTCAAGATCGCCGCTGCAGTCGAGCTGCACAAGCGCGCGCATCTGCCGTATCTGGTCTACCTACGCCACCCGACCACCGGCGGGGTGTTCGCGTCGTGGGGGTCGCTCGGGCACATCACGGTCGCCGAGCCGGGCGCGCTCATCGGGTTCCTCGGGCCGCGCGTCTACGAGCACCTCTACGGTGAGCCGTTCCCGTCGGGCATCCAGACCGCGGAGAACCTGCAGCGGCACGGCGTCATCGACGCGGTCATCCCGCTCGAGCGCCTGCGCGACACACTCGACCGCGCGCTGAAGGTCGTCGCCGACGCTCCCGAGCCACCGCCGCCCGCCCCGCCGTCGGAGCCGTTGCCGGATGTGCCCGCATGGGAGTCGGTGGAGGCCTCGCGGCGGCCGGACCGCCCCGGTGTCGCGCAGCTGTTGCGGCACGGGGCGACGGAGTGGGTTGGCCTGTCCGGCTGGGGGCACCTCCCGCTTGCGGGGGAGGGTTTCGGCGAGGGCGCCACGACGCTGCTTGCGCTGGCCCGGTTCGGGGGCCAGCCCGCGGTGGTGCTCGGCCAGCAGCGCGTCGTCGGTGGCCTCGTCGGGCCCGTCGCCCTGCGGGAGGCCCGCCGCGGCATGGCGCTGGCCGCCGGGCTCAAGCTGCCGCTGGTGCTGGTGATCGACACGGCCGGACCTGCGCTGTCGGCCGAGGCCGAGCAGGGCGGTTTGGCCGGCGAGATCGCGCGGTGCCTGGCCGAGTTGGTCACCCTGGACACGCCGACGGTGTCGGTGCTGCTCGGGCAGGGCAGCGGCGGGCCCGCCCTGGCGATGGTGCCCGCGGACCGGGTGCTGGCGGCGCTGCACGGTTGGCTGGCGCCGTTGCCGCCGGAGGGCGCCAGCGCGATCGTCTTCCGTGATGTCGACCACGCCCCGGAACTGGCCGCCGCACAAGGTATTCGGTCGACCGACCTTTTGCGCGCAGGCATCGTCGACGTCGTCGTGCCCGAGCATCCGGACGCCGCCGACGAGCCGATCGAGTTCACCAAGCGGTTGTCGGCGACCATCGCCGGTGAGTTGCACCGTCTGCGGGAGGTGCCCGGCGAGCAGCGCTTGACCTTACGGCTGGCCCGCTACCGCCGCATCGGCCTACCCGGCGGCTGACACCAGCGCGGCCAACATCGCCGCACAGGTGATCACGTCCAACGGCATGCGCAGCAGGCTGCGACGCGTCCACCGGACCGCATCGGCTTCATCGACGACGGCCGGGTCGGCCTTCTCGAACGCGACCGCCTTGGGAACGAAGTCGACGAACGACCAGATCCGCATCGCGGCGTGACTGAGGAGCGCCAGCAGCAGCACGATCCGCACACCAGGGTCGGCCCAGCCGACGATGAGCGAGGCGATCAACAGGACCTCGAAAACCGAGTGCGCGGGAATCCAGAACCGGCGCCGGGATATTCCGCCGTGGGTCGGCTGAATGATGCCGGGCCGCTTCGGCCAGTACGGGTCGACGACCAGGAACTCGTAGAGGCCACCGCCGAGCGATACGCAGGCCGCGAGGGTGGTGATGGCGATCAGGACAAGAGTTGGAGTCCACATCACCGACGATTATTCCGGTGATCTGATCGCCAACGTGATGTCGTAGGGCCGTTACATCGGTGACAGGTCAGGCATTACACGTTTCATGTACTGATCGAAGTGCGGCACCGTGAAATCCGCGAAGCCATGGTCCGGCGTGTACAGCAGTCCCATCGCTATGAGTTCTGAGCGAAAGGGTGCTACCTCCTCCAATCTTAGGAAAATTCCCTAAACCATCCTAAATGTCCTAACGCGCCGAAGGTCGACGCCGCCCACATCGCGTCAACCTGTTTCTTGCCAGCACCAGCGTCGGAGTCGACATCACCGCCGACTATCGCGCGGCACCGAGGCGTCGCTCAGCCCGACTGCTCTCGCGTTGCCACGGGTGCGGTAGCACAGGACCGCAACCGCGATCAGCACCTCGACCATCGACAGCACCGTCGCCATAGTCATGATCATCGATTGCGGCACAACCGCATTCGTCTCCACGTGCGTGACGTGATGCGCCCCGGACATCGGTAGGTGCACCGCGACCATGGCCAGATTCATCACCGCCACCAGACACCACGCCCGCAGCGTGCCCGACATCCACAGTTCGTACGCGCAGTACAGGCACGCACCGACCATGACCGCGATCAGCACGGCCAGCGCGGGGCTGCCTGCGTGGCCGAGCATGACTCCGTGCAACGCCGCGGAGACGGCGGCCAACCCTGCAGCGGTGCGCCGCGCGACGACAGAGGAGATGTCAGCGCGGACACCTAGTCATTCTCGCAACGAAGTCCGACATCCGCGGGGCAAGTCCGCTACGCCGACGAATCCAGATACCGCTGAATCGTCGGCCCGAGCCACGCCACGATCTCCTCACGTGACATGTCGACGATCGGCGGCAGCCGCAGGACGTACCGACACGAGCACCACCAACGCCAGGCTGGAGGACCTCCTCGGTTGACGCTAGGCCAGCTCGTGCGTTGAGACTGCGCTGACGGCGGGGCCTACTCGCACTTTTTCGCCGCCATTGCAGTCTCAACGGGCCTGTGGATGGATTCGGCGGGCACATCAACAAAGTGACACGCTGCGACAGTGAAGGTTTTGATCGGCAGCGAGGCGCTGGCGGCCGGCGTATTGACACGGCACGAGCTGCGGACGTACTACCGCCGTTTACATCCCGACGTCTACGCGCTGAAGCGAGCGAAGCTGACATTAGACGACCGCATTTCAGCCGCCTGGCTGTGGTCGCGCCGCCGCGGTGTTGTCTGCGGCTTGGCGGCATCTGCGCTACACGGAGCCAAGTGGGTCGACGATGATGTGCCGATCGAGATGGTGTCGCCCAATCATCGGGCACCCGCAGGTGTGATCACCCGTAACTCCACATTGTCCGACGATGAAGTAGTCAACCGCGGCAGTATGCAGCTGACGACGGTCGAGCGCACGGCGTTCGATTTGGCCCTTAGCGGCCGCGTCCGCCAAGCGGTCGCCCGCCTGGACGCATTGGCGGCGGCGACCCACTACAAGAATGAGGACGTGCGGGAGCTGGCCCGACGGCACCCGCGGCTGAGAGAGATCCGACGTCTCGACGGAGTTCTTGATCTGGTCGATGCCGGTACGGAGTCTCCGCAGGAAAGCCGGGTGCGATTGCTGCTGCTGGACAACGGATTTCCACGGCCCGTAACGCAGATTCCTGTGCCGGGTCCGGATGGACTCCCGCGCTACTACCTCGATATGGGCTGGCCGGACATCATGGTGGCGGTGGAATACGACGGCGAGCACCACCGCAAGGACACCCCCAGCTATCGGAGGGACATCATTCGCCTCGAATACATCCAGTCGCTCGGATGGATTGTCGTTCGAGTAGTGGCTGGCAATCGTCCGCGGGAAATCGTCGAGCGCGTGCGCCGTGCGCGCGCGTTGAGACTGCACTGACGGCGGGGTCTACTCGCACTTCTTCGCCGCCATTGCAGTCTCAACGGGCCTGTGGCCTAGGCCAGCGACTCGATCCACGCCTGGTGCAGCGCCGCGTACCTGCCGTCGCTGCGATGGATCAGTTCGTCGGGCGGGCCGTCCTCGACGATGCGGCCGTGCTCGAGAACCAGCACCCGGTCTGCGACCTCGACGGTCGAAAGCCGGTGGGCGATAACGAGAGCGGTGCGGTCGGACAGCACGGTCTCCAATGCCCGCTGCACCATCCGCTCGCTCGGAATGTCCAATGACGATGTCGCCTCGTCGAGGATCAGTACCGCCGGATCGGCCAGGAATGCCCGCGCGAACGCAACCAGCTGACGCTGACCCGCCGAGAGCCGGCCGCCGCGCTTGGCGACATCGGTGTCGTACCCGTCGGGCAGCGCGTCGATGAACCGGTCGGCGCCGACGGCTGCCGCGGCCGCGCGCACCTCGGCGTCGGTGGCGTCGGGGCGACCGAACCGGATGTTGTCGGCGACGGTGCCGTCGAACATGAAGTTCTCCTGCGTCACCATCACGACATGTCGACGCAGCTCGCTCTGGGACAGCTCGCGAAGGTCGATGCCGTCGAGCGTCACCGACCCTGACGTCGGGTCGTAGAACCGTGCGATGAGTTTGGCGATGGTCGTCTTGCCCGCGCCGGTGGTGCCGACGAGCGCGACGGTCTGCCCCGCCGGGACCGTCAGGTTCAGATCCGGAAGCACCTGGCGGTCGGGCACGTACGAGAACTGCACGTCGTGGAACGCGATGTCGCCGCGCACCGACGTCAGCTTCACCGGATTCGCCGGATCCTTGATGCCCGGCCGTTTGGCGAGCACACCTGCCAGCTTCTCCAGTGCGGACGTCGCTGACTGGAAGGTGTTGAAGAACTGCGAGATCTCCTGCATCGGTTCAAAGAACATCCGCAGGTAGAGCAGGAACGCGGTAAGCGTGCCGATCGTCATCTGCCCGTGCAACACCCGGTAGCCGCCGTAGAGCAGCACCACGCCGGTGGTGAGGTTGCCGACCAGCTTGACCCCCGGCATGAAGACGGCCAGCAGCTTCATCGTCTTCTCGTTGATGTCGCGGTAGCGGTCGGTGAGGCCTTCGAAGATCTCCTGATTGCGGGGTTCCCGGCGGTAGGCCTGGACCGCCTTGATGCCCGTCATCGTCTCGACGAACTGCACGATCACCAGGGCGGCGCTCTCGCGGACCTCGCGGTACGTCTTGGCGGACTCACTGCTGAACCACCACACCAGGCCGACGAGTATCGGGAACGCGGCCAGGCACATCAGCCCGAGCCGAACGTCCAGTACGACAAGCAGAATCGCGGTGCCGATGAGCGTCAGCACCGCGGTGATCAGGCTGTCGAAGCCGGTCTCCAGCATCTCCTCGATCGCGTCGACGTCGTTGGTGGACCGGCTCACCACCCGGCCCGACGTGTAGCGGTCGTGGAACGCGATGTCGAGCCGTTGGAAAGTGACGAAACACCCGGCGCCGCAGTTCGAGCAGCACCTTCTGACCGATTCGGCCCGACCGGAGCAGGAAGAACATCCGGCTGACGGCCTGGACCAGCACGACGACGCACAGCAGGCCCACGATCACCAGCAGCGTGTGCGCCGAGCCGCCATCGATGAGCGGCGGGATGCCGTGGTCGATACCGCGCTGCACGAGAATCGGAACAGACAGGCGCGCAACGTTTTCCACCACGACGACGACGGCCAGGAACGCGACGGTCCACCGGAACGGCCGCAGCAGCGAGCCGAGCAGCGCGCGGGCTTCACGCCGCCGCGACAGCGACTCGTCGATCGGCAGGTCGTCGTGTTGCTCGTCGAATCGGCCCCGCCAGCGCTCGGTCGGCCGCCGATCCGGGTCCTCCGGGACCTCGACGGGCGTGGTGTCGGTGGCGGTCATCGGCCTTCGGCCTCCGTCGTCACGTAGCGACGGCCGTCTCTCTCGAAGGGCACCCGCGACCTGTTCAAGGCGTCCTGCTCCTCGCGGTCCTGCAACAGCCGGTTGCGGTCCTCGTCCTCCTGCCACGTGCAGCTGCGTTCTGCATCGTCGAATTCGTCGTCGGCGGCCAGCAGATAGCGGTACTGCGGCACGCTGGCCAGCAGCTGGGCATGCGTCCCGACGTGGGTGATGGTGCCGTGGTCGAGCAGGGCAACCCGGTCGGCCAGCAGCACAGTCGACGCCCGGTGTGCGACGACGATGCCGGTGACCGAATGCAGTACCCGGCGCAGCGCCTCCTCGACGACGGCCTCGGTGTGCACGTCGAGCGCGG
Source organism: uncultured Actinomycetota bacterium (assembly GCA_963716505.1). Lineage (GTDB taxonomy): Bacteria > Actinomycetota > Actinomycetes > Mycobacteriales > Mycobacteriaceae > Mycobacterium. The sequence goes on from CAVQTL010000011.1 coordinate 217,161, forward strand.
ACAGGGTGTCGTCGAGCACCAGGATCTTCGGCGTGGCCAGGATCGCGCGGGCCAGCGACAGCCGCTGCCGTTGACCGCCGGACAGGCTCATGCCCTGTTCGCCGATCCGGGTGTCGAGCCCGAACGGCAGCTCGTAGACGAACTGCGCGGCCGCGATCTCGATGGCCTGCGCCAGCTCGTCCTCGGTCGCGTACGGCCTGCCCAGCCGGAGATTCTCGGCGACCGACATCGAGAACAGGGTCGGGTCCTCGAACGCGGTGGCGACCGTCTGCCGCAGCGCGGACAGCGACAGTTCGCGGATGTCCATGCCGTCGATGCGGATTGCGCCCTCGGTGACGTCGTAGAGGCGTGACATCAGGGCGGCGAGCACCGACTTGCCCGAGCCCGTCGAGCCAACGAGTGCGACCGTCTCACCGGGTTCGACGACGAGGTCGACGTGCCGCAGCGCCCATTGGTCCGCTCGCGGCGGCGCCACGCGGCCGTCGTGCGCATCGGGGAACCGGAAGCCGACGTCGTCGAGCTCGAGGCGCCCTCCCCGCGGTGTGTCGGCCGACGGGCCGTCGGCGATTTCCTTGGCGCGTCGAAGATCTCGGCGATCCGGTTCGCAGCGGTGAACGACTCCTGCATCATCGACAGCAGGAAGCCCAGCGATGCGATCGGCCAGACCAGCGACAGCATCATCGTGATGAACGCGACGAGCGTGCCCATGGTGACGTGACCCGTGGCCGGCCGCATAGGCGCCGAGACCCAGCACGATGATCAGCGTCAGGTTGGGGATGACTTCGAGCAGCGCCCAGAACTTCGCCGACACCGACACCCGGCTGCACCTGCGTGTCGTAGAGATCGGTGAGCTGTCTGTCGAACCGGTCGAACGCGTAGCGCTCGCGGCCGAACGACTTGATCACCCGGACGCCGAGCGCGGACTCCTCGACGTGGGTGGCCACGTGGCCGGACTGGTCCTGCGCAAGCCGCGACAGGCGGGTGTACTCCCGCTGGAAGTGCAGCACCGTCAAGGTGACGGGCAGCGATCGAGACCACGACGACCACACCGAGCGGCCAGTACATCGCCAGCAGGATGCCGGTGACCACGATGATCTGCAGCGTGTTGAGCAAAAGGAAGACCATGCCGAAGGACATGAACCGGCGAATCGAGCTCAGGTCGTTCATGATTCGCGACAGCAGCTGGCCCGACTGCCAGCGCCCGTGGAACGACATCGGCAGGATCTGCAGGCGCGCGTAGAGGTCTTTGCGGATGTCCGCCTCGACCCCCATGGTGGCGCGCGAGATCAGCCAGCGCCGCAGGAACCACAGCACGGCCTCGGTGATACCGACACCCATCGCGGCAAGCCCGAGGATCCACAGCCCGCGCTGGTCCTGGTGGCGCACCGGGCCGTCGATGACGGCCTTGGTCATCAGCGGGATCGACACGGTGGCCACGAGGCTGACGATCGCGATGGTGAGCATGGCGATCCATCGCACCCGGTACGGGAAGATGTAGGGCAGCAGCCGCCACAGATCCGAGCCGGTGCGCGGCCGGGCGGGTGGCGGCCGCGATCGCCGGGGCCCCCCGCAGCGTATCCATGTTCGGTTCAGTCAAAGTAATTCCAATTATCCGCTGAGCGGCAAATCAATAACGGCAGCTTCCAGACTCTCACGCCGCTACGACATCCGCGGCGTCCGCTTGGCTGCCGAACTGCGTCTCGTACAGCTCGGCGTAGCGCCCGCCGCGGGCCAGCAGCGCTCGTGGGTGCCGCGTTCGACGATGCGGCCGTCCTCGACGACGAGGATGGTGTCGGCCGCCCGGACCGTCGAGAGACGGTGGGCGATCACGATCGAGGTCCGTCCGGCCAGCGCCTCGCCGAGCGCCTGCTGCACGGCGGCCTCCGAGGCGGAGTCCAGCGACGCGGTGGCCTCGTCGAGCACCACGACCCGGGACCGGCCGAGCAGCAGGCGTGCGATGGTCAGCCGCTGGCGTTGCCCGCCGGAGAGCCGGTAGCCGCGCTCCCCCACGACGGTGTCGAGGCCGTCGGGCATCTCGCCGACGACGTCGGCCAGCCGGGCGCGTTCCAGCGCCTGCCACAGCTCGTCGTCGGTTGCGTCGGGCGCGGCCAGCCGCAGATTCGACCCGATCGACTCGTGGAACAGGTGCCCGTCCTGGGTCACCATGCCGACGGTCTCCTTCAGCGACGCGAACGTCACGTCGCGCACGTCGACTCCGTTGAGGCGCACGACGCCGGAATCGACGTCGTAGAGCCGGGCCATCAGCGACGCGATCGTCGACTTACCCGCCCCCGACGAACCGACCAGCGCCACCATCTCGCCGGGCTGCGCGGTGAACGAAATACCGTGCAGCACTTCGTCTCCCCCGCGACATCGTCTCGCTGAGCACCGCGACCTCTTCGAGGGAGGCCAGCGACACCTTGTCGGCCGACGGGTAGGAGAACCGCACGTCGTCGAACTCCACCGACACCGGACCGTCGGGCACCGGCACGCGCGTCCGGCTTCTCCTGGATCAGCGGGACGAGGTCGAGCACCTCGAAGACACGCTCGAAGCTGACCAGCGCACTGGCGATCTCGACGTGCGCGTTGGCCAGCGCCGTCAGCGGCGAGTACAGCCGGGTCAGCAGCAGTGCCAGCGACACGATCGCACCCGTCTGCAGGTGCCCACCGATCGCCAGCACGCCGCCGAGCCCGTACACCAGCGCCAGCGCGAGCGCCGACATCAACGTCAGCGAGTTCATGAAGACCGACTGCAGCATCGCGGTGCGCACCCCGATGTCGCGCACGCGTCCGGCCCGGACCTCGAACTCGCGCGATTCGGTGGCCGGGCTGCCGAAGAGCTTGACCAACGTCGCGCCGGGCGCCGAAAAGCGTTCGGTCATCTGGGTGTTCATCGTCGCGTTGTGGATGGCGGCTTCGCGGGACAGCCGCGCCATGGTTCGCCCGATCCAGCGGGCGGGCAGCAGGAACAGCGGCATCAGCACCAGCGACAGCACCGTCACCTGCCAGGAGATCCTGAGCATGACGACCAGCGTCAGCGTCAGGGTGACGATGTTGGTGATGACGCCGGAGAACGTGTCCGAGAAGGCGCGCTGCGCGCCGTTCACGTCGTTGCCGAGCCTGCTGACGAGGGCGCCGGTGCGGGTGCGGGTGAAGAACGCGACGGGCATCCGCTGCACGTGGTCGAAGACAGCGGTGCGCAGGTCGAGGATCAGACCCTCGCCGATGGTCGACGACAGCCACCGCGTCACCAGCGAGACACCGGCTTCGGCGACGGCGACCGCCGCGATCACCGCGGCCAGCGCTACCACGATGCCCAGCGCGCCCCTGCCGATCTCGTCGACGACCCTGCCCGCCAGCAGCGGGGTGGCCAGCCCGAGCAGCGCACTGACCACGCTGACCCCGACGAACACGCCCAACCTGCGGTGATGCCGTGCGGCGAAGCGCCAGATCCGGCCCAGCAGCCTGCGGTCGATCAGCGACCGCAGGTCGCCGCCCTTGGCGTGCGTCTGCCGGCGCAAGGATTGCCGCGCTACCGTTTCAAAACTCATGAATTCACCGTAAAACCTCAACAATGGATGAGGTCAACGACTTCCCGAGGTGTTGCGGGCTCAAACCCGCTGATCCGAGTCTGTGCGAGGTCCGCCTCGATGTCGGCGACCCGGGCCGGATCGATACCCCAGGCTCCTCGACACCGACGTGCTTGTCGAGGTCCCACAGGACGCACCGCTCGCCGGGCCTCGCCACCATCGACCACGCGATGACCGTCCGGCGAAGCTGCTCGTGCATCGGATCGGTGGCGGCCGAGGCACGTTTCGGGGGCGCCGCCTTCGGGGTGGTGATGCAGGAATCGGCCGTAGGCCTCATCGCAGAACGCGGAATACCTTGCGGTGCAGAGGATGAAGCCGTGCCATGCCTCGTCGACCGCATGCGACGGCATACCGATGACCTGCTTGTCGCGCAGCGCTGCCGCACAGCAGCGCAACCACTGCCGCAAACCTTTCTCGACGAGTTCACGCGGCTGCCAAGGGCACGTCTTGAACACAGCAGGCGGTAGATCGAGCGCCGCGACCACGGCATTCGCCCGATCTAGTCGTTTCCTGCTGCGGTGACGTATGCCGAATACTCTATGCCGCCGCGGCAAACGGTCGTAGCATTCGACCATGATTGGCACTGACGTCGCCGTCATTATCGGCGGGGCACTGGCTGGATTCGTCACCCTTGCGGTTGTCGTCGGGGTGCGGCGGGCGCGGAGCCGACCGAAATCCGTCGTTCGCAAGCCCGCCGTGGGCGAGCCACGCACGTTCGAAGAACGCTCGAGGGGCAGCAGCCGCGCGTACCGGGCCGGTCGAGTGCAGGACCGGAGGTCACTGTGGGCGCGTAGGTATGGCGCGGGCGGTGCGTGGACCGCTGCCGCGTGGACGGCCGGGACCGGACTGCATCTGACGCAGAACGACGACGGCGTCGACGACCCCATCGCTCGGTGCAGCGGTAGCCCGGGAGTGGTCGGCGACGCTTGCGGGGGCGGGGTCGCCGGCTGTACGGCGTGCGGCGGCGGCTGCGGTGGCGGCGGAGGCTGCGGTGGCGGCGGAGGCGGCAGCTGATGGACACTCTGATCCCGACAGTCATCGTGCTCGCAACCCTGGGCGCGATCATCGCGCTGGGCATTGGGGTCAACAAGCTCCATGACCGCAAGCGCCGTCGTAAGTGGGCGTCGGGCAAGTCCGGCGCCGCGGATTTTGGCGCAGCCGGATTCGGCGCAGCGGGATGTGGAGCCAGCGCAACCGGGGTTTGTGCCGGAGGCGCCGACGGCGGCGGTGGCGGAGGCGGCTGCGGTGGCGGAGGCGGCTGCGGTGGCGGAGGCGGCTGCGGTGGCGGAGGCGGCTGCGGTGGCGGCGGAGAGTGACCCCGCGTTATACCAATCCGAGGCAGCCGATCACGCCGGAGCGTCGCTTTGCAATCCGATGAACATTGCGCTTCCCGTGACATCCCGGTGATGCGACCGCAGCAAAGGTGATAGCAAGGCCTCTCGCGCCGATCCCCATTCGCGGTGGTCGATCAGGCAAGATGGCGGCATGGACAGTGCCGCAGTTTCGCCCCGGGTGCTCGTTGTCGACGACGACGACGACGTGCTCGCGTCCCTGGAGCGCGGCCTGCGGCTGTCCGGATTCGACGTATCGACGGCGAAGGACGGCGCAGAGGCGCTGCGCAGCGCCACCGAGACCAGGCCCGACGCGATCGTGCTGGACATCAACATGCCGGTGCTCGACGGGGTCAGCGTCGTCACGGCGCTTCGCGCGATGGACAACGACGTCCCGGTCTGTGTGCTGTCGGCCCGCAGCTCGGTCGACGACCGGGTCGCCGGTCTGGAGGCCGGCGCCGACGACTACCTGGTCAAGCCGTTCGTGCTGGCCGAGCTGGTGGCGCGGGTGAAGGCGCTGCTGCGCCGCAGGGGCGCCACCGCGACGTTCTCGTCGGAGACCATCTCCGTCGGCCCACTCGAGGTCGACATCCCCGGCCGCCGCGCCCGCGTCAACGGCGTCGACGTCGACCTGACCAAGCGCGAGTTCGACCTGCTCGCCGTGCTGGCCGAACACAAGACCGCCGTGCTGTCGCGCGCCCAGTTGTTGGAGCTGGTCTGGGGCTACGACTTCGCCGCCGACACCAACGTGGTCGACGTGTTCATCGGCTATCTCCGTCGCAAGCTGGAGGCGGGTGGCGCGCCCCGGCTGCTGCACACGGTCCGCGGCGTGGGGTTCGTCCTGCGACAGCAGTAGTCCGATGGCCCCGCTGTCCCGGTTCTTCACCCGAACGCCGTCGCTGCGCACCCGCGTGGCGTTCGCGACAGCCATCGCCGCGGCCATCGTCGTCGGCATCGTCGGGACGGTCGTGTGGATCGGCATCACCAACGACCGCAAGGAGCGCCTCGACCGCAGGCTCGACGAGGCGGCCGGTTTCGCTATTCCGTTCGTGCCGCGCGGGCTCGACGAGATCCCGAAGTCACCCAACGACCAGGACGCCGTCATCACCGTCCGCAACGGCGACCAGGTCACGTCGAACTCGAACGTCGTCCTTCCGGAACTGCCCGCCGGCTACGCGGACACGTATGTCAACGGGGTTCGCTATCGGGTGCGCACCGTCGAGATCCGCATCCCCGAGCCGATGTCGGTCGCCGTCGGGGCGACCTACGACGCCACCATCGCCGACACCAACAACCTGCATCGCCGCGTCCTGATCATCTGTTTTTTCGCGATCGGCGCGGCCACGTTCGCCGGGTGGCTGCTCGCCGCGTTCGCGGTCCGGCCGCTGAAACGCCTCGCCGAGCAGACCCGTCAGATCGACGCGGGTGACGAAGCGCCCGACGTCGAAGTGCGCGGCGCCTCCGAAGCGGTCGAGATCGCCGAGGCGGTCAAGGGCATGCTGCAGCGCATCTGGACCGAGCAGGACAACACCAAGGCGGCGCTGGCGTCGGCGCGCGACTTCTCGGCGGTCTCCGCGCACGAACTTCGCACGCCGCTGACCGCGATGCGCACCAACCTCGAGGTGCTGGCCACCCTGGACATGCCCGACGAGCAACGCAAAGAGGTCATCAACGACGTCATCCGGACGCAGTCGCGCGTCGAGGAAACCCTCGGCGCGCTGGAACGCCTGGCGCAGGGCGAACTGTCGACCTCCGACGACCACGTCCCGGTGGACATCGCCGAGCTGCTCGACCGGGCCGCACACGACGCGATGCGCGTCTACCCCGATCTGGACGTGTCGCTGGTGCCCGCACCGACCGTGATCATCGTCGGATTACCCGCGGGCCTGCGGCTGGCGGTGGACAACGCGATCGCCAATGCGGTCAAGCACGGCGGCGCCGGCCGGGTGCAGCTGTCCGCGGTGAGTTCCCGCGCGGGTGTGGAGATCGCGATCGACGATGACGGCGTCGGCATCCCCGAAGAAGAGCGCGACATCGTGTTCGAACGCTTCTCCCGCGGGTCGACGGCCTCGGTCTCGGGCTCGGGCCTCGGCCTGGCGCTGGTCGCCCAGCAAGCCGAATTGCACGGCGGCACAGCGTTGTTGCAGTCCAGCCCGCTCGGTGGCGCGCGGCTGTTGTTACGGCTGCCCGGGCCGCGCTAGCCGCTACTCTTTCCGCGTTGCGACAAGCCGCTGTCCCAGCGGTGGAAGCCCGCCGCCTCGGCGGTCGGCACGTCGCGGAACCACACCTCGGCGACGGTCACGTCGTACGCGTTGCTCTCCGGCGAGTGGTAGAGCATCGAGTCCTCGTTGCCCTTGACGGTCCAGCCCTCGGGTCCGCTTCCGCCTGGACCGGGTTTGGCCGAGCCGGGACCGTGCGGGCCGGCGGCACTTCGGCGAATTTGGCCGCACCGCCCGTCGTCGCCCGTCCCTTGCTCCAGTGGGTGAAGCCGGCCGCCTCGGCCGTCGGCTCGTCGAAGAACCACACCTCGGCGATCGTCTGCTTGTACGACGGGCTGTCGGTGGTGTGGTAGAGCTTCGAGTCCTCGTTGCCCTTGATGGTCCAGCCCGACGGACCGCTTCCGCCCGCGCCGGGTGTCGCCGAACCGGGACCGTGCCTGCCCGCTGGAACGTCGGCGATCGCGGCGATGGCAGTGGCCCCGCCCGCCCTGCCCCTATCCCACCTCATCCCACCTCGTGAAGCCGGCGGCCTGGGCAGACGGTTCGTCACGGAACCAGACTTCGGCGATCGTCTGCTTGTACGACGGGCTGTCGGTGGTGTGGTAGAGCATCGAGTCCTCGTTGCCCTTGATGTCATAGCCCGACGGCGCACCGGCCCCTGCTGCGACGCGCGCCGAACCAGCGCCGTAGGGCTCCTCGGTGACGGCCGCGATCTTTGCCGTCTGGTCTGACGACGTATCGGTGAACTTCGCGGCCGCCGCGCCCCCGACTGCCGCCGCCCCTGCCGCCGCGGCACCGGCCGCAACAGCACCGGGCTTACCCGCGGAGGCGTCGGCGTCGACATCGATCTTGGGCGCTCTCAACGTCGCCGGCTCGTCGTCGGCGTCCACATCGACCTTGGGAACTTCGCCGTCGCCGCACCATCGCCTCCGGTCAGATTGGCCGCAGCGACTCCGCCCGCCGCAGCGGCCGCAGCGGCACCCGCCGCCTTGGCGGCGCCGCCCGCGTCCCATCGCGAGAAACCGGCCCGCTCCGCCGATTTCACATCACGGAACCAGATCTCGGCGATTGTCTGCTTCCACGAGGGGCTGTCGGTCGTGTGATAGAGCATCGAATCCTCGTTGCCCTTGATCGTGTACCCGCCCTCGGGTGCCGCGGCGGTACCCTTCACCCGGATCGACCCCGCGCCGTACGGCTCGTCCTCGACCACACCGGCACGGCCGCCTGCCAACTTCGCCGCACCAGCGGCTCCCGCAGCGCCCGCAGCCGCCGCACCCGCACCCGCACCCGCCGCGAGCGTCGCGTACTCGGGCACTTCCCGCTTGACCCTGCGGATCAACAAGAAGAGCGTCAGCACCAGGCCCAGGAGGAACGCCAGGGCCATCAACCACCCATTGACGTTTTGCATCATGCCGCTCCCAACTCGCGTGCGCCCGGAAGATCGGCGAGCGCTTCCTCTTCGGACGTCCGCTTGATCGTGAGCACCGTGATCAACCACGCGACCAGCGAGCCGACCACAAAGGCCACCAGGTACCACAACCACTGAATGATGAAGTCCATGTCAGATCTCCTTAGCTGACCGTGATGGCGACTCGGCGGTTCTGCGCCTTGCCTGCAGCCGTGTCGTTGGGGGCGATCGGTTCCGCCGATCCGACTCCGCTTGAGGTGACCCGGTCTCCGGTGACACCCTGCGAAACCAGATAGTCGGCAACGGCTTTGGCGCGGTTGTTGCTCAGCGGGATGTTGATCGCGTCATTGCCGCTGTTGTCGGTGTGACCGACCACCGACACCCTGGGGTCCGGGCAGGCCTTCAACTTGTCGGCGATCTGCGTCAGTTGCTGCTGCGATGCAGGCGTCACGCTGAACCCGTCCGTCTGGAAGTTGATCGGCGTCCTCAGCAGGGCGGTGATGTCGGCCTGCAGCGTCGCGCACGGACCACCACCCGGCGCCGGTGCGGGTGCAGGAGCCGCAGGTGCCGGTGCCGGCGCCGGCGGCGCAGGCACCGTTATCTCGTTGACGACCTTCATGTTCGGCCACGCAGCCTTCGCCGCGGCTTCAACTCCGGCCTTCGCCTCTTCGGAGGGCGCGATGCCCTTGAGCGTCACGGTGTCGCCGTTGAGGTCGAAATTGAAATCCGGAATGTCGATCGCTGCGCCGAATATCGAGCCAAGCGCGGCGAAATCCGGTGCGTTGACACCGGCCTTGAGGTTCAGGTTGTCCGTCAGGTTGATGTCCGGCCCGAACGCGAGCTTGAGGCTGTCGAGCAGCCCGTTCTTGGTCTGCGATGTCGGGTAGCTCGCCGGAAAGGGTAAAACCGTTGCCGTTGCGCAGAATTGACAACGGCGCGAAGTTCAGGTTCGGCGCGTTGACGTTCGGCGCGTTGACGTCGGGGGCATTGACGCTAGGGGCGGTGAGTGTCGCCGACGGATTGACGCTCGGCAGGGTCAGATTGGCGTCTGCGTCCGGTTTTTTCAGGCCGGCCCAGCCGATCAGCGCAAGCAGCAGCGGGATTGCGAGCAACGCCAATAGCCATGCGGCGCCGGGCGGGCGCCGGTAGAACCTGGAGGCGGTGTGATAGCCCGTGATCGTACGAGAGTCTTCGGAATCATCGGAACCCGGCATGGTGCCCTCCTGGGGTCGATAGAGGTTCGCTTTGATCTTGTTTCCGAACAAAGCCTAGAACTATCGACACCCTTGCGGGGAGGTTTGAATCGATAGCCCCTCAACCCGACAACTACCGATGAACCCCTGCTCAACCGAAAGAATTTGCCGCTTCGTTAGTTAGCGAACATCGAGGAGGTCGATGATGAAAATCAAAGTCTTGCCCGACAATCGGTGACCGGCACCGGCCGGTCCGTATGCCTGTTCGGGTGGAATGACGAGTCGGCGGCGGCCACCCACCCGCATGCCCGGAATGCCGTCCTGCCAACCCTGGATCAGTCCCCGCAGCGGGAATTCGATGGACTCACCGCGATTCCAGGAGCTGTCGAACTCCTCACCGGTGTCGTACTCGACACCGACATAGTGCACAGTCACCGTGCCGCCCGGCACCGCCTCTGCCCCGTCACCGACCACCACGTTGTCGATGACCAACTCGGTGGGTGCGGGGCCATCCGGGAATTCAACCTCGGGTTTCGTCGCCACGATGGGCTACGTTACGCGTCAATCGCGTTAAGTCCGACCGTCTCAACGGGCACACTGGACGCGTGGCATCTGACAACAACCCCCTGGCACACATCCGCGAGCTGGTCGACGAGGAGCGCGACCTTCGCGCCCGCCTGCAACGGCACGAGATAAGCCCGGACGAGGAACACGCGCGTCTGCGCGCGCTGGAGGTCGAGCTGGACCAGTGCTGGGACCTGCTGCGGCAGCGCCGCGCACTCCGGGAGACCGGCGGCGACCCGCGTGAGGCCCACGTGCGCCCGCCGGACGAGGTCGAAGGCTACCTCGGTTGATCACGGATCCGAAGACCGACGTCGTCATCGTCGGCGGTGGGCACAACGCCCTGGTCGCCGCCGCCTATCTCGCCCGCGCCGGACGTCGGGTGCGGGTACTGGAGCGGCTCGACCACGTCGGCGGTGCGGCGGTGTCGGCGCACGCCTTCGAGGGAATCGACGCCCGGCTTTCCCGCTACTCATATCTGGTGAGCCTGCTACCGCGGCGCATCATCGACGACCTCGGCGTGCGGGTACGGCTGGCGCGACGCCGCTACTCGTCGTACACACCCGATCCGGCGACCGGGGGCCGGACCGGCCTGTTGATCGGACCGGAACCGACGTTCGCGGCCGTCGGCGCGGAAGGCGATGCGGGGCCGTTCGCGGAGTTCTACCGCCGCGCCCGGATCGTGACTTCCCGGTTGTGGCCAACGATGACCGCGCCGCTGCGAACGCGGGACGACGCGTTCAAGCTTGTTGTCGCCGACGGTGATCCCGATGCCGAAGAGACGTGGCGGTCGTTGATCGATCGGCCGATCGGGCAGGCGATCACCGAAGCGGTGAACAACGATCTGGTCCGCGGCGTGATGGCCACCGATGCGTTGATCGGGACCTTCGCGCAGGCCGACGATCCATCGCTGGAGCAGAACATCTGCTTCCTGTACCACCTGCTCGGCGGCGGCACCGGCGACTGGGACGTGCCGATCGGAGGCATGGGGGCGGTCAGCGGAGCGCTGGCCGCTGCCGCCGCCGGCTTCGGTGCCGAAATCACCACGAACGCAGAGGTTTACGCGATCGACCCGGATGGCGAGGTGTGCTACGAGCTCGACGGTCAGCGGCACAGGGTGCAGGCCGAACGCATTCTGGCCGGCGTGACTCCGACGGTGCTCGCGGAGTTGGTCGGCGATCCTGCGCCGTCGTCAGCGCCGGGCGCGCAGGTGAAGGTCAACCTGCTGCTACGACGGCTGCCACGTCTGCGCGACGAAACCGTCACGCCCGAGCAGGCTTTCGGCGGCACCTTCCACATCAACGAGAACTACAGCCAGCTCGAGGCCGCGTATGACCGCGCGGCACACGGCTCCATTCCGGACCCGCTGCCGTGCGAGGTCTACTGCCACTCGCTGACCGACCCCAGCATCCTGTCCGATGAGCTCCAGGCCGCGGGCGCTCAGACGATCACCGTTTTCGGGTTGCACGCACCGCATGGCCTGGCCACCGGCGCGGATCCCGACCGGCTGCGCGAAGATCTGACCTCTGCCGTCCTTCACTCGCTCAATTCGGTTCTGGCCGAACCGGTTCAGGATGTGCTGATGGAGGACGCGTCGGGTCGGCTGTGTATCGAGGCCAAGACCACCCAGGACCTGGAGAAGATACTGGGTATGACGGCAGGCAACATCTTCCACGGCGCATTGAACTGGCCGTTCGTCGAGAACGACGAGCCGCTCGATACGCCTGCGCGGCGGTGGGGTGTCGCGACGAGCCACGACCGGATCCTGTTGTGCGGTTCGGGGTCTCGGCGTGGTGGAGCGGTTTCGGGGATCGGCGGGCACAGCGCGGCGATGGCGGTGCTGGAAGGCTAGGGCATCTCCGCTGCCCACTTGATGTGGCCCTCGAAGCCGAGGTCGTTTGCCATGGCGCGGTAGCGGTCTCGAAGTTCGACGTACCCGCTCTCGTCGCCGCGGGCCTGCGCAAGCAGCGTGCGCAGACGTAGCGCGGCGAGTTCCCGCGAGCGCCAATCGTAATCCGCCGCCAGAATACTCGAGTCGCTCTATCTCGCGGGCGGCTTCGTCGTAGTCGCGATGCGAAATGAATTGCTCCGACATGAACATCAATGGCAGATCGAGATTGTTGATGTGACCCGCTTCTTCCATTCGCTCGGCGAGGGCCCGCCACTGTTGGATCGCGGCATCCTTTTCGCCGCGACCCGCCCGCTCGAGAGCAAGGTAGATATCGCATAGAGGAAGCATGTTCAACAGGAAGCGTTCCTTGATGCATGTTTCGCGCAATCTGTGCATCTCCTCATAGCCTCGCGCCGGATCTGCGCCGTGGTGTACCAACGCCATCGCAAAGGTCAGGCGCAGCATGACCACCGACATGTCGTCGCTCGATCGCTCTACCTGCTTCATTGCTGATTCGATTTCACGCAACACGTTGTCGTCGGCCAGAAACACCCCTCGCGAGATACCGGCGTACTTATAGGTGATGATGGCCGCCTTCGACAGTGTGTCGGATTGCTCCGCGATGGCCATGGCCTCGTCGAAGTCATCGTGAAAGCCGGGTGTGCCTGATCGGAACCGAGCCACTCCGCGCCAGGCCAACGCCGTGGCACGCGGGGATTCGAAGATCAACCTGCCCTTGTCGGGATCCTCGACCGCAAGATCGATGACCGCCTGAGTCCATCGCAGGGCGTCCGCCGTCTCACCCGTCTCGTGCTTTGCAACGATCCCGGCGAACGACAGCGCGATCGTCAATGCTGGATCGTCGATTGACTCCACCAGCGCCATGGTCTCCGAGGCAAGCCCAGAGGCGTCCCGCACACGCCCGTGCAGCACGTTTTCGATCGTCATACCGGCCATCCCGACCGCCAACGCCGCCTTATCGTCGGCCTGGGTGCACAAGTCGCGCAGCTCCTCGAAGCGAGACGAGATGTCCGGGTGAAACCGCTTGAACGTATTTCCGCATATCAGCGTGCGTGGCGCGATGCGCTTGGCCAACCGATTCGGAGTATCGACAGGCAGGGAATCGGCGACCTCGAGCGCGCGTTCCCAACTCAATTGCGCGGCGGCGATGTCGCGGTTAGTTGACCAGGCGCCGGCCCGCATGTGCCACTCGTAGGCTGCGGGCAGATCATCTGCGGCCTCGAGGTGTTCGGCGATGAGGGCGGCGTTCTGGTCGTTCTGTTCGATTGCTGCGGCAACGCGCCGATGCAGCTTCGCACGATCCGACTTGAGTTGTGATTCGTATGCCACCGCACGCACCAATGGATGCCGGAACGCGTACTCGGCGTGTTGGCTGGTCGCCATCTGGTCAATGAGCTCTGCGGTGACGAGATCGCCGAGCGCTGCCTGGGCATCAAGTGCCTTCAACATGTCAGGCGTGAACCGTGATCCGATCACCGAAGCAGCGTTGAGCGTGCGCTTTGCGGCTGGGTCGAGGCGGTCGATGCGGGCGGCGATGACCGCCTGCAATGTGCTCGGCACATGCACATTTGCGACCGGACCCGTGCAAAGGTAGCAACCACGGCCGCCGACCAATACGTCGCGCTCGCTGAGATCGCGGACGATTTCTTCTGCGAAGAACGGGTTCCCGGCCGCCCGCTCCGCGATCAGGTCGACGAGTTCGGTTACCGATCTGTCCTCGCCCAACAGCTCTGCCCCCAACTCGAGCATCTGTGGTTCGTCAAGCGGCTCGAGGGTGATCGTCTGCGAGCGAGGCGAGTGAGCAAGCAGCCCATCGTATTCCGGACGGTAGGTGATGACCACTAACGACGGCGTCTGAGGGATCACGCTGAGAAACTCCGCCAGCATGGACTCACTGATCGCGTCGATCCAATGGGCATCCTCGATGACGTAGACAACAGGATTCGTTCGGATCAGCGCGGCGGCCTTGACCATTGCGGCGATTCGACGACGACGGGCGTCCGGATCGATCTGAGGCATCGCGGTCCCGGAATCGGCAATGCCGAGCAGGTCATCGAGGAGGAGCACGTCCTCGTCATCGGCGCCCGTGAAGCGCTCCCTCACCCGCTCCCGCGAGGACGCGTCGTCCAGGCCGTCCAACCCGATGGTGGATCGCACCAGACCAGCGGCGGCATAGAACGGCACGTCGGCGGTGTGCGACTCGCAGTAAGTGACGGACACGTGGATGCCGGAACCGCCGGATAGCGCGGTCAGCTCGCGCACGATGCGGCTCTTGCCGATTCCCGGTGGGCCGACCACACCGACAACACATCCGCTTCCACTGACCGCGCGGTCGAAAAGCCCTTGAAGAGCTCCCATCTCCCACTGGCGACCGACGAACGTGGGCTCGACACGATCGCGTCGCCGCCCCTTGGACATCCCAAACAGCTGGCGTGCCGACACTGGGTCCTGAGCACCCTTGATGTGGACAAGCTCCGTATCACCCAGCATGGCGGCGGTCTCCACCAGTCGCGCAGTCGACTCGCTGACCATGACGCCGCCGGGTGGCGCGACCGACTCCATGCGCTGCGCCATACCCACTTGCTCACCCACAGCGGTGTAGCTCATTGGGCCGGAGCCGATTTCGCCGGTGATCACCTCACCGGAGTTCAATCCGATCCGCAGCTGCAGGCCGATGTGGTCACGGTCATCGACTTCCGCCGCCAAGTGCGTCGCGTCGGTCTGAATGTCCAGTGCGGCACGGCAGGCGCGCGCGGCGTGGTCCTCGAGCGCGATCGGCGCGCCGAAGACGGCCATGATGCCGTCGCCGGTGAACTTGTCCACCGTCCCGCCGTAGCGCTGAA
This sequence comes from uncultured Actinomycetota bacterium, assembly GCA_963716505.1. Lineage (GTDB taxonomy): Bacteria > Actinomycetota > Actinomycetes > Mycobacteriales > Mycobacteriaceae > Mycobacterium. The sequence goes on from CAVQTL010000011.1 coordinate 232,218, forward strand.
CGATCACCGACGACCGGCGGAACACCTCGCCCATGATCTCGCGCAGCCGTTCCGGACCGACGGCCGCGGCGATGTCCATCGAGTGCACCACGTCGGCGAAGAGCACGGTGACCTGCTTGTACTCGGCATGGCTGTTCGCGGCTGCGACCGGCGAACCGCAGGTATCGCAGAAGCGGGCTTCGTCCCGCAGGCCTGCGCCGCACGCACCGCACGATAGTGCCACGCCAATCAGAGTATGGCGCGGTCGCTAGGCCGACGTCAGCTTGACCAGGATGGTTCGCAGCTTCTTGAGCTCGTCGTCGTCGAGGTCCAACAGAATTTCCGGTGCCGGGTCGTCGATCGCGTCGATCGTCCGCACCATGTCGCGGCCGGCGTCGGTCAGCGACACCACCTTGCACCGCCGATTGGTCGGCTCGGGTGTTCGCACCACCAGTCCGCGATCTTCGAGGTCGTTGACCGCGACAGTGGCCGCGGGCGCATCCATGGTCGCCGCCACCGCCACCTGCTTCACGGTCATCGGCCCCCTGGCCAGCCGGCGCAGCACCCGGATCCGGCTGAACGGCAGACCGCTGCGCTCCACCACCGCACGCTTCCAGCTGTCGCGGTTGTCGATCACCAGCGAGGCCATTGCCCGCCAAACCTCGTCGGCCATCGGGTTACCCGACATGCGCGCCCTCCCTGTTGACCGAGGTGCCGGCAATGAGCGGTGCGAGCCGATCGGCGGATGCGATCGACCGCGGCGAGGTCGACACGATGCCGAGTGTGAAGACCACGATGCCGAGCACGATGCTGACGAACCACAGCGGCCGGGCCGCGGTCGCGAAGTCCGCCGTGTGCGCCAGCGCTGCCCCGGCCACCGAACCACACAGCGCCACACCGATACTGACGCCGATCTGCCTGCTGGTGGAGGTCACGGCCGACGCCGCCCCTGCACGGTCCAGCGGCATGCCGCTGACGGCGGAATTGGTGATGGGGGCGTTCACCATCGCGAAGCCGATGCCGAACACGGCAAAGACGATCAACAGCTGCCACACCGGCGTCGTCGCCGACAAGAAGGTCAGCATCACCGATGCGGTGACGATCAGCACACCGGCGACCATGAGTGACGGCCGCGCACCGAACCGGCCGACAAGGCGACCGGAAAGCGGCGAAAAGATCAGCGCGCCAATCGCGATCGGAAGAAATATCAGGCCGGTGTGCATCGCCGAAAAGTGACGCTCACCCTGCAGGTACAGCGACATCATGAACAGGAAGGCGCCCCAGGCCGCAAAAGCGCTGATGGCCAGCACAGTCGCCGAAGCGAACGGGATGCTGCGGAAGAAGCGCAGGTCGATGAACGGGTCGTGGCGCCGGGCCTCATAGCGTAGGAAGGCGACGAACGCGACCGCCGCGATGACCGCGATCGCGATGGTGCGGGGGTTCGACCAACCCATAACGGGACCCTCGATGAGGGTGAAGACCAGGCCGAACAGGAACAGCACCGCGAGTCCCTGACCTATCGGATCGATGTTGCGCATGGTCGCCGACTTGGACTCGGGCACAAAGATCGCCGTCAGGATGATCGCCGCGGCGCAGATCGGCAGGTTGATCCAGAACACGGACCGCCAACCGATCCATTCGATGAGCAGACCGCCGACGATCGGGCCAAGCGCCATGGAGATGCCGACGACCGCGCCCCAGATACCGAGCGCACGTGCCCGCTCCACGCGGCCGACGAAGATCTGCGAAATGATCGACAGCGCAACGGGGTTCAGCATCGAGCCACCGACGGCCTGCATGAACCGCGCGACGATGAGCATCTCGATGCTGGGAGCCAGGCTGCACAACAGCGACCCGAGCGCGAAGACAGTCAGCCCGATCTGGAAGACACGCCTGCGACCGAAGCGGTCACCGGTCGCGCCGGACAGCATCAGCAGCGAAGCCAGAACCAGCGTGTAGATGTCGACGACCCACTGCAGCTGGGACGGCGAGGCGCCGAGGTCGTTGCGGATGGACGGAATGGCGACGTTGACGATCGTCGCGTCCATCGACACGATCAGCAGGCTCAGGCAGCAGGACATCAGGATGATGACCTTGCGCCGTGGGCTCAGCGACCGGACGACAGTTTCATTCACACAATTATTGTGAATCTACAACTGTCCACCGCGCAAGCCCGACCGCCGGTGAAATGCGTCGCAGTCATGCCGCGCGAGCGACCGCTTTTGTACATAGATCAGCGGCGTGTCGCTGTACAGACACGGCCGCTCGCGGTGCGAAGGTCAGCGCTTTTCCGACGCGACGTAGTCACGCTCGGTGTAGCCGGTGTAGATCTGACGCGGACGGCCGATCTTTCCGCTGCCTTCCTCGTGCATCTCCCGCCAGTGCGCGATCCAGCCGGGCAGCCGGCCCACGGAGAACAGCACGGTGAACATCCGGGTGGGGAAGCCCATCGCGCGGTAGATCACGCCGGTGTAGAAGTCCACGTTCGGGTACAGCTTGCGCTCGACGAAGTAGTCGTCGGTGAGCGCGACCTCTTCCAGCGCCTTGGCGATGTCGAGCAGTTCGTCGTCGCCGCCGAGCTTGCCGAGGATCTTGTCGGCCTGCTCCTTGACGATGCGCGCCCGCGGGTCGTAGTTCTTGTACACCCGGTGGCCGAAGCCCATCAGCTTGACGCCGTCTTCCTTGTTCTTGACCTTCTTGACGAAGTCGTGCACGTCGCCGTCGGACTGGCGGATCTTGTCGAGCATCTCCAGCACCGCCTGGTTGGCGCCGCCGTGCAGCGGGCCCCACAGCGCGTTGATGCCGCCCGAGATCGAGGTGAACAGGTTGGCCTGCGACGAGCCGACCAGCCGCACCGTCGACGTCGAACAGTTCTGCTCGTGATCGGCGTGCAGGATCAGCAGCAAGTCCAACGCCCGCACCACTTCCGGGTCCACCTCGTAGGGCTCGGCGGGAAACCCGAACGTCATCCGCAGGAAGTTCTCGACCAGCGTCAGCGAGTTGTCCGGGTACAGGAACGGCTGGCCCACCGACTTCTTGTACGCATACGCCGCGATGGTCGGCAGCTTGGCCAGCAACCGGATGGTCGACAGCTCGACCTGCTCATCGTCGAACGGATCCAGCGAATCCTGGTAGTACGCCGACAACGCGTTCACCGCACTGGACACCACCGGCATCGGATGCGCGTTGCGCGGGAAGCCGTCGAAGAACCGCTTGAGGTCCTCATGCAACAGCGTGTGCCGCTGGATCCGACCGGTGAAGTTCTCGAGCTGCTCCTTGGTCGGCAGTTCGCCGTAGATCAGCAGATAACTCACCTCGATGAAGTTCGACTTCTCCGCGAGCTGCTCAATCGGATAACCGCGATAACGCAGGATCCCCGCGTCGCCGTCGATGTAGGTGATGGCGCTCTCGGTCGAGGCGGTATTGACGAAGCCTTCGTCGAACGTGGTGTAGCCGGTCTTCGCCAGAAGCGACCCCAGAGCGATCCCGTCGGAGCCCTCAGTGGCACCGACGATGTCCAGGTCAAGCTCGCCACCGGGATAGTGGAGGGTGGCGTGCTCGTCTTTTTCTGCCACAGGAATCCCTTCGTCGACTGAGAGAACCGACCTCTGTCCCTCAAAAGGTAGTCCCATTGTGGCAATCGCGCCCGCGCGGGGTGCGGGGGGGTTCAGACTGGCTGGGCGACGCTGGCAATCAGGCCCGCGAACTGGGCGAACGTCTCTTCGATCCGGTCGACGGCGTCGTCGATATCGACGCCCTGCCAGCCGGTGTCCATGCCGAGGTCGGCGAGGGCGGTCATGATGATCGACGCCCACACGGCGGCGACCAGCCGCAGCCCACGGTCGGTGAGATCGACGCCCATCCGCTTGGCCAGCTCGACGTTGACCGCGTGTGGCCGGAACTCCATGGTCGCCTGCCGCAGCGTCGGCGACGACAGGATGATCCGCAGAGTGCACATCAGCCGCGGGGCGGTCAGTTCCCCGCTGCCTGCGCGCTTGGTGTTCCGGTACATCGTCACCGAGGCGCGAAACAGCGCCTCCAGATGGTTCATGTCCGCCGGGAGGCGGGCCAGCTCGACCGCGGCAACGTCGACGGCGTCGTCGACCAGCGCCAGACACACCGCTTCCTTGGTAGCGAAGTAGCGACTGAACGTGCGGGGTGAGACGTCGGCGATCGCGGCTATCTGCTCAACCGTCGTCTGCTCGAAGCCCTGTCGCTCGCATAACTCGATGGCGGCGTCGATCAGCGTGGTGCGCGTGCGCTGTTTTTTACGTTCGCGCAGGCCAAGCGGCAACGACTCGCTCGAATCACCAGGCACGCCAGGATGCTAGCCCGGTGGCTGAAAGTTGCCAAGGAAAGTGTCCGCGAACGCAATCTGCCCGCGGTCACACTTTGTCGTCGTCCGGCGCTTGTTCGCTGAACGGATCCGGCTGGCCGGCGCCGGGTCGGGTGACCCGGTACCGCACGAACGCAGGCGCGAGAACTGCCGCGATCATCACACCCACCACCACGAGTCCACCGCCGCCGGCCGCCGCGATCGTGGTGCCGACGGCCGCTGCGGCCGCGCCATGCACCGCGTCGGCAAGCCGGGGACCGCCCGCGACGACGACCGTGAACACGCCCTGCAGCCGTCCGCGAACCTCGTCGGAAGCCGCCTGCTGGAGGATCGTGTTGCGAAACGCCGATGACACCATGTCCGCAGCGCCGCCAACGGCCAAGAACACCAACGCAATCCACAACATCAGGCCTGCCGTTCCACCGGCCAGACCGCTGGCGACGCCGAAGCCGATCATCGCCACGCCCCACACCACGATCGCGACGATGACGGTCAGGCCCTGTCGCTGGATACGTGGCAGCCAGCCGGAGAAGATCCCGCCCGCCACGGCGCCCACCGCTATGGCGGCGGCGAGTAGCGCCATCGTGGTGCCGCCCTCGACCGGGCCGCCGAAGCTCTCGTGTGCCATCTGCGGGAACAGCGCGCGCGGCATGCCGAGGATCATCGCGATCAGGTCCACGACGAACGACATCAGCACGACCGTGTTGCCTGCGAGGTAGCGGAAGCCGTCCAGCACGGCGCGGAATCCCACGCCGGACGAGACGTCTCCGTTGGTGGGCGGGATCGCCGCGATCCGGATAGTCGCCCAGATCGGCACAATGCAGGTGATCGCGTCGATGAGGTACAGCGTGGAGAGGTCGACCCAGCCCAGCAAGACACCGGCCAACAGCGGGCCGACGATCGCCCCGAACTGGAACACCGTCGTGTTCAGCGAGTTGGCCGCAGGCAGTTGCTCTGGTGGCACCATCCGGGGGATCGCCGCCGAGCGCGTCGGCGAGTTGATCGCATAGAACGCCTGCTGCACCGACAACAGGCACAGCACCACCCACACGTTGTTGAGCGCCAGTGCGGCCTGCAGCCATAGAAACACCGACGCCACCGCCAAACCGCACGACGTGATGATCAGCAGCACGCGCCGGTCCATGTGATCCGCCAGCGCGCCGCCCCACAGGCCGAACACCACCAGCGGGACCAGCGCGAAGATGCCCGAAAGGCCGACGTATGCGGAGTTCTGGGTCAGCGCGTAGAGCTGCACCGGGACCGCGAAGATGGTGAGGTTGCCGCCGATGACCGTTGGGATGCCTGCTACCCACAGCCGGCGGAAGTCGGGTGTCCGCAGCGGAGTGAGGTCGGCGAAGAACCGCCGCACTACGGCTGAAGCCGCTCTTGGCGGCCTTCTGTGATCCGAATTCGGTTGTGCACCCGGTTTTCCCGGCCCTGCCAGAATTCGACGACATCGGGTGAGATGAGGTATCCGCCCCAGTTCGGTGGCACCGGGACCTCATCGAGATCGGCGAAACGTTGGGTGACGTCTGCCAATTGGTCGAGTAGCGCCGCGCGCGAGGCGATCGGGCGGGACTGGTGCGACGCCCAGGCGCCCAGCTGAGACCCGCGCGGGCGGTGGCGCCAGTAGTCGGCGGTCACCTCGGCGGACACCCTGGTCACCGGGCCGCGGACGTGCACCTGGCGGCCGAGCAGAAACCACGGAAACGTCGCCGACGCATACGGCGTCGAGGCGAGTTCCTCGCCCTTGGCCGAGTCGTAGTTGGTGAAAAAGGTGATCCCGGTGGCGTCCACGCTCTTGCACAACACCGAGCGCGTCGCAGGCCTTCCTTTGTCATCGACAGTGCCGACCACCATCGCGTTGGGCTCGGCGACGCCCGCACTTTCGGCGTCGGCTAACCACTTGCGCAGCAGGGCAACCCACCCGTCGGCGAGCCAGTCGGCGTCCAGGTCGGGGCTGCCGTCCTTCTCCGCCGAGCCGTACTCCACACGCATCGCGGCCAGGCGTTCATTCTCCGGGGTAGCCACCGCGGTAACGCTACGCCCCAACAGTTCGGCGGCTTGTTACCGACCGGTAGCAGAGGGACGTACGGCGTTTGCAAGAATCAGCCCATGACTGCGGTACCCGAGGATTTCGTGTCAGGCCTGGAAGGCGTCGTGGCCTTCACCACCGAGATCGCCGAGCCGGATAAGGACGGCGGCGCGCTGCGCTACCGCGGCGTCGATATCGAGGATTTGGTCAACCGCCAGGTCGCTTTTGGTGATGTGTGGGCGCTGCTGGTGGACGGCAGGTTCGGCCACGGGTTGCCGCCCGCCGAGCCGTTCCCGCTACCGATCCACAGCGGCGATGTCCGCGTCGACGTGCAGGCCGGCCTGCCGATGCTCGCGCCGATCTGGGGCTATGCGCCACTGCTCGACATCGACGACGCAACCGCCCGTGACCAGCTCGCCCGCGCATCGGTGATGGCGTTGTCCTACGTCGCGCAGTCTGCCCGCGGGATCTACCAGCCAGCGGTCCCGCAGCGCAAGATCGACGAATGCTCCACTGTGACAGCGCGTTTCATGACCCGCTGGCAGGGCGATCCGGATCCGAGGCACATCGAGGCAATCGACGCCTACTGGGTGTCGGCCGCCGAGCACGGCATGAACGCCTCCACCTTCACCGCCAGGGTGATCGCGTCGACGGGTGCCGACGTGGCGGCGGCGCTGTCCGGCGCCATCGGGGCGATGAGCGGCCCGCTGCACGGCGGCGCCCCCGCGCGGGTGATCCCGATGCTCGAAGAGGTCGAGCGCACCGGCGACGCGCGGGCGGTGGTCCGCGGCGTGCTGGACCGCAAGGAGAAGCTGATGGGCTTCGGTCACCGCGTATACCGGGCGGAGGATCCGCGGGCCCGGGTGCTGCGGGCAACCGCCAAGAAGTTGGAGGCGCCGCGCTACGAGGTCGCCGTCGCGCTGGAGCAGGCCGCGCTGACCGAACTGCGCGAGCGTCGCCCCGACCGCGCCATCGAAACCAACGTCGAGTTCTGGGCGGCGGTGATCCTGGACTTCGCCGAGGTGCCCGCCAAGATGATGCCCGCGATGTTCACCTGTGGGCGTACCGCCGGTTGGTGCGCGCACATTCTCGAGCAGAAGCGGCTCGGAAAGCTCGTCCGCCCGTCGGCGATCTACGTCGGTCCCGGTCCGCGCAGCCCGGAATCCGTCGACGGTTGGGACGAGGTTTCGAGGGGATAGCCCCTGTGGCGGCCTCAGTCACCCCGTTCGAGTCGGCGGCGAGAAGCTTCGCCGGCCTGGTGCACCGAATCCCAGATGACCGCTGGGACGGCCCCGGAGCTATGTCGGCGCGGTCTCGGCGATGACCACATCGGCGACGACGTGGAGAAGCCCGGGATGCTCACGAGTAGGTCCCGGGCGTATTGAAAGGTGCGATCGCGTCCTCGATGCGGGCATCCAGGCGAGCGATGTCGGCCTCGTGGGCGTCGATGCGATCCAGATAGAGCCGCACCATGAACGCGTGGTGGTCGTTGAACCGGCCGCGTAGCGCTTCGGTCAGTGCGGGGATCTTCTTGCGTAGCTGTCGTTTAGCCAGATCGGCCAGCACGGCCAGTCCGTTGGCCAGCGATGAGCGCTTGAGCATCGCCGTCCGAAACGCCGGTGATCTCGCAGGCCACCGACGACAGTTTGATCCGGCGTCTTCCAGCAGCGTCGCCAGCGCGCAATCTCTTTGGTGCGCTTGCCTCGGAGAGTGGGACCTGCGGTCGCTGGTCGGGCACGCGTCCCGCTCGCTGGTCACCGTGAGCACGTACCTGCAGACGCCCGCCGAGCGCGAGGACGTCGCGACGCCGCAGGAGTACTACGTGCGGATCCGCGATGTCGCCTCGCGTGCTGGCGCCGACGCGATCGTCGAGCGCGGCAGGCAGGCGGGCCGCGACCTCGGCCCCGACCCGGCCGCGGCGGTCGACGAACTACTCGAGCGAGTACTCGGCGAGCTGACCCGATCCGACGACCCGCTCATCGAAGTCATCGGCGGGCTCGGCATCCGGCTGCACACATATTTGCCGACTCGGACATTCGAGCTCGCGGTGCACGGGCTGGATATCGCACGGGCAACGGGGCTTTCGTTCGATCTGCCCACCGACGTGCTGGACGACGCCACGGCGTTGGCGGCACGGATCGGGGTGGCAACCGGCGACGGCGAGACGCTGCTGCTGTCGTTGACGGGGCGCACCACGTTGCCGCCGTCGTTCTCCGTTGTCTAGTGCTTCAGATTGTCGGTGCCCGGGTGTTACATGGCCGATGTCGCCATGACGTAGCGATGAAATCGGCCGGGATGGGCGGTCTATACGACAGCCCATCCGGGTGCGGAACCACCAAACCGAGGAGATCACCATGGCAATCGAGGTTCAACCCGCAGTGCTGCCACACCTGACGGTCGACGACGCAGCCGCTGCGATCGACTTCTATGTGAACGCACTCAATGCCGTCGAACTGGGACGCGTGCCCGGACCGGACGGCAAGCTGGTCCACGCCGCGCTGCAGATCAACGGCTCGACCGTGATGCTCAACGATGACTTCCCGGAGATGAGCGGCGGCAAGTCGATGACGCCGAAGGCGCTCGGCGGATCTCCGGTGACCGTCCATCTCGTCGTAACCGATGTGGACAAGCAGTTTCAGCAGGCCATCGACGCCGGCGCCACCGTCGTCATGCCGGTCGAGGACCAGTTCTGGGGCGACCGGTATGGCGTGCTGCAGGATCCGTTCGGCCATCAGTGGTCAATGGGCCAGCCGGTGCGCGAGGTCAGCGCGGAGGAAATCGCAGAGGCGATGACGCAGCACTAAGCGCTGCGTCAGCGTCGCAGTCTCAGCGCCGCAGTCCGGCCAAGATCCGCTGCCGGATCGGCGGCGGGGGCACCGTGGCCGCGACGGCGAGCATGTCGGCGACCGAGGTGAATTTGTCGCGCGGCCGGTCCTCGCCGCCGCGGGCGATCTCGGCCTTGTCGATGGCTTGCCAGCCGGCGGCGTCGACCACGTCCGGGCGGCGGCTGCGCACCAGCTTGTCCAGTGCGGCGGGTTTGTCCACCGGGTCGGTCAGGTGACCGGCGTTGTAGTCGTCGACGAGGTTCTGCACCGTCTGCAGTGCACATGACTTGTTGGTGCCGATGAAGCCGGTCGGTCCGCGCTTGATCCAGCCGGCGACGTAGCTGCCGCGCACCGGTCGGCCGCTTTGCGGGTCGACGACCCGGCCGCCGTCGTTCGGTACTACCGCGGTGGTGTCGTCGAACGGTAGATCGCGAATCGGCTTGCCGCGGTAGCCGATCGACGTCAGTACCAGACCGGTGTCGAGCCGACGAGTTTCGTCGCTGTCGGTGACGCTGAACTCGATACCCGCGACCCGGTCCGCACCGAGGACGCGCCGAGGCGTGAGGCGGTAGGCGAGCCGGATCCGGGGGCGCGTCGCCGGCGCCGACGCGTCGCCCAGCTTGCTCAGGATTTCCAGTTTGTTGCGCGTCAGCCGATTCTCGGCGGTGGCCAGGTCGGCCTGCACCAGGTCGTGGTCGGCGGCGTCGAGCACCACCTCGCACGTCGACGTCAGCCCGATGAGTTCGGGCAGTGTGAAAGCGGACTGCGCGGGCCCGCGACGGGCCGCGATCACCACTTCGGTGACCTTCGACTGCCGGAGCACGGCCAGCGCATGATCGGAGATGTCCGTGCGCGCCAACGCATCTGGATCGGTCGTCAGGATCCGGGCCACATCGAATGCGACGTTGCCGTTGCCGACGATCACCGCCCGCTCGTGTCCCAAGTCCACCGGAAGGTCGGTGTATTCGGGGTGACCGTTGATCCAGGCGACCAGCTCGGTGGCGGTGCCGGAGCCCGGCAGGCCCATACCGTCGATGTCCAGCCTGCGATCGTTCGGTGCGCCGACCGCGTAGAGCACGGCGTGGTGGTGGTCCAGCAGTTCGGCGTGCGAAAGGTCCGATCCCACCTCGACGTTGAGGAAGAACCGGAAGCCCCGCCGCTTGGCGATGTTGTCGAACAGCCGGGTGACCCGCTTGGTGCTCTGGTGATCCGGTGCCACGCCTGCGCGTACCAGACCATAGGGCGTCGGCAACCGCTCGAATACGTTCACCCGCACACCGCGCTGGGTGAGCAGTTCGTCGGCGGCGTACATCGCGGCGGGCCCGGAACCGACGATCGCCACCGTCAACGGATTCGCACCGCGCGCATGGACTTTCGGTGCTTCGATGACCGGCGCAAGCTTCGACGTCGGCGGCAGCTTCTCGCCAGCGGGTCGGTCCGGGTAGAACGCGGCGTTGAGCGCGACGAAGGGCAGTTGCTCGGGCTCGAGCCGGGTGTCAGGTGCGATCGCGCCGACCGGGCACGCGCTCACGCATGCGCCGCAGTCCACGCACGCGACCGGATCGATGTAGAGCATCTCGGCCGTGGCGAAGCCGGGCTCATCCGGCGACGGGTGAATACAGTTCACCGGGCAGGCGTAGACGCAGGACCCGTCGCTACAGCACGACTGGGTGATGACGTGCGGCATAAGGTTGAAGTTCTCTAGGCGGCCGCGACCACGTGCTGACGGGCCGGCTCACTGCGGTAGCGGCTGGGCCTGCCGTCGATCCTGCAGATCCGCCACATCAGCTTGGCGAGCGGATTGATCAGACCGGTGTCGTGGCACAGCATCCGGACGTCGCCGAACATGTCGCGCAGCATTTGTCGGGACTCGGGCGATTGGAAGAAGATCTCCTTGCGGACCGACCGCGGGATGTCGAATTCCTTCCAGAACGACCTCGGCGGCACGATGATGGCTGAGCACAGGATCCGCATCGTCAGCGGGACGTAGAGCGACAACCAGAACCGCTTCCGCCGCGGCAGGTGCGGAACCCGCTTGCGCAGGTATTCATGCGCGAACGAGATGTGCCTGGCCTCCTCCGCCACGTGGATCGCCATGACCCGCTCCATGATCGGGTGCAGCGTCTTGCCCTCGCGCAGGACGTTCTTCTGGGTGTGGTCGATGGGCTCCTCGCCGGCGAGGATGCCGAACCAGAAGGGGATCGGCAGGGGACCTGCGACAAGCGGAATCACTGGCTGGATCCATTTCAGCAGCCGCGGCATACCCGGCACGTCGGCGCCGATGCGGTTCACCATCTCCTGGAACATCATCGTGTGGTTGCACTCTTCGACCGCCTCGTGCAGGCAGTACCGGTATTCCGGCGAGCCGTTGGGCGTCCAGAAGGCGTACTCCATCAGGCCGCGGATCAGGATCGACTCGAAGTGCAGGCCGACCTTCGCGACATTGGCCTGTCGCCACATGCCGATCTCGATCTGACGCTCGAGTGTTTGCGCCTTGTACCAGGGGTGCTGGCCGACCGGATCCGTCACCGGCAAGACCCAGCGCTCGTCGTTGTCGATAACCGCGAACTCGGGAGAATCCCAGTCGATGTCGGTGTACGGGTTGAAGTTGCGTCGCACCGACCCCTCGGACAGTGTGGTGAGCATGTCGGTGTACTGCGGTGTCGTCGACGACATCCATATTGCGACGCCACCGCCTGACCATGCGGGTCCTAGCCATCAGAAGCCTCCCCTGAGGTTTACATGCACTGGCTTAATGTCCATCGACGGTACCGCAGGTATCGCGTATTGAACAGGGTCGCTCTGTGGGATGTGGCCAACTGCATCGCCCGTCGGACCGTGTGACGGAGATCACAACCGATTGTGGAGCTGGAGACAGACGCCCAGGTAGAAGCCATGGCGGCGGCCGGTGCCGTCGTCGCAGAGACGCTAAGGGCGCTGGTCTACACCGCTCCGAAGTCCCCCGCCGCGGTCATCTTGTCGCCATTGCTCACCGCCGAGAACCCGGCATCCGTGAATCCGCAGTCAGTGATGATCGCGCGGTGGCCCGGGCTGTTCATCCACCACGTGACCGCAGCGGCCGGGCTGCCGCTTGAGCCGGTGCTCCAGAAGACGACCTCGCCGAGCCTGGCGTACGGCGCGTAGCCGGCGTCCGTGACGCGCTGGGCGACGGAGGAGCCGTCCGAACCGATGTGGCCCACCGCCCCACTCTCGAGCACGTCGTTGGCGTGCCGCGCGGCGGCCGCAGTCAGCTGCGGATTGGCCGCAACGGGGCCACAGCCGTTCGCCGCCCGCGTCGCGTTGATCTCGCTCAGCACCGCGGCGCCCTGGTCACCGCCGTCGGCGTACGCCGGCGCCGCGGCGAGCATCGATCCGAAGACCGTCGCGGCCGCCGCATAGACCGGCAGCGACGTCGAAACGTTTCCTTTTCTCGTCACGTGGCCCCCCAAATCGGGCTCGACCTGCAGTCCCCCGACCGGTATCTCAGTATGTACCCAGCGGGTGTCGACGAATCACGTGTTTCGCTACTTTCTGTGTTTCCTGCCGACCTCCCCGCAGGAAGTGCACAAAGCCGGTCACTACTCTTGATCGCATGCCTGAACTGACAATTCCCGCCGACCTCAAACCCAGCGACGGTCGGTTCGGCTGCGGGCCGTCGAAGGTGCGGCCGGAACAGCTGCAGGCGCTGGCCGCCGCCGGTGAGCTGCTCGGCACGTCGCACCGGCAGGCGCCGGTGAAGAACCTGGTCGGGCGGGTCCGCGACGGGGTGCGTGAGCTGTTCTCGGCGCCCGACGGCTACGAGGTCCTCCTCGGCAACGGTGGCTCGACGGCGTTCTGGGACGCGGCGGCTTTCGGGCTCATCGACAAGCGGTCGCTGCACCTGACCTACGGCGAGTTCAGCTCGAAGTTCGCCTCCGCGGTCGCCAAGAATCCGTTCGTCGGCGACCCGGTGATCGTGAAGGCGGACGCGGGAAGCGCCCCTGAGCCACAATCGGATCCGTCCGTCGACGTTATCGCGTGGGCGCACAACGAGACGTCGACCGGGGTGGCCGTGCCCGTTGCGCGCCCGGAGGGTTCCGGCGACGCACTCGTCGTCATCGACGCTACGTCGGCGGCCGGCGGCCTGCCGGTGGACATCACCGATGCCGACGCGTATTACTTTGCGCCGCAGAAGAACTTCGCGAGCGACGGCGGGCTGTGGGTTGCGGTCGTCTCCCCCGCCGCGCTCTCGCGCATCGAGTCGATCGCCGCATCAGGGCGCTGGGTGCCCGACTTCCTGTCGTTGCCCATCGCCGTCGAGAACAGCCTGAAGAACCAGACCTACAACACCCCGGCGATCGGCACGCTGATCCTGCTCGCCGAGCAGCTGGACTGGATGCTTACCAACGGCGGGCTGGACTGGGCCGTCAAGCGCACCGCGGATTCGTCGCAGCGGCTGTACTCGTGGGCCGAGGCGTCACAGTTCGCGACGCCGTTCGTCGCCGACCCCGAACACCGCTCGCAGGTCGTCGGCACCATCGACTTCTCCGATGACGTCGACGCCGCGGCGGTGGCCAAGGTGCTGCGGGCTAACGGCATCGTCGACACCGAGCCGTACCGCAAGCTCGGCCGCAACCAGTTGCGGATCGCCATGTTCACCGCCGTCGAGCCCGACGACGTGACCGCGCTGACGCGATGCGTCGACTGGGTGGTGGAACGGCTCTGACCTGGGTAGCTCGGGCGTGTCGGCCAGGTAACGAGCCGATAACGCAGTAGGGTGTGCTGCTAATCGGGCACGGCGCTCCGGCACCAAAGGCCCGGAGGAGGTCGGCATGCGGGAACTCAAAGTCGTCGGACTCGACGTTGATGGCAAACGGATCATCTGCGAAGGCGACGACCCGAACGAGAAGTTCATCCTGCGCGCTGACGACCGGTTGCGTGCCGCCGTTCGTGGCGACAAGCCCGCTGCCAGCCAAACCCAATCCGATGTCGAGGTTCCAAGCGTGCTGCGTCCCAAGGAGATTCAATCCAGAATTCGCGCGGGCGCATCCGTCGAGCAGGTCGCGGAATCCGCGGGCGTCGACGTCTCCCGGGTGGAGCGGTTCGCGCACCCGGTCCTACTCGAGCGCTCGCGTGCGGCCGAGCTGGCAACTGCGGCGCACCCCGTCCTCGCCGACGGACCCGCGGTGCTGACGCTGCTGGAAACCGTCACGACGGCGCTCATCGCGCGCGGCCTCGACCCCGACTCGGCCAACTGGGATGCATGGCGCAACGAGGACGGACGCTGGACGGTGCAGCTGTCCTGGCGGGCCGGACATTCCGACAACGCCGCGCATTTCCGGTTCACCCCCGGCGCGCACGGCGGCACGGTCACCGCATTCGACGACGCCGCCTGCGAGCTGATCGATCCCGACTTCGCCCGCCCGTTGCGGCCGGTGGCGCCGCTGGCGATCGAAGAGCCCGAGCCGCCGGTGCAGGTCGAGACGGCGCCCGAGCCGCCGAAGCCGGCCCGCACCCAGCGCGCCCGCAACGGCAAGCCGCCGGTTCCGGCGTGGGAAGACGTGCTGCTCGGCGTGCGCTCCGGCGGCCAGGGCTGAGCACGCGAATCGTCTTGACCTGAAGTGCTCTTCAGGTCCTACTGTCGCTTTCCATGATCACGCTCGGCCCAATCGGCCTCGCCAGTGCCCATCCATACACCGACGATGCCGCGCTCGTCGCCGACGAAGCCGGTCATGCGGAAATCCTTGGGTTCTCGACACTGTGGCGATCGGGCAACCTGCCGATGCTCGATACCGCGGTGCGTGCCACGACGACGATTCCGGTCGCGACGGGCATCATCCCGGTCTCGGCGGTGCCTGCCACCGAAGTGATAACCACCTACACGCTGCTGGAGCGCGATCACCCCGGCCGCTTCATCGTCGGACTCGGCGGCGCGCGCGATTCGCATCCGTTGGACACGATGAACGGCTACCTCGACACGCTGGACGCCGCAGGCGTGCCCGCCGACCGGCGCATGTTGGCCGCACTGGGACCCAACATGCTTGCGCTGGCGCGGAGTCGAACTGCAGGCGCCTATCCGTACCTGGTGACGCCGTCGTACGTGGCTGATGCGCGCGCTGCGCTTGGCGGCGAGCGGGTACTGGCGGTGCTGTTGATGGTTGTCCCGGTAGGCTCCCGCGCAGCTGCACGCCAGGCGGTGGCCGGGCCACTCGACTTCCTCGCGAAGGCCGGCGGCTATCGCCGAAATCTGTTGCGACAGGGCTACACCGAAGCCGACATCGACAGCGTCAGCGACCGACTGCTCGACGGCATCGCCGCCTGGGGCGACGAGGACACGATCGCGGCCCGGGTTGCCGAATACCGGGCCGCAGGCGCCGACCAGGTGGTGTTGCGGATCCTCGGTATCGACGATATGGCGGGCGGGCGGGCACGACTGGCCGAAGGGCTCTTCGGTTGAGTCTGCTATCCGCCAAGCGTCAACGCGAGCAGGGCCAGCCACGCGCCTGCGACGCCGACGCCGAGCCCAAGCACGAACCACCGCAACACCGGCGTTGCGCGCCATCCCCACACCGTCGGCGCCAGACCGCCGACGGCCACCAGGTTCAATCCGACCGCCAGCAGTGGATGAACGCGGATCAACCCCATGCTCAGCACCACCACCGCGCCCGCGGTCACCATCGCGACGAATGCCGCCACCGTCAGCCCGGTTCCCCACGGGGTGGCGTCGTCGGTCATCGCGCCAATCTAACCCGCTCGTAGAACGCCAGCGCGGCGGCCGTCGCCACGTTCAGCGAGTCGGTGCCACGTGACATCGGGATCCGAACCCGGATGTCGCTGGCCCGCATCGCCGTTTCGGTCAGGCCGGGCCCCTCGGCGCCGACGAGGATCGCGACGCGGTCGTCGCCGACCGTCGCCATCGCTTCGGACAGCGTGGGGGCACCTCGCTCAGGTGTCATCGCCAATAGGCGAAAGCCATTGTCCCGCAATATAGTCAGGTCCGCCGGCCAGGCCGTCGCCCAGGCATACGGCACCAGCAGGGCATGGCCCATCGACACCCGCACCGCGCGCCGGTACAGCGGGTCGGCGCAGCCGGTGCCGAACACCACCGCATCGACGCCAAGCCCGGCCGCGTTGCGGAAGATCGAGCCGAGGTTCTCGTGGTCGTTGACGCCTTCGAGCACCGCGACGGTGCGCGCGCCATCCAGTACCTGCGCGACCGTCAACTCGCCGGGCCGAGGCGCCGCGGCGAGCACCCCGCGGTTGAGATGAAACCCCACCACCTCGGCCATCACCTCGGCGGTCACCCGGTAGTAGGGAGCATCGGTCGCCTCGAGGTCGGCGGTCAGCTCACGCAGCCGGCGGTCGGTGCCCAGCATGGCCCGGGGCCGAAACCGGGACGCCAGCATCCGCTGCACCACCAGCACGCCCTCGGCGATCACCAAACCCTTGCCCGACGGCAGATCGGGCCTGCGATCGACGCTGTTGAGATCGCGGAAATCGTCCAGCCGCGGGTCGGCGGGATCGTCGACGTCGAGTACTGACCGATCCCCCCGCTCGCTTCGCTGGTGCCCCCGGGACGCTCACGCGCTTTCGTCGACGAGCGCCGACATCAGGTCGGCAGCGACGACGAGGGCCCTGCGCTGTTCCGCATTGAACTGCGAAAGCCGCGTCTTGAGCCATTCCTGGCTGGCTTTTCGCTCGGCTTCGATCAATTCCCTGCCGGATGGCGAAACGGACACCAACACCTGGCGGCCGTCAGCGGGATGCGCGCTGCGCGCAACGAACCCGAGTTCGGCGAGTGAGGCAATGACACGGGTCATCGACGGTGGCCGAACGCGTTCGCGCGTAGCTAACGCCCCAGGCGTCATCGCGCCCTCTTTAGCCAGGGTCGATAGCGCCGACAACTGTGATAGCGAAACCGGGGAATCCGGACGGCGAAACCGCAATTGGCGTGCCAAACGCATGACCGCCAGCGATAAGTCGCTCGCCAACCGAGACTCGGTGTCCTTCACAAGGCAAAGAATAGCCAGAGGATGTTCCTGCGCGTAGCAAAACACGACGGGCTTTCGCTTTGGCCGCGCCGGGGACTAGGTTGGTCGTCGATGAGCGCCGAACCGCCCGAGCCCGGTCAGCCAGAACCGCCTGCCCTGCCCGCGATCCTGCTCGAGCCGTGGCCGGTCATCATCGTGATCGCCGTTGGCTGGTTGATAGCCGCCATACTTACGTTCACGGTCAGCGGGTTACACGAGTGGCGCCCCATCGCGGTGGCCGGTCTGGGGGTCGGTGTCCTCGGCACGTCGATCTTCCTGTGGCAGCGTCACGCCGTGCGCCGCGGTTCACGTGGTGCGCAGAGCGGTCTGCGCTGAATCAGGTAAAGAAGCGCCGTAAAGGAGGAAGCAGTGGCGGAGCCGCTATTGCAAACGCAGATCGACATCAATGCTCCGGTCGACAAGGTGTGGGCATTGATCTCCGATTTCAGCCGGATGCCGCAATGGAGCCCGCAGTGCCGGTTGATGAAGGCGTTCGGCCCGCTGCGCCAAGGCACCCGAACAATCAACGTCAACCGCCGAAAGTTTCTGTACTGGCCGACGACGAGCACCGTCACCGAAGTCATTCCGGAGACGAAACTGGCGTTCCGGGTGAACACCAACAACACCATTTGGACCTATGAGCTGGAGCCGACCGAAAACGGCACCCGGGTGGTGGAGAGCAGGCACGCCGAGAACGGCGTCAAGCCGGCGGCCAATATCACGGTGCAGGCATTGTTCGGCGGTGTGCCCAATTTCGAACGCGAACTGATCGACGGCATGAACACCTCGCTGGCGCGCATCAAGGCGGCGGCCGAAGACGAGCACGAGTGAGGATCGCAGCGAGGCACGAGCGAGGACCGGAGCGAGTGGGAGTCGAGCCATGAGCACCGAACGTTGACCGGCACGCCCGCCGAAGCGCAGCGGCTGCGCGACCTCAAGCTGTTGCGCCGCGTCCGCGACCGGATGGATCGCGAGTACGCGCAGCCGCTCGATGTCGAGGCGCTCGCCCGCGGGGTCAACATGTCGGCCGGGCACCTGTCGCGCCAGTTCAAGCTCGCCTACGGCGAGTCGCCGTACTCCTACCTGATGACACGACGCATCGAGCGCGCGATGGCGCTGTTGCGGCGTGGCGACATGTCGGTCACCGAGGTCTGCTTCGCCGTCGGCTGCTCATCGCTTGGCACGTTCAGCACGCGGTTCACCGAGCTGGTCGGCATGTCGCCAAGCGGCTACCGCGAACAGACCGCCGGCGTCATCGGATGCGATGCCGTCGTGCGTGGAGAAGCAGGTGACGCGACCGATCAGGAATCGAGAAGCGCCCGCCGCGCGGCTGCACCTAGCGTGAACGGCATGGACATCACGATCAACGCGAGTTTCCTTCCCCACGAAGATCCCGAGCAGTCACTGGCCTTCTATCGCGACGCTCTCGGATTCGAGGTCCGCAAGGACATCGGACAGAACACCATGCGCTGGATCACCATCGGCCCGGCAGGCAGGCCCGATATGAACATCGTGTTGACGCCCCCGGCCGCCGACCCCGGCATCACCGACGACGAACGCCGCGTCATCGCCGAGATGATGGCGAAAGGCACCTACGCCAGCATCATGCTGGCCACCACCGACCTCGACGCCGTCTTCGAACGGGCGCAGGCCAGCGGCGCCGACGTCATGCAGGAGCCCACCGACCAACCGTGGGGCTCACGCGACTGCGCCTTCCGCGATCCCGCGGGCAACACCGTCCGCATCCAGGAGCTGACCTGACCGCATGAATGCCGACAGCCACGACCTGATCCGGGTGACCGGCGCCCGTGAGAACAATCTCAAGGACGTCGACGTCGAACTGCCCAAGCGCAGGCTCACGGTGTTCACCGGCGTCTCGGGCTCGGGCAAGAGCTCGCTGGTGTTCGACACCATCGCCGCGGAGTCGCAACGGCTGATCAACGAGACCTACAGCGCGTTCGTGCAGGGCTTCATGCCCAACCTGGCGCGCCCCGAAGTCGACGTTCTCGAAGGGCTGACGACCGCGATCATCGTCGACCAGCAGCGGATGGGTGCCGATCCCCGCTCGACGGTCGGCACCGCCACCGACACCGGCGCAATGCTTCGCATCCTGTTCAGCCGGCTCGGTAAGCCGCACATCGGCTCCCCGCAGGCGTTCTCGTTCAACGTCGCCTCGATCAGCGGAGCAGGCGCGGTCACCGTGGAGCGCGGCGGCAGAACCGTCAAGGAGCGTCGCGAGTTCAGCATCACCGGAGGCATGTGCCCGCGCTGCGAGGGCCGCGGCTCGGTCAACGACATCGACCTGACGGCGCTGTACGACGACAGCAAGTCGCTCAACGAGGGCGCCCTCACCATTCCCGGCTTCAGCATGGAGGGCTGGTACGGCCGAATCTTCAACGGCTGCGGCTTCTTCGACCCCGACAAGCCGATCAACAAGTTCACCAAGAAGGAACTCGACGCCCTGCTCTACAAGGAGGCGACCAAGCTCAAGATCGACGGCGTCAACTTGACGTACCTCGGCCTGTCCCGCAGATCCAGAAGTCGTTCCTGTCCAAGGACGTCGAGGCGATGCAGCCGCACATCCGCGCGTTCGTCGAGCGGGCGGTCACGTTCACCACGTGCCCCGAGTGCGACGGCACCCGCCTTTCGGAGACGGCGCGGTCGTCGAAGATCAAGGGAGTCAACATCGCCGACGTCTGCGCGATGCAGATCAGCGACCTCGCCGAGTGGGTGAAGGGCGTCGAGGACAAGAGCGTCGCGCCGCTGCTGGCGGCACTGCGGCACACCCTCGACTCGTTCGTCGAGATCGGGCTCGGCTATCTGTCACTCGACAGGCCGGCGGGCACGTTGTCGGGCGGTGAGGCGCAGCGCGTCAAGATGATTCGCCACCTCGGGTCGTCTCTCACCGACGTGACGTACGTCTTCGACGAGCCGACGATCGGCCTGCATCCACACGACATCGCGCGGATGAACGACCTGCTGCTGCGACTGCGCGACAAGGGCAACACCGTATTGGTGGTGGAGCACAAGCCCGAGGTCATCGAAATCGCCGACCACGTCGTCGATCTCGGGCCCGGCGCGGGCACCGCCGGTGGCGAGCTCGTCTTCGAGGGCACCGTCGGCGACCTCCGCAAGAGCGACACGGTCACCGGCCGCCATCTCGACGACCGCGCGACACTCAAGGGCGAGGTGCGGACCTCGTCGGACGCGCTCGAGGTGCGCGGCGCCGACACGAACAACCTGCAGGACGTCGACGTCGACATCCCACTCGGCGTGCTGACCGTCATCACCGGCGTCGCCGGGTCGGGCAAGAGCTCGCTGATCGACGGCTCGGTGGCCGGACAGGACGGCGTGGTGACGATCGACCAGGCGCCGATCCGCGGCTCACGGCGCAGCAACCCGGCGACATACACCGGGCTGCTCGACCCGATCCGCAAGGCGTTCGCGAAGGCCAACGGGGTCAAGCCCGCGTTGTTCAGCGCCAACTCCGAAGGCGCCTGCCCCAACTGCAACGGCGCGGGCGTCATCTACATGGACCTGGCGATCATGGCCGGGGTAGCGACGCCGTGCGACGTGTGCGAGGGCAAACGCTTCGACGCGTCGGTGCTGGAGTACACGTTCGGCGGCCGCGACATCAGCGAGGTGTTGGCGATGCCGGTGAGCGACGCGCTGCAATTCTTCGCCGACGGCGACGCGAAAACGCCTGCCGCGCACAAGATCCTCGAGCGGCTCGCCGACGTCGGGCTGGGCTACCTCACTCTCGGTCAGCCGCTCACCACGCTGTCCGGCGGTGAACGTCAACGCCTGAAGCTGGCCACCCAGATGGGCGACAAGGCCGCCGTCTACGTCCTCGACGAGCCGACATCGGGTCTGCACCTCGCCGATATCGAGCAGCTGCTCGGTCTATTGGACCGGCTGGTCGACTCGGGCAAGTCGGTCATCGTCATCGAGCACCACCAGGCCGTGATGGCGCACGCCGACTGGATCATCGACCTCGGCCCTGGAGCGGGCCACGATGGCGGGCTGGTGGTGTTCGAGGGCACGCCGGCTGATCTCGTCGCTAAGAGATCGACGCTGACGGGCAAGCACCTGGCGGACTACGTCGGGTCGTCCTGATCGGACTCGTCGCTCGGCGCGGGCTGCTCGTCCTCGTTCGATGGCTGATCGGTGTCCGATGCTTCCGGCTCGTCGATGGACGGTTCCGGCTCGTCGGCGAGGGGTGCCGGCGGCTATCGGCGCTCGGCGCCGGTGCGGCGGCTCATCGGCGCTCGGGGCCGGCGGCTCATCGGCGCTCGGGGCCGGCGGCTCATCGGCGCTCGGGGCCGGCGGCTCGACGACGTCGAGGACGCCGTCGTCGTAGGGGTCGTAGAGCGGTGAGCCGGATCCCGCAGGCGCCGGGGTGTCCGAGTGAGCGCCACATCCGTATTCGGCATCGACCACATGCCCGTCGGCGGAGAACTCGTTGGCGCATGCGCCGAACATCAGTCCGAGGGCCCCGGACAGCGGCAGGTAGAAACCGCAGTCGCGGCACACCCGGCGGGTGGATCTGGCCATCGCAGCGCCCGGCCCGTGGTCGCCGTCGTGCCATCGCTGGGCGGCGTCGACACGACCCAGTTGACTCAGCAGCCGCCGGCGGCCCAGTCCCAGCTCGTAGGCGACCTCGTCGATCGCCGGGTCACCGGTCGCGGAGAAGCCGGGCACAAGGCGCTCGTCCTCGGCCGGCGCGGCGAGCAGGTCGCCGGGCCCGAGGTCACCGGGGCGGAGCCGGTCATTCCATGGCACCCACTGGGGCGCCAGCAGCGCCGTCGGCCCCGGCACCAACACCACTTCGCTGATCGTCGCGTGGTCGGCACCCGGATGCGCCGCCACCACCACGGCCCACTGCCAGCCCTGATAGCCGGGCAGGTTGGCCAGGAAACGATGGGTGGCGGCAGTGGGGTCGTCGAACGTCGCGCCGAGATACTCGCCGACGGTGTCACCGCTGTGCTCGACGATCGCCGCGCGCGCCAAATCGACGGCGCCCGTCAGCACCGCCTCCAGGTCCGCCGACGACTCGATCGCCGACGCCGCCGAGCCGTCCTCGGTGGATTCCGTCACGCTGTCCACGTGCTTAATAGTGCCTGACCGGCCCGCGTGCAGCCACACCCGGTCGGCTGCACGACGCCGCCATCGCAATGGGGGAGAATCTATTTGTGAGCGGATCGCGGCGTGACCCCCGAGACCGGGACGGCCAGCGTGATCCTCGCTACTACCCGCCCCGACCGCCCGCAGAGCATGGTGACGAACACCCGGGGATGGCGAACTACCCCAGCGACGGAGTGAATTACCGACGCCAGCGCCGCTCGTCCACGCCAAGCGCCAACCGGTATTTGCCGGACCTCGAGGAGCGGTCAGCCAACCGCAGTGAACCGCCTCCCGGCATCGGTGCGGCCGCGGGGCGGGGCGTCAACAGCGGCCCCCGCTCGGCTGCTCAGCGCAGCCGGGACATGGGCTCGAGGATGTACGGCCTGTTTCACCGCGCGGCCACCGCCGACGGCGCCGACAAGTCGGGCCTGACCGCGCTGACGTATCCGGTGATGGCCAACTTCGCCGTCGACTCGGCGATGGCTGTCGCTCTGGCCAACACCCTGTTCTTCGCGGCGGCGTCCGGCGAGAGCAAGAGCAAGGTCGCGCTCTACCTGCTCATCACGATCGCGCCGTTCGCGATCATCGCTCCGCTGATCGGTCCGGCACTGGACCGCCTCCAGCACGGCCGCAGGCTCGCCCTGGCCATGTCGTTCACGCTGCGCAGCGCGCTTGTGGTGGTGCTGATCGCCAACTACGACGGTGCAACGGGCAGCTTCCCCTCCTGGGTGCTGTACCCGTGCGCATTGGGAATGATGGTGCTGTCCAAGTCATTCAGCGTGCTCCGCAGCGCCGTGACCCCGCGTGTGCTGCCGCCGACCATCGACCTGGTGCGGGTCAATTCGCGGCTGACCGTGTTCGGCCTGCTCGGCGGAACCATCGTCGGCGGCGCGGTGGCCGCAGGCGCCGAGTACCTGTTCAACCTGTTCCACATGCCGGGCGCGCTGTACGTCTGCATCGCCGTCACGGTGGCGGGCGCCGTGCTGGCGATGCGCATCCCGAAATGGGTGGAGGTCACCGAGGGTGAGGTCCCCACCACCTTGAGCTACCACGGCGGGGAAGGCGAGCTGCGTCGCCACCCTCAGCGGTTCTTCGAAGCCCGCGACGCCCGACAACCGCTGGGCCGCAACATCATCACCGCGTTGTGGGGCAACTGCACCATCAAGGTGATGGTGGGCTTCCTGTTCCTCTATCCCGCGTTCGTGGCCAAGTCTCACGACAAGAGCGGCTGGGAGCAGCTGTTGA
Source organism: uncultured Actinomycetota bacterium (assembly GCA_963716505.1). GTDB lineage: Bacteria > Actinomycetota > Actinomycetes > Mycobacteriales > Mycobacteriaceae > Mycobacterium. The sequence goes on from CAVQTL010000011.1 coordinate 255,771, forward strand.
TTCTCGGCCTGATCGGTGCGGCGGCGACGATCGGCAACTTCGGCGGCAACTACGCCAGCGCGCGGCTGCAGCTCGGGCATCCGGCGCAGCTGGTCGTGCGCAGCACGATCGCGGTCACGTTGGCCGCGCTTGCCACGGCGCTGACCGGAAAGCTGTTGGTGGCCGCGCTCGCGGCGTTCGTCACCGCCGCCGCGAGTGCGATCGCCAAGGCGTCACTGGACGCGTCGCTGCAGGATGATCTGCCCGAGGAGTCGCGCGCGTCGGCGTTCGGACGGTCGGAATCGCTGCTGCAGCTGGCGTGGGTCACGGGCGGCGCGACCGGTGTGCTCGTGTATACCCAACTGCACATCGGCTTTACGGTGATCTCGACCATGCTGATTCTGGGCCTCGCGCAGACACTGGTGAGCTACCGCGGCGACTCCCTGATCCCCGGCCTCGGCGGCAATCGCCCGGTCCTGGCGGCGCAGGAGGGCGGCTGGAACGATCCGGCGGCGGTGCCGCGGGAGTGAAAAAAGGTTTGGCGGTGCTTGTCGCCGTCGCCGTGGTGGCGTCTGTCGCGACCGGCGTGCTGATCTGGCGGTTGACCCGGACCCCGGCGCCAGAGCATCCGGAGATCAGCGCCTACACCCGCGGGCAGTTGGTGCGCGTCGGGCCTTATCAGTTCTGCGATGTGCTCAACCCCACCGACTGCGAAACCCCGCGCAACGACGGAGTATTGGACGTCGATGCGCGCCACGCGGTGCAGTTGTCGGTGCCGCCCGCGATCGCGGCTGCGCCCTGGGTTCTGGTGCGGTCCTACGAAGGCTCCGACGTCGTCAACGAATTCCGGTCGGGCAGCACGCTCGCAGTCACCATTCCCACGATGGACCCGCACCGCGGACGGCTGTTCGGCTTCGCAGTGCAGCTGCCCACGCTGGTCCGCGACGAGGCGGGTAACGAGTTCCCGTGGACGCATGCGGAGTGGTCGGTACGGACCAGCTGGCCCTAATCCGCCCCGTGCCCGGCGGGTACCCGCTCGCCCTCCCGCGTCGGCCCCGGTGCTGAGCCGTCGCCGAACGGCCTGCCGCCCAACGCTTCCCGGCCGTGCGGCGTCAGCCAGTTCGACAGGTCCGGCCCCTTCGGGACGATGCGCGTCGGGTTGATGTCGGTGTGCACGATGTAGTAGTGCCGCTTGATCTGGACGAAGTCGGTGGTGTCGCCGAAGCCGGGGGTCTGGAACAGGTCGCGCGCATAGCCCCACAGCGCAGGCATCTCGTCGAGCTTGGAGCGATTGCACTTGAAGTGGCCGTGATAGACCGGATCGAAGCGGGCCAGCGTGGTGAACAACCTGACATCGGCTTCGGTGATGGTGTCCCCGACCAGGAACCGCTGATTCTGCAGCCGCTCGTTGAGCCAGTCGAGCGCGGTGAACAGCCGGTCGTAGGCCTTGTCGTAGGCCTCCTGCGAACCGGCGAAGCCGCACCGGTAGACGCCGTTGTTCACCTCGGTGTAGATGCGCTTGGCGACCTCGTCGATCTCGTCGCGCAGCGCCTTGGGATACAGCTCCGGTGCGCCGTCGCGGTGATAGGCCGTCCACTCGGTGGACAGGTCGAGCGTCATCTGCGCGAAGTCGTTGGTGACGACCTGCCCGGTCGGCACGTCGACGATCGCAGGCACCGTGATGCCCTTCGGGTAGTCCGGGTCGCGGGCGAAGTAGGCGTCCTGCAGCCGCGGGATCTTGAGCACCGGGTCCACGCCGCCGGGGTCGAGGTCGAAGGTCCAGCTGCGCGCGTCATGGGTCGGCCCGCAGAAGCCGATCGACAACACGTCTTCCAGGCCGAGCAGCCGACGGACGATGATCGCGCGGTTGGCCCACGGGCAGGCCCGCGCGACGATCAGCCGATAGCGGCCGGGTTCGACGGGATAACCGTCGCGGCCGTCGGCGGTGATGCGGGTGGTGATGTAGTTGGTGTCGCGGTTGAACTCGCCGCCGCTGGAGACATATTCAGCCATGCCAACAGCATGCCCCCATTCGCCGAACGTTCCTTACCGATCGATATTTCATCGATTTTTCGACTGGTACGGAACGTTCGCGCGTGCGGGGGCTACTGGCCGTCGAGTTCGCGGGCGACGGCCTTGACCACCTCGGACACCCGGCGCGAGACCTTGCGGTCGGGGTAGCGGCCCTTGCGCAGCTCGGGCTGCACCGCACCCTCCAGCAGCGTGATCATGTCCTCGACCATGCCGTGCAGCTCGTCGGGCGTGTGCTTGTGTTCGGCCGCGGCGGCCTCGCGACGTGTGCGGGTCAGGCTCGGCGGCGAGTCGAGGATCTTCAGGCTCAACGCCTGCGGGCCGCGGCGACCGGCGGCCATGCCGAACTCGACCTTCTGCCCCGCCTTGAGCCCGTCGACGCCGGCTGGCAGCGCAGAGGACCGGACGTAGACGTCTTCGCCCTCGTCCTGCGACAAAAAGCCGAAGCCCTTCTCGGTGTCGTACCACTTAACCCGGCCGGTCGGCACTGGTCTCACCTGCTCGTCTCTGTCCAACTACATAAGGAAAGCGTCCCGCCTTTTCCGCAGGGACGCGCATGCGCGATCCTACTCGGAGGCCGCGCCGACCAGCACCCCCATTACTCGGTAGGCTGAAACCCACGCTGGAGGAAGAGATGCGCCTGATCCTGAACATCATTTGGTTGGTCTTCGGCGGCCTGTGGCTGGCGCTGGGTTACCTGCTGGCAGCTCTCATCTGCTTCGTCCTGATCGTGACGATCCCGTTCGGCTTCGCATCGCTGCGCATCGCCTCGTATGCCCTGTGGCCGTTCGGCCGCACCATCATCGACAAACCGGGAACTCGGCCAGGCGCGCTGATCGGCAATGTCATCTGGGTGCTGCTGTTCGGCATCTGGCTGGCCATCGGGCACGTCATCACCGCCGTCGCGATGGCGATCACGATCATCGGCATCCCGCTAGCGCTGGCCAACCTCAAGCTCATCCCGGTCTCGCTGGTGCCGCTGGGCAAGGAGATCGTTCCGGTCGACTCGCTCAACCAGCCCGTGCGGACCGCCGCATGACCATCACCGAGCTCGGCGTGCCGTCGTTGTTCCGTCCGGCGACGCCCGCGCCCGCCGACGGGCCGCTGCTCGACACCTACGGCCGGGTGGCGACCGATCTGCGGGTGTCGCTGACCGATCGCTGCAATCTGCGGTGCACGTACTGCATGCCTGCCGAAGGTCTGGACTGGATGTCGGGCGAGCAGCTGTTGACCAACGACGAGCTGACCCGCGTGCTCGGCATCGCGGTGACGCGGCTCGGCGTGACGCGCGTTCGCTTCACCGGCGGCGAGCCCCTGCTGGCCAAGCAGCTCGAAGAGGTCGTTGCCGCGACCGCCGCGTTGCGGCCCCGTCCCGAAATCTCCTTGACCACCAACGGAATTGGGCTGCACCGCCGGGCGGAAGGCCTGAAGCGGGCCGGCCTGAACCGGATCAACGTATCGCTCGACACCGTCGACGCCGAACACTTCGCGCACATCACCCGCCGCGACCGGCTGGCGGACGTGCTTGCCGGTCTGGCCGCGGCGCATCGGGCCGGCCTGAGGCCGGTCAAGGTGAATGCCGTGCTCGACCCGGAGACCGGGCTCGAGGACGCGGTGTCGCTGCTGCGGTTCAGCCTCGACCACGACTACCGGCTGCGCATCATCGAGCAGATGCCGCTCGACGCCGGCCACGAGTGGTCGCGCGGCGCGACACTTGGCGCCGACGAGGTGCTGGCCGCCCTGCAGCGCCACTTCACGCTGACGCCGGACCCGGCCCCGCGCGGCTCCGCGCCTGCGCAGCTCTGGCTGGTCGACGGTGGCCCCGCGACCGTCGGCATCATCGCGTCGGTGTCGCATGCGTTCTGCTCGGCCTGCGACCGCACTCGGCTGACCGCCGACGGTCAGGTCCGCAGCTGTCTGTTCTCCCGTGAGGAGACCGACCTGCGCGCGCTGATGCGCGCGGGTGCCGACGACGACGCCGTCGAGGCGGCGTGGCGTGCCGCGATGTGGGCCAAGCCTGCGGGCCATGGCATCAACGAGCCCGGGTTCGTGCAGCCGGACCGGCCGATGAGCGCGATCGGCGGATGATGCGCACGCGAGGAGCAGAACTGGTTTCGGTGGAGGCGACGTCGACCGCAACGGTCCAGTTGACCGTGCGCTACTTCGCCGCGGCCCGTGCGGCCGCAGGCGCGGAGACCGAAACCCTGCGGGTCGCGCCGGGCACCACCGTCGCCGAGCTCGTCGACGCCCTCGGCGCGCGCGGCGCAGAGCTCGCCCGCGTGCTGCGGCGGTGCTCCTTCCTATGCGACGGCATCGCCGTCCGCGACGAGGCGGCGGAGCTGTCCGATGGCCAGGTATTCGATGTGCTTCCGCCCTTCGCGGGTGGGTAGTAGTGATTTACGTCACATAACGAAATGGTCACAAGCTGGCTACAGACTGGTGGAGCACGATATGCACCAGCAGAAACGCCCGGAACTCCTGCGGTTTTAGAAGCTCATTAGGATTTGCCGCCAGTCGAAACGCCGCGACGAGCAAAAGATGACTACAACGCACGGACCCGTTAGGTTCTTCCGCAAGCCAGTCGACCCTAATCGGCTAGCCCTTCCTGTCCGATAGCGCCGAGCTCCATCCGTCGGGCAGGGATTCAACGAAAAACTATGGATGGAGGCGGGGGACCCACCGGTCCACCGAAAGAAGGACCAGGAGCCGCTTGCGGTTCCTTGGGGTGAAGCCGTAACCGTTTTCACCGACGGCCGGCCGGGCAACCTCTCCAGCCCGAACCCGACAGCTGACCTCGTGGGCGCATTAGAGAGGACCTCACGCACCCATGAGCAGTGGACGCCACCGCAAGCCCACGTCATCGGCAAAATCAGTCGCGAAAGTCGCCTTCACGGGCGCAGTCATCGGCAGCGGAGGCCTCGCCCTCGCCGGGCATGCCGGCGCCGCCACCGATGGTGAATGGGACAAAGTCGCAAGCTGCGAATCCGGCGGCAACTGGGCCATCAACACCGGCAACGGATACCAGGGCGGGCTGCAGTTCGCCCCGGGTACCTGGACTGGGCACGGAGGCGGCGAGTACGCGCCCTCCGCGCACATGGCCACCAAGGAAGAGCAGATCGCGGTCGCCGAGCGCGTCCTGGGCACCCAGGGCCGCGGCGCGTGGCCCGTCTGCGGCAGGGGATTGTCCAGCTCCACGCCGCGCAACGTGGTCAACGAGCCCGAACAAGCTGTCGACGGCGCCATCGACGCCGCGGGACTGAACGGCGAGCTGCCCCCACCGCCGCCGCCTTTCGACCCGTTCGCGCCGCCGCCGCCACCGGAGGCGGCTCCCGTCGACGCGTTGGCCGCCCCGCTGCCGGACGCCCCGCCGCCGCCGGCACCCGAACTCCCGCCGCCACCGGCACCTGAACTTCCGCCTCCCCCGGCCGCCGAGTTCGTCGCACTCGACGCGCCGCTGCCGGACGCCCCGCCGCCGCCTGCGCCCGAACTCCCGCCGCCACCGGCACCTGAACTTCCGCCTCCCCCGGCCGCCGAGTTCGTTTCACTCGAAACGCCGATGCCGGACGCCTCGCAGATGCCCGATGTGCCGCCGCTGCTGGACACGCCGCTGCCCGACGCCGAGCCTGTCGAGCTACCGGTCGTCAACGCCTCGCTCGAGCAGCCGGCACCGGACTGGGATGTCGCCCCCGACGCCCCCGCGGACGGTCCGCAGCAGTGGGCGCTGCACATGGCACCGCCGCCGCTCGAGCCCGCACCGCCTGTGCCTGTGCCCGCTCCTGCTCCTGCCCCGGCCGCCCCCGTCGATGCGCTGGCCGCACCTGCACCCGATCCGTTGGCAGTGGTGAATTCGGTCGATATCCCCGCGCCCGCTTTGGACGCGGCCAATCAGGCGATGACCGGCGAGCTGCCCGTCGCGCCTGCCGAGATTCCCCATCTGGCCAGCCCGGAGAACCTGCCGACCGGCACCACGATGGACGCGTCGACGGTGCCGGCCCAGAGCCCCAACGTCACGTACCTCAAGGAACTGTGGCACGCGATCCAGACTCAGGACGTCACGGGTAAGGACGCGCTGCTCGCGCTGACCCAGCGTCCGATGACGACTCCCGTGCCGGGATCGGAGAACCTCAACGCTGGTCCTGGGATCGCTCCCGGGCCGGTTGGAGACGTTCCTCCTGCTCCGCTCGGGGCAGAGGTTCCGCCCGCGCCACTGCCTGTCGACCCGGCGCTGCCGCCGGCACCGCCTGCCTAGGCTGAATTCACCCATTCGTCGGAGCCGTCGGCGAAGAACTGGTGCTTCCACACCGGTAGCCGTGCCTTGACGCTGTCCACCAACCGGGCACAGGTGTCGAATGCCGCCTGCCGGTGGTCGGCCGCGACGGCGGCCACCAATGCGGCGTCGCCGATCTCGAGGGCGCCGATGCGGTGGCTGACGGCGATCGCCCGCACACCCGTGCAATCGGCCGCGATCTCGGCGGCCACCTCCGCGAGCGTCTGCTGCGCCGTCGGGTGTGCGGAATACTCCAGCCGCATCACCGTGTGCCCGCCGTCGTGATCCCGCACGACACCGGCGAAGCCGACGACGGCCCCTGCGGCCTGATGCGCGACGAGGCCCTCGTGCTCGGCGAGGTCGATGGTGTGCTCGGTGAGATCGGCGCGCAGCACGACGGCGGTCACTGCACGTGGTCCTTGCCCGCGAGCTGATCCAGCGCGTGCTCCAGGACGTCGTTGAGCACGCCGAGACCGTCCTTGACGCCACCGGTCGAGCCCGGCAGGTTCACGATCAGCGTGCGATCCCTGACCCCGCAGACGCCGCGCGACAACACCGACGTCGGCACGTGCGGCAGCCCGGAGCGCCGGATCGCGTCGGCCAGACCGGGGATCTGGTAGTCGACGATGTTGGCCGTCGCGTCGGCGGTCCCGTCGGTCGGTGAGATGCCGGTGCCGCCGGAAGTGATTATCACGCTGACCTTTTCGCCGACCGCCGCGAACAGCGCCCGCACCAGTTCACTGCCGTCTGGGACGACCCTCGGCGCGGGTGTCGTGATGCCGCGCTGGTTGAGCCAGTCGACGATGACCGGGCCGGTGCGGTCCTCGTAGACGCCCGTCGCCGCGCGGGTCGAAGCGATGATCACCCTCGCCGTCCGCGTCATCTCGTCCAGAGCCCCGTCTTGCCGCCCTCTTTGCGCAGCACCCTGATGTCAGCGATGACCGCCGCCGGGTCGACGGCCTTGAGCATGTCGTAGAGCGTCAGCGCCGCCACGCTGACCGCCGTCAACGCCTCCATCTCCACGCCGGTCCGGTCGGTGCTGCGCACCGTCGCGGTGATGGCGACCTCGGCCTCGCCGATCTCGAAATCGACGTCGACCCCGGTCAACGCCAACTGATGGCACAACGGGATCAGGTCGCTGGTGCGCTTGGCCGCCAAGATGGCTGCAACCCTGGCGGTGGCGAGCGCATCACCCTTGGGCAGCCCACCCGTCGCGATGAGCTCGACGACGTCGGGGCGGGTGCGCAGCGTGCCCGCCGCGACGGCGGTCCGCTTGGTGGCATCCTTGCCGGTCACGTCGACCATGTGCGCCGCGCCCGATTCGTCGAGGTGCGACAGCGAGGGGCCGACCGGGCCCGAACTATCGGCGCCGGCCACCGTTACCTGTTGACGACGGTGACCGGGTGCGTATACGGCAGATCCTCGGAAGGCAGCGGGAACGTCAGGTCGCCGAAGGGCGACAGCGCACCGGTGCGGTCGGCGGCCAGCTCGCTGATCGCATGATCGTCGTCGCCGTCCGTCGCCGGCCAGCCTGGATCGACATACCGGGTCTTCTGCTTCTTCTCTGCCACGTCCATATTGTGGCAGGCCCCGCGGCCAGTGGCGAGTCCGGTCGCCTGCTTTACGCTGGTCAGTAATGTCCGAACACAAACCGGGCACCCCGTTGGGCGCCTGGCTAGCCGATTTGCCTGACGAGCGGCTGATCCGGCTGCTGGAGCTGCGGCCAGACCTGACCCAGCCGCCACCCGGCAGCATCGCGGCGCTGGCGGCCCGCGCGCAGGCCAGGCAGTCCGTCAAGGCCGCCACCGACGGGCTGGATTTTCTGCATCTGGCGGTGCTCGATGCGCTGCTGACACTGCATGCCGAGACCACGCCGGTCCCGCTGACCAAGCTGACCGCGCTGATCGGCGACCGGGTCGGTGAGGACGCCATCGGAGCCGCCGTCGACGACCTGCGCGAGCGCGCGCTGGTGTGGGGCGACTCCGAGGTCCGGGTGGCCGCCGAGGCCGCGGCGGGCGTGCCCTGGTACCCGGGCCAGGCCGTCCTGGAGGGCACCGAGCACACCGGCGACGAGATCGCCGACCGGCTCGCGGTCGTCGACGACGCACAGCGCGATCTGCTGCGGCGGTTGACGGAGGGCTCGCCGATGGGCAGGACCCGCGACGCCGCCCCCGGCACGCCGCCGGACCGGCCCGTGCAGCGGCTGCTGGCGGCGGGCCTGCTGCGGCAGGTCGACGCCGAAACCGTGATCCTGCCGCGGTTGGTCGGTCAGGTGCTGCGCGGCGAGGTCCCCGGACCGCTCGGGCTGACACCGCCGGACCCCGTGGTGTCGACGACGACCGCCGCAGATGTCGACGCGGTCGCCGCGGGCGCCGTCATCGACCTCTTGCGTGAAGTCGAGCTTGTGCTCGAAACACTCGGCGCCACACCGGTTCCCGAACTTCGCAGCGGCGGGCTCGGCGTACGCGACGTCAAGCGGCTGACGAAGGTGACCGGCATCGACGAGCGGCGGCTCGGTCTGGTCCTCGAGGTCTCGGCGGCCGCTGGGCTGATCGCGGCTGGCCTGCCCGACCCCGAACCAGTCGACGGCTCGGGGCCGTACTGGGCGCCGACAGTTGCGGCCGACCGGTTCATCGAGTCGCCCGTCGCCGTGCGCTGGCACCTGCTCGCATCGACGTGGCTCGATCTCCCCGGCAGGCCGGGATTGATCGGCGGCCGTGGCCCGGACGGCAAACCCTATGCGGCGCTTTCTGATTCGCTCTACTCCACCGCCGCACCGCTGGACCGCAGGTTGCTGTTGGACGTGCTCGCCGACCTGCCCGACGGCGCAGGCGTCGACGCGGCAGAGGCGTCGAGGGCGATGGTCTGGCGGCGTCCCCGCTGGGCGGTGCGGCTGCAGCCGCAGCCGGTCGGCGACCTGCTGACCGAGGCGCACGCGCTCGGCATCGTCGGCCGCGGAGCGATCACCGGGCCAGGGCGCAAGCTGCTCGCCGGCGATGCGGGTGCCGTCGATGCGATGGCACGGGTGCTGCCGAAGCCGATCGACCACTTCCTGCTGCAGGCCGACCTGACCGTCATCGTCCCCGGACCGCTCGAACGCGACCTCGCCGAGCAGTTGGCCTCGGTGGCGGCGGTGGAATCCGCAGGCGCGGCCATGGTGTACCGGATCAGCGAGCCGTCGGTCCGGCGCGCGCTCGACAGCGGACGCACCGCGGGCGAACTGCATGCCCTCTTCGAGCGGCACTCCAAAACGCCTGTACCGCAAGGTCTTACCTATCTCATCGATGACGTGGCCCGCAGGCACGGACAGCTGCGGGTCGGGATGGCCGCGTCGTTCGTCCGCTGTGAGGATCCCGCGCTGCTGGCACAGGCCGTCGGCGCGCCCGCCACCGAACCGCTCGAGATGCGGCTGCTCGCCCCGACCGTCGCGGTGTCGCAGGCGCCGATCTCGGAGGTGCTTGCGGCACTGCGCACCGCGGGCTTCGCTCCCGCGGCCGAGGATTCCACCGGAGCGATCGTCGACATCCGCGCCCGCGGCGCCCGGGTGCCCGCCCCCGCGCATCGCCGTGCCCCTCGACAGCCCACGCCGCCGCCGGGCGGGACGTTGAGCGCGATCGTCGCAGTGCTGCGCAAGGTGGCCGCGACCCCGTTCGCCAACATGCGGATCGATCCGGCGGTGGCCATCTCGCAGCTGCAGGAGGCGGCCCGGCTGCAGAACTCGGTGGTGATCGGATACGTCGACCCGGCGGGGGTCGCGACCCAGCGCGTGGTGGCGCCGGTGACCGTCCGCGGCGGCCAGCTGACCGCCTACGACCCGGCGACGGGCCGGGTCCGCGACTTCGCCATCCATCGCGTGACGTCGGTGGTGTCGGCCGACGAGGCCTAGCGCTCTGCCCTGGTCAGGGCTGCCTGGCTAGCCCCGCGAGCGGCCGTGTTTGTACACGACACGCCGCGGAAACCTGGCAATTTGCGGCCGCTCGCGGTGCATGACGGGCACGCTCGGCACAGCGTGTCAGCGGAGTCGGGATAATGGACAAAATGCGAGTCGAGAAATGACGGACGGCCCCCTGATCGTGCAGTCCGACAAGACGGTGCTGCTCGAAGTCGACCACGAGCAAGCAGGCGCCGCGCGCGCCGCGATCGCTCCGTTCGCCGAGCTGGAGCGCGCGCCCGAGCACGTGCACACCTACCGGATCACGCCGCTGGCGCTGTGGAACGCTCGCGCCGCCGGACACGACGCCGAACAGGTCGTCGACGCGCTGGTGTCGTTCTCGCGCTACGCGGTGCCACAGCCCCTGTTGGTCGACATCGTCGACACGATGGCCCGCTACGGCCGCCTTCAGTTGGTGAAGAGCCCGGTGCACGGCCTTACGCTCGTCAGCCTCGACCGCGCGGTCCTCGAGGAGGTGCTGCGCCATAAGAAGATCGCGCCGATGCTGGGTGCCCGCCTCGATGACGACACCGTCGTGGTGCACAACAGCGAGCGCGGCCGGGTCAAGCAGATGCTGCTCAAGATCGGTTGGCCCGCAGAGGACTTGGCCGGCTACGTCGACGGCGAGAAGCACCCGATCAGCCTCGATCAGGAGAGCTGGCATCTGCGCGACTACCAGGAGATGGCCGCCGACTCGTTCTGGGCGGGCGGCTCGGGTGTGGTCGTGCTGCCGTGCGGTGCGGGCAAGACGCTCGTCGGCGCGGCGGCGATGGCCAAGGCGGGCGCGACGACGCTGATCCTGGTCACCAACACCGTGGCGGGCAGGCAGTGGAAGCGCGAGCTGATCAACCGGACCTCGCTGACCGAGGAAGAGATCGGCGAGTACTCCGGCGAGAAGAAGGAGATCCGACCGGTCACCATCGCCACCTACCAGGTGATCACCCGCCGCACCAAGGGCGAATACCGGCACCTCGAGCTGTTCGACAGCCGCGACTGGGGCCTGATCATCTACGACGAGGTGCACCTGCTGCCCGCGCCGGTGTTTCGGATGACGGCCGATTTGCAGTCCCGGCGCCGCCTCGGCCTGACGGCCACGCTGATCCGCGAGGACGGTCGCGAGGGCGATGTGTTCAGCCTGATCGGTCCCAAGCGCTATGACGCGCCGTGGAAGGACATCGAGGCCCAGGGCTGGATCGCACCGGCGGAATGCATCGAGGTGCGGGTGACGATGACCGACAACGAGCGGATGCTCTACGCCGTCGCCGAGCCCGACGAACGCTACAAGCTGTGTTCGACGGTGCATTCGAAGATCGCGGTGGTGAAGTCCATCCTGGAGCGCCACCCCGGAGACCAGACGCTGGTGATCGGCGCCTATCTCGATCAGCTCGACGAGTTGGGCGTGGAGCTCAACGCTCCGGTCATCCAGGGCTCGACCAAGACCGCCGACCGCGAGGCGCTGTTCGACGCGTTCCGCCGCGGCGAGATATCCACGTTGGTGGTGTCGAAGGTCGCCAACTTCTCCATCGATCTTCCCGAAGCCAATGTGGCGGTACAGGTTTCGGGCACATTCGGGTCGCGGCAGGAGGAGGCTCAACGGTTGGGCAGGCTGCTTCGGCCGAAGGCCGACGGCGGCGGCGCGATCTTCTATTCGGTGGTGTCGCGCGACAGCCTGGACGCCGAGTACGCCGCGCACCGTCAGCGCTTCCTCGCCGAGCAGGGCTACGGCTACGTCATCAAGGACGCCGACGACCTGCTGGGCCCCGCGATCTAGACGTGCGGCCCAACGGCGTTTCAGCGCACGCGTCGACGAGTAGGCACACGGCCGCGAGTCACCTCGAGCTCGCGACTCGTGTAGGCCGTGCCGCGACGTCGGGATGACGATGTGATCGCCTGGCGAGCCTTCCCACTCCGCCTTTGTGTCGGTGACGCGGACCCTGCCATGCAGCACGTGCAACGTCGCCTCACCCGGACTTTCGTGGTCGTCGAGAGCGCAGCCCGCCTTCAGCGCGATCAGGGTTTGGCGCAGCGAATGTTCATGGCCGCCGTAGACGGTGTGTGAGCTGCGGCCGCTACTGGCCGCACGTGCAGTCTCGAGATGCTCACGCGCAAGGGCGGTGAGTGAAACCTTGTTCATCCCGGCATCCCCCTTTCAGACGATCGGACATGGAATCGAGCTTTTGGGCCATGGTTCGTCTCGAATTTGGGCTGTTGAGTGGAGCCATGACCAACAACACCATTCTCGTCATCGGCAGCACCGGCAAGACCGGAACGCGCGTTGTCGATCAACTCGAAGCCCGCGACATCCCCGTTCGGCACGGTTCGCGTACCGCCGACATTCCGTTCGACTGGGAGGACCAGCAGACGTGGGCCCCTGCGTTGGCCGGCGTCGACAAGGTCTACCTCACCTACTACCCGGACCTGGCCGTCCCAGGCTCGGTCGACGCGATACGCGCGCTGACCAAGCTGGCCGACGAGGACGGGGTCCGCAGGCTGGTGCTGCTCTCCGGCCGCAACGAGACCGAGGCCGAGCGGGCCGAGGACGTCGTCAAGGCGTCCGGTCTGCCGTGGACGATCGTGCGGTGCGCCTTCTTCGCGCAGAACTTCAACGAAGGCGCCTGGCTCGATGAGGTGCTGGCAGGCACGGTGACGCTGCCGGTCGACGACGTAGCTGAGCCGTTTGTGGACGTCGACGACATCGCCGACGTCGTGGTGGCCGCCCTGACCGATGACCGTCATATCGGCGAGCTCTACGAGCTGACCGGGCCTCGGCTGCTCAGCTTCCGTGACGCGGTGGCCGAGATCGGCACGGCCACAGGACGTGACATCGCGTTCATGTCGGTGCCGATCGACGACTACACCGCGATGCTCGCCGAACACGGCCTGCCGCAGGACTTCATCTGGCTACTGAACCACCTGTTCACCGAGGTGCTCGGCAGCAAGGCACAGTTGGCCGACGGCGTGCAGCGCGCGCTGGGGCGCGAGCCCAAGGACTTCAGCGCCTACGCGCGCGCAGCGGCGGCGACCGGTGTGTGGTCGCCGCCGCTGTCGTCATCGCCCTAGTGTGCGACTGCCTTCTCGGCTCCCACCCCGGTCAGCGACCGCACCTCCAGTTCGGCGTTGATGCCGGGGTCCGCCACATCCTTGGCTGTCAGCGTGCCGACGACGCCCAGCACGAACGCCAACGGGATCGACACGATGCCGGGGTTGGCAAGCGGGAACCACGCGAAGTCCAGGCCGGGCAGCATCGCCGTCTTCGAGCCCGAGACCGCCGGGGAGAACACGATCAGCACGAGCGTCGAGATGAGCCCGCCGTACATGCTCCACAGGGCCCCGCGGGTGTTGAACCGCGGCCAATAGAGGGAGTAGACGATGGTCGGCAGGTTGGCCGCCGCGGCGATTGCGAAGGCGAGTGCGACCAGGAACGCGACGTTCTGCCCGTTCGCCAGGATGCCCAGCCCGATGGCGGCGATGCCCAACACCACCGCCGTGATACGGGACACCCGCACCTGCTCGTCCTCGGTGACCTTGTGGCTCTTGAGAACGCTCGCGTAGACGTCGTGCGCGAAGGAGGTCGACGCGGTGATCGTCAGGCCGGCGACGACGGCCAGGATCGTGGCGAACGCGACCGCCGAGATCACACCGAGCAGAAGGACACCGCCGAGCTCGAAGGCCAGCAGCGGGGCGGCAGCGTTCTGGCCGCCTGCGGCCGCCAGGATCCGGTCCGGGCCGACGATGGCCGCGGCGCCGTAGCCGAGCGCGAGGGTGAACAGATAGAAGGCCCCGATCAGGGCGATCGCCCACACCACCGAGCGGCGGGCTTCCTTGGCCGTCGGCACCGTGTAGAACCGCATCAGCACGTGTGGCAGACCGGCGGTACCCAGCACCAGGGCGATGCCAAGGGAGATCAGGTTGATCTTCGACAGCGTCGATCCGCCGTACTGGGCGCCGGGCGCCAGCACGTCGCGGTTGGCGACCGCCTCGTTGGCCGATCCGGAGATGGCCGCCTGAGCTGAACCGAGGATGGAAGAGAAGTCCAGCCCGAACTTCGCCATCACCATCACGGTCATCACCGCCGCACCGGCGATCAGCAGCACGGCCTTGATGATCTGCACCCATGTGGTGCCACGCATGCCGCCGATCAAGACGTAGGAGATCATCAGCACGCCGACGACCGCGATGACAATGCTCTGGCCGGAACGGCCCTTGATGTCGAGAAGCAACGCCACCAGACCGCCAGCACCGGCCATCTGGGCCAGCAGGTAGAACAACGACACGGTCATCGTCGACGTCGCAGCGGCCAACCGCACCGGCTTCTGCTTGAGCCGGAAGCTCAGCACGTCGGCCATGGTGAATTTGCCTGTGTTGCGCAACAATTCGGCGACCAGCAGCAACGCCACCAGCCAGGCCACCAGGAAGCCGATCGAGTACAGAAAGCCGTCGTAGCCGTAGACGGCGATGGCCCCGGCGATGCCGAGGAAGCTTGCGGCTGACAGGTAGTCGCCTGCGATCGCGATGCCGTTCTGCGGACCGGTGAACTCACGTCCCCCGGTGAAGAACTCTGCGGCACTGGACTTCTTGCGGCCCGCGCGGATCACCACAAACAGCGTGATGACGACGAATGCCGCGAAGATCGCGATGTTGGCGACCGGGTTGCCGACGGTCGGGCTTTCGGCGGCTAGCAGGTTCATGATTCCTCGCTCTCGAGATCTGCGCGGATTGCTTCGGCGCGCGGGTCGAATTCTTTGTTGGCGAACCGGATGTAGAGGCCGGTGATGACGAAGGTCGTGACGAACTGGCCGAGCCCGAGAAGCAATCCAATGTTGACATTGCCGAACACCGGGGTGGCCATGAAGTCCGTGGCGAAGGCGCCGAGTACGACGTACAGCCCGTACCAAACGAGGAAGAATGCAGTCATCGGAAATACGAAGCGGCGCAACTTACTTCGCAGTTCCTGGAATTCTGGGCTTTGTTGGACGGCGATGTACTGCGCTCTGCGCTCGGCTAGCGCGTCTTGTTCTGGTAGATCCGTTAGGGACACCATGGACTCCTGCTTCTTCTGTGAGCCGGCTTGTGCCGGTGGCTTCTTGAGACCTTCCTCACATCGCGCGGCGCTGTCGACAGCCATACGACCAAGTCATCGAGTGGTGCGGTGAACGGTCGGTCGGGCGCGACGAGCGGTGGCGCCGTCAGCCGCGAGGAGTCCGCTCCACGCTCATGCCGAGGCGTTCGGGCAGGTGCATGCGGGCGAACACGCGAGCCGTGTCAGCCGGGACCGCCGCGCGGGTAAGCCTGCTGACGACGATCATGGTGATGAAGGCCAGCGGCACGCTGATCGCCGCGGGGTAGCCGGCCAACATCGCGGGCCAGCCGCCGAGCATGTGCTCGTCGATTCCGCCTGCCAGGGTCAGGCCCGCAGCGGCGCCGGAGACGACACCGCCCGCCGTCAACCCGCACAAGGCGCCTGCGGCGGTCAGACCGCGCCACCAGATTCCCAGCACCAGCAGCGGACACAGCGTGGACGCGGCGACGGCGAACACCAACCCGACGTTGCGGGACAACTCCAAGGTCGACGCCGCCAGTGCGAGCGGCAGCGGGAGCAGACCCCCGATCAGCGCGGCGATCCTGAAGTCGCGCACCCGTCCGCGCAACACGTCTGTCGCCAGCGCCCCGGCGATGCTCACGAGCAGACCCGACGACGTCGCGAGGAATGCCGCGATCGCACCGGCGGCCACCAGCGCACCGAATAGACGCCCGACCGGGTAGCGATCCACTGGGAGGGTGAGCCGGTCGACGACCGGCGGACCATCACCTACGGCGAGCTGTACACCGAGGTGTGCCGCGCCGCCAACGCGCTGACCGGGCTCGGCCTGCGAGCCGGCGACCGGGTCGCGATCTACATGCCGATGATTCCCGAGGCCGTCGTGGCGATGCTGGCATGCGCCCGGCTCGGGGTACTGCATTCGGTCGTGTTCGCCGGGTACTCCGCCGCCGCGCTGAAGGCACGCATCGACGACGCCGAGGCCAAGCTCGTGATCACCACCGACGGGCAGTATCGGCGCGGGCAGGCCGTGCCGCTGAAGGAGTCCGTCGACGAAGCGATTTCGGCAGGCGGCGACACCAGCACCGTCGAGCACGTGCTTGTCGTGCGGCGCACCGGCATCGAGACTCCGTGGCACGACGGACGCGACGTGTGGTGGCACCACGCGGTGAACTCGGCGTCGCCCGAACACACCCCGGAGGCGTTCGACTCCGAACAACCACTGTTCCTGCTCTACACGTCGGGCACCACCGGCAAGCCGAAGGGCATCATCCACACATCCGGCGGATATCTGACCCAGACTGCCTACACCCACCACTACGTCTTCGACATCAAGCCGGAGACCGACGTGTACTGGTGCACCGCCGACATCGGCTGGATCACCGGACACAGCTACGTCGTCTACGGGCCGCTGGCGAACGGCGCGACGCAGGTTCTCTACGAGGGCACACCGGCTTCGCCGGACGAGCACCGCCACTTCGAGATCATCGAAAAGTACGGCGTGACCATCTATTACACCGCGCCGACGCTGGTGCGCACGTTCATGAAGTGGGGCCGCGACATACCCGATGCCCACAATCTGTCGAGCCTGCGGCTGCTCGGTACGGTCGGTGAGCCGATCAACCCCGAGGCGTGGCGCTGGTATCGGGATGTGTTCGGCGCCAACGAGACTCCCATCGTCGACACCTGGTGGCAGACCGAGACCGGTGCGGCGATGATCTCGCCGCTGCCCGGGGTGACGGTGTGCAAGCCGGGTTCGGCGACCAGGCCCCTGCCGGGTATCTCAGCGCGGGTGGTCGACGACAACGGCAACCTGATCGAGCCGAGCCCCGAGCACGGCGAGCACGCGTCGGGCTATCTGGTGCTTGATGCGCCGTGGCCGTCGATGCTGCGCGGCATCTGGGGGGACCCGGACCGGTTCCGCGAGACGTACTGGTCGCGGTTCGCCGAACAGGGCTGGTACTTCGCCGGCGACGGCGCGCGCTATGACCTCGACGGCAACATCTGGGTGCTGGGCCGCGTCGACGACGTCATGAACGTGTCCGGGCACCGCATCTCCACCGCGGAGGTGGAGTCCGCACTGGTCGGGCATTCGCACGTGGCGGAGGCCGCCGTCGTCGGGGCCAGCGACGAGCACACCGGCCAGGCGATCATCGCGTTCGTGATCCTGCAGGCGGACTCGGTCGACGGAGGCAAGGACATGGTCGACGAGCTGCGGGCCGAGGTGTCGCGCGAGATCTCGCCGATCGCCCGGCCGAAGGAGATCCACGTGGTGCCGGAGTTGCCGAAAACCCGGAGCGGCAAGATCATGCGGCGGCTGCTTCGTGACGTCGCCGAAGGCCGCGAACTCGGGGACACCTCGACGCTGGTTGATCCAGGAGTGTTCGAGGCGATCCGGGCCGCCAAATGACGGGCTGACTTCACCGGGTCACCACGCAGGGGCGAGGCGAGGCGCTAGCCTCGTGACCTATGACACGACGCAGGAGATTCGCGACGGCGGCGATCGCAGGCACGGTCATCGGATTCGGCGCGCTGGGTATGGCGGGCTACGCGGCTGCCGATCCGGTGCCGCCGCCCCTTATCCCGGGCGAGCCCGCTCCCCCGGGTCAGCCGATAATCGAGCCCGCTCCCGCAGGCGTGCCCGTGGGCGGCGACGTGGTCGCGGCGCCACCACCGGCCGGGCCGCCGATGGTTCCGGAGATCCAGAACCCGCAGTACGGATCGGGCAATTCCAGCGGGCCGCTGGGGTTCCTGAAGGACGCCTGGAATCAGGCCAAGGACCCGTACAACTTCGCCGAGACGCCGGAAGGCCAGATGCCAGCAGGCGCCCCGCCGCCGCCAGGGGCCGGTCCGGCGCCGCAGCTGCCGCCCGGATTCCAATCGCTGAACGCCCCGGGGTCCGAAGCCCCGCCATCGGCACCGTCGACGGGCGG
Organism: uncultured Actinomycetota bacterium; assembly: GCA_963716505.1. Taxonomy (GTDB): domain Bacteria; phylum Actinomycetota; class Actinomycetes; order Mycobacteriales; family Mycobacteriaceae; genus Mycobacterium. The sequence goes on from CAVQTL010000011.1 coordinate 273,950, forward strand.
CGGGCCGCCGCTGCCCGAGGGCTACTACCCGCTGGACCGGGCCACCACCCCCCGGATACTTCGACGCGCCTCCCGGCCCCAACGCGCCACCGGGGATGGCACCGATTCCGCCGCGCCACCGCCGACGCCCTAGGCAGCGCTGCGGCGGCTAGCCCAGCTGCGGGATGACCTTCTGCTCGAACAGCTCGATGCCGGTGCGGTCGTAGGCGGCCTCAGGGAAGTAGAGGATCGCGTACTCGCAGCCGAGGTCGCGCATCCGCTTCAACTTCTCGACGACCTGCTCCGGTGTGCCGGAGGCGGAGTCGGGCGACTTCACCGTGTTGAGCATGTTGTCGACCGCCTGCTCGTTCGCGACGGCGACCAGCCTGTCCCGAATCCGGGCGATGCGGTCGTCGACGTCGGCCTCGGACTCGCCGATGACGGCATTGAAGTTGGACGAGCGGACGATCGCGTCGTAGTCGGTGCCGACCTCGCGGCAGTGATCGGCCAGCACCTGCGACTTGTGAGCGAACACGTCCGGCTCGGAGCTGAAATTCGTGTACTGCGCGTAGCGCGCCGCGATCTTCAACGTCACCTTCTCGCCACCACCTGCGATCCATAGCGGAGGACCACCGTCCTGCAACGGCTTCGGCGCGACGATGGCGCCGTCGACGTCATAGTGCTTGCCACCGAACGTGACTCGCCCGTCGCGCCAGGCGTCGCGCATGATCTGGACGCCCTCGTCGAGCCGGCCCAGCCGGACACCGGCCGACGGGAAGCCGTATCCGTAGGCCTTCCACTCGTGCTCATACCAGCCGCCGCCGATACCCATCTGGACCCGACCGCCCGAGATGATGTCGGCGGTGGCGGCCACCTTCGCCAGATACACCGGGTTGCGGTAGCTCATCGCCGTACACATCTGGCCGAGCTTGATGCGCGATGTGGTGGCGGCGTATGCCGACATCAGCGACCACGCTTCGTGGGTGGCCTCATCCGTCGGCATCGGCACGGTGTGGAAATGGTCGTACACCCACAGCGAATCCCACGCGCCGTTGTCGGCGTATTCGGCCAGCTCACGCATTACCGGCCAGTGGTTTTCGGTGGGAATGTCGACGAGATCGAGTCGCCAGCCCTGCGGGATGAACAATCCAAAGCGCATATGTCGCACTCTACGACCGCGACTAGCCTGGCGATCATGGCCCTTTCCAAGGAAGAACGCGAACAGTTTCTGGCCGAACCACACGTCGCGGCGCTCTCGGTGAGCGCGGGTGACAAGCGCGGACCGCTGACGGTGCCGATCTGGTACCAGTACAGCCCCGGCGGTGAACCGTGGTTGATCACCGGAGCCGGCTCCCGCAAGCACCGGCTCATCGAGACCCAGGGTGAGTTCACGCTGATGGTCGACCGCGTGGCACCCAGCGTCCGCTATGTCGCGGTCGACGGCCTGGTCAGCCGGATCGAGCCCGGCACGGACGAACAGCTGGTCGAGATGACCAAGCGCTACCTGGCTCCCGAAGCCGTGGACGCGTACCTCGAGTTCGCGCGGCGCGAGCACGGCGAGAGTGTGGCCATCTTCATGAAGCCGCAGCATTGGAACTCCTCGGACCTCGGCTCTCTCTGACGTGGGGTCTCGGCAGCTGCTGTTCCGAACCCTCTACCGCCTCGGCTTCACGCCGTGGGACGGGCATCCTCTGCCGACGAGCCTGACGAACCTGATCGAGGGCGACCGTGCCCCGTCGCCGGGGAAGGCGCTGGACATCGGATGCGGCACCGGCGACAACTCCATCTATCTGGCCGGGCACGGCTGGCAGGTCACCGGCGTGGACTACGTGGCAGCGGGCGGTCGACAGGGCACGGGCGAAGGCGTCGGCGAACGGCATCGATATCCGGTTCGAGCAGGCCGACGTCACCCGCCTCTGTGAGGAGGGCATCGGATCGAACTTCGACCTGATCGTCGACAACGGCTGTCTGCACGGCATGAACGACGACGACGACCGCCATGACTACGTGCGGGAGGTGACGGCGGCCGCCGCGCCCGATGCGCGGCTGCTGCTGGTCGAGTTCATCCCCGGCAGTTCGTACGGCGTACCCGGCATCGAACCGTCGGAGGTCGCGCGACGGTTCGAAGGCGCGTGGACGCTGCTGTCATCGGGCAGTGAACCGGCGATGGACCACAACGGCAAGGACCCGGGTCGGTACTACCTGTTTCAGCGCGCCTCGTAGAGCGCGGCGACGGCGGGCAGGCTCACCTTCAGCGCCGGGTTGCGCGGGAGTTCGTCGACGACGGCGAATGCGACGGGCACGTTGTACACCGGCAGCGACTGACGGACCAGGTCCTTGAGCTCGTCCGTCGGACGGTGCCTGCTTGCCGGGGACGGCTTCGATGGCGGCGAACGGCACCTGACCGAGCCGCGCGTCGGGCACACCCACCACGCACGCATCGCGCACGGCCGGGTGCGAAATCAGCACGCTCCGAACGGTTTCCGGCAGCACCTTGAACCCGCCGCGATTGATGGCTCCATCGGCCCTGCCGTGCAGGGTGACGAATCCGTCCTCGTCGATCGACGCGATGTCGGTGGTGCGGATCCAGTCGTCGCTGATCGAGGTGATCTTCGCCTCCAGCAGCCCGCGCTCGCCGATGGGTAGCTCGGTCCCGGTGTCGGCATCGACGATGCGCAGCCCGGTGTCGGGTAGCGCCCTGCCGACGCTGTTGCGTTTGGCGGCGCCGAACTCGCGGTCCATCTCGGGTGTCCAGGCGCACAGCGAGCCGGCGAACTCGGTTGCGCCGTAGGCCAACTTGACCGGAATGCCGTAGTGCGCCTCGAACTCGTCTCGGGTCTCGGGATCAAGCGGACCCGACGCACTGATCAGGAAATCCAGCGAGGCCAGATCGTCCTTGGGGACGTCGGCATCGAGCAGCATGCGGATCACGGCGGGCTGCACGCCCGACCGCTTGATGCCGTGCGTCTTCACCGCATTCACCCAGCCGTCGACGGAGAACCGCTCGAGGATGACGATCCGTCTTCCGTTGTAGGCGCCTGCGATCAGCTGACAGACCCCGATGCCACCGAATTGCCAGTACGAGAATTCGGGCGGGGCGCCCGGCGGGGCGACCTCGCCGCTGGTGACGCTGAAGACGGTCCGTTCGAGCACCTTGGTCTTGATCGACTGCCGCTTGGGCGGGCCGGTGGTGCCGCTGGTCAGGATCTGCAGTGCCACACCGGGTTCCGGCTCGGCGTGCCTACGGGTAGCGTCGCGGCGCTCGAGCCCTTGGACGGGTGCGACGGTCGGCGGTTGCATCGAGAGGACGACGCCGGCGCTGCCCGCCCGCTCGGCCGCCGCGATGACCTCGCCGGTCCAGTCCTGCTCGTCGGCCACGACCGCCGACAGCCCCAGTGTCTCGATGTCGCGGCCGATCGACTCCGGCGACTGGAACGAGTAGATCATCGAAACGGCCCGACCCGCCGCGATGAAGCCCAAGATGGCGGCGGCATGCGGCAGCCGGTTGCGAACGACCAACCCGACCGGCGCATCGTCGGCGACGCCCGCGTCGCGCAGCACCGACGCGATGGCGTCGGCGTACTCGGTCACCTCGTTGCCCGAGAACCACCGGCCCCCGTACTCGATGCACTGGCCGTCGCCGTAGCCGGCCAGTCCTGCCGCGAACCTTTCGGTAAACGGTTCGGTCACGCCTCGACCATAACCAAGGCCGTCAACGACCCCGTCGCTCAGATCCCCAACGCCGCCATGGCGCCGTCCACCGTCGCCCTAGGGTTGCAGAATGCTGCCGCAGAGCGATTTCGGCGTGAAAAGTTGCGCTGAGCGCAGCAAAGCACGCCGAAATCGCAAGGGAAAGGGGTGATCGTGCGCACCTAAGAGGTCTCCGCCCGGCCGCCGAGGTGTTTGGCGAGGAAGCGGTCTGCCCGGTGGTAGAAGTCGAGGCGGTTCTCGGGCTTGGCCAGGCCGTGCCCTTCGTTGTCGTACATCACGTACTCGTGGTCGATCCCGTGCTCTTGCATGGCCGCGACGATCTGTTCTGACTCCGCCCGTTTCACGCGTGGGTCGTTCTCGCCCTGGGCGATGAGGACGGGGATCTTGACGTCGTCGACCTTCGACAGCGGCGAACGTGACCACAGGAAGTCCGTGTCTTCACCGACTCGCTTGTGCCACATCGCGATCATGGGCTTCCAGTACTCGGGGAATGACTCCATGAGGGTGTTGAGGTTCGACGGCCCGACCATCGAGATCGCGCACTTGAAGACGTCCGGGGTGAACGTCGCACCGATCAGCGCGGCGTATCCGCCGTAGGACCCGCCGTACACGGCCACCCGGCTGCGATCGATAATGCCTTGCCCGACAAGGTGATCGATGGCGTCCAGCAGGTCGTCGTGCATCTTGGCACCCCACTCGTGGTCGCCCGCGTTGAGGAAGTTCTTGCCATAGCCGCTGGACCCGCGGAAGTTCACCTGCACACACACGTAGCCCCGGTTGGCGAGCCATTGCGCCTCGGGGTCCAGCCCCCAGCCGTCGCGAGCCCACGGGCCGCCGTGCACCGTCAGTACCGCGGGCAGGTTGCTGCGTTCGACTTCCGCCGGGAAGGACAGGTAGCCGTGAATCGTCAGCCCGTCCCGTGCGGTGAAGCTGAAGGGCTCCATCGGCACCAGCGGGTAGTCGTTGAGTTGCGGCCGGTGGTCGAACAGGAACGTTGCCGCCTTCGCGTCGCGATCCCAGGTGTAGAACTTCACGGGTCCGCAGTCGTCGTCGAACGCGACCAGCCACGTGGTGTCGTCGTCGTTGCGGTCACTGATCAACAATTCGCCGCCGCTGAGCCGCTGAAGCGCTTCGACGTCGGCGCGAATCGCGTCGTCGAAGATCTGGTACTCCATGCGATCGCGATACACCGTCACGGCCTCGATCTCGTATGTGTCGGGGTTCATCATCGCGCCCGAGATGTCGTAGTCCGGATCCTCGGCGATCACCTCGATCGCACCCGTCGCGATGTCCATCTTCACCAGGCGTCCGGTGTTCGAGTCGACGGACGTCTGCATGTACATGCTCGCGCCGTCCTTCGTGAAGCCAAGCGGGCCGGTGGACTCCGCATCCTCCGGGGGCGCCTGCAGCAGTGTTCGCCACTCGGACGAGTCGTCGTCGCGCACCAGGATCACCGCGCCACCGTCGGGCAGCGGCGCCACCCCGCCGCGGACCTTCAGGTCGGTGTCGACCACCCAGCCGAGAAAGCCCGGGTTCTCGACGAGCTTCTCCAGCTCTCCCGTCGTCAGGTCCAGGTGGAACACGTCGTGCAGCTGCGGGTTGTCCTTGTTCAAGCCGACGAGCACATCGTTGGGAAAGTCCTTGCGGTGGGCGATGAGTCGGCATTGCACACCGTCAACCGGAGTGAGGTCGCGCTCGACACCCGTCTCCAAGTCGACGTCGTAGAGCCGGAAATTCTCACTTCCGTCCTTGTCGCGCACATACATGATGTGGCGGTTGTCGTGCGCCCAGAAGTAACCCTGGATACCGCGCTCCGTGTCGTGGGTGACCGGCCGCTCGTCCCCCGTTCCCGCGTCGCCGACGAACACGTTCAGCACGCCGTCGAGCGGTGCCATGTACGACAGTCGCTTGCCGTCCGGCGAGATCTGCGCCCCCGCCCGCTCCGGGTGGCCCATCAACACCTCGAGCGGGATGAGCTTCACATCGGCCATGGCGGGCCTCCTTGTCGGCGTTGAGCTCTGATCCTATGAGCGCGCGCACGAACAGACGCGAAAGCCCCCGAAAGTCCGTGCTTTCGGGGGCCTTTGCGTCTTCCGGGCGGGCTAGGAGGTCAGCGACTCCGGCGGGTTGAAGCGGTCACCGTAGCGGGCGGCCAGTTCCTTGGCACGCGCGACGAAGGCTTCCTTGCCCGTGCCGCCTGCGCCCTGGTAGCCGACGATGAACTGCGCGCTGCCACCGGTGTACGGCGGGAACCCGATGCCCATGATCGAGCCGATGTTGGCGTCGGCGGTCGACGTCAGCACTCCCTCGTCGAGGCACTTCTGGGTCTCCAGCGCCTCGGCGAACAGCATCCGGTCGATCATGTCCTGCAGCGGCGGCTCCGACGAGCCGGACTTGAACGCCTCCCGCAGGCCCGGCCACAGACCGGTGCGCTTGCCGTCGACGTAGGAATAGAAGCCCGCGCCCTTCAAGCGGCTGGGCCGACCGAGCTCGATCATCTTCTCGACGACCGCCTCTGCCGGATGCGGCTCGTAGGTGGCGCCGGTGTCCTCGACACCCTTGCGGGTGGCTACGGCGATCTTGTGCATCAGCTCGAGGTTGAGCTCGTCGGACAGCTGCAGCGGCGGCGCCGGGTAGCCGGCCTGGCTACCCGCATGCTCGATGGACGCCGGCTCGACACCCTCGCCGAGCATCGCCAGCGCCTCGTTGACGAACGTGCCGATCACCCGCGACGTGAAGAAGCCGCGGCTGTCGTTGACCACGATCGGGGTCTTGCCGATCGCCAGCGTGTAGTCGAACACCCGGGCCAGCGCCTCGTCAGAGGTCTTCTCGCCCTTGATGATTTCCACCAGCGGCATCTTGTCGACAGGCGAGAAGAAGTGGATCCCGATGAAGTCCTCCTGCCGCTTCACGCCGGTCGCCAGACCGGTGATCGGCAGCGTGGAGGTGTTCGAGCCGAGCAGCGCGTTGGGCTCGACGATGTCCTCGATCTCACCGAACACCTTGTGCTTGAGTTCCTGGCTTTCGAACACCGCCTCGACGACGAAGTCGACACCCTTGAAATCGGCGGCGTCGGCGGTCGGCGTGATGCGGGCCAGCAGCGCCTTGGACTTCTCCTCGGTGGTCTTGCCGCGCTCGAGCGCCTTGGCTTCGAGCTTCTCGGCGTAGCCCTTGCCCTTCTGCGCCGCCTCGATCGAGACGTCCTTGAGCACGACGTCGAAGCCGGCCTTGGCCGAGACGTAGGCGATGCCCGCGCCCATCATTCCCGCGCCCAGCACACCGATCTTGGTGATTGGCGTCTTGCCGATGCCCTCGGGCCGCGAGCCGCCGCCGGTGATGTGCTGCAGGTCGAAGAAGAACGCCTGGATCATGTTCTTGGCGACCTGGCCGGTGACCAGATGCGTGAAGTAGCGGCTCTCGATGCGGCTCGCGGTGTCGAAGTCGACCTGCGCGCCCTCGACAGCGGCGTCCAGGATGGCCCGCGGGGCGGGCATCGGCGCACCCTTGAGTTGCTTCTTCAGCAGGGCCGGGAACGACGGCAGTATGCCGGCCAGCGCAGGGCTGGCTGGTGTGCCGCCGGGCATCTTGTAGCCCTTCTGGTCCCACGGCTGGACGTGGCTGTCGGGGTTGGCCTTGATCCACGCCTTGGCGGCGGGCACCAGTTCATCGACGGTTGGAAGCACCTCGTCGACCAGGCCGATCTCCTTGGCCTTGTCGCGGCTTGAAGCGGGTGCCTTGCGACAGGATGTTCATGAACGCGTTCTGGATGCCGAACATCCGCACGCTGCGCGTGACACCGCCAGCGCCGGGCAGCAGGCCCAGCGTCACCTCGGGGAAGCCGACGACCGCACCCGACACGTCGGCGATGATGCGGTGGTGGGTCGCCAGGCAGATCTCGAGACCGCCGCCGAGCGCGGCGCCGTTGATCGCGGCGACGACCGGCTTGCCTAGCGTCTCCAGCGCACGCAGATCGCGCTTGATGCCCTCGACCTCGGCGAAGAACTCGCCCGCGTTCTCCGGGCCCGCCTGGATGATCGTGTTGAGGTCGCCGCCTGCGAAGAACGTCTTCTTGGCGCTGGTGATGACGACGCCGGTGATCGAATCCTTCTCGACGACAAGGCGTTCGACCGTCTTGTGCATGGATTCCCGGTAGTGCTCGTTCATCACGTTGGCCGACCCGTTGGGATCGTCAAGAGTCAGGGTGACGATGCCGTCGGCATCCTGGTCCCACTGAATCGTGTTGTCTGCCATGGTCTTAAACCCTCTCGATGATGGTCGCGACACCCATGCCGCCGCCGATGCACAGGGTCACGAGCGCGCGGCGCGCGTTGCGGCGCTCGAGCTCGTCGACCATGGTGCCGGTGATCATGGCGCCGGTGGCGCCGAGCGGGTGGCCCATCGCGATGGCGCCACCGTTGACGTTGAGCTTCTCGTCGGGGATGTTCAGGTCCTTCTGGAACTTCAGCACCACGGACGCGAACGCCTCGTTCAGCTCGAACAGGTCGATGTCGTCCACCGTCAACCCGGCGCGGTCGAGCACCTTCTTGGTCGCGGGGGTCGGGCCCGGTGAGCATGATGACGGGATCGGCGCCGCTGGTGGCGGTCGCGACGATGCGCGCCCGCGGCGTCAGGTTCTGCGACTGACCGGCCTTCTCGGAGCCGACGAGCACCAGCGCGGCGCCGTCGACGATGCCGGAGCTGTTGCCGCCGGTGTGGACGTGGTTGATCTTCTCGATCCAGTGGTACTTCTGCAGCGCCACGTCGTCGAAGCCGCCCATCTCGCCGATGCCGTCGAACGCAGTCTTGAGCTTCGCCGAGTCCCGCCATATCGGTATCGGGCCGCATGTGCTCGTCGTGGTCGAGGATGACCAGACCGTTCTGGTCGCGGACCGGCACGACGGACTTGGCGAAGTAGCCGCCCGACCATGCGGCGGCGGCCTTCTCCTGTGAGCGCAACGCGTAGCGGTCGACGTCCTCGCGCGAGAAGCCCTCGATGGTGGCGATCAGGTCGGCGCCGATGCCCTGCGGGACGAAGCCAATCGTGTAGTTGGTCTCGGGGTCGGTGGCCCATGCGCCGCCGTCGGAGCCCATCGGCACGCGGCTCATCGACTCGACGCCGCCGGCCAGCACCAGGTCGTCCCAGCCGGAGCGCACCTTCTGCGCAGCGGTGTTGACCGCCTCGAGGCCGGATGCGCAGAACCGGTTGAGCTGCACGCCGCCGGTGGTCTCGGGCAGGCCCGCCGCCAGCACTGCGGCGCGGGCGATGTCGCCGCCCTGATCGCCGACCGGTGAAACGACGCCCAGGATCATGTCGCTGATCAGGGTTTCGTCCAGATCGGGGAACCGCGACCGCAGCTCGTCGACCAGACCGGTGACCAGGTTGATCGGCTTGACCTCGTTGAGGGCGCCGTTCTTGTTCTTGCCGCGAGGCGTGCGAATGGCCTCGTAGATGAAGGCTTCTTCAGACATGAAGATGTTCCTGTTCAGGTGGGATTATTGGGAGACCTGCCCACATGGGCGGTTGTCCTCTGCGCGCCAGCCTAACAGCCCCACCCAACCGGGTGGTTGGGAGGTTCGTCACGCTTACTGCTCCCCTAGATCCTCGCCGGTACATGATCGCAATATTGATCATCAGTGAGAATCAGCGCAAAGATCGAAATATCGCGCATTACGCCAAAAGGGCGATATGCTTGATATATGAATCACAACGCGACGCTGGTATATGAGACCGCCGAACTTGGCGAGCGCATCAGGCGCGCGCGCCAAGAGAAAGGCCTTCGCCAAGAAGAATTGGGTGAACGCATCGGTGTTACCCGCATGACCATCTCGCGACTGGAGCGCGGCGAGCCGGTCAGCGTCGACACCGCGCTGCGCGCGCTCTCAGAGTGCGGCTACGCCATCGCCGTGGCCCCAAAGTTCACTCGATTGGCCGTGGTCGATGGCGAATAGACATCTCGACGTTTGGCTACATGGCATCCGCGTCGCGAGGCTGAGTGAACCCAGCCGTTTCCGACTCCGAATGGATTTCACGCCCGAGGCGCTCGATGCATTCGGCGAGGGCAGCCGCGTCCTCTCACTCTCGCTACCCATAAGTTCGAGGCCGGCAATCGACCCGAAAGACAGAGCCGGCGGCATCGTCTCGGCGTTCATCGAGGGCCTCCTCCCAGAAGGCAATCTGCGCCAACATCTCGCTACCGACGCCGGGCTGCCCGTTACCGACACCATGGGCCTGCTTCGACGGGTTGGCGCGGAATGTGCTGGCGCCGTTCAGATCCTCCCCCAGGGCGTCGAACCAGGCTGCGGCCATGTCCGTCTACTCACTGACGATGAAGTCACCAGATTGGTTGCCGACCTACCGACCTATCACCTGCCCGACGGCACGACACCGCAAGCATCCCTGGCCGGCACACAGGACAAGGTGCTACTGGTGGCGCTGCCCGACGGCGCTTGGGGTTGGCCGGAGTCGGGAGCCCCATCAACCCACATAGTCAAACCCGAGCCTCTCGGCGGCGCCCTACCAAACATCATCCAAACCGAAGACTGGGCCCTGCGACTAGCGCGCCATGCAAACATGTCGGCCGCAGAATCGACCCTCGCGAAGTTCGATGAGCGAGATGCGATCGTTGTCGCGCGCTATGACCGCACCGCTTCAGGTGAGCGCCTACATCAGGAGGACTTCTGTCAAGCACTGGGCCTCGACCCGCAGGCAAAGTCCGAGAGCACAGCCGAGTTCGAACGCCACGGCTCCCGGCTTCGTCGGCTCGCTCGTGCGGCCGCTCCCAGATCCCAAGACCCAGATGCCTTTCGTATCGCACTGCTCGAAGCCGTAACATTCAACGTCGTTATCGGCAATGGAGACGCTCACTCGAAGAACTATTCGTTGCTGATCGACCGCACGGGCAGCGTGTCATTGGCGCCTCTGTACGACACGGCGCCGGTAATGCACCTCGACTCCAGGTACAAGGGCACAGGACACGTGATCAACGGACGGACAAACATCGACTGGATCGATGTCGAGGACCTTGCGAACGAGGGTGCCTCTTGGGGCATGTCGGCTCGACGCGCACGGGACACCGTGGAAGCAACGATGGAACGCGTCTACGAATCGATTGACCAGCTCGCACTGCCCCCCGGCACCCAACACGTGAAGTCAAGGATGAAAAAGTTGTGGGCCAGGCGATCCTGGCCTACGGCAGACCACGATTAAGCTCGAAACCCATGACGGTGAAGCGGCTGCAGCCCTATGCGGTCACGGTCTTCGCCGAGATGTCGGCGCTCGCGGCCCGCATCGGCGCGGTGAACCTCGGGCAGGGATTTCCCGACGAGGACGGTCCGCCCGCGATGCTCAAGACCGCCGAGAACGCGATCGCCGAGGGCGTCAACCAATACCCGCCCGGGCTGGGCATCGCACCGCTGCGGGAGGCGATCGCCGCGCAGCGCAAGCGGCACTTCGGCACCGAGTACGACCCGGACACCGAGGTGCTGGTCACCGTCGGCGCCACGGAGGCCATCGCCGCGTCGGTGCTCGGGCTCGTCGAGCCGGGTTCGGAGGTGCTGCTGATCGAGCCGTTCTACGACTCCTACTCCCCCGTCATCGCGATGGCCGGCTGTGAGCGCCGCGCGGTGCCGATGGTGCCCGACGGCCGTGGCTTCGCGATCGACGTCGACGGGTTGCGGCGCGCGATCACGCCGCGCACAAAGGCGTTGATCGTCAACTCGCCGCACAACCCGACCGGAATGGTGGCGTCGGACACCGAGCTGGCGGCGATCGCCGAACTCGCGGTGAAGGCCGACCTGCTGGTGATCACCGATGAGGTCTACGAGCATCTGGTGTTCGACGGCCGTCGTCACCTGCCACTGGCCAACTATCCGGGCATGGCAGGCCGCACCATCACCATCTCGAGTGCCGCCAAGATGTTCAACTGCACCGGTTGGAAGATCGGGTGGGCTTGTGGCGCTGCGGATCTCATTGCGGGTGTGCGGGCGGCCAAGCAGTACATGAGCTACGTCGGCGGCGCACCGTTTCAGCCCGCGGTGGCCCAGGCGCTGAACACCGAGGAGGTGTGGGTGGCCGCGCTGCGGGAGTCGCTAGCGGCCAAGCGCGACCGGCTCGGCGACGCGCTCGACGGCCTTGGCTTCGACGTGCACGACAGCTTCGGCACGTACTTCCTGTGCGCCGACCCCCGGCCGCTGGGCTATGACGACAGCACGACGTTCTGCGCCGAGCTGCCGGAAAAGGCGGGCGTGGCCGCGATCCCGATGTCGGCGTTCTGCGACCCCGGCGCCGACCATGCCGGCGCGTGGAATCATCTGGTGCGCTTCGCGTTCTGCAAGCGCGACGACACCCTCGACGAGGCGATCCGCAGACTGGCCGCTTTGCGCCCAAATTGACGTTTGGGCGTTGGGCGCGGAAAGCGCAGCGCCCGTGTTGCTACAGCGAGGCGGCGACCGCCCACAGCGATTCGTGATCGGCGTCGCCCGAGCGGTCCAGCGGGCTGAGCACGACGTCGGTCGCGCCGGCGTCCAGGTAGCTCTTGAGCTTGCGGACAACGGATTCGGCCGGCCCGACGGCCGCGAGCTCGGCGGCACCGTCCACACCTTCTCGGGCGATGACCCGTTGATACGACGGGATCGTCTGGTAAAAGCCCAACTGCTCGGCGGCGAAGTTTCGCCCGGCGTCGACGTCGTCGGTCACCAACACGGGAACCGCGGCGATGATGCGCGGACTCGGCCTGCCCGCATCGGCTGCCGCCTTCGCGATCGTCGGTTCGATGAAGTCCGCTATCGTCCGCGGTCCCGCGAGGTAAGGCAGTGTGCCGTCGGCCAATTCGCCGGTGACGCGTAATGCCTTGGGGCCCATCGCGGCGACGTAGATGGGGATCGGGGTGCCGCCTGGTACCGCGACGGGCCACGCGGGGCTCGCCGTCAACTCATCGCCGTGGAAGTCGACAGCGCCCTCGTCGAACACCGACCGAAGCACGGTCAAATGTTCACGCAGGCGGGAGATGGTGTTGGGCCACGCGGTGCCGAACGCCTGGCGTTCCGGTTCGTGAGCGCCCAGCCCCAGGCCGAGGCTGAAGTTGCCGTGCGAGGCGGCCTGCGCCGTCTGCGCCAGGGACGCCACGAGCAGCGGATGCCGTGGGTTGATCGGCACCACGAAGGTCCCGACGCCCAACCCGGGCACGGCCGCGCCGACGAGCCCGGCGAGCGCAAGGGCATCGTGGTCGAACCGCTGGGCCAGCCAAACCTGTCGGACCCCGACCTCATGGGCGCGCCGCGCCTGGTCGACGAAATCATCGACGACGTTCGAACTGTTCGAGCGTTCGGCGAGCACCATTCCGGTCGGCATACTTCGACCAACCGGTGGCCGCACGAGGGCTATTCCCGCCGACGCCCATCGACTCGGCTTGAGTCCAAGGCTTGCGGCGTCGACCGTTTTAGAGGACGTTCACGGTCCTATATCGGGGGATCCTGGAGGTATGACCGAATCGATCACGCCGTTTTCCATCGACGTCCCCGATGAGCAACTCGATGATCTGCGCCGCCGACTCGACGCGACGCGGTTGGGCCCGGCCCTGCCCGGCGATGACTGGGACACCGGCGTCCCGCAGGCTTACCTCAACGAGCTGATCGCGTACTGGCGCCATGACTACGACTGGCGCGCGGCGGAAAGAGCGCTCAACGCCTATCCCCAGTTCCAGACGGAGATCAACGGCACGCCGATCCACTTCGTCCATGTGCAATCCGGTGAGCCGGATGCCCTTCCGCTCATCCTCACCCACGGGTGGCCCGGATCGTTCATCGAGTTTCTCGACCTCGTCGGACCGCTGACCGACCCGACGACTCACGGCGGTTCAGCCGACGACGCGTTTCATGTCGTCATCCCGAGCCTGCCCGGTTTCGGCTTCTCCACTCCGCTCGCAGGCGCGGGGTGGGACAGCGACCGCATCGCGGCCGCCTGGGTCGAGTTGATGAATCGGCTCGGGTATCAACGCTTCGGGGTGCAGGGCGGCGACATCGGCGCGTCGGTGTCGCCTGCGGTGGGACGCTCGGCGCCGGACCGGGTCGTCGGCGTGCACGTCAACGGCAGCCTGGGGATGCCCGTCGACGCGCTCGGTGACGACGAACTGGCCGCCCTGACGGACCTCGAGCGCGACCGGGTCGACCGGGTGCGGACGTTCATGCGTGACGAATACGGCTACATCGCCATCCAGTCGACGCGGCCTGCGACGATCGGCGCCGCCCTTGGGGACTCGCCCGCTGGACTGCTCGCGTGGATCGTCGACAAGTTCGCCGCTTGGACTCATCCGCCGGATGCGTTGCCCGACAACGTGATCGGCCGGGATCGCCTGCTGACCAACGTGATGCTCTACTGGCTTACAGCCACTGCGGCGTCTGCCGCGTACGTGGGATATGCGCAGGCCTCATGGGGGCCGCCGCCGAAGCCGTCCGGGGTTCCGACCGGCGCCATCATGTTCGCCCATGACGTCGGCATTCGCCGCGTCGCCGAACGTACCGACACAATCACGATGTGGTCGGACGTCCCCGATCGGGGCGGACACTTCGCTGCGCTCGAGGAACCGGGGCTGCTGGTCGACAACGTGCGCGAGTTCTTCCGCGCGTGTCGGGCCTAGGTCGAACCGATCCGCTGCACCCGCTCCCGCAGGCGTTCCGTCGCGACGTCGAGCACCATCTTCTTGGCCCGCTTGATCAGGAACGCGGGCACCGGCGCGCCCAGTTCCAGGATGATGTCGAAGCGCACCCGTGTCCGGTCCTCGCCCTCCGGGGTGAGGTTGTATTCGCCGTGCAGCCCGCGCTGTTGAAACGTCTCCGAGGAGTCCCACACCATCCAGCGGTCGCCCCAGTGGTACTCCAGGATCTCCTTGTCGGTGATCCCCATGATCTTCAGCGTCGCCTTCACATGGTGTGGGCGCCCGTCGGGATGACGGTCGAGGATCTCGGCGGTCTTGTGCAGCGCCGACCATGTCGGAACGGCTTCGATGTCGGCGAGCACGTCGAGGATCGCCTCCGGCGGGGCCTCGACGACGACTTCGCGCGATGCTCGAACAGCCACGTTGGCAAATCTAATCCTCTTGCCGCGATGGCGACGGCCAACCCGCGAGTTACCACCCGATTTCGTCGAGCGCCGTGGTGCCCTTCGGTGGCGTTCCGACGGGCCCAGCCGGCGTCCTGGAGAAGCGCGGCGCTGGCGCAGCCTGCTCGACGCCGTCGTTGTCGACCACGGTGGAACGCGCCCTGAGGTGCACGTTTACCGCGGCCTCCGTCCACGTCAGCACCGGCGTCACGCATGCGTCGGTGCCTGCGAAGATCTCTGACCATTCGTCGCGCGTCTTGCCCGCGAACCGCTCTGTGAAGATCTTGTGCATCTCCGGATAGGCGGCGATTTCGAGCTGACCCGGCACGTTTTCCGGTGACAACCCGAGCCCCGTCAGCAATTCCGCGAAGAATTGCGGCTCGATCGCGCCGACGGCCATGTACCTGCCGTCGGACGTCTCGTAGGTGCGGTAGAACGGCGCACCGCCGTCGAGCAGGAACGACTCACGCTCGTCACGCAGGATGCCGGTCGCCTTCATCGTCCACATCATCTGCGACAGGACGCTGACGCCGTCGACCATCGCCGCGTCGATCACCTGTCCCCTGCCGGACCGCTCCCGTTCGTAGAGCGCAGCGACGATGCCCACGAGCACGAACATCGAGCCGCCACCGAAGTCGGCGACCAAGTTCAGCGGGGCGACCGGCGGCCGATCCCGGTATCCGATCGCGGACAGCGCACCGGTCTGCGACAGGTAGTTGATGTCATGGCCCGCGGTCATCGCCAGCGGGCCGTCCTGACCCCAGCCGGTGATGCGGGCGAAGATCAGCCGCGGGTTGACCGCGGCGCACTCATCGGGCCCGATGCCGAGGCGCTCACAGGTGCCGGGCCGGAAGCAGTCCAGCAGCACGTCGGCCTTGGCCGCGAGTTCCAACAGCTTGGCCGGCTCGTTCTTGACGTCCAGGTCGACGATGCGCTTACCGCGGTGCAGCAGGTCGACGTCCTCGGCGGGCATTTTCAAGCCGCCGGG
Source organism: uncultured Actinomycetota bacterium (assembly GCA_963716505.1). GTDB lineage: Bacteria > Actinomycetota > Actinomycetes > Mycobacteriales > Mycobacteriaceae > Mycobacterium. The sequence continues at coordinate 289,723 of CAVQTL010000011.1, forward strand.
TCGACGTACGCGCACCACGTCGGCACCCAGGTCGGCGAGCATCATCGCTGCGTGCGGTCCTGGGCCGATGCCGCCGAGTTCGATGACTTTCACCCCAGCGAGGGGTCCCGTGTTGTTCACGGGAGGTGAGATTACTAGCGGCCGTTGCTGTTCAAGGTTCGCTGCCGGTGCTCCGTAGTATCGTGCGCGACAATATGGTCATTTCAGCCCGTTGGCATGTGCCGTGACGTCGGCAGTAGCACTGTGCCGGTCGTGTGGGGCGGTGCCGCGCGGGGGCGCGCGATTCTGCGATGTGTGCGGATCACAGTTGCTCGCAGCGGTCGACCCCGCGATGTACCGGCAGGTGACGGTGTTGTTCGCCGATGTGGTGCGGTCGATGGACATCGCTGCGGCGGTGGGTCCGGAGCGGTTGCGAGAGATCATGGCCGAGCTTGTCGGCCGCGGCGCGGCGGTGGTGCAGCGCTATGGCGGCACGATGGAGAAGTTCACCGGCGACGGTTTGATGGCACTGTTCGGCGCACCGGTGGCGCTGGAGGATCACGCGATCCGGGCATGCTTGGCGGCGCTGGATATCCAAACTGAGGCCGAGCATCTCGCCGCGGAGGTACAGCGTCGTGACAACATCTCGCTGCGGCTACGGGTCGGATTGAATTCGGGTCGCGTCGTTGCCGGTGAGATGGGTTCTGGTGTAACGGGTTACGCCGCGATCGGCGAGACGGTCGGATATGCGCAGCGCATGGAGTCCGTCGCTCCGCATGGCGGGGTGCTGCTCAGCGAGGCCACCGCGCAGTTGGTCGAGCAAGTTGCGATCCTCGAGGACACCGAGTTGGTGCGCATCAAGGGCGCCGACCAACCGGTTCCGGTGCGTCAGTTGAACGCGATCGGTCCGCGGGATCGGATGGTCGAGCGTGCGGATGCGAACCTGGTCGGTCGGAACTGGGAGATGGCGGTCCTCGACGCCATGGTGCACCGGGCGCTTGGAGGTCGCGGCGGCGTCGTCAATGTGGTGGGACCGCCAGGGATCGGTAAGAGTCGGGTCGCGCGGGAGGTCGCGGCGGCGGCGGCCGGCCGTGGGGTCGAGGTGTTTTGGGCCTTTTGCGAATCCCACGCCAGCGACATCCCCTTCCACGCGATAGCGCGGCTGCTGCGCACTGCCACCGGCATCGCTGACCTCGATGGCGAAACCGCACGGGTTCGGCTGCGGGCGCAGCTCCCCGACGCCGACCCACAGGATCTGCTCCTGCTCCATGACTTGCTCGGCGTCGCCGATCCGGACGTACCGCTGCCCCAAATCGACCCGGATGCGCGGCGGCGGCGGTTGACCGCACTGATCAACACTGCGTCCCTGGCACGCACTGCACCGTCACTGCTCATCGTCGAGGATGTCCACTGGATCGATGCCGTGAGCGAGTCGATGCTCGCCGACTTCCTCACGGTGATCCCGCAGACCAGGTTGATGGTGCTGATAACGTCCCGCCCCGAGTATCAGGGAGCGCTGATGCGGACGCATGGCAGCCAGACGGTAGCCCTTGCCCCACTCGGTGATTCGGATACCGCAGCGTTGCTCGGCGACCTGGTCGGGTCGGACCCCTCGGTCACCGAGCTGACCGCGATCATCGCCGACCGGGCGGCCGGGAATCCGTTTTTCGCCGAGGAGATGGTGCGGGAGTTGGTGCAGCGCGGTGTGCTGACCGGCGAGCGCGGTGGCTACGTCTGTCGGGCGAATGTCGCCGAGCTCAGCGTGCCCGCCACGGTGGAGACGGCCATCAAGGCACGCATCGATCGGCTGAGTCCCCAGGCCAAGCGCACATTGAATGCGGCATCGGTGATTGGTGGACACTTCGAGGCGAAGCTACTCACCGCCCTGGGGATCGATCCGGTAGTCGACGAGCTGCTTGGCGTGGAGCTGATCGATCAGGTGCGGTTCATCGGAAGCGCGCAGTATGCATTCCATCACCCGCTGATCCGCACGGTCGCCTACGAATCACAGCTGAAATCCGATCGTGCCGAATGGCACCGACGCCTGGCCGCAGTGATCCAAGGGCGCGAGCCCGGCACAGTCGCGGAGAACGCGGCGCTGATCGCCGAACATTTGCAGGCCGCAGGTGACCTGCACGACGCGTACGCCTGGCACATGCGCGCCGGTACATGGTCAACGAACCGCGATCAGGGCGCTGCCCGGGTCAGCTGGGGTCAAGCACGCCGCATCGCCGACGCACTGCCTGCCGACGAGCCCAACCAATTGTCGATGCGCATCGCGCCCCGCACCATGCAGTGCGCCACCGGCTGGCGAGTCGATGAGAACATCGTCGACCATTTCGACGAGCTGGCGCAGTTGTGCGCGCTGACCGGGGACAAATTCTCGCTGGTGATCGGGATGGCTGGGGTGGTAGGGAGTTACGTGGTCCAGGGGCGCCCGCACGAGGCGTCGCGACTGGCGTCCGAGCAAATGTCGCTGCTGGATTCGTTGGGTGATCCCACCCCGAAACTCGCGTTGTCGTTCACACTGTTCGCCTATTGGTTCGAGCGCGGTCAATTCGACGAGATCTTGCGGTGGTCGCAGACCGTCATCGACCTGGCCGAGGGCGACCCCGCCAAAGGCGCCGGCTTCGGCGTGGATTCACCGCTGGCGATGGCATTGACGTGGCGCGGGGTTGCTCGGTGGTGGCTGGACCGTCGCGGGTGGCGGCAAGACCTCCACGACGCGGCGGCGATGGCCCGAGACAGCAACGCGGGAACCATCGTCGGTGTTCGCGCATGGACCTACGGTCTCGCGATTTACTACGGGGTGCTTCGGGCCGATGAGACCGCGCTGCGCGCGATCGAGGAGGCGGTGCAGACCGCCGAGGTAGAGGCCGACGATTACATGCTTTGCGTGGCCAAGTACAACCTGGGTTTCGCGTTGCTGAATCGGGACGCTGCGGCCGACCGTGACCGCGGGCTGGAGCTGGTGGTGCAGGCTCGAGACGTGCTTGTGCGTCTGCGTAGTCCCTTCATGGTCCCGCTCGCCGACTTGTGGGCCGCTAGGGAGAGGGCCACGCGCGGCGAGCGCGATGCTGCGATTCCTGTGATGCGCGACGCCGTAAATGAGCTGCACCAGGCAGGACGGATCGGCTATGGCGTTTGGGGCACCGGCGTTTTCGTGGAGGCGCTGCTGCAGCGTGGTGCCGCCGAGGACCTGACCGAGGCCGATGCGCAGATCGACTGGTTGGCGAACGTGTCGGCAGACAACGATTCGGCTGTGCTCGAGATCACGCTGCTGCGGCTGCGTGCGCTGCTAGTCCAGGCCCGCGGCGACGATGTTGCGTACCAGGACTTGGTGGATCGCTATAGCTCGATGGCGAAATCGCTTGGTTTCGAAGGGCATAGTGCATGGGCAGAGGCGATGCTGACATGATCCAACGCCAGCCTGTCCCCTCCGCAGGCTGGCGTTGGATCTTCTCAATCGGTCAGGAGCCGTCGGCGTCGCCGTCAGATGCGCTGCCACCCGGAGAGTCTTCGCCTGTCGTAGACGAAGTCGGTGGCGATGTTTCAGCAGTGGCCGCAGGCGCGGTCGAGCCACCACGGTTGCCGAGATGCGTCACAGATCCCGGGGTCGGTTTCGCCGGCTCGGATGGGTCGCCAGCCAAAGTCTCTGTGTCCATCGAGATCTGCTCGTTCCTCAACTCTGTCGACGCCGCCTGCCCGGCCTGCGTCAGAGAGTCGGTCGATGTCACCTGTCGAGGGTCATCCGTGAGCCTGGTGTCGTCGCCAGGTGTCTCATCGGGGGTTACCGTCGCCGTCACAGTGGCGGGCAGGGAATCACCCTCGTCCTGATCGTCCGTCGACACACGGGTGTTCGTCGCTTTTGGTTCAACACTTGCGGTGGATGTTTGAGCGTTGGAGAGCTGCCACTCGGTGAACGTCGGCAAGCCGATACGAGGTGCTATCGAGTCGTAAACAAAGATTGCGGGAGCCACGACAAACAATCCAACCGCGATGGCACCGAAAAGAATGATCGGCCCGACTACCGACAACAGGTTCTCAAACAGATTGGGCGCCGTCGCCGCCGAGGGGGAGACATCCACCGAATTGGTCTCGGAAGCTACCGCCGGATCCTCCGTGTTCGCGATCAAGTAACCCGTTGCAGAAGACTGGCTTTCATCGACTGCGACCGTCGATGCCCTGGAGCCGGCCAGCTCGTTCGGCACCCCGAGAATCGGGTCGATGATGTTGTATCCGATGAACCCGAAGAGGTAACCCGCGGGAATCAATACACCGAACACAAAGGCAAGAAGAGCAGCCGACAAGACGAGAGCGGGGATGGAAACTCCTCCGCTCAGTCCCAAGGCCGATCCCAGAGCGGCGTTATCCTGCGCCGCGCGAACTTCAACTCTCGCGCTGTTCGCGTCGGGTGGTACCGCTACCAGACTCAACGCGAGAATACCGGCGCCGGCGTAAGCGCCACCGGCCATAAGGCGAGAACGAACATACGGATGCGGCACGAGGGGAATCGTCGCCTCCACACGGCGTGCCGGGTTCAGTAGTGCAGCACTGCGATTTGAGTCGCTTGCGGCGCGGTAGCACTTAGTCACGATCGAGCACCGCTGCACGGATGTGTCTGCCCTGGTCAGGGCCGTAGGATTGCAGTGATTCTTGGATACCTTCGTCAAGCACCGGATACGGACTGGCTTCGACGAATGCGCGGTAACCGTGCTCGTACGACCATCGGACGGCCTGTTCAAACAGCACTGGTTGGCACAGGTTGGCGAACCAGTAGTCGCCGTCCAGGATCGACGTGTCCAATCCGGCGCCGGTGACCCCGGAGATGAATGGGATTACGCCGGTTCGCGGTTGCAGCCCGGAAAGTGTTTCGCGAAGTGTCTCCCGCAACGGTTCGACCTGAGTCGTATGCGAGGTGTAGCCAACAGGAAGCCGTGCGGCAGGCACGTGGTCCCGCTCGCATCCGGCCATCAGCTCGTCCAAAGCCGCCGCATACCCGGTGATGACGGTCGACGACGGACCGTTGTGCGCCGCAACGGAAATCGATTGATGCCATGGTTCGATGAGCTCGAGTACTCGTTCGGCGGGCCATCGGATCGCGACCATGCCACCGGATCCGGCGATTGCGCTCAGCGCCCTGCTGCGCAACGCGATCACCTTTGCCGCATCCTGCAATGAGAGGCCACCCGCCACATATGCCGCTGCGATCTCTCCCTGCGAATGGCCGAGGACGGCGTCGGGATGGATTCCGAGCGCGTCGCGCCAATGCGCGGCCAGCGACACCGTCACCGCGAACAGCGCGGCTTGCAGCGCATCGACCCGGTCAAGGCACGGAGAACCAGCCCCGCCACGCACCGCCTCGAGCAGCGACCAGTCGGCGATCTCGAGGAATGCGGCATCACAGCGCCGCATCTCTTCGGCGAACGCCGGCGCAGAGTCCAACAGTTCGGCCGCCGATCGCGTCCAATGCGAACCGTGCCCCGGGAACACGAAGACCGTGCCACCGGTCCCGAGAATCGCGACCGGTTCTGCGCTGCCGTCGGCACGGCTGTACTCGGCCATGGATGCTCCATTCGGCTCGGCTCGCTTACGAGATGAGATCGTCGCTCGCTTCGGTGTGGACGAGGCCAGTAGCGTGCCACTGCACTTTCGCCCGAATACGGGAAGCGCCTACTTAGATGCCTTGCGACGGATCATCAGGGCCGCCAGCTCGTCGCGGCTGCTCACCCCGGCCTTCATCATGGCCCGGTAGATATGGCTTTCGACGGTGCGCACCGAAAGGGTCAGTCGCTCGGCGACCGCACGATTGGACAGTCCCTCGCCGATGAGCATCACGATCTCGGCTTCGCGATCAGTGAAGGGCAGGGATTCGCTGGCCTGGCGAAGCGCAGGCGTATATGCGCCGCCGCATTGCGCCGCGAGGGCATCCGCCCGTGTCGAGCACCCCAGTGCCGATCCCCGTTTGTCCTGGCGGCGGTAGACGAGGGCCGCGTTGGCGGCGGCGTCGACGGCGGCCACCAGATCGCCCATGCGCTCGAATTCCTCTGATACGGAGGACAGCTCAGCGGCATCGCCGTCGCGAAGGGCCGCTGCGAACCGCGCCGCAACACCGACGCGCGGCCCCTCGACGATCGACTCGAGTTCGTGCAGCCTTTCTGCGCTTGTCCGATCGCCGAATTGGGTGGCGGTCTGCAGGCACAGTACTTCGGCCGCGAATCGCCCTTCGGCGTTGGCCCTCTCGCCTGCCGACAGCACGACGCTGACGGCCTCCGTGACGGCACCCTGGTCGGCGCACACCCACGCGCGCGCCAGGCTCCGCTCGTAGTCCAGCGACCGAAAACTACGGTGCACCTTGTCGAGCGCGGCCAGCGCCGCCACGGCTTCGTCAGTTGCCCCTCGCATCGCGAATGCCGTGACCAGTGGGACGCGATAGCGGTATCCCCAACCGATGGCATGCGAGGCAGCCAACCCCTGTACGGCGTGGTTCAGCAGCAGGCATGCGTTGTGCAGGTCGCCGGAACCAAGCGCCGCCCGTCCGCCCACGGCCGGACCGAGTAACTGAGCCGCCCCAGGAAGATTGTCAGCTTGGCGGCGAATGCGGTCGGCCAGCTCATTCGCGTCCTCGATGCGGCCGGCCAGCAACAGCGCGCCGACTTCCGCGTCAGCGATGTTGAACCTCATGTGGGGAGCATCGAGTGAGCGGGTCGCGACGCTGTGTCCGGCGTCTGCGACGGTGACGGCTTCGGTTGTCCGGCCCGCGTCTGCGGATATCTGGGCGAGCGCCCATGCGATCTCGGCACCGACGACGGGCAGGTCCTCCAGCGCAAGGTTCTTCGAGGCCTGCACCGCCGCCTCCGGCTGATCCGTCGCAAACCAGTACACCGTCAGGAATGCGTCGATGTAGATGCGCGCGTTCGGCGCGGTGTTACGCGCCGCTTCGTCGATGAGCTCTTTCGCGCGCGCCGGATCGTCAAGCGCCCACAGCGTGTTGCTGGACTGCAGGAACGCGAACCTGGCCCGGTCGCGGTCTGTCAACTCGCCGCCATCGATATCCGCGAGTACAGCGGCAGCCTCCTCGCCGCGCCCCAACCACGACAATGCATGTGCCCGAACAAAGTTGGGCTCGGGTCCCGCGCCTGCCTTGATTGCGGATTGCGCCAGTTGATCCGCGAGGGGAAGATCCCCCAACCAGACCGCGCCATGCGCCGCCCTGACGAGCAGGTCGGGATCGGGGGTCAGGTCGGAATCGAGAATCAACGTTGCGCGGCGCACGACCACTCGGAGGTCGTCGCGGTCTTCGGATGCGGCGAGTTCGGTGGCGACCCGGCCACGCAGCCGTCGTAGCCTGCTGTGTGGCGCGCGCCTACGGCGCAACTCGCCATAGATCGGATGCGCCAGCCGCACCTCGACACCTCCACCGGCAGGCTCGAGCGTGACGAGCCCACGTGTTTCGGCCTCCTCGACCGCGGCGCCATCGGTGATCCGCGTCAGTGCCGCAAGTTCGATCGGCTCGCCGACCGCGAGCGCGTCGATCACTTCGCTGACCGGCGTTGGCAGTGCGCCGGTGCGGGATTCGATCAGTTCGACCAGGCCTGGCGGCATGATCGGATCACCGATCCACCGCCAACAGCCGTTCTCTAGCACGATTCGGCCGCCCGCGACCTCCTGCTCGACGATGTTCCGCAGGTACAGAACATTGCCGCGGGTCAGCCGCCACAACCGGGCGGCAGCGTCCGGATCCACCGGACCCTCTATCGTGGCCGCAAGCAGCGCGCTGGTTTCGTCAGCTGACAGTTGTTGTAGAGCGATCCGCTCAAAGTGGTCGGCCTTCCATATCTCCTGTGTCGCAGGCGGAATGGGCTCACCCGCTCGGACGGTGAGTATCACCTTGGCCAAGCCGCGCTGCACGATCTGGTGTACGACGAATGTGGACAGATCGTCGAGCAGGTGGACGTCGTCGACAGCCAGCACCACCTTCGCGGCCGCCGACGAGAACGTCAGCGCCTCGATCACTCCCTGCACCAACTGCACAGTGTCGGTGACGCCTGACGGTGCCCATGCACTGAAAGCACCGAGCGGTATCGCCCGCGCCGATGATGTGCCCGCCGTCAGTCGTGTTTCGCAACCCGCCGCCGCGGCAGCCGCCAATGCCTCACGAGCGATCCGGCTCTTCCCGACGCCTTCCGCTCCGCTGATGACGGCCCCTGACACATCGGGCGCCGAGATGGCGGCCTCGAGAGTGCGCATCTCCTCCGTGCGGCCGATCAATGGCCACGACAATCGCACCCGATGAGCCTAAGAGTCCCGGGCCTATTTTCCGCCCTTTTTGACCTTCAACACCTGCTTGCGCAGACCGTCGGTGGCCGACTCGAGGCCGCCCTTCATCGCCCGCTTCAATACGAAACCCGGAATCGGCACCGCCGGGTCCACGGTGATCTCGAACTTGACCCGCGTCTTGTCGCCGTCAGGGGTCAGCGTGTACCTCGCGTCCTGCGTCTTGAGCTGGCTCGAACTGATCAGGGTCCAGCCGGCGCTGTTATCGGTCCATTCGTATTGCACGACCTGCTCGTCGGCGATGCCCATGGTCTTCAATTTCAGCTTCACCCGGCCGGGTCTACCGCCCTCGACGGTGTCCAGGATCTCGGCGCCCTGGTGCTGCGACGACCAGTCCGGGGCCGTCTCGACGTCGGCGATGACGTCGAGGATCTCCTCGGGCGTTGCTTCGATGACCACTTCGCGGGAATCGCTGACTGCCATTGCGCGACCATAGTTGCCCGCCACCCGCCGCCGCGGGCCTATCGCCCGAATCGGACGGTCACTCCGGCCATTTGTTGTCGAGGATGATCTCGACGAAATCGTCTCGGACGAACGTCGGGTCGTAGTGAGCCAGCACATCGGCGTTGACATTGCCGAACGTGCTGTGCGGGCGATGGACATTGCCATCGGTGAACGCCTGCAGGATGCGGCGTTTGAAGTCGGGCCTGGGATGTGCGGCCGTCACCGCGGCGAGCACGTCCTCTGGCAGGTCGTCGCGGCCGATACCGAGTACATCGGTCTCTACGCCTGCGGTGACAAGCGCGATCTCGGGATCGAGGAATTCGGGGATGCCCGGCGTCGTGTGCAAAGCGATGCTCAGCCATACCTTGCGGACGGTGTGTTTGTCGGCTCCCCGTGCGAGCAGGAAGTCGCGCGCGGCGTTGGCCCCGTCGACCTCGAAGCGCGCCATCGATTCGCGGTAGCCCTGCGTCAGGCCGACGTCATGGAACATGGCACCGACGTAGAGCAGCTCGAGGTCGGGGTCGAGCCCGCGGCGCTGACCCTGCAGTGCGCCGAAGAGGAAGACGCGACGGGAGTGGTCGAACAGCAGGTCGTTCTCCACGTCACGGATGTAGGCGGTGGTATCCCGCACCAGCGGGCTGTCGGGGATCGTGATCCCGGCGATGGTGTGTGTGCTCATGAGACCAGTGTTGGCTCGCGGACAACGCGCGACCCATGTCCGATCTGCCATCCTTCCCACAGAAAGCGACATACGGTGGTGACATGGCCACCGAGCACGTCGTTGTCGTCGTCGTATTCGACGGCATGAAGCTGCTCGACGTCGCGGGACCCGCCGAGGTTTTCGCGGAGGCTAACCGCTTCGGCGCGTCATACCGGTTGGTGGTCGCGTCGGTCGACGGCGCCGATGTGACGACATCGATCGGAACGCGCTTCGCGGTGACAACGCGCATCGATGCCGTCGAATTCGCCGACACCGCAATCGTGTCCGGCGGCGACGAGTTGGTCGGCAGGCCCATCGACCCGGAACTGGTCGCCGCGGTGCAGAGACTCCGATCGCGTTGCCGCCGGATGGCTTCGATCTGTACCGGGTCGTTCATTCTGGCGCGCGCGGGTCTGCTGGCCGGCCGCCGGGCGACCACGCACTGGCGTCACACCCGACTGCTGGCGCGGGCATACCCGGATGTCACGGTCGAACCCGACGCAATCTTCGTTCGCGACGATGACCTGTACACATCGGCAGGCGTCTCGGCAGGCATCGACCTTGCGTTGAACCTCGTCGAGGACGACCACGGTGCCGATCTGGTTCGTGAGGTGGCGCGGTCGCTGGTGGTGTTCCTCAAACGTTCGGGCGGCCAATCGCAGTTCTCCGCGGCGGTCGAGGCGAAGCCGCCCAAACGATCCACCCTGCGAGTGGTCACCGACGCGATCGCAGCCGACCCGGCCGCAGACCACACCGTCAAAGCTCTTGCCTCACAGGCATCTTTGAGCACACGACAGCTCACCCGACTGTTCCAGACCGAACTCGGCACCACGCCGGCACGCTATGTCGAAGCGATGCGGATCGACGCAGCGCGGGCGGCTCTCGACGCGGGCAGCTCGGTGGGCGATGCCGCGCGGACCGCGGGCTTCGGCAGCCCCGAGACGTTGCGCAGGGTTTTCGTCACCGAGCTCGGCGTCTCCCCGAAGGCCTACCGGGACCGGTTCCGGTCGACGGCGCGCGGTTAGGGCGCGGACGGATCGGGACAGACCGGCTAGCGAACCCATCGCTGAAGCTCTCGGGTGTCTGTAGGCTCGCTACCCATGACCGCTGATGTCGATCCCACCGTGCGGCCGAGCGGCACTGGCTGCGTTGAATGCGATTCGGCCGGCGGCTGGTGGTTACATCTGCGGCGGTGCGCGGCGTGTGGCCACATCGGCTGCTGCGACGACTCTTTGGCGCGTCACGCTTCTGCGCACTGGCAGGAAACTGGCCACCCCATCATCCGTTCCTTCGAACCGGGTGAGGACTGGTTCTGGAACTACCAGACGAACGAGTACTACGACGGTCCCGACCTCGCTGCGCCGGCCTGCCGCCCCAAGGATCAGACCATTCCAGGTCCGCGCGGCCGGGTGCCGAAGGACTGGGCGGACCAGTTGCGGCGCCGCGACAGCTGAGTTCCTCTGCCGAGCAGACGCAAGCGACCTGGGGACCTCCCGTCGCCCCGCGAGCGACCGTGTCTGCACGGCGACACGCCGCTGATTTCCGTGCAAATGTGGTCACTCGCGGTGCAAGTCGCGAATGAAAGCCCGGTTCGACGGGTATCCGACTCCAGTGAACAAGGAAAAGCCCGACACCGCAGAGTCGGACTCCGGACGCGACGGCGCCGACGACGACGTCGTCAGCGACCCGGCCAAATCTGATGGTGCAAGCGGCGACTGGTCCGACGAGGGCGGTGCGACGCCGAGCGGCCCAGCCGATACCGGCGATCACACGCAGTAAGTGGCGAGAAGCGGGTCATTCGTTCCCCGCGACCGACCACTTTTGTACGTCCGCCAGCGGCGTGTCGCCGTGCAGACACGGTCGCTCGCGGTGCAGATCTCAGTCCTTCAGCGTCGGTCGGCGAGTGCCTGCTTCGCGGCGTTGTAACCGGGGACGAAGGTGATGCCGGGTCCGCCATGGCAGCCCGCGCTGCCGAGATACAGCCCTTCGATCGGGATCGGCTGGTCGACATAGCCTTTCGGGCCTGGACGGTTGGGGCCGATCTGGTCGGGGTGAATCAGACCGTGGCAGTAGTCACCACCGGGAGCCCCGAACATCGTGCCCATGTGCTTGGGCGTGAATGTCGTGTGCCTGATGATCAGGTCCTCGAAGTTCGGCGCCAGCTTCGTGATCTTGTCGATCACCCGCTGCCCCATCTCCACCTTCATGTCGCCGTAGCTGGACTGCGTCTCTTCGACCGGGAACCACAACGAGAAGGCCGACGCGGCGTGCTTACCCGGCGGCGCCAGGCCGGGGTCGTTGACCGACGGGATCTGCAGCGCGATCGACGGATCGGCAGGAACGATGCCACGCCTGCAGTCCTCCCACTGCTGCTGCAGCTCTTCGGGAGTGCTGAAAATGCCGATGTTGGACTGCATTTCGGGATCGTTGAGCACTTCGTAGGGCGCCTTGAACTCCGGTATGCCGTCGAGCGCGAAGTGCATCTGCAGGTAGCTGCCCCGGTGGTCGGACCGCGAGAAGCGCTCCCGGATGTCGGCGGGCACCGCGTTCGAGTCGACCAGGCCGTTGATCGTGAGGTCGGGCGCCACGCCGGAGACGACGATCGGCGCCGTGATCGTCGAGCCGTCCTCGAGGCGGACCCCGGCGACGCGGCCGTCGGACACCAGGATCTCGTCGACCTTGCTGCGTAGCCGCAGTTCACCGCCGTTCGAGACGAACAGCTCTTGAAGGTGTGCAGTGAGCGCGCCGATGCCGCCGCGCAGCTTCTTGACGAGCAGGGCGTTCTCATCCGGCACGGCGAACCCGTACGCCAGCGCCGCCGCGGTGCCAGGGGTCGCAGGTCCGCGGTAGGTCGTGTTGCACGCCAGCAACGACAGCATGCCGCGCAGAGCGCCGTTCTTCTCCTTGTCGGGCAGGTAGCGGTCGATCACATCGGTGACCGATCCGAACAACAGGTCGGTGATCGTCGACCGCTCGAATTCGTTTGTCGCGCAGGCATACATCTCGTCGAGCGTCTTCGGCGGTTGGCCTGCGTCGAACCGCCCGAGCGCGCGGGTCGGTGCCTGACACCAGGCCATCAGACCGGCCATCCCGTTGACGGCCTCTGCGCCGTGCACCTCGTTGATGTGCGTCAGCAGCTTCATCGGGTCGGTGTAGTAGATGAGTGGTTCGTCGCCGACACCCCGCAGCGACACCGACATGACGTCGAGGTCGACCGTCGGCAGCGTGTCCAGGCCGAGCTCGCGGCTCACGACGGCCGACGTCGGAATCTGCACCGAGCCGGCGATCTCGAACTTGTACCCGTCGAAAAGCTCGACGGTGGAAGCCATTCCGCCGGCATACAGCTTGAAGTCCAGGCACAGCGTGCGCAGCCCGGCCTTCTGAAGTAGCGCGGCCGCGGTCAGTCCGTTGTGGCCTGCGCCGACGACGATCGCGTCAAAGTCCGTCATTGGCTGAGGCTGACATGGAGCGAAAGTTTTGTCAATAATGACGAAACTTGGGTCTAGCCGGTGTCCCCGATCCCCTTCTGCAGCGTCTGCAACGCCTCCCGGGTCAGCCGCGTCAACTCGGGCAGCGACCGGTCATCGCCCAGCATCCAGACCTCCATCGCGCCGAACACCGCGGCGGCGATGCACCGCGCGATGACGGTGATTCGCATCCGGTCGTCGGTACCGGGCTTGGGCGGGTCATCCCCGCCGAGGTGCTCTTCGATGGCTTCGGCGAAGTCCGTCTCGACCTGACGGATGTGTCGCACGATCCGGCCGGGGTCGAGTTCCTGGGCCCGCAGTGACGGGATCTCGGCGACCGCCCAGTCGTCGTACGGTCTGGCCAGGATCGCCGACTGCACGGACTCGATGATCGACTCACCGGGCGACCGCGCCGCCAGCGCCGACCGGAACCAGTGCAGGCCGACGTCGTAGTCGGCGAACAACAGGTCGTGCTTCGACGCGAAGTGTCGATAGAAGGTCCGCAGCGACACCCCGGCGTCGGCCGCGATCTGCTCGGCCGACGTCTCCTCGACGCCCTGGGCGAGGAACCGGACCACCGCCGCCTGCCGCAGCGCCTCGCGCGTGCGCTCGCTGCGCGCCGTCTGAGCAGGTCGGACCATGGGCGTAAATTACCTCATGGCTGTTATGTCAATATTGACAAAACTCAAATCGGCCGAAAGACTCCGCTTATGGTTGCCCTCCTCGTGCACGCGATCCTCGGCATCGCGGTCATCGTGTTCATCGTCAAATCGAACCCGGCCATCTTCAAGCGCGTGGCGACGGGACCTCAGCTTTCGAAACTGGAGATCTTCCTGTGGGCGCTCGGCATCGTTTCGCTGCCCCTCACGTGGTACTTCAACATCCGCTACGTGCAGGAGTACGCCGAGAACCCGTTCTGGGGTGATCCCACCTGGGCGCAGTTCATGGCTATGGGCTACGTGAATCCCTCGTCCAGTTCGCAGGTCGCCGACTACACCATCTTGAGTGTGATCATGGCGGTATGGGCCGTCGTCGACGGCCGCAGGCGCGGCTTCAAGAACTCATGGCTGTACTTCGCGTTGTTCTTGTTCACGAGTTCGACGTTCGGCTCGGCGATGTACCTCGCGACCGTCGAGCGGCAGCGTCGGCACAAGCTGGCGACGGCGCCGGCCGAATCGGTGACCTGACGCCTGCGGGCGTCGGCTTAGCAGTTGGATGGATGCTCGACGACGATCTGCGGCAGCGCCGCCTCGAGATCATCCGGGAACACATGGACACCGAGGTGACCAAGGAGTTCGACCGGACCCTGGCCACCTTCAACGGGCACCCGCGCTACGAGATCATGCCGACGGGTCAGGTCTTCGACGGCGACGACGAGGTGATGGCGTACTACCGCATGACCCGGACCGCATTCCCCGACCAGCGCCACGACAACGTCCGCTACCACGTCACCGAGGACACGGTGATCGTCGAATTCGACCTGCTGGGAACCAATCTCGGCGAGTTCTACGGCCTACCCCCGACGGGCAAGTCGTTCCGGGTGCCGATCATCGCGGTGTTCTTCTTCGACGGAGACCGGATCGTCAACGAACGCGTCTACTTCGACTCCGCAAGCCTGGTCACGCAGATCGGCCGCGGTGAAGTGCTCGCCCTGGTGGGCGAGCAGTGAAGGTCCACCATCTCAACTGCGGCACCATGCACCCCGTTCGCGGTCCTGAGTGCGTCTGTCATGTGCTGGTGGTGGAGACCGACAACGGTCTGGTCCTCGTCGACGCCGGCTACGGCGTCGACGACTGCGCCGACCCGAAAGGACGGGTGGGCCCGGTCCGGTTCTTCACCCGGCCTGTCTTTGAGGCAGGCGAGGCGGCGGCCAACCAGCTCGACCGACTGGGGTACCGCCGCGAGGACGTCCGCCACATCGTCTTGACCCACCTGGACAGCGACCATGTCGGCGGCGCGGCGGACTTTCCGCACGCGCAGCTTCACGTCACCTCTGCCGAAGCGGTCGCGGCGTTCACCGTCGCCCACCCGCGCGGAACGGGTCAGGTACGGCCGACAGCAGTGGGCGAAAGACCGCGACGTCGTCGAACACGACCCCACGGGGGAAGCCTGGCGCGGGTTCGCGGCGGCGAAGGAACTCGACGACATCGCACCCGGCATCGTGCTCGTCTCGCTGCCCTGGCCACAGCCGCGGTCATGCCTGCATCGCGGTCGACGCGGGCCATCGTTGGGTGCTGCACTGCGGGGACGCCTTCTACCACTACGGCTCCCTGGACGGCACCCACGTGCCGCGCACCTGTGGGCCATGGAAACCGCTGTCGCGTTCGATCGAAAGAAGATGTGGGACAACCACGCTCGGCTGTCGGAGCTGTACTCGCAGGCAGAACCGGATCTCTGCATCGCACCTGCGCACGACATGAACACTGTACGAGCGCGCCAAGGCGACGGCCGAGCTCTCCGCCTAAGGCACCAGCACCACTTTCCCGACGTTCTCGCGCGCGGCCAGAATCCGGTGCGCCTCAGCGGCGTTGGCGAACGGCACGGCCTCGTGAACGACCGGGACGGCGACGCCGTCGGCCAGCGCCGTGGAGAGCGGGCCGATCCACGGCTCCAGCGTGCCGCGGTCGTCCCAGAGCTTGAGCATGTTCAGCCCGATGACCGCCTTCGAGTCCGAGAGCTGCTTGACGAGATTGAAGCCACGAAGCATCGGCAGCAGCTGGGGCAGCGCGGTACGCAGCGAACGCTTCTCACCCTGCTGCATCGCGGAGAAGCCGTAGGCGACGATCCGGCCACCCGGGCGGATCAGGTCATAGGAGAGCTTCAGCGACTTGCCGCCCATCGCGTCGAGCACGATGTCGTAGGGCGGCAAGCCCTTTCCACCAACCGTCCTTGCGGTAGTCGATGGCGCGGTCGACGCCGAACTCGGCGAGGCGCGCGTGCTTACCCGGCGACGCCGTCCCGTGTATCTCGGCACCGGCCGCCTTGGCCAACTGGATCGCCGCGATTCCGACGCCGCCCGCGGCCGCGTGGATCAGCACACGCTCACCGGCACGCAACGACCCGTAGCCGTGCAGCGCCGCCCACGCCGTGGCGTAGTTGACCGGTATCGCCGCGCCCTGTTCGAAGCTCAGCGATTCGGGCAGGGGGATCGCGTCCGACGCCGCGATGTTGACGATCTCGGCGTAGCCGCCGAATCGCGTTCCGCCGAAGACGCGTTCACCGACGCGCGCCGGGTCGACGCCGTCGCCGACGGCCTCGATGGTGCCCGCCACCTCGTAGCCGACGACGCAGGGCGGCTTGGGTGCATCGGGGTAGAGGCCGACGCGCGCGAGGTGATCGGCGAAGTTCACCCCTGCGGCACGGACCGCGATCCGCACCTGGCCCGCCGACGGCGGCGGCGGATCCGGCCGCTCCTGGGTCTGCAGGACGGAGAGGTCACCGTGCTTGGTGATGACGACGGCGCGCATGCCGGATCAGACCGTCGCGGCGGCCGGCTGCTGCCGCGCGCGGCTCCGTGAGGCGGCCTTCGAACCTGCTGAGCAGGTCGTAGTAGTGGGTGGGCGCCACCCGGGTCAGGATGTCGAAGAGGTAGGCATCGGGACCGACCAGGATGCGCGCCTTGCCCTGCTCGACGCCGCGGTGGATGATCTCGGCGGCCTTGTCGGGCTGGGTCATGGTGATCGCGGCGAACTCCTGCACCATCTGCTCGTGGCTGCGACCGCGACCGTCGGGGTCCTTGCGGAATCGGGCGTTGCGCACGATGTTGGTGTTGATCCCGCCCGGGTGCACGTTGATGGCGGTCACGCCGGTGCCGCGCAGCTCTTGACGCAGCGAGTCGGTGAAGCCGCGGACGGCGAATTTCGCTGAGCAGTACGCACTTTGGTTGGGCATGCCGGCGAGGCCGAACACGCTGGAGGTGTTCACGATCGCACCGGAGTCCTGCTCGACCAGAATCGGCAGAAACGCCCGCGTTCCGTTGACGACACCTCCGAAGTTGATGTCCCACAACCAGTTGTCGTCGTCGGGGTTCGCGTCGAGCACGCTGGAGGCGACGGCGACGCCTGCGTTGTTGAAGACCGCGCCCAGCGGGGCAGGCGCCCAGTCGCGTACCTCGTCGGCGAAGTCGCGTTGGGCGTCGGCGTCGCGGACGTCGAGCACCCGAGTCAGGCTCGGGCCGGTACAGGCCCGCCTCGGTCTCCTTCAGGCCCGAGCTCGTCGACGTCGGTGAGGGCCACCGGGCAGCCGTGGGTCGAGAGTCGTTGTGCCAGAGCGCGGCCGATGCCCGACGCCGCGCCCGAGATGACGACGGTGCGGCCGCTGATCCTTCTCTTGCTCATGCCTCGACTCCTACTCGCTCCGGTCCTCGCTCGTCCCTCGCTGAGATCCTCACTCGCAGTCGTCTTCGGGTGCTCATCGTTGCTCCTTTAGTTCGGTGACCGGCGCCGATGCGACATGGTCGGTGATCAGGTCCATGACGCGTTCCCACGCGCCGGCAGGTAGGTCGTGGCCCATGCCTGCGATGGTCTCCAGCCGTGCCCCGCGAATGGCACGTGCCGTTGCGGCGCCTCCGGTCGGATGCACCATCCGATCCCGGTCGCCGTGGATCACCAATGTCGGCGCATCGATGTCGCGGAGTTCGGCGGTGCGGTCACCGGAGCGGAAGATTCCCGCGAGCTGCCGCGGGGTGCCTGCGCTCGTCGGGTCGCGATCCCAGCCGGTGGCGGCCCTCTCGCGCACACGTTCTTCGTCGAATGGGAAACCGTGCGAACCGATGTGACGGAAGATCGCCAGATCGCGCTCCATCGCCTCCGACTGGGTACGCGGCGGCTTGGCGGTCGCCAACCGCCGCCACGTCGACATCGCCGGGCGCCCGATGCGCGGTGCACCCGTGGTGGACATGATCGACGTCAGCGTGCGCACCCGGCCCGGATAGTGAGCGGCCAGGGTCTGCGCGATCATCCCGCCCATCGAGATACCGGCCAGATGCACATCCTGGTAGCCGAGCACGTCGAGCAGGCCGACGGTGTCCCGTGCCATGTCGCCGAGGTGGTACTGCCGTGGATGGCTACCTCCACGCAGGATGGCAAGCGGCTTCGGCGGCGGATAGTCCATATGCGTCGATCGGCCGACGTCGCGGTTGTCGAAGCGGGTGACGCGAAAGCCGCGTCCGGCCAGGGCGGTGGCGAAGGCGGTCGGCCACGAGCCGTGCAGCTGCTGCCCCAGGCCGCCGATGAGCACGATCGGCGGATCATCGGGGTTGCCGATCTGTTCGTAACACAGTTCGATGCCGCGGCCGACGTCGACGACCACCACCTGCTCTTCGGTCATTCGGGAAGTCATGCCGTCACCCGCTCGGATTCTCTGAGAGTCGTTGATTTCGATCCCACCTTTCGTCGGTAGACCACGGCGCGCCCGCCGCGTGCTGGTGCAGTGGCCACGCCGCGTGAGTGAATGCGCTCGCCGGCGGCATACGTTGTGCCGAACTCGAATTCACGCAACAACGTGCGCAGCGTGACGTTCATCTCCATGTTGGCGAAGGCGGCGCCGATGCACCGACGGATGCCTCCGCCGTACGGAATCCAGGTGTGCGTGTCCGGGTTGCCGCCGAGGAAGCGATCCGGGTTGAACGCCTTCGGGTTCGCGAAGTTCTGCTCGGATGCGTGCGACATCGTGATGCTCGCGATGACCGCATGTTTCTCGGGGATGACCCACTCGCCCAATCGGATTCGTTCACGCGCGACCCTGATCGTCGCCTCCACCACGGGGCGGATGCGCTGGACTTCCCAGATCGTGGCCTGAAGCAACTCCGACCCACCCGCGTCGACCTCGGCGGTGAGCCGAGTCAGCAGGCGCGGATGCCTTCGCAGCCGCTCGACCGCCCACGCCAGCGTGGTCGCCGTGGTCTCGTGGCCCGCCGACAGCAGCGTGAGAAGTTCGTCGGCGATGTGGTCGTCGGAGATCGGCGAGCCGTCCTCGTATCGCGCCGCGAGCATGAGGGCGAGCACGTCGTTGCGTTCCTCGAACGCAGGGTCGTTGCGTGCCTCGGCGATGAGGTCCGCGATGATCTCGTTGTATCGCCTGCGATACCTCTGGACCCGTCCCCACGGGCTCCACGGGCCGAGATCGCGCCGAAAGGCCGCCGGCATCACCGCCATTCGCGATGCCAGTGGGATCATCGGCGGAAACAGCTCCCGCAGTTCGTCGAATGAGGTCCCCTGCGCGCCGAACACGGTGCGAAGGATGGCGTTGAGGGTGATGCGCATCATCGACTGCAGTGATTCGAACTCCCGGCCCTCGGGCCAACTCGCGACCTCGCGCATCACTTCGTCTTCGACGATCGCTTCGTAGCCGACCATCCGCTTGCCGTGGAACGGCGGGACAAGCAGCTTGCGCCGAGCGCGATGCTCGTCGCCGTCCAGGCTGAAAGTCGAGCCCGGGCCGAGGACGGTGCCGAGGTTGGACGCCCGGCCGACGAGGTCGCTGCTGGTGGTGAAGAGATCCTTGATCAGCACGGGGTCGCTGATCACGGCGGTCTCGCCGAATATCGGCAGGTTCACCGTGAACGCGCTGCCGTAGCGTCGGCCGATCGAGGCAACCGCGCGGTGTCGCGCGGTGAGGAAGCCGATGCCCATGACAGCTTTCGGAATCCGCGGCCCTGGCGGCAGCCGCACCGGGTCCGTCGTTGCCTCACCCATGTCGCCCCTCCGTGTGGTACTCCAAGGTACCGGTAACGGTACGCGACCGTACCGGCGACGACAACCCCCTTGTACAGATGTGCAATAGCGGCCGGTGCCCCTGTTGCGTAAGTCGGCCACAGTGGCCTGCGAGCAGACCTAACCTTTGAGCAGCATTCACCTCGCGAGGAGCACATATGGGTTTCATGGCGCCGAATCTGCCCGCGGTCGATCACGAAGCATTCGTGCGTCTGCCGCTGAGAGACCGGCTCAAGATCTTGGTTCTCAAGTGGGTCGACTACGGCTACGGCGTGCCGCGGATGATCCACGTCCTCTACATCGTCAAGCTCGTCGTCTTCTATGCGGTGGCCGGCATCGCGATCGCAACCGCGACGTCAGGCTTGCCCGCGTTCTGGCATGTGTCGGAGTGGTGGAATCAGCCGATCGTCTACCAGAAGGCGATTCTGTGGACGGTGCTGCTCGAGGCCCTCGGCCTCGCGGGATCGTGGGGACCGTTGGCGGGTAAGACCAAGCCGATGACCGGTGGCTACCGATTCTGGGCCAGGCCCAACACCATTCGGCTGCGGCCATGGCGGCGGGTGCCGTTCACCGCAGGTAACCGCAGAACCTGGTTCGACATCGCGCTGTACGTGGCGCTGCTCGTCAGTCTCGTTGTGCCACTGCTGCTCTCCGGTGTGCACAGCGACTCGCTGTCAGCGGCGCTGCCCGCCAATACCTCCGGCTTGGTGAATCCGGCACTGCTCATCGCACCCATCGTGCTGCTGGTGCTGATCGGGTTGCGGGACAAGACCATCTTCCTTGCGGCCCGGGGTGAGCAGTACCTGCCCGCGTTGGTCTTCTTCGCAGCACTGCCGTTCGTCGACATGATCATCGCGTGCAAGATGCTGATCTTCACCGTCTGGTTCTGGGCCGGGGTCTCGAAGTTCGGGCTGCACTTCACCAGCGTCATCCCGCCGATGGTCAGCAACAGCCCGTCGATGCCGTTGAAGTGGCTGAAGCGGGCGCATTACCGCGACCACCCCGACGATCTGCGGCCGTCACACCTTGCCAGCTTCATGGCGCACGGTCCCGGCACCGTTGTCGAGATCATCGCGCCGCTCACGCTGCTGTTCTCGCCGTGGCCGTGGCTAACGGTCGTCGCGGTGGCGATCATGGTGTCGTTCCACCTGTTCATCATCTCGACCTTCCCGCTCGCGGTGCCGGTCGAGTGGAACGCGTTGTTCGCCTACGCAGTCGTCTTCTTGTTCTTGGGTTTCGCGAACTGGCAGGGCTACGCGATCTGGGATATGTCGTCGCCGTGGCTGACCGTCGTGCTCCTCGCCGCACTGTGCTTCTTCCCGGTGCTCGGCAACTTCCGTCCCGACCTGGTGTCCTTCCTGCCTGCCATGCGGCAGTACGCGGGTAACTGGGCGTCGGCCACATGGGCCTTCGCGCCCGGGGCGGAAGAGAAGTTGAATCGGGTGACCCGCTCGGCGGGGAACCAGGTCGACCAGTTGATCGACTTCGGATACGACCCGCTGGTGTCGGAGATATTCGCCCAGCAGACCATCGGGTGGCGGGCAATGCACAGCCAGGGCCGGGGACTGTTCTCGGTGCTGCTGAAGAACCTTCCCGATATCGACGGCAGGTCGGTGCGGGAGGGAGAGGTGGTGTGTAACACGTTGATCGGGTTCAACTTCGGCGACGGTCACCTGCACAACGAAGACCTGATCGAAGCCGTTCAGGACGAGGCGCAGTTCGACCCGGGAGAGCTCATCGTGGTGTGGGTCGAGTCGCAGCCGATCCACCGCAGGATCCAGCATTACAAGGTGATCGACCCGGCTCTCGGCGTCATCGAGCGCGGCACCTGGAACGTCGCGGACGCGGTCGCCGAACAGCCGTGGCTGCCCAACGGCCCCATTCCGCTCGACGTGAAGTGGACCCGCTCAGCGACCCCTGCGCCGATGCGGCATGCTGATCAGCCATGACGCGCTGGCATCAACTCGAATCCGCCGACGCCGACTTCTTCGAGTCGGCTCCCCATGTCTTCACTTACCAGAAACGCTTCGCTGCGCCGCCGGCCCAGGTCTGGGAGCAGCTCACGTCGGATGCCTCGATCGCTGCGTGGGGTCCGGCGACGAAGGAAGTCAACTGGACGTCGCCGCGCCCCTTCGGTGTCGGCACGACGCGGGAGGTGGTCGCACTCGGTGGCGCAACCATGCGCGAACGCTTCTTCCGCTGGGATGAGGGCAGCGGCCACTCCTTCGCCGCGTACGAGTCGACGCTGCCGTTGTTCAAGCGTTTCGCAGAGGACTACATCGTCGAAGCCGACGGTGCCGACACGCTGTTCACGTGGGTCGTGGCGATAGAACCCAAGAGCGCGTTGGCGCTGCCGGTCAAAGTTCTTGCCCCCGTGATCAAGTCCGCGTTCGGGCGGGTACCCAGTGACGGTCAACGCTTTTGGGCGAAAAATTCTAAGCGCGGATAGCACCGGTGGCGCACAGCGTGACGTCGACCGGCTCGCGCCGGTCCCGCGCTGGGGGCCTGAAGGGCCTAGCGCGATCGCAGGATGACGATCGCGTTGTCGATCTTTTTGAGGCTACTGAACGTCTCTTCGGGAGCGCCGAAGACGGCGGCCAGCACCCGCGGTGGAAGCCTGCTGATGGACTCACCGATGCCGATGTTGTCCTTGTCTTCAGGCGCGCTGGTGTTCTGGATGATGATGATGGACATGTCGTCCGGGCCGCGGTTCTCGAAGTAGTGAAACGAACCCTGCGGGGCGAAAACGACGTCGTTGACATGTTGGTCGAAGCTCTCGTGGTTACCGTTCCCGTCGATGACTACCCAGGCCGCGACTCCACTGGTGACGATGTTCAGCTCCCACGCGCTGGGATGCCAGTGCGGCTCGCGGATACCGCCGGGCTGCAACGTCAGCATCAGGATGCTCGCCTCCTGGCCTTTGAGGATCGGAAAGTTGTCCTCGCTGGCTTGCTGAAAAAAGCCCCCGTCATGGGTGCTACGGGGCGAAGCGCCGAGATGGAACAGGTGCGACTGCGAAGTGATCGTCTCAGCCGGTAGGCGGGGATCACCAAAGCGCGCAGCGTCGTCGGACATGGGAGTTTCCTTGTCGGTGCTAGGGCCGGTGCTGTTGGAGATAACGAGGCGGTCGACACCCACGCCGGTCGCGGCCGCAGCGCCCGCCAGACCCGCTCCACCTAAGACTTTGCGACGATTCACCGTCACGGCTCGGGAGCCTACCGCCCGGATGCTGACCGCGCGCCAATAACGACCCCGCACCCCGATGCCCGGCTTGCTCGCAGAAGCCGCGTGGGTCGCCGTGGGTCCAGAGGGGGTTGGCCGCGTTGCAACAACGTGGCGACTTCGAACTGATCCTGGCCGGCCACATCGACCACGACCGTGATCGATGCCCACCTACGATGAACTTCATGAACGAGGACCTCGTCGTCGCCGACGTTCCCTTCACCCACGACCCCTGGGTAGCCGCACGGACCCGCTACGACGAGATGCCCTACCGCCGCGTGGGAACCTCCGGCCTGCTGTTGCCGGCGATCTCACTCGGCCTTTGGTACAACTTTGGTGACAACCGTCCGTTCGATACTCAACGCGAAGTGCTCCGCTACGCCTTCGATCGCGGCATCACGCACTTCGATCTCGCGAACAACTACGGGCCGCCCTACGGCTCCGCGGAGGAAAACTTCGGCCGAATGCTGCGACGGGATTTCAAGCCGTACCGCCACGAGCTCATCATCTCCACCAAGGCGGGATGGGATATGTGGCCTGGCCCCTACGGTCAGCTCGGTGGCCGCACCTATCTGCTCGCAAGCCTCGACGAGTCGCTTGACCGGCTTGGGCTCGATTATGTCGACATCTTCTACTCGCACCGCATCGACCCGAAGACACCGCTCGAAGAGACCATCGGCGCACTCGATACCGCGGTGCGGGCCGGCAAGGCGCGCTACGTCGGCATCTCTTCGTACTCGGCCACGAAGACAGCCGAGGCAGCGGCGATCGCGCAGCGGCTCGGCACCCCGCTGGTGATACACCAGCCGTCGTACTCGATGCTAAACCGCTGGATCGAGGGTGATCTCATCATCGAGCTCAACAACGCCGGCATGGGTGCAATCGCCTTTACCGCGCTCGCCCAGGGTCTGCTCACAAACCGCTATCTGGACAAGCCCGCTACCGACGTCGCCCGCGCTACCGAGCGTCCGACCTTCGACGACGAGCTGGTGACCGACAAGGTGCACGCGCGGCTGCAGGGACTCGCCGGAATCGCCAAGCAGCGGGGACAGTCGCTGGCGCAACTGGCACTCGCCTGGGTGCTCCGCGACCCGACCGTCGCCTCCACTCTGGTCGGCGCATCCAGCGTCGCGCAACTGAAGGAAAACCTCGGCGCGCTCGACCACCTCGAATTCACGCCCGAGGACCTGAGCGAGATCGACCGTTTCGCTTCAGATTCCGGCATTGACCTATGGCGGGAGAGCTCCGACCTGTAGTCGGATACCGGCGAACACTCTACGAGCTCCGGCCGCTACGACATCGCCAAATCCAACTCGCCGCGCAGTCGGCCACCGGCGTGATGTTCTCGGCGACGAAACCTACGAATGGGTCGCCCCCAATGGCCCATTGCGAAAATCGACCACGCGTCCATCCAGCTCTGGGTTGACGAGATGTCAGCATCCGGGCTTAGCCCGAGAACTGTTCGGTGGACCCACACCGTT
Source organism: uncultured Actinomycetota bacterium (assembly GCA_963716505.1). Lineage (GTDB taxonomy): Bacteria > Actinomycetota > Actinomycetes > Mycobacteriales > Mycobacteriaceae > Mycobacterium. The sequence goes on from CAVQTL010000011.1 coordinate 314,066, forward strand.
CTCAAGATGACGCTCGACTACGCCGTGGCCACCGGTCCGGTAGATCGACGCGAGGTCGCCTCGTCGCGGTTCGCGCAAACGCTGTCAATCGACCCTAATCGGGATAGTCCATCGGGACGCCCAGCGTGTTGAGCGTCATCGCCAGCGCATCGTATTGGCCTACCAGGGTGACGAACTCGATCAGTTGGCGGCGGTCCAGGTGGCCGGCCAGCAACCGCCAACCCGCGTCCGACAACGTGCGTGCGGCGATGAGTTCGTCGACTCCGACCAACAGCGCCCGGTGCCGCGGCGAAGGCTCCACGGAGTTGGGCCAGGCGACGATCTCGGCCTGGGTGCCTGCGTCGACGCCGCGCCGCAGCCCGAGCCTGCGGTGCTGCTGCAACTCGTACGCACAGGCGCGCAAGTGTCCGACGCGCAGGATGACTACTTCGATATCGCGTTTGGGGAGGCGTCCGCGGTATAACAGCGTGCCGTTGAACGGCGCCCAGGACCAGAACAGCCGCTTGTGCTGAGCCAGCACCGTGAACAGGTGGAGTTCCGGCACGCCCCAGACTCGGGCGGACAGCTTGCAGAACAGCCACCCGAAGAAACCGAGTTGACGCCGGTCGCCCGGCGGAATGCGCGGTGACGTCACCGCGGGCAGCGGACCGGTCCGATTCGCCGGTAATCGTTCCCACGACGTCATGGTCCGCCTTCTTCAGTAGTACAGATCCTGCCGATGTGGACGGCAAGGCCATTACACACCGGTTCAGCTGCGTGCCGGACGCCGATCCCCGCCACCAGCCGCACCTGCCTTGGTCGCCCTGCCCCTGGGAACGTGACCTCGGCCCGAAAGCTTCTCGGCCCGCCACTGGTCGGCCACCCCGGTAACCCCCACTAAGTGTCGTCCCACTCGGGTTGGCCCAAGGGCAGCTACGGGCCGACGACGCGCAACCGGTCAAGCAGGTCACCCACCTCGATGGATACGGCAACCGCGCCTGGCGCGACAGCTGATCAGCCCGGGCCAGCAGGCCGGTCCGGCTCCCGGGAGGCGGTTCTTACGCGCGCGTCAGATAGGCTGGCGGCAACCGTGCGAGACGTTTTCGCGCGACCCAGGGGCTGGAACCAAGGCTGGCCGCTCAGCCAGACCGGCGTGGTGTCCGGCCCACTGGATACATCCGAATGTGAAGGACCATCCTGTGGCGGAACCCATGGTCACGCCGGTTGCCGTCATCGGAATGGCCTGCCGGCTGCCCGGCGGCATCGACTCCCCGGAGTTGCTGTGGGAGGCGTTGATACGGGGTGACGATCTCGTCACCGAGGTCCCGGCGGACCGCTGGAATGCCGACGAGTACTTCGACGCCGAGCGTGGTGTGCCGGGCCGCTCGGTGTCGAGGTGGGGCGCGTTCCTAGACGATATCGGCGGTTTCGACGCCTCGTTCTTCGGGCTCAACGAGAACAAGGCCGCTGCGATGGATCCGCAGCACCGCCTCCTGCTGGAGACCTCGTGGGAGGCCATCGAACAGGCCGGGATGGCGCCGTCATCGTTGGCCGGGACCTCCACGGGGGTGTACCTAGGCTTGTCCCATGACGACCACACCTCCATAGCGCTCGACGCGGATGCGTACGGGTACACGGAGACCGCCGCGTGTATGGCATCCGGTCGGGTCGCCTACACCCTGGCCGTGCACGGTCCAGCGTTGACGTTCGACACGGCGTGTTCGTCGGGGCTGCTTGCCGTGCACATGGCTTGTCGCAGCTTGGACGGGGGTGAAAGCGACCTCGCGCTGGCCGGCGGCTGCATGGTAATGAGGGAGCCTCGAAAGAACGGTCTGGGCGTCGGCGCAGGGCATGCTTTCTCCGACCGGACGGTGCCGGGCGTTCGACGAGGCGGCCGACGGGTTCGTCCGCTCCGAGGGTTGCGCCGTGGTGCTGCTCAAGCGGTTGCCGGACGCACTGCGGGACGGTGACGACATTCTCGCCGTGGTCCGCGGCACGGCCGCCAATTCAGATGGCCGGACCAGGAACATCGCGACGCCGTCATTCGATGCCCAGGAGGCGGCCTGCCGGGCGGCGCTGGCCGCGAGCGGCGTCGATGCCGACACGATCGGCGCGGTGGAAGCACACGGCACCGGCACTCCGGTCGGCGATCCGATCGAGTTCGCCAGCCTCGCCCAGTCCTACGGCGCGCAGCGGTGAAGTCCTGCTCGGCTCGGCGAAGTCGAACTTCGGCCACACCGAGTCCGCGGCGGGCGCCCTTGGGTTCGTCAAGGCGGTCCTCGAGCTGCAGCACGGTGTTGTTCCGCCGATGGTGCACTTCAACCGCCTGCCCGATGCGCTTGCGCAGATCGAGACCGGTTTGACCGTGCCGCGGGAGACCACGCCGTGGCCCGACGGTCACGCCGGACCGCGCCGGATCGCGGTGTCGTCCTACGGGATTTCCGGCACCAATGTGCATGCCATCGTCGAGCAGGCGCCAGCGACCCGACCATGCCGATCCCCACGCCAAGACGCCGATGACACGATCGTGCGTCCCATGCTGATCCCGCTGTCCTCGACTTCGGCCGACGAACTGCGGCGTACGTGCGGCCGACTGGCCGACTGGCTGGAACGGCGCGCGGAACCGGTTGGGCTGGAAGACCTGGGCTACACCCTGGCTCGTCGGCGCGGGTATCGCACGGTACGCACTTCGGTGATCGCGGGCGACATCAAGGAGCTGTGTGCCGCCCTGCGGGACGTCGCTGTCGGCGACGCGCAGTACCCGGCCCAGGTCGGACAGGATGACCGCGGCCCGGTATGGGTGTTCTCCGGGCAGGGTTCGCAGTGGGCCGGCATGGGTGCAACCCTCATGGAAACGGAACCGGTGTTCGCTGACACCGTCGCGAGCATCGAGCCGCTGATCGTGCGGGAGTCCGGGTTCTCAGTGACCGAGGCGATGTCGGCATCCGAGACGGTGACCGGCATCGACCGGGTTCAGCCGACCCTGTTCGCCATGCAGGTCGCCCTGGCTGCGACGATGGCGTCCCACGGGGTGCGGCCGGGCGCAGTCATCGGGCACTCCATGGGCGAGGTCGCCGCAGCCGTCGTCGCGGGATCGCTTTCGCTGCAGGACGGCGTGCGGGTGATCTGCCGCCGCTCCAAGCTTTTGGCTCGCCTGTCCGGGTCCGGGGCGATGGCGTCGGTGGAGCTGTCCGAGCAACGCGTCCGCGACGAACTGGCCAGCCGCGGTATCGACGACGTCGTCGTGGCCGTGGTGGCGTCCCCGCAGACGACTGTGATCGGCGGCGAAACCCAGACGATCCGCAAGCTCGTCGCGGCCTGGGAGCAGCGCGAGGTGATGGCACGCGAAGTGGCCGTCGACGTCGCTTCCCACTCCCCTCAGGTGGACCCGATCCTGGCGGACCTGGCCGACTCACTGGCCGATCTCGCCCCGGGGAAACCGGCGATTCCCTTCTATTCTTCGACCCAGGACGACCCGCGCGCGTTACCCGCATGCGATCCGGCTTACTGGGTGGACAACCTACGTCAGGTGGTCCGGTTCTCCGCCGCGGTGCAGGCAGCGCTGCAGGACGGCCATCGGGTCTTCGCAGAGTTGGCTCCGCACCCGCTGCTGACCCGCGCCGTCGAACAGACCGCCCAGAAGATGGAGACCCCGGCAGCTGCGCTGACCAGCCTGCGGCGCGACCAGCCGTCGCCGCACGGCTTGCTCGGCTTCGTCTCCGATCTGCACAGCGCCGGTGCAGCGGTGGACTTCTCCGTGCCGTATCCCGACGGGCGACTGGTGGACGCGCCGCTGGCGACGTGGACCCACCGCCAGCTACTGCTCTCCCGCGCGGGCGGCGCCGGCTGGGGTGGGCACGCGCAGGGCCACCTGGTCGCGGTCCATCCCCTGCTAGGGGCGCATGTTCGGCTGTTGGAGGAACCCGAACGGCACGCCTGGCAGGCCGACGTCGGCACCGCCGCGCTGCCGTGGCTGGGCGACCATCAGGTGCACGACGTGGCTGCGCTGCCGGGAGCTGCCTACTGTGAGATGGCTTTGGCGGCCGGGGAAAGGCTGTTCCCCACGGGTTCCGAGGTGCGCGACGTCCAGTTCGAAGAGCTCCTGTTGCTCGACGCCCACACCGAGGTCGCTGCCGTCGCGTCGATCGATGCGCCCGGCGTCGCGGCGTTCGCCGTGCAGACCGATGACGCCGGGGAACGGGTCCGGCGCGCGGTCGCGGTCCTCTACGCGGTCGAGGAAGGCCTCCCGCCGGCCTGCCGCGATCTCGACGATCTGCTGGCCGCGCACCCGGGCACCGTCAGTGGCGAGGAGCTCCGGCAGTCACTGGCCGCGCGGGGCATCGAGTTCGGTCCCGCCTTCACCGGTCTGGCCCGCGTGCATACCGCGGAAGGCGGCGCCACGCTGCTGGCCGAGATCGGGGCGCCTGCCGGTATCCGGGCCCGGCAGTCCGGCTACTGCATCCACCCCGCAGTGCTGGATGCCTGCTTCCAATCCGTCGGCGCACACCTGCTGGTCGGCGGCCGGCGAGACAGTGGTGGTCTGCTGTTGCCCTTGAGTGTCGGCCGGCTGCGCCGCTTCGGGGCGGGCCGTGATGCCCGCTACTGCCATGTCACCGTCACCAAAGCCGACGCTACGGTGATCGAAGCCGATCTCGAGGTGCTCGACGGAAACGGTGGGGTGATCCTTGAAATCAGCCGACTCCGGTTGGGCAGCGGCGCCACCAAGGCCGGCGAACGTGAACGCCTTCTCGCCGACCGGCTGCTGACCGTCGAGTGGGAGCAGCGACAACCACCGACCGCCTCGGTCAACGGGGCCTCGACCGGGAGTTGGCTGCTGATCAGCTCGGATGACACCGATGACCTTCCGGCCCACCTGACCGATGCACTGGTGGCCGGTGGTGCCCAGTGCCGGACGGCGGCCTCGGTCGCCGACGCCGACGGCCTGACCGGCGTGGTGATCGTGACGGCACCGGCAGGCGGCGACCCGACCGAGGCCTGCCTCACGCGCGGCCGCGAACTCGTTCGGCACATCGTCGACATCGCCGGCGAACTCTCGAACACCGACTCGCAGCCGCCGCGCCTCTACGTCGTCACCCGCAACGCGCAGGCGGTGTCGAGCCACGATCGGGTCAACCTGGACCAAGGTGGCGTGCGTGGGCTGGTGCGGGTGATCGGTGCCGAGCAGGCGCCCCTGCGGCCGACCCAGATCGACGTCGACTCCCGCACCACCGCCGACCAGCTCGCACAGGAATTACTGAGCGGCTCGGATGAGGACGAAACGGCCTGGCGGGAGGGGTCGTGGTACGCGGCGCGGCTGCGGCGGACTCCGTTGCGAGCCGAGGAGCGGCGGACCATTCTCGCCGACCCCGAATCCGACGGCATGCGACTGCAGATCCGCACCCCCGGTGATCTGCAGACCCTGGAGGTGGTCGCAGCCGAGCGGCCGACACCCGCGGCCGGACAGGTCGAGGTCGCGGTCGGCGCCTCCAGCATCAACTTCGCCGATGTGCTGGCCGCCTTCGGCCGCTACCCGACATTCGACGGCAAGCAACCGCAACTCGGCCTGGATTTCGCGGGTGTGGTCACCGCCATCGGGCCTGGGGTCACCGAGCACCGGGTCGGCGACAAAGTCGGCGGTTTTGGCGCAGGCGGATGCTGGGGCACGTACGTCACGTGCGACGCACGACTGGTCGCGCCATTGCCGGCCGGCCTGACGGCCGAGGCGGCCGCCGCGGTGTCCACCGGGTACGGCACCGCGTGGTACGGGTTGTGCGACCTTGCGCGGATCGGTGCAGACGACCGGGTGCTCATCCACTCCGCGACAGGCGGTGTCGGTCAGGCGGCGATTGCGATCGCTCGGCATGCCGGCGCCGAGATCTTCGCAACGGCAGGCAGCCCAGCGCGGCGGCAATTGCTCCGAGACATGGGAATCGAGCACGTATACGACTCGCGTTCAACCAGTTTCGCCGACGAGATCCGCCGCGACACCGACGGCTACGGCGTCGATGTGGTGCTCAACTCGTTGATCGGGCCGGCCCAGCGCGCCGGACTGGAGTTGCTGGCCTTCGGCGGGCGCTTCGTCGAGATCGGCAAACGCGATGTCTACGAGCACACCCGCGTCGATCTGTACCCGTTCCGGCGGAACCTGACGTTCTACTACGCCGATCTGGCACTGATGACCACCAACGCCCCCAAAAGCATTGGGGCACTGCTGCGCAAGGTCTACGAGTTGGTCGGCAGCGGCGTGCTGCCGGTGCCCGAGCACACGGTTCATCCGCTGGCCGAAGCCGCCACCGCGATCAGGGCGATCAGCGCTGCCGAACACACCGGCAAACTCGTCCTCTCGGTGCCGAGGAATGGAGCCACCCGGGTGGCCGTGCCGCCGAATCGGGCACCGGTCTTCCGCAGCGACGGCTCCTACCTCGTGACCGGTGGGGTGGGCGGCCTAGGGCTGTTCCTAGCCGCGGTGATGGCGTCGGGAGGATGCGGACGAATCGTCCTGACCTCTCGATCTCAACCGAATGCACAGGCGCAGAAGACGATTGCGGCATTACGCAGTAAGGGTACCGACGTCGTGGTGGAGTGCGGCAACATCGCCGACCCGGCCACCGCGGAGCGACTCGTCAGCGCCGCCACGGCCACCGGGCTGCCATTGCGCGGCGTTCTGCATGCCGCGGCCGTCGTCGACGACGCAACCCTGGACAACATCACCGACGAGCTCCTAGAGCGGGACTGGGCACCCAAGGTTCGCGGCGCGTGGCATCTGCATCAGGCGGCCGCCGATCAGCCGCTTGACTGGTTCTGCAACTTCTCCTCAGCCGCGGTGCTGCTTGGCTCGCCGGGACAGGGCGCGTATGCGGCGGCCAACAGCTGGCTGGACGCTTTCACGGCATGGCAACGCAGCCAAGGCATTCCGGCCAGCGCGATCGCCTGGGGCGCCTGGGCCGACATCGGCCGTGGCGCCGCGGTGGCACAACGCGGTGACGTGACGATGATCAGTCCGGAAGACGGTGGATACGCGTTCCGGGCGCTGCTGCGCTACGACCGGGGATACACCGGGTACCTGCCCCTGACCGGCATGCCGTTGTTGATGGCGCTGGCCGCGCGCAGCCCGTTCGCCGAGGCATTCCGCGACGCCGACGGCCACCACGCGGCCAGTGCCGCAACCGTGTTGACCGAACTCGCCGAGCTGGCCCAGGACGAGTGGCCGAACCGGTTGCGCCGCCTGGTCACCGACCAGGTCGGCCTGATCCTGCGGCGGGCGGTCGATCCCGATCGTTCGTTCGCCGAGCACGGTTTGGATTCCCTTGGCACGCTGGAGTTGCGCACCCACATCGAGACGCAGACGGGTATCCGTCTGGCGCCCAAGACCATCGTCACCTACAGCACACCGCGGGCGCTGGCGGGGCATCTGACCGACACCCTGGAGGCAAGCTCCGGGTAGCGGTCGGCTGCCCGGCTTCAGCCAAGCAGCCGCCCGGACACCGCGATCGCCGCTCGCCTTGGCAGCACCCGCGTAAGCACGCGCGCGACGAAGGCATTGGCGACGCCGTCCACGAAGCTGGGTTTGCCGCTGGACAGCGCACGCATCGTGGCGTCGACGAGCTGCTGCGGAGTTCGGGTGAGCCCCAAGGCCTTCGAACGTGCCGCACCCCGAGCCGCGGTCTCGCCTGCCAGCTCGAAGAACGGGGTATCCGTCAACCCCGGGCACACTGCCAGGACACGAACGCCGTGCCTGCGCTCCTCTGCCCAGACCGCCTCGGTGAACGACAACACGAAGGCCTTCGTCGCGCCGTAAACCGCCATCTTCGGCAACGGCTGAAACGCCGCGGTCGACGCCACGTTGATGATCGTTCCCGCACCCCTGGCCCGCATCTGAGGTAGGTAGCGGGCGGTCGTCCCGACCAACGTTCGGCAATTGAGCTCGACCGCCTCCTCGAGGCGCTGCGGATCGGCATCGGCGACGTCACTGTGGGTGCCGAAGCCGGCATTGTTGACCAGTACCGCGATCTCGAGACCCAGGCGATCCGTCTGCTGCCACAGCTCGCCCGCAGCGGCCGGGAGCGACAGATCCATCGCCAGCACGGTTACCTCGACGCCGTGTGCCTCGCGCAGTCGAGCGGCGAGATCATCGAGCCTGTCCGCACTGCGAGCGACGACGACGAGGTCGTGGCCCCGTGCGGCGAACTGCCTGGCGAACTCCGCGCCGATCCCGGTCGACGCCCCGGTGATCAAGGCAACCATCGCCCAACTCCAATTGCCTCGACGTTGAATGGCCAGCACGTATCATTGCATGCGTGCGAAGTCCGCAACGAGTAAGTGGACTCGACGCCAGCTTTTTCTCCCTCGAGACCGCAACCCAGCCGCTGCAAGTGTTTTCGGTCTTCGAACTGGACACCTCGACGATTCCAGGCGGCTACAGCTACGACTGCTTCCGTGCCGCCCTGGCGACGCGGCTGCGGGCGATGCCGGTGTTCCGGGAGAAGGTGTCCGACAACGCCCTGAACCTCGATTTTCCCGCCTGGGTGCAAGACACTGACTTCGACATCGACCGTCACGTGCATCGGATCGGTGTCCCGGCGCCAGGCGGCCGGGCCGAGTTCGAGGAGCTGTGCGGGTACCTCGCCACGTTGCGGCTCGATCATGGCCGGCCGCTGTGGGCGATGTGGGTGATCGAGGGCCGCGACGACGGACGGCTGGCCGTTCTGTTGATGCTCCACCATGCGATAGCCGACGGCTTGACCCTTGCCGACATCATCGGGCAACTGTGCAGTACCGAACCCGACCCGCCGCCACCGGCTTTTGTCGAGGCAGCGCCGGACGCCGGCCCGTTGCGAATCGCCGTCACCGGTCTGGCCGGGTTCGCACGCCGCCCCTGGTACCTGCTGAAATTGTTACCCGCGAGCATCACCGCGGTGATCGACACCATTCGGCGTGCGGCTACCGGCCGCGCGATGGCGGCACCGTTCACCGCCCCACGCACCGTGCTCAATGGGAAGCTCACCTCCGATCGCAAGCTTGCCTTCGCCCAGCTGGATCTTGCTGACGTCAAAAAGGTCGCGAACCACTTCGGGGTCAAGATCAACGACGTGGTGATGGCGCTCGTCGGTGGGCAGGCTCGCGAGTTGTTTCTCAACCGGGGCGAATTGCCGAAGGCCTCGCTGGTGGCGCTGGTGCCGGTGTCGGCGCACGGCCCCTCCGATCGCACAGCGCGAAACCAGGTGTCGGGCATGTACCCCAAGCTGCAGACGCAGATCACTGACCCCGTGGAACGACTGAAATCCATCGCCGTAGCCAATGTCATTGCCAAGGAACACAGTTCGGCAATCGGCGTGACGCTGTTGCAGGACTGGGGCGATGTCATCGGCCCAGTACTTCTTGGCATCGCCAAGCGGGTGTACGCGTGGCTCACCCAGTTACGTCCGATGTACAACATCGTGGTGTCCAACGTGCCCGGTCCACACGCACCTTATCTTCTTGGCGCTGAGGTTTCGGCGATGTATACGTGCGGTCCGGTGATGCACGGGGCGGGGCTCAACGTCACGCTGTGGTCGGCCAACGGGACGCTGTACATCGCAGTGCTCTCCTGCCCGGCACTCCTGCCAGACCCACGCACCTTGGCTGACGGTTTCGCTGCCGGATTGACCGAGATGTTGGACCAAATCAGCTAAGCCACAATGGCGTTCGCGATCTACTCGGTGACCCAGCCGTATCTGGACGGCACGCCGGCCAACAGGTCGTGGATCTCGCCGACGTAATGATCAGGGCTGGGCCCATGGCTGTGATAGGTGATCACCAACCGACCGTCATACGTTGCGACGGAATACATGTCGATCCCCACCGAGGTCGAGGCGAACAGCACTTCGGCGTCATACTCCTCGACCGTGAGATCGGGCGGCGTGCGAACCGGCGGCAATTCCCCGCCATCGGTGGCCATCACCACATCGGGCAGCCCGGGCGGGTTGCCCTGGTATTGCTGACCGAAGTGCAGAAACGACTGCTGAATCACACCTTCGGTCAGATCAGCGCGAAACGCCTCGACGATGTCGCGGGCCAGGTCTATCAGGTCGGTGCGTGCGTTGATCTCGGCCAGGTACATCGCCATGCCCACCGGATTGGTCGCCTCGGTCGCACCAACCGCTGGGGTCAGGTAGAAGCGCAGATCGACCGGATACATGTACGGGATCGGAATGTGCGGGTTATCGCGTATCTTCCACTCGGCCAACAGGATCGAAGCGGCTACCAGGGAGTTGAGACTGACCCGTTGGGCGGCGGAGATGGCGACCAGATCCTGGGTTTCCTGGCGGGAGAGCCGGCAGGTGGCCGAGGGCACCCGAACCGACTGAGGACCGACGCGTCCCGCGTTTCGATGTGAGGCCGGCAGGTCGTAGACGAACATTGCGGGCAGGTAGCGCTCCAGCCCGAACCGTGCAAGTTTGCCGATGCCCCGAGCCGCGAGCACACCCTCCAACGAGTCGGGAACCGGTTCGGACTTGACCGGCCCGATATCGGCGCCTTCGACAATGTCGGTGTACCAACCCAACAACTTCTCCAGTAGCGCGAACTGATGTTGCGCATCGCCAAGGGCGTGATGTGTGTAGAGCGTGAGTTCGGACCGGTCTGCACCCAGTCGCAGTCGCAGGTTCACCAGTGCCTGGGACTGATTTGGCAGGCGCTGCGGCGACGTCTCCCCGATCTTCTCCAGCCAGATCCCCGCATGCTCGTATTCGTCGACCATGATCTGATGCCTGCCATCGGTTCCGGGACGTTCCAGGTGTCCGGCATGCGCGGGATGCACCTGCATCAACGTGTCGAACGCCTGCGAAATCGCGGCCACATCCACCGGTCCGCGCAACGTAAGGGTGATGCCGATGAAGTTCTCGGCCTGTGCGTAGAACTCTTCGCTGGGCGTCAGATCGCGGATCGGCGTTGAACCGAACACTGTGCACTCTTTCTCTTGGGATCGCCTGGTCTCTTGGAATGGCCCGGTCTCTTGGTATCGCTTTGTCGATATCGCATTGGTCTAGCGGCTGGTACTGGCTCTGCGGTAGCCCCCCACGATCGGCCACAGGCACACCAAGAAGATCGCGGCGCACCACACCAGCGCACTGATCAGCGGCCACAGCACCGGCCCACCCACCGACAGTCCCCGCATCGCATCGACAGCCGGTGACATCGGCTGATGCCGGACTACCGGCTGAACCCAGTCCGGGTAACGCTCCACCGGGACGAACCCGGTACAGAAGGTGGCACCCAAGATGATCACGGGTTGCATCGCCTCCACCATCACGGCTTTACGTGAATACAGCGCGATCGTGGTGGCCAGCGCGGCGAAGGCGACGCCGAAGATCACCGGGATGGCCACCCACAGCACTGCGGCGCCAACCCCTTGGTGGAAGCGGAATCCCAGAGCGATTCCCGCACAAAGGATTACCAGCGTCGTGAAGAGCAGACGTATCACCTCGGCGGCCAGCCGCGACAGCAGTCCGGCGGCGCGATGGATGGGCAGCGCCCACATCCGGGAAAGAAACCCGTCAAGACGTTCGGCGTTGACGCCGACCATTCCCGTGGTCGACCCTGTCATCGTCGCCACCAGGGCGACCAGTGGCACGCTGCGGTAGAGCGCATTCTCGCCCGTGATCGTCGTGATCGAGTCGCCGAAGACAACCTTGAGGGTGAGCAGGAAGGCCACCGGCAACAGCAGAGCGTGAACAAGCGTCATGGGGGTACGAGCCGACCGGATCAGCAGTCGCTGGGTCAGCACCGCGGTTTGAGACGCCAGGCTCGGCGAACGATGGTGCGCATCAACGGCATCAACGCTCGTGCCGACGAGAACGGCCATCAGGTTCTCCGCCGGTAAACCACGACAGCCCATGGCAGGGTCACTGCGATGATGCCGACCACCCAGGCCAGTGCCGGAGCGATGACCGACCAGCTGACCGGTGGTACACCGTCAGCGGAGTCACCGGCCAGTGCCTGCATGGCGTAGACGAGCCGGGAGATCGGCTGATTGTCGACGATCGGCCGAACCCACTCGGGAAACCGATGCAGCGGCTGGATTCCCACCGACAGGAAACCGAATATCAACTGCGGCAACAACAACCATTGTGCGGTCGCGGCTGGGTCGCGCGATTTGGTGCCGAGAGTATCGCCCACGAGCGCCAGAGCCAGCCCGGTGAGCATCACCAGCAGACAGAACACCACGACACAAATGGGCCCACGGTGAAATCGAAAGCCGATCACATATCCACATGCCAGCGCCACGACCAGCCCGATCACGCAGCGGTAGACGCTTGCTGCGATCCGGGCCGCCAACGGGGTCAGCGGCGCGATCGGCAACGCCTGGAAACGTCGGTTGATCCCCTGTACCGAATCGGTCGCAGCCCGAAAAGCGGTGGAGATCGACGCGAACGCGACGGCTTGCAACACGATCAGCGGCAGCAGGTACTGCGCGTAGCTGCTCATCTTGAGGTCGGGGCCGTCCATCAGCCGGTTCAACGGGATGTAGAGACTCGCGGTCGCGGCCGCCGAAACGGCAACGCCCACTGCCACTTCACCGTTGCGCAATGTGGGTGCGATCAGCCGTGTGGTCAGTACCCACCACTGCTGCAGTCCCGATGGGGCCGGGCGCACCGCAGTCAACGCGGTCACGAGAACACCTCGCCTGCCACCCCTGCTGGGGACGGGTCGCCGACCGGATTTCCCGTCAGCGAGAGGAAGACGTCGTCCAGTGACGGCCTGCGTAGCACCACGTCGGCCAGCTCGATATGCGCCGAATTCAACTGCGACAGAGCCGCTGACAATGTGGCGGGGCCGTCCACGGCGGGCAGGCTGACCCGATCGGACTCCGGTCCGATCGCGTGCCGGCTGGCGGCAGGCACCAGCGAACCCAGCGCCTCGACTAAGGTGGGCAGGTCAGCCGGGTTGCGGGGCACGATCTCGCAGTACGTGCTGCCAGTGCGCTCCTTGAGCTCGTCGGCCGTTCCCTGCGCGACGATGGTGCCGTGGTCGATCACGATGATGCGGTCACTGAGCGCGTCCGCCTCCTCGAGATACTGAGTGGTCAGCAAGGTCGCGATACCCGCCTCTTTGAAGGTGGTTACCAACTCCCAGATGGCCTGCCTGCTACGGGGATCCAGGCCAGTGGTCGGCTCGTCGAGGAATACCACCTCTGGGCGGACCACCAGCCCGCAGGCGATGTCGACGCGTCTGCGCATGCCGCCGGAGTAGGTGCTGACCCGGCGGCCGGCGGCGTGCTCCAGGTCGAACTCGCGCAGCAGATCGCGGGCCCGCGTGCGGGCATCAGACTTGTTCAGGCCTTGCAGCCGGCCGAACATCACCAGGTTCTCGTATCCGGTCAGCATGTCGTCGAGGGCGACGTGTTGACCGGTCAGCATGATCGACCGGCGTACCAGCGCAGGGTGGGTGACCACGTCATGACCTGCGACCCTGGCACGTCCGCGATCTGGCGTGGTCAGCGTCGACAGAATCTCCACCGTGGTGGTCTTACCGGCACCGTTGGGGCCCAGCAGTGCAACGACCTCACCGCGACCCACGTCGAACGAGATGTCGCGCAGCGCGGCAACCGAACCAAACGATTTGCCGATGCCTTCGACGTCGACGCCTTTCTCGGAACCCTTGTCCGACTGCGACATCGCTTCCCTCACCTACTCATCGTCATCGAAGACGGCGGCCGACAGGTCCACCAGGGCCAAGGCCTCGTCGTCGGCATCGTCGTCGTCGTCGTCTGCGGCGTAGTCGTCGCCACTTACCGCTTCGTCGATCAGACCGATCAGCGTGGCCGGGAACTGCTCGACGAGCGCCTCGACGGTCCCGCTGCGCACCCGTCGGGCGTCATACCACCAGTCCACGTGGAGCACGCCGCCGTGGCGGAACGCCCGTAATTCGATTGGATGGCCCAGCCCAGGCAGGGTCTCCCTGACCGTCAGCTCGGTGTCACCGTCGAATTGGACCGGTGTGTCGCGCTCCTGCCATTCGGGGATCATGCCTAGGTAGGAGACGAAGATGTCCGATGCGGACGTCGCGCCGAGCAGGCTGGCCGTCGGCGCGTGCAGATAACGCAGCAGTCCGTACCCGATGCCATGGTGGGGCACTGCCTCGACCGTGCGGCTGACCTCGGCGAGCAGCTGTGTCGCGCTGGCACCCGAGATGTCGATGCAGGGCAGCGCGATCGGGTAGATCGTCGCGAACGAGCCGATCGTTCTGCGCAAGTCGACCTCAGGCCGCAGTACCGACCGCCCGGCGCCGGAGATGTCAACCGCCGCAACACCGTCGCCGACGGTGCTCGCGAGGGTACGGGCCAGCGCGGCCAACAGGATCTCCTCGACCGAGGACTGTAATAACCGCCGCGCGTTGTCGAGTTGCGATGTTTGTTCAGGGGTCAACGCGATGGCCTGCCTGATCAGGTCATCGGGTCCCGGCGCACCGACCACCGCGGTATCGGCCACCCGCAACGTCGCCTTCGCGGCATTGTCGATCCAGTAGCTTCGCCGGTCGAGCACTGCCGGATGCGCGGCCAGCGCCGCACACCGTCGCGACCACTCCCGCCAACCCGTGGTTGCCGGTTCCAGGGCGATCTCGTTACCTGCCAGCCCCTGTCCGAACGCGGTCAACAAGTCGGTCACCAGCACCTCGCGTGACGCGCTGTCATCGACCATCTGGTGCACCGTGAGAACCAGGAATCGCGGGCTTGACTGCGCGTCGGTCACGTACGTGGCCGTCAATGGCCAGCTGCTCAAGTCCTGTCCCGCAATGGTTTCAGCGACGATGGCCGACAGCGCAGTGCGCTCCTGCTCCGTGCCAGGCTTGGCGTCGACGGGCAGCGACTGCTGGACCAGGTCGGCGAAGTCACCGGGTTCGCGGATCTGCTGCTCCCACACGCCCGCGCGGTTGACCAACCGCATTCGCAACGCATCGTGGTGGTCCACCACCGCAGTGATGACAGCGCGGGCATGCTCGGCACTGACGCTCGAGTCGAGACGGAACACCAGCGGCGCGCGCCAGCGGCCCGGCTCGGTCAACCCGCCGTCCAGGAACCGCAGAATGTTCGGTGGGAGTGGCGGATTCAGCTCTTCGGTGTCCTGGCTGGCCAGGCTGCCGGAGGCGTAGCGAGCGACAAGGGTGTCGGCCAGCGCGGCGATGGTGCCATGGTCATAGAGGTCCTGCGGAGTGAGCTCCACTCCCTCGTGAGTCGCGGTCATCGCGACGCCGATCGCCAGCAGCGAGTCACCACCGAGTTCGAAGAAGTTGTCGCCCGGTGCAATCGAGTCGACGCCAAGGCACTGCGACCAAATCCGCTGCAGGGTGGCCTGCATCTGCGAGCGGGCATCGGTGCCGCTTGCGGTCTTGCGCTCGGCCGACTGTGCGTCGACGACCGCGGTCCCGTTTTGGCCGGCGTGGTCTGTTGCCTGCCCCGGTACGACCGACCGCGCGGAGAAAGCCGCGGGCTCGACCCAATGACGCTGCCGTGCAAAGGCATAACCGGGTAGCGTCACGCGGCCGGCTTGATCACCGTGGCGGGCAGCCCAGTCCACGTCGACTCCGGCCGACCATAGCTGGCCCAATCCGAGCAGGAACGCGTCGCGATCATCCCGGCTCTGGAGCGGGTGCCGCATGAGTCGAACCGCGCGGTGGGCGTCCGACCACTCAGGCAGCCGCACCGCCGAGCCGGTCAGACTGCCGCCGGGCCCTACCTCGACGAGCACCCGGTGGGTATCGCCGAGCAGTTCCTGAACCTCATCGGCGAACCGGACGGTGCTGCGGATGTGCTGGGACCACCGCTGCGGATCGGTAGCTTCCTCATCGGTCATCCACGTGCCGGTCACGTTGGACAGCATAGGGATTCGGGGCGCCTGCAGGGTAAGGGTGGACAGGTATTCGGCAAACGGGGCGAGCACCCCATCCATCGCCTGCGAATGAAAGCCATGTGAGGTCCGGACGCGTCGCGCCAGGATGCCCGCCACCGCAAGACGATCGGTGAACGCACGGATGGCTTCCGCGGAGCCTGCCACCACACAGCTGCCCGGTTCGTTGATGGCGGCGACGTCGACCGGTTCTGTCGAGGCGGCCAGATGCTCGGCGATGTCGTCGGGGCTGGCCGCCACGGCCACCATGGCACCGGGCGGTGCGGCGTGCATCAGACGAGCGCGCAACGACACCACCTTGATCGCCGACGGCAGATCGAAGACCCCTGCCACGGTGGCGGCCACCAGTTCCCCGATGCTGTGGCCAGCCAACGCCGCCGGGGTGACACCGTACGACATGATCAGCTGCGCCAGTGCGTACTCCAATGTGAACAGCGCTGGCTGCGCCAGGTCGGTGGGCTCCAGGTCAGCCCCATCGAATACCTCGGCCGACAGCTCGATGCCGAGTTCCTCGGCAAAGCCGGCGGCACACCGGTCGAAGTTCTCTTTGAACACCGGCTCGGTGTCGTAGAGATCGCGGGCCATGCCGACGTGCTGGGCGCCCTGCCCGGGAAACAGGAACGCCACCCGTTCTGCGGCCGGCGAAATACCTTGCGGGAACTGTCCGACCGACACTTTGTCGTGTTCCGCGGCGGCCAGCACCGCGACGGCGTCGGCGCGGTCGGTGACGACGGCGGCCATCCGGACCTCGTAGGCTCGCCGGCTCGCGAGCGTGAACGCCACGTCGGGCAGCGAAAGTTGTTCGTCCCTAGCGAGTTCGGCGGCCAGCGCAGCCCTGGCATCCTGCAGGGACTCGGTGGTCCGGGCCGACAACAGCAGCACCTGCGGACCGTTCGGGGCCTGCGCAACGGCGGAAGAATTCTGCGGCGCCTCCTCCAGGACGACATGCACGTTGGTGCCGCCGACGCCGAACGAGCTCACTCCGGCCCGCCGGGGAGCATCGGATTCCCAAGAGGCGTAACGGTTCTGAACGACGAACGGACTGCTTTCCAGGTGTAGTTCTGGATTCGGCGCGGTGTAGTGCAGGGTCGGGGGAATCGCCTGATTCTTCAGGCACAAGATCGCCTTGATGAGGCCGGCAACACCGGACGCCGCATCCAGGTGGCCGATGTTCGACTTGACCGAGCCCAGCACGCACGGGCCGGACCGGTCTGACTCCGATACCTCGAAGGCCTGACGCAGTGCCTCGACTTCGATCGGGTCGCCCAGCGGGGTACCGGTTCCGTGCGTCTCGACGAATCCGATGGTCGAGGCGTCGACGTCGGCGACGGCGTGTGCTTCGGCGATGACCTCTGCCTGGCCGGTGATGGCAGGTGCCGCATAGGTCATCTTCACCGCGCCGTCGTTGTTGATCGCCGAACCGCGGATGACGGCGTGGATGCGGTCACCGTCGTCGAGCGCTGCCCGTAACGGCTTGAGCACCACCGCCGCGACTCCGCTGCCGAAGATGGTGCCGTCAGACCTCGCGTCGAACGGTCGGCAGTGGCCGGACTGCGACACCATCGCGCCCGGCTCATATGAGTAGCCGACATGATGTGGCACCCGGATCGCGGCGGCGCCTGCGAGCACCATGTCGGATTCACCGGACAACAGGCTCTGGCACGCCAGGTGCACCGCGACCAGCGACGACGAACAGGCGGTCTGCACCGAAATACTCGGTCCGCGCAGGTTGAACTGGTGCGACACCCGCGTCGCCGGGTAGTCCTTGTCGTTGAGCAGGACCAGGTTGAACATGTCGACGGTAATGCCCTCGCCGACGAGCGTCTTCTGGTCGCGGTGCGACATCAGGTTGTGCAACAGGTAGCCGCTGGCAGTGCTCGCCCCGAAAACGCCGATCGCTCCGTCATAGGTGGCGGGGTCGTATCCGGAATCTTCGAACGCATGCCATGCAGTCTGCAGAAACAGTCGCTGTTGGGGATCCATCATCCGAGCGGTGTAGGGCGTCATCCCGAAGTAGTCCGCGTCGAACTCGTCGATCCCGTCGACCAGCGCCGCGCGCCGGACGTACGCGGGACTCTCCAACGACTTCGCACTCACGCCCGCGGCGGCGAGCGCCTCCTCGGACAGCGTCGTGACGGATTCCTCACCGGTGCACAAGTTGTCCCAGAACTGTGTCACCGAGTTTGCGCCGGGAAACCGCCCCGCCATACCGATGACCGCAATCGCGTTGGGCGGCAATTCATTCGAGTCGGTTGTTTCGGTGTCCATCACTAGACCCCATGTCCTTTCCTTCTGCCCGCCTGGGCTTGCTGGCGGGCCTTGGCGCGCTGCTGGGCTCGGGCACCGAGGCCCGATCTAGCCGTCGCCGGGATGTCGTCCGTGCTGACGTAGCCCATGCGCTCGTACAGGGCGTCGGTAAGACGCGAGATGGAGGGATACTCGTAGATGACCGCTGCAGGCAGCGCGATGCCCAGGCTCGTGCCGAGGCTGCGCTGAAGCGAGACACTCATCAGCGAGTTCATGCCGAGTTGGAAGAACCCCGCTGCCGGGTCCAGCGTCTCCGTCGGCGCCAGTCCCATGGCGTCCGACGCCAACGTGGCGATGTGGTCAGCCAGCATTCCGCGACGCCGTTCGGGTGGGCATTCGCGCAGGGCCTTGCCGAACTCGGTCTCCGGCATGGACTTGTCCGGGTCCGGGTCGACCGCCAGCACGTCGTCGACGATCCGCAGTGCTCCGCGGGTGCGGTACGCCGCGGCCAGCAGTGGCCAATCCACCTCGGCGACGGTGTACCGCGGCGGCGCATCGGGAGCCAGCACCAACGACAGGGCGCGGATGGCCACCTCGTCGGGCATCGGCACCAGCCCAGTGTCCGACATCACCGATTGTGCATCGGATTGCAAGTCGGACAACGATTTCCACAATCCCCAGTTCACCACGGCGGCCGGCAGACCCATGTTGCGCCTGGCGTAGGCGAAGGTGTCGAGGAAGTTGCTGGTCGCCGTGTAGTGGGCCAGCCAGCGTGAACCGAGCAGACCGGAGATCGACGAGAACATGAGGAAGTGGCGAATGGACGTTCGTAGCGAAAGGGTGTGCAGTACGGCGAGCGCATCCAGCTTCGGTCCGAACATGGCGTCGACGTCGTCGGATGTCATTTCGGACAACGCGACGGGTCCGCCTGCGAAGGCCGCCAGGTAGATGCCCTCCAGCGCAGGCAGATCGGTGCCGAACCGGTCGAACAGCGCCGCCATCGCGTCTTCGTCTCCTGCATCGGCAGCCACCTGGACCAACGTCGTGCCCGTCGACGAAAGGCGTTGGGCCAGTTCATCAAGCCGCCCGCCGGGGTTTCGCGATACCGCGACGATGGTTCTGGCACCCATGTCGGCAAGCTGCTGGATCAGATGTGGCCCGATGCGGCCGGTGGCGCCGACGACCAGGTGGCTGGTGTCCTGGCCGAGCAGGCCGGTGTCGACCTGCAGAGGTGTCCGTCGTTGCAGACGTGGCACGTGCCGGGTACCTGCCCGGTAGACGACCTGATCCTCCCGCTCGCCGGGTTGCGCTTCGGTCAGCACATGCCGCGCGATCAGAACGGCGGGCAGTGAGTCGTCGACATCGACCACGCCGCCCCAGATTTCGGGATGTTCGAGTGCCAGCGTGCGGCCGAGACCCCACAGGACGGCATGTGTCGAATTGGCGCGATCACCCTCGGCCACCGGCTGGGCATTGCGGGTGACGAAGTACAGCCGCGGCGGCGAGGACACCGAAAGCACTTCTTCGACAAGACTTCTGGCTTCGTTGAACAATGCGTACGCGGACGCGACGTCGATCGCGACGCCAGTGGCGGCCGGTGCGAGTAGCACGTTGTCCACTTCAGCCAGCGCGGTGCGCAATGCGGTCCGGTCGGTGCTCCAGTCGGTAGCAAGACCCGGCCCGCGACCGAGTTCGGCGCCCAGGTCCGCGTCCCCGAGCACCAGCCAGGGGCCGATGCCCGCAATGTCGGCCGCAGGTAGTGGGTGTATGGGCCAGGCCGGCTCGTACAGCCAGTCCGCCGGGATCGGACTGCTGTCGCCTGCCGGCAGCCTGTGCGGGCGGCGTGCCCCAAAGCCGTTGGTGGACAAGGCGGGTGTGACATCCATCCAGTGCCGAGTGTGGCGCCACGGGGTGATCGGGATGGCGGGATGCGGCTCGGGCCCGTGGTCGCCGGACGGTGGCCGGACGGTGTGTGTCGCGTTGAGGTTCGTGTGAAACTCAACAGTGCCGTGAGCATCGCGCTGCAGCGTGCCGAGGCTGTGGTGGTGCTCGTTACCGGTGGCCGGGTCGTCGAGGGTGTCGGAAATCGCCTTGGTGAGCAACGGGTGCGGGCTGATCTCGACGAAGGTGCAGTGGGTGGCGCCCGCGATGGCGACGGCCTGGCTGAACCGGACCGGGTTGCGCAGGTTGGCCGCCCAGTGATCGGCGTCGAACAGCGTTGCGGCACCGGCATTTTCGACCGTACTGATGATCGGGATGAGCGGATGCCTCGGCGTCAGACCAGCCAACGCCTCCCGCAACTCCGGCAGGATGGGGTCCATCATCGCGTGGTGGGACGCGACATCGACGTTTACTCTGCGGGCGAACGTATTCTGCTGAATCGCCCTGGCGACGACGGCATCAACGGCATCGGTGGGCCCCGCGACCACGGTCTGGCTCGGTGAGGCATACACCGCCACCGTGACCCCTGGGAAATCGGCGATCATCGCCTCGACAGTCGGCGCATCGAGCTCCAGCAGAGCAATCGCGCCCTTTTCGGCGTGTTCGGACATCAAGCGCGATCGGATTGCGATGACCTGTAGGCCCTGCGCTGGGGTCAGAGCGCCTGCCACCACCGCAGCGGTCACCTCGCCCATCGAATGCCCGATCAGCGCATCCGGCTCGACCCCGTACGAGCGCCACAACGCGGTCAACGCCAACTGAACGCCGACCAACACCGGCTGAATCCGCTCGATGCCGATGACCTCCTCGGCACCGGCGAGCACGTCGTGCAGCGAGAACCCAACCTGGGCAACGAAATCCGGCTCTAGCTCGGCGACGGCGGCGGCGAACGCCGGTTCGTCGGCGAGCAGCCGGCGACCCATCCCCGCCCACTGCGAACCCTGGCCCGAGTAGACGAACACCGTCCCGGAACTGCACGGTCCCTGGTGTGTGCTGACGACGCCGGTTGCCGGTTGCCCAGCCGCGACCGAGCGCAGTCCGGCAACGGCTTCGGCGCGGTCGGCCGCGCAGACGGTGGCAAACGTCGGGTGCTGGCTGCGGTGATGACTCAGCGTGTGCGCGATGTCGGGCAGCGGCACGAGCGCGCCGGCATCGGTCATCCAGTCGGCCAGCGCGGTGGCCATCGTGGCGACCCTCTCGGCGTCCTTGCCGGTGACCACGAGCGTGGTGACCGCGGGTACCGCCGCCGGATCCGGCGCGATTGCCGAAGGACCCTGTTCCAGGACCACGTGCGCGTTCGTGCCGCCGAAGCCGAACGCCGACACTCCGGCCCGGCGCGGACGTCCGGTTGCCGGCCACTTGGTCGTCTCGGTTACCACCTTCAGCCGAAGCTCGTCGAAGGGGATGTGCGAGTTGGGGGTGTCGAAGTGCAGATTGGCCGGGATCGTGCCGCGTTGTACGGCGAGCGTCGCCTTGATCAGCCCGACGATGCCCGCGGCGGCCTCCAGGTGGCCCAGATTGGTCTTGACCGAACCGGCGAGCAGCGGCGCGTCCGGTCGCCGCCCGCGCCCGTAGACGGTGCCGAGCGCACGGGCTTCGATCGGGTCGCCGAGCAGTGTTCCGGTTCCGTGCGCCTCGACGTAGTCGACCTCGGAGGGCTTGACGCCCGCGTCCGTGGAGGCGGCGCGTAACACTGCCACCTGGGCAGCCGGGTTCGGTGCCATCAATCCGTTGGATCGGCCGTCCTGATTGACCGCTGAGCCGCGGACGACTGCGAGCACCCGGTCTCCGTCACGGAGTGCATCGGAGAGTCGCTTGAGCACTGCGACACCACAACCCTCGCCGCGGACGTATCCGTCAGCGGCGGCGTCGAAGGTGTGGCAGGCACCGGTCGGCGACATCGCTCCTGCCGCGTCGAGGCTGCCCGTCACGGCAGGCGAGAGGAGCAGGTTTACTCCTGCGGCGATCGCCAGCTCGGACTGGCCCGTACGCAGGCTCTGGCAGGCCAGGTGCACCGCAACCAGCGAAGACGAGCAGGCGGTGTCGACAGTGAGCGACGGACCGCGCAGGTCGAGGAAGTAGGAGAGCCGATTGGAGATGATGCTCAGGGCACCGCCCGTACCCGACCAGACGTCGATCTTGCTGAGGTCACGGGCGGCCATGTACCCGTATTCGCTTCCGCTGGCGCCCGCGAAGACCCCGGTCTGCGTGCGCCGAAGCGACTCGGCTGGGATACCGGCATGCTCGAGCGCCTCCACGGCGACTTCGAGCAGTAGACGCTGCTGCGGATCGATGTAGTCGGCTTCGCGCGGCGTGATCCCGAAGAACTCGGCGTCGAAACCGGCGATGTCGCTGAGAAAGGAGCCCCACCGCGTGGTGTTCGCCAATGCCGCCGACGTTTCCGCTGAGCCGTCGTCGAACGACTGCCACCGATCGTCGGGCACGGTTCCCACCGCTGAGCGGCCAGCGACCAGGAAGTCCCACAGCGCGTCCGGTCCGTTGACATCGCCTGGCAGCCGGCAGCCCAGCCCGATGACGGCGATCGGCTCGTCCTGTGCGCCGCCCGTGGCGTCGGCCACGACCATCGGCTCCGTATCGGGATTGATCAGCGCGTGGACGAGGCTGTTGAGGGTCGGGTTCTGCCAGAAGTCCACCGGCGAGACGGGACGTCCCAACAACTCGGACAGCTCACCCGACAAGACCACCGCGTCGCGCGAACCCACGCCCTGTTCGTTCAGGGGCGCGTCGAGGTCGATCTGGTCGGGGCTGCAGCCGATGTTGGTAACGAGGTAGTCGACCAACCAGTTGCGAAGTTCGGCTTCCCGATCGCCGAGCGGCGTCATGAGGCCGTGTCCAGTCGTCGGATCTTGCCGGTGGTGTAACCGACCGGTCCGCAGACGTGCAGCGCTGAAACGATCCGCATGTCATACACGCCGATTTGCTGCGGCAGCGGCACCCGGCGATGCAGCGGAGCATCGGGCAAACACGCGTTCTTCGACCCAGTGCGCGAGCCCAGGCAAATTCGTATTGATGTAGAAGTGATCGCCAGGGAAGGTGGTCAAGTCGAAGTCCGAGGTGGTGCGCTGCGCCCACGGGGTCATCAGTTCGGTGGTCGCCAACTCGTCGTCGTCGGCCATCAGCCCGTAGATGGGGGACGACAACTTCACCTCGGGCGGGCAGTTGTACGACGCGATGGCCTTCAGGCCGCGCAGAGTGGGCAACATGGTGGCGGCGAACTGGTCGTTCTTCAGGAATTCCGGGTTGGCGCCAGTGACTTCGCTGACCATGTTCAGCAGCTCCAGGTCGGAACCCTGCAGGTCGACACCATGGCGCATGACTCCGGGTGCGGCACTGGCCGACACGAACAACGCTGCGATGGGATTGCCGGCCTGCTCGAAGCGCAGGGCAACCTCGAAGGCCAGCAGGGCCCCCATGCTGTGCCCGAAGAGCGCGACCTGACCCGCTGGGGCCTCGGCGGGCTTGAGCATCGCGCATAGGCGATCGGCCAGCTCGGGGATGCTGGTGTACCGGGACAAGTCCTTGCCTGCGCGCTTTCCGGGATACTGGACCGCCACACACTTGGTGCCGCCGGTGAATGACCTGGCGAAGGGCACGTAGAAATCCGGCGAGCCGCCCGTGTGGGGGAAGATGTAGAGCCGCGGTTCGACCATCGTCTCGTTGCGCGCAGTGGTCACGGTGCTCAGTTCGTTCTCATCCTGCATATTCGGCGTCACACCGGTGCGTCGAGGCGGGCGAAGTCGTCGAGCCGGTAGCGGTCCAGACACGCCGAGCGGCGCACCTTGCCGCTCGTGGTGATCGGGATCGCGCCTTGCGGCACCAGGACGATATCAGCTACCCGGAGGCTGTGGGACTGCGAAATCGCCGATGTGACTTGGCGTTTGACCCCGCGGAGTCTTTCGATCGCGTCTTCGCGCGAATCGCCCCGATCTTTGATTTCGATGACGGCAACCAGGTGCTCGGTGCGGTCATCGGGGAGTGCGATGGCCGCGACGCGGCCGCCGGTGATCTCCTGGATCGTCGCTTCGATATCGTCGGGATAGTGGTTGCGGCCATCGACGATCAGCAGATCCTTGATGCGCCCGATGATGAAGAGCTCGCCGTCCGACATCACGCCGAGGTCTCCGGTCCGCAGCCAGCCCCCGGCCGGGGTGCCCGGTGACGGGCTAACCACAGAGGCACCGAAGTAGCGCTCCGTCTGCTGGGGGTTCCGCCAGTACCCCATGGCGACGTTCTCCCCGTGCACCCAGACTTCGCCGATGGCGCCCGCAGGGTTCTCCCGCAGGGTCTCCGGGTCCACGATCCGCAGTGTCGACGCGCGTGGAGCGCCATAGCTCACGAGCTCCGTTCCGCCGCTCGTGATGTTTTCGCACCGCTTGGCGTGGCCCGCGGAGAGCTTCTCGTACTCGAACCGGACCGAACTGCCTGCCCGCTCCGGCTCGGCTGTCGCCACGTACACCGTCGCCTCGGCGAGGCCATAGGACGGTCGCACCGTCGTCTTCTGCAGGTTGAATTGCGCGAACCGGTCATTGAACCGGGCGATGGTGGCCGCGTGGATTCGTTCACTTCCGCTGATGATTCCCGCCACGTTTGCCAGATCGAGGCCCGCCATATCGGCGTCTGATGTCCGTCGTGCCGCCAATTCGAAGGCAAAGTTCGGCGCGGCCGAAAACGAATGGGTGTTCATGGCCAGCTGTTGAATCCACCGCGCCGGCCGCTGCAGGAACGCCATCGGGCTCATCAGAACCGCGTGTACGCCGGTGTGGATCGGCGCACAAACGCCGTGTATCAAGCCCATATCGTGAAAGAACGGTAGCCACGAAACCACCGTGGTGTCCGTCGGCGGCACCCCGCCGTTGTCAGCGAAGTAGTCGGTCATCACCTGCTCGAGGTTTGCAACGACGTTGCGGTGGGAGATCATCACGCCAGCGGGCGCGCGGGTCGATCCCGAGGTGTACTGCAGATACGCCGGCCGGGAACGCACCGTGCGTGCCGGCTCCGACTCGACCAGTGCATCGACGTTCAATGCGTCGACCTCGACGACGCTGGGCGCAGAGCGGCTGACGGCGGCGGTATAACCTCGGACGACGTCGGCAACCGCAGATGTCGTGAGGATCACCGTCGGCGCGGAATCGCGAAGGACGGCCGCCACCCGCTCGTCATGCGACCCGATCTGTGGCACGGAAAGCGGGACGGCGACGAAGCCGGCGTGCAGCGCGCCCAGAAACGCGATCACGTAGTCGAGTCCCTGTGGCGCCAGTATCGCCGCCCGGTCCCCGATCGATCCGCAGAGCGTGAGCTCCTCGGCGACCACGCGGGCCCGTTGGTAGACCTGCGACCACGTCAGGCTCTCTACGTAGCCGGCGGGGTCCAGTTCGTAATCAATGAAGGTGAACGCCGCCACGTCGGGCTGGCGAACCGCGCGCTCGTGCAACAAGCTCGGAATCGAGGTCTCCGCAGAGGAGGTCCCAATCACGGACAAAACGCCACCACCCTGTTCTTTAAAGGCATGCGTTCGACTCGAGCGCCTTGGCGGTCGATTTTGCGTACCTGTCTTCGCGCTCGTCCAGCCCCGTTGCTATCCCGCTGCCAAACGCGTCGCCGTAGGTGCTCTGTGTCGTCGTTGCGCGAGGACCACGCCCACGACCACACCTACTGGCGCGAAGATACCCGCTATTTTACGCACACGTCACATCGACAGCAGTTGAACAGACAGATAGCAGACTTTCCGAGGTTAGCTGCGCGCTAGATGCTAGACAGAGTTTGCCGTCGTTGAGCGGGAGTGCATCTCATATCCTGCGCGAACTCCTGGCCAAGATCGCCGGGAACTCTGCGGCTGCTGCAGAAGACGACGGGCCACGCGTCGATCACGGTGACTGCGCACGTCTACGCCGACCTGTACGACGATGAACTCGATGACATCGCCTCTGCGCTGGACGCCCTCAACGATGCGCGGGGAGATCGTCCGTAATCGGTTGGCCGGATACTGGCCGGACAAAATCTGCCTTCTGCCGCGCAAATTGCAAGAATTCAGACCGCAAACATAGGTCTGAACTGCGACGATGCTGGTGGCCAGGGCCGGGATCGAACCGGCGACCTTCCGCTTTTCAGGCGGACGCTCATGCCAACTGAGCTACCTGGCCCGACGGCACCGGTGTGCCTCGCCGCCGTGGCGACCCTGACGGGACTCGAACCCGCGACCTCCGCCGTGACAGGGCGGCGCGCTAACCAACTGCGCCACAGGGCCTTGCTACTACATCTTCCCTCGCGTGCCCGCGAAGCGGGTACCCCCTACGGGATTCGAACCCGCGCTACCGCCTTGAAAGGGCGGCGTCCTAGGCCGCTAGACGAAGGGGGCCACTGCCGAATCTCTCCGGGGTACTCGCAACGCAAATCACGCTGGGAGCCTCGATAGCTTAGGGTACCGGCACCCCAATCCTCAAACGAGATGCCTGCCCCGAGGCAGTATCCTTTCTGAGGTCCAGATCCACATTGCCCCTATAGCTCAGTTGGTAGAGCTACGGACTTTTAATCCGCAGGTCCTAGGTTCGAGTCCTAGTGGGGGCACGACAATGGTGCTGGTTCCGGCCTCCGCCGGGACCGAGGTATCACCCGGCGACCGGTCGGATGCCCTATCGTCATCGACAGTCCCGACACCTTCACCACAGGAGCACCAATGCTGACCCGGCGGTTCCCCAGAGCGGCATTGGTCGCGACGATCGCGGCAGCCAGCCTCAGCGTCGCAATCACCTTCGGATACGGATCGGCGCACGCCACACCTGAGGACGACGCATTCATCGGCATCGTCAAGCAGCTCAACATCCCGGTGCCCTCGCCCGACGATGCAATCAAGGTGGGACGGGGGATCTGCACGGCAATGGACGCCGGGAGGGTCGAACCTGCGCCGACGGTCCGTGGCGTGATCAGCAGCCTGATGTCGAAAGGGCTCGACAAAGGGCAGTCCGTGGGTTTGCTCAGGGGTGCCATCAGCGTCTACTGCCCGCAGTACACCGCACTCGTCGCGCGCTGACCGTCCCAGATCGACGTCACGCTCGCCGCCTTCCGCCAGCCCACGTTCTCCGCGAAACGGAATTCCAGCACCGGAATGTCCCGAGAAGACGCCTGCTGGAATTCCGTTTCGCGGGAACCATCGCCCCAGCCCGCTTAGTGCTACATCCATTCGGTGCTAAACATCAACCCAAGGGCGATAGCGCTCCGCCGCCCATGCGACGACCGTAGTAGTTGTCATACCGACATGGCGAACGCATTTGAACGGGGCGAACAATGCTGAATGCAGTCGATGCTGCCGGCAATGTTCGTTGTCGCGAGTTGCACGATGGCCCGACGGGCGCACACGCGCGCCACACCATTGGCGAATCAGCAAGCAGCACTTCCGATCCCAACGCAACACCATAGGACTAGCTTCGGCGAAACCACTCTAGAAACCGAATCGACCCACGAGTGAGGAGACGACTGCCATGACGACATCGGACGAGAACACCCGCAAGCTCGAAAACCAGGCGCAACACCTCGACTACTACCCACATTGGCTGGACAACCTCGCCGACGATGTCATCCTCCAGGGCGCCGTGTTCAACGGCGAACTGCGTGGTGCAGAACAGGTCGGGAAGATGCTGAGCTTCGCACGGAGCCTTTACGCGTTCCAGGATTTCCGCTTCTACGGCCAGCACGGCGACCTCTTTTTGGAGGACTACCGCTCGCGCATCCGTGGCAGCGAGGCCTACCATCCGGCCGGAGTCGAGATCTACAACTTCGTCGTCGTGTACTTCAACGACGCGGGCGAGACCAGTCAACTTCGTCATGAACCACCGGCCGCAGTCGGCCGTCCTGCTGTTCTCGTCGTTGTTGACCGAGCACTTCGGCGATGCTTTCGACCCGAACCTGTTCTACAGAGGCGATGTCAGCGCTCATTTGCTTGATCGCGATCTGTCCCGCGGTCTGTGGCCGGCCTCGTCCGGCCGACCCGCGGAGATATCCGAGTCGTAGCAGCCACGCACCCGCGCGAACGCCCAGACCGGTCGTTAGGGCACGCTGTTCCTCACGATGACCCCCGCTGCCGCCCTGCTCGACGACCCGAGCGACCTGTCCGCCCTGCGCGCGAGGGGCGCCGACCCAGACGAGCTGTTCGCCACCTTCGCCGCATGGGCCGAGAAGAGCGGCACCGACGCTGTACCCGGCGCAGGAGGAGGCGCTGATCGAGGTGGTCAGCGGCGCCAACGTCGTCCTTGCCACACCAACCGGTTCGGGCAAGTCGCTGGTGGCCACCGGCGCGCTGTACGCGGCGCTGGCAGCGGGGACCCCCAGCTATTACACCGCGCCGATCAAGGCGCTGGTGAGCGAGAAGTTCTTCGCGCTCTGCGACGTGTTCGGAGCGACGAACGTCGGCATGCTCACCGGCGACGCTTCGGTCAACGCCGCGGCGCCGATCATCGCTTGCACCGCGGAGGTGCTGGCCAACATCGCCCTGCGCGAGGGCGCACACGCCGAGATCGGCCTGGTGGTGATGGACGAGTTCCATTTCTACGGCGATCCCGACCGCGGCTGGGCGTGGCAGGTGCCGCTGCTGGAGTTGCCGAACGCGCAGTTCCTGTTGATGTCGGCCACACTCGGCGACGTCACGTTCCTCCGCGAGGACCTCACCCGACGCACCGGTCGGCCGACAGCGCTGGTCGCCAACGCCGAGCGGCCGGTTCCGCTGCACTACTACTACGCGACCACGCCGATGCACGAGACGATCGGCGACCTGCTCAACACAAAGCAGGCACCGATCTACGTCGTCCACTTCACCCAGGCCTCCGCACTGGAGCGGGCTCAGGCATTGATGAGCATCAACGTGAGCACCAAGGAGGAGAAGAAGGCGATCGCCGACCTGATCGGCGGGTTCCGGTTCTCGTCTGCGTTCGGCACGACATTGTCGCGACTGGTCCGGCACGGGATCGGCGTCCACCACGCCGGAATGCTGCCCAAGTACCGGCGGCTGGTGGAACAGCTGGCCCAGGCCGGCCTGCTCAAGGTCATCTGCGGCACCGACACCCTCGGCGTCGGCATCAACGTGCCGATCCGCACCGTCGTCTTCTCGGCGTTGTCGAAGTACGACGGCACTCGTACCCGGCTGCTCAGCGCCCGCGAGTTCCACCAGATCGCCGGACGGGCAGGGCGGGCCGGTTACGACACGGCTGGCACCGTCGTCGTCCAGGCACCCGACCACGAGGTGGAGAACCTCAAACAGTTCGCCAAAGTGGCCGACGACCCGAAGAAGCGCCGAAAGCTGGTGCGCCGCAAGGTGCCCGAGGGAATGGTGCCATGGAGCGAGTCGACCATGACGCGGTTGGTCGACGCCGCCCCCGAAGCGCTTACCAGCAACATGCGGGTGAGCACGGCGATGATCCTCGACGTGGTGGACCGGCCCGGTGACCCATTCGTCGCGATGCGTCGGCTGCTCACCGACAACCACGAGCCGCGCAAGCGCCAGCTCCAACACATCCGCGAGGCGGTCGGCATCGCCCGCTCACTGCTGCAGGCCGGTGTTCTGGAGCGGCTCGACGAACCCGAGCCCGATGGCCGGCGCTACCGACTGACCGTCGACCTACCACGTGATTTCGCGCTCAACCAACCACTGTCGACGTTCGCGCTCGCCGCCGTCGACGTGCTCGACACGGCGTCGGAAACCTATGCGCTGGACGTGGTTTCGGTCATCGAGGCCACCCTCGAAGACCCGCGCCAGATCCTGGCGGCGCAGCTGAACAAGGCCAGGGGCGAGGCCGTCGCCGCGATGAAGGCCGAGGGCATCGAGTACGACGAGCGCATCGAGTTGCTCGACGACGTCACCTATCCCAAGCCACTCGACGAGCTGCTTGGACACACCTTCGAGGTCTACCTGCAGAGCAACCCGTGGGCCGCCGACGCGCCACTGTCGCCGAAGTCCGTCGTACGCGAAATGTGGGAGCGCGCCTTCACGTTCCGGGAGTTCATCAGCGTCTACGGGCTGACCCGTTCCGAGGGCGCTGTGCTGCGCTACCTCTCCGACGCCTTCAAGGCGCTGCGGTCCGGAGTGCCCGCGGCCGCACGGACCGAGGAGGTCATCGACATCGTCGAGTGGCTCGGCGAGCTTGTGCGCCAGGTGGATTCGAGTCTGCTCGACGAGTGGGAACAGCTCACCAGCCCGGATCAGCCGCTGGATGCTCCCGTGGCGGTACCGGCCCGCCCGCGACCGCTGACCGGGAACGAGCGGGCGTTCACCGCAATGGTCCGCAATGCGCTGTTCAAACGGGTGGAGTTGTTCTCCCGGCGCCGCTGGCACGACCTCGGCGAATTGGACGCCGACTCCGGCTGGACTGCCGACCGTTGGGAGGATGTCATCCGCGCGTACTTCGCCGAGCACGACGACGTCGGCATCGGCGCCGACGCCCGCGGGCCCGCGCTACTGATCATCGATCGGCGGCCCGACGTGTGGCGGGTGCGGCAGATACTGGACGACCCCGCCAGCGACCACGACTGGGGGCTTGAGGCGGAAGTCGACCTGGAGGACTCCGACGAGGAGGGTACGGCGGTCCTGCGCATCATCGACTCCGGACGCCTTGACTAGTTGTCAAGGCGTCCACACGCTAGTTGGGGTCGCGGACGTGCACCGGCACGTCATCGGCCCACGGCTGGCGGATGACCAGCTCGGCGACTTGGACTAATCCGCGCTCGAACGCACCGGTGGCCGCGTCGACAAGCCGGTACTGCTGGGTCTGGCGGTGAATAGGCTGCGCATCGAGTATCGCGATCCGCGCCTCGTCCGGCTCGAAGTGACAACGCCTCTGCAGCGCGGCGATCAGCTGTTCGGACGGCAGGTGGCCGTCACCGAAATTCCAGCCGAGAACCGCGCTGCACACGCTCTCGCCGTCGACGATCGTGTACTGGGCCTCACGGCCCGCCGGGACGGTTCGACCGACGAGTGCGAACAAGGCCCTGCCGTGTGTGTTCATGGCCCGGAATGCGTACCCGATATGGGCCAGCATCTCGGCTTGTTCCTTGTCGTAACACTTTTCGAAGTGCGCCTGGGGCATGCTGAGCCACATGGGCACGTTGTCTTCGATCTT
Source organism: uncultured Actinomycetota bacterium (assembly GCA_963716505.1). GTDB lineage: Bacteria > Actinomycetota > Actinomycetes > Mycobacteriales > Mycobacteriaceae > Mycobacterium. The sequence continues at coordinate 345,240 of CAVQTL010000011.1, forward strand.
GTCGCGCGCCGACTCCGTCAGGCACCAGAGCGCGGAGTCGCCGTTACCCGCGTAGTACCGCATCGCAGGCGGCAGGAACCAAATCGCTTGGGGGAACACATTGCCCAACACCGCGGCGGCGACAACGACCGATACCAGGATCGCTACTCCTGCCGGGTATCGCATGTCGCCCAGCCCGGTTCCGGCCTTGTCGATGAAGAGGGTCAAGATTCCGAAGACCATCACCACGTTCCACTCGAGCGGCACCCCGATCGGCATCGACAACACGATCAGGGCATGAAACGTCACCAGCACCCAGGCGGCCACGATCGGCAGCTGCCCCAGCGACGGCACGACTTCGGGCGACAACAGCAGCACCGGCGGCGCAACGAATTCCACGAAGGCGGCCACGTACGCCGCTGATCGGAACCAACTCGCCGGCCGCAGGTCGTCCGGAAAGTGCTCGTAGAAGCTGCGTTTCGTCCACCGCGCGCGAATGGCCGGGCTGTTGGACATCATCACCGCAAGAACGAACGGAAAGTGTCTGTTGACCTTCGACGCCGCCGCACCGACCCACATGACGACCATCACCAGCTTGGCGGCCACGATTGCGTCGGTCGCCGGGAAGAGGAAAGCCACCATCAGGGTGCCGTATACAGCACCGCCGGCGGCGATGAATACGACCTTGTCCCGCAGCCCAATCACGATGAGCAGCAGAATGACTGCGGCGACCTTCCACACCGGGATCACCCCGACTGCAGTACCAAGACCGGCGTCGGGCCCTGTCCCGTCGGACAGCAGTGCGATCCCCGTCATCACGACGAGCAGCCAAACGAGCACCGTGTCGATCGGGGTGCGAGTGTCGCCATCAGTGAACGGGACCCGATTGGGCCACGGTGCGAGCTTTATGGTGCCGGGCCGCAGCCAGTACCCCGCGCCGCAGATCGGCGGGTAGAACCGCCTGTGTAGTGATCCGATACCCGACCCGAGTCCGAGCACTCCGAACAGGACCGCCCACAGCACGAGCTTCTCGAACACGATCGGCTCTCGCCACCACCGGCCGATGCCGCCCACGCCGCCGATGCCTGCGGTCGTCATCGCGAATCCAACTCCGCCCGCGATGAAGAGGCCGATCCTGACGACCTGCCAGCAGTGAACCGCCAGCGGTGTGCCCAATCCTCTCTCGGCAATGTGTCGGGCCATCGGTCGAATGCGACCGCCACGGGAGGCTTGTCCCCATGTCCCCACGTCGATCTCGGGTAGGTCCGGACGCAGAAACCCCATGGGCAAAGCTTAGGAAGTGTTTCTGCCACGGCGTGGCAACTTTGCTGTTAGCGTGCGGGATAATTTCCTGACCCGGCCGGGAAGGAGAACCGTGCTCACCCGGATCGCGTTGATGGCCATCGCAGCGCCGCGCCGGGTCCTTGCAGTCAGCGGCATAGTTTTGGTCGCGGCGGCCATTTTCGGGCTGCCGGTCGCCAAGAGCCTGTCGGCGGGCGGATTCCAGGCCCCGGACTTTGAGTCCGCGCGCGCCAACCAGTTGCTGGTAGAGAAGTTCGGGCAGGGCGGAATGCCGCTCGTCGTCTTGGTCAGCTCGCCCGATGGCGCGCGCAGCCCGGGTGCGCAAGCCGTGGCCACCGAAATCGTTGATCAGCTCAGGAAGTCTCCGCACGCGGCCTCGGTGGCCTCGGCCTGGACCGTCCCTGCGTCCGCGGCCGCCGACCTGATCAGTGAGGACGGCACCTCCGGCCTGGTCGTCGCCAGCATCAGCGGCGGGGACAACGACGCTCCGAAACACGCCGCCGAGCTTGCACGCGAGTTCCCGGGCGACCGGGACGGAGTAACGGTGCGGGTCGGCGGCATGTCGCTGGTCTACGACCAGAGCATCAAACAGATCGAACGCGACCTGCTGTCAATGGAGGTCATTGCGGCGCCGCTGAGCTTTCTCGTTCTGGTGTGGGTGTTCGGCGGTTTACTCGCGGCTGCGGTTCCCCTCGCCGTGGCGGCGGTCGCGATCACGGTGTCGATGTCGGTGCTCAGGCTCATCACCTTCAGCACCGAGGTGTCGGTCTTCGCTCTCAACCTCACCGCCGCGACCGGCATGGCATTGGGCATCGATTACACCTTGTTGCTCATCAGCAGATACCGCGAAGAGATCGCCGAGGGAAAGGACCCCCGGACCGCGCTGATCCGCACGATGAACACCGCAGGGCGCACGGTGCTGTTCTCGGCGACCGTTGTCGCGTTGTCGGCGTCGACGATGGTGCTCTTCTCGAGTTCTTTCCTGAAGTCCTTCGCTTACGTCGGGTTGGCGACTGTAACCCTCACGGCCGCAACGGCTATCGTGTTGACGCCTGCGATCATCGTGTTCCTCGGCCCCAGACTGGAGGCGCTCGGCATCCGCCAACTGGCCCGCACCCCGCTGCGGCGGCGGCCGCCAACGGCACGCCACCGCCGGGAAAATGGAATCGGGGCACGGCCCGTCGAGCAGATGTTCTGGTATCGCTGGTCGAAGTTCGTGATGCGGCACGCGGTGCCGCTGGGCCTGGCGGTTGTGGTGCTCCTCGTCCTGTTGCTCACTCCGTTCTTCGACGTCACATGGGGCCTGGGCGACGATCGCAACCTGCCGACGTCGCAGTCGTCACGTCAGGTCGGCGACGAGTTGCGCGACAACTTCGCCCACGACACCGCGAACGATGTGCGGGTCGTGATACCGGACGTCGGAGGGGCGACGCCTCAGGAGGTCGCCGACTACTCGGCGCGGCTGTCCGGGCTCGCCGATGTCCGTGCGGTGTCCTCGCCGTCGGGGACGTTCATCGACGGGCTCAATGTCGGTCCGCCGTCGGCGCCCACCGGGGCGGTCGACGACAGCATGTTCCTGACCGTCAGCAGCACCGCGCCGCCATTCACCGAATCGGCCCTATCGCAGCTCGGCCAGGTGCGCGGCGTGCCCACACCGGGTGGCGCGCCGGTTGAGATCACCGGTTTGACCCAGGTCAGCCGCGACAATGTCGATGCCGTGACCGCGCGGCTGCCGCTTGTGCTCGCGGTGATCGGCGTGGTCACTTTCCTGCTGATGTTCATCCTGACCGGCAGCGTGGTGATCCCCGTCAAGACGCTTGTGCTCAACGTCTTGTCGCTGACCGCCGCGTTCGGCGCGGTGGTGTGGATCTTCCAGGACGGTCACCTCGGCGCACTCGGCACCACACCGAACGGGACGCTGGACATCGGCCTGCCAGTCATGTTGTTCTGCATGGCCTTTGGGCTTTCCATGGACTACGAGGTGTTCTTGGTCGCCAGGATCCGCGAATTCTGGCTGGCGTCGAAATCGATCAGCCCCCCTGGCGACAACGACGAGAGTGTGGCACTGGGGGTGGCGCACACCGGCCGGGTCATCACAGCCGCGGCGTTGGTGATGGCGATCAGCTTCGGGGCGCTGATGGTCTCGCAGGTCGCGCTGATGCGGACGATGGGAATAGCGATGGCCCTCGCTGTGCTGGTCGACGCCACCTTGGTGCGCATGGTTCTGGTACCGGCATTCATGCATGTGCTGGGCCGCTGGAACTGGTGGGCGCCACAGCCTTTGGTCTGGCTGCACGACCGCATCGGCTTCAGTGAGTCCGGTGAACGGGTTACGGCGTGAGCGTCCGCAGCACGATGGGCATGCCGTCCGTCGGCACGGGCAGACCGCCGTAGTCCCAACGCGCCCGGTAGCCGGGATGCGGTAATTCCAAACGGTATCGGCGCACCAGCCGGTGCATGATGGTCTTCACCTCCAGCTGGCTGAACACCATGCCGATGCACTTGTGCGCTCCGCCTCCCCACGGGGCGAACGCATAGCGGTGCCGCTTGTGCTCTGCGCGCGGAGGAAGGAAGCGGTTCGGGTCGAATTTCTCGGGTTCGGTCCATAGCTCGGGCAGCCGGTGGTTGACCGATGGCCACGTGACGACGTTCATCCCCCGCGGTAGATAGTGACCGAGCAGGGCGGTGTCGCGGACAGCCTGTCGCACGGTGAAAGTCAGCGGTGTGTCGAGTCGCAAGGACTCATTCATGACCAGGTCCAGCGACTCCAGCTTCTCGAGCGCTTCGATGTCCACCGGCCCGTCACCCAACCGGGCCGACTCATCGCGGACTCGCTCCTGCCAGTCCGGATTCGCGGCCAGCCGGTAGGCCATCGCAGTGACAGTCGCCGTCACCGCGTCGTCAGCGGCCATCATCAGGAAGATCAGATGGTTGACGATCTCAATGTCGCTGAACCGATTGCCGTCGACGTCCTCCGCCTGACACAGCACCGAAAGCATGTCGGTGCGGTCGACGCCATCGGCGCCTCGTCGCTGCCGCACGAGCGCAGCGAAGTACTCCTCGAGCACCTTCCGCCCCTGCAGGCCGCGCCACCATTTGAACGGCGGCACCGAGAAGCGCAGGATCGCCTCGCCGGCGCTCGTCGTTGCGGTGAACGCCCGGTGAACTTTGGCGACCTGGCTGTGGTCGGCCCCCCGGTCAACTCCCATGAACACAGCGCTTGCGATGTCGAGTGCCAGTGCCTTCATCGCCGGATGCAGCAGGAAGCGCGCATCGTCGGGAATCCATTCACGGGCCACCGCCGTCGTGACGACCCGGTCGATGTGTGCCACGTAGTCGCTCAGCCGGGCGCTGGTGAATTCCTGCTGCATGATCCGGCGGTGATGCCGGTGCTCATCGAAGTCGAGCAGCGTCAATCCGCCCTCGAAGAACGGCCCGATGACGGGATCCCAACCTCGCTGAGAGAAATCCCGGTTGCGATTGCTGTAGAGCGCTTCTGTCGCGTCCGGACCGATGGCAAGCACTGCGGGCGCCGCGGAATGCGGGAAATACATCAGTGGTCCCTGGGTCTGATACAGCCGCTGCACGTAGTCGGGCCCACCGCGGAACAGCTCGATGAAGTGTCCCAACACGGGCAGCCCGGCATCTCCCAGGATGGGTTTGAGGCCGCTCCCCGGAGGTGGTTCGGCGAGCATGATCTGCTTCCACTCGTGGTTCAGCAGCCACTTCTCCAGCACACCGATGCCGGGCAAGTTGTTGACGCTCGGGCGCATCCTGCCCGGTGGCCGCCCAGCCATGCGTTTCCGGGTACTCGAAATTGTCATTGGCATCAATAGTCGGGTTCGCGCCGGGGCTTCGCAGCACTTTGACAGTTAATTTTATGTTGGCTGGCGGCTTACTTAGCAAACCCTCCTCACCGGAGTGTTCGCGAACGTAGGGTGAACCCGCGCAACCGCGACAGGACGTCACGCGAAGGGGACCGGAGATGGAGCCGACGGCAGATTCCGTTGAGGCACCGCCGCGGGGCAAAGGTTCGCGGGGCAACCATGATTTCGTCATCAATACGGTGCGGTGGCTGGACGCGCGCCCCGAGGAGCTGACGGACGTATGTCTTGAGCCCGAGCTTCTGGACCAGTGGTGCTCGAGCGTGTTCATGGACGGCAAGGTGATCGACCGCGGCGGGATCGATGGGCTCGGCATGACGCTTCACCTTCATGTGAAGGGGTTCATGCCGCACAGCTTCTTCATCGCCGTGAAGATCATCGACGTTGTCCGTCACCACTGGATGCGCGTCGCCGTCAGCGGCGATCTCGAGGGCTTCGGCGATGTCACGCTCGTGCGGGACGGCGACGGTTGCCAGTTTCTGCTCGACTGGCGCATGTCGTTCGGCCGCCCCTGGATGCGGCCGCTGGCGCAGTTGTTCCACCGCGCGTTCGTACGCAACCACAAATGGGCGATGAACCGCGCGTGCCGTCTTGTGGTGGTCGAGGTGCACCGCCGCCGGGAGGCCGAAGGCGGCCGGATCGTCCGCACCCGTGCGACATTCCCTCACAACCTGCCCATGTACGGCGCCTGGCGCCGACGTTCCGCACCGGCACGACGGCGACCGCTCGACTGGCGGTAGGGCGAGCAGCACAGCTTGTAGCGTCGTTACGGTGCAGTTCCAGCTGGTCGATGTGTTCACCTCGGTGCCCTATCGCGGCAACAGCCTGACCGTGTTTCCTGACGCCGGCGGCCTCAGCACCGGCAAAATGGCTCAGATCACCGGGGAACTGCGCCAGTTCGAGTCCATCTTTCTTAATCCAGCCGCGCCGCAATTCCATTGGCATGCACGCATCTTCGACCTGTTCGAAGAGCTCGACTTCGCGGGGCACCCGGTACTCGGCGCGGCGGCCGTCCTGCATCACCAGCACGGCGGCGACACAGTCCACGGGCGCTGGACGCTTGAACTGGCCTCCGGTGCGCTGACCGTCGAGACCGAGCGTCGCGGCCCGGCCACCTTCCACGCCGTCCTGCCCGACATGCGCGCCCAGTTCCTCGGCGAGCCGTCTGGTATCTCGCGCGCGCAGGTGGCGTCGTGGTTCTCGTTGCTCATCGATGACTCCGACACCCGACTGCCCCTCGAAGTGGTCTCCACCGGTCTGCGCTATCTCATCGTCCCGGTTCGCAACGGAGCGCTCGCTCACGCTCGCATCTCTCACCGTGAACTCGACGTCGCACTCGCCGAGGTCGGCGCGGACTACGCCTATCTGCTCGACGCCGAGGCAGGAGAAGGCAGGCACTGGAACAACGATGGTGTCGTCGAGGACGCGGCGACGGGCAGTGCCGCCGGGTGCGTGGCCGCCTACCTCCACCGGCACGGCAGGCTCGGCGACGATCAGATCACCGAGCTACGTCAGGGACATTTCATCAACCGGCCGTCCCGGATCAGAATCTCGGCGAGGAGCATCGACGGCGAGATCCAGGTCCGAGTCGGTGGCGAGGTCGTTCTGGTGGGATCGGGTCGGCTGGACGTGCTCCCGTCGTGACCACACCGGCCACCTACATGTCCGGCAGCTGGGCCTGACCTACCGTGTCTGGTGCCGGATCACCCCACCGGTCTCGGATCCTTCCCCACGGATCCGCGTATTGCCCGGGTTGGTTGTAGTACGGCGCTCGGCGTCGCATCAGGCGCGCCAACGTCGGTGCCGCCATGCGCATCGGCCTCGCCTTCCGGCCCGCCCTGGCACGGATCGCGTCGTAGGCCTCCGAACTGGAGTGGCGCTGAAAGGACAGCACCTGCTGGGAGCGGGCGGTGTCCATCCAGTCCAGCGGATACCAATCGGCATCACTGGCGGGATTGCCCGGACGACCAGGGAACAGCAGCGCGCCTATGCCGAGCGCCTCGGTGTTCGTGCGTGCGAAGTCGATCTGGAGCCTCTTGTGGGAGTCGTCACCGGCGATCATGAAGATCTCACCGCACGGCGTCGGTGCTGACCGCCGCGGCGAATGCCGTGGCGACGTCACGAGCATCGACGGAGTGACACCGGTTGTCCGTCGGCATCAACGCACCGAAGTAGAACGAGTCGAAGTCGCCGTAGTCGACGAGCGGCTCGAGGGTGATGACACCGGAGAGCCGAAGGATCGACCACTCCAAATCCGATGAGCGCACGATGTTTTCGGCTTCCAGCTTGTGGCAGCCATACAGTTCCGACGCCAACGTCGGGGTGTCAGGAGTGAGTAGGTCGGTGAATCGGTGTGGGTTGCGGCTGCCATACACCGCCATGCTCGATGCGTGCACGAAGCGAGGCGGCGACGGCATCGCCTGCGCGGCGCGCACCAGCGCCGCGGTCGCGTCGACGTTCACCGCCCGCGCGAGCGCGCGGTTGGCGTAACACATCGGCGGAATGCACGCCGCCAGATGAATGATGGCCGACGGCGACACATCGGTGAGCACTGCGCTGACCTGGTCCGGCTTCGTCAGATCGACCGAGCGCACGTCGACCGCTGCAGGCAGCGACGGTTTGACTGTCCGGTGCGCGGTGGCGATCACCTTGTAGCCGTCCGCCACGAGGCGCTCCACCACGGGCCTGCCGACCAGACCGTACGCGCCCGTCACCAGTACGGAATCCCGAACGTCCATGGAGCGCTCCTTCGCGCGAGCGGGATGTCGATCCGGAATCTATCCGAAGATCGCCGGCCATCACCCCCAATTGACGGACAAGCAGATCCCCGCAATCTTGGCCGCATGCGTCACCGAGATCGCCGCGACCGTGCTCTGGGTATCAGCCGCCACCGGTGCACTACTGATCGCGATGGCATCGTGCATCAAGCTGAGACCGGCACCCGCCGATGTGGACAACGTCGGCAACGAGACAGATCTGGACACGGAAACCGCAGCGGCCCAGGTGTTCCTGCCCGACTGATGAGTCACCCGTCTCCCTGATTGCCCTTCTTGTGGCCGTTGCCGTGGCCCTTCTTTTTTCCGGGTGGCCCTTCATCGATCTGCGCAGGCGCAGGCGGTGCGGGCGGAGGTAGCACCGATGGCGTCGGAGGAGGCAGCGACGTGCTGGACGTCGCCGGTTGGGGCGCCGACGGTGAGGACGCAGACTCGACTAGAACAAGAATGGCCGCGAGTGCGATCGCGAACAGCACCGCGGCGACGACGAGGAGCCTGGTGGTCCGGCTTGGCGCGGCAGTTGCCGCGAAGGCCGTCGTGACAGGAGGCGGCAACGGCTCGGCGAGCACACGTGTCGGCGGCCGGATCGAACTCGGTTGCGGTGCAACGTGCAAAGCGGCCCGCATCTCCTCCGCGCTGAGAAAACGCCACTGCGCATCGCGGGCCATCGCGCGCTCGATCGTCGCCGCCAGTCCCGGTTCCACTTCGGGGCGCAGCGCCCGCAGCGGCTGCGGTGTGTCATCCGAGATCGCCCTTGCCAACGCAGCGATGTTCTCCTGCGGGAACGGCTTGCGCCCTGACAGCGCTTCGTAGCCGACAACTCCGACCGCATACAGGTCGTCGCCGACGGTCGCGGGCCGACCCGCTACCCGGTCGCCGCTGAGGTACGCCATCGTGCCGACGATCTGTCCTGTCATCGTGACCGGCGCCCCAGCGCTTTTCGCGATGCCGAAGTCCGCGACCTTCACGTCGCCGGAAGAAGTGAACAAGATATTCGCGGGTTTGATGTCCCGATGCAGGATGCCGGCCGCATGCGCTGCGGCGAGCGCCGACAGCACGTCGTCCAGAATCTTGCGCACGTGCTCCTGCGCCAGCGGACCGCGCAGCAGTTCGTCGGCCAACGTCCGTCCGGACAGCCGCTCCATCACGATGAATGGAGCGCCTGCGTGCTCGCCGGTGTCGTGCACCGCGACGATGTGCGTGTGGTTCAGCCGAGCGGCGGCCCGCGCCTCGGTCTCAAAGCGACGGCGGTTGTCGGGTGCCACGCTGAATGCGGGATGCAGCAGCTTGACCGCGACAGGCCGGTCCAACCGAGTGTCCCAGCCGTCGCGAACCTCGGCCATCCCTCCGCGACCCAGAATTCCCCGCAATTCGTAGCGGCCGCCAAGAACTTCTGGCGCCTGCACACCGTCAACGCTAGCGCTACCGTCACCGCGCCGGAACCGTGGGGACCGCCGACGTCGGCGCGCTGCTCGGCGACGCGGGTGTTCGCCTTCTCGACCTGATCGCCGACCTTGGCCCGAACCTCCGGCAGATGGGTACGATCGTGGCGATGCTCTACCAGCAACGTTCGCCGGCCATTCTGGCAACGCCACCCGCTCATGGCGGGCGCCGCCGCCGTGGTCGATCGTCTGGCTGCTGTGGAGCGGAGCGCAGTTGCTCGTCGCCGTCGTCGGGCTCGCCTGGCTGGGCGTGGCCATCCGCAGGCGCATGCGGGCCAACGCGCTGCGCGACGCCGGATTGCGCGCCCGCGCCGAGTACGAGCATCGGTTGAACCTCAGCGGCGATCCGCGCGGGATCTACGGGCGCTATCCGCCGGTGCAGCCGGGCTGGTTCCCGGATCCGCAGAACCGTTCGCAGTTGCGCTATTTCGACGGTGCGGTCGTGGACCGGTTATACGGCTTACACGTTCGGGCAGTAGTGCCTGCCGTCGTCGCGGTGTCCGACCGGCGGCAGGTTGCGCGCCGGCGTCTCCACCAACGGCGAGTCTGACGGGAGTCCGGCCGGTCGCCCGGTCGAATGCACTGCGCTTGCGCGGGTGCATCATCATGCGTTTGGGCGTCAACGTGGTGACGAGGTGCACCAGGTTCCCGAAGACGGCGGTGCAGCCAGCTCCTGGCGAGACGACCAGGTGTAGCCCATCAGTTCACGAACGGGCGGGTCGTAGAGGCCGACGGTGACGAACAACAAGAACCGTTCCATCACCTTCACGTTCAGCCGCCACATCCAGTCCGGGATCCACTCCAGCGACGGATGCTTGGTCATGGTGGACAGATCGAGCACTTCGCGCGCCGCATAGTTGTTCTCCAACACGTTGTGACACATGTGATCCCAGTACTCCTGGAATTCCTCCCAGGTCTTCGGCACCGGCCGCATGCTCATCCCGTACATCCGGTACCAGGTGACGTGCTCGTCGAACAGCTGGCGCTTCTGGTCCTCGGTCAGCCCGCCCCTGAACCGTTCGGCGGCCAGCAGGACGGACTTGAAGAAGGTGGCGTGCGCCCAGTAGAAGACGTCGGGGTTCAACGCGCTGTACCGGCGTCCCTGCTCGTCGACGCCCTTGATGCCGATGTGGTAGTCACGCACCTGCGCGCCGGTCTTCGGCGCGCGGTCGCCGTCGAACACGACCCCGCCGATCGGATACACCGACCGGTACAGCCGGGGCATCCGCTCCATGAAGAAGATCGAGTGGTCCTTGACGGCCGCACCCAGTTGCGGATGCATGTTCTGCATCGAGCCGGCCCACGAGCCCTGCAACATGCCGGTCCACTGGCCGAAGTACTTCCACGTCAACGAGTCAGGGCCGAGCGCGCTCGGGCAGGGCGTCGTACCCGCCCGTCGACACCGGGCAACCCGATGCGACCGGTGGTGGTCCCCCTGCCCTTCGGGGGGAGGTGCCCCCAGGTCGCCGGGCATACCTCAGAAGTATCTTGAGTCACTGATGCGCTTTCGATCGACGTCGATGGCATTCTGACTACGTGCGTTGTCACTTGATTCTAGGAGTGATGTGGCTGAGGGTCAACGACGGGGCCGATGGTCGGGCGTTCCGCTCGAGGACCGTCAGGCGCTGCGCCGCGACGATCTGATCGCCGCGGGCGTCAGCCTGTTGGGCAGCGAGAGTGGACCCGCGCTGACGGTGCGCGCGGTGTGCAGGGCGGCCGGGCTGACCGAACGCTACTTCTACGAGAGCTTCTCCGACCGCGACGAATTCGTCGGCGCCGTCTACGACGACGTCTGCGCGAGGGCGATGTCCACCCTGTCGTCGTCCACCACCGCGCGCGACGCGGTGGAACGGTTCGTCGCCCTGATGGTCGACGACCCGACGCGCGGCCGGGTGCTGCTGCTTGCGCCGGCGGTCGAGCCGGTGCTGACGCGATCGGGCGCCGACTGGATGCCCAGCTTCATCGAACTGCTGCAGCACAAGCTGACCCGCATCGCCGACCCGGCGGTGCAGGCCATGGTGGCCACCGGCCTGATCGGCGCGCTGACGACCCTGTTCACCGCCTACTTGAACGGCCGGCTCGCGGCCACCCGCGAGCAGTTCATCGACTACTGCGTCGAGATGCTGCTCAGCAGGGTGTCGAGCTACTGACTACTCGGCCACCTGGCCGGGCTCGCCCGGAGTCTCACCGGCCTCAGCGAGCTCGTCTTCCTCGCTCTGCGCGGCCGCGGCGGCCTCCTCAGCCTTGGCCGTGAAGTCGCGCCCCGCCGGGCTGGCCGCCGAAGCGCCCGGCGTGGTCGCCGTCGCGGCGCCGCGGTTGCAGTTCAGGGTCAGCAGCACGTCGCCCTCGTCGGGCCGAAGTACACGTCGTCGGGGATGGGCCGGTAGAACGACCCGTCCATGACCCTGGTGACCAGGCAGGCGCCCATCGCGTCCTGTCGGTCGCCGAACGGTCACCGCGATCTTCGGGATGCCGCCGTCTTCCTCGATCGCGGCGACCGCGTCCTCATACGTCATGCCGTCGACGTCCGGCACCGCCGACGCGGTGCCGGCCCCGAACAGTCCGAGCACCGACAGCAGCCGCAGCGCGCCGCCGAAACGATGATCTTCATCTGCACCACCGACATTCGCGATGATTCCATCTGACTGCGAGCGTGACAAATGCTCGCTGTGAAATCGCGAAGAGAAGGTGAGGCGGGTGTTAACTACCCGGTCGGGATTTCAGGCTCGTCGTCGCCCGGGGTCTCGCCGGCTTCGGCGAGCTCGTCCTGCTCGCTCTGCGCGGCCGCGGCGGCCTCCTCGGCCTTGGCCTGGAAGTCGCGGCCCGCCGGGCTGGCCGCCGAGGCGCCAGGCGTGGTGGCCGTCGCGGCACCGCGGTTGCAGTTCAGCGTCAGCAGCACCTCGCCGTCGGCGTGGCCGAACTCGCCCTCGACGTCGCGCACGAACGGCGCATCGGTGGCGTTGGTGACGAGGCAGTCGCCCATCGCGTCCTGGCGGTCGCCGACGGTCACCGCGATCTTGGCCGTGCCGCCGTCCTCCTCGATCGCGGAAACCGCGTCGCCGTACGTCATTCCCACCACGTCCGGGGCCGCCGACGCGATGCCCGCGCCGAACAGCCCCAGCGCGCCGATCGCAACCCCTGCGGCGCCAACGGTGCTGGCCGAAATGATGATCTTCTTCACATGCCCACCTATGTCTGAGGTCTACGGTTGCCACGAGTTTAGGCGCAGGTTCATTGCCTGCGGAAACAATACCGCCGACCGGCCCAACCCGCGAGCAGTACCGCCGTGTACGTCAACGCGAATAATCGAGGTGGCATTCTGCACCGTGGATCGTGACCTTTCTGACGCCGCGACACCCCGCGAGCCAACTTGATGTGTCTGGGATACACAGATATATTGACTGCAACCAACAGGTACAGATAACTGCGGGGTCCGTAGGACCAGGTCACGGATGGCCCGACGCCCCCAAGGAGGACGCAGGGCGTATGCACGAAAACCTGACCGACCTGCACCTGCTGCGTGAGCTCGAGCCCGTTGTCGAGAAGAACCTCAACCGGCACCTGTCGATGCGCAAGGACTGGAACCCGCACGACTACATCCCGTGGTCGGACGGCAAGAACTATTACGCGCTCGGTGGCCAGGACTGGGAGCCAGGACAGTCGGTGCTGTCCGAGGTCGCTCAGGTGGCCATGATGCAGAACCTGCTGACCGAGGACAACCTGCCGTCCTATCACCGCGAGATCGCGATGAACTTCGGCATGGACGGCGCATGGGGCCAGTGGGTCAACCGCTGGACCGCCGAGGAGAACCGGCACGGCATCGCGCTGCGTGACTACCTCGTCGTCACCCGCGCCATCGATCCCGTCGCGCTGGAGACGCTGCGCCTCGAGCAGGTGACCCGCGGCTTCAGCCCGGGCCAGAACCAGCAGGGCGACCTGTTCGCCGAGAGCCTGTTCGACTCCGTCATCTACGTGACGTTCCAGGAACTGGCCACCCGCGTCTCGCACCGCAACACCGGCAAGGCATGCAACGAGACGATCGCCGATCAACTGCTGCAACGTGTTTCGGCCGACGAGAACCTGCACATGATCTTCTACCGCGACGTCAGCGAGGCCGGCTTCGACATCGCGCCGGACCAGGCGATGCAGTCGCTGCACCGCGTGCTGCGCAACTTCAAGATGCCAGGGTTCACCGTTCCGGAGTTCCGGCGCAAGGCCGTGATCATCGCCGTCGGCGGCGTGTACGACCCGCGCATCCACCTCGAGGACGTCGTGAAGCCGGTGCTGAAGAAGTGGCGCATCTTCGAGCGCGAGGACTTCAGCGGCGAGGCCGCCCGGATGCGTGACGACCTCGGCGCTGCTCATCGAGGAGCTCGAGGAGACGTGCGACAAGTTCGAGGTCGCCAAGCAGAAGCGCCTCGAGCGGGAGGCGAAGAAGGCCGAGCGGCTGGAAGCCAAGAAGGTTCTCGCGTCATCTCCGTCCTGACCGAATCCCGCGCACAGCTGCGGATCGGGCCCATCGCGCTGGCCAGCCCTGTCGTGCTGGCACCGATGGCCGGCGTGACGAACGTCGCATTCCGCACCCTGTGCCGCGAACTCGAACTAGCCCGGGCCGGCACGGTCAGCGGGCTGTACGTGTGCGAGATGGTGACCGCCCGCGCGCTCGTCGAACGTCACCGGTGACGATGCACATGACGACGTTCGGGCCGGACGAGTCACCGCGGTCCCTGCAGCTCTACGCGGTCGACCCGGATAACACCTACGCCGCGGCCAAGATGATCGTCGACGAGGACATGGCCGATCACATCGACATGAACTTCGGCTGCCCGGTGCCCAAGGTGACCCGGCGCGGCGGCGGCGCCGCGCTGCCCTTCAAGCGCAGGCTGTTCGGGCAGATCGTGGCCGCCGCGGTGCGCGCGACCGAGGGGTCGAACGTCCCGGTGACGGTGAAGTTCCGGATCGGCATCGACGACGCCCACCACACCCACCTGGACGCCGGACGCATCGCAGCCGAGGAAGGCGCCGCGGCCGTCGCGCTGCACGCCCGCACGGCGGCGCAACGCTACTCCGGAACCGCCGACTGGGAGCAGATCGCCCAGCTGAAAGCCCATGTCACGAGCATTCCGGTGCTCGGCAACGGCGATATCTTCGACGCCGACGACGCGCTGGCGATGATGGCGGCCACCGGCTGCGACGGCGTCGTCATCGGCCGCGGCTGCCTGGGCAGGCCGTGGTTGTTCGCCGAGCTGTCCGACGCCTTCGCCGGGCGTGACAGTGTGAAACCGCCCACACTCGGCGAGGTCGCCACGATCATCCGCAGGCACGGCGAGCTGCTGAGCGCCCACTTCGGCGAGGACAAGGGCATGCGCGACATCCGCAAGCACGTCGCCTGGTACCTGCACGGATTCCCCGCAGGAGCCGAGCTTCGCCGGGCATTGGCGCTGGTCAAGACGCTGGACGAACTCGACGAACTGCTCGCGAAGCTGGACTCCGACGTGCCGTTCCCGCAGGCCGCCACCGGCCCGCGCGGGCGTCAGGGTTCGCCGGCCTCGGTGGCGCTGCCGGAGGGCTGGCTGACCGATCCGGACGACTGCACGGTGCCGACGGGCGCCGATGTGATGCATTCCGGCGGGTGAAACCGAGACCAACTCGGCATTACGTCTCTCAGGATCTCTCAGTACGATATGAGTCTTGTCGCTTATCGGCTCCAGACGCGGGGCCAGGGATATTGCCGCTCAACGCAGGCGGCGACGCAGCGGCTGATGCGCATCGACGCGCACGCTGCTCACACGGTCGGAGGCCAGCAGGGACATGAGTGACGGCGATAGCGCCACTCCTGGTCGCCCGCGCGCGTCCGATTCGAACGGCGCTAATGAGTGGCTTACCCGATCTCCTCGGCCACCGCGAGCCGCCGCGCCGTGGGAGCGCCGACCTGCGGTTGAGCCCGAGGACAGCGAGACCTCCCCGCCGACCGGTAGCCACACCGACGGTGTGACGGTGGCCGATCTCATCGCGAAGGTCACCGGCTCCACGCCCGCGGATCTGCCGAGCCGGCACGCTGCTCCCGAACCGGACCCGAGCCCCGAGCCCGAACCCGAACCCGCGCCTCCGCCGACGCCTCCCCGCGCCGCGGCGCCACCGCCACGTCAGCCGGCTGCACCACCCGCCCCGCCGCCCGCGGCAGCCGCGGCAACTTCGGTCCAGACCGCCGCAGCCCGAAGACCGGTCCGACCCGGACACCGAGGTCATCCCAGTGGTGTCCTACGCCGACGAGATCCCCGATCTGGCGGCGTTGCGGCGCGCACGACTCGAGCGCGTCGCGCCGGAGCGGGTGGGCCGCCCGTCCGCCGAACCCATCGATCCGCCGAAGAAGCACCAAGTCGCGGCGCCGGGTCATGTTGGCGGGCCGTTCCCTGGCCGCCCTCTTCGCCGTGCTCGCGCTCGCGATGACCGGTGGCGCGTGGCAGTGGCAGTCGGCGAAGAACAACATGCTCAACCGGATCTCGGCGTTGGACCCGGATTCACGCGACATCATGGATCCCAACGCCCAGTTCGGCGACGAGAACTTCCTCATCGTCGGAATCGACAGCCGCTTCGGCGAGAACGCCGATATGGGCGCGGGCGACACCGAGGACGCCGGCGGCGCCCGCTCCGACACGATCATGCTCGTCAACATCCCGGCCAACCGCGAACGCGTTGTGGCGGTGTCCTTTCCACGCGACCTGAACATCGAGCCGATGCAGTGCGAGGCCTGGAACGCCGAGACCGGCGAATACGGCCCGCTTTATGACGAAGAGACCGGATCCTACGGTCCCGACGAGATCTACACCGAGACGAAGCTGAACTCCGCCTTCTCGTTCGGCGGCCCCAAGTGTCTGGTGAAAGTCATCCAGAAGCTGTCGGGCCTGTACATCAACCGGTTCATGGCCGTCGACTTCGCCGGTTTCTCCAAGATGGTCGACGCACTCGGCGGCGTGGAGGTGTGCAGCACCACCCCGCTGGAGGACTACGAGCTCGGCACGGTGCTGGCCAACGCGGGACGGCAGATGGTCGACGGGCATACCGCGCTGAACTACGTGCGCGCCCGCCAGGTGACCACCGAGACCAACGGCGACTACGGCCGCATCAAGCGCCAGCAGCTGTTCCTGTCGTCGCTGCTGCGCTCGATGATCTCCAAGGAAGTCTTCTTCTCGCTGAGCAAGCTCAACAATGTGGTCAACCAGTTCATCGACGACAGCTACGTCGACAACATCGACACCAAGGACCTGGTGGCAGCTCGGCCAGTCGCTGCAGAACGTGGCCGCCGGACGCATCACCTTCCTCACCGTGCCGACCACCGGCTACATGGACGAGTGGGGCAATGAGCATCTGCGCGAGGAGGACAACCGCGCGATCTTCGACGCGATCATCAACGACGACCCGCTGCCCGAGGAGCGCAACGCCGACAACTCACCGGTTCCCGGCACACCGGAGTCGATGACGAAACGAGACCCCCGAGTCGCCGACGAGCGAAGCGCCGACACCGGAGGCCGCCGTCGAACCCGGCGAGGTGGTCGACGCCGTCACCACCGACCCGACATCCGTGACCGTTCAGGTGATCGAATTCGACGGGCCAGGACGGGCTGGGCGCAACTGCCGCAAGCGAATTGCAGCTGCACGGCTTCAACGTCACGACTCCCGACGATTATCCGACGGGTCCGCTGACCTCGACGACGGTGTTCTTCTCGCCCGGCAACGAAGAAGCCGCGGCGACAGTGGCATCGGCGTTCACCGAGCCGACGATCGAGCGCGTCACCGGGAAGGGCAACACCGTGCAGGTGGTGCTCGGGTTCCGACTTCGCGACGGTGAGCCCGCCGAAACCGAGCGGCTCCTCGGTGCAGGTCCATGTCCTGCACGGCACCGGCAGCACCCCGACCCAGCTGCCTGAGGACCTCTCGGTCACCAACGCCGCCGACACGACCTGCGAGTAGTACGGCATCAGCAGGCGTTTGGGTAAGCGGCATTCACCTTTCGTTCACCCTGCACATCGTGACGATTCACCGGATCAGCCCGTAGGCTGGGCATATGCGAACTGCGTATCACGAGCAGCTAGACGCGCTAACCAACCAGCTCGGCGAGATGTGCGGGCTGGCAGGTGTTGCGATGGAGCGCGCGACCCAGGCCCTGCTGCAGGCCGACCTGGTGCTGGCCGAGCAGGTGATCACCGACCACGAGCAGATCGCGGCGATGAGCGCCAAGGCCGAGGAGGCGGCGTTCGTGCTGCTTGCTCTGCAGGCTCCGGTGGCAGGCGACCTGCGGGCGATCGTCAGCTCGATCCAGATCGTCGCTGACGTCGACCGGATGGGCGCCCTCGCACTGCACGTCGCCAAGATCGCCCGCCGTCGTCATCCACAGCATGCGCTGCCCGAAGAGGTCAACGGCTACTTCGCCGAAATGGGCCGGGTGGCAGTCGAACTGGGCAACAGCGCCCAGGAGGTGCTGCTGACGAAGGACCCGGAGAAGGCGGGGCGCATCAGCGAGGAAGACGATGCGATGGACGACCTGCACCGTCATCTCTTCAGCGTGCTGATGGACAAGGAATGGAAGCACGGCGTCACCGCCGCCGTCGACGTGACGTTGCTGAGCCGCTTCTACGAGCGGTTCGCCGACCACGCCGTCGAGGTCGCCCGGCGCGTCATCTTCCAGGCCACCGGCAGGTTCCCCGAGGAAGAGGAACTTTCGGCCCCGCGCTAGCCGCGGCTACGGGCGGAGCACCAGCTTCCCCCGGGTATGCCGCTGCTCGAGGGTGCGGAACGCTTTCCGGACGTCGTCGAGGGCGAACACCTCGGCGATGGGCACCTCCAGTCGGCCGTCGGCGACCTGAGCGGCGAGTTCCGCCAGTACCTCGGCGTTGCCGGCGTCGGCGTTGCCCGCGGTCCGCACCTTGAACTGTTCGGCGGCGGCGAAATCGATGATGGTGTCCACGCGGTCCGGCGCGATACCCAACTCGTCGACCGCCAACTCGACATAGCCGCCACCGAAGAAGTCGAGGAACGCGTCGATCCGGCGTTCGGGCGCCGCGGCCCGCAGCCGCTCGGCCAGATCGTCGCCGTAGTTCACCGGTATCACGCCGTGCGCGCGCAGCCACTCGTCGTTCGATGGGCCCGCGATGCCCAGCACCGTGGCACCGGCTTGTGCCGCCAGCTGCACCGCGATCGAGCCGACTCCTCCCGCGGCGCCCGCGACGGCCACCACGTCGCCCTGCGCCAGGTCGACCGCGCGCACGGCGGCGTAAGCGGACGTGCCCGCTACATACAGAGCGCCTGCGGCCTCCCACGGAACCGCGGCCGGTTTGCCGGTGAGGTTCTCGGCGGGCACGACGACGAACTCGGCATGGCTCGCCCGTTTCTCGCTGAACCCGATGACCTCGTCGCCCGCGCTGAATCCGTCGACACCCGCACCTGTTTCGGCTACGACGCCTGCGAAGTCACTGCCCTGACCGGACGGGAAGGTCGAAGGGAAGATGTCTTTCATGAGGCCCTTGCGGATGGCCGCCTCGCCGGGGTTGATTCCCGCGGCCTTCACCTCGACGAGGACCTCACCCGCTCCGGGCGCGGGTCGCTCGACATCGCGGACATCGAGCACGTCGATGTCGCCGAACTGGTCGAATCGCACTGCCTTGCTCATGACAGTTACGAACGGCATTGCCCTCGTACTATTCCCCCGGGCTGATGCGAACGGCGCGGCCTCGCCCAACGTGCGCTGGCTGCGAAATCTGACGCGCTTTTTCGCAGCAGGTTCACGTTCGCTTGCCGGTGGTGTCTGTGGTGCCGACTCCCTAGCCGTCGCTTCGGTTGACGCCCCGCGTTAACCGAAGCGACCCGAGATGTAATCCTCCGTCGCCTTCTCCGTCGGGTTGGAGAAAATCTTCTCGGTGTCGTCGACCTCAATCAATTTGCCTGGCTTGCCGGTCGCCTCGAGGTTGAAGAACGCCGTCTGATCACTCACCCGGGCGGCCTGCTGCATGTTGTGCGTGACGATCACGATCGTGTAGTCCTGTTTGAGCTCGGCGATCAAGTCCTCGATCGCCAGGGTCGAGATTGGGTCCAAGGCCGAGCAAGGTTCGTCCATCAACAACACGTCCGGCTGCACAGCGATGGCCCTGGCGATGCACAGCCGCTGCTGCTGACCGCCTGATAGTCCACCGCCGGGCTTGTCCAGCCGGTCCTTGACCTCGTTCCACAAGTTCGCGCCCTTCAGCGACCGTTCGGCTGTCTCGTCGAGGGTCTTCTTGCCGCGTACGCCCTGCAGCTTGAGTCCGGCGACCACGTTGTCCTTGATGGACATGGTGGGAAACGGGTTCGGCCGCTGGAACACCATGCCGATGGTCTTGCGCACACTGACCGGATCGACTCCGGCGCCATAGATGTCCTCGCCGTCGAGCAGCACCGAGCCCTGCACCCGGGCGCCGGGCAGCACCTCGTGCATTCGGTTCAGGGTGCGCAGCACGGTGGATTTGCCGCAGCCCGAGGGCCCGATGAATGCGGTGACGCTGCGTGGTGGCACCGACAGTCCAACATCCGCCACGGCGTGAAACGAACCGTAGTAGATGTTGACGTCTTTGAGATCCAACCGCTTGGCCATGAACTGCTCCTAGTGTCTCAAACTCGGTTTCGGGTCAGGTACCGGTTAATGAAGGCCGCGCCCACGTACATCGCAGCAACGAGCAGGATGAGGGTGAGCGCCGCGCCCCACACCCGCATCCGTCCGGCCTCTTCGGGGTTGATCAGTTCGGTGTAGATCAGCAACGGCAGCGAAGCCATGTTGCCCTCGAACACGTCCATGTTGATGGACCTGGCGTAGCCGACGAGCACCAGCACCGGAGCCGTCTCGCCGATCACCCTGGCCAGCGCCAGCAGGATGCCGCTGATGATGCCGGGTAGCGCGGTCGGAACGACTACTCGCGCAATCGTTTTCCACTTGGGAATCCCCAACGCGAAGGACGCCTCACGCAGCTCGTCGGGAACGAGCTTCAGCATTTCTTCGGTGTTTCGGACCACCACCGGAAGCATCAACAGCACCAACGCGAGCGACACCGCGAACGCGCTCTGTGGGAAGCCCAGTGTGGCGATCCACAACGCGAAGATGAACAGTGCGGCGACGATCGACGGCACGCCGGCCAGGATGTCGACCATGTAGGTCGTCACGCGGGCGAAGTGCCCGCGGCCGTACTCAACCAGATAGATCGCCGCGAAGATGCCCAACGGCACCGCGAGCACCCCGGCAACCAGCGCCTGGACGATCGTCCCGTAGATAGCGTGGTACACGCCGCCGGCGAACTCATCCGGTAGCACGCCGGCCAGCGAGTTGTTCCACCAGTCGAGGGAGAGGATCGCCCTGAAGCCACGGCTCACCACTGTGTAGAGGACCCACACCAGGGGCACCATGGCGATCAGGAAAGATGCCCAGAACAAGCCTTTGGCGATGGTGTTCTTCAGCCTGCGGCTGGTGCTGATCGGGTGAAAGGTCGGTCCTTTGACCGCCGCATCAAGCGTCTGCGTCATCCTCCGCTTACCCTTCCTCCGGCAGCCAGCCGAGCGAGCCCATTGACCACAAATGTCAGAGCGAACAAGACGAAGCCCGCTGCGATGTAGGCGCCGGTCGGTAGTGGCGAACTGAATTCGGCTGCAGCAGAGGCGATCTTGGAGGCAAAGGTGTAGCCGCCGTCGAACAGCGACCATCCGCCTGCCTGCGCCGCCGCCCGCAGGATGATCAGGACCGCGATGGTCTCGCCGAGGGCCCGTCCCAGTCCCAGCATCGAGCCGGCGATCATGCCGCTACGGCCGTAGGGGTAGACGGTCATCCGGACCACTTCCCACTTCGTGGCCCCCAGTGCCTGGGCAGCCTCGACATGGCCCTTCGGGGTGAGGCTGAACACCTCTCTCGACACCGAGGTGATGATCGGCAGAATCATCACGGCGAGCACGATGCCCGCGGTGAAGATGGTGCCGCCGCCGGCCAACGAGACGTTGCCTGCCTTGAAAAGAAAGAACCATCCCAGGTTCTCGTTGAGCCACGTCTGCACCGGCACCAGCCAAGGCGCCAGCACGAAGATGCCCCACAGGCCGAAGACGATGGACGGGACCGCAGCGAGCAGATCAACCAAGATCCCGCAGGGTCTGGCCAGCGCTTTCGGCGCGTAGTTCGTCAGGAAGGTGGCGATGCCGATGGCGATCGGCACGGCGATCATCAGGGCGAAAATCGAACTCAGCACGGTGACCCGGAACAGGTCGGCGATGCCGAACCGCAGGTTTTCCGGGTCGGTGGTGATGAACTCGGAGCTGGTGATGAAGTTGGCGTTATTGGCCTGCAGCGAGGGAATCGCGCGGATGATCAAGAAGAGTGCCATCAGGGCGATCGCCCCGATGATCGTCGCCCCCGCGGCGATCGCTATCGACTTGAAGACGCGGTCACCCCACCGGCCGTCACCCGCCTTGAGCCCCGAAGGCCTGCCCTGTTTGGTTGGCATTATCGGAGTATCCCCCGACTGCGGGGGGCTCGCCGACGTAGACGAGCCCACCGCAGCCGGATCAGGTTTCACCGTCATCTCTTAAGTGTCTTGCCTAAGAGATCGCGGCAATGGCGGTTTCCAGGCGAGCCTTGAACGCGTCGGGAACCGGGATGTACCCGTTGTCCTCGAGGCCCTTTTGGCCGTCGGTGATGGCCGCCGACATGAAAGCCTTGACAGCAGTGGCCACCTCAGCATCCGGGTACTTCGAGCAGACGATTTCGTAGGTCGCGAGCATGATCGGGTAGGAACCCGCTTCGGTCGGTGTGTAGAACGTCGCCGTGTCCAGGACCAGGTCGTTGCCCTCACCCTTGATCTTCACGGCGTCGATCGACGCGGCGGCCGACTCGGCGGTGAGCTCGACCGGTTCGGGACCCGCCGAGGTGACGATCTTGGCCACGGACAGCCCTTGGCTCTTCGCGTACGACCACTCGTTGTACGTGATGGACCCGGGCGTGCTCTTGATCGCTGCGGAGGTGCCTTCGTTGCCCTTGGCGCCCTCGCCGACACCGCCGTTGAATGTCTTGCCGGCTTCCTGAGTCCAGGCTCCGCCCGACGCCGCAGTCAGATACTTCTGGAAGTTGTCGGTGGTGCCGGACTCATCGCTGCGGAATAGCACGTTGATCGGCGCGGCCGGAAGCGCCGCACCTTCGTTGAGTCCCTTGATCTCCGGGGCGTCCCAGGTCTTGACGGTGCCGTTGAAAATCTTGGCCAGGGTGGGTCCGTCCAACACCAAGCCGTCGACGCCCTCGACGTTGTAGGTGATGGCGATCGGTCCGAAGACGGGCGGCAGGTTCCAGGCGGGGTTGCCGCCGCACCGCGCCGCTGCCTTCTCGATTTCGCCCTTCTCGGCGCTCAGCGGCGAGTCGGAGCCACCTAAGTCGGTTTGGCCGCCGATGAATTCGGAGACACCGGCTCCGGAACCACTCGAGGTGTAGTTGAGGGTATAGCCCTCGCAGAGCGTCTCATAGGCAGTGACGAACCGGGTCATCGCGTTGGCCTGCGCGGTGGCGCCGCTGGCCTTCAGATCCTTCTTGCCGCCGCACTCAATGCCAGACGCCGAATCGCCTGCGGTGCCGTTCGCGGTACCGCCTGTTCCAGCATCTGAGCTGCTGCTCTTGTTGTCGTCGCTGCCGCAGGCCGACATCATGCCGGTCAGCGCGACCGCCGCCGCGGCCGCTACACACATCCTGCTGCGTGTCTTGAGCTTCACGTCTCTCGCTTTCTGGGTCGGGTGCGCAACCGCACAGATCACCGCGATCACGGGTGACACCGAAAACCTAGGGGCCGACTGTGGACGTCCGCTCGACCTCAGCTGAACAATCTATGAACGAAAGTTAACCCAAGGTGAACAAACTAGAAACCGTGCCGGGTCTTGGGGGGGCGTCGCGACACGCCGACAGCGATACGCGCCACACCACCGCACTTTCGGCATCGACCTGGACTGTGACCTGCATCGCACGTGCGCGCCGGCAGTGTGCCGCACACGGATCCGCGATCGTTCGCGACCAGCCCTGCACCCGGGCGAAGCTAATCGATCTGTCGTGGGTGGCGGCTCCGGTCGCCGCGACCGTCATCGGTACGGACGCGGGACCCCAGTTGAGGTCCGACCCGGCCCGGAGCCTACGCCGAAGCTGGGCGGCCAAGACGGCTTGACGAATGGCGCGGGGAGCGTCGCCTCGCCCTCTCCGGCGCCACTCGTGCGGCAGTGCGCCCAGATATGTTCTGCCACACAGTCTTTGGCGGGAATAGATCAGGCGGCTGGGATCTAGCTTGCGCCATCGGCAATTACGCAACTGCGCGGCCTGCCCGCACGAATGCATCGTCCTTGTCCGCGGCACCTACCGTGAACGCTCGCCTGCCGAACGATGAACGTCAGATGAATCGGAGAGAGCGGTTCCTCACCGGAGTTGCCGACGGGCGTCCGCTAATTGCTAGCGCGGTTAGCCGGCGGCGTAGGCGACGTCGACGCCGAACACCTCGAAACCCAGCCGTCGGTAGGTGTTCACCGCCGCCGAGTTATCTGCCTCGACGTAAAGCAGCACCGATGGCTGGGAGCTACCTGAAAGCCGATCCGCCAGATGGTGCAATCCGATGAGCGTCAGGGTCGCCCCGATGCCTCGGCCCTGCGCGGCCGGGTCGACGCCGAGGACATACACCTCGCCAAGACCCTCGTTGTGCACCTTCGTCCAGTGGAACCCGAGCAGCTGACCGGACTGCTCGTCGAGCGCCATGAACAAACCCCCGGGGTCGAACCATGCCTCGGCGCGGCGCTCGGCGATGTCGGCATCCGTCCAGCCGCCCTGCTCGGGGTGCCAGGCGAAGGCGGCGTTGTTGACGCGCAGCAGCTCGGCGTCGTCATCGGCACCGCGGTAGGTGTCGACACGTACACCGGCCGGGATCGTCACCGCGCGGTAGGTCGGTCAATGTGCGACGCATCTGCAGCAGCTCGCGTGCGGCTTCCAGCCCGACGGCCTTCGCGGTCGCGCGGGCGGCCTCCAGGTCACCGTGCGCCCAGATGCGGGTTCCGCCGCCGCCCTCGGCCAATGCCGCGCGGGCCATCGCCGACCCGATGCCGAGCCTGCGCGACTGCGGATGGACGACGAGCTCCGCCATCGCCGGGTCGTCGTCCGTCGCCGGTGCGAGATCGAGATAGCCGACGATGGCGTCACCGTCGAGCGCCAACAGGTGCCTCGTGCGGTCGTGCGGAAGAGCGCGCAGCACCTGGTCGCCGACGGGGGCGACGCCGTCCGCCTCCTTCGCCGCGGCGATCAACGCCCTGATTGCGCGCTGGTCCTCGTCGCCGAGGCCGGTGCGCCATGAATACGACGTCACTGACTGCGCAGCGGGTCAGCCAGCTCTTCGGGCAGGCCGATGGGCGCGTCGTAGGCGTCCTCGAGGTCGTCGGGAGCATCCGCACCGGCCGCGGGCGTGCGACCCCTTGCCGGTCGCACGGCCTTGTATCCGACGTTGCGCACCGTGCCGATCAACGACTCGTATTCGGTGCCGAGCTTGGCGCGCAACCGTCGAACGTGGACGTCGACCGTGCGGGTACCGCCGAAGAAGTCATAGCCCCACACTTCCTGCAGCAGCTGGGCCCGGGTGAACACCCGGCCCGCATGCTGGGCCAGATACTTCAGCAGCTCGAATTCCTTATAGGTGAGGTCAAGTGGGCGGCCGCGAAGGCGGGCCGTATAGGTGCCCTCATCGATGACGAGCTCGCCGAGGCTGACCTTGCCTGCGTTCTCCTGGCTCGCCGCACCGCCGCGGCGACCGACCAGAAGTCGCAGTCGCGCGTCGATCTCGGCAGGTCCGGTGCTCGGCAACAGAATCTCGTCGAGCCCCCATTCCACATTGACCGCGACGAGGCCACCCTCGTTAACCACGGCCACCACGGGAACCGAAGTGCCGGTGGTGCCAAGCAGCCGACACAGCCCGCGCGCCGCGGCCAGATCCGTGCGCGCGTCCACGATCGCGACATCCGCGCTGCCGGCCTCCAGCAACGAGGAGACCTCGGTGGGCGCAGTTCGCACGTGATGGGCAAGCAGCGACAACGAGGGCAGCACCGACTCCGGATGCGGGTCGGCGGTTAATAGCAGTAGATCCAACAGGCCCTCCAGCGTGCCGGGCAGATATTGACGGACATCGCTGTCGTCGGATACCTCCCAGATTCTTAGCCGACATCTGGGCGTTACCGGTGCACTAACGATAACCCGACAGCTGGCGATTAGCCGCGCCGAGCAGGGCGGGCTTGCTGCGTGGGCCAGAATGTCGAGGTGCGCAAGCTGGTGATCGGGGCGGTATCGGCGGTGGCTGCGGTGGCGATCGCGGCGGTCGGCGTCGACTTCGGCGCCGCGATCTACGCCGAATATCGCCTGGCCAGGGCCGTTCGAAGCGAAGCGAAGCTGAATTTCGACCCGTGGGTCGGCATCATCGGCTTTCCGTTCATCTCGCAGGCCAGAGGCAGGCACTACACCCAGATCGAGATCCGTGCGAATGGCGTAGATCACCCGGTGGCGGGCAAGGTGTCCTACGAGGCCACCTTGTATTCCGTCGACGTGCCCAAGGATTCCTGGCTGATCGATGCGCGCACCATACTGCCGGTGGCCAAGGTCGAGAGCCGCACCATCATCGACTCCACCCACCTTGGCCGCTTCATGGGCATCCCCGACCTGCTGGTGGAGGCGCCGCCCAAGGAGACCAACAACCCCACCGGCGGCACCACCGAATCGGGTATCTCGAGCAACAAAGGCCTGGTCTTCACCGGTACGCCCAAGGCGGCCGGCTTCGACGAGAGGGTGAGCATCTCGGTGGACCTCGCCGTCGCGGGCCCGGATCAAACGACGCTGGTATTCACCGCGACGGGCGTGCTCACCGGGGCGGGCACCGCCGACCAGCAGGTGCCCGAGGACAAGACGCCCGCCGTGCTCGCCGCGTTCACCACCACCCTGCCCGGGCTGAAATTGCCGTTCGGCATAGCGCCGACCAGCGAAGGAGCCCGCGGATCCGATGTCATCATCGAAGGCATCGCCGAGGGAGTAACCATCACGCTGGATGAGTTCACACAGTCATGAGCCCGTCCCTTGCCCTCGTCATCGTCGTGCTCATCGCGGCGTTCGGGATGGCCTACGTGATCAACAGGTTGATCGCCCTGCGGGTCGGGCTGCTCAAGGACACCACCGACACGGCAGGTTCAGAACCCGTGGACACGTCGGATCTGGGACTATCCCGCACCGGGCCGACCGTCGTGCATTTCAGCGCGGTGTGGTGCGGACCGTGCGCCGGGGTGCGGCGAGTGGTCAACCAGGTGTGCGGTGAGCTGCCCGAGGTGGCCCATGTGGAGATCGACATGGACGCCAATCCGGCCGCGGCCCGGCGACTTTCGGTGCTGTCGCTGCCGACGACGTTCGTGTTCGATGCCGACGGCCGCCAGCGGTACCGCGTCGCCGGCGTCCCCACCGCCGCTGACCTGCGGTCGGCACTTGAACCGCTGTTGGCTTGATCACCATGTCATTGGGTAAGCTGTGCGGCGTGTCCGCCCGCCTCGAGGTGATGCTCACCAAGCGCCGCGCAGTCGATCTGTGCCGCGTTGCGGGTTGCTGTTGTTGTTGTTGTAGCTGCTGAGCAGTCGCGCGATACCGCGCGCTCGCTCTGAGCAGCCCGATGTGGCCTGCTCGCACCCAGCCCTATCCAACACAACAGGAGTGTGACTTCCATGGGATCGCCCACCAAGACCACCGGCGGTGTCGACCAGGTCGACGTTCGTGGTCCGCGATTCGCCGCGTGGGTGACGACGGCGGTTCTGGTGATCACGTTGATCGTGTCGAGCCGCAGCCTCGGCGCCGCTGCCGTGATCCTCGGCGTGCAGGCCGTGGTGTTCGCAATCGGCGCAGTCGGCGGGCCGCGCAAGCACCCGTACGGCCTGATCTTCAGCAAGCTCGTCGCTCCCCGGCTCGCTCCGGTCACCGAGAAGGAGCCGGTGCCGCCGCTCAAGTTCGCCCAGCTGGTCGGGCTCGTGTTCGGCGTCGTCGGCGCCGTCGGATTCGCCACGGGTCTGCCCACCCTCGGGTTGATCGCCACCGGATTCGCGTTGGTCGCCGCATTCCTCAACGCCGCCTTCGCCATCTGCCTCGGCTGTCAGCTGTACCCGCTAGTGGCGCGACTGCGTCGCTCGCCCAACCCTGCGTAGTACCCCAATCACCAAGCAACCGAAAGGATCTCCTCCATGGCACGCTCCGACGTCCTGGTCACGACAGACTGGGCCGAGAGCAATCTCGATGCGCCGAACACCGTCTTCGTCGAAGTCGACGAGGACACCTCCGCCTACGACGGCGGACACATCGCCGGCGCGGTCAAGCTCGACTGGAAGACCGACCTGCAGGACGCCGTCAAGCGCGATTTCGTTGACGCGCAGCAGTTCTCGAAGCTGCTCTCCGACCGGGGTATCGGCAACGACGACACCGTGATTCTCTACGGCGGCAACAACAACTGGTTCGCCGCCTACGCGTACTGGTACTTCAAGCTCTACGGCCACGACAACGTGAAGCTGGTCGACGGCGGCCGCAAGAAGTGGGAGCTCGACGGGCGCCCGCTGTCCACCGACACGGTGAACCGACCGGCCACCAGCTACACCGCGAAGGCGCCGAACAACGACATTCGGGCGTTCCGCGACGAGGTCATCGCCGCGATCAACGCGAAGAACCTCGTCGACGTCCGCTCGCCGGACGAGTTCTCCGGCAAGATCCTCGCGCCTGCGCATCTACCGCAGGAGCAGAGCCAGCGGCCGGGACACATCCCGGGCGCCATCAACGTCCCGTGGAGCAAGGCGGCCAACGAGGACGGCACCTTCAAGTCCGATGACGACCTGGCCACGCTGTACGCCGAGGCCGGGCTGGACGGCGAGAAGGAGACCATCGCGTACTGCCGCATCGGTGAGCGTTCGTCGCACACCTGGTTCGTGCTGCAGGAGCTCCTCGGACACAAGAACGTCAAGAACTACGACGGCAGTTGGACGGAATACGGCTCCCTTGTGGGTGCCCCGATTGAGTTGGGAAGTTGATATGTGCTCTGCACCCAAGCAAGGACTGACGCTGCCTGCCGGCGTCGACCTCGAGAAGGAAACGGTGATCACCGGTCGCGTCGTCGACGGCTCCGGGCAGACTGTCGGCGGCGCGTTCGTGCGCCTGCTGGACAGCACTGACGAGTTCACCGCCGAGGTGGTCGCATCGGCCACCGGTGACTTCCGATTCTTCGCCGCACCCGGCACGTGGACACTGCGTGCGCTGTCCCCCGCAGGCAACGGCGACGCCAGCGTCGCACCGTCGGGCGCGGGCATCCACGAGGTCGACGTCAAGGTCGCCTGACCGATCGTGTGACGGCCGTCGCAGTGTGCTCGCTGTGAATGCGCTGCGAGGGTCGCGGTTGTCACCAATGATGTGGTGATGAA
Organism: uncultured Actinomycetota bacterium; assembly: GCA_963716505.1. Lineage (GTDB taxonomy): Bacteria > Actinomycetota > Actinomycetes > Mycobacteriales > Mycobacteriaceae > Mycobacterium. Next base: position 374,115 of record CAVQTL010000011.1, read on the forward strand.
GTGCACAACCATCAGTGCCGTCGTGGCCGCCTTCGCCGCTCGTGGTGGTGGCCGCGCCGACCGCATCGGCCGATTCGGACGACGAGACGTTCCTCAAGACGCTTGAAGCCGGCGGGTTCTCGTGGGCCGGTGACGGACAGCCTCTCATCGATCTCGGACATGACATCTGCGGCGGGCTGGATTCGGGCACGTCGGCGGCCGACATCATCACGCAAGGCGCCGCCGAGACCGGCTGGAACCAGACCCAGGTGGGTTACTTCGTCGGCGCGGCGGCGTCGGAATTCTGCCCCCAGTACCTACAAAGAGCCATCGAAGAAGCCAACGCGCTCGAGGGCTAGACTCGCGCCGTGGTGTTGTTTTTCGAACTCCTACTTGTAGCGGCCGTCGTGGTCATCACCTGGTTCGCGCTGTATGCGCTGTATCGGCTCATCACCGACGAATCGTGACTTCTGACGAGAGCCCCGTCGCCGGCGGATCGGGCGACCGGGCGGTCGCCGCCGCGGCCGAACGAGCCAAAGTGACCGCCGCCCGCAACATCCCGACGTTCTCCGACCTGCCTGCCCCAGCCGACACCGCCAACTTGCGTGAGGGCGCCGATCTGAACAATGCGCTGCTTGCGTTGCTGCCGCTGGTCGGCGTGTGGCGCGGTGAGGGTAAGGGCCGGGCAGCCCAGGGCGACTACCGATTCGGGCAGCAGATCATGGTTTCCCATGACGGCGGCGACTACCTGATCTGGGAAGCGCGGTCGTGGCGGCTGACCGAGTCCGGCGAGTACGAAGAACCCGGCCTGCGAGAGTCGGGCTTCTGGCGCTTCGTCGACGACCCGAACGATCCCGGGGAATCCCAGGCGATCGAATTGCTGTTGGCGCATTCCGCGGGCTATGTCGAGCTGTTCTACGGCAGGCCGCTCAACCAGTCTTCGTGGGAACTGGCCACCGATGCGTTGGCGCGCAGCAAGTCCGGGATGCTCGTCGGTGGCGCGAAAAGGTTGTACGGCATTGTCGAGGGGGGCGATTTGGCTTACGTCGAGGAGCGCGTTGACGCCGACGGCGGACTGGTGCCGCATCTGTCGGCCAGGCTGACGAGGTTTGTCGGCTGATGCGCAGGGTTCGGTTGGCCACGGTTCTCGCCGCGGCAGTCATCGTCGCAGGCTGCTCGTCATCGAACGACGCCCCGTCCCAGGAGTCGTCGACACCTGCACCCAGCGGACACGGTGCATACGCGAAATGTCTTCAAGAGCATGGTGTTTCGGCCCCTCCAGGGCCCGTCGCGGGTCCACCGCCCGGCTCCGATGAGGCGACCTGGCACAAGGCCACGCAGGACTGCGCGTCGCTGGCGCCAGGCCCGGATGCGGGCTAGCGGAGAACCGGCGCCTTTCCCGCCTCGGCGAGCCACGTGTTCTGCAGCGCGACCAACGTGCCGTCATCGCGCAGCGCGTCGACGGCCGAGGAGACGCAGCGGGTGAGCGAGCTGTCTTTATTGAGAACGAGCCCGAACTGCTCGACATCGTCTGTGACAGCTGGCAATTGGCCGACGATGACGCCGTCGCGCAACTCGTTTGCCACCGCGAACGCGGTCGGCAGGTCGGCGACCAAAGCGTCGATCTCGCCGCTACTCAACGCCAATTTCGCGTCGCCGTTGGTGTTGTAGACGGCCACCGGGTGGTCGCCGCCCACGGAGGTGGCCGCCGTATAGCTGGTCGTGCCGACCTGGACACCGAACCGTAGCGGCTTGAGCGCGTCGATGTTCCTGGCTTGCGCGGCCGGCGACGATTTGACCGCGACGACCGCCTGGGTGACTTCGAAATACGGCGTCGAGAAGTCCACGGCCGCCTTGCGCTGGTCGGTGATGGAGAACTCCGACAGGCTGGCGTCGAACTCCTTCGTTCCCGGCGCCAGCGCCGCGTTGAACGGCACCCGCACCCACCGCACCTCCTCGCGCAGGTAACCGAGCCTGTCGGCAACGGCATAAGCGACGGCCGCTTCGAATCCCTCGCCGTTCTCGGGATTGTCGCCCATGTACCAGGGCGGGTAGACGGGCTGGTCGGTCCCGAAGGTGAAGACGCCTTTGTACAGCGTGTCGAGCGAATCCCGGTGGCACTGCGACAGCCCGGCCGCGGGGGGCTGCTCGGCCGCCGGAGCGCAGCCGACCAGCACAGCGGCCAGCAGCGGGACGAGCCGCCACAGCGCAGGCATGCGCCGCATCATTGCACGGCGCATCGGGTCAAGCCATGACCAAGGCTGCGCTTCGGCCCGCCACCCCGGCCGACGCCGACGCGGTGGCGCGGATCTGGCAGGAGGGCTGGCGCGACGGGCACCTGGGCCATGTCCCGGCCGCGCTCGTCGAAGTGCGCACGCCCGAGTCGTTCTTTCAGCGCGCGGCTGACCGGGTGGCCGATACCACCGTCGCGGAGTGCGGCGGCGAGGTTGCTGGCTTCACGATGGTGGCGGGCGACGAGGTGGAACAGGTCTATGTGTCGCGGTCACACCGCGGATCCGGGATCGCTGCAGAACTGCTCGACAACGCACGGCTCACCATCGGCGACGCGGGTCATCCGGTGGCGTGGCTTGCCGTCGCGACGGGCAACGACCGGGCTCGACAGTGTTACCAGCGGTGCGGGTGGACCGACGAGGGGGCGTTCGACTACGCGGCCGGAAGCGATCCGTGAGCAGCACGGCGGTGCCGTGCCACCGGTACACCGTCCGCACTCAGCGTTTGTCGCGCTGACCCGCTGCGACCTTGGCGATAACTTTGTCCGCTCCGAGACGTCGCTGCACTCCTGCGACGAGCTCGGGGGCCACGCCTGCGGCACTCGTCATCACCCGCATCGGAAGTGGTGCGACATCGACCTCGCCGCGGTTCTTCTCGATCGCGTCCACGACCGCGTTGGCCACCTCGTCGGGTGAGCTGGTGCCGACTCCCCGCGGCAAGTCGACTTTGGTGTCGGCAAACATGCCCGCTTCGCGAATGATCCCCGGGAACACCACGGATACTCCCACGCCGGTTGCGCGCATGTCCTGACGCAGCGCGGCGGCGAATCCGCGAAGGCCGTACTTGGTGGCGCTGTACACCCCGGTCCCGGGCGACGCAGCCTTGCCGTAAAGCGACGATACGAACAGCAGATGGCCACGGCCCTTGGCGACCATTGCGGGCGCGAGCTGTTTGGCGAGCATCATCGGCGCCCGCAGGTTCACGTCCAGCGCACGATCGATTTCGTTCACGGTGAAGGACTCGAGCGTGCCCGATGCGGGAAGGCCGGCGTTCGCGATCAGGATGTCGACCTCGCCCGCCTCTCGGGCCAGGCGCTCGACGTCGTCGCGCTCCGCCAAGTCGACGACGACTGCCCGCCCGCCGTACTCGGCGATCAGTTCGTCAAGCACGTCGCCGCGTCGGCCCGTGACAATGAGCCGCCCGCCACGGTCGGCGACGGCCTTCGCGATCGCGTTGCCGATACCGCCGGAGGCGCCCGTGAGCAGCACAGTCGACCCAGAAATGCGCATACGCCAGAGCTTAGACGTGCGGTGGTGGCCGGGTCTTAGAAATGGTGCGGCCCCCGAGCCGCTGTACTGGTTGGACAAAACCAAGGGCTCGGGGGCCGGGTGACTGCGGGGAATTCGCCGGCGCGCGCAGGTGACTCCCCGGCGCTGCTAGCTCGCAGCCACCTCACATGTCCGTAAGTCAATCAATTTGTCGGACCACCTCCTTCCCTGTGTACGGCCGACCGTACTCCCGCATCCACAGTGCGACAAGCGATTTTCGGCCGGCTCGCGCTCAGCGATCGGTGAAGATGGCCGCGTCGACGAGCTCGCTGAGCTCCGCGGCCAATGGGGACGGCGGCAGGGGCTTTCCGTCGAGGGTGTGCACCCTGGCCGCCAGGGTGATGCTGGAAACCAGCCAAACCCCTTGTGCGACAAACAGATCGGCGGTTCGCAACGCCCGGTAGTCGCAATCGTAGCCCTTGTTGCGGGCCACCTCGAACAGCGCCTGCTGCGTGGTGCCGCGCAGGATCGGATACCACGGCGGAGGGGTGAGCAGACCGAGGCTGCCGTCGATCTCGGTGGCGACGACCACCGTCGACCGCGGGCCCTCGAGGACGTTGCCCTCGGAACTGATGAAGATCACGTCGCCCGCGCCCTGCCGTTCGGCGTGACGCAGCGCCGCCATGTTCACCGCATACGACAGCGTCTTGGCGCCCGCCAGCAGCCACGGCATGTCGGCGGCACCCTCGGCGGGCAGCGAGCGGGCAAGTGTCACGGCCGCCACCCCGTCCGTGCGTGCCGCGGCGACCCGGCCCGCCACCGCGCCGATCATGGCGAATGCCGTCGGTTCGGACCCGCTTTCGCGTCCCCGGCTGTAGATCAGCCGCAGCACACCCTCGCCGCCGCCCTGTTCCGTCCATGCAGACGCCGCGGCGGCCACCGCGGCACGCCAGCGCGGGAGATCGGGTTCGGGAAGGTCCATCAACCGCGCGGACTGCGTCAACCGCCCCAGATGAGCCTCGAGCAGGCACGGCCGCCCGTCGCGCACCAGCAGCGACTCGAAGATGCCGTCGCCACGCACAGCGGCCAGGTCGTCGGCGTGCAGCAGCGGCGTCTGCGGATCCTGCAACTGCCCGTCGAGCGTGACCACAACCCCCGGTTCGCTCGCCATGGGAAAGAAGCGTAGCGCCGCCGACGAGGCACTGGTGCGAGGGGCATCGAACGTAGGATTGGAGCTATGTCAGCAGTTCCCGCACCCGAAACGGGGCCCGACGCAGGCGCCGTCTGGCATTACGGTGACCCGCTCGGTGAGCAGCGCGCCGCGCTGGACGAGGCGGTGGTGGTGGACCGCTCCCATCGGGCGGTGCTCGAGCTGACGGGCGGCGAGCGGAAAAGCTGGCTGCACAACATCTCCACCCAGCACGTCAGCGAGCTGTCGGAGGGCACGGTCACCCAGAATCTGAGCCTCGACGGCCAGGGCCGTGTCGAAGATCACTGGATTCAGACCGAGCTCGGCGATGCCACCTATCTCGACACCGAATCGCCGCGGGGCGAGCCGTTGCTGGCCTATCTGCGCAAGATGGTGTTCTGGGCCGATGTCGCAATCGAGGCGGCCGACTTGGCCGTGCTGTCGCTTCTCGGCCCCCAGCTGGCCGACGATCGGGTGCTCGGCGCGCTCGGACTCGGTTCGCTACCGGCTGAAAACACGGCGACGCCCCTACCGGACGGCGGTTTCGTCCGCCGGATGAGCGGGCCGGGCATCGAACTTGACCTCGTGGTACCGAGGACACAGGCCGCCGACTGGCTGGACCGGTTGACCGCGGCGGGCGTGCGGCGGGCCGGGGTCTGGGCCTATGAGGCACATCGGGTGGTCGCGCTTCGGCCCCGGCTCGGGGTCGACACCGACGAGCGGACGATCCCGCATGAAGTGGGCTGGATCGGCGACGCGGTCCATCTCGACAAGGGCTGCTACCGCGGCCAGGAAACCGTCGCGCGAGTTCACAACCTCGGAAAACCGCCTCGAATGCTGGTCCTGCTGCACCTTGACGGGTCCACGGACCGACCGACGACCGGCGATCCCGTACTCGCCGGAGGGCGCACAGTCGGCCGCCTCGGCACCGTTGTCGACCACGTCGACCTCGGCCCCGTCGCGCTGGCGCTACTCAAACGCGGGCTGCCCGCCGACACGGCGCTGACCACCGGCGGCGAGGTCGAGGTGCCTGCCGTAATCGACGCGGACTCGATGCCGGACGCCGATGTCACCGGAGCGGGCCGGCTGGCAGTCGAGCGACTGCGGGGCGGCGCGCGGTGACCGGATACGCGGTCGGACGGGCCTGCCAGCGCGCCGCGGACGGGCACGGTAAAGTGTTGGCAGGACAATAAACACACACAGATCGGAGCCGCCTTCTAATTGGGCCGCTCCGTTATTGCGCGAGGGGGTCCCCCCATGGGCCGCGGCCGGGCTAAGGCAAAGCAGACCAAGGTTGCTCGTGAGCTCAAATACAGCTCACCGCAGACCGATTTCGAGCGGCTTCGGCAAGAGCTGGCCGGGTCGGAAGCGTACCGATACCGACGACCGCAATGGTTCAGGCGGTCTCGCCGACGACGAGTGGGTCCAAGAGGACGACTGGCGCCGGTAGGCGCCTTTTTCCTTAGAAGCGTGGGTGCTGACCCACGAGTTGGGCCCGTGGGCCGTCCTTGCTGCCCTTCGTGACGGTGCCCAGGATCCAGCAGTTCAGATGGCGTGCGGTCAGGATCGCCAGCGCGCGGTCGGTGTCCTCGGGCGCGACGACGGCGATCATGCCGACGCCCATGTTGAACGTTTTCTCCATCTCGACCCGGTCGATGCGGCCGCGCTGGGCGATCATGCCGAACACCGGTGCAGGCGTCCACGTGCCGCGATCCACCTCGCCCAACAGCCCGTGCGGGACGACTCGTTCCAGGTTGCCCGCCAGCCCGCCACCCGTGACGTGGCAGAACGTGCGCACCTGGGTCTCGGCGGCCAGCGCCAGGCAGTCCTTGGCGTAGATGCGGGTGGGCTCGAGCAACTCCTCGCCCAGCGTGCGGCCGAACTCCTCGACGTGTCCGGCCAGGTTCATCCGGTCGATCTCCAGCAGCACCTTGCGGGCCAGCGAGTAGCCGTTGGAGTGCAGGCCGGTTGAGCCCATACCGATGATCACGTCACCGGGCTTGACGCGGTCGGGACCGAGTACGTCGTCGGCCTCCACGATGCCCACACCCGTCGCCGAGATGTCGTAGTGGTCGGGCGCCATCAACCCGGGATGTTCGGCGGTCTCACCGCCGAGCAACGCGCAGCCGGCCATCACGCAGCCGTTGGCGATGCCGCCGACCAGTTCGCTCACCCGCTCGGGCACGGTGCGGCCGACGGCGATGTAGTCCTGCAGGAACAGCGGCTCGGCGCCGCACACCACCAGGTCGTCGACGACCATGGCGACGAGGTCGAGTCCGACGGTGTCGTGCTTGTCCATCGCCTGGGCCACGGCGAGTTTGGTGCCGACGCCGTCGGTCGAGCTGGCCAGCACCGGTTCGCGATAGCCCCCGCGCAGCGCGAACAGCCCGGCGAATCCACCAAGACCGCCGCGCACTTCGGGCCTGGTCGCCTTGCTGGCCAGCGGTTTGAAGAGTTCGACGGCGCGGTCACCAGCTTCGATGTCCACCCCGGCCGATGCATAGGAGATGCCGTGTTGTGCGGCGCGATCCGTCATCGCGATCAAATCTACCGGGCTGCGCGACTGCACGGTATTCGTGTTCTCACCGTCGACATCGAGCACGATCAGCGACGGTATGACAACGTGGCCATCCATGACCGGACTTCGCTCGTTTGCGCTGGCCGCGCGCCGCAATCACGGCCGTATCGCTGGCCCTTCCCGGCACCGCATCCGCCACCCCGCCGCGAGACACCGACGGCACGATCCTTTGGCAGATGACTGACGACGGCAAGGACTACGTCTTCCGAGAGATCACCATCGCCCCCGGCGGCAGCACCGGCTGGCATTCGCATGACGGTCAGCTGTTCGGCGTCGTCAAGGAGGGCGTGCTGATGCACAACCGGGCCGACTGCACGATGGACGGTCTGTACGTGGCCGGCCAGAGCATCGCCGAGAAGGGCGGCCCGGGCTACGTGCACATCGGCCGCAATGTCGGCCCCGGCCCGCTGGTTCTGCAGGTCCTCTACATCGATCCCGCCGGGGCTCCGCTGTCCGACGACGCGCCCGACCCGGGTTGCGGGTTTGCCTGATACCGGAAACGGTCATCCGCCCGTCTATCGGCTCCGAATAACTTAAGGGGCATCGACGGACGGAGGTTCTGTGCCGGCGGAGGAAATTCGCTGCTTGGTGACGGGCGCGACCGGCTACATCGGTGGCCGACTGGTGCCGCGACTGCTGGACGCCGGCCTGCGCGTGCGGGCCATGGCGCGCAACCCCGACAAGCTCGCCGCCGCGCCGTGGCGCGACGACGTCGAGGTGGTTCGCGGCGACCTGACCGAACCCGATTCGCTGACCGATGCGTTCGACGGCGCCGACGTCGTCTACTACCTGGTGCACTCGATGGGCACGTCGAAGGACTTCGTCGCCGAGGAGGCGCGGTCGGCACGCAACGTGGTCCAGGCGGCGCGACACGCCGGGGTCCGGCGGCTGGTGTACCTGTAGCGGCCTGCACCCGGACGGCCGAGAACTGTCGCGACACCTGGCGTCGCGCGCCGAGGTCGGCGAGATTCTCATCGACTCGGGCATCGAGACGGTGGTGCTGCAGGCCGGGATCGTCATCGGCTCGGGGTCGGCGTCGTTCGAGATGATTCGCCACCTCACCGATCGCCTTCCGGCGATGACGACACCGAAGTGGGTGCACAACAAGATCCAGCCGATCGCCATCGACGATGTCCTGCACTACCTGACCGAGGCCGCCACGGCCGACGTGCCGTCGTCGCGGACCTGGGATGTGGGCGGACCCGACGTGATGGAGTACGGCGACGCGATGCAGGTCTACGCCGACGTCGCCGGCCTGCGGCGCCGGCTCATCGTCGTGCTGCCATTCCTGACTCCCACGATCGCCAGTTGGTGGGTGGGTCTGGTGACGCCGATCCCGTCGGGCCTGGCGCGGCCGCTGGTGGAGTCGCTGGAGTGCGACGCCGTGATGCTCGACCACGACATCGACGACGTCATCGCACCGCCCGAGGGCGGGCTGACCGGATACCGCGACTCGGTGACACAGGCGCTTCAGCGAGGACGGCACCGCGTCAGCGACGGAAGGCGCCACTTGGTGAAGTTCAGTCCGACTGCGCCGCAGTAGGTTTCAGGGACGGCGCAGGGCCGACGCGTTGTCGTTGTCGGCCTGCAGCGGCAGGCCGGTGCGTGCGGCGGTCGCGAGCATGTGCTCGATGACGTTCTTGCCGAGCGCGGTTTCACCGGGCAGCTCGATCGGGTACTTGCCGTCGAAGCAGGCGGTGCACAACCGTGACGCGGGCTGTTCGGTGGCCGCGATCATGCCGTGCTGCGAGATGTAGCCGAGTGAGTCGGCGCCGATGCCGTGGCGGACCGCCTCGACCACCTCCTCCTCGTTCTCGACGGCGTTGGCGATGAGCTCGGCGGGCGTGGCGAAGTCGATGCCGTAGAAGCACGGCCATTTCACCGGCGGGGATGCGATGCGCACGTGCACCTCGATAGCCCCGGCCTCGCGCAGCATCCGGACGAGGGAGCGCTGCGTGTTGCCGCGGACGATGGAGTCGTCGACGACGATGAGCCGCTTGCCGCGGATCACCTCTCGCAGCGGGTTGAGCTTCAGCCGGATACCCAGCTGACGGATGGTCTGCGACGGCTGGATGAACGTGCGTCCGACGTAGGCGTTCTTGGTCAGGCCCTGCCCGTACGGAATGCCCGACTCCTGCGCGTAGCCGACGGCGGCCGGGATGCCGGACTCCGGAACGCCGATCACCAGGTCGGCGTCGACCGGGCGTTCCTGGGCCAGCCTGCGTCCGATGTCGACCCGCGTCTTGTGCACCGACCGGCCGCTGATCGTGCTGTCGGGCCGTGCCAGATACACGTACTCGAACACACAGCCCTTCGGCGAAGGCGGCGCGAACCGGCTCGAACGCACGCCGTCGGCGTCGATGGCCAGCAACTCACCTGGTTCGATGTCGCGGACGAACGAGGCGCCGACGATGTCCAGCGCAGCGGTCTCGGAGGCGACGACCCAGCCCCGGTCGAGGCGGCCCAGCGACAGCGGCCGCACGCCGTAGGGGTCGCGGGCCGCGTAGAGGGTGTTCTCGTCCATGAACGTCAGGCAGAACGCGCCTCGCACGGTGGGCAGCAGCTCGAGTGCGGCCTGCTCGATCGTTGAATCCGCGGCGCCGTGCGCCAGCAGCGCGCCGAGAATGTCGGAATCGGTGGTCGCGGCGGCGGCGCCACGCATGTTGATCAGGCCGAGCTCGCGGGCCCGGCCCGCCAGCTCGGTGGTGTTGACCAGGTTGCCGTTGTGTCCGAGCGCGACGCCCGTACCTGCAGCTGTGTTGCGAAACACAGGCTGGGCGTTCTCCCAGGTGGTGGACCCGGTCGTCGAGTAGCGGCAGTGCCCGATCGCGACATGGCCCTCCATCGCGCCCAGTGTTTGCTCGTCGAAGACCTGGCTGACCAGCCCGAGATCCTTGAACACCAGCACCTGGGAGCCGTCGGCGACGGCGATGCCTGCGGCTTCCTGACCGCGGTGCTGCAGTGCGTACAGGCCGTAATAGGTCAGCTTGGCGACCTCTTCGCCGGGCGCCCATACGCCGAATACGCCGCACTCTTCTCTAGGTTCGTTGTCCGTTTGCTCGACGGTCACGATAGGGCTGCTCCCAAGGGGCGGTGGGTGACGTGTTCAGTCTACGGTCATCACGGGTTAATCACGGAATCGCAGGGCGCTCATGTCGCCCACAGAAAACAACGATCACCACCCCGGTTCGGATTCCCTGCCGCCCCGGTCAGGCGTCGAGTGGCACCACCGGCAGTACCGTCGCGATCTCGGCGGCACGGGACCCGGACAGCGCCAGCTCTCCTCCGGAGGCCGCATCGGCGACCGTACGCAGCCCGGTCGCGAGCAGCAGCCAGGTGCGCGGATCGGTCTCGACCACGTTGGGCGGGTTGCCGCGGGTATGCCTCGGGCCCGAAATGCATTGCACCGCAACGAAGGGCGGCACCCGAACCTCGACGCTTGCACCCGGTGCGGTCGCGGCGAGCGTGCGGGCGGTCAACCGGACCGCCTCGGCGAGCGCGGATCGCTCAGGCGCAGGCCGGTTCTCGTCGCGAAGCCACTCGGCGACCGCGAGAACGGCTGCACGCGTGTTGGCCGGATCGGCGGTGCGACGTGCGGGCATACCTTAGTGTCTCAAGGTGGTTGTCGACCGGCATAAGCCGCCTTACAAGGTGGCTGGCGCGGTCTTCCTGGTGCTCGCCGCGATCGCGGCGAGCTTCCTTTTTCTACAGTTCCGTGGCGAACTCACCCGGAAAACCCACCTGACAGTGCTGTCCCCGCGGGCAGGCCTGGTCGTCGACCCGGGCTCGAAGGTGACCTACAACGGTGTCGAGATCGGGAAGGTGGCCGGCGTCGACCACGTGGAAATCGGCGGCACGACCAAGGCCAAGCTGACGCTGAACGTCGAACCTCGTTATATCGCGTTCATTCCGCGTAACGTCGTCGCCGACGTCAGGGCGACGACGGTGTTCGGCAACAAGTACATCTCTTTCAGTTCGCCGAAAGACCCCAGCCCGCAGCGTATTACGAGCCAGGACGTGATCGACGCGGCGTCGGTCACAACAGAGTTCAATAGCGTGTTCGAAACCGTCATGTCACTTTCGGAGCAGGTCGATCCGATCAAGCTCAACGCCACACTGACGGCAACCGCGCAGGCGGTGACCGGGCTGGGCGAGCGATTCGGCGACTCGCTGCTCAACGCGAACCGCATCATGGACGAGCTGAATCCCCGGATGCCGCAGATCCGCGCCGACACCCAGGCGGTAGCCGATCTCGCCGACGTGTACGCGAACTCCTCCACCGATCTGTGGGACGGCCTCGACAACGCCGCGACCACCGCACGCACGCTCAACGACCAGCGGGCGCAACATCGACACCGCACTGTTGGCGGCGATCGGGTTCAGCAACACGGCCGCCGACAGCCTCGAGCGTGGCGGCCCGTACCTCGTGCGCGCCGCCGAGGATCTGCTGCCGACGACCAAGCTGCTCGACGACTACCGCGGCATGATCTTCTGCACGATCCACAACTACGCGGAGGTGGCGCCCAGGCTTTCCCAGGTCCTCGGCGGCGACAACGGCTACGCGCTGAAGTCGTTCGGAACCATCTCGCTGCCGGGCAATCCGTTCGTCTACCCGGACAACCTGCCTCGGGTGAACGCACGGGGCGGGCCCGAGGGTCGTCCCGGCTGTTGGCAGAAGATCACCAAAGACCTGTATCCGTTTCCGTACCTGGTGATGGACACCGGTTACAGCCTCGCCCCGTACAACCACTTCGAGCTCGCGTCACCGTTGGTGACGGACTACGTGTGGGGCCGACAGGTCGGCGAGAACACCATCAACCCGTAGGTCGGGTCTCCGCGAAACGGAATTCCAGCACCGAAAGATCGAGTAGATGCGTGCTGGAATTCCGTTTCGCGGCTAGGTGTGACGCTGGATCGCCAACGCCGCGACCGCACCTGCCTCGTTGATCGCGAGGTGCGCGAGCATCGGTGCGGCCAGGCTGCCGGACCGCTCAGCCAGCAGCGCGAGGAACCAGCCCGCGACGCCGGTGACGAGGACTGTGCCGAGCACCGGTTCACCGGTGCTGCGGGCGTCGGCGATATGCGACAGCCCGAACGCCAGCGACTGCAGCAGCCGGCCGCCCGTCGGCCCGAAGGCGTCGGCCGCGGCCGTTCCCAACGCCGCACGGAAGGCCGCCTCCTCCGACCACACCGTGCCGACGGGAATGCGCACCATCAGCCAGCGTGCCGACGACCCGGGCAGGTCGCGCTCGGCCATCGACGACCGCACGGGCGGCGCCGCCGTGGCCGCGGCGACACCGATGACCACCGGCGCGGCCGCGATAAGCCCGAGCCGCAACCCCGACCACAGCTGCGGTGGACGCAGGCCGAGCGGTGCCCGAGCCGAGACCGCGAGCGCGGCGCCAAGTGCGGCGTGAACCAACGGCTGCACGCGTGCCGGTATCCGCGGACCGATCAACCCGCTCCAGCCGACGAGCCCTGCCGCCAGGGCCACCGCGCGGAACTGATTGGTGCGCACTAATACTCGGGTCCGTCATCGGCGGCGGTCTTCTCCAGCGCGATCCGGATGCGTTCGGTGTCCTCGGTCGTCCAGCCGTCGGGCGGGGCCACGGCAGCCCAGCCGTCGAGCACGTACTCGCCGTAGTTGTGGCCGTGTCCGCCGGGAACGGAACCCGCATTGGTCATGTCGGCGGCCACCTGCCAGAACGTGACGATCGGATACCACCGCATCAACGGTGTCCGGTCTCTGCCGGGCGGTTCCGTCAGCCAGTCCGGGCGGTTGAACATCAGGTCCTCCGACCACCACACGATGGGGTCCGAGGCATGCTGGAGGAACAGCACGCGGGTGCCTTCCCACGGCGCGTCCGTGTCGGCGGCGATCTCGGCGGCGTCGGTGGCCGGTGAGAAGCGGACGGTGCGCCCGTTGTCGTAGCGCGGCTGCGACCTCGGGCGTTCCCGGGTCGCGGCGGGCGGTGATGCCCCTCCAGAGCGGGCTGGCGTTGGGCGGACCCACCCAGAGCACCGACGAGAAATTCATCCGGGCGATATCCGGGAGCCAGTTGAACGCGCCCTGCCCGGCCATCGAGCCGAGGCTCTCGCCATAGAGCAACAGCTTGGGCCGCCGGTCGGCGGGCAGCCTCGTCCACCACGCGTGAATCGCCTCGATCATCGTGCGGCCGGACTCCATGGACTTCTCCCGGTCGCCGAGGAACGAGATCCAGCTCGGCAGATAGGAGTACTGCGATCCGACCATCGCGGTGTCGCCGTTGTACATCAACTCCAGCGCCCTGGCGGCGACCGGGTTGATCCACCCGGTGCCCGTCGTCGGGACGATGACGAGCACCTTGCGCTCGAACGCGCGGGTCCGTTCCAGTTCGCGGACGAGGACCGCGGCCCGCTCCTCGTCGGTGTCGGCGGTCTGCAATCCCGCATACACCCGGATGGGCTCTTTCGCCGGTCTGCCGTTCAGGCGGGTCAACTCGAAGGCGTGCGGGCCGGTGGCGACGAAGTTGCGGCCCTGAAACCCCAATGTCTCCCATGGGGCGAACGACGTTGGGCTGCCGGACCGTTCAAGAGCCAACGGCTGGGTGGTGGCCACCCTTGTGGTGGTGTTCTGCGGTTGGAACACCCGGTTGGCGCCGGCCAGGAAGCCGCGGACAAGCACACCGTTGATCAGCGTGATCGCCAGCACGACGACGATCGCAGTGCCGATGAACAGTGCCACCTCGTCGTGCAGGTGCCAGCGGCGAATGAAGAACCGGGCCATCGTCTTGATGAGGTCGATGATCACGCGTGCGGCGGACACGCACAGGCCCGTGACGAGCATGGCGATGATCAGGGTGCGCAGGTAGCCGAGGGTGGCAGGGCCTTCCATGCCCATCTCCGCGGACACCCTGCGCTGCCAGGCCGCCGCTGGAATCAACATCAGCAGGCTTGCCGCTGTTGCCAGCGTGACGGTCGCGGCCTTGCACCAGTAGAGCACTCGCTTGGACGGTGGCCACCATCGTCTGCGTCGTAACACGAAGCGGCGCAGCATCTTCTGGCGAAGACCCCGATCCCGTAGCCGATGGCGGCGTTCAGCCCGCCGATCAGGCCCTGGAACAGCCAGTCGCGGGGAAGCAGCGACGGCGTCAGCGACAGGCAGAAGAACAGCGCGCCGAATGCGATCCCGACGAAGTCCAGGTGCACCAGGCTCCACGCCCACACGAGCAGGGGATGGCGTTGCTTGCGCTCGTGGCCTGCGGCGACCGGTTCGCCGGTGATGTCGTGGGTCGGAACAGTCACCCGAACAACCCGGGCAGCACGCCCTCCGACGTGCTGCGCAGGTCCTCCAGTGACACGGTGAACTGGTCCTGCACCTCGATGGCGGCACTGCCTTGGTCCACGACGCCGATGCGAGTCACCGGTAGTCCGCGGGCCTCGCACATGGACCGGAATCGACTCTCCTCGGTGCGCGGGACGGCGACCAGCACCCGTCCCGTGGATTCGGAGAAGAGAAACGTGAACGGAGCTGTGCCTTCTTGGAAGTCCTCGGGAATGATGATGCGACAACCGGTTTCACCGGCCAGCGCCGCCTCGACGACGGCCTGGATCAGTCCGCCCTCGGACAGATCGTGGGCGGCCGATACGAGGCCGTCGCGTGACGCCGCGCTGAGCACCTCGGCGAGCAGTCGCTCCCGCTCGAGGTCGACCTGGGGTGGGCGCCCGCCCAGATGGTCTGCGGTGACCTGCGCCCAGATCGAGCCGTCGAACTCGTCGCGCGTGTCGCCGATAAGCAGCAGGGTCTCGCCGGGTTCGGTGCCAAGACCGGTGGGGATGCGGCGGCTCACGTCGTCGAGGACACCGAGTACCCCGACGACCGGGGTAGGCAGAATGGCCGTCGTGCCGGTCTGGTTGTAGAAGCTCACGTTTCCGCCTGTGACCGGAATGCCAAGGGCGGCACAGCCATCGGCCAACCCCCGCACGGCCTCGGAGAACTGCCACATGACACCGGCGTCTTCCGGCGAACCGAAGTTCAGGCAGTTCGTGACCGCGATCGGGGTGGCGCCGGTGACCGCTACGTTGCGGTACGCCTCGGCCAGCGCGAGCTGGGCGCCGGTGTACGGATCCAGTTGGGTGTAGCGGCCAGACGCGTCGGTGGACACCGCGATGCCACGCCCGGTGGACTCGTCGACGCGCAGCACCCCGCCATCGGCGTTCTCGGCAAGCACGGTGTTGCCGCGGACGTACCGGTCGTACTGTTCGGTGATGAACGCCCGGCTGCACAGGTGCGGGCTGCCGAGCAGCGCAAGCAAAGTCGCGCGCAGCTCGTCGCCGGATTTCGGCCGCGGCAACTTGTCCGACGTGTCGGCGTTGAGCGCATCCTGGGTTTGCGGGCGCTCGACCCGCCGTTCGTAGACCGGGCCTTCATGCGCGACAGTGCGGGGCGGCACGTCGACGACCGTCTCGCCGTGCCAGGTGATCTCCAGCCGGTCGCCGTCGGTGACCTCGCCGATGACGGTGGCGAGCACCTCCCACTTGCGGCACACCGCCATGAAAGCGTCGACGTTCTCGGGGGCGACGACCGCGCACATCCGTTCCTGCGACTCGCTGGACAGGATCTCCGCCGGCGTCATGTTCGCGGCCCGCAACGGCACCTTGTCCAGTTCCACCGCCATCCCACCATCACCCGCGGAGGCGAGTTCGGATGTCGCACAGGACAATCCGGCCCCGCCGAGGTCCTGGATGCCGATCACCAGGCCGGCGGCGTACAGCTCGAGGCAGCACTCGATGAGTACCTTCTCCATGAACGGGTCGCCGACCTGCACCGACGGCAGCTTCTTGCGTCCCGCGCCGTCTTCGTCCCCGCCGAACGTCTCCGACGCCAGCACCGAGACCCCGCCGATACCGTCCAGCCCGGTGCGCGCGCCGAACAGGATGATCTTGTTGCCGGTGCCCGACGCGAACGCCAGGTGCAGATCCTCCTTGCGCAACACCCCGACACACAGCGCATTCACCAGCGGATTGCCTGCGTAGCAGGCGTCGAAGACGGTTTCGCCGCCAATGTTGGGCAGCCCCAGTGAGTTTCCGTAGCCCCCGATGCCGCGGACCACACCGTCGACGACGCGGCGGGTGTCGGGTGCATCGGCGGCGCCGAACCGCAGCTGGTCCATCACCGCAACCGGACGGGCGCCCATCGCCATGATGTCGCGGACGATCCCACCGACACCGGTCGCGGCGCCCTGGTACGGCTCGACGTACGACGGGTGGTTGTGCGATTCGACCTTGAAGGTGGCCGCCCAGCCGTCGCCGATGTCGACGACGCCCGCGTTCTCGCCGATGCCCGCCAGCATCGCCGCGCGCATCTTCTCGGTGGTGGTCTCGCCGAAGTAGCGCAGGTGCACCTTGGAAGACTTGTAGCTGCAGTGCTCGCTCCACATCACCGAATACATCGCCAGCTCGGCATCGGTCGGTCTGCGGCCGAGGATTTCGCGGATGCGCTCGTACTCGTCGTCCTTGAGGCCGAGTTCCCGGAAGGGTTGTGGCTGGTCGGGAGTGGCTGTGGCTCTGTCGACGGTGTCGACGATTTGGCTGGGGCCGACGGTGTGGACCACGTGGGTGAGCTCCGGCGTCACGCCGACAGTCTAGTTTGCCGCCTGCGGAATGCGCGGGCGGCCGCTAGCCGCCCGCTACGCAGAACGCGTTGCCGTCGGGATCGGCGAGCACCACCCACTCGAATTCGCCGAAGTTGCCCCTGCCGGTTTCGCTGGCGCCGAGGTCGACCAGGCGTTTGACCTCGGCCTCCCTGTCGGCGGTGCTGAAGTCGATATGTACGCGGTTCTTACCCGGGGTGGGGTCGTCGACCTGCTGGAACGCCAGCCCAGGGCCTTCTGGCACCGTTACGACGACGAAAAACGGTGGTGCGACAGGGTTTACCTGCCCGTCGAGCGCGCGGGCCCACCAGTCGGCGAGCTTCTCGGGATCGGTGGTATCGATCGTGATGTTTTCGGTCTTGAGCGTCATGAGCCGACCCTATGCCAGCCCGGTGACAAGTCGGCGGGATCACAGTCGCCATTACCTGCCACGTAATTGAGCTACACCGGAACTCGACGCAGGCTTGGTCCATGACCGAAACCCAGACCCAACCAAAGTTCAGCGCCGAAGTATGGGCGGCCTTCTGGGCGGCCCCCGACATGTCTCGAATCGGCGACGTCCTCGCCGACGACATCGTCGGCTACTGGCAGGGCGACCCGACACCGGTGCGGGGCAAGGAGGCCTACGTCGGCAAGATCGTCGAGCTCGTCACGGCCGCTCCCGATCTGGCACTCGACCTGGTCGACAGTGCCACCGTCGACGGAAGCACTTCCGGAGAGCAGTTGGTTTACCTGCACTACGTCGGACGAGGCACGGGACCAGACGGGCCGCTGGCGATCCGCGGCCTCGACAGGGTCCGCAGCCGCGACGGGCTGGTGGTCGAGAACGTCATCCGCTACGACCAGGTCGACCCCGCGTCAATCTGACGCCGATCAGCCGGCTGACAGGAACGCCCGCAGCGCCGCCGAGTAGGCGGCGACGTCGTCGGCGCCCATCACCTCACGTGCGGAGTGCATGGCCAGCTGCGCGGCGCCGACGTCCACCGTGGGGATGCCGGTGCGCGCGGAGGTCATCGGCCCGATCGTCGACCCGCACGGCAGGTCGGCCCGGTGTTCGTAGCGTTGCAACGGAACCCCCGCCTGCTTGCAGGCCAGCGCGAACGCGGCGGCGGTGCGACTGTCGGTGGCGTACCGCAGATTCGGCTGCACCTTGAGCACCGGCCCGGCGTTGACCTCGATCAGGTGGTAGGGCTCGTGGCGCTCGGGGTAGTTCGGATGGGTGGCGTGCGCCATGTCGCCCGAGGCCACCATCGAGCCGGGCAGCCTGCGCAGGAAGTCTTCGCGGCCGCCACCGGCGGCCAGCGCGATGCGCTCCAAGACCGTCAGCAGCAGCTCGGACTGCGCGCCGTGATCGGACTGGGAGCCGACCTCCTCGTGGTCGAAGAGCGCGAGCACCGGCAGGTAACCCGCGGGCTCGGCCGCCAGCAAGGCTTCGAGGCCCGCGTAGCAGGTGCACTGGTTGTCCAGTCGCGGCGCGCTGAGCAACTCGGCGTCGGCCCCCGCCAGCGTCGACGGGGTCAGGTCGTGCGTCATCAGATCGATGCCGAGCACGTCGTCGGCGTGCACTGAAGCCCGCTCGGCGACGTAACCGAGGAATGACCGCGGACCGCTGCCGACACCCCAGACCGCATTGACATGCCGCTGTGGGTCCAGCGCCACCGCCTTGCGGTCCTCGGCCAGATGGATGGCCAGCTGCGGCACCCGCAGGACCGGCTCGTCGATCCGGACCAGGCGGTGCTCGATGCGGTCGGCTGAGCGCACCGACAGCCGGCCGCTGATGCCGAGGTCGCGGTCGAGCCACGAGTTCAGCCACGCCCCGCCGTAGGGCGCTAGTGCGACGACCCGCCAACCGGAGACGAACCGGTCGGGATGCTGCTTGACCCGCAGATTAGGACTATCGGTGTGGGCGCCGACGATGCGGAACGGCGCCGCAGGCTCGCCGTTGCCCGTCCAGGCGACCAGCGATCCGGCCCGCACGACGAAGAACCGCCCCTTCGTCGGCCACTCATCGCCTTCTGCGAGTTCGGTGAAGCCCGCATCGCGCAGGCGCTGCGCGACGGTCTCGCACACATGGAACGGCGACGGCGACGCGTCGATGAACTCGCACAGCCCCTGTGCACTTGCCGACATGGTTCACCATCTTCACCCACGATCTTGATTTAGGGTTCAACGGTGCCTGCTCCACTGCCGCAACCGGTTCTTGCGCCGCTGACGCCCGCGGCTATTTTTCTGGTGACGACGATCGACGAGGGTGGCGAGGAGACCGTCCACGACGCGCTCGGCGACATCTCTGGACTGGTGCGCTCCGTCGGTTTCCGTGACCCGACGAAACGGCTTTCGGTGATCGCCTCTATCGGTTCGGACGCGTGGGACCGGCTGTTCGCCGGACCACGCCCGGCCGAGCTGCACCCGTTCGTCGAAATCCAGGGCGGTCGGCACCACGCGCCGTCGACACCGGGCGATCTGCTGTTCCACATTCGGGCCGAGTCGATGGACGTCTGCTTCGAGCTGGCCACCAAGATCGTCGAGTCGATGGGCGGGGCCATCACGGTCGTCGACGAGGTGCACGGCTTCAAGTTCTTCGACAACCGCGACCTGATGGGGTTCGTCGACGGCACCGAGAATCCGGACGGTCCAATCGCGGTGTCCGCCACGCAGGTCGGCGACGAGGATCCCGACTTCGCGGGAGGGTGTTATGTGCACGTCCAGAAGTACGTGCACGACCTGGACTCGTGGAACTCGCTGTCGACCGAGGAGCAGGAGCGGGTGATCGGCCGCACCAAGCTCGACGACATCGAGCTCGACGATGCGGTCAAGCCGGCCAATTCGCACCTCGCGCTCAACGTCATCACCGATGACGACGGCAACGAGCTGAAGATCGTGCGCCACAACATGCCGTTCGGGCAGATCGGCAGGGGCGAGTTCGGCACGTACTACATCGGCTACTCGCGTACCCCCGCGGTCACCGAGCGCATGCTGGACAACATGTTCATCGGCGATCCGCCGGGCAACACCGACCGCATTCTGGACTTCTCCACAGCCCTGACCGGCAGCATGTTCTTCACCCCGACCGTCGACTTCCTCGATGATCCACCGCCGCTGGCGGATTCGGCTCCCGAGGAAGATTCTCCGGCAGTCCCCTTCGTACCCGCATCGCATGACGGATCACTCGGCATCGGCAGCCTGAAAGGAACTTGAGTAGATGAACAACCTTTACCGCGACCTGGCTCCGATTACCGAAGAGGCCTGGGCGGAAATCGAGATGGAGGCGACGCGGACGTTCAAGCGGCACATCGCCGGGCGACGCGTCGTGGACGTCAGTGAGCCGAGCGGACCCGTCACCGCGGCGGTCAGCACGGGACATCTGCTCGATGTCGGGTGCACCCGGCGACGGTGTGATCGCCCATCTGCGCGAAAGCAAGCCGCTGGTTCGGTTGCGGGTCCCGTTCACGTTGTCGCGCAACGACATCGACGACGTCGAGCGCGGATCGCAGGACTCGGACTGGGATCCGGTCAAGGAGGCCGCGAAGAAGTTGGCGTTCGTCGAGGACCGGGCGATCTTCGAGGGCTACGAGGCGGCGTCGATCGACGGCATCCGCAACTGCAGCTCCAACCCGGCGCTCGCGCTGCCCGGTGACCCCCGGGAGATGCCCGATGTGATCGCCCAGGCGCTGTCCGAGCTGCGCCTGGCCGGCGTCGACGGTCCGTATTCGGTGCTGTTGTCGGCCGACGTGTACACGAAGGTCAGCGAGACCACCGAGCACGGCTATCCGATCCGCGAGCACCTCAACCGGCTGGTCGACGGTGAGATCATCTGGGCGCCCGCGATCGACGGCGCGTTCGTGTTGTCCACCCGCGGTGGTGATTTCGATCTGCAGCTGGGCACCGACGTGTCGATCGGCTACCTGTCGCACGACGCCGAGACGGTGCAGCTCTACCTGCAGGAGACGCTGACGTTCCTGTGCTACACCGCGGAAGCCTCGGTGGCGCTGACGCCCTGACGCCCCGCGAGCGGCCGTGTCTGTACACCGACACGCCACAAATTGCTGTGCAAAAGGGGGCGCTCGTGCGGCCTACGCCCTGGCGAGAACCGCGTCGATCGCGGAGTAGAACAGGCCGAGCCCGTCGTCGGACGGGCCGGTGAGTGCCTCTGTCGCGTGCTCCGGGTGCGGCATCAATCCGACCACCCGGCCGTTGGCCGAGGCGATGCCCGCGATGTCGCGCATCGAGCCGTTGGGGTTGTCGCGGTAGCGGAACACCACGCGGCCGTCGCCCTCGAGCTCGTCGAGCACGGCTTCGGACGCGACGTAGCGGCCCTCGCCGGACTTCAGCGGCACCAGCAGATCGGCGCCGGGCTCGTAGCGCGAGGTCCATGCCGATGTGTTGGACGCCACCTCCAGCCAGAGGTCGCGGCAGACGAAGTGCAGACCCGCGTTGCGGGTCAACGCTCCCGGTAGCAGCCCGGCCTCACACAGCACCTGAAATCCGTTGCAAATACCCAACACCGGCATGCCGCTTCCCGCGGAGTCGATAACGGACTTCATCACCGGGGCGAACTTCGCGATGGCTCCGCAGCGCAGGTAGTCGCCGTAGGAGAAACCGCCGGGAACGACGACCGCGTCGACACCCTTGAGGTCGGCATCGGCGTGCCAGAGGCTCACCGCCTCGGCGCCGGACCGCCGAACCGCCCGTGCGGCGTCGACGTCGTCGAGCGTGCCGGGAAAGGTGATGACGCCGACGCGGGCGGTCACGACGGCTCCCTGCTGACGGACCAGTCCTCGATCACGATGTTCGCCAGCAGCGATTCGGCGATCTCGGCGACCGTCTCGTCGGCGATGCTGTCGTCGACTTCGAGCTCAAACCGCTTGCCCTGTCGGACATCTGATATTCCGTCGTAGCCGAGACGGCCGAGTGCGCCGACGATCGCCTGCCCCTGGGGGTCGAGTATTTCGGCCTTCGGCATCACGTGCACAACCACCTTTGCCACGGGGTCACTCTACCGGCGGCGACGGACGGACCGGCTCACCGGCACGAATCGATGTAGGCCGTGCACAGGGGGGCGTTCATGGCATCGAGAACCTGCGCATCGGCCACTGCGGGCCAGTCGACGCGTGGCGGGGTCATCGCCCACAGCGCCACCTCGACCACGGTGCTGTTGTACGGGTTGACCAGCAAGTATTCGTGCAACACCGCCTGACCGGGCAGCACCCCGCTGACCACCGCAGCCATCCGGTTGGGGGTGTCGGTGGTCAGTGACGGCGATGTCAGCGGGGAGGTCAACTGACAGCCGCGCAGGGCGGCCACCGCCTTGTCGAAGACGGCCGCCGCGAGCTGGCCGCCGCGCCAGGTCTCGCCCCGCCAGTGCATCACCTGGACCTGAAGCTGCCATTGGCCCTCCGGCTGCGGGACCATGGCTCGTGCCGCGACCGCATAACCGCGGGGATCGTCGGGGGGAACGGGCGCTGATGCGCACGCCTCCTCGAACCGGAAGCGAGGATTGGTCGCGGTGACGGCGACCCCGGCCAGGCCGGGCCACCGGTACGTCGAGTACAGCGGAAGTGCTGTCGGGTCGATCCACGCGGAGTTCGGGATGCGATCGCAGTTCGGCGGGCAATCCACCGGAAGCGCATACGCAGGGCCGACCGAGCCCGGCGCAATCGCCAACCCCCAGGCCGCCACTACCGCCGCCAGCATCATTCTCATCGCCTACCACCCCTGAGCGCACAATATAGGCATGCAGTTGACGCATTTCGGGCATTCGTGCCTACTCGCCGAGTTCAAGAATGATTCCGCGACGACGACGGTCCTTTTCGACCCAGGAAACTTCTCGCACGGCTTCGAGGGCATCACCGGGCTGGACGCGATCCTGATCACGCATCAACATCCCGATCACGCCGACACCGAGCGGCTGCCCGCGCTGGTGGCCGCCAACCCGCAGGCCGCGCTGTACGCCGACCCGCAAACAGCCGAGCAGCTCGGGGGTCCGTGGCGGGCGGTGAACGTCGGCGACGAGTTCACCGTCGGCTCGTTGAGCGTCCGCGGCGTCGGCGGCAAGCACGCGGTCATTCATCCGGAGATACCGGTGATCGACAACATCTCGTATCTGATCGGCGACGGCGACCATCCGGCACGGCTGATGCATCCCGGCGACGCGCTCTTCACGCCGGGCGAGCCGGTGGACGTGCTCGCCACCCCGGCCGCCGCGCCGTGGATGAAAATCGCTGAGGCCGTTGACTTTCTGCGTGCGGTGGCGCCGGCCCGCGCGGTACCGATCCACCAGGCGATCATCGAACCCAACGCACGCGGCATCTACTACGGCAGGCTGTCGGAGATGACCGACACCGACTTCCAGGTGCTCGAAGCCGAGAACGGCACCACCTTCTAACCGCGAGCAGACGCGAAAACCCCTAAAAATAGGGGATTTTGGGGGCTTTCGCGTCTGCTCGCCGGACTAGGCGGTGTCGCTGGCGGCGGCCCGACCTGCGGCCCGACCGGAGAAGACGCAGCCGCCGAGGAACGTGCCCTCCAGCGAGCGGTAGCCGTGCACGCCGCCGCCACCGAACCCGGCGGCCTCACCCGCCGCGAAGAGCCCCGGGAACACGTCGCCGTTGTCCCGAAGTACTCGTGAGTCGAGGTCGGTCTCCAAGCCGCCCAACGATTTCCGGGTCAGGATGTGCAGCTTCACGGCGATCAGCGGGCCGGCCTTCGGATCGGTCAGCCGGTGCGGTGCGACGACTCGGGTGAAGCGGTCGCCGAGGTAGCCGCGGGCCGCCCGGATCGCCGTCACCTGGGTGTCCTTCGTGAAGCGGTTCGCGACCTCCCGATCTCGCGCGGTCACCTCCGCCTCCACGGTCGCGTAGTCCAGGGGTGTGACGTCGGGAACGGTGTTCATTGCGGACACCAACTCCCGCAACGTGGCTGCGCTGACGAAGTCGACGCCCTTGTCGACGAACGCCTGCACCGGGGCGGGCGCGCCGGGACGCACGCGGGCCAGCACGTCCCGGACGCTGCGCCCGGTCAGGTCGGGGTTCTGCTCCTGACCGGACAGCGCGAACTCCTTGGCGATGATGCGGGCGTTCAGCACGAACCACGTGTAGTCCTGCCCGGTGCGGGCGATGTGTTCCAGCGTGCCGAGGGTGTCGAAGCCCGGGTACAGCGGTGCAGGCAGCCGTTTCCCGGTGGCGTCGAGCCACAGCGACGACGGCGCGGGCAGAATGCGGATGCCGTGTTCGGGCCAGATGGGGTCGTAGTTCGTGATGCCCTCGGTGTAGTGCCACATCCGGTCGCTGTTGATGACGTGCGCACCCGCCGACTCCGTGATGCCGATCATCCGACCGTCGACGTGCGCGGGTACGCCGCTGAGTAGTTGCTCGGGCACCCGGCCCATCCGCTTCGGCCAGTTCTGCCGGACCAGGTCGTGGTTACCGCCGATGCCGCCGCTCGCCACGATCACCGCTTGCGCGCGGAACTCGAACTCGCCGACGGTGTTTCGTGACGTCGCCACCCCCCGCGCGGCGTCCGTCGGCTCCAGCACCGCACCGCGCACGCCGACGACCGAACCGTCGGAGACGATCAGCTCGTCGACGCGGTGTCGATGCGCGAACGTGACCCCGTCGGCACCCTGCAGCCGACGTGCGAATACCTCGACGATCGCGGGGCCGGTCCCCCAGGTGATGTGAAAGCGCGGCACCGAGTTGCCGTGGCCGCGAGCGTCGTAGCCGCCTCGCTCGGCCCAGCCGACCAGCGGGAAGGTACGCAACCCGCGTTCCCGCAGCCAGCTGCGCTTCTCGCCCGCCGCGAAGTCGACGTAGGCGTGCGCCCATTGCCGCGGCCAGTGGTCCTCGGGCCGGTCGAATCCGGCGGTGCCCAGCCAGTCCTGAAGCGCCAGCTCGTGGCTGTCGCGGATGCCCAGCCTGCGCTGTTCGGGGCTGTCGACGAAGAACAGCCCGCCGAACGACCAGAACGCCTGCCCGCCGACGTTGGCGGCGTTCTCCTGGTCGACGATCAGGACGCGACGGCCCCGCTCGGCCAGTTCACAGGCGGCGACGAGGCCGGCGAGGCCCGCTCCGACGACGATGACATCAGCATCTGCCATGGCCGCCAATGTAGCGGGTCGGTCAGGCCGCGTCGGTGAGCGCGGGATATGGCCGCCACTCGTAGATCGCGGGCGCGCACTGATGCATCAGGGCCAGATCGATGGCATCGACCATGGCCTGACGCGGTCCTGGTTTGCTGAGGTGCCGCGCCGCCACCGCGACCCGCACGATGCCTGCCCGTCGCGCGGTGCGCTCGGCCGACATGACCAGCGTGCGGCACCACCATGGCTCGGAGAGAAAGCCCTCGCCGATGCCGAGCACCCGGGTGCGAACTGTGGTCCTGCGCACCAGGTCGGTGATACCGCTCAGACCGGCCAATAGCCGGAAGCCGTTGCGCGGCAATGCATCTACGGTTCCCTGCGATACCGTCCAGCCCGGCGCGGCGAACAGGCGGGTGCGAAGCCCGAGATGCTCGAGCACCCTGTCGGCACCCATCAGCCGAAGGTTCGCCTCGTGTGCGGGCAGCGTGGCGAACTCGCTGCGTCGCTTCTTCGTTGCGGCTTCGTCGAAGCCGTGCAGGACGATGGCGTCGCCCCGGTTTCGCCGCGCCGCCAGCCACTCCACGGTCGATGCGTCGTGGTCGAGTCGGTAGCCGCCCTTCAGCCGTGGCGCGACGAGCAACGAGCACGGTATCGCTCGTTGCTCCAGTTGTGTGCAGAACGCCGCGACGTCCGGCAGCGTCTGCTCGCTGATGCCGGAGATCGAGACGATCAGTTGTCCAGCCACACCGACATTGTCGCAACGCTAGGTGTCGCAACGGTTTACGACACCCTTACAGCAGTTGTCTTTTGCGCTATCGCGGCAGGACCGCCTCGATGGCCTCGACAATCTCTCCTGCGTCCGGTTCGGTACGCGGGCGGAACCGCTTGACCACCTCGCCACCCGGCGCGAGCAGGAACTTTTCGAAATTCCACTGCACGTCGCCCGCCTCACCTTCGGCGTCGGCGGTCTTCGTCAGCTCGGCGAACAGCGGGTGACGGTCCGCCCCGTTGACATCGGTCTTGGCCAGCAGCGGGAACGTGACGCCGTAGGTGGTGGAGCAGAACGTCTGGATCTCCTCGGCGCTGCCCGGCTCCTGGCCCATGAACTGGTTGCACGGCACTCCGATCACGGTGAGCCCCCGGTCGCCGTAGTCCTTCGCGAGCTTCTCCAGCGCGCTGTATTGCGGTGTCAGACCGCATTTCGAGGCGACGTTGACGACCAGCGCTGCGCCGTCGGCAAGCTCGGCCAGCGTGGTCGGGTTGCCGTCGAGAGTGGTCAGTGCGATGTCGGTGAGCCGCGTGTCCGTCATGGCCGGCAACATTACCGGCTGGCTATGTCCCGTACAGCATTCCGGCTACCCGGTGCACTGTGGCCACCGGATCGGTGTCGTCGTCGATGGCCTTGTTGAGCCACAGCAGCGAAAAGCCGTGCACCAGAGACCATGCCGCGAGCTGGGCCGCCTGCGGGTCGTCCTTCGCGCGCGGATCGTCGAGGGTGCCGACACCCGCGGCCAGCTCGGCACCGGCAGCCGTTTCGGCGGCGACGAGTTCGCGGTCGGTCGCGTCGTACAGCGATTTGTCGAACATCACGGCGTAGTGGCCGGGATGGTCGATCGCGAACCGGACGTACGCCAGCGCGGCGTCGAGGAAGTCCGGCCGTGCGCCGGTGAGCGCGTCGGCGAGCATGCGGAAGCCCTCGGTCGCCAGCGCGGTGAACAGGCCGCGGCGATCGGTGAAGTGATGGGCAGGAGCGGCGTGCGAGACACCCGCCGCACGGGCGAGCTCGCGTAGCGATAGGCCTGCGGCGCCACGCTCGGCCACCAGGTCTGCGGCTTCGCCAAGGATGGTGGCCTTCAGATCGCCGTGATGGTAGGTGTCTCTGCTGCTCATGGGCCCATCATAACGCGATATCTTGACAGTGCCTAGATTGCGGCTTACCGTGCATCTTGCCACTGTCTAGATTGGAGTTGGAATGGCCCCCCTCATTGCGCTCGTGCTGGGAACATTCGCCGCCCGGCTCGTCGGTTGGCTGGGCGCCGACTACGTCGGCGGGTGGCCCGCGGCCATCGCCGTCGGGTTGGCGGCGATGTTCCTGGTCACCGGTATCGCGCACTTCGTCAATCCCCTACGCCGGGACATGATCGCGATCGTGCCGCCTCGGCTGCCCGCGCCCGGCCTGCTGGTCACCGTCACCGGCGTGCTCGAACTGCTCGGCGCCGCGGGCCTGCTGTACCCACCCACCAGGGCGGCGGCGGCGGTGTGCCTGGCCGTCCTGATGCTGGCGATGTTTCCGGCGAACGTCTATGCGTCGCGGATGGGAAGCCCGCCGAAGTCGATGACCACGCAGCTGCCGCTACGAACGGTCGAGCAGATCGTCTTCGTAGGCGCCGCCCTCGTGGTTGGCCTTGGCGGCATCCAGTAGCCACGCATATTGGAACGCCGCCTCCTTCCAGCGCTCGTAGCGGCCGCTGATACCACCATGGCCGGCGCTCATCTCGGTCTTCAATAGGATCGGATGAGCGTCGGTTTTGGTGTGTCGCAGCGCCGCAACCCATTTCGCAGGCTCCACGTAGTACACCCTGGTGTCGTTGAGCGACGTCATAGCCAGAATCGGCGGATAGTCCCTGGCCGCCACGTTCTCGTATGGCGAGTAGGACTTCATGTA
Source organism: uncultured Actinomycetota bacterium (assembly GCA_963716505.1). GTDB lineage: Bacteria > Actinomycetota > Actinomycetes > Mycobacteriales > Mycobacteriaceae > Mycobacterium. Next base: position 401,735 of record CAVQTL010000011.1, read on the forward strand.
GTGGTAGACGTCGCTGTCGGCCAACGGGTTTCCCCACTCGTCCCACTCGGTCACGGTGAGCGGAAGCGACGGGTCGAGGATCGTCGTCAGCGGATCGACGAACGGAACCTGCGCCAGGAAGCCGGCGAACAGCTGCGGTGCCATGTTGGCCACCGCGCCGATCAACAGCCCACCCGCACTGCCGCCGAGTGCGACGAGGTTTTCCGGCCTGGTCACGTCTGTGTTGATGAGATGTGCTGCCACGGCGACGAAGTCGGTGAAGGTGTTCGCCTTCTCCAGCAGCTTGCCGTGCTCGTACCACGGGCGGCCCAATTCGCCGCCGCCGCGCACGTGGGCGATGACGAACACCATGCCGCGGTCGAGCAGCGACAGCCGCGCGATCGAGAACCGTGGGTCCTCGCACGATTCGTAGGCCCCGTAGCCGTACAACAGTGTCGGCGCGGGGAATTGGAGACCGGCGCGGTGGATGATCGACACCGGCACTCGCGCGCCGTCCACGGCGACCGCCCAGTCGCGCCGTTCGACATAGTCCTCGGGGCGGTAGTCGCCGAGCACCGGCTGTTCGCGCAGCAACGTCCGATCACCGGTGGCGAGGTCGACGTCGTAGATGCGCACCGGGGTGACGAACGACGTCGCGCCGATCCGCAGCTTGGGCGAGTCCCAGTTGGGGTTGCCGGACAGGCCCGCCGACGTCAGCTCGGATTCGAAGGTGAAATCCTCCGGCCGGCCGTAGGTGCCCTCGGCGTACAGCGGCCACAGCTGGATCCGTGGCAGCGCCTCGCTGCGATAGCTGACCACGATGTGCCCGACGAACGCGTCGACCGCGTCGAGACGGACGTCGTCACGGTGCTCGATGAGCGTCCGGGTCGAGGTCGGGTCGCTCACCGGCGCCTCGACGAGGGTGAAGTTCTCGGCGCCGTCGTTGTGCAGGATGAGGAACCGGTCTTCGCCGCCGACAACGGCATGCTCGACGGAGTACTCGACGAGCTCGCGCCGCGGCCACACCGGAACGAACTCGGCCTCCCCATCGGTGGCGTCGGCGTAGCGGATCTCTGACGTCACGGCACTGCCCGCGGCGATGATGACGTACTTGTCGCTGCGGGTGCGGCCCACCGCGAGCCAGAACTTCTCGTCGGGCTCGTGGTAGACCTTCTCGGCGGGCAGACCCGCGCCGACGCGGTGCCGCCACACGGTGTCCGGCCGCCACGCGTCGTCGACCGTCGTGTAGTAGATGGTCCGGTTGTCGGCGGCCCAGGTCGCGCCCGCGCCGATGCCGACGATCTCGTCGTCGTACAGCTGGCCGGTCCGCAAGTCCTTGAACCGCAACGTGTATCGCTCGTCGCCGCGGACGTCGACCGCGTAGGCCAACGTGTGGGCGTCGATGCTGACCGAGGCGGCGCCCATCGCGAAGAAGTCGTGGCCGTCCGCCTCCACGTTCTCGTCGAGCAGCAGCTGTTCGCCGCGAATCTCGGTGTGCTCGTCGAACTGGGGAGGCGACCAGTCGTCGGGATCGGTTATCGGACAACGGCAATGCACGCTGTACTGCTTGCCCTCGTAACTCCTGGTGTAGTACCACCAGTCGCCGCGGCGGATGGGCACCGACAGGTCGGTCTCCTTGGTGCGGGCCTTTATCTCGTCGAAGATCTTCTGCCGCAGCGGCGCCAAGTGATCGGTGATCTGTTCGGTGTAGGCGTTCTCCGCCTCCAGATACTCGATGACCGCGGGGTCGGACTTGTCGCGCAGCCATTCGTACGGGTCGACGAAGACGTCGCCGTGATATTCGCGGCGGTGTTCGACCCGTTTTGCAGTCGGCGGCACCTGAAGGCCGGTCACGCCTCGGGGCCGATCCAGTCGGCGAACTGCAGTCCCGAGATGCGTTCGTAGGCATTGATATAGCGCTCACGGGTAGCATCGACGATCGTCGGTGGCAGCGGTGGCGGTGGCTCGTCGCCGCCCCGGTCCCAGCCCGATTCCGGGCTCAACAGCCAGTTGCGGACGAACTGCTTGTCGAAGCTGGGCTGCACGACGCCCTCCTGGTAGGTGTCGACGGCCCAGTAGCGCGATGAGTCAGGGGTGAAGACCTCGTCGGCCAGGACCAGGTTGCCGTGCTCGTCGGTGCCGAACTCGAATTTGGTGTCGGCGATGATGATTCCCTTCGTCAAGGCGTGGTCGGCGGCGCGGATGTAGGTCTGCAGCGTGAGGTCACGCAGCTGGTTGGCGCGCTCGGCGCCGACCATGTCGATCACGTGGGCGAACGAGATGTTCTCGTCGTGCTCACCGAGCTCGGCCTTGGTGGCAGGCGTGAAAAGCGGGAAGTCGAACTTGCTGGCCTCCGACAGTCCGGGCGGCAGGGCGATGCCGCTGACCTCGCCGGACTTCTGATAGTCCAGCAGGCCCGAACCGGTCAGGTAGCCGCGGGCGACGCACTCCACCGGGATCATGTCGAGCTTGCGCACCACCAGCGCGCGGCCGAGCAGCTCGGCGGGGATGCGCGGGTCGTCGGGCGGGCCCGCGAGATGGTTGGGCGTCTTCACGTAGTCGAAGAAGAACACGCTCATCGCGGTCAGGATGCGGCCCTTGTCTCCTATCTCGTTGTCGAGGATGAAGTCGAACGCCGAGATCCGGTCGCTGGCGACGAACAGCAGGTGGTCGTCGTCGATGTGGTAGAGCTCGCGAACCTTGCCGCTGGCCAGATGCTCGTAGTCAGAAAGAGCTGGGCGCATCGGGTCAGCCTAGCGGTCGATCTGTGCTGGGATCGACGGCATGACATCGAGGTATGTGCCCTACGCCACCACCCCCGCCCGGCTCCTCGCACAGTTGATCAGTGACGTCGTCGTCGGCGTGTGGATCGCGATCTGGGTGGTGGTCGGAATGGCCGTGCATTCGGCCGTCGCGGCCATCGCGGACTTCGGCGGCGACGTCGAGAACGGCGCCAACGGGATCGCGGGCAACCTCGACTCCGCCGGTGAGAATGCGGGCAAGGTGCCGCTGATCGGCGATGCGCTCAGCAGCCCGTTGTCGGCGGCGGGCGGTTTCGCCCGTGACATCGCGGGCGCCGGTGCGCAGCTGAACTCGACGGCGACGTGGCTGGCATGGCTGCTGGCGCTGGCCGTCGCCGCGCCGCCGATCATGGCGATCGCGGCGCCGTGGCTGGTGCTGCGGCTGCGGTTCTTCCGGCGCAAGTGGGTGGCGCTGACGCTGGCGCGCACGCCTGCCGGCGAACAGCTGCTCGCGCTGCGCGCGCTGGCCAACCGTCCGCTGGCCAAGCTCATCGCCGTGAATTCGGATCCGGTAGGCGCCTGGCGCAGCCAGGACGCCGGCACGATCAGCGGCCTTGCCGCGCTGGAACTGCGATCCGCGGGCGTGGCCCGCCGCGGCACCTAGCCGCATCAGCGATTTCGGCGTGATTTCCTGCGCTTAACGCAGGTTTTCACGCCGAAATCGCAAAGCGGCGACACAGGTGAGCAGCCAGGCGGCCAACGCGATCCAGAAGAACACCAGCGAGATCGTCGTCAGCGGGTGCCAGCCCGTTTCGACGGCCGTCGCGAACGTCGCCGAGGAGTACATGCCCAGCGGGAACACCGCCGCCCACCAGTTGCCGTCGCGCAGCCGCACACTCGCCGCGGCGAGCAGCGGAATCCACAGGCCGGCGACGATCCACGTCACGACCGTCACCGGCCAAATGTCCTCGAAGCCGGCCTTGTCGATGTGATCACCCGCGAGGGTCGCGATCGCGGCCCCGCCCATCAGAATCCACATGTCGGGCTGGAACAAGGCGGGCGCCGACGGCTCGTGCACCGCCCGCCACAGCACCAAGCCCGTCATCACGCAGTACAGGCAGATCGCCAACACCAGCAGACCGATCGCCACACCCACGAGACCGACATCCGCTGCGACTATCGCCAACCCGGACGTCGCGACGCTGGCCAGCTCCCAGCCGCCGCGGGCGCGGTCCCGAAGGCCGGTCCACCGATATCGCCACATCGCCCGAAGCGCCAGCGGCAGCAGAACCAGCCAGCCGAGCAACGCCAACACCGCGAGCGACAAGTGCACCGGCGCAGACCAATTCAGCCGCGTGCCCACGACCGCGCACGCCGCAACGAACGTGAGCAGTTGCAGGGGCACATCGACGTCGTGGACGTCGGGCCGCAACCGGACCATTGCCACAATCACCAGGGCCGCGAACAAGGCCACCGAAATGACGGCCAGCACATCGCTGATGCCGTGAAAACCGTGATCTGCCGCCGCGATCGACACGATGCCGGTCGCCATCACCGCCGCGAATGCGTCGGGTTTCACGCTTCCAGTTCGACGACTAGGTGGCGAATGCCCGTGTGCCGATTGCTCCGTGTCCACTCAACCGGCTTGACGACTCGGACCGACGAGAACCGTCGCAGCAGCTCCTCGTACAGCACCCGCAGCTCCAACCGCGCGAGGTTGGCGCCGAGACAGTAGTGGATGCCCTGGCCGAAACCCAAGTGCGGGTTCGGTTTCCGGCCGATATCGAACGTGTCAGGGCTGTCGAACGCCGCGGCATCGCGATTGGCCGAGCCCTCCCAGATCTGCACCTTCTGCCCGGCTTCGATGGCGCATCCGCCCAACTCGACGTCACGCGTCGCGGTGCGCCGCTTCGACGGCGACGGCGACGTCCACCGCACCATCTCTTCGACGGCGGTCGACAACAGCGACGGGTCGGCGCGCAATGCGGCGAGCTGGTCGGGATGTTCGGCGAGGGCGAGCAGCCCGCCCGCGACCGCATTGCGGGTGGTTTCCGCGCCTGCGCTGAACAGCAGGCTGAAGAACAGGTACAGCTCGAGATCGGAGAGCGCTTGAGAGTCCAGCGTCGCATTCGCGACGACCGACAGCATGTCGTCGGTCGGCTCCGCCCGCTTGGCCGCGATCAGCTCCTGACCATAGGTGTACATCCGCGTTCCGGCCTCTTCGGGTGTCATCTGCCCGACGGAGGCCTTGCGCGAGCCGCCGAAGTCGAACTGCGGCTCGATCGCCTCGAACAGCCAATGACGTTCGGACTCAGGAACTCCCAGCAGAATGCAGATCATCTGCATCGGCAGCTCCGCGGCGATTTCGACCAGGAAGTCGAGCGGCTCCCCCGGCTCGACCGCATCCAGAAGCCGACGCGCGCGGGCACGGAGATCGTCCTCGACGCGGCGGATCATTCGCGGTGTCAGCCCGGAGCTAACCAGCCGCCTGATCTGCGAATGCCGCGGGTCGTCCATCATGTTGAGCACCTGGCCCGCGACGGCGAGGTCCTGAAGCAGCGTCCCGCCAAAAGGCCGAGCGCCGCCGGTCACCGACGAATATGTCTCCGGATCACGCAGCACCGCAAGCGTTTCCGCGTACGTGGCCACCGACCAGAAGCCCTCGCCATCGGGTGTGTTCTCGGTTGGCTCGTGCCAGTAGACCGGCCTCTCCCGGCGATGCACCTCGAAGAGGTCGTACGGAAATCCATTGGCGAAGTTGTCCAGATCGGTGAAGTCGACCTCGGACAGCGGACCAGCCAGGGTCACAGGATGGCACCCGAGGTGTACTTGGCCGCCTCGGGATAGCGACTGACCAGTTCGTCCACCATTGCGGCGACGGTGTCGACCTGACTGCCCGAAGCGCCGGTGAAGGCCTGCTTGTCCGCCAAGGCCGCATCCAACGCCGCCCGGTCCAGCGGCAACCGCTTGTCGGCCGCCAACCGGTCCAGCAGGTCGGGCTCGGCACCCTTCTCCCGCATCGCCAGGGCGACCGCGACCGCGTTCTCCTTGATGACTTCGTGCGCCGCCTCGCGACCCATGCCCGCGCGTACCGCCGCGATCAGGATTCGGGTGGTGGCCAGGAACGGCAGATAGCGGTCGAGTTCCCGTTGAATCACCGCGGGATACGCGCCGAACTCGTCGAGCACCGTCAAGAACGTCTCGGTCTGCCCGTCGATGGCGAAGAACGCGTCGGGCAGCGCGACCCGACGCACCACCGAGCAGAACACGTCGCCCTCATTCCATTGCGCCCCAGCGAGTTCGGCCGCCATCGAGGCGTAGCCCCGCAGTACCACCTGCAGCCCGTTGACGCGCTCGCACGATCGGGTGTTCATCTTGTGCGGCATCGCCGACGAACCGACCTGACCGGGCGCGAATCCCTCGGTCACCAGTTCATGGCCCGCCATCAACCGAATGGTGTGCGCCAGCGACGACGGCCCCGCACCGACCTGCACCAGTGCCGACACCACATCGTGGTCGAGCGACCGCGGGTAGACCTGCCCGACGCTGGTCAGAATCTCGGTGAAGCCAAGGAATTCGGCGACCCGGCGCTCCAAATCCGCAAGCCGCGAAGTGTCACCGTCGAAGAGGTCGAGCATGTCCTGCGCGGTGCCCATCGGCCCCTTGACGCCGCGCAGCGGATAGCGGTCGATCAGCTCGCGCAGCCGGGACAGCGCGATCAGCATCTCCTCTGCCGCCGACGCGAACCGCTTGCCCAACGTCGTCGCCTGCGCCGCGACGTTGTGACTGCGGCCCGCCATCACCAGGTCGCGGTAGCTGATCGCGCGCTCGGCCAGCCGCGCCACCACCGCGACGCCGTGCGAGAAGACCAGTTCGAGCGAGCGGCGGATCTGCAGCTGCTCAACGTTTTCCGTCAGGTCCCGGCTCGTCATTCCCTTGTGCACGTGCTCGTGGCCGGCCAGCGCGTTGAACTCCTCGATGCGCGCCTTGACGTCGTGACGCAGCACCCGCTCGCGCTCGGCGATCGAGGCCAGATCGACGTCGTCGATCACCCGCTCGTAGTCGTCGATGACGCCGTGCGGAACGTTGACACCCAACTCGGCCTGCGCCCGCAGCACCGCCAGCCACAGTCGGCGCTCACCGACGATCTTGGCCTCCGGCGACCAGATCGCGACCATCTCGTCGCTGGCATACCTGCTGGCCAGCACGTTGGGGATCGTCACAAATACACAGCTTACGGCCCGGGTAGGGCAGGCTGGCCCCATGCGCTTCGTTGGGCTCGACCTCGCTTGGGGAGAGAAAAACCAGACCGGTGTCGCGGCGATCGACGCCGACGGTCGGCTCCTGCACGTCGGTGCCGCCCAGGACGATGCCGACATCATCGACGCGATCGCGCCGTTCACGGCAGGCGATTGCCTCGTCGCCTTCGACGCGCCGCTGATCGTCAACAACCAGACTGGGCACCGACCCGCCGAGACCGCGTTCAACCGCGACTTCCAGAGATTCGACGCCGGCGCGCGTCCCGCGTTCGCCGAGAAACCCGAACTCAAGAATCCCCGCGCCGCCCGGTTGGCGGCCGCGCTCGACCTCGACATGGATCCCGCATCGGGCTCGAGCAGAAAGGCCATCGAGGTCTATCCACACCCCGCGACCGTCGTCCTGTTCGAACTCGACAAGACGCTGAAGTACAAGCGCGGCGCTTTCGGGGATCGCCAGCGCGATCTGCTGAAGTTGATGACGCTGATCGAGGGACTCGACGACGCGACACCGCGGCTGCGGGCCAACCGCAGCGTCGGCTGGGTGGAACTTCGCAAGCGGGTGGAGGCCGCCACCAAACCGGTACAGCTGGACCGCGACGAGGATCCCGTCGACGCGGTGCTGTGCGCCTATGTCGCGCTCTACTGGTATCACCGGCCCGACGACGTCACGATCTACGGCGACTTCGAAACCGGCTACATCGTCACCCCGAGCCTTCCGCCCGATCTAACGCCCGCTCCACGCAGGCGTGTGGTGCCGCCGCCTTCCGACGAGCTACACGAACGCCTTTCGCATCTCGAAGACCTGCTCGCGCAGGCGCAGATCGAAGCGAGAACGATCCGCGAGCGGCTGTACCGGTTGTGAGCCGGGCCAGATGAGCCGGAAAACCTAGTCGGGCGGTTCGGCCAGACGCGTCGGGTCCTTGATGCCTGCGTCTTGAACTCCGAGCCGTCGGTTGATCGCCATGGTGATGAAGAACAGCACGATGCCGATCACGATGAGAATTCCCGCCAACACGTACTGCTGCCCCGGTCGACCAGACAGTGGCGTCACGAGATACAGCGACGTGAGGAATCCGATGACGGGCAAGACGGTCGGCGTCTTGAAGTTGCCGCCCACCGCCTTCACATCGCGCCGCAGCACCAGCACCGCGACGTTGACGACGGCGAACACCGCAAGTAACAGCAGCGACGTCGTTCCGCCGAGCAACGAGATCGCCTTGCTGTTCGCGAACGCGGTCACGTAGATGATCAGTCCGAACGCGATCGCCGTGGTGAAGATGATCGCGATCCACGGCTGTGAGCCGCGAGGGATGCACCCGGCCGAGCACCGGCGGCAGCACGTGCTGTCGCGACATCCCGTAGATCAACCGACTCGCCATCAGCATGTTGATCAGCGCGGTGTTGGACACCGCGAACATCGAGATGAACGGCAGGATGTCTTCGATCGGCAGCCCGGGCGCACCGGCCTTGACCACCTCGACGAGCGGGGTTTCGCTCTCCTCCAACGTGCCGACCGGAACCAGCGCGACGGCGACGATCGACGACGACGACATAGACCATGCCGGCGATCCCCAGACCAGTCAACAGGATCTTCGGAAAGGTCTTCACCGGATCCTTGGTCTCCTCGGCCATGTTCACCGAGTCCTCGAAGCCGACCATGGCGAAGAACGCCAGCGATGTCGCGGCGGTGACGGCCATGAACCAGTGCTTGTCGCTGGCGGTGTCGAACGCGACGACGCGGGAGAAGTCGACGTCGCCGCCACTGGTGAAGGCGTACAGACCCACCATGATCACCAGCATCAGACCGGTGATCTCGATGATGGTCAGACCGACGTTGAGCTTGACACTCTCGCCCACACCACGCAGGTTCACCAGGGCCAGTAGCAGCATGAAGAACCAAAGCGACGACGACGACTCCGGCTGTGCCCCAGCTGAAGTGGAACGCCGTGAAGAAGTTGGCCGCGAAGAACCGGGATGCCGTCGACGCGGACGTGATGCCCGAACACATCACCACGAACGCGATCAGGAACGTCACGAACTGAACGCCGAACGCCTTGTGCGCGTACAGTGCAGCGCCTGCGGCTTGTGGATACTTGGTGACCAGTTCGAGGTAGCTGAACGCGGTGACGGTGGCGATGAGGAACGCGACAAGGAACGGAATCCATGCGGCCCCACCGACTTCGGCGGCGACGTCTCCGGTGAGCGCGTACACGCCGGTGCCGAGGATGTCTCCAACGACGAACAGCAACAACAGTCCCGGGCCCATCACCCGCTTCAGTTCGGGCTGCTTGTCGACGGTGTCCGCGTCGGTGCTCATGTGTGCCCCCTGTCAATCGGCTGTCAACACCCCATCATTGACCAGCATCAACCGCGCTGCACCCGCAATGGTGCAAAGAGGCGTCGAGCCGTGATCCGGAGTCAGCCGGGAGCTGCAGTGAGCAGGGGTACCGAGATCGGCGCAGTGATCGGGGCGAGCACGTCGATGACGTCGATCAACGTCGCGCGGGCGGCGCTACGGGGACCTTCGCCGTCATCGACAAGCGCCGCCACCACCGCACCGTCGACGGCACACACCAGCGCAGGAACGAGTTCCGCACGAACCGACCGGCCGCACAGCTCCACGACCTTGACGACCGCATCCGTCCGCTGCTGCAGAATTCGCCGCTGCACCTCGCGCAGGGCCGGCTGGCGCGCGCACGCGATGTAGCGCTCGTACCGCGAGATCAACTGCTCGCTCACCTGCGTCTCGGGGTTGTCTCCAACGCAGAGGTCGTCACCGACGAGCAGATCGACCAATACGTCGACGGTTGCCTCGGCGCCGCGACGACGACGCGACAACCCGGTCACCCGCTCACGCAGCTGCTGGGCTTCGAGTGCACCGACATGCTCGACGGCCTTGACGATCAGATCATCAAGGGACGAAAAGTAATAGGTCGTCGCCGCCAACGGCAGCCCGGCCCGGCGTGCCACAGCGCGATGACGCACGGCGTCGAACCCGCCTTCGCGCAGCAGCTCGGCAGCCGCAGTCACCAGTGCGTACTGCCTGCGCACGCCCTTGGGTGTCACCGCTGCCGTCACGCCTTGCATGCTGCCAGTCACAACAGGTCGAGATGACTCTTTCGGCTAAAGCTAAGCCTCTACACAGGAAGTCGGCACGCCAACCGATTTGGATGCATTGCCCAAACGCCGCCCGAAGGTACGCCAGCCTCCAATGGCATGATGGCCCGCATGCCAGAGCACCGAGGCGAGCGCGAGCGAGTGCGGAGCCGAGGCAATCAGCTGAGCCGCCGGGCGATGATGCGACTCGGTGTCAGTGCCGCCGCAGGGGCCGCAGGCGTCTTCGCGTTCGGCACACTGCGCGAAACGGGTCCGTCCACCGCGGGTCCGCCGGTCGAGATGACGAGCGCCGGGACCCCACTGGCACCGTTGGCACCGCCCGCCCCGCTTGAACCCGCGGCCACCGCGGCGCCGACGTACGTCGACGGGTCGTTCGTGTCGGCCGCACGCGGCGGCATCGACACCAATTGGGCGATCGCCCGCCCGCCCGGCCAGGCCGGGCACGCTGCGACCCGTCATCGCCCTGCACGGCAAGGGCGCCGACGCGGCCCAGGTGATGGCGGGGGGCGTGGAGCAGGGTTTGGCTCAGGCAGTCGCCGCAGGCCTGCCGCCCTTCGCGGTGGTCGCCGTCGACGGCGGCGGCGGCTACTGGCACAAGCGCGCGTCGGGTGAGGACTCCGGCGCGATGGTGCTCGACGAACTGATCCCGATGCTCGACACAGCAAGGCCTGGACACCTCACGCGTGGCATTTCTCGGCTGGTCGATGGGCGGCTACGGCGCGTTGCTCTTGGGCGCCCGGCTCGGCCAGGCGCGTACCGCCGCGATCTGCGCGGTCAGCCCGGCGTTGTGGACGTCGTCGGGTGCCGCCGCGCCGGGGGCGTTCGACGGCGCCGACGATTACGCGGCCAACAGCGTGTGGGGCCTTCCGGCGCTCGGGTCGATACCGATCCGGATCGACTGCGGCAACAGTGATCCCTTCTACTCGGCGACGCAGCAGTTCATCGCGCAGCTGCCGAACCCGCCTGCCGGCGGCTTCTCGCCCGGCGGCCACGACGGCGGGTTCTGGAGTTCGCAGCTGCCTGCGGAATTGGAGTGGATCGCGCCGCTGCTGACCGTGTAGTCGGCTAGACCTTGATCCGGCCCTCGACCGCGGCCAGCCCGATGTCGCTGCGAAAGTGGCTGCCGGGCAACCGGATCGACCTGATCAGGGCGTAGGCGTCGTCGCGCGCGGCCGCGAGGTCTGGTCCGGTGCCGACCACCGAGAGCACCCGGCCGCCCGATGACACGACGGCCCCGTCCCCGCGTCGCGCGGTGCCCGCGTGCCGCACTCCGTCTGCTTCGGCGCCGACGATCACGTCGCCGACCCTGGGCCGGCCCGGGTAGTTCTCGGCGGCCAGCACGACGGTCACCGCCGCGCCGTCACGCCAGCGCAACGGGGGCTGCTCCGCGAGGCTGCCGGTGGCCGCGGCACGGAGTAGCTGGCCCAGCGGCGAATCGAGCAGTGCCAGCACCGACTGAGTCTCCGGATCGCCGAAGCGGCAGTTGAATTCGACGACCGCAGGCCCGTGCGATGTGATCGCCAGGCCCGCATACAACAGCCCGGAGAACGAGCTGTCGCGCTTGACCAGCTCTGCGGCAACGGGTTTCACGATGTCGTCGACGATCTGGTTCGTCACCTCGTCGGGCAGCCAGGCCAGCGGTGCGTAGGCGCCCATGCCGCCGGTGTTCGGCCCGGTGTCGCCGTCGCCGACCCTCTTGAAGTCCTGGGCGGCCAGCAGCGGGACCACCGTCTCGCCGTCGACGACACAGAACAGCGACACCTCGGGCCCGTCGAGGAACGACTCGAGCAGCACCGGGTGCCCGGCGTCGAGCAGGCTGGCCGCGTGCGCCCTCGCGGCGTCCCTGTCGGTCGTGACCACTACGCCCTTGCCTGCGGCAAGGCCGTCGTCCTTGACCACCCACGCCGCATCGCCACCGGTCGGGCCCGAACCGATCCAACGCGGCGTCGAGTCGGGCAGGGTTGTCGACGATCTCGCTCCTGGCGGTCCGGACGCCTGCCGCGGACATCACGTCCTTGGCGAACGACTTCGAGCCCTCGATGCGGGCCGCCTCCTTGGTCGGCCCGAAGCAGGCGATCCCGGCGGCTCGGACAGCGTCGGCCACACCGATCACCAGGGGCACCTCGGGGCCGATCACGACGAGATCCGCACCGATCTTCCGGGCCAGCGCGACGACCTCGTCGCGGGAGGTGATGTCGACCTCGTACTGGTCGGCGATCGCCGCGGTGCCCGCGTTGCCGGGCGCGATCGCCAGGCTCTCCACCTCGGGGTCTCTGCGCAGCGCGAGCAACAGCGCATGTTCGCGGGCACCGGATCCGATCACGAGGACGCGCACGGTTGCCAACCCTAATCGCACCGCCGCGCAACAGTGCGTCGTGTCCGATTAGTTAGGCCATACACTTGACTTAGCAGTGTATGGTCGACTTATGGCAACGACGCAGACCTGTCCATTCGGCCAAGGGTTCGACTTCACCAACCCCGACATCCTCGAACAGGGCATTCCGGTGACCGAGTTCGCCGAACTGCGCAGAACCGCGCCGGTGTGGTGGAACGAACAGCCCGAGTCGATATTCGGTGACGGTGGGTACTGGGTGATCAGCCGCCACGAGGACATCAAGGCCATCTCCCGCGACGGCGATCTGTGGTCGACGAACCGCAAAGGCGTCGTCATGCGCATGCCCGAGGGCACCACGCCCGATCAGCTGGAGCTGACCAAGGCGATGCTGATCAACCACGACGCACCCGAACACACCCGCTTACGCAAGCTGGTGTCGCGGCTTTTCACGCCGAGGGCAGTCGCGTCGCTCGAGGAGAAGCTCGCCACCGCGGCCCACGAAATCGTCGCCACGGCAAGGGAAAAGGACAGCGGCGACTTCGTCGACGACATCGCGATGAAACTGCCGCTGCTGGCGATTGCGGACATGCTCGGGGTGCCCGAGGACGATCGCGAAAAGCTGTTTGGATGGACGAACTCGATCATGAACACCGAAGACCCCGATTTCGAGTCGGATTACGTCGCGGCCAACGCCGAGCTGATGGGCTACGCGTACACCATGGCCGAGGAGCGGCGCAGCTGTCCCGCCGACGACATCGTGACGAAGTTGGTACAGGCCGACGTCGACGGCGAATGGATGGAAGATGTCGAGTTCGCGTTCTTCGTCATTCTGCTGGCCGTCGCGGGCAACGAGACGACGCGCAACGCGATGACGCACGGCATGAACGCATTCTTCGAGAATCCGCAACAGTGGGAGCTGTTCAAGCGGGAGCGCCCCGGGACGGCCGCCGACGAGATCGTCCGCTGGGCCACGCCGGTGCACTGCTTCCAGCGCACCGCGCAGGCGGACACCGAGCTGGGCGGGGTGACCATCCGCGAGGGCCAGCGCGCCGGTCTGTTCTACAGCTCAGCCAACTACGACGACGCCGTTTTCGATCGGCCCTTCGAGTTCAACGTCCTGCGTGACCCCAACCCGCATCTCGGGTTCGGCGGAAACGGCGCCCACTTCTGCATCGGCGCGAACCTGGCCCGCATGGAGATCAAGCTGATCTTCAACGAAATCGCCGATCAGATCCCCGACATCTCGAAATTAGCGGAGCCGCAACGGCTTCGGTCGGGGTGGCTCAACGGCGTCAAGCGACTCGCGGTGTCCTACCAGGGTTAGCAGTAGTATTCCGGCGTGCGCACCCACGGCTGGTCTGGCGCCGCGCCCGCCAGCGACGACGAGGCCGTTGCGCGGATCCTCGAGGCGGCGGGCAAGGCGATCGATGCCCGCGGTGCCGACTTCTCCATCGCCGACGTCGCCCGCACGCTCGGCGTGACGCGCCAGACGGTCTACCGGTATTTTCCCAGCACCGACGCGTTGCTGGTGGCCGCCGCCGTGCACGCGGCCGACGACTTCCAGAACCGCCTCGAGACACACCTGCGGGGTATCACCGAGCCCGTCGAAGCCGTCGCCGAGGCGATCGCGACGGCACTCGAGTGGCTGCCGAAGGACAAGCATCTCGGTTTGCTCATCACCCCCGGTCGGCCGAACCCACACATCGAGTCGGTGACGGGTGACGTCGCGCTCGACTTCGGTCACTCGATGGTGCGCCGCTTCGACGTCGACTGGGCAGGCCTCGGCTTCAGCGACGACGATCTCAACGAGCTCGCCGAGCATCTGCTGCGGATCATCCAATCGTTCGTCACCGACCCCGGGCGACCGCCCCGCACCGGCGAGGAACTGCGCGACTACCTGCGCCGGTGGGTCGGCGCCGCTATACGACCGTGATCGGAAGCGACTTCCTCGGCTCGAACACGAACGCCGGGCCGCCGCTGAATCTCACAACCGAAACTTCCGGCAATTCCTTTGCCGCCGTGTCGGTCTCGATCACTCGGGCCGTCCAGTCGATTGTCGGTTCCAGTCACCTCCACATCGAGGTGCGGGTCGACTGCGGCGACGACCGCCTGCAGGGGTCGCACGATGTCTCGCCCGGAGTCACCAGCGAGATCCATGCCCCGTCCTCATGCGCGGGTGACGTGCGAACCTGCGACGGTGTCCGGACCGAAGTCGGCGGTCACGTATGCCGCCGGATTGAACATCGGGTGCAGTTCGAGCGTGCGGATCGCACCCTCGATGCCGCCTGGCAGATCAAGCGCGCGATGGATGCGTTCGGCGGCGATGCCCGCGATGCCGGTCAGCTGATTGGTGCAGATCTTGTGCGCGAGTTCGGTGTCGGTGCCTGCCCGCTTGCCCACGGCGAGAACGAAGCGACAGGTTCAGCAGATGCATCTGCAGGCACATCTCGTCGGCGATGCGCACCAGGGCCGAGTGTGAGAACGCGCGAAGTCGACGTCCGATACCAGCTCGCCCGAGTAGTCCGACTTGCCCCTCGTCGTGCGACGTCGATCGGATCGAGTTCGGTTCTGGCGGCACGGGTTCGGCGCAGTGACGTCGATCACCGGATGGTCGGCGATCTCCGGATACGACTCGTCGATGGTCACGGTCCACGCGCAGTGCGGATGCCGATCGGCGGGCGCGCGCGGCGGCCGATGGATCGGCCGGATCTGCGTCTCTGCGGTTGGTGGCCACCGCGGTGGCATCGAAGGTCGGGTCCTCGATGTCGTGGCACATGCCGCGGACATAGTCCTCGCCCATCGGCTCGATATCCAGTAGCGCACCGCAATGGTCGAGATGGAACTCGCCGTGCCAGCGGTCGTGCACGGTGTAGCGGAAGTCCATGAACTGCGGCGGGGCACCGATGTCGAGCTGCAGGCCCTTGAAGATCGTGATGACGTCGTCGCCCTCGAACGTTCAGCGCCCTCTGCATGCGCTTCGTGTAGACGGGGCTCGCGCCCATCCACTCCTCGATCGCGATCTCCAGCATCCCGTCGTGACCGAACGGTTTGATGCACCAACCCATTCCGGACCGGTCGATCAGCTGTCCGATCAACAGCAGCTCGGGCACCAGGACGGCGAGCTGGTCCCGGGAGAGGCTCGCGAACCTACTTGTCATGGACCTTTCCCCCGGAGTGCATCTTGACGGCGGCGTTGACGTTGGCCTTCTTGTCCTCGCCCTTGCCCGCGTCTGCCGCCTTCTTACGGTCCTTGACCACCTTCGTGACCACTCCGTCGAGCTTGGAGCCGAGCGGAAAGCCGAGGTAGTGGGTCAGAAAGATCGCCATTTCCTTGAGCTCGTCCTCTGAGATCTCGCCATTCGACCAGTGCGGCGTTGGCTTGGATCTCCGCGAGGTCGGAGATACCGAGCGCCGTCACCACCGTAAGCGTCATGATCCGCTTGTCCCGCATCGACAAACCCGGCCGCGTCCAGATGGTTCCGAAGAGGTGGTCGGCGGTCAACGCAAAGTAGTCGCCGGGCATGTCGGGCATCTCCCACCCGTAGACCTCGTTCATCTTCTCGAGGCCCTTCTTACGCAACTCGTCCATCGGATTACTCCTTCGCAGTGGAAGCGGTGTGCGGTACGCCGAGCCCGGTCGCCAGATCCTTCAGCGCCATCTCAGCCATCGGAAGGTCGACACCGACGGTTTCGCCGAGCGCGAGTGCCAGACTCAGATCCTTCTCACCCAGGTCGCGGGCGTGCGCCAGCGGCCCGTACAGGAAATTGTCCGGCTCCAACGCCTCCATGTTCTCCCGAACGATGATCGCGCCGGGTCCGCCGCTCTGAGCGTCGGTGTGCCGCACCACCCGGCCCAGCTGCTGGAGGTCGATTCCTGCGGCCTCGGCAAGCTTCATCGCTTCACAGCCCGCCGCATAGGAGACGAACGTCAACATGTTGCGCGCCAGCTTCATTCGCGTGCCTGCGCCGACATCGCCAGCATGCACCACCACGGACGCAAACTGCTTGAACGCCGGCTTGATGCGCTCGTAGACAGCGCGGTCGGCACCGATCATCACGGCCAGCTCCCCGTTCTGGGCCGCTGTTCCACCGCCACTCACCGGCGCGTCCACGATGTGAATACCCTGCGGTGCAAGCTGTTCGGCGAGCTGAATGGCGGTATCGGGGCTGATCGTCGAGTGGATGGCGATCACCGTGCCTGCCTTAGCGGTTTCGGCGAGTTCGCCGACGACATCGCGCACCTGTTGATCGTTGAGGACCGTCACGCTGATGATGTCGGCCTTCGCGACATCGGCGACACTGTCGGCCAGGCTTGCACCCGCCTCGGCCAGCGGCGTCATCGCCTCCAGGCGCACATCGAAAACGGTTAAACCGCCGGGCCATTCGACCAGCCTCTTGGCCATCGGCGCGCCCATGTTGCCCAGGCCGATGTAGCCGAGCTTGACATCGTTGTCACTCATAAGGGGCTCCTCAGGACCTGATGATCTGGCCGCCGTCGACGTTGAAGATCTGGCCGGTGATCCACTTCGCCTGGTCCGACAGCAGGAACAGACACATGCCGACGAGATCGTCCACTTCGCCCATGCGGGACAGCGGGATTCGCTTCACGATGTCGTCGACAATCTCCTTGGGCGTCGTCGACCGGTTGGCTTCGGTGTCGATGGGTCCGGGCGCGATGGCGTTGACCCGGATGTTCTGGCCGCCGAGTTCGGTGGCCAGCTGCTGGGTCAGGCCGTTGATGCCGACCTTCGCCAGCCCGTAGAAGTTCGAGTACAGCCACGCCGCGGTCGACGACTGGTTGACGATCGCGCCGCCGCCGCGCTTGGCCATCTTGCGGTAGACCGCACGCGTGCACACCAGCGCGCCGTCGAGGTTCACGCTCATGAACTTCTTGTAGTAGTCCCAATCGACGGTGATGAGGAAGTCGAGCTTCATACCGCCGAAGATGGCCGCGTTGTTGACCAGGTAGTCGATGCCGCCGAACTCCGACAGTGTCTGCGCCGCCATCTCCTTGGCGGAGTCGGGATCGGACACGTCGACCCGCACCGCGAGCGCGTTACCGCCTTCGCCCAAGATGGCGTCGGCGACCTTCTGGGCACCCTCGGTGTTGATGTCGGCAACGACGACGGCCGCCCCCTCGCGGGCGAGCGCCTCGGCGTACGCCTGGCCGATACCCCCGCCTGCCCCGGTGACGATCGCCACCTTCTCCTTGAACTGATCACCATAAAGACCCACGCACAGGCCCTCCGCTCCTTCTAGTTGACGCCGGTGGCAATGGCTTTGGTCTCGAGGTACTCCTCGAAACCGGCAAGGCCCATTTCCCGGCCGATGCCGGACTGCTTGTAACCGCCGAACGGCATGTCGGCCGAATACCAGACGCCGCCGTTGACGTTCACGGTGCCGACACGCATCCGCGCCGCCACTCCCGAAGCCCGCTCGGGGTCTGAGCTGAACACCGTGCCCGACAGGCCGTAGGGCGAGTCGTTGGCGATGCGCACCGCGTCGTCGTCACCGTCGTGGGCGATCACCGTCAGCACCGGACCGAAGATTTCTTCGCGCGCGACCTTGGCGTTGTTGTCGAGGCCTGCGATGACGGTGGGCTCGATGAAGAAGCCGGTGTCCCGGTCGGCGGGACGCCCTCCGCCGCAAGCGAACTTGCCGCCCTCGTCGGTCGCCGAATCGAGGTAGCTCTGCACGCGATCGCGCTGCCGCGCGGAGATCAGCGGTCCGCATACGGTCCGCGCGTCGGTGGGGTCGCCCGGTTTGATCGAGCCCATGGTCGCCGCCGCCGCCTCGACGGCCTCGTCATAGCGCGCACGTGGCACCACGAGCCGGGTGGTGATCGCACATCCCTGTCCGGCGTGCATCGACGCGGTGAACGCCGACATCGAACATGCACCCGCGAGATCGGCGTCGTCGAGAACGAGGAACGCCGACTTGCCGCCGAGCTCGAGGAAGACCTTCTTCAGCGTCGCCGCGCCATCGGCCATCACGGCACGGCCCGTCGCGGTCGACCCGGTGAACGAAACCATGTCCACCCGTGGGTCTTTGGACAGCAGCGCGCCGACAGCGTGGTCACTTGACGTGACGATGTTGATGACGCCAGGCGGAATATCGGTGTGCTCGTCGATGAGTTGGCCGACGGCGGCGGCGCACCACGGGGTGTCCGGTGCGGGTTTCAGCACGACGGTATTGCCCGCGGCCAGTGCCGGTCCGAGCTTGGCGAGGTTGATCTGGTGCGGGAAGTTCCACGGGGTGATGGCGCCGACGACACCGACGGCTTCCTTCGCGATGGTGCGGTGGGTCTTGATGCCCATCGGCGAAGCGACGCCCGCGTCGGTGGTCCACTGATAGGACTCGGCGGTGTCGGCGCAGAAGCTGAGGTCGGCGATCGGACCTTCCAGCTGTGCGGCGGAGGTCAGCATCAGCGGCGCACCGACCTCGGCGATGGTGATCTCGCGCAGGTCTTCGACGTGCTTGGTCAGCACCTCCTGCAACTGCCGGATGCAGCGCACCCGCAGCGCGGTGTCGGTCGACCAGTCGGTGTCATCGAATGCACGGCGGGCGGCCTCGATCGCGCGGCCCATATCCGCTGCGCTCGCATCGGCGGCGACGCCAAGCACCTCCTCGGTGGCCGGGTTGAGCGTCGGGAACGTGCCCGCGCCGCCAGCCACGAGCTTCCCGTCGATGAGCAATTGACTCTGGCGATCGGCCAGCATCCCCATTCCGACTCCCGTTGAATAGCTGGACAAGTGTCCGAATATCTTCACTCGAACGATAGCCGCAGACCGGTGCGAGAAGCAAGGTTGACCTCGTACGGGTGCGGAGACCCTCGCGAATATCCATCTTGAGCTGGATATTTGCCATTCGCACTTGCTTGCTGGCGTCCCGATCCGATAACTTGGACATGTGTCCAGTGATGCCGTGGCCACCGTCGCCGACCAAGGCGGGGGCACCCCTCGCAACCGTCGGCAGGAAGAGACCTTCCGCAAGGTCCTCACCGCAGGTGTGGACATGCTGCGGGAGTCGTCCTACGCCGATCTGACCGTGCGCGCCGTCGCCGCACGCGCCAAGGTCGCACCAGCGACGGCCTATACCTACTTCTCGTCGAAGAACCATCTGATCGCCGAGGTCTACCTGGACCTGATGCGCCAAGTGCCCTACTTCACCGACGTCAACGACAGCACGCCGGCCCGGGTCGAGCAGGCGCTGCGCGCAATGACCTTGATGATCGCCGACGAGCCGGAGGTCGCCGCCGCGTGCACGACGGCGCTGCTGAGCAACAACGACGCGGCCGTGCGCACTGTCCGCGACCGCATCGGCGCCGAGATCCACCGCCGCATCCGCTCGGCGATGGGCCCCGAAGCAGACCCGCGCACGGTGTCGGCGCTCGAGATGACCTACTTCGGCGCACTCGTGCACGCGGGCAGCGGCTACGTCAGCTATCGCGAGATCGCCGATCGACTGACCTACGTCGTCGGCCTCATCCTCGGAGGGGATAAATGAGACGAAGCCTCGGAGGGGATCGATGAGCAGAAGTCTCGGAGACCAACAGTGACCGTTCCAACCAGCGACGTGATCCTCGACCCTTACGACTACGACTTCCACGAGGATCCGTACCCGTACTACAAGCGGCTGCGCGACGAAGCCCCGCTGTACCACAACGAGAAGCTCGGCTTCTGGGCGCTGTCACGGCATAGCGATGTGCTGCAAGGGTTTCGCAACAGCACGACCCTGTCCAACCGCGATGGCGTGTCTCTCGATCCGATCTCCCGCGGCCCGCACGCGAGCAAGACGATGTCGTTCCTCGCGATGGATGACCCCGCCCATCTACGCCTGCGCACCTTGGTGTCGAAGGGCTTCACGCCTCGCCGGATCCGCGAGCTCGAGGCACGTGTCACCGAGCTCGCCGTCGAACATCTCGACACGATGCTGGCGAAGGCGAACGACGGGACCGTCGACTACGTCGCGGAATTCGCAGGCAAGCTGCCGATGGACGTCATCTCGGAGTTGATGGGCGTGCCCGTCGAGGATCGCGACCGCATCCGGGCCATGGCCGACGGGGTGATGCACCGCGAGGACGGCGTGAACGACGTGCCCCAGTCGGCGATCGAGGCGTCCATCAACCTGATGGTCTACTACCAGCAGATGATCGCCGACCGTCGCAAGAAACCGGCCGACGATCTGACGACCGCCCTGCTCGAGGCCGAGATCGACGGCGACCGGCTGACCGACGAAGAAGTGCTGGGATTCCTGTTCCTGATGGTGATCGCCGGCAACGAGACCACCACGAAACTGCTTGCCAATGCCGCGTTCTGGGGCCACCGGAATCCCGACCAGCTGACCCCGATCTACGCCGACCTGGACCGCATCCCGCTGTGGGTCGAGGAGACGCTGCGCTACGACACGTCCAGCCAGCTGCTGGCGCGGGTGGTCTCCGGCGAGCTGACCTTGCACGACACCACGATCCCCGATGGTGACATCCTGTTGCTGCTGCCGGGCTCCGCCCACCGCGACGAGCGGGTGTTCGACGATCCCGACAGCTACCTGATCGGCCGCGAAATCGGCTCGAAGCTCATGAGTTTCGGCAGCGGCGCCCACTTCTGTCTCGGCGCGCACCTGGCGCGGATGGAAGCACGGGTGGCGCTGACCGAGTTGTTCAAGCGAATCCGCGGGTATGAGATCGACGAGGCCAACGCCGTCCGCGTCCACTCCAGCAGCGTCCGCGGGTTCGCCCACCTACCGATGACCGTGGAGGTCGGGTAAATGCCGCGGTTCGAACCCCTCCCCGAACGCAGGCCGGCGATCGTCGCGGGCGCGTCGTCGGGCATCGGCGAAGCCACCGCCATCGAGCTTGCGGCGCACGGGTTCCCGGTAGCGCTCGGCGCCCGCCGCGTGGAGAAGGTCACCGAGCTCGTCGGCAAGATCCAGGCCGACGGCGGCGAGGCCGTCGGTTTCCACCTCGACGTCACCGACCCGAATTCGGTGAAATCCTTTGTCTCGCAGTCGGTCGACGCGCTCGGCGAGATCGAGGTGCTGGTGGCAGGCGCCGGTGACACCTACTTCGGCAAGCTGGCCGACATCACCACCGACGAGTTCGATTCACAGCTGCAGATTCACCTGGTCGGGGCCAACCGGCTGGCCGCGGCAGTCCTGCCGGGCATGCTCGAGCGGCAACGCGGCGACCTCATCTTCGTGGGCTCCGACGTGGCGCTGCGGCAGCGCCCGCACATGGGCGCATACGGGGCGGCCAAGGCGGCGCTCGTCGCGATGGTGAACAACCTGCAGATGGAGCTCGAGGGCACCGGCGTCCGGGCGTCGATCGTGCACCCGGGGCCGACGAAGACCAACATGGGCTGGAGCCTGCCCGCCGACCTGATCGGGCCTGCGCTCGAGGACTGGGCCAAGTGGGGACAGGCCCGGCACGACTACTTCTTGCGCGCAGCGGATCTCGCACGCGCGATCGCGTTCGTCGCCGAGACACCGCGCGGCGGCTTCATCGCAAACATGGAGCTTCAGCCCGAAGCCCCGTTGGCCGACGACACCGTCCGCCAGAAGCTCGCCTTGGGTGAAGACCGGATACCCGGTTCGGCGGGCGGAAGCGAAGCGACAGGGGAATCAGCACAGTGACAACAGCGATCGTGCCACGCGTCTCGGGTGGGGAAGAAGAGCACGGCCACCTCGAAGAGTTCCGCACCGACCCCATCGGGTTGATGAAGCGGGTCCGCGACGAATGCGGCGACGTCGGGTGGTTCCAGCTCGTCGACAAGCATGTCATCTTCCTGTCCGGAGCCGAGGCCAACGAGTTCTTCTTCCGTTCCGCCGACGAAGATCTCGACCAGGCCGAGGCATACCCGTTCATGACGCCGATCTTCGGCAAGGGCGTGGTGTTCGACGCCAGCCCTGAACGGCGCAAGGAGATGCTGCACAACTCCGCGCTGCGCGGCGAGCAGATGAAGGGCCACGCGGCCACCATCGAGGGCGAAGTCAAGAAGATGATCGCCGACTGGGGCGACGAAGGCGAGATCGAATTGCTCGACTTCTTCGCCGAGTTGACCATCTACACCTCGACGGCCTGTCTGATCGGATTGAAGTTCCGCAACCAGCTCGACCATCGGTTCGCGGAGTACTACCACGACCTGGAACGCGGCACCGATCCGCTCTGCTACGTCGACCCGTACCTGCCGATCGAGAGCTTCACGCGCCGCGACGAGGCGCGGGTGAAGCTGGTCGCGTTGGTTCAGGAGATCATGGACCTGCGGCTGGCCAATCCGCCCAAGGACAAGGCCGACCGAGACATGCTCGATGTGCTGGTGTCCATCAAGGACGAGGACGGCAACCCGCGATTCTCGGCCGACGAGGTGACCGGAATGTTCATCTCTCTGATGTTCGCCGGGCACCACACCAGCTCGGGGACGTCCGCGTGGACGCTGATCGAGCTGATCCGCCACTCCGAGGTCTATGCCGAGGTGCTCGCCGAGCTCGAGGAGCTCTACGCCGACGGCCAAGAGGTGAGTTTCCATGCGCTGCGCCAGATTCCGAAGCTGGACAACGTCGTCAAGGAGACCCTGCGGCTGCACCCGCCGCTGATCATCCTGATGCGGGTCGCCAAGGGTGAGTTCGAGGTCGAAGGCTTCGGAATCCACGACGGTGACTTCGTCGCCGCCTCCCCCGCGATCTCCAACCGGATAGCCGAGGATTTCCCCGACCCCGACACGTTCAACCCGGACCGCTACAACAAGCCAGCGCAGGCCGACATGGCCAACCGATGGACATGGATCCCGTTCGGCGCGGGCAGGCACCGGTGCGTCGGCGCCGCGTTCGCCACCATGCAGATCAAGGCGATCTTCTCGGTTCTGTTGCGCGAGTACGAGTTCGAGATGGCACAGCCGGCCGACAGCTACCGCAACGACCACACCAAGATGGTGGTGCAGCTGGCCCGTCCCGCAAAGGTCCGCTACCGCAAGCGCACCTCATAGGAGCGACGACCGTGGGCATCAAGATAGAAGTCGACCTGGACCTGTGCCAGGGCCACGCCATGTGTGAGCTCGAGGCCCCGGACTACTTCAGGGTGCCCAAACGCGGGAAGGTCGAGATCCTCAACGACACAGCGCCGGAAGATGATCGGGCCGAGGTCGAACAAGCCGTGTGGGCCTGTCCCACGCAAGCACTGTCCATAACGGATCAGGATTGAGAAAGGGACACGCCAATGCCGTCACTGCCCCGCGAAGACCTCGACAAATGGGTCGACGAATGGCTGGAAGCCAACCGCGTCTGCGAAGAGAAGGGTGACTGGAAGCCGTTGGCGGACTTCTACACCGAAGACGCCACCTATGGCTGGAACATCGGCCCCAAGGAAGACGTCATGTGTGTCGGCCGCGACGAGATCCGCGACGTCGCACTGGGTCTCGAGATGCAGGGCCTGGAGAACTGGAACTACGAGTACCAGAAGGTGCTGGTCGACGAGAAACTCGGCGAGATCGTCGGTTTCTGGAAGCAGATCGTCAACAAGACCGACGGCACGCGCGACGAGATCTACGGCATCGGCGGCAGCTGGTTCCGGCTGAATGACTACTTCAAGATCGAGTGGCAGCGAGACTTCTTCGACTTTGGTCACGTATCCAAGATGTTCGGCCAGCTGATCCAATCGGGTGATCTGAGCGCCGGCATGCAGAAGCGGATCGAGCGGGCGGTGGCCGGCGTGAAAGTGCCTGGTTACTACCCGCTCGGCGAAGCACCCGTGGCCATCTGGTAGCTCCCACCCAAGCGGTTGCTTGGGGGCCCTGTGATATGGCTAACTAGACCCTCTAGTCTTGTCTCGACGCTCAATCGAAAGCAGGTACAGATGAAGACCAAAGGTGCTCTGATCTGGGAGTTCAACCAGCCGTGGTCGATCGAGGAGATCGAGATCGGCGATCCCGTGCGCGACGAAGTCAAGATCCAGATGGAAGCGGCCGGGATGTGTCACTCCGACCACCATCTGGTCACGGGCAGCATCCCGATGGGCGGTTTCCCGGTGCTCGGCGGGCATGAGGGTGCAGGCATCGTCACCGAGGTCGGGCCTGGCGTCGAAGGCCTCGAGCCAGGCGACCACGTCGTCCTGTCGTTCATCCCGTCGTGCGGCACATGTGCCTCCTGTCAGGCAGGCATGCGCAACCTGTGCGATCTGGGCATGTATCTCCTCACCGGGACGGCGGTGTCGGACGGCACCCACCGCATTCACGCCAAGGGGCAGCCGGTCTTCCCGATGACGCTGCTGGGCACCTTCAGCCCGTACATGGTGGTGCACAAGAGTTCGGTGGTGAAGATCGATCCGTCGATCCCGTTCGAGGTGGCCTGCCTGGTTGGCTGCGGCGTGACAACGGGCTACGGGTCGGCGGTCCGCAGCGGTGACGTCCGCCCCGGCGACGACGTCGCGGTCATCGGTGTCGGCGGAGTCGGCATGTCGGCATTGCAGGGCGCAGTCAATGCGGGTGCGCGCACCATCTTCGTCATCGAGCCAGTCGGGTGGAAGCGTGATGCTGCGCTGAAATTCGGTGCCACCCACGTATACCCCGACATCGAGTCGGCGTTCGCCGGCATCGCCGAGGTTACCGCGGGCCTGATGGCCAAGAAGGTTATCGTCACCGTCGGCGAGCTGGAGGGCAAGGATGTCGACACGTACCTGAACCTGACCTCCAAGGGCGGCACCTGTGTGGTCACGGCGATCGGAAGCATGCTCGACACCGAGGTGTCGCTGAACCTCGCGATGCTGACGCTGATGCAGAAGAACCTGCAGGGCACCATCTTCGGCGGCGGCAACCCGCACTTCGACATCCCCCAGCTGCTGTCGATGTACAAGGCGGGCAAGCTCAACATCGACGATATGATCACCCGGCAGTACAAGCTGGAGCAGCTCAACGAGGGCTATGACGACATGCTGGAGGGCCGCAACATCCGCGGTGTGATCCGCTACACCGACGACGACCGGTAGGTCGAAACACCATGTCCCAGGAGACAATCGAGCAGTCCCCGGCGCTGGCGGCCTCGCAGGCGTCGTGGCGCTGCGTGCAAGCCAAGGACAAGGCCGGCTGGCTGGCGCTGATGACCGATGACGTGGTCATCGAAGACCCGATCGGCCCGTCGTACACGAACCCCGGCGGCACCGGTGTCGTCGGCAAGGACGGCGTCTCGGAGTGGTGGGAGCGCAGCGTCGGGCTCGCCACCATCACGATCACGTGCGAGGAAACGTTTCCGTCGAGCTCGCCCGACGAGATCGCCCACATCCTGGCGCTGAAGTTCACGTTCGACAACGGCTCGGCGAGCTCCGTGCGCGGCGTCTTCACCTACAAGGTGAACGACGCCGGTCTGCTGACCAACCTTCGCGGCTACTGGAACATGGACATGATGAAGCCCGTCAAGGATGGCAGGGGCGATTAGCGCCGTCGCCTCGTGACCGGCCGTGGCGCCGTCGTGGTGGGCGGAACACGCGGTATCGGGTTGGCAGTCGCCGCACTTCTCGCCGAATTGGGCGCAGGCGTCGTCGTCAACGGACGAGACGCAGACGCAGCGGCCGAAGCGGCGGAGAACATCGTCGGCGCTGTCGCCCACCCCGGTTCGCCGGCGGACCCGGCGACAGCGGATGCGCTGATCGACAGGTGCACAAGCGAATTCGGCAGGATCGACATCCTGGTGAACTGCGCGGGCACTGCGGGCCTGGCCAGCGAGTCGATCCTCGAAGTCACCAGCGAGCTGTTCGGTGACCTGCTCAACGCGCACCTCGTCACGACGTTCGAGACGTGCCGGGCCGCTGCGCCGAAGATGGTGGAACAGGGCGGCGGCGCCATCGTCAACACCAGCTCGTTCGCGTTCCTCGGCGACTACGGCGGCACCGGCTATCCGGCGGGCAAGGGCGGCGTCAACGGGTTGACTCTTGCTCTGGCCGCCGAACTCGCAGAACACGGTATCCGGGCGAACGTGGTCTGCCCCGGCGCGAAGACCCGGATCTCGACCGGGCCCGAGTACCAGGCCCATATCGCAGGGTTGAACCGCAGGGGGCTGCTCGACGACGTGAGCGCGCAGACCGCGCTCGACGCCCCACCAGCCGAGTATGCGGCGCCGATATACGCCTACCTGGTAAGCGACGCGGCCAAGGACATCACGGGCCGAATATTCATCGCCGCAGGCGGTTTCGTCGGAGAGTTCGCGCGCCAGACGCCGGGCATCATCGGCTACCGCGACCATCAGGACTCGCCGCCGTGGTCGGTCGACGAACTTCACGCGATGATCGGTCGGTAGCTAATCGCCGAAACTGCTCACAGATCGCGAAATCCGTTCAATTCGCGATCTCCCCGCAGTTTCGAGGTGTGAAGTACGGCTGAGCCGCTTCCGGCCGAGGCTTTTCCGCAGTTCCCGAATCGGCAGCGCGCCAGTTGCGAGTGCCCACCCGAGTCGCCAGCATCCCTTCAGGTCGCCGAGCACAGTCGGGACGATGTCGACCCGCGAGTCCGGGTCGTCGATCCAGTCGACGGGCACCTCGTGGATCCGCAACCCGACCCGTTCGGCGATGACCAAAAGCTCGGTGTCGAAGAACCAACCGGTGTCGGCGACCAGCGGAAGCAGTTCGCGGGCGACGTCGGCGCGCACCGCCTTGAAACCACACTGGGCATCGGAGAACCGTGCACCGAGCGCGCCGCGCAGCAGCAAGTTGTAACAGCGGGAGACGAATTCGCGTTTCGAGCTCCTGACGACCCGTGAGGACGGGGCCAGCCGCGAGCCGATCGCGAGGTCGGAGTGGCCCGAGATCACCGGTGCCACCAGGGGCATCAACGCCGACAGGCCCGTGGACAGATCGACATCCATGTAGGCGACCACGTCGGCGGGCGATTTCATCCACGCTGTGTGCAGGGCGGCGCCGCGGCCCTTGATGTCGATGTGGATGACGTCGACGTCGGGCAGTTCGTCGGCGAGCCGATCCGCGACCGCTGGCGTGTCGTCGGTACTTGCGTTGTCGGCCACCGTGATCCGCGTCGAGTACGGCACGCAAGTCGTGACGTATTCATGGAGGCGGTGGACGCAGCCGGGAAGGTCCTGTTCCTCGTTGTGAACGGGTATGACGATGTCGAGCACGTAGTCCGGCGCGCGCCAATCCGCCGGATCCGTCATATCGTCAACCGTCTCCGAGCGAGCTGCCACCCCACTGCCACGCCACTGGGAGCTTGCTGGAATGCTCGCGGGTATGGCTACCGTCTTCACCCAGATCATCAACGGCGATCTGCCTGGCCGGTTCGTCTACACCGACGACGAGATCGTGGCGTTCCTGACCATCCAGCCGATGACGCAGGGGCACACGCTTGTCGTCCCGCGCGCGGAGATCGATCAGTGGCAGGACGTGGACTCTGCTGTCTTCGGCAGAGTCATGCAGGTCTCTCAGCTGATCGGCAAGGCCGTGTGCAAGGCGTTCGGCGCCGAGCGGGCGGGCGTGATCATCGCCGGCTTGGAAGTTCCGCACCTGCACGTGCACGTCTTTCCCGCCTACAACCTCACCGATTTCGGGTTCGCCAACGTCGATCCCAATCCGTCGCCGGAGTCACTCGACGAGGCGCAGGCGAAGATCAAGGCGGCGGTGGCCGACCTTTCCTGATCGCTCCTCGCGTGCGCAGTCCTAGCCGACATGCGCGGCGACGTCGGCGATCCGCGGCAGCCGGACGGTGAACCGGCAGCCCATGCCGGGCGCGGTGGTGACGGTGACGGTGCCGCCGTGTGCGTAGACCAACGAGTCGACGATCGACAGGCCGAGCCCGGTGCCGCCGCTGGCGCGGTCACGCGATGAATCGGTGCGGTAGAACCGTTCGAATATGCGGTGGGCGTCATCGGCGCTCATACCCGGGCCCTCGTCGGCGACCTCGAGCACGGCGTTGTCGTCGTCGGTGCCGACCCGCACGGTGACCCGGGCGGATTCGGGCGTGTGCTGCAGCGCGTTGGCGACCAGGTTCCCGAGTACCTGACGCAGGCGGGCCTCGTCGCCGAGTACCTCCGGCGTTCCGGGGCCGTCGATGACCTCCATGGTGACCGGGCGCTTCGGAGCGATGGACCGGGCATCGTGCACCGAGTCGCTGGCCAGCGCCAGCAGATCAACCCGGTGACGGTCCAGCGGTCGCTGCGCGTCGAGGCGGGCCAGCAGCAGAAGGTCCTCCACCAGCAGGCCCATCCGGCGCGATTCGCTCTCGATGCGCGACATCAGCATCTCGACATCGCGGGCGGCGCCCTGACGGTACAACTCGGCGAAGCCGCGGATGGTGGTCAGTGGTGTACGCAGCTCGTGGCTCGCGTCGGTGATGAAGCGACGCATCCGCTCTTCGGATCGGCGGGCATGTTCGGCCGACGATTCCGACGATGCGACGGCGCGCTGGATCTGCGCCAACATACCGTTGAGCGCCAACGACAACCGCCCCACCTCGGTGCGCGGATCACGTTGCGGGATACGACGATCCAGCTGTCCGGCGGCGATGTCGGCTGCGGTCTGCTCGACTTCGGTCAGTGGGCGAAGGCTGCGTTGTACCACCCAGAAGCCGGCGACGCCGAGCACCAGCAGGACGGCCGCGCCGATGCCGGCCTGCGACCAGACCAACGCACGGACCGTGGACTGGACGTCGGACAGGTCGATGGCCACGGTCGTCAGTTCGTCGTGGGGACCGTGCACGGACATGGCCCGCCACTGAACGTGCGAGTTGTCGATCGAGCCGACGGTGACCGGTTCCGGACCGACGTCGTTGTCGGCGGGTAGGTCGGGTTCGGCGGCACGATCGTTGACCGCCATCCAGATGCGGCCGTCGGCGTCGATGCCGCGGACATAGAAGTCCGACGGCGGGCGGGCCGGATTGGGCCCTTCCGTCGGAGGCATCGGATTGCGTCGGGGGGCCTGTGCCCAGCTACGGGATGCATCGAGCAGCGTCTCGTCGACGCGGTTGGTCAAGCTGTGCCGCAGGATCGAGGTGACGGCGATGCCGGAAGCCAACAAGCCGAACGCCACCAGCACCAGGGTCGCGGCCACCAGCCCGACCCGCAGCGGCACACCTCGTCCGCGCAGACCCTTCACACCTCTATTGTTCGCCAGAAACTAGCGCGGTTCCCGCAGAACGTAGCCGACACCCCGCAACGTGTGCAGGAGGCGCTTCTCGCCGGTGTCGATCTTGCGGCGCAGGTAGGAGACGTAGGACTCGACGACGTTGACGTCGCCGCCGAAGTCGTAGCGCCAGACGTGGTCGAGAATCTTGGGCTTGGACAGCACCGTGCCTGCGTTGATGATGAAGTACCGCAGCAGGGTGAACTCCGTCGGCGACAGCGAGACGGGCTCGCCCGCCTTCCACACCTCGTGGGTGTCCTCGTCGAGTTCGATGTCGGCGAAGGTCAGCCGGGCGCTTCGCGGCTCCTCGATGCCCTTGCCCGTCCGGCGCAGCACGACCCGCAGCCGGGCCACCACTTCTTCCAGGCTGAACGGCTTGGTGACGTAGTCGTCGCCGCCGAGCGTCAGACCAGCGATTTTGTCCTGAAGAGTGTCGCGCGCGGTGAGGAACAGCGCGGGCGCGTCGATGCCATCGGCACGCAGCCGGCGCAGCACGCCGAAGCCGTCCATCCCCGGCATCATCACGTCGAGGATGACCGCGTCGGGACGCACTTCACGGGCCTTGTCGAGCGCGGCCGGGCCGTTGGAGGCGGTATAGACCTCGAAGCCCTGGAACTTCAGGCTCACCGAGAGAAGCTCGACGATGTTGGTCTCGTCGTCGACGACGAGAACTCGGGCCTCTGGGACGATTTCTGGGAGTGCAGCCATGGCCATCGTCCAAATCTCTCCCAAGTTCCTGGCAATGAAGCTGCAGGGCGGCTGTCAACTTCCTGTGAATCTTCATTGTCCTCCGTCTGGCGGCACATGGGTAGCGGGTAGCTGGACCCATACACTGAGGCCATGAATCTCGGCAAGAACCTGGTCGATCTCGCCACCGCCCCGGTCCGAGTCGGGCTTGCCGCCGCCGAAACCGGCCTTGACGTCGCCAATGGCGCGCTGGGGTTGGCGCAGCGAACCCTGGGTCAGGCGAACTCGAGGGCAACGGGCGGGACGGCTTCGGTCGCCCACATGCTCGGCATCGACGAGGCGGTCGAACGGGCGAACCGGCTGGCCAGGCTCATGGACGAGGATCAGCCGCTGGGCCGGGCGCTGACGCCGGGCGGCCCCATTGACCGGCTGTTGGCGCCGGGCGGCGTGGTGGACAAGCTCACCATGGAGGGCGGCGTGCTGGACCGGCTGACGCAGGACGACGGCGGCCTGATGCGCGCGATCGAACCGGGCGGCCTGGTCGACCAGTTGCTCGACGAGGACGGCCTGGTCGAGCGGTTGCTCGCCGAGGACGGCCTGGCGGATCGGCTGCTCGCCGAGGGCGGGCTGGTCGACAAGCTGACTGCCAGACACGGGCCGCTCGAGCAGTTGGCCGACGTGGCCGACACCCTCAACCGGTTGACGCCGGGACTCGAGGCGCTTGAGCCGACGATCGAGGCGTTGCGCGAGGCCGTCATCGTGCTGAGCCAGGTGGTCAACCCGCTGAGCAATATCGCCGATCGCATCCCGTTCCCGGGCCGCAGGCCGCGGGGCAGTCGCTCGTCCACTCCGGTGCGCTCGCAGCGGGTCATCGACGCCGACGAGTGAAGGTTTCTTGACGCTGACGTAAGGCGCTCCCAGAACGGGTATGCGGTTGGCCATGACTGTCATCGGCTTTCATTGTTCGCACGAGCAGATCAGTCCGGCCCAACTGCTGAAGGACGTTCAGCGGGCTGAGCAGGCCGGCTTCACCGCCGGCATGTCCTCGGACCACTTCAGCCCGTGGAGCGAACGACAAGGCGAGTCCGGCTTCGCGTGGTCCTTTCTCGGCGCCGCCCTGGCCACGACGAACATTCCGTTCGGCGTCGTCAATGCGCCGGGGCAGCGCTACCACCCGGCAATCATCGCCCAGGCCATCGCGACCCTTGCGCAGATGTTTCCGGGTCGGTTCTGGGCCGCGCTCGGATCGGGCGAGGCATCGAACGAGCGGGTGACCGGAGAAGTGTGGCCGCGCAAGGAGATTCGCGACCAACGCCTCATCGAATGCGTTGACGTCATCCGGCGGCTGCTGTCCGGTGAGGAGGTTAGCCACGAGGGCCTCGTGCACGTCAACCGCGCTCGGTTGTGGACGCTGCCCGACATCGTCCCCGACCTCGTGGGTCCGGCCGTCACCCCAGAGACCGCAGCGCGTCACGCCGCATGGGCGGACGCTCTTGTCACCGTGAACCAGCCCAAGGAGACGCTGCAAAAGGTCCTGGACTCGTATCGGGAGGCCGGGGGACGCGGGCCGGCCCGACTGCAGATCCACCTCAGTTGGGCGCACACCGACGATGAAGCGCTGGCCATCGCCCACGACCAGTGGCGCAGCAACGTCTTCGCCCCGCCGGCGTGCTGGGACGTCGAGACCGTCGAGACGTTCGACGTCATCAGCGAGGACGTCTCACCCGAACAGGTCAGGAAATCGGTGAACGTGTCGAGCGACCTCGGCCGGCACGCGGCCTGGCTGCAGGAGTACGTCGATCAAGGGTGGGACGAGCTGTATCTGCACTTCGTGGGCCAGAAGCAGGCTGCCTTCATCGAAGCGTTCGGCGAACACGTGCTGCCCCAGCTGTCGCCGTCCGCCCCCCAGCGGCAAGCGACGATGTCATGAGACCGGCCGACACCGGCGACCTGTGGTGGAAGAACGCGGTCTTCTACTGCGCGGACATCGAAACCTTTTACGACTGGAACGGCGATGGCACGGGCGACATCCGCGGCATGACGGAGCGCATCGAGTACCTCTACGACCTCGGCGTGACATGCCTGTGGCTGATGCCCTTCTATCCGACGGCCCGCAAGGACGACGGCTACGACATCACCGACTTCTTCGGCGTCGACCCGAAGCTCGGCACCCTCGGCGACTTCGTCGAACTCGTACGCACCGCTCGAGCGAGTGGCATACGGGTCATCATCGACTTCGTCATGAACCACACGTCGGACCGTCACCCATGGTTCAAGTCCGCCCGGCGCAGCAAGGACGACTCGTATCGGGACTATTACGTGTGGAGCGCGACCAAGCCAAAGTCGAGCGCGAAGGACGTCGTCTTCCCCGACCAGGAGAGCAGCCTCTGGGAACGCGAACCCAAGACGAAGGAGTGGTACCTTCACCACTTCTACAAGCACCAACCCGATCTCAACATCGAGAATCCCAAAGTGCAGGAGGAGATCTCACGCACACTCGGGTTCTGGCTCGAGCTCGGGGTCTCCGGCTTCAGGGTCGACGCGGTGCCGTTTCTGTTCGCGAAGGACGCGGTGCCGGGAAGCCCGGACATGTTCGACCCGAATCAATACCTCGGCGACGTCCGCAACTTCGTCACCCGCCGCGTCGGAGACGCCGTCCTGCTCGGCGAGGTGAATGTGCCGTACAAGGACCAGCTGGCGTTCTTCGGCGGCCCTGACGGCGACGGGCTCAACATGCAGTTCGACTTCATCGGGATGCAGAACATCTACCTGTCGCTCGCCCGCGGCGACGCCCGCCCGATCGCCAAGGCCCTGAAGCAGCGACCGCACCTCGACGTGACGAGCCAGTGGGCCAACTTCGTGCGCAACCACGACGAACTGACTCTCGACAAGCTGAGCGACGATGAGCGCCAGGAGGTTTTCGACGCGTTCGGTCCTGACAAGGACATGCAGCTCTACGGTCGCGGACTGCGCCGACGGTTGCCGTCGATGCTCGGCGGCGACGAGCACCGCATGAAGATGGTCTACTCGCTGGCGTTCTCGCTGCCCGGAACTCCCGTCCTCTTCTACGGCGAAGAGATCGGCATGGCCGAAAATCTCGATATTCCAGGGCGATTCGCTGTGCGCACACCGATGCAGTGGACCGGCGACGTCAACGGCGGCTTCTCCAAGGCGTCGAAGCGACGGCTCTGCCGTCCCTTGCCCGACGGCCTCTACGGACCCGCAGCGGGTCAACGCCGCCGACCAGCGACACGACCACGAATCGTTCTGGTGGTTCATCCGCGACCTCATTTACACCTACCGGTCACAGCCCGAGATCGGATGGTCGACCGCCGAGGTGCTGAAGCAGGGGAACCCTGCGGTGCTGGCGCACGTGTGCCGGGAGGAGTCCGGTTGGGCCATGGTCGCGGTGCACAATTTCGGCTCGGACAGCTGCATGGTGCCGATCGAGCTGGCGGACGCGCCGCCAGGGTCCAAGCTCGTCGACCTGCTCGGCGGCCTGTCCGAGCACGAGCTCGACGCAAAGGGCCGGATCGAGGTCGGGCCTCGAACCCCACGGCTACCGATGGCTTCGCCTGTTGCGACCGCAGGACGACCCGATCATCTGACCCGATAAACTCAGGCCCGCAGGCCTCCTTAGCTCAGTGGTAGAGCGTTGCTCTTGTAAAGCAAATGTCATCGGTTCAATCCCGATAGGAGGCTCCAATCAGGCGGCCCGTTGTCGGTGGCCAATCGTAGCGTCGGCTCATGAGACAGTGTCGCGGCTGCGGAGCCGCACTTTCCAAGCGCAGCCAGAAGGTCTACTGCGGCAATGCGTGCCAGGGATCAGCACGGCGAGCCACCCTCACCAATCTCTGGCTCGAATCCGGCACGGCGCGGATCGACAGCCATTCAGGTCACTACATCCGCGAGTATCTCGCCGCCGCTCAGTCGGGCAGCTGCGCGATCTGTGGCGGATCAAACGTGTGGTTGGACCTGCCCCTCGCGTTGGTGATTGGACCACATCGATGGCGACCCGACGAATAATCGCCGGGAGAACCTGCGGCTGGTCTGTCCGAACTGTGACTCGCAGCTTTCGACATACAAGAGTCGGAACCGCGGCAAGGGCCGCTACTACCGCCGACAGCGATACGCCAACGGTCAATCGTTCTGATACCTGGCTGCTTACCAGTCGGATAGGAAACCCTTCCCATTCGCGATCGGAATCTGGCTTCCCAGCGATTACGGAACCACCACTTGATCATGACTATTTACGTCATGGCTACGCAGTGGGAAGAACCACAACCCAATTGGCGGACCGATGACTCGGCAGGAGCGACGTTACGCATGAAAGGAATTGGGCGATGACACACTGTCGGTATTGCAACCGATTCCGGTTAGTGCGCGTATCTGGCTCTGGCCCATGGCTTTTGGACTGTGGCCACATATATCTGCCTCTGCACAGCGAGGTACAACGGCGGACTGTTTACACCGCAGGCGTTAGGAAAAAGGGGCAGCGGAAATGAACGTGGAGATGATGCAACAGAGCCGGAGGCGTCGGCATCGGAGCGGCCGCGGGAGCGCATGGCAGCCCGGGCGCTACCTGGATCCCCACCGCGAGGCAAGATCGCGCGCTCATGGGCGTGATCATCATCGAGCCGCTGATGAGGCTGACGGCATACGGGTGGAACCCGAGCAGCCTGCTGGCGAAAGTACGACACCGCGACACACGAAAGATGGGATGACGTCATGATGCCACTCACAGCGGGCGCACAAATCGATGAACTGCGCCATCTTCTACGCGAGTCGGAGCAGCGCCGCCAGGCCGCCGAACTCAAACTCGCCGATCGCGAACGCCAGCTCGGCACCGCACGTCAAACGATTGCTACCCAAGATCACCGTATCGGCAGAATGACTGCCGAACTCGCGGGGCCGCGGGGGGCGGCAACAGCGACCGTGCTCAACGCGTACGCGCTCGACTTCCCGAACTTTTTCAAGAGCAACTCCGAGCGCTGACGCCGCCGCTGGCTGCGCTCGATCCAGAGCCCCGGGTGCTGCTGATGATCCGCAGCACCCGGGGCCATTACGCAGAGCTGTCGGCGGGTCTCGGGGTTGCCGGGGCGCGGGTATCACGCTGCGCTTCGGTGCGTAGCGCTATTCATCGTCGCCCGAAAGCAATTCGAAGTCCTGAGGCTTGTTGCCCCAAATTGCTTACCAGACGGATAGGAAACCCTTCCCCCTCAGGAGTGGACTCTGGCTTCCCGGCGATTACGGAAGCATTCCCCGATCACGAAAATTTGCTCATGACTACGTACTGCGAAGAGACGACGAGACTTCGCCCTGGCCCGACCGAAGACACGGTCTCGGTCGGCGCCATGCCGGTCGCGCAGAGGCCCCGCACCTTCCGTAGCCGCATACCGGGGCGCGACGACCTGAACCGGTCCGACCTGCGCCGCCACGTGCACCGGCCAGACCCGCGCCATGACTCTCATCGACCCGACCCGCGTCGACACGACCGGCGCCCCGACCATCGTGGCACCGACGGGATGTGGACCGGCCGCACCAAGGTGCCGCACGAGCCTGGCACCGAGCGGCTAGCGCTGCAGGAGCCTGGCACGGAGCGGCTAGCGCTGCAGGAGCCTCTCACGGAGCGGATAGTCCGCAGCGATCTGGCGGTGCTGGACACCAGTCAGCTCGCCGAACAGGCCGTCGAAGTCGAAGCAGAAGGTCTGGTCGCCCCGCCGGGTGACAGCGAGGTCTACTCCTACTTCGGAGCGCAGATGCGATGGGTGCAGGTCCTGTTGATGGCCGCCTACGTGCTCGCAGGATGGAGTCTGCTGCAGTTCGCACTCGCGTCGATCGCAGTTTTATGGCCCATGCTGATCTTGCTGGGGCTCAACGTGATTGGCACCATACTTTCGTCGCTGACCAGCTTCAACACCAGGCGGGTGTCAGCAAAGACACACCGCGCGCTTGTCGAGGGCTGGGCTCCGTCAGGCCCGGCGCCGAGCATCGATGTCTTCCTTCCCACGTACGGAGAGGACGTGGCGGTTCTGCGCAACACCTACACGCATGTCAAGGCGATGGAGTGGGCGGGCAGGGTCGAAGCTCACGTTCTCGACGACGGCGATCGCGGCGAGGTCCGGGACCTGGCCGCAGAGTTCGGGTTCGACTACGTCGTGCGACCGAATCGTGGGCACCTGAAGAAGGCCGGCAACCTTCAGTACGCGTTCGCCCGCACATCGGGAGACCACATCGTGATTCTGGACGCTGACTTCTGCCCGCGGCCCGATTTCCTGCGGCACTTGGTGCCGTACATGGATGACCCCGCCGTCGGCATCGTGCAAAGCCCGCAATGCTTCGACAGCGGCGAGAACCTGAACTGGATTCAGCGCACGGCAGGCTCGACCCAAGAGTTGTTCTACCGCTGGATCCTGCCGTCGCGGGACCGGTTCAACGCCGCGATCTGCGTCGGCACCTGCGCGCTGTACCGACGCAAGGCCCTCGAAGCCACCGGCGGATTCGCCCAGATCGAACACAGCGAAGACATTCACACCGGGCTGCATTTGATGCAGGCCGGCTTCCAGACCCGCTACGTACCCATCGTGGTCTCACGCGGCTTGTGCCCAGGCGACATGGCGGGCTTCCTCAACCAGCAGTACCGCTGGTGCAACGGGTCGCTGGTCAAGCTGCACAACGCGAAGCTTGACGGCTCCCGGGTGAAAATGACCCTGCGGCAACGGCTCTGCTTCTGGGCGGGCTTGTTCTACTACATCACCACCGCTGTCAACGTCCTCGCGCTCTACCTTCCCGGCATGATCATGGCCGCGTTTTTCCCGAGCCAAGTCCAGCCCGCACAGTTTGTGCCCTTCCTCGTCGGACTTTGGGTGTATCTGGTGGTGATACCGGTGGTGTCCAAGAGCCGCTGGCGGTTTGAGGTCCTGCGCCTGCAGATGGCCTATAGCTACGCCCACCTCATCGCGATCGTGCACAAACTGCGGGGCCGCTCAGCGGGATGGGTTCCCACCGGCGCGATGAATCGCCCCAATCCCCTGGCCCGCAGCATCAGCCGCTTGGGCGCCGTTGCGATCGTGCTGTCGCTCGTGCCGTTCTGGGGCGTGGTCATCTACGACATACATGCCTATGGGGTGCGCCAGTACTGGCTGATGGCGATGTTCGTGGGCCTTTACACCTATCTCGCCCTGCCGTTGCTTGTCGAGTTCGTCAAGATCCTCCTGCCATCTCTCGGCAAGCTCCTCGGATCCCGGACGGACGGCGCTGCTGCACCAGCAACCAAAGACGGCCCTGCACCAAAGCGGCGCAATCCACATCGGATCTCCGCCTATGAGGCGGTGTGCTACACACTGGCGCTGGTGCTGGCCGCAGCCGTCGCGTCCGGGTGGTTCGACCTGATGATCCCGTGGAGCTCCTGAGCTTGACGATCACGGCGTCCGCCGAACCAAACCCTCTGTGAGAGAACAGGTTCGGGTGAAACCCTGGACGTCCCGTGCTGGACGTCAACCCAAAGCTGTCGAGGACTCGTTGCCCCGCGGTCAAACCACCCGAGAGGTGGTCGGCTTCATGCGTCGGGCGGACCGGACTGCTTACCAGGGAGATAGGAAACTCTTCCGTTCGAGCAGTGGATTCTGGCTTGCCGGCGATTCCGACCCGTACTGCGAAAACGCGACGATTTCCTCATGACTACGTGCTGGGAAGAACCGACCGTGAGGTATCGCGAAGAACCGACCGTGAGGTATGGCCCGAGGCTGTCGAGCGCGACGGACCAGACCGAGAGGATGCGGCTGCCGCGGATATCCCGTACCGCCACTGCCGCAGTACCAGCGCACCACCACCTAGACCAGCATCCGACCACCGTCGTCGTCCCGACACAGCCGCCTAGAACGAAAACCAAGACCAAGCCCAAGTCAGAAACCAAGCCCAAGACCGAGACCAAGAAAACAGAAAACCGCTTCTTCAACGATGTCGAAGGCCTGCGAGGCATCGCCGTCGCGCTGGTCGTGCTATTTCACGCGGGTGTGCCGCACATGGCCGGCGGCTTTGTGGGCGTCGACGTGTTCTTCGTCATCTCGGGCTTCCTGATCACCGGCCTGCTGCTGCGCGAGTACGAGCGCAATGGGCGGGTCTCGTTCAAGGGCTTCTATGCGCGGCGCGCACGCCGCATCATTCCCCCGGCGGCCGTGACCATCGTGGCGACGTCGATCGCCGTTTGGTTCCTGATGCCGCTGCTCTCGGTCTTCCGCCAGGCACTCGACCTGCTGGCCGCTGCGGCGAACATCGCCAACTGGCGCTTCATCGCAGCGGGCAAGGACTACCTCGCCGGGGCGTCGGACGATAGCGTTGCCACGCACTTCTGGTCGCTCTCCATCGAGGAACAGTTCTACTTCGTCTGGCCCGTTCTGCTGGTCGCGTTGGCCGTGCTGGCCAAGCGCATGCGGTGGTCCATGCGCATGGTCGTCGGCTGGGGAATCGCCGTGGTTATCGCCGCCTCCTTGTTCGGGTCGCTGCTCTATACGGCAAGTGACCCGACCCTGTCTTATATGGCGACCCACACGCGCGCATGGCAATTCGGCGTCGGTGCACTCGTCGCGGTGGTGGGGCCGCTGCTGACCGGCCTGATGACGAACCTGCGTGTGCAGATAGCGATGTGGGTGCTCGGTTGGGCGGGACTGTCGGCGGTGCTGGTGGCGACGGTGGCCTACGACCACACCACGCCCTATCCAGGCGTCGCCGCGTTGGTACCGACGCTCGGTGCCGCCGCGATCATTGTGGCCGGACAGGTGGCCGCCGGCAGCAGGCCCGCCGTCGGATCGTTTCTCTCGGTGCGCCCGTTGCGGTGGCTGGGCAAGGTCTCCTACGGCTGGTATTTGTGGCACTGGCCCGCTCTGGTGCTGTTCAAGAGCTACACCCACAACACCAGCTGGCCGACGTTGGTGGGCGTGACCATGGGGGCACTGGTGCTGGCGTGGGCCACCACCGCACTGCTGGAACGCCCGATCATGTCGTCGGCGGAATTGAAGCGCAACCTGCAGGCCTCGCTGTCGGTCGGTATCACCGGCACCGTTGCGGCCGCCGCGGTGACGATGACCCTCGGCGTCCTGGCGGTCAACCTGGCCAGCGGGGCGGCTTCGTCCAATCCGTCGGTGAGCTTCGAATCCGTTTTCGGCGCGGACACCGGCGCGAAGTCGGGTCCGGTCACACCCAATCCGTTCAAGGCCTTCGATGACCGGCCCGACCGCGACGAGTGCCTGGTTCCGCTTGGCAACCGCGAACAACCGGACACCTGCGTGGACGGCCCACCAGACGGCGTTCCGGCGGTGCTGTTCGGCGACAGCCACGCACAGCAGTGGCTGCCGGTGGTTCAGGCCATCGCCAAGGAAAACAACTGGCGGCTCAACCAATTCACCAAGGCGGCATGCCCGGCCGCCGCCCTGCAACCCAGGGACGGCCGCACAGACCCGTTCACCAAATCAGACTGCCTCGGCTGGCGCGAGGACAGCGTCAAGGCGATCGTGGCGCTGAAACCCAAGTACATCGTGATCAGCTCGCTGTCCACGTACGTGCCCGACTACCAGGAGTTCAAGACCGCCTGGGATCAAACGCTGAGCCAACTGCGCGCGACCGGCGCGAAGATCATCTACCTGCGGGATACGCCGTACCCGAACAAGAACATGCCCGAATGCATTTCGGGCGCCACCGACAACTGGTCCGCGTGCGACTTCGACCTGAACAACACCCCCCGGACCGAACCCATTGTCACCGACCAGGTTCGGGGCCAGAACGTCGACATCCCGGTGCTCGACCTCAACGCATACCTGTGCGAGGACAACAAATGCCGCGCGGTGCGCAACGGCACGTTGCTCTACCGCGACGACTCCCACCTGAGCGCAACCGCGGTCAAGGCGCTGCTGCCGGCTGTCCAGGCGCAGATCCGTGAGAAGGCAATCGACCTGAGCGGCCGCTGACGTTTGCGGGGCGACCGCTCGGCCGTCCCGTAGGGTGTGTTTCTGCCGGACACATCACGGCCAGGAGGTGTCGTTGCCCAGCAGACAGGCGGCGAGGGTGTCGCGTCGCAGCCTGCTCGCATCGATCCCCCTGGCGGCATTCACCATGATGGCCGCTGGCGGATGCCAGAGGACCGAACCAAGCCAACCAGGCCAACCTCGCCAGCCACGCCAGTTCGGGCTGGCGGCAACCGGTCTCGACGACGCGACGCTGCAGCGGTCACAGGCCGCCGCGCAGCAATTGGGCAAGCACTTGGACGTGCTGACCGTGTACGAGGCATTCGTCTGGGAGAGATCGCTGCCCACCACGTTTCTGGATGCCGCCGCGGCCGCCGGCTGCACCCCGGAGTTGACGTGGGAACCCTGGGATCCCCGCGCCGGCAAGCACCAGGCGGCTTACACGGCCGGACAGATCGCAGGTGGTCGATACGACACCTATGTGCGCACCTGGGCCGAGCAGGCGGCCTCCTATGACAAGCCGTTCCGGCTTCGGTTCGCACACGAAATGAACGGAGACTGGTACCCCTGGGCGGTGGGAGGCACCGGGCGGCTCGGCGCAGGATTACGTTGCGGCCTACCGCAGAGTCCGCGGCATATTCGACGACGCGGGAGCCAACCGCGTGGAGTGGGTGTGGTGCCCGAACGTCATCGTCAGCGGCAATGCCGACGCGATCTCACGGTGCTACCCCGGCGACGATTTCGTCGACATCGTCGGCGTCGACGGCTACAACTTCGGCGATCGGCCAGGCCATCAATGGACCCAGCCGGCTGAGCTTTTCGGCGCTACGTTGGCCCTTGTCGCCCAACTCGCGCCGGGCAAACCGGTGTGGATCAACGAGGTCGGCTGCGGCGACCAAGGCGGCGACAAGTCCCGCTGGATCTCCGATTTCATCGGCTGGCTTGCCGGCACCGACGTCCGCGGGCTGATCTGGTTCGAGGTCGACGGCTACCCGGATGCGCCCGACTGGCGGCTCACGAGTTCGGTCGCAACCACCGCTGCGGCCACGGCCGCACTGGCGTCCTGGTAGCGCGGCCGATCGGAGGTCAGCAGTTGCCGACGGCGGGGATGCCGGCGAAGCGATCGGCGATCCATTGGCCCAACAGCGCGCCCGGATCCAGTTTGTGCCCTTGCCCTTCCATGCGGATCCGCAAAATGGTGTCGCCGCGGGCACAGGCCCGGCCCATGGCGACCTCGGTCCATTCCGGGGGAACGGTCTGGTCGGCTCCGCCATAGATCGCCAGCAGTGGGATTTTGGTCGGCTGTTGTGGCAGCGCGTAGGAGGTGAGCCGGTCCCGCAGCCGGTCGGCCGCCTCCGCCGAGGACGGCTTGGCGTCCGAGCCGGTGAACTTGCTCGCCAAGGCCTCCTTGCCCGCCGAAGCCGGCGGCAGGCAGGCAAGCAACGTCTTTTCGTCGTCGCGTAGAACGCCGTGCAGGTAATCGTTCGGATTGATGGACTTGTCGACCGCGGCGAGACCCTCGATCACATTCGGGTAGAGATACGTCTGGTCGGCGGTCAATGTCGAGGATTCGGCCCGCTGCACCAGTCCAGACATGTCGAGCGTGGGGACCAGCGCCGCGGCGCCGAGCAGATCGGTGCCCTGCCCGTAGGCCGCAAAGTATTCGGCGGCCGCCCAGGCGGTCTCGCCGCCCTGCGACGATCCCAATGCCACCCAGCGAGACGACAGTTGCGGCACCACCGTGCGGGCGGCTCGCACCGCGTCGATGAGGTTGAACGCGGCCGACTTTGGCTCCAGGTAGGCATGTGATGTCGCCGCGTCCTGGCTTGACCCGGCGGGCTTGCCCAGACCCGCGTAGTCGGTGTATGCCACCGCGTAGCCGAGCTTGAGCTGTATCGCCACCGAAGTGATGTCGCCGAGCAGGCGGGAATCCGCGGTTGGCCCACAGTCGGGGGTTACCCCAACGGTTCCAT
Organism: uncultured Actinomycetota bacterium; assembly: GCA_963716505.1. Lineage (GTDB taxonomy): Bacteria > Actinomycetota > Actinomycetes > Mycobacteriales > Mycobacteriaceae > Mycobacterium. Next base: position 443,889 of record CAVQTL010000011.1, read on the forward strand.
GGGCGTAGCCGATGACAGGCCATCCGCCAGGCGGTGGCTCGCCCGGCGGTGTGAATACCGCGCCGGACACCACGGTGGGCGAACCAGTGATGCCGGATATCGATCGGTACACCATCGTGTGTGCGGTTGAGCCGGCGGGCAGCTCGCTGAAATCGAACGGCGTCTGGTCCGATGAGCTCGCCACGGTGCCACGGGCGGCCAAGTCACCGGCGGCGATGGTCGGCATCTGACGGGAGTAGTTCAGTTCCTCCGGCCCTGTGTTGGAGGGGGCGGCGGGTTGCGACGCGCTGCACGCGGCAACCACGGCGCACGCGAGCACGCCGCCCAGTCGCCCAACGAACCTCGCGATCATGTGTGTCCTGCCGCCGTCCGTCACGTCAGTATCGTTTCACTGCTGGTCGAGATTGGTCGCCATATCGCAGGGCGTACCGCAACCACGCGTGAGCTCGGAGGCAACAGCCGCAGCTAGGGATCGAACCAGCGCACCCGTTGGGCGGCGACCGGCTCGTGCTCGCCCTTCACCGTGACATGCTCGAGTGATCCCGCCGGTTCATCGAGGAACCGCGCAAGGCGTTCGGACACCATTACTTCGCCGCTGCGTGCGCACGCTTGCAGCCGAGAAGGTGTTCTTGCCCCGATGAGGCTCCAACGGCCCGGTGCTGGAACTCGGCAAGCGACCCGCATGGCTGCCGAGATCCATTCAAGCTTCTGCCACGTAGATCGTACACACGAGTTATTTAAGGTGTTCTTGCCCCGATGGAGGCTCCAACGGCCCGGTGCTGGAGCTCGGCAAGCGACCCGCATCAAGCCGGAATGGTGAGAACAGCGTTGCCATACCAGTGGCAGAGAAGCAACGGCTGCGTGCGCACGCTTGAGCGAGAAGAGTGTTCTGCCCCGATGAAGGCTCCAACGCCCGGTGCGGAGTCTGGCAAGCGACCCGCATCAAGCCGGGTGGCGAAAGCGCCGTACGACTTCGATGTCGAGGCGGTCACCTCACCAGAGCCGGGTCGGAAACGGCGACGCATTGGCCAAAGAATGGGACGTTGAATTCGAAGATGCGTCCGTGTCGCTTGATCCAATTCCGCATCCACTCGCGGCGAAATGCGGTCAATCCGACGCCCTGCACAAGCTTGGGTAAGCGCACTGGCGGCGGGTTCAACCTGTGCGGCGTCGATGTTTCGCACGGATTGCCCACGGCCGCAATCGTCGCTCGCGTGCGGTAGGACTATCTCGGTAGTGCACCACCGCAATCTCACCCGATTTCGGCACAGTGGTACTTACTTGCGTGCTGGCCCCGACAGGGAGATCGACGACGAGACTCGGCCCGCCACCCTGAGGATGACGGGCCGAGCAAGCCAGCCTGAGCTAGTTCCTGAATGCGTCTTTGATCTTCTCGCCGGCATCCTTCAAGCTCGACTTCGCCTGGTCGACCTTGCCCTCGTTCTCAGTGCCCTTGTCGCCAGTCACCTTGCCGGCTGCCTCTTTGGCCTTGCCGCCCAAGTCGTCGATCTTGTTGCTGGCCTTGTCTCCGGTGCCCATGATGCGATCCCTTCGTAGTCTGGCTGCGGCTCGGGAGTCGAACCTTCACGCGGAATACCTCGGGTCGGCCATTCCAAACTCCGACGTGAGATATGACCTATTCGTCGGCGATCCGAAGCGACACGTCGGCAAGAGCCTGCGGTCTGGACAGGAAAGGTGAATGCCCGCCGGGCAGTTCGATGAGGCCAGCGCCGAGACGGGCGGCGACTCGCGTCGTCCAGTCGATCCGAGCAGTTGTCGTCGGTGCAGACACCGAAGTACCGGACCGCTGACACACCCGCCGACGTGCCCGATCAACTGCCGCCGAATGTCGAGCACGCTATCGGCCGACGGACCCGAGCTACGGGCTGGAGCTGATGGTCGACCGCGGTACCGGCTGCGGCCCCATGTCCTGCTGCTCCTCGGCCAACCCGATGCAGGCACCGCTGTCGTGGCCGGTGCACGGGACGCCGTCGATCTCAGGGATGTCGGGATTGGCCGCGTTCGTAGTGAAACCGCTGTCGTCGGGCGAATTGGGCACCAGCATGGGGACGCAGGACGTGGTGTAGACGTCCTCCTCCTCACCGCTGGTGCACGCCGCGAGCGGGGTGGAAACCGACGCGCCGGGCATCGACATCACTGCCACCACTGGAGCGCCGACAACCGCCAACGCCAGTACAGCGGCGGGTAGAAGCCGTCGAGCCGGAACGGAATAGTTCGCCATGAGTGCGAGTCCTCATTTCTATGTCGCCAAGCACTTGGTGCTTGCTGTGAGCATTCTGCCTTGTCGACCCCCGTCAGGCAGCCAAGACGATCGGCTCCTCATTTCGTGACAGACCCGGACATGTCACACAACCGAAGCGCATCTTGTCTCTATCGGAGATCGGCGGCCAGCTAACGAAGGAGCCCGACATGTCCGATGCAGCTTCGCAACCGCGCAGCACCGCTTGGCGAGACGTTCTGGGAACGCGGTCGAGACGTCGTTCACTACCAGGACGGCAAGGCTCGCGACGACCTCGAGGTTCACTTTGTCGTCACGATGCTCCGCGCTCCTGGCAAGCCCAGGCGCACGCTCGTCGAGGGCGACGAACTCGTCGCCCGCAAAGACCGACGCATATCGGCCGACGCCGAATAGTCGACCTACCGGTTGCGAGCCCGGGAAGTTTTGGGTCAGGATGAGGATGCTGGTGGGGGGCCGCAAACCGTGGTGCGCAGTGGGTTTGAACCAGGTGGTGCTGGGTAAGCACCGTGCGCGGTGTGCGATGTGGCCCCGCCAAGCGTCAGGAGATAGAGCACTAAGAGGCGGTGGCCGGGTTGATCGTCATAAGTCGTATGTTCGCTGCTACGGGAGTCATCGCGGCCGCGCTGTTGAGCCCATTCATCGCGACTCCAACTGCGTCCGCGGCGCCATGCCCCGACGTCGAATTGGTGTTCGCGCGCGGCACCTTCGAGCCACCGGGTGTCGGTGGCACCGGAGAGGCGTTCGTCGATTCCCTGCGCTCGAAGCTGGGGAGCAAATCTCTGGATGTCTATCCGGTGGATTACCCGGCGTCGCTGGATTTCCAGACGGCCGCTGACGGCGTGATCGACGCCAGCAACAAGGTCCAGGCCGTCGCGGCGGAGTGCCCGAACACCAAGATCGTTCTCGGCGGTTTCTCCCAGGGCGCGGCGGTCGCCGGTTACCTCACCGCGGACTCCGTACCCGCCGGCTTCGCGATGCCCGCCGGCCTCACCGGGCCGATGCCTCCCACGGTCGCCGACCACGTCGCTGCGGTGGCGCTGTTCGGCAAGCCGTCGAGCGGATTCCTGCAGATGATCGCCAACACCGCACCGCCGATCACGGTCGGACATCTTTACGCGGATAAGACGACGGACCTGTGCATTCCCGAAGACCCGATCTGCTCACCCGCCGGCGGCGACAGCAATGCGCACAACCTCTATCCGGCGAACGGCCTGACGGACCAGGCCGCGGACTTCGTCGTGCAGAAGGTCTCGTCGGCCACGCCGACGCCGGCTTAGACCGCTAGGTAGGGTTGCCGCGCTCGTCACACGGCGCGACGACGTCATGATCGATCAGCATCAGCGTGCGACTCATTTCGGTCGGCTGGATGCTGCCGCTGCCACCCGTATAGGGGTGGTCGAGGAAATAGACGACGCAAAGGCCGGCGGTCACGAGGGCGGTGACGAAGCCGATGGGTATCGACTGAATGACCACGCCCTCGCGCCGGTCCGCCTGGGCGACCATGTACGCGAGCGTGAGAGAGGCGCCGATGCCGAGCGCAAACCATAGCGGAAGAGGCACCAACGGACTTGCCTCGGCGAGGCGTTCTCGCCGACCTTCGCGGCGCTGCGCCTCTTCGTCGAACCACTGTGCGTAAGCCGCCTCCTGTCGCGCTCCATGCAGGTCGGCCGCCTCGAAATCCCGGTGCAGGTTGGCGATCCAGGATTCCACTCTTTCGCTGGAGTGCCCGGCCTGCATGGCGGGCCACTCGTCATTGATGACAGCACGCCCATAGCAGACCAGACCGCCGCGCAGACGATCGGCTGTTTGCTCGGCGAAAACACTTGAGACACCGTCGAGTTCGGTGACGGCAACGGCCTCGACGCTTGCGCCGTTGCGCGCACGCTGATAGCTCTGCAGAGAGAACAGAATGACGAACGCGAGCATCACCGCGAACATCGTGCCGATGACCGACAGTGTGCCTGCACTCCGCGATGAGTCGGTGAACCAGCCGCCTAGCGGCGCACGGCGCCGTACAAGGAGCTTGGCGGTGATCGCAGCCGCAACCAACGCGATGACGATGAACGGAGCGAGCCAGGTCAGCACGGGCACTTACTCTAGTGAGCATCAGGCGTTCAGATCGCCTTTCACGATCACGCCTGCCGCCGCCTCGATCGGCTTGATCACCGAGGTCGGTGCTCCCTCGTTCAACGCCGACGGATCCGCCGCCTGAGCGTTTAGCTGCAACAGGCGCGTTAGGTCTCGCGGGTACTACATGAAGTGGCGGGTCGATCTACCGACCAGGTAGCCCTCCGGGAACGACTTCTCGATCACCTGACACTGATTGTTGTGCAGGCACTCCAGCTCCATGACGACGCCGCCACCCGGGATCGGCCTGGCCTCCAGGACTTTGTAGTGCTGACATCCGCCATCGGCGTCGTAGATCGGATCACCGCAACGGACGCTTTCGATCGGCACTCGGTGCGTTTCATCGGGAGATAAAGACATATCGACGAGGGTAGGCCTCGGGCCGGACGTCATGGCAGATTTCGACCGCAAAGATCTATCCCAGCTTGGCGACGATGGCCGCGATGCGACGGGCCCGGGTTTCGGCGGCCTTGGCGCCCAGCACGGACTCAACCTGCGCTTTCCGGGTGCTGTTGGACTGCTTCTCCCATGCGGCCGCGACCGTAGGCGATGCGTCAAGCGCAGCCCGCAGGTCGGCGGGCACGTCGACGGTCCGGGGCGCCGTGTCGAGGGTCAGCTCGACGTCGATCGCGTCGCCACCCTCGATGCCCGACTCCTGCCGCCTGGCCGCACTGAACGGAATCAGATATTTGCCGCCCATCGGCGCCACCGTCGAGCGGTACTCGAAGCCGTTCACGTTGACCACCACCGGCGGACGTTTGCCTGCTCCGAGCGCCGCCACGACATCGGCGGGGACTTCGATGCCGGTGTTGTTGCCGTCCTGGAACATCGTCGTCGAGAACTTCACCTGTCCGGCTTACCACAGAACCGGCGAAAACTTCTCGGCCCCTGGGGATTTGACTCGACACCGTTCGGGATGCGCTCGACAGGCGCATACTCGGCTGATGGCCAAGCACAAACTGTTTTGCGTACCGGGAACGTGGGAAGCGGTGGCCGCGGCGAATGGCAATCCCGGCGGAATCACCCCCGGCGCCGAGATCGGCATGCGATGAGGATCGGCTTCATCGGCCTGGGCAACATGGGGTCGGCCATGGCCGCGAACCTCGTCAAGGCAGGCCACGACGTCACCGTCTACAACCGGTCGCGGGGCAAGGTCGACGCGCTGGCCGCCGAGGGCGCGAGGCCCGCGAGTTCGGTCGCCGGGGCGTGCGGCGGGGACGTCGTGATGTCGATGCTCGCCAACGACGACGCCGTCGCCGGGGTGACGTTCGGCGAGGGCGGCATCGTCGCATCGCTCGCGCAGGGCGCCACCCACGTGTCCTCGTCGACCATCAGCGTGTCGCTCTCGGAAAAGATGACCGCCGCGCACGCCGATGCGGGCCAGCAGTTCGTCGCCGCGCCGGTGTTCGGCAGGCCGGAGGCGGCGCAGGAGGCCAAGCTGTTCGTCGTCGCCGCGGGCGAACCCGCGACGCTTCAAGCGGTGTCGGCGGCGTTCGACGCCGTCGCCCAGCGCACGTTCGTGGTATCCGAAGAGCCGAAGACGGCAAACCTGGTCAAGCTGAGCGGCAACTTCCTCATCACGTCGGTCATCGAGTCGCTTGGCGAGGCGATGGCGCTGGTCGGCAAGGCGGGCGTCGACAAGCACCAGTACCTCGACATCCTCACCTCGACGCTGTTCGGCGCCCCGATCTACAAGACGTACGGCGGGCTGATCGCAGGCGATCAGTTCGAGCCCGCCGGATTCGCCGCATCACTCGGGCAGAAGGACATCCGCCTCGTCCTGTCCGCCGCCGAAGAATTGCAGGTGCCGATGCCGGTGGCGAGCCTGATCCGGGACCGCTTCCTGACCCTGCTGGCCCGCGGCGGCGCCGACCTCGACTGGTCGGCGATCGGCGGGCTGGCCGCCTGGGAGGCCGGCGCTGCCGATCCGACGGTGCGCTAGTTGGGGACGACGCCGCGCAGCCCGTCTGCCCCGAAGACGGGCTCGAGCATCGACGAGTAATCCGGCCCGCGACGCACCAGGATGCCGCCGTCGACGTTGATCACCTGACCCGTGATGTAGCTGGCGGCGTCGCTGAGCAGGAAGAGCGCCGCATTTGCGATGTCCTCGACCTCGCCAGGCCGCGGCAGCGGCGTGCAGGCTGCGTAGTCGGCGCTCAGTTCCGGCGAATCCAGCACCGGCGCAACAAGTTCGGTCCTGATGAGGCCCGGGCGGATGCAGTTGACCCGCACCCAGGACGGCCCGAGCTCGTCGGCGGCCAGCTGCATCAGGTGGTCGATGCCCGCCTTGGACACCCCGTAGGCGCCGAACCAGCGGTGTGTGTTGCTGGCCGCGATCGACGAGATCCCGATGAAGGATCCGCCGCCGCCGCGGACCATCTCGCGCGCGGCGTGCTTGAGCACGTACATGGTGCCGTTGATGTTGAGGTCGACGGTGCGCCGCCACGCCTCGGAGTCGATCTGGGTGACGGGGCCGATCGTCTCGCTGCCACCTGCGCAGTGCACGACCCCGTGCAGCGTGCCGGTCCACGCGGTGGCCGCCTCGACGACCCGGCTCACCTCGTCTTCGTTGGTGACGTCGGCGGGCTCGTATGCCACCGTGCCCCCGTCGCCGGCCTGGGGCTTGATCTCATCGGCGGCGGCCGCCAGCTTGTCGGCGTTGCGGCCGACGATCATCACCTTCGCGCCTGCTGCGGCGGCTGCCGCGGCGACTCCCTTGCCGATTCCGCTGCCACCGCCGGTGACCAGGACCGTCTTCTCCGCCAACGAGAGCTGCACCGCTACCCCTTCGACTTGGGCCGAACGCCGAAACTGAAACAGGTTCTAGTTATACCAACCACGCACGTCAAGGGGTGTCACGACGCGACGGCGTCGGCGCACCCAGCGTGCGCCAATCCGGAACGTCGGGCGGCAGACCGACGGGATACCTGTTCTCGTTGGCCGCCGCCCAGTGCGCATGCCCGAGCTCGTGAATGTGGAACGCGTGCCGCAGCGCCTCGGTGAAGCCCATCGCATCGCTGGCCGCGTTGACCGAATCCTTCACCAGCAGGGCCGCCATCGTCGGCCGCTCGGCGATACGACGCGCGAACTCCACGGTCTTATCCTCCAACTCGGCGCGGGGAAAGACCTTCGACACCATGCCGAGGCGGTATGCCTCGTCGGCGTCGATCGAATCACCGGTCAGCAGAAGCTCTTTGGCCTTGCGTGCACCGAATTCCCATGGGTGCGCGTAATACTCGACGCCCGGCATACCCATCCGGACCGCGACGACGTCACTGAACTTCGCGTCGTCGGCGGCGACGATCAAGTCGCACGCCCAGATCAGCATCAGACCCGCCGAGATCGCATTCCCCTGGACCTGCGCGATGGTGATCTTGCGCAGGTCACGCCACCTGCGGGTGTTCTCGAAGAAGTAGTGCCATTCCTGCAGATACGTTCTCTCCGCAATGCCGCTCCTGGTCGAACCGTGCGAGCGAAAGGTCGGGTGCTGGTCGGGCCCCGGCTTGCGCTCGAGCAGCGCCGCCTCCGAACCCAGGTCGTGTCCCGCGGAGAAGTTCTTCCCGCGCCCGGCCAGGATCACCACCCGCACAGTGTCGTCGGCCTCGGCCCTGCCGAATGCCTCATCCAACTGCACGAGCAGCGTGCGCGATTGCGCATTCTGGGCGTCGGGGCGGTTCAGCCAGATGCGGGCGATGCGCCCCTCGTCCAAGGTCTCGTAGGCCACCTGCTTGGCCGGTTCCTGCGGAACCGATTCGGCGTTGGTCAGGTCCGGGCTAGCCACGGTGCACACCTCGTTACGTTCAATGCGTCAGATGTAATGCACCCTACTTCCACGGCCGGGGGTCCCCGCCGCCGGGATCACCGGCGCGACGACGCGCCACCGCAAGCAGCCGTCCAGCCGTACCACAGCAACCTTACAGACACCTCACAGTGAGGGTACGGGCGAACCATACTTACTGGGTATCAGCAGGTGCGATCCAGTAGCCGAGAGTACGCTTGCGCTAGCAGATGCCAACTCCTGCTTCAACTTCGGACGAGGCATCGGCAGGGAACCGGACGACTGCGGTCAGGTCGCTGACAGCAACTCTCCGCTTCCTGGATGACACGGCCAGCAAACTAGAGAAAGCGTGACGATGGCGACCTTCCACCTTCCAACTCGACGACTGATCCTTGCGGGGGGATTCGCTGTCGCGATTGCCGCTGCACCAGCGGTCGCAATGTTCGCCGTTCCGACGAGCGGCAGCTCGGCACCGTCGGTTTCGGCATGCGCAGGCGGCGAAACCGAAGACCAGTTCACAAATGTCTGTGTGCCCGATATCGTGCCGAACTCCCCGGAGTTCACCAGCACGTCTCCCGTCGGTGGACTGCCAGAGATCGACGGCATCCCGTGCACCGGACACAACTCCGGCGAGTGCATCGGCCTCGCCGAAGAGCAGAACGCCGCAGGTCCGATCGCGGTGCCGCATTCCGAGGTGAGCGCAAGCCCGTAGCGGGGCGGCTGATGGGCTGAGGCGCCGCAACGGCGCCCCGGCCGGATTGCCGCGGGGCCGGACACGTTCGTCGTGTCCGGCCCTCTGCGTTGACTGCTCTAGTTGTCTGCTTGGCCTGCGCAAATCGGGTGGCGATATTGACAGGAAACTTTGCGAACGCATGCAGATTGCCCCCAGTTTCCATACAATCGCCCCGACGAGAACTGTCAGGAGATCTACAGAAAGCGTGACGATGGCGACCATGAAGTTCCCAGCACGACGACTGATCATTGCCGGTGGATTCGCCGTCGCAGTAGCGGCAGCGCCGGCGATCGCCTTCGTCGCGATGCCCACCCCCGCGGCCACGCCGCTCGCGCAGTGCGCCGGGTGGCGAGGAGCACGACCTCTACACCTCCCTGTGCGTTCCGCATCTGGTGCCGAATGCCGGATCGCCGTATTCGGCGATCGCCGGCAACCCCGACCTCGCGGCGGTGAACATTCCAGGCGGCGGCGGATCCATTCCCTGCACCGGCCACAACTCCGGCCAGTGCATTGGCCTGGCGGAGGAGCAGCAGCCCCCCGTGGTGCAACCGGAGTCGTCAGTCGGCAGCAGCCCGACGGTCACCGGATCCACCGGCAGCATCGGCTGATACCGGGCGCGACGCCTGCAGACGCCCCGGGCCACCTATATGGTGGTGTGATGGCTACAAAATCTGATCCCGCCGAGCTCGGCGACGTCGAACCGCTAGCCGACAGCACCGCCAGCCAGGCCCGGCGCGTTGTCGCCGCCTATGCGACCGATGCCGACGAATGTCGGGTCTTCCTGTCGATGCTCGGCATTGGACCGGCGAAACTCGAGGCGTAGGTGAGTCCGGGGAGCGGCCAGACCGGCGGCCCCGGCAACTCCGACTTCGTCGTGGTGGCCAATCGGCTGCCGATCGACATGGAACGGTTGCCCGACGGCACGACGCAGTGGAAGCGCAGTCCCGGCGGGCTGGTGACTGCCCTCGAGCCGCTACTACGCCGCCGGAAGGGCGCGTGGATCGGCTGGCCGGGCATTCCGGACAGCGACGAAGACCCGATCGACGAGGAGGATCTTCGCCTCTGCCCGGTGCGGCTGTCGGCCGAAGACGTCGCGCTGTACTACGAGGGCTTCTCCAACGCCACGTTGTGGCCGCTCTACCACGACGTGATCGTCAAGCCGATCTACCACCGCGAGTGGTGGGACCGCTACGTGGACGTGAACCGGCGGTTTGCCGAAGCCACCTCGCGCACCGCCGCGGAAGGCGCGACGATTTGGATTCAGGACTATCAGCTCCAGCTGGTTCCGAAGATGCTGCGGATGCTGCGTCCGGATCTCACCATCGGATTCTTCCTTCATATTCCGTTTCCGCCGGTAGAGCTGTTCATGCAGATGCCGTGGCGGACGGAGATCATCGAAGGGCTGCTGGGCGCGGACCTGGTCGGCTTCCATCTGCCTGGCGGTGCGCAGAACTTTCTGATTCTGTCCCGACGCCTGGTGGGCGCCAACACATCACGCGCGTCGATCGGTGTCCGTTCCCGCTTCGGCGAGGTCCAGGTCGGATTCCGCACAGTCAAGGTGGGCGCCTTCCCCATCTCCATCGACTCGGGTGCGCTCGACGCCAAGGCCAGGGAGAGAAGCGTCCGCCAGCGCGCCAGGGAGATCCGCAGCGAGCTCGGCAACCCGCGAAAAGTTCTGCTCGGCGTCGATCGGCTCGACTACACCAAGGGCATTGACGTTCGGCTGAAGGCTTTTTCGGAGTTGCTCACCGAAGACCGAATCAAGCGCGACGACACCGTGCTCGTGCAGCTTGCCACGCCCAGCCGCGAGCGCGTCGAAAGCTACATCGAGATGCGCGAGGACATCGAGCGCCAGGTCGGCCACATCAACGGCGAATTCGGTGAGGTCGGCCATCCGCTCGTGCACTACATCCACCGGCCGGTCCCCCGCGATGAATTGATCGCCTTCTTCCGGGCCGCCGACGTCATGCTGGTGACGCCCCTGCGGGACGGCATGAACCTGGTGGCCAAGGAGTACGTCGCCTGCCGCAGCGATCTCGGCGGTGCCCTCGTGCTCAGCGAATTCACCGGAGCCGCAGCAGAACTCCGCCAGGCGTACCTGACCAATCCGCACCACCTCGACGGCGTCAAGGACACGATCTCCGAAGCGCTGAATCAGGAACCGGAAGAGGGCAGACGCCGGATGCGCGCCCTCCGCAGGCAGGTCCTGTCCCACGATGTCGACCGCTGGGCGCGGTCATTTCTCGACGCGCTGGCGTCGACGCGGACGGGTGACGACGTCAGATCGGGGTGATGTAGTTGATCAGCCACTTGCCGTCGACCTTGACGTAGTCCACCTTCAGTCGACTGCCGTCGTACACCGGTTGCTTGGACTTGTCGGTCACCGTGCGGTTCAGGTACACCATGACCGAGCCCGAATTCCGCTGCGCGGCCAGCACTCCGACGCCGACGGTATTGGCCTGGCTGACCAGCTGCCGCTCCCGCGCCTGCGGGATGATGTCCTTGTTCGCGCGGTCCCTGAACTCTTGGCGGTAGCTCGGTGTCAGCAACGGGTAGATGTCGTTGAGGCTCCGCTCGACCGTCTGATAGTCGTAGCCGAAGACCTTGGGGATCTGTTCTGTCGCCTTGTCGACAAGGACGGCGCGCGCATCGTTCTCACCCTGGATCTCGACGCCGGTCCAGTAGTACCAGCCACCGACACCGGCCAGCGCGACGAAACCGCACGCCAGCAGGATGGACAGCGCACCAAGCAGTTTGGCGGCCCGCGAGGACATCAGTTGCCTCCGTCGGGGTACTTGAGGTCGTAGAAGGACATGTGTCCGTTGTCGTCCTCGGCCACCGTGACCCGAAGGCGATAGGGCTTGGAGGGCGCGTTGTTGCCGTCCAGGTCGGTGACCGTGACCCGCACCGCCACGAGGACGTCGGCCCGATCGGCGACCTTGTCGAGCTTCTCCAGCGCGGCGCCGTTGACGACGGCCTCGGCGCTGGCGTTGGTGTCACGGAACAGCAGCTTGAGGTTCTCGGTGTTCTGGCCCTGGCTCATCATGTCGCGCAGGGGTCCGCTGGTGTTGTTGACGAACCGGTCGACGTCCTCGTCGATCGACTGCTGGGTGTAGCTGAACATGTTCACCACGAACTGCGATGCGGTGTCGACGAAAAGCTGGTTCCGCGCTTCCTGGGCTTCCTCGGCGCGTTGGTGCTTTGCCGTCACAAAGGCGGCGACCCCCAGTGCGGCCAGCGCCACGACGACCGTCACCAGTGCCACCAGGGCCACCAGCGCCCGGTGCGGTTGCTTGCGCGGCGGCGGGCCGGTCGGCTTGGACAGCCGAACCTTGACGGTCTTCGGCGCCTCGACAGGAACGCCTGTCGAGGTGGCCGCCGCACCGCTGGTCGGGCCGGCCGCCCGCGACGCTCGACGCCTTCCCGCCGGCTTCGGCGATGGTTGCGTCGAAGTCGTGTGTTCGCTCATCTACGCCTGCCTCGGAGCCATCATCAGATCAACCCAGTTTTCCGCGGGCGCCAGTTTGTCAGCTCCACCCGCGAACACGCCAGTTCCCCCGGCTGGGTCGACGAAAGTCCCGCTCTTGTCGTACGTGGCGAAGCTCTGTCCGCTTGCTTGCGGCGGCGCCTCGGCGGGCAGCGGAGGTGCGTCGGCAGGCGGCGGCGCGTCCGCGGGCGGTTGCCCCGGCAGCGGCAACGGCGCACCTGCGGGCGGAGGCGGTGCCGGCCGTCCGTACGGGGGCACCACCTGGTCCGGCGGTGCGAAGAACGGGAACGGCGACGGCAGCGGACCGGGCTCGTTCGGCGGCACCGGCAGCGGGTACGGCCCGTGCGGTGCCGGACCTGGTCCGGGCGCGACGCCAGGCGGCAGCTGCACCGCCGGCGCACCCGGATCTGGGTCCACCTGCGGCGGGATGAACGGAAACTTGTTCTGCGGCAGGATCATCCGCGGATCGGTGATCGGCTCGCTGCCGTACGGAACCGGCGGACCGCGCCACGGATTGGTGCCAAGCGGCACGTAGCCCTTCGGGTCCCGGCACAGCTGGATCGTGGGTGCCCGCTTGCCGGGGAACTCCTGGCACGGATAGTTGCGTGCGCCGCGGACCACGGCGGGGTCGTTCTGCGCGGTCTTGCAGTACAGGTCGGGCGGAATGTCCCGAAGGGTGGTGTCGGCCGGCGACCGGATCAGCGACGGCGGAATGAATCCCGTCGTGCAGGGCGGTGGATCCTGCAGGTGGATCTTGAAGTCCAGCTTGCCGCCCTCATCCGCAGGCACACCACCTGCGACGGTGATCAACGCGGCCATCAACGCGGGGAAGATCACCAGCGCCTGTTCCAGCGACTTGCTGTAGATCACGCCGATCCGGCCGAAGTTGGCCAGGTTCGCGGCCAGCACGGGAAAGGACGGCCGGATACCGCTGAACGTCTCGTTCGCCGCCTGGGCGGCGCCGGGAACCGTTTGCAGGGTGGACCGCAACTGCGGGTCGGCGTTGGCGACCTGCTCGGTGAGCCTGGCCAGACCCTCGGACAACGACTTGATGTCGTCGCCGCCGCGGATCTGCGCGTCGAGGAACGGTCCGGCCTGATCGATGAGCTGCGAAACCTGCCCGTAGTTCGCATTCGCCTCGTCGACCAGCATCCGCGACGACTCGATCAGCCGCGCCAGCTCGGGGCCGGATCCGTTGAACGCCTTGAACGTTTCGCGCAACAGATCCTTTATTCGGGTATCACCGACGCTGGCGACCAGCCTGTCGGCCTCGTCGAGCAGACCGGAGATGTCCTGACCGATCGCCGTGCGGTCCTGACCGATGCTCGCACCGTTGCGCAACTTCGCCGAGGAAGGGTTCTCCGGCGGCACCAGATCGATGTACTGCTCGCCGACGGCGGAGACACTCTTCACCGTCGCGGTGACGTTGTCGGGCACCGGGGTACCGCTGTTCAGACGCATGTGCGCGACGATGCCGTCGTTCGTCAGCCCGACCGATTCCACCCGGCCCACCGTGACACCGCGGAAGGTGACGTTCGCGTTCTCGTAGATGCCCCCGCCCGCAACGAAATTCGCATCCACCTTGTAGGCGCCGATGCCGACCGCAGCGGGCAGGTGCAGATAGAAAACCGATATGGCGCCCACGGTGAGCACCGTGACGATCGCGAAGATCGTCAGTTGAAGACGGGTCAGCCGGTCCAGCATCAGGGCCCCTCGTCGTGCTGGGTCGCGCTACCCGGCGGGATCTTGAACGGGTCCGCCGCCTGGCCCGACAGGTTGGCCAGCGAGCCGGTGAGGAAGTCGGGCGGATTGATGATCTCGCTCATGTGGGCCATGTTGGTGTCCAGTCCCCATGCGGTGGTGAACACCGACTCACCGAGGCGGCGCAACGTGAGGTCGAAGGTGGTGTACACGTTCAGGTAGTCACCGCGCACCGCTCGCCGCAGGTACCTGTAGTGGAACGGGAAGGTCGGCAGGAACTCGAGGTCCTTGATCAGGAAGTCGACGTTGTCGTTCAGCGACTTGATGACCGGGAAGAGGTCCTTGAAGTCGGCGGCGAAGTCGTCCTTCGTCTTCGCCAGGATGTTGCTGGCGACGCCGGCGAAGCGCTGCAGCGCGGCGAACGCGTCGACGATGTTGCCGCGGTTCTTGTTCAGCACGTCCAACGCGGCGGGCAGCGTGTCGAGGGTGCGGCCGAGGCTGTCCTTGCTGCGAGCCAGGATTCCGGAGAACCGGTTCAGCCCTTCTGCCGCCGCGATGATGTCACCTGTCTGCTGATCAAGCGACGTCGTCAGCTCTGCCAGCCGCGGCACCAGATCGGTGAAACTGTCCTGGCGGCCCGCGACGGCGTTGTAGGCCTCGTCGGTGATGTCCTGCAGCGCACCGAGATTGCCCTTGTTCACCACGACGCCCAGCGACGAAAGCACTTCCTCCGTGGTCGGGTAGCGCCCAGTGCGGTCCAGCGGAATCTGTGAGCCTTCCTTGAGCCGACCGACTTCCTTCTCGTCCACCGGCGAGGCAAGCTCGATGTGCTGGGAGCCCAGCAGGGAGGTCTGCGCGACCCTGGCGGTCGCGTTCTCCGGCAGGTTGACGTTCTCGTCCAACGACAGCTGCACGGCCGCATAGAAGGTGCCGTCCTGACGCTGCATCGCTTCGATGCCCGACACGCTGCCGACGGTGACGTCGTCGACCATCACCGGCGAGTTCTGCGGCAGCGTCGCGACGTCAGGGAGCTGGACTGTGATCTTGTAGGAACCCGAACCATGCCCAGCTGTACCGGGCATGTCGAGCGAGTTCAGCCCGCCGAACGAACAGCCGGCGAGCAGCGCGGCACCGGCCGAGATCGCCACCGTCCGCTGGGCGGCGCGGGATGCCCTGGTGCGCAACAGGTTGCGCATCACCCACCTCCCTCGGCGGGAAGCGGCCCGGCGGGTGGCGGCGGAGCGGGTGCATTCGGGTCGGCCGGTCCCGGCACGGGCGGCTGCGCAGCCTCCGGGCCGCCGGCATGTGACGTCGACTGTTCCGGCGGCACCATCAGCGAGCTCAGGTCGGTTGCGGCCGACGGCTTCGGCGGTGTCACTCCTGGCGCGGGCTGCCACTGCAGATAGGGCACCGGCGTCTCCGACTTCGCCTCGGTTTGCGGTGTGTCGTAGATGATCTGGCCCTTGTAGGCGGTGATGCTGTTGATCGGGTGGAACAGCAGCGGCGGGAAGTTCATGGTGATGCGGCGCAGCACCGGACCCATTCGTTGCCGACACAGTTCGGCGCGCTTGTAGTTGTCGGTTGACGTACCGGCGTCGAACACACCGCCACAGATGAACTGCACCGGGTTGCCGAAGTTCGGCAACGTGAGCAGGCCGCCGACAGTGCCCTGCGCGGGGTTGTAGATGTTGTAGAAGTTCGCCAGGCCGTTGGGCGTGATGTGCAGGATCTGTTCGATGTCGTCGCTGTGCTCGGTGAGGATGCTGGTGAAATCGGTCAGCTTGTTCACCTGACCGATCAGCGCCTCGTTGCTCTCGTTGAGAAAGCCCTTCACGTCGCCAAGGGCCGATTGAGGGTGCCGAGTGTGTTGTCGAGATCCGTTGTGCTGTCGGCCAACACCTGCGAGACGGACGCGACGTGGCCGGTGAACTGGACAATCTGTTCATTGCTGTTCGAAAGGGCGTTGATGAGCACCTGCAGGTTGCGGATGGTGCCGAACAGATCGGTGCGCGAGTCGCCCAGCCGGCCCGCTGTCTGCGACAGCTCCCGCAGCGCCTCCCGGAATGAGTCGCCGTTTCCGTCGAAGGTGTCGGCGGCCTGGTTCACGACCGAGCTCAGCGGGCCCTGCAACGATCCCTTCTGTGGCCCGAGTTGCCGGCTCAGCGCCGTCAGCTGTTCCTTGACCTCGTCCCATTCCACCGGGACCGCGGTACGATCCAGCCCGATGCTCGCGCCGTCGGACAGCGCCGGCCCGCCGGTATAGGCGGGAGCCAGCTGAATGAAGCGGGCGGACACCAGGTTCGGCGAGATGACGAGCGCCTTCGCATCGGCGGGCACCTTCACCCCGTCGTGCAGGGTCATGGTGACCTTCACGTCGCCGGCGCGAGGTTCGATCGAGTCGATCTTTCCGACCGGCACGCCGACAATGCGGACATCGTCACCGGGATACAGGCCTACCGCTGACGTGAAGTAGGCGACGACCTTGTTGCCGGTCCGCGACGGCCACACCAGGTAGACGCCGACGGCCAGCACCGCGACCAGCACGGCGGCCAGCGCGATCCGCAGCCAGCGGCTGCGGTCCGGGGACGGGTTGGCGTAGGTCATGGCGACTTCGGCCTGATGATCAGTCGCTCGGAGATGTAGCCCTTGAGCATGTCGGAGAGGCTGTCGGGCAGCTTGCCCGGTTGGAAGTACGTGTCGAACAAGACTTCTGCGATCGGCGCAGGCGGCAGACCGTACAGGTTGATCTGGAAGCCGGGGCCCGAGCCGACGACCTCGCCAAGCGCCGTCGCATACGGTGGCAACCGCTTGAGCGCCTCGCCGATGTGCTCGCGACGCTCGAGAAGGTTGTCCAGTACCAGGTTCAGCTTCTCCAACGCGGGTTTGAACTCCTTGCGGTTGTCGGCTACGAAGCCCGAAAGCTGCTGGGACACATCGTCGATACCCGCGATGAGGTTGCTGAGCGCTTGACGGCGCTCGTCGAGTGCGGCGAACAGCAGGTTGCCGTCGAGCACCAACTGATTCACCTGGCCTGCGCGCTGAGCCAGCGTGTCCGAAACCTTCTTGGCATGCATCAGAAGCTGTTCCAACGCCTCGTCACGCTTGTTGATGCTGCGCGAAAGCGCGGTGACGCCGTCGAGCGCGTTGCGCAGTTGCGGCGTCGAGTCACGGAGCGAGTCGGTGAGCGTCTGCAGCGCCTGTTCGAAGCGTGGCTTGTCCAACTCGCCGACGTTCTGGCCGAGGTCCTGCAGCGCCGTGTTGAGGGTGTACGGAGTGGTGGTGCGGCCCACCGGGATAACGGTGGAGTGCCCGCCGCCGCGCGGCGTGACCGCCAGCGACTTCTCGCCGAGCACGGTGTCGGTCTTGATCGCGACCAGCGACTGGTCCCCGACCTTGACGTCACGGTTCACGGTGAACGTCACCTTCGCCGTGTCGCCCGCAAGCGCCACGCCGGTGACCTTGCCGACGTTGATACCCGACACGTTGACGTCGTTGCCCGGCGAGATACCGCCTGCGTCGGTGAAATACGCCTCGAACGGCTTTCCCTGCGGCCAGAACGGCAGACTGGTATAGCCGAACGACACCAGCACCAGGCATGCCACCAGGATGATACCGAATATGCCTGTGCGCAGCGGGTTTCCGCCGTCGGGCCTAGCCATCCTCCGAGCACCTCCCCTTGGACGGATCCGGTGGCCCACCGAATGGAACCAGAATGTCGCTGCCCGCGGGTCCGTTGATCTTCAACCGCGTCGAGCAGTAGAAGATGTTGAAGAATGATCCGTATGCACCGAGTGCGTTGAGCCGCAGATAGTTTTCGGCGAGCGGTTCGATGACCTTGTTGATGTCCGCCTTTCGCACGTCCATCCGGTCCGCCATCGGCCGAACGTTCTCGATCACGCCCTGGATCGGTCGACGTGACTGCGCCAGCATGTCGGTCAGGTCGTTCTCCGCGGACGCCAGCGGCGGGATGGCACCGGCGATGGGATCGCGATTCTCGGCCAAACCGGTGAGCAGCTTCTGAAGCTGGTCCACGCTGGCGTCGAACTGTGCGCCCTTCTCGTCGACGGTGCCGAGCACGGTGTTGAGGTTGGTGATCACATCGCCGATGAGCTGGTCGCGCGCCGCGAGGTTCTGGGTGAAGGCACCGGTGGTCGACAAGAGGCTGGACAGCGCGCCGCCCTGGCCCTGCAACAACTCCATGACAGCGCTGCTGACCTCGTTGATCTTGGCGCCGTCGAGGCCCTTGAGGACAGGCTTCAGGCCGCCGAGGAGGGCATCGAGATCCAGCGCGGGCTGCGTGTTCTCCCTCGGGATGGTGCTTCCCGGCGGGATCTTGCGCAAATCGCCTGGACCTGCCGTGATCTCGAGATAGCGATCACCGACGAGGTTCTCGTAACGGACCGCGGCACGCGTCGATGTGTACAGCTGATAGCGCTTGTCGACGTCGAAGGCGACATCGACGGTGTTGTCCGGGTTCAGTTTGACCGCGCCGACCGATCCCACCGGAACGCCTGCGATGCGGACATCCTGTCCGGCCTTCAGCCGGGATGCGTCGGTGAACGTCGCGTGGTACTTGTTCTCCGATGCGAACCGGAACTCACCGAACACCACCACCAGCATCGCCGCGACCAGAAGCATCGCGACGGTGAAGAGGCCGACGTTGAGCAGGGTCCGATCACGCTTCATCAGTAGTCGTCCCTTTCCGCGAAGGCCCCGTTGAACAGGAACTGCGCGGTCGACGGTGCGTCGAACTGCAATTCGGTGTTCGGCTGGTACGGGACGTACGCGTTATCGGTGACCAGGAACGGCGACTTGTACCAGGATCCGCCCAGCTGCTTGCTCGGAACGTGGGGCAGGCCACGGCAATTGGGACCACCGGTGGCGTTCACGATCGGCAGGCTCTCCGGATAGGTGTACGCAGGCGAGCCGGGCAGGAAGTTGGACGACACGAACAGACCCGGCCGGGTGCCGCCGATGATCGGGGCGAAGAAGTCAACGGCCTGGCTCGTGCCCTGCAGGATGCAGCCGAATTCGGGCGAGTAGTCGCCTGCCACCTTCAACGGCGCGCGCAACCGGTTGACGGCGGCGATGTAGTCGTTCTCCGCCGGTTCGAGGGTGTCGGCGCCGTTGTTGGCCAACCCGGTCGCCGCGAGCAGCGTCGCGTTCAAGTTGTCCTGCTCGTCGACAATGGTGTCGCTGACCGCGGGCACGTTGTCGAGGATCCGAGCCAGATCCGGGCCTGCATCCCCGTAGATGTTCGCCACCTCAGCGGTCTTCTGAAAATCCTGCTGAAGCGTCGGAAGCTTCGGATTCAATTGCTGCAGATAGTAGTTCAGCCCGGAGAGCAGGGCGCCCAGATCGTCGCCGTGACCGCGAAGACCCTCCGCCAGTGCGCTCAGCGTCCCGTTCAGGTGCACCGGGTCGATCTTGTGCAGTACATCGGTCAACGTCTGGAAGAGGGTGTTGACCTCCAGCTGGACATCGGACGCCTGCACCTGGGCGCCTGGCCGCAGCGCGGTGCCCGAAGGCTTCTCGGGCGGCACGAACTCTACCGACTTGGCACCGAAAACCGTTGTGCTGGCGATGCGGACCACCGCATTCGACGGGATGAAGCGCAACTCGTTGCTGTCGATCGCGAGCGTCAACTTCGCTTGATCGCCGGCGTACTCGATCGAGTCGACTTCACCGATCTGGATACCGCGGTACTTCACCTTGGCATCGCGGTCCATGACCAGACCGGCTCTCGACGAGGTGACGGTGACCTTGTCGGTCGACGTGAACGCCGCCGTGTAGGCCAGGTAGGTGAACACAACGGCGGCGACGAGCAGAGCCCCGAGGATCGCGGCAGCGATCCGCACATGGCTGCGCTTGGCGTCTCCGTCAGACATCGTCCCCCACCTATCCGGAGAGGTTGAAGTTACCGGACGCGCCGTAGACGGCGAGTGAGATGAACAGGGTGATGGTGACGACCACGATCAGCGACGTGCGGACGGCCTGACCGACCGCGATGCCGACGCCGACCGGTCCGCCGGACGCGTTGTAGCCGTAGTAGGTGTGCACCAGCATCACCGCTATCGACATGACGATGGCCTGCAGAAACGACCACAAGAGGTCGGTCGGCACCAGGAACGTATTGAAGTAGTGGTCGTACAGGCCGGCCGACTGGTTGTTGATGAAGACCGTGGTGAACCGCGCAGCGAAGAATGCGGCCAGCACGGACAGCGAGTACAGCGGGATGATCGCGACCATTCCGGCCATCAGCCGGGTGGAAACCAGATACGACACCGAGTGCACGGCCATGGCTTCCACGGCGTCGATCTCCTCGGCGACCCGCATCGCGCCGAGCTGTGCGGTGGTGCCCGCGCCGATGGTGGCGGCCAGTGCGATGCCCGCGATCACCGGCGCGACGATGCGCACATTCAAGAAGGCCGAAAGGAACCCGGTCAGCGCCTCGATGCCGATGTTGCCCAGCGACGAGTAGCCCTGCACGGCGATGACACCGCCCGAGGCCAGGGTCAGGAACGCGGCGACGCCGACGGTGCCGCCGATCATCACCAGCGCCCCGGTGCCCATCGTCATTTCGGCGATGTTCCGGATCGTCTCCTTCCGGTAGCGGGTGAGCGCGTTGGGGACGTAGCGGAATGTCTCGCCGTAGAACAGCGCCTGCTCGCCGATGCTGTCGACGGCCCGAGGCACCCCGCGGAAGAACCGCCGGAACCGCAGTGTGACGTCGTAACTCATGCGTGCTCATCGGACCAGCACCCGCACGCCGATTGCCGTCATGATGACGTTGATGACGAACAGACAGATGAAGGCGTAGACGACGGTTTCGTTCACGGCGGTCCCCACACCCTTAGGGCCGCCCTGCACCGTCAGGCCGCGGTAGCAGCCGACCAGCCCGGCGACGACGCCGAACAGCAAGGCCTTGAAAAAAGCGAGCACCAGCTCGCCGAGGCCGGTGAGCACGGTCAGGCCGTTGATGAAGGCGCCCGGGTTGACGCCCTGGAGGAAGACCGAGAAGACGTAGCCACCGGCCAGGCCAATGGCGCACACGAGTCCGTTGAGCAGCAGCGCCACGAACATCGACGCCAACACGCGCGGCACGACCAGGCGCTGGATCGGATCGATGCCCAGCACCCGCATCGCGTCGATCTCCTCGCGAATAGTGCGGGCACCCAGGTCGGCGCAGATCGCGGTCGCGCCTGCGCCCGCCACCACGAGCACCGTCACGACGGGACCGAGCTGGGTGATGGTGCCGAACGCGGTGCCCGCGCCGGACAGGTCGGCGGCGCCGATCTCACGCAGAAGGATGTTGAGGGTGAAGGCCACCAGAACGGTGAACGGAATGGCGACAAGCAGCGTCGGGATCAGCGAGACCCGCGCGATCATCCACGTCTGGTCGAGGAATTCGCGGAACTGAAACGGCCGGCGGAAGATCTTGACGAAGGTGTCGATGGACATTTCGACGAACCCGCCCACGGCCCGCGCCGGGACCGCAAGCTGTTCGATCAACCTCGGCTCCGTTCTCGGGGGGCGGGGGTTTCACGAGTTGTCTACCATGGCGAAGCTTCAGAAACTGCTTGCCGTGGCGCCGTTTCCACCCCTGCGTCGCGCGCAAATCTAAGTGAGCCGGACCATACTAACTAGAACGTGTTCGCAGTGTCAAAGGCCCCGCATTGAGGCCATAATGCAGCTTATTTCCAGGTCAGACAGGGTGTGACCCAGGTCATTCTGAAACGTGTTCTAGCTGTGCATCGACCGTGGCCCTCAGCGACCTCTTAGGAATTTCCCATCAGGCTGGTGGCGGAGAATCCCCGCTCCAGGTCACGGTCAGCAAAGAACTCACGCAGCGTCCCACTCAGCTCGGCCGGCACCCATGCGCTGCCATCCGCGGTGAATTGCTGTTCGACGGTCGGTGCCGCCACCAGCGTCACCGTCGGTCCGTACACGATGAACACCTGGCCGCTGACGCCGTCGGACGCGGGCGACGCGAGGAAGCGGACGAGTGAGACGACGTGCTCCGGCGAAAGGCTGTCGGTCTCACCCTCGGCGAGTTCGGGTGCGTCACCGAACACATCGGCCGTCATCGCGGTCCTGGCCCGCGGGCAGATGGCGTTGGCCCGCACGCCGTAGCGCTCGAGGGCACGGGCGGCCGTCAGCGTCAGTGCGGTGATGCCCGCCTTGGCCGCGCCGTAGTTGGCCTGTCCCACCGGCCCGACCAGTCCGGCTTCAGACGACGTGTTGATGATCCGGCCGTAGACCGAACCGTCGCCCTCCTTGGCCTTGGCGCGCCAGTAGGTCGCCGCGTTGCGGGTCAACAGGAAGTGCCCGCGCAGGTGCACGGCGATGACGGCGTCCCAGTCCTCGTCGGACATGTTGAACAGCATCTTGTCGCGGGTGATGCCCGCGTTGTTGACGACGATGTCGAGCCCACCAAGCCCCTCGGCGGTGGCGACGAGTTCGTCGGCGGTGCTGCGCTGGCTGATGTCACCCTCGACCGCGACCGCCTTCGACCCGGCCGCGACGATCTCGTCGAAGACGTCCGAGGAGTCCAGCGCCGCGGCCATGTCGTTGACGACGATGGTGGCGCCCGAACGGGCGAGGCCGATCGCCTCCGCCCGGCCAAGGCCTGCGGCCGCGCCGGTGACCACCGCGACTCGGCCGGACAGATCGGTCAGGTCGTCGTGTTGTGCGCTCACTTAATGAATACCTCTAGTCCTTGCGAAGCAACGCGGCGCGCGGGCATTCCGCGATCGACTGCTCGGCCAGGTCCTCCTGGTCGGCGGCCACCGGATCCTGCTTCACCACCGCGTAATCCTCGTCGTCGAGATCGAATAGGTCAGGTGCGATTCCCACGCAGACGGCGTTACCTTCACACCGATCGCGGTCGACTTCAACTCGCACGACAACCTCCTTGCGTTCAGCTCCGATGGGCTGTTCCCGGGCAGCAACCACAATACGACCAGGTCGGTAAGCTGCTGGCGGGAACCGTCGCTGGACCCCAAGACTAGAACGTGTTACAACCGGGGTGGCAGAGTGGGTCTGCTTCTACCGTTGTTTGCGACGTTAAGGACGAGGCGATGCGGATCGGCTACACCCCCGAGCAAGAGGAGTTGCGCCGCGAGCTGCGCGCCTACTTCACCAAGCTGATGACCCCCGAGCGTGCCGAGGCGCTGAGTTCCAGCGACGGGGAAATGGGACGCGGCACCGTCTACCGCGACACTGTCGCCCAGATGGGCAAGGACGGCTGGCTGACGCTGTCCTGGCCCAAGGAGTTCGGCGGTCAGGCACGCCCGCCGATGGACGGCCTGATCTTCAATGACGAGGCCTCGATCGCGAACGTGCCGGTTCCGTTCCTGACGATCAACAGCGTGGCGCCGACGATCATGGCGTTCGGCACCGACGAGCAGAAGAAGTTCTTCCTGCCCAAGATCGCGGCGGGTGAACTGCACTTCTCGATCGGCTACTCCGAGCCCGGTGCGGGCACCGACCTGGCCGCCCTGCGCACCACCGCGGTTCGCGACGGCGACGACTACGTGATCAACGGCCAGAAGATGTGGACCAGCCTGATCGCCTACGCCGACTACGTCTGGTTGGCGGTGCGCACCAACCCCGAGGCCAAGAAGCATCGCGGCATCTCGATGCTCATCGTGCCGACCACCGCCGATGGCTTCTCGTGGACGCCGGTCCACACGATGTCGGGCATCGACACCAGCGCCACCTACTACCAGGACGTCCGGGTGCCCGCCACCAACCTGGTCGGCGAAGAGAACGCAGGGTGGAAGCTGGTCACCAATCAGCTCAACCACGAACGGGTAGCGCTGGTTTCGGCGCAACCGATCTTCTCGGCACTCGACGGGGTCCGCGAGTGGGCGCAGAACACCAAGGACGCCCACGGCAGGCGGCTGATCGACTCCGAGTGGGTGCAGCTCAACCTCGCCCGCGTGCACGCCAAGGCCGAGGTGCTCAAGCTGATCAACTGGGAGCTTGCCGCATGCGAGGACACCACCCCGTCGCCCGCCGATGCGTCGGCGGCGAAGGTGTACGGCACCGAGCTGGCCACCGAGGCATACCGGCTGCTGATGGAGGTGCTCGGCACCGCCGCGACGGTGCGCACCGACTCCCCCGGCGCCCTGCTGCGCGGCCGGATCGAGCGGATGCACCGGTCGTGCCTGATCCTCACGTTCGGCGGCGGCACCAACGAGATTCAGCGCGACATCATCGGCATGGTCGCGCTCGGCCTGCCCCGAGTGAACCGGTAAGGACGTTCGACATGGATTTCACGACCACCGAAGCCGCCGATGACCTCGGCGGCCTGGTGCGCACCATCACCGAATCGGTGTGCACGCCGGAACGCCAGCGAGAGCTCGACGGGCTGGACGAACGCTTCGACAGCGAGCTGTGGGCCAAGCTCTCCGACGCCGACATTCTGTCCACCACTGCGCCGGAGTCGTTGGGCGGCGGGGGTTTCGGCGTGCTCGAGCAGGTCGCGGTGCTCGTCGCGCTGGGCAGGCAGATGGCCGCGGTGCCCTATCTCGAGTCGGCCGTGCTCGCCGCGGGTGCTCTCGCGAAGTTCGGCGGCGACGAATTGCAGAAGGCTTGGGCGGTGCCCGCGGTCAACGGCGACAAGATCATTGCCGTAGCACTCGACGGCGACATGGGTGAGGGTCCCGTCCAGGGGACGACCAATGGCGACGGCTATCGGCTCACCGGGACCAGGACACAGGTGTTCTACGGACCGATCGCCGACGCATTTTTGGTCCCCGCTGAAACCGATTCGGGCACCAAGGTCTTCGTGGTGGCCAAGGACGACGCGGGCGTAACGCTCACATCGCTGGACACCACCGGCCACGGCAGCGTTGGCCACCTCGAGTGCCACGGCGTCGAGCTTGGCGCCGACCGGGTGGTCGGGTCGGACGACGTCGTGTCGTGGCTGACCACGCACGCCACCTTGGGCCGCAGCGCATTTCAGCTCGGGGTGGTCGAACGGGCGCTGGAGCTGACCGCCGAGTATGCGCGCGAACGCGAACAGTTCGACCGGCCGATCGGCAGCTTCCAGGCGGTCTCGTCTCGGTTGGCCGACGGCTACATCGACATCAAGGGTCTGCGCCTGACCGTGACGCAGGCGGCATGGCGGCTGGCGGAGGATTTGCCCGCCGAGATGGACGTGAACACGGCGGCGTTCTGGGCGGCCGAGGCGGGCCACCGCGTCGCACACACGACGGTGCACGTGCACGGAGGCGTCGGCATCGACACCGACCACCCCGTGCACCGCTACTTCCTCGCGGCCAAGCAGACCGAGTTCGCGGTCGGCGGCGCCACCGGGCAGCTGCTGCACATCGGCCGGGAACTGGCTGACACACCGGCTTGAATGCCCGGCGACCGGGAGCGAGCTGCCCACCGTCACCTCGCTGATCACACCGCTCGTCGAGATCGACGATCGCGGTGTGTACTTCGAGGAGTCGTTCACCTCGTGGCGCGACCACATCCAGCAGGGCGCTGCGGTGGCCGCGGCCCTGCGCGCGCGGATGGACCCCGAGCGCCCGCCGCATGTGGGGGTGTTGCTGCAGAACACGCCGTTCTTCTCGTCGTTGCTCGTCGCCGCTGGCCTGACGGGGATCGTGCCGGTTGGCCTCAACCCCATCCGCCGCGGCGCGGCACTCGAGCGCGATATCCGGCACGCGGATTGCCAAGTCGTTCTTGCCGATTCGGCGTCGGCCGCAGTCGTGGGCGACATCGACCACGTCGACGTCGACTCCCCGGCTTGGGGGGCCGAGGTCGCGGCGCACCACGATGCCCCGGTGACCGCGCGTGCGGCAGATCCCGCCGACACGTTCATGCTGATCTACACGTCGGGCACCAGCGGTGACCCCAAGGCGGTGATCTGCAGCCACGGCAAGGTCGCGATCGCCGGTGTGATGATGACCGAACGGTTCGGCCTGGGAGTCGACGACACCTGCTACGTGTCGATGCCGTTGTTCCACTCGAACGCGGTGCTGGTGGGCTGGGCGGTGGCACTGGCCTGTCAGGGTTCGATGGTGTTGCGGCGCAAATTCTCTGCGTCGCAGTTCCTCCCCGATATCCGGCGCTACGGGGCGACCTACGCCAACTACGTCGGCAAGCCGCTGTCGTACGTGCTCGCGACGCCGGCACGACCCGACGACGGCGACAACCCGCTGCGGGCGGTGTACGGGAACGAGGGCGCGCCAGCCGACGTCGACCGGTTCGCGCACCGGTTCAACACCCTCGTCGTCGACGGATTCGGTTCCACCGAGGGCGGCGTCGCGATCGGTCGGACGCCGGACACCCCGCCGGGTGCGTTGGGCCCGCTGCCGGACGGCACCGAGATCGTCGACGTGGACACCGGCGAGCCGTGCCCGCCGGGTGTCACGGGCGAGATCGTGAACACCACTGGCGCCGGACGTTTCGAGGGCTACTACAACGACCCCGATGCCGATGCGGAACGCATGCGCGGCGGTCGTGTACCACAGCGGCGATCTCGGGTATCGCGACGAGAACGGCTACGCGTACTTCGCGGGCAGGCTGGGCGACTGGATGCGCGTCGACGGTGAGAACCTCGGCGCAGCACCGATCGAGCGGGTGCTGCTGCGGCACCCCGACGTGATCGAGGTCGCCGTGTACGGGATACCGGCCCCCGATGTCGGGGATCAGGTCATGGCGGCGCTGCTGCTGGCGGACGGCGCCACCTTCGATGTTGACGCGTTCCGCAGATTCCTGACCGAGCAGCCAGACCTGGGTCCCAAGCAGTGGCCCGCGTTCGTACGAATCGCCGCGGAGCTGCCTCGGACCGAGTCGTTCAAGGTCATCAAGCGCCAACTCGCCGCACAGGGGACCACCTGCGCAGACGCGGTGTGGCCCATTCGGCGGTAACGTCGGTTGGGTGGGCTACCGCGAATTCCCACCTCCGCCGCACCTGCGCGAGCTCGTCGAATGCGCGTGG
Source organism: uncultured Actinomycetota bacterium (assembly GCA_963716505.1). GTDB lineage: Bacteria > Actinomycetota > Actinomycetes > Mycobacteriales > Mycobacteriaceae > Mycobacterium. The sequence goes on from CAVQTL010000011.1 coordinate 470,936, forward strand.
GTGGTGGACGGACCGCCCGAGCCGGTCCGGGTACTTCCCGACGGCTGCATGGATCTCATCAGGATGTCGGGCCGCATCGTCGTCGCCGGTCCGGACACCACCGCGTTCGTCAATCCGCGGGGTCGAGAAGCGTTCGTCGGCTTGCGGTTTCGGCCGGGAGCCCTGCCCCGGCTGCTCGGCGTTCCGGCTGCGGAGCTGCGCAACGACCGCGTCCCGCTGACAGACCTCGGCGTCAAGTGTGCGCGGGACCGCTCGCTGGTCGAGCTGGCCACCGCGCTTGCCTCCGACGAGCCGGCGAAGCAGACGGCGCCGTGGTCGCTTCGCCAGCTGCGCCACATCACCGACAGCCTCGAAAACGGTGCCGCCGTGGCCGAAGTGGCACTCAGCGTCGGTTGGTCGAGCCGCACGCTGCAGCGTCAGTGCACCGCGGTCTACGGCTACGGGCCCGCGACGCTGCGGCGCATCCTGCGGTTCCGCCGTGCGGTCCGACTCCTCGACGATGGCGCACCGACGGCGGACGTCGCGGCGACGGCCGGCTACGCCGACCAGCCTCACCTGCACCGCGAAGTCCGCGACCTCACCGGTATGTCGCTCGCGACGCTGCGTCAGGCCAGCGGGCAGAAGAGGTCGACCGACGTGCCGTCGGGATCGGTGACGGTCGCATAGCGCTGCCCCCACGGGGCGTCGAAAGGCTTCAGCGCGCCGGGATGCCCGGCCGCCGTGATGCTCTCGAACAGCGCGTCGACGTCCGTCGGGTCGCTCACCCCGAACGCGATTGCCACTCGGCCCTGCTGCGTCGGCGGAGTCCAACCGGGGTGCATGCCCGCGATGATCTCTTCGTCGTCGAATGCCAGCTTGTTGCCACCCGGGAGGTCGACCTCGACATGCGGGCCGTCCGGTTCGGGAATGTCGAGGCCCAGTAGCCGGTAGAAGTCGAGCGCACTCTGCAGGTCCTTGGTCGCGATCTCCACGACGGTCGATGTAACTCGAATGTCCATACCTGCACGGTAGGTCGGCCGCCCTGGCCACGTCGTGAACAAATCGGACACGGCCACTTGCCAGTCCACGGCAAACTTATCCAGATAACGAATTCGGCTTGCGGCGACGATCCACTTCAGCCTTAGTTCTCCCGAATGTCGTCGAGGCGCCTCGTCGCGTCCTCGAATCCGTTCACGAGTTCGGCGATGATGTCGGCGACCGGCCGGATCTCGTTCATCCGGCCGACGATCTGACCGACGGGCATGGCGACGGTCGTCGGGTCCGACGACTCGCTCATGCGCTGGTGCGCCTCGCTGACGAGGATGTTCTGCAGCGGCATCGGCAACGGCTCGGGCGCATCCGGTGCATCCCAGGCGTCCGTCCACCGGCTCTTGAGCAGCCGCGCGGGCTTGCCGGTGTAGATGCGCCGACGCACGGTGTCACTCGATGTCGCGCCGAGCAGCGCCTGCTGGATCACCGATGTGCCGGCAGCGGTGCGCACGCCGAGGTCGTATTCGGCCGACGTCAGGAACGCCGATCCCATCCATACGCCCTGAGCGCCGAGCGCGAGCGCGGCCGCGACCTGCCGCCCGGTCCCGATGCCGCCCGCGGCGAGCACCGGGACCCGACCATCAAGGGCGTCAACGATTTCCGGCCACAGCACCATCGAGCCGATCTCGCCGGTGTGGCCGCCGGCCTCGTGCCCCTGCGCGACGACGATGTCGACGCCGTTGTCGACGTGGCGCTGCGCGTGTTTGGCGCTGCCCGCCAGCGCGGCAACCGGGACGCCGGCCGCGTGGACCTGGTCGATGACATCCTTCGGCGGCGAGCCGAGGGCGTTGGCGATCAACTTGATCGGATGCCGCAGCGCCACCTCGACGTGTGACCGGGCCACCGAATGCAGCCAGCCGAGCACGCCCGCGGAGCGCTCCTCGTCTTCGGGCAGCGGCGGCACCCCGAGGTCGGCGAGCGTCTTGTCGACGAACTCGCGATGCGCCTGCGGGATCAGCTTGTTGATGTCGGCGGACGTGCCCTCGGTCGGAACCTTGGCGGGCATGACGACGTCGACACCGTAGGGCTTCCCGTCGGTGTTCTCGTCCATCCAGTTCAGGACGGCCTCGAGGTCGTCGGGGTCGTTGAACCGGACGCAGCCGAGCACGCCGAGCCCACCCGCCCTGCTGACCGCAGCGGCCACCTTCTCCGACGGGGTGAAGACGAAGATCGGATAGGTGATGCCGAAGCGGTCACAAAGCGCGGTGTGCATCAGGACGGTGTTCCCACATGGTTGGCGTGCACGTCGTCGGCCGGACGCTCCTCGGTGGTGTCCTTGGCCCAGCGGTAGTCGGGCTTGCCGGCCGGAGTGCGGTGGATCTCGTCGACCCACCAAACCTTGCGCGGCACTTTGTAACCCGCGATCTCCTGACGCACGAACGTGTCGAGCTCGGCCAGCGTCGGGTTGGTGCCAGGGCGGCGGTGCACTACCGCGGCGACACAATTGCCGTAACGCTCGTCTGGCACGCCGACCACCAGCGCGTCGAAGATGTCGGGGTGGCCCTTGAGCGCGGCCTCCACTTCCTCGGGGTAGATCTTCTCGCCACCGCTGTTGATCGACTGCGACCCGCGGCCAAGCATCGTGACGCTGCCGTCCGCGTCGACCTCGGCGTAGTCGCCGGGGATCGCATAGCGGACACCGTTGAAGGTCTTGAAGGTCTCGGCGGTCTTCTTCTCGTCCTTGTAATAGCCGACCGGGATGTTGCCCTTCTTCGCGATCAGCCCGCGTACGCCGGAGCCGGGCTTGACCTCGTTGCCATCCTCGTCGAGAACGACTGTGCGGTGGTCGATCGTCACGCGCGGCCCGCCGGTATGCGACTGGCCTTTGGCCACGATGCTGGTGCCCCCGAAGCCGGTTTCGGAGGACCCGATGGAATCGGTGATGATCCGGTCCGGAAGCAGTTCGAGGAACTTCTCCTTGATGCTCGTGGAGAACAACGCGGCCGTGCTCGCCAACAGGAACAAGCTCGAAAGGTCGGGCTCGTGGCCGGCGTCGTGCAACGTGGTCAACGCGTCAAGCAACGGACGGGCCATCGCATCTCCGGTGAAGAACAGCAGGTTCACCTTGTGCTTCTCGATCGTTCGCCACACCTCGTCGGCGTCGAATTCCGGTGCCAACACGGTGGTTTGGCCGGAGAACACCGACATCCAGGTGGCCGACTGGGTGGCGCCGTGGATCATCGGCGGTATCGGGTACCGGATCATCGGTGGGTTCTCCGCGGCGGCCTTGGCGAGGTCGTGCTCGCCGGAGACGAACTCACCCGTCACGAAATCGGTGCCGCCGAACAGCACCCGGTAGATGTCCTCGTGGCGCCACATCACGCCCTTGGGGAAGCCGGTGGTGCCGCCGGTGTAAAGGAGGTAGATGTCGTCGGCGCTGCGCTCGCCGAAATCGCGTTCGGGCGAGCCTTCCCCGAGCGCCGCATAGAACTCGACACCGCCGTAGCGCTGATAGTCGTCGTCGCTGCCGTCTTCGACCGACAGGATCGTTGCGACGTTCGGCGTCTCGGGCAGCACGTTGGCGACCCGGTCGGCATACCGGCGTTCGTGCACCAACGCGACCATGTCGGAGTTCTCGAAGAGGTACTTGAGTTCGCCCTCGACGTAACGGAAGTTGACGTTGACCAGGATGGCGCCGGCCTTGACGATGCCGAGCATCGCGATCACGATCTCGATGCGGTTGCGGCAGTACAGGCCGACCTTGTCGTCCTTCTTCACACCCCGGTCGATCAGGTAGTGCGCGAGGCGGTTGGCCTTTTCTTCCAGCTGCGCATACGTCAACTGGTCGTCGCCGCAGATCAGGGCGACGCGGTCTGGCACGGCATCGATGGTGTGCTCGGCGAGGTCTGCAATGTTCAGGGCCACGAACACCAAACTAGAACGTGTTACATTTTTGTTCAAGCAGCACAGTGAGACAAGGTCTTTTTCATGGCATCGATGCAGGAAGGCGGACGGTCCGTGAGTGACGTAAAAAGCACAGAGAAAGGCCCCGACGCCCTCATTGAGCAGCGCGGACACACGCTGATCTTGACGCTCAACCGCCCGGAGGCGCGTAACGCGCTTTCCACCGAGATGCTCTCGATCATGGTCGAGGCCTGGGACCGCGTCGACAACGATCCCGAGATCAGGACCTGCATCCTCACCGGGGCGGGCGGCTACTTCTGCGCTGGCATGGACCTCAAGGCGGCGACGGCCAAGCCGCCGGGCGACTCGTTCAAGGACGGCAGCTACGACCCGTCACGTATCGACGCCCTGCTGAAGGGGCGCCGGCTGACCAAGCCGCTGATCGCGGCCGTGGAGGGACCGGCCATCGCCGGTGGCACCGAGATCCTGCAGGGCACCGACATCCGCATCGCGGGCGAGAGCGCCAAGTTCGGCATCTCCGAGGCCAAGTGGAGCCTGTACCCGATGGGCGGCTCCGCGGTGCGGTTGGTCCGCCAGATCCCCTACACCGTGGCGTGCGATCTGCTGCTGACCGGACGGCACATCACCGCGGCCGAGGCCAAGGAGATGGGCCTGGTCGGATACGTCGTCCCGGACGGCTCGGCGCTGGAGAAGGCGCTGCAGATCGCCGAGGTGATCAACAACAACGGGCCGCTCGCGGTGCAGGCGATCCTGAAGACCATCCACGAGACCGAAGGCATGCACGAGAACGACGCCTTCAAGATCGACACCAAGATCGGCATCGAGGTGTTCCTGTCCGACGACGCCAAGGAAGGCCCGCTGGCGTTCAAGGAGAAGCGCGCGCCCAACTTCAAGATGAAGTAGGCGATCGTCCATCACACTCGATGGCATGCACGATCTCGAGGAAGCGATCACCGAACGTCGATCGACGCGCATGTTCCTGCGGGACAAACCCGTACCACCCGACCTCGTCCAGGAAGCGCTGACCCTCGCGATGCGAGCGCCGTCGAACTCGAACATTCAGCCGTGGCACCTTGTGCTGGCGTCCGGCCCGGCGCGGGACCGGCTCGTCGAGGCCCTGCTCGAGGTGGCCGCGGTCGAGTCACCGAACGTGCCGGTGCTGCCGGAGTCCTTCGCGCACATGCGGCGCGATCTCGGCGCGCTGGTGTACGGGTCGATGGGCATTTCCCGCCATGACTCCGAGGGGCGACGCATCGCCGTCCTGCGCAACTGGGAGTTCTTCCGGGCGCCGTTGGCCGGAATCGTCTGCGTGCACCGCGATCTCGACCGCGTCGACGCGCTGGGCGTCGGCATGTTCGTGCAGACCCTGCTGCTGGCCTTGACCGCCCGCGGTCTGGGCACCTGCGTGCAGGTGTCGATCGCGGGCTACCCGGACGTCGTGCGCGAGCAACTGAACATCGGCGAGGACATGCGGATCCTGTGCGGTCTCGCCATCGGCTACCCGGATCCGGCGTTCCCCGGCAATGCGATTCGGGTGCCGCGCAACCCCGTCGAAACCAACGTTGTGTTCATCGACCGCTGACACCCGCGAGCGTGCGCAGTTGTACACCTGTCCGCGGCGTGTCGTGTGCAAACACGCACGCTCGCGGTGCAACGGCTAGATGTCGAGCGGCTTCGTCGGGCTGAACTTCACCGGCATGCGCTCCAGGCCGCTGACGAAGTTGGCTGGGCGAAGCGGCAATTCGTCATCGGAGGCCAGTCGCATGTCCGGCAACCGCTTCAGCAGCCGCTCCTGCATCAACGAAAGCTCGAGGCGGGCCAGCTGATTGCCCAAACAGAAATGCGTGCCGAAGCCGAACGCCAGATGGTTGTTCGGATAGCGGGTGATGTCGAACTGCTCGGGCTCGGAGAACACCGTCTCGTCGAAGTTGGCGGACTCGAAGAGCAGGATCATCTTCTCGCCCTCTTTGAGCGCGGCGCCGTGAAACTCCGTGTCGGCGGTGATCGTTCGCGCCATGTTCTTCACCGGCGCCGTCCACCGCAGCATCTCTTCGACGGCATTGGCCAGCAGGTCCAGGTCTTTGATCAGACGCTGGTGCTGTTCGGGGTGGCGGAGCAGTTGCCTGGTGCCGCCCGACAGGGTGTGGCGGGTGGTTTCGTCGCCGCCGATCAGAAGCAGCAGCACCTCGGTGACGATCTGGTGGTCTTCGAGTTTGGACCCTTCGACCTCGGCATGCACGAGGACACTGACCAGATCGTCGGTGGGCTCCTCCTTGCGGGCCTCGATCATGCCCATCATGTACTCGGTGTACGCCGCGAACGCGGCCATCGTGACCTGCATCTTCTCGGGATCCGCGGTACTACTCAACGCGCCGACCAGGTCGTCGGACCACCGCAGGAACATCTCCCGCTCCTCCGGACGCACCCCGAGCATGTCCCCGATGACCGCCATCGGCAGCGGTGCGGCGAGGTCCCAGACGAAGTCGCACTCCCCGCGTTCGCACACCGCATCGATCAACGTGTCACACAGGGAAATGATCGATCCCTCAAGGTCTTTGACGCGCTTGCGGGTGAAACCGGAGTTGACGAGCTTGCGCCGCAGCAGGTGTTGCGGATCGTCCATCTCGATCATCATCTCGACGCCCGGCTGATCGGGCCGGATGCCGCCCGCGTTGGAGAACAGCCCGGGATTGCGCTCTGCCTCGATCACGGCCGCGTACGTGGCGGCGGCGGCAAGCCCGTTGCGATCCCGGAACACCGGCTCGTTCTCGCGCATCCATTTGTAGATGGGACGGGAGTCGCCGGCATAGAAGTCGCCGTCGGTCAGGTCAACGTCTGGTCTGGTTAGGGTCATGCCTGCCTCCATCGGTTGATAAGGGAATCTAGACGACCCGTCAACACCGTCGGCCGGCAAACCGGCCGTAGGCCCGGCGCATCTGCATTACCGTTCGGCGCATGATCGTCTGCAGAACGGCTTTGGCCTTCGCTGGCCTCGCAATGGTCGTCACCCTTGCGGGATGCGGCAGTTCGGACGACAAATCCCCAGCCTCCGACCCGTCGGCTGAGTCCAGCGCCGCGCCCGCCGCAGCGGGCATCGACGCGTGCAAGCTGGTCAGCGCCGACGACATCACCAAGCTGCTCGGCAAGCCGGTCGACGGCAGGCCGCTCGGGACGGATCCCGAGATGCCCGCGTGCACCTGGGAGAACCGCGACACCTACGAGTCGGTCACCGTCGAGATCGGCAACCCCGGCACCGCGGCCAACGGCACACTTGCGCCTCCCGAACCCGGTTTCCCCGAGGTGGTACACCCGGCCCGGACGGCATGCGATTCCTCGGCAGCGGCATGGTCGAATTCCCCGCGGGCGGTCGCTCGAACACCGTGCAGATTGCGGTGCTCGCCCTGCTGGGGCCGGATGCCGACAACGCGGCCGTCGACCTGGCCCGCAAGATCGGGTCCCAACTGCCGCAGTAGCCCGAACTACAGTGACGGACATGTCCGAGTCCCAGCACACCATCGCAGGCACCGTGCTCACCATGCCGGTACGGGTCCGCAAGGCCGACGTGCACACCGCGATGTTCTCCGTCGACGCGGACGCCGCGCAGCACCTCATCGAGTACAGCGGACTCAAGGTGTGCCAGCACCGCCCCGGCCGCGCCGTGGTCAACCTGTTGCTCACCCGATTCATCGACAACGACCTCGGCCAGTACAACGAGTTCACCTCGTGCGTGATGGTGAACCCGCCCGGGTCGAACGCCGGGGGCCTGCGCGCGCTCGGCGGCGCGGGGGCGTTCGTGCACCACATGCAGGTGGACCAAGCGTTCACGCTCGAGGCGGGCAGGCAGATCTGGGGCTATCCGAAGGTCATGGCGGACTTCACCGTTCGTGACGAAGGCCGCTTCGGCTTCGACGTCAGAATCGACGGCTCCCTGATCGTCGACATGGAGTTCGCCCGCGGGTTGCCCATTCCGAAGGCGACCCAACCGACGTCGCTGCTCACCTACACCCACCTCGACGGCGTCACCCGCGAGACGCGCGCAGAACAACGCGTCACCGGTGTCCGGGGTCGTGTCGGCGGTGCCAAACTGCGGTTGGGTGATCACCCCGTCGCGAAGGAACTCGCGTCGCTTGGGCTGCCGAAGCGCGCGTTGATGTCGATAACGGTCGGCAACGTCGAGATGACATTCGGCGACGCGGACGTCATCGGTTAGATCAAGGTGGCGAGCTCGCGGAGCTGATCCGCATTGCGGCCGGTCACCAACATCATCGTGACGCCGGCGGCCTCCCACACCTTGATCTGCTCGCGCACGAAGTCGAGGTCACCGACGATCGCGGCGTCGTCGACGAGCTCGTCGGGGATGAGCGCCGCCGCTTCGTCCTTGCGGTCGGTGCGGAACAGGTTCGTCACCTCGTCGACCACGTCGGCGTAGCCCATCCTGCGGTACACGTCGGCATGGAAGTTGGCGTCCTCGGCACCCATTCCGCCCATGTAGAGCGCCAGGTGCGGCTTCATCGCGGCGAACGCGGCGGCGCGGTCGTCGGTGATGACGATGTTGGCCGTCGCGCAGACCTCGAAATCCGCCCGGCTACGCCGCGCGCCGGGACGGGCAAAGCCCTCGTCGAGCCACTCGTTGTAGGTGTCGGCCATCCGCGGGGTGTAGAAGATCGGCAGCCAGCCGTCGCAGATCTCGGCGGCCATCGCGACGTTCTTCGGGCCCTCGGCGCCCAGCATGATCGGGATGTCGGCGCGCAGCGGGTGGGTGATCGGCTTGAGCGCCTTGCCCAACCCGGTGGTGCCCTCGCCCGCCAGCGGCAGCGGGTAGTGCGGGCCGTCGCTGGTCACCGGCTTCTCGCGCGCCCAGACCTGCCGGATGATGTCGATGTATTCGCGGGTACGGGCCAGCGGCTTCGGGAACTTCTGGCCGTACCAACCCTCCACCACCTGCGGTCCCGACACACCCAGCCCGAGGATGTGGCGCCCGCCGGACAGGTGATCCAGGGTCAGCGACGCCATCGCGCAGGCGGTCGGGGTGCGCGCGGAGAGCTGCACCACCGAGGTGCCCAGCCGCAGCCGGCTGGTCGCCGAACCCCACCAGGCCAACGGGGTGAAGGCGTCCGACCCCCACGCCTCGGCGGTGAACACGGTGTCGAAGCCGGCCTCCTCGGCCGCGGCGACCAGTTCGGGCGCGTTGTCGGGCGGCTGCGCACCCCAATATCCCAGCTGCAAACCCAGCTTCATTTAGACCGCCTTCCGACCCGTCCTTGAAACCATTCTTAGAACCTGTTCTACTCGATGCTGTGACCACCAGCCAAAGCAGCCCGGTGCAGATCGACACGCATCAGCCGCCCCTTTCGGCGCCGCTGAGACTGTCGTTCGACTACACCCGTTCAGTGGGACCCATCCTCAGCCAGTTCTTCACCGCCCTGCGCGGGCGACGCATCGTCGGCGTGCGCGGTTCGGATGGTCGGGTGCATGTCCCGCCGGCCGAGTACGACCCCGTCACATACGACGAGCTGACCGAGATCGTACCGGTGGCCAGCGTCGGAACGGTGCTGTCTTGGACGTGGCAGCCCGAGCCCCTCGAAGGCCAGCCGCTCGATCGTCCGTTCGCTTGGGCGCTGGTCAAGCTCGACGGCGCCGACACCGCCCTGCTTCACGCGGTCGACGCGGGCTCGTCGGACGTCATCAGCACCGGTGCCCGCGTGCACGTGCATTGGGCCGACGAACCGGTCGGCGCGATCACCGACATCGCCTACTTCGCGCTCGGCGACGAGGCAGAGCAGGTAGCGGAGGCCGGCCTGCAAGACGCCGACGACCGCGACCCGGTGACCATGCTCGTCGTCCCCACCACGATCGAGATCCAGCACACGGCGTCACTTCCCGAGAGCGCGTTCCTGCGGGCGCTCGAGGAGGGCAAGCTGCTCGGCGCGCGCACCGGCAAGGGAGGGAAGGTGTACTTCCCGGCTCGAGAAGCCGACCCCGCCACGGGCCAACAGCTCGACGAGTTCGTCGAACTGCCGGACAAGGGCACCGTGACGACGTTCGCGATCATCAACATCCCGTTCGCCGGCCAGCGCATCAAGCCGCCGTACGTCGCGGCCTACGTGCTGCTCGACGGCGCCGACATCCCGTTTTTGCATCTGGTCACCGAGATCGATGCCGCCGATGTGCGGATGGGCATGCGGGTCGAGGCGGTGTGGAAACCCCGCGAGGAGTGGGGGCTCGGCATCGACAACATCGACTACTTCCGGCCGACGGGTGAGCCCGACGCCGACTACGAAACCTACAAGCACCACCAGTAAGGAACTCCGTGACTGACGTAGCTGTAGTCGGGTTCGCGCATGCTCCGCATGTGCGCCGCACCGAAGGCACCACCAACGGCGTCGAGATGCTGATGCCGTGCTTCGCCGAGCTGTACGCCGACCTGGGGCTGGAGCAGACCGACATCGGGTTCTGGTGCTCTGGATCCTCGGATTACCTTGCCGGGCGGGCATTCTCGTTTCTCTCCGCGATCGACTCGATCGGTGCGGTCCCGCCGATCAACGAGTCGCACGTGGAGATGGACGCCGCATGGGCGCTGTACGAGGCCTACATCAAGATCCTGACCGGCTCGGTCGACACCGCGCTCGTCTACGGCTTCGGCAAGTCCAGCGCCGGGGTGCTGCGTCGCGTGCTGGCGATGCAGACCGACCCGTACACGGTGGCACCGCTGGTGCCCGACGCCGTGTCGACGGCGGGTCTGCAGGCCCGGTTCGGACTGGACTCAGGGAAGTGGACCGCCGAGCAGATGGCGCAGGTGGCGCTCGACTCCTTCGCGGTCGCCGAGCGCACCGACTCCGAAAAACCGGCCAAGAGCATCGACGAGCTGCTGGCCCGGCCCTACTTCGCAGATCCGTTGCGCCGCCATGACATTGCGCCGATCACCGACGGCGCATCGGCGATCGTGCTGGCCGCAGGCGACCGGGCCAGGGAACTGCGGGAGAACCCGGCCTGGATCACCGGCATCGAGCACCGCATCGAGACACCGGTGCTTGGCGCCCGCGACCTGACCACGTCGCCGTCCACAGCGGCGTCGGCTTCAGCCGCGACGGGTGGTGACACCGGGTCGATCGACGTCGCCGAACTCTATGCACCGTTCACCCATCAGCAGCTGATCCTGACCGAGGCCATCGGGCTGGGTGCCTCGACGAAGATCAACCCATCCGGTGGCGCGCTGGCCGCCAACCCGATGTTCTCGACGGGTCTGGAACGCATCGGCTTCGCGGCCAGGCACATCTTCGACGGTTCGGCAGGGCGGGTGCTGGCGCATGCCACCAGCGGGGCTGCGCTGCAACAGAATCTGGTCGCGGTCATGGAAGGGAAGTAACTGATGGCCGGTCAATCTCGCCGCGGTCCTCGGCACCGGACAGACGAAGTACGTCGCCAAGCGCAAGGACGTGTCGATGAACGGCCTGGTTCGCGAGGCCATCGACAGGGCGCTCGAGGATTCGGGGTCGACGTTCGACGATATCGACGCCGTCGTGGTCGGCAAGGCACCCGACTTCTTCGAGGGCGTCATGATGCCCGAGCTGTTCATGGCCGACGCGGTGGGCGCCACCGGCAAGCCGCTGATCCGGGTGCACACCGCAGGCTCGGTCGGCGGGTCGACCGCGATCGTGGCGGCCAGCCTGGTCCAGTCCGGCAAGTACAAGCGCGTACTGACGATGGCCTGGGAGAAGCAGTCCGAGTCCAATGCGATGTGGGCGCTGTCGATTCCGGTGCCGTTCACCAAGCCGGTTGGCGCGGGTGCGGGCGGTTACTTCGCCCCGCACATCCGGTCGTACATCCGGCGGTCGGGCGCGCCGACGCACATCGGCGCGATGGTCGCGGTCAAGGACCGGCTCAACGGCGCGAAGAACCCGCTGGCCCACCTGCACCAGCCCGATATCACGCTGGAGAAGGTGATGGAGTCCCAGATGCTGTGGGATCCGATCCGTTTCGACGAGACCTGCCCCTCCTCCGACGGCGCCTGCGCGCTGGTGATCGGCAACGAAGAGATCGCCGACGCGCCGCGTCGCAGACGGCCATCCCGTCGCGTGGATCCATGCCACCGCGCTGCGCACCGAACCGCTGGCGTACTCCGGGCGCGACCAGGTCAACCCGCAGGCCGGTCGCGACGCCTCGGCGGCGCTGTGGCGCGACGCCGGAATCAGTTCACCGATCGACGAGATCGACGTCGCCGAGGTCTACGTGCCGTTCTCGTGGTTCGAGCCGATGTGGCTGGAGAACCTCGGTTTCGCTCCGGAGGGCGAGGGCTGGAAGCTCACCGAAGCGGGTGAGACGGCGATCGGGGGCCGTATCCCGTTCAACCCGTCCGGCGGCGTGCTGTCGTCGAACCCGATCGGCGCATCGGGCATGATCCGGTTCGCCGAGGCGGCCATCCAGGTGATGGGCAAGGCGGGCGACCACCAGGTGCCCGAATGCCCGCAAGGCCCTCGGCCACGCCTACGGCGGCGGCTCGCAGTATTACTCGATGTGGGTGGTCGGAGCCGATAAGCCGTGACACGCATGAAGTACACCTGCGCGGTACCGATGTGCCAGATCGACCAGCTGGTCGAAATCGCCAAGACCGCAGAGGAAGTCGGGTTCGACTCGATCGCGTTGCCGGACTCGATCTTCTACATGGAGAAGCAGTCGGAGGACTACCCGTACACCGCGGACGGTTCGCGGATGTGGGACGAGAACACCCCGTGGGTGGACCCGCTGATCGCCGCGGGCGCGATGGGTGCGGTGACGTCGACGCTGCGCTTCTACACCAACGTGATGAAGCTCGGCTCGCGCAATCCGCTGCTGCTGGCCCGTCAGGTCGGCTCGGTGGCCAACCTGACCAACAACCGCTTCGGGTTCGGCGTCGGAATCGGCTGGGCACCCGAGGAATTCGAATGGTGCGGCCAGCCGTACGCCAAGCGTGGCAAGCGGGTCGACGAGATGATCGACGTGATCAAGCTGGTTCTCGCCGGTGGCATGGTCGAGTTCCACGGCGAGTTCTACGATTTCGACAAGCTGCAGATGAGCCCGGCGCCGACCGAGCCGGTGCCGTTCTACGTCGGCGGCCACACCGATGTCGCGCTGCGGCGCGCCGTGCGCGTCGGCGACGGCTGGACCAGCGCCATGCTGACCTGTGATCAGCTGGCCGAGATCATCGGCAAGCTGAATGCGCTGCTGGCCGAACATGACCGCGCGGATGACCCGTTCGAGTTCCAGGCCGTCTGCATCGACAAGTTCGGCGTCGACGGCCACCGCGAGCTCGCCGAAGCCGGCGTCACCGACAACATCGTCATGCCGTGGGTCTTCGACGGCCTCGGCTTCGATGCGCCGCTGGACAAGAAGCAGGACTCGATGAAGCGGTTCGCCGACACCTACATCCACTCCGGATGGCAGGAATGAGTCACTCACCCGTACACCTCGCCGGTAAGCGCTCGCGCGAGGCGGCGGTGGCCCATGACAAGGAAGCCTGGCTGGCGGTGTTCGCCGACGACGCGATCGTCGAGGATCCGATCGGGCCGTCGCACTTCGACCCGGAAGGCAAGGGGCACAGGGGCAAAGAGGCGATCGCGAAGTTCTACGACATGGCGATCGCCCCGAGCGAGCTGACCTTCAACTACGAGAAGACCTACCAGTGCGGCGACGAGGAAGCCAACGTCGGCAACATCGTGATCCGGTCGAGCGGGTACGAGGTCGTCGCCGAGGGGGTGTTCACCTACCGGGTGAACGACGAGGGCCAGATCGTCGCGCTGCGCGCCTACTGGGAGCTCGACGCCGCCACCAAGAGCGCCCGCAAGATTTAGCCGCCGATGGTGACCCACTACTCGACGAGCAGACGTGAAACTGCCCAATTTCACACCGAAATGGGCACTTTTGCGACTGCTCGCGGAGCTGCTCGCACCTACTCGTCGATCTCCCGCAGCCCGTCGATGTAGCGCCGGGCCAGGTCCTGATACGCCCCGGGGTTGGAGTCCACCCACATCTGCGCGCCGGTGCCCGCGACCGGGCCCCTGACCTTGGCGGGCGCACCGGCGGCGACGACTTCGTCGGGGATCTTCGTGCCGCCGACCACCAGTGAATGCGCCGCTATCAGGCTGCGTGCGCCGATCACGGCGCCGTCGAGCACCGTCGAATGGTTGGCGATCACCGCCTCGGCGCCGATGTGCACGCCGTGGATCACACAGCCGTGGGCAACCGTCGCCCCCGGTCCGACGTCGACGGGAATGCCTGGTGGGGCGTGCAGCACGCAGCAGTCCTGCACGTTGGCGCCCCTGCGGACGATGATGGGGGCGAAGTCGCCACGCAGTACCGCGTTGAACCACACCGAGGCGCCCGCTTCGACGCGAACGTCACCGACCAGCGTCGCAGTGGGTGCGATGAATGCTCCCGGATCGACCGTCGGCGACCGGCCCTCGAAGGTGAACAACGGCATTGTCTAGATATACCGCAGGTAGATCGCGTTTACCTTGCGCGCCGAACGGGAAAAACTGTAACGTGTTCTAGTTAGAGAGCAAGGACAGGAGGCGCGAAGTGACGACTGACACGGCCCACAGCGGCATTCGCGAAATCGACACCGGTGCGCTGCCGGACCGGTTCGCGCGTGGTTGGCACTGCCTCGGCCCGGTCAAGGACTACCTCGACGGCAAGCCGCACGGTATCGAGATCTTCGGCACCATGCTGGTGGTGTTCGCCGATTCGCAGGGTGAGTTGAAGGTGCTCGACGGCTACTGCCGGCATATGGGCGGCAACCTGTCGCAGGGCACCATCAAGGGCGACGAGGTGGCCTGCCCGTTCCACGACTGGCGCTGGGGCGGCGACGGCAAGTGCAAGCTGGTGCCGTACGCCAAGCGCACGCCGCGACTGGCCCGCACCCGCGCCTGGACCACCGACGTGCGCGGCGGGCTGCTGTTCGTCTGGCACGACCACGAGGGCAACCCGCCCCAACCCGAGGTGCGAGTCCCCGACATCCCGGAGTTCGCCGACGACGGGTGGACCGACTGGCGGTGGAACACGATGCTCATCGAGGGCTCCAACTGCCGCGAGATCATCGACAACGTCACCGACATGGCGCACTTCTTCTACATCCACTTCGGTCTGCCGACGTACTTCAAGAACGTCTTCGAAGGCCATATCGCGTCGCAGTACCTGCACAACGTCGGTCGCCCGGACGTGAACGACCTTGGCACCTCCTACGGCGAGGCGCACCTGGACTCCGAGGCCAGCTACTTCGGGCCGTCGTTCATGATCAACTGGCTGCACAACAACTACGGCGGTTTCAAGGCCGAGTCCATCCTGATCAACTGCCACTACCCGGTCAGTCAGGATTCGTTCGTGCTGCAGTGGGGCGTCATCGTCGAGAAACCCAAGGGCCTCGACGAGGAGACCACCGAGAGGCTGGCCCGGGTGTTCACCGAAGGTGTCAGCAAGGGCTTCCTGCAGGACGTCGAGATCTGGAAGCACAAGACCCGCATCGACAACCCGCTGCTGGTCGAGGAGGACGGCGCCGTGTACCAGATGCGCCGTTGGTACCAGCAGTTCTACGTCGACGTCGCCGATGTGTCGCCGGATATGACCGACCGCTTCGAGATCGAGGTCGACACGACCGCGGCGAACGAGAAGTGGCACGTCGAGGTGGAAGAGAACCTCAAGCACCAGGCCGAAGAGAAGGAAAAGGCCGAGCAGCCGTCATCATGAGCGCCGCAGGACAGGCAGCAGGCGCCGGACGTCGACCGGCTCGCCCGGTCGATGCTGGCCCTGCACGGCGCGCACGACGACGATGACCACGACCACGGTGGCGACGGCACGTCGAGTGGATCCTGGTCGAAGGCACCGGATTTCGCGTCCGATCCCGATCGGGCGGCCGCCGTGCGCGAGGCGACGCTGCGGGACCGCGAGCGCTACTTGAACTCGGGTCTGGTGTCGGTCGACTGCCGGTTCTGCCACGTGTCGGTCAGCGTCAAGAAGCTGGGCCCGGCGCACACGTCGGTCCAGTGGAACTCCGAAGCGACCCGACGTTGCGCGTTCTTCACCGAGGTGCGGGAGTCCGGCGGTGAGCCGGCCCGCGCCCGCTCCTGCCCGAAGCTGGCCGACAGCATCAAACACGCGGTCGCCGAGGGCGTTCTGGAGGAAGTGTCCAGCGCCCCATCCCCCGGCGACGGCTGACTTTCCCTGCGCGAGCAGACGCAAAAGTGCCCTCGGCGGCCGGTTTTGAGGCACTTTTGCGTCTGCTCGCGAGGGAACTAGAGGCCCTTGAAACGCTCCTTGACCGCGTCGGCGGTCAGCCCGTAGTCCTCGAGCGAGTAGGTGTGCTTGGGCGCACGCGGACCCTGCTTGCTCTCTTCGTCGCTCGCCTGCATGGCGGTGCGGGCTTCGTCGGTCATCTCGATGCCGAAATGCCGGTAGATCCCCTCGACGGTGCGGATCGGCTCCTTGATCAAGTCGAAGTAGTCCATGTCGTAGAACTGGGCCGAATCGTGTTTGGCCCGTTCGGCGGTGAACAACTCGAGGCCGCGTGACCACGTCTCCATCGCGTCCTGCCCGATCAATTTGCCGGTGAAGCTGTTCGACCAGCCCTCGGTGGTGTGCTGGGCAAGCGAGCACATCGACGCCATGATCGTCTCCACCGGTCGGTGGCACTGCACCACCAACGCATCCGGGTAGGCGGCCATCAACGCGTCGAGTGCGAACAGATGGCTGGGGTTCTTGAGCACCCACCGCTTCTCGGCGTCGTTGAGGCCGATCAGCTGAAGGTTCTTGCGGTGCCGCTCGTACGGCTTGATCCAGTCCCGCCCCGCCAGCCACCGCGAGTACGTCGGCAGGTGCGCCAGCGTCTCGTAGGACACCGAGTGCAGCGACTGGCGCAACAGCTGCCAGCACTCCTCGACCTCGTCGGCGGTCATGAAGTGCAGGCCGGTGTAGTCCGGGTTCTCGTTGTGCGCCTGGGTGAATCGGGCATCGAGTTCACGGAAAACCGGGTTCTCCGACCAGGTTTCGCGTGGCGGCCGCGGCTGCGGGAACTCGGCGAGCCACAACTCGAGGCCCTGGTGCCGCGGGTCAGCGCTCATCAGCCGGTGCAGAACCGTGGTTCCGGTGCGCGGCAGACCGGTGACGAAGATCGGCCGCTCGATACCCACGTCCGCGTGCTGCGGGTACTGCTTCCAGGCCGCCTCGGACATCAGCCGCGCGACAAGGGCGTTGCGGACGAAGAAGCGGTTCATCTTGCTGCCGATCTCCGTCAGGTCGGCGTCGCGCCGATACGACTCGAGCAGCACGCCGAGGGCCTCGCGATAGTCGTCGTCGTCGGAGCCGAAGTCGTCGAGCCCGCACGCCTTGGTCGCCGAGGCGTGCAAATCGTCGACGGTACCGGGATCCGTGCGGGCGGTAGACATTACGCCTTGTACTCCCCGCAGTTCACGTCGAGCGCCTGGCCGGTGATGCCGCTGGACAGGTCGCTGGCCATGAAGAGGATCGCCGATGCCACCTCGTCCTCCGTCGGCAGTCGCTTGAGGTCGCTGTTGACCGCGGCCGCGTTGTAGATCTCGTCGACGGTGGTGCCGTACTTACCGGCCTGGTGCTCGAAATACCCCTGGAGTGTGCCACCCCAGATATAGCCGGGCAGAACGGAGTTCACGCGGATACCCTGCGGCCCGAGTTCACTGGCCAGCGATTGCGACATCGCCAGCAGCGCGGACTTGGCCATCTTGTACGCGCCCTGCTTGGGATCGGAGTGACGGACCACCATCGAGTTCACGTTGACGACCGCGCCCTTCGCTTCGGTCAACGCAGGGGTGAAGCCCTGAATCAACCGCAGCGCGCCGAGCACGGTCAGCTCGAAGGTGTCACGGATGTGTTCGAACGTGGTGTTGGCGAAGGGCTTCATCGACGGCACCCGGAATGCGTTGTTGATCAGCACGTCGACCCTGCCGTACGCCTTGAGCGATTCGGAGATGAGGTTGTCGACCTGAGCCTCGTCGGTGATGTCGGTGCCGACGGTCACTGCCCGGCGGCCGATGTCGGTGATCTGTTTGGCGACGTCGTCGAGGCGCTCGACTGTTCTGGCCGCCAGCACCAGGTCCGCGCCGGCTTCCGCACATCGCCTCGCAAGAGTGCTCCCCAGAGCCGGACCGACACCGCTGATGACAACCACTTTGTCTTTGAGCATCACGCAACCATCCTGTCGCCAATCTGCTTCTGACGCAGCGCGATCCGCGCACGCCAGTCCTCTTCGGAGATCTTGTTCGACTCGTAGTACGGCAGCGCGGCAGCCACCTTGTCGATGTCGAGCAGCTCGACGGTCGGACCGTCGGCCTCGGTGAGTTCACGAGACAGTCGCTGCCAGCGGAACTGCAGGTAACCCTTGCGGTGGCCGAGCGTCTCGACCCAGTTCGTCACGCCCGGACTCGCGTCGGCTACCACGATCCGGATCTTTCCGTCCGGATCCGCTTGCGCCTGAGTGCCGTTCAGCGATGTCTGGTGGTTGATGTAGTCCAGCGAGATGTACCAGAGGCTGCCGAGCTGGAAGCCGAGATACGGCGCGTCGGTGACCGGCAGCGTGATAACCAGGGCCTGATCCGGGTTCAGGTCGAAGTGCCCGACCGATGAGTACTGCGTGGCCAGTCCTCCCGGCGTGAGGCGGGGCGCCACCATCGTGTTCACCGGCAGCGTGTTGTAAAACCACTGCGGGAACTGCAGCCAGGTCTTCACCCGTTGCACCAGCTGCTTTCCGGCGACCGCGTATCGCTTCTCGATCAGCTCGCGGGTCAGCGGTGGCGGCGCGGCGCCCGCGGTGTCGGTCCTGGCGATGCTGATGTAGCCACGCCGGGCGGACCAGTCGTTGTACACCTCGCGAACCAGCAACTGGGACGGGGTGTTCGGCGTGACTCGCCACTCGAAGGTGCCGTCGGGTGCGACGTCGAGCTCGCGGTCGTCGAATGCCGCCTGGCTGACGGGCACGTTGTCATCGGTGTACTCGCCGCCGAGCATCTGAAAGCTCAGATCGGTGGTGGTGCCGCGGTTGCCGGTGACGACGTATTCGTGGCCGGGCTGCACGCGGGTGCCGAAATAGAGGGTGTCCGGGTTGTCCAGGCCCATTTTGGTGAACGGCCCGGTGCCCGACTGCATGAGCGGATGGTCGCGCTCGTAGTCGAACGCCAGGTGCGTGCAGCCGGCAATACACCCGGCCAGATACTGCAGGCCCTCCAGCAGATCGGCCTCGGATTCGATGAAGGGAGCGGTGGCGACCAATCGCTCGGCCTCGGCGATCGCGTCGTTGAGTGGCTGGGAGTACACCCCTAGAAACTAGAACGTGTTCTCATTCCCGTCAACGGGCGTCGGCGACATTTCGTTCGATATTTGGAACAGAGAGGTACATTTCTGATATGCCGAGCCCTGCGTCGTCCGGTCGGGCGTCCCCGCCCACCACACGCGTGGTCGCCGTTCTCGACTTCCTCGCCCGCCACCCACACGACCGTTTCGGGGTGTCGGAACTGGCCCGTCGCCTCGGCCTGAGCAAGCCGACCTGTCTCGGCATCGTCACCACGCTGACCGACTCGGATTACCTCGTCCGTGACTCTCGGGACAAGACGTATCGGCTGGGCCCGGCGCTGATCTCGCTGGGGCATACCGCCCAGGAATCGCTGCGGGTCGACCCGGCCGCGAGGGCCGAGTTGCGCAGGCTGTCGTCGATCTCCGGCACCACCGCTGCGCTGTCCGCGGTGATCGACGACCGCATCACCGTGCTGGAACTCGTCGGGCCGCCGGGCGCCGACGTCGGTGTGCGGGTCGGGCAGAGCTATCCGTTCGCGCCGCCGGTCGGGCTGATGTTCGTGTTGTGGGACGACGTCGCGCTGCGCGACTGGCTGGCCAAGGAACCCACGATCCCGCTGCGCACCGACGGCGAGCGAATGGACCGCGTCGTCGACGAATGCCGTCGCACCGGATACCTCGTCGAGCGCCTCACGCCCGGCGGACGACGGCTCTACGCGCTGATGTCGGGGATGTCGAACAGGTTGCCCGACGAGCTGCAGGCACTGCTCGGCGAGCTGGTCGCCGACATCGGCGAGCGAGTGCACCTGCGCAGTGAGAACCCGCCGGGAGGCCGTCAGCGCCATGACATCAGCGTGATCTCGGCGCCGGTGTTCGACCACCATCAGCGCCAGGCCATGGTGGTGTCGTTGCAGATCGGTCGCGCCCTGACGGACACGGAGATCGCCAAGCGCGCCCGTGCCCTGATGGCCGCGGCCGACGTTCTCACCAGCCGGCTCGGCGGAACCAAGCCGGCGTTCGGTCCTTAGAGGTCCGCGAGCACCGTCAGCGCGTCGGTCGGCGACACCTGCATACCGCAGCGATCCTTGAACGCGGCGAGGGGCGCCTGGATGGCGCGAATCTCATCTGCCTGCTCAGGGTGGGCGTCGGTGTAGCCCTCGAACTGCCCGACCGCGATGAACGCCGGTTGGCGCGTGGCGTCGATCAGCGCCTGGTTGGCGTCGGGATGGGCCGCGAAGTAGGTCGACAGCTCAGTGGTCACCGTGCTGATGGTCGACGCCAGGGTTGCGGCGTTGCAGTCATCGGTGGCAGCAGGCGCAGGCGCCGGCGTGTCTTCCGGGTCTGCACCGGCCGCCGGAATGGCGAGCAAGGCGCAGGCCGCACCCGCGGCAAGCACGGTTACGGTCCGCCGGACACGCGTCACCGCTGGGGTCATGAGATTGCTCCTTTGTTCAGGCCACTGACACTAAGGTCGCCGGCGACGAGGTAGGTGTTACCAATGTTGCAGGCGAGACGGGCTGAGTAAACACTCATCGCGCCGGCGAAGAATGCCGACGCGATGAGTGGTTTTGTTGTCAGACGATTAGACGCCCTGCAGGGCCTCTGAGATCGGCGTTGGCCGCACCACGATGCCGCACTGGCTGGCCAGGTCGGCAGCAGGCTTGTTGATGGCCTTCAGCTCGGTCTCGACCTGTGGGTTGTCCGCGAAGTAGGCGCGGTAGGCGATTTGCGCCTCATCCAGCGGCTGCTTCGCAATCTCCGTCAGGTCCGCGTTGGCGTCGGGATGGGCAGCCAGATACGTACTCATCTGCGCTGACACCGTGCTGGACGTGTTGGCCGCCCCACTGAACGTGCAGGTATCCGGCGTCGTCGGTGTCACAGGCTCGGCACTGGCGGTCGGCATGATCATCGCCGCAGTTGCGACGCCACCAAGCAGGCCGCCTGCGAACATGCCGTACAGGCCGCGTCGAACGGTCATTTCGGACATCTTCATCAGAAAACACACTCCTATCGGTCTGCGATTGTTGGTCGCACCCTTCAGGCCTATCCGAATACCGACGCCGCTAAACGGCGACGACTGCGCGACGGACCGCAGGATCGCGCCGTCACGCCTGGACAGCGGCAGATAACGGGCCGCGGAAAAAAGTTGGTTAGCCGCCCTAGCGGGCGACCGCCTCGCCGCTTTCTGCCCCTTGCACGCGAGGGTGCCCCCTGCTCGCGCTAGGTGGCGCTCGCCACCGCGAATGGCAGCACCACCGGCGCGCCGGCCTGGCGAAGCACGCGGGCGGCCATCGTCAAGGTCCAGCCGGTGTCAGTGATGTCGTCGACCAGCAACAGCGGACCGTCGATATGCGGCAGTTCGGGTGCCTCCCACGACCCGTCCAGTGCAGCGACCCGGTAGGCAGAGTTCGCCGCCGTCGCTGGGCGGCGATCTGGGCGGTAACGCAAGGTGCCCAGATGCCGAAGCCGGCCCAGTTCGGCGAGCCGACGCGCGAATGACGCGACGAACTGCGGGCGGCGCTCGGAGTCCAGTGCCATGACCACAGTCGGCCGCGTCTCCCACTCCCAGGCCGCCAGCACGCCTACTGCCGCGCGCACCACGTCGTCTGGCACCTCACCGTCGGGCCCATCGAGGACCGCACGCAGCCGGGCGCCCCAGCCCAGATCCGTCATTCTGCCGATGACCCGGCCCGCTGCGGGACCGTCGGAAATGCGGCCGCTCAACGTGATTCCGAGGTTCTTCAGTCCCGACGGCCACTGCTTACGGGGCGTGATCTCTACCCCGGGACGCATCAGTCGAGCCCGGGTGGTCTCGGCAGCCGCTTCGTCGACGCGACCGTCATATCGGGCGCCTGCGCAGTTGTCACACCGGCCGCAGCGCTCGCCGTCGACCAGGTCGGGGTCGTTGAGTTGTGTGCGCAGATAGGTCATCCGGCAGTTGGTGGTATCGACGTAGTCGAGCATCGCCTGCTGCTCGCGGGAACGCGCTTCGTCGAGCCTGCGGTAGCGCTCTTCGTCGTACACCCAGTCCTGGCCGGTACCGATCCAGCCGCCCTTGACGCGCCTGACCGCACCGTCGACGTCGAGGACCTTGAGCACCATCTCCAATCGTGTGCGGCCCATGTCGACCATCGTCTCCAGGGCTGGTGTCGATTGGGCCCGGCCGGGCTCGAGTGCGCGAATCACATTGCGCACCATGGCTTCGGAGGGAAACGCAACCGACGCGAAGAAGCGCCAGACGTCACGGTCCTCCTTCCCGGGCAACAGCACCACCTCGGCGCGTTCGGTGGACCGGCCCGCGCGGCCGACCTGCTGGTAGTAGGCGATCGGTGACGGCGGCGCGCCGAGGTGCACGACGAAGCCGAGGTCGGGTTTGTCGAAACCCATCCCGAGAGCCGATGTCGCGACCAGCGCCTTGACCCGATTCGCGAGCAGGTCGAGTTCGAGTTGCTCACGCTCCGCGGCTTCGGTGGCGCCGGTATACGCCGCCACCGTGTGGCCCCGCTCGCGCAGCATGCTCGCAACGTCGTTGGCCTGCGCGACGGTCAAGGTGTAGACGATGCCGGAGCCCGGTAACGATTCGACGTTCGCGGCGAGCCAGGCCACGCGCGCAGTGGTGTTACCCGCATCCACCACCGACAGCCGCAGCGACTGCCGGTCCAGCCCGCCGCGCAGCACGACGGTTTCGCGGCCGCCGACACCGAGTTGGCTCCTGATGTCCGCGACGACACGGTCGTTCGCGGTGGCGGTGGTCGCAAGCACCGGAATACCCTCGCCGAGTTCGGCGATCAGCGTGCGAATGCGCCGGTAGTCGGGGCGGAAGTCGTGGCCCCAATCAGACACGCAATGCGCCTCGTCGATGACGACGAGTCCGGCGTCACGAGCCAGCGCGGGCAGCACACCGTCGCGGAAATCCGGATTGTTCAGCCGTTCCGGGCTGACCAGTAGGACGTCGAGATCGCCGGCGTCCACCGCGCGGTGCACGTCCTCCCAGTCTGCGATGTTGCTCGAGTTGATGGTGGCCGCTCGCACCCCGGCACGCTCGGCCGCGGCCACCTGGTTGCGCATCAGCGCCAGCAGTGGCGACACGATCACCGTCGGGCCACGCCCTCCGGTCCGCAGCAGCTTGGCGGCGATGAAGTAGACCGCCGACTTGCCCCAGCCGGTGCGCTGCACGACGAGCGCCTGCCTGCGGTGAACCACCAGGGCCTCGATGGCCCGCCATTGGTCGTCGCGCAGCAGCGCATCCGACCCGGCAAGTTGTTCGAGGATGGTTTGCGCGTCATCCCGGGTCGCAGTCGCCATGGGTCCCATCGTGCCTACTCGGTCCGACGAGCCGGTTGGCAAAAGTCCGGACCTGTGCCGCGACTACTGAGTTGTTCGTCGAGTACTACCCGGCCACCTTGCCGCTTTCTTGTTCGCGCTTGATCTCCAGCGCGATGTCGATGAGTTGGTCTTCCTGACCGCCGATCAGCTTGCGCTGGCCGGCGCGGTGCAGCAGCTGGTGGGCGGGCACGCCGTAGCGCTCGGACTGCCGGATGGCGTGCTTGAGGAAGCTCGAGTACACCCCGGAGTAGCCCATGATCAGCGCGTTGCGGTCGAGCAGGCATTCGGCAGGCATCGCGGGCGCGACGACCTCCTCGGCGGCGTCGGCGATGTCGAAGAAGTCGATGCCGGTCTTGACGCCGATCTTGTCGAACACGCCGATCAATGCCTCGACGGGCGCGTTGCCCGCACCTGCGCCGAACCGGCGGCACGATCCGTCGATCTGTTTGGCGCCGGCCCGCACCGCCTCGATGCGAGTTGGCGACTCCGAGGCCGAGGTTCTCGTGGCCGTGGAAGCCGACCTGCGCGTCGTCACCGAGTTCGGCGACCAGGGCCGCGACCCGGTCGGCCACGCCCTCGAGCACCAGCGCGCCCGCGGAGTCGACGACGTACACGCACTGGCAGCCGGCGTCGGCCATGATGCGGGCCTGCGCCGCCAGCTTCTCCGGCGCGATGGTGTGGCTCATCATCAGGAAGCCGACGGTCTCCAGCCCGAGCTCGCGGGCCAGCCCGAAGTGCTGGATCGAGACGTCGGCCTCGGTGCAGTGGGTCGCGATCCGGCAGATCGAGCCGCCGTTGTTCTGCGCCTCCTTGATGTCCTCCTTGGTGCCGACACCGGGCAGCATCAGGAACGCGATCTTGGATTCCTTGGCGGTGTCGGCCGCGAGCTTGATGAGCTCCTGCTCGGGGGTCTTGGAGAAGCCGTAGTTGAAGCTCGACCCGCCGAGACCGTCGCCGTGGGTCACCTCGATGACCGGAACGCCGGCGGCGTCCAGCGCCGCGACGATCGCGCCCGACCTCGTCCTTGGTGAACTGGTGGCGCTTGTGATGCGAGCCGTCGCGCAGCGACGTGTCCGTCATCCGGATGTCCCACATCGGGTTGAAGTAGACGTCTTCTGTACTCATGCTTGGCCTCCTCCGGCGGCGGCGGAAAGGCTCTCTTTGGCGATCTCCTCGCCGACCTTGGTCGCGGCCGCGGTCATGATGTCCAGGTTTCCAGCGTAGGGCGGCAGGTAGTCGCCCGCACCCTCCACTTCGACGAACGTGGTGACGACGTGATTGCCGCCGTTGACCACCGACGGCTCGTCGAACTGCGGCTCGTTGAGCAGTCGATAGCCGGGCACGTAGGTCTGCACCTCGGCGACGACATCGCGGATCGACTGCGCGATCGCGTCGCGGTCGGCGTCCTCGGGGATCGCGCAGAAGATGGTGTCGCGCATGATCATCGGCGGATCGGCGGGGTTGAGGATGATGATCGCCTTGCCGCGTTTCGCGCCGCCGATGGTCTCGACACCCTTGCTGGTGGTCTTGGTGAACTCGTCGATGTTGGCCCTGGTGCCTGGTCCCGCCGAAACCGAGGACACCGACGCGACGATCTCGGCATACGGAACCTCGACGACGCGCGAAACCGCGTAGACCATCG
Organism: uncultured Actinomycetota bacterium; assembly: GCA_963716505.1. Taxonomy (GTDB): domain Bacteria; phylum Actinomycetota; class Actinomycetes; order Mycobacteriales; family Mycobacteriaceae; genus Mycobacterium. The sequence continues at coordinate 496,086 of CAVQTL010000011.1, forward strand.
GGATGGTGGCCTGGCCACCGCAGGTGACCATGTTGACGTTCGGCGCTTCGAGGTGCGCGCGCAGGTTCGCAGGCGGGATCACCCCGGGTCCGACGGCGGCCGGCGTCAGATCGATGGCCCGGATGCCGGCCTCGGCGTAGCGCGGCGCGGCGTCACGATGGACGTAGGCGCTGGTGGCCTCGAACAACAGGTCCGGCTTCTCGTCGAGGCCCAGCAGCCAGTCCGCACCCTCAGCGCTGGTCTCCAGGCCCAGTTTGCGGGCCCGCGCGAGACCCTCGCTTTCGGGGTCGATGCCGACCATCCAGCGCGGCTCGAGCCACTCCGACCGCAGCAGCTTGTACAGCAGGTCGGTGCTGATGTTGCCGGATCCGACGATGGCGACGGATGCCTTAGACGGCATATGTGCTCCTTTACTCGAACGACAGGTGGACCGAACCCAGCCCGACGAAGTCGGCGACGAAATCATCTCCCGGGTTGGCGTCGAACGCCTTGGTGCACGACCCGGGCAGCACGATGTCCCCGGCCTTCAGCCGAACGCCGAAGCTGTCCACCTTGCGCGCCAGCCACGCCACGGCCGTCACCGGATTGCCCAGCACGGCGTCGCTGCGGCCCTTGGCGACGAGCCTCACCGTTGCGGGTCAACACCGCGTCGATGTTCTGAATGTCGATGTCCTTGGGCGACACCCGCGCCTCGCCGAGCACCCAGCCGGCCGATGATGCGTTGTCGGCGATCGTGTCGCACAGCTTGATCTTCCAGTCCTTGATCACGGGTGTCGATCAACTCGATCGCCGGGGCGAATGCGGCGGTGGCGGCGAGCACATCGTCCTCGGTGCAGCCCTCGCCGGGCAGGTCGTCGGCCAACACGAACCCGACCTCGACCTCGACCCGCGGGTAGAGATACCTGCCCGCGGGCACCGGCCGGTCCTCGAAGACCTGCATCTCGTCGAGCAGGTGCCCGTAGTCGGGCTCGTCGACGCCCATCATCTCCTGCATCGCCTTGCTCGACAGTCCCACTTTGTGGCCGATCACCCTGGCGCCCTCGGCGACACGCTGCCGGATGTTGATCAGCTGGATCTCGTAGGCGTCGACCACGTCGATGTCGGGGTTGGCGGTGGTCAGCGGGGCGATCGGGACACGGCTGCGTTCGGCCTCCGCCAGGTCGGCGGCCAGCTCGTCACGCACCTCGACAGTGAGCATTCCAGCGAAGTCCCCTCGTATCTTGCGACCGGGCCAGTTGTTCCCAGGCGGGGCAATTCTATAACGTGTTCTACATGACAGGACAGGAGTTCGACGTCGTCGTGGTCGGGAGCGGCGCCGCCGGCATGGTCGCTGCCCTCACCGCCGCCCATCAGGGCCTTTCCACATTAGTCGTCGAGAAGGCCGCGCACTACGGCGGATCCACCGCGCGATCGGGCGGTGGAGTGTGGATCCCGAACAACGAAGTCCTCAAGCGCGACGGCGTCTCCGATACGGCAGACGCGGCGCGGACATACCTGCACGGCATCATCGGCGACGTCGTCGAACCCGAACGCATCGACACCTATCTCGACCGTGGCCCGGAGATGTTGTCCTTCGTGCTGAAGCACACACCGCTGAAGATGTGCTGGGTCCCCGGATACTCCGACTACTACCCGGAGTCCGCAGGCGGTCGGGCGGGCGGTCGGTCGGTCGAGCCCAAGCCGTTCAACGCCAAGAAGCTCGGCGCCGACGAGGCGGGTCTCGAGCCCCCGTACGGCAAGGTCCCGCTCAATGTCGTTGTGATGCAGCAGGACTATGTGCGGCTCAACATGCTCAAGCGTCATCCGCGCGGCGTGCTGCGCAGCCTCAAGGTCGGCGCCCGCACCATGTGGGCCAAGGCGACAGGCAAGAACCTCGTCGGCATGGGGCGCGCGCTGATCGCGCCGCTGCGGGTCGGCCTGCAGAAAGCGGGCGTTCCGGTGCGCCTCAACACGGCGTTCACCGACCTGTATGTCGAGGACGGTGTGGTGCGCGGTATCTATGTCCGCGATACGAACGCACCCGAATCCGCTGAGCCCGAACTGATCCGGGCCCGCCGCGGCGTGATCCTGGGGTCGGGCGGTTTCGAGCACAACGAGCAGATGCGGGTGAAGTACCAGCGCGCCCCGATCACGACGGAGTGGACGGTCGGCGCAAAGGCCAATACCGGTGACGGCATCATCGCGGGCGAAAAGCTCGGCGCCGCACTGGATATCATGGAGGACGCGTGGTGGGGGCCGACGGTGCCGCTGGTCGGCGCACCGTGGTTCGCGCTGTCTGAGCGCAACTCGCCGGGTTCGATCATCGTGAACATGTCGGGCAAGCGGTTCATGAACGAGTCGATGCCGTACGTCGAGGCGTGCCACCACATGTACGGCGGCGAATTCGGACAGGGCCCGGGTCCCGGCGAGAACATCCCGGCGTGGCTGGTATTCGACCAGCAGTACCGCGACCGCTATATCTTCGCGGGACTGCAAGCCGGGACAACGCATTCCGAAGAAGTGGCTGGAGTCCGGCGTCATCGTCACGGCCGACACGCTGGAGGAACTGGCCGCCAAGGCCGGGCTGCCCGCCGACGCGCTTGACCGCGACGGTGGAGCGGTTCAACGGCTTCGCGCGCGCCGGCGTCGACGAGGACTTCCACCGCGGTGAGAGCGCCTACGACCGTTACTACGGCGACCCGACCAACAAGCCCAATCCCAACCTCGGCGAGATCAGCCATGGCCCGTTCTACGCGGCCAAGATGGTGCCGGGCGATCTCGGCACCAAGGGCGGCATCGTCACCGACGTGCACGGCCGCGCGCTTCGCGACGACGGTTCGGTGATCGACGGTCTCTATGCCGCAGGCAATGTCAGCGCACCGGTGATGGGCCACACGTATCCGGGGCCCGGCGGCACGATCGGCCCGGCGATGGCGTTCGGCTATCTGGCGGCGCTGCACCTGGCGGGGAAGGCCTGACATGCCGATCAACCTCGACGAGGCGCTCGGCGCGGAGCTCGATCCGGTCGAATTCTCCTGGACCAGTAGCGATATCCAGCTCTACCACCTCGGTCTCGGCGCGGGCCAGGATCCGATGGACAGGCGCGAGCTGCGCTATCTCGTCGACGACACCCCGCAGGTGCTGCCGACGTTCGGCAATGTCGCGCAGAGCTTCCACATGACCGGGCCACCGACGGTGCAGTTCCCCGGGATCGACATCGAGCTGAGCAGGGTGCTGCACGCCAGCGAAGCCGTGATCGGTGCCGGCGCCGATCCCGCCGTCGAGGGCACCGGCCGTGCGGTCACCAAGTTCACCGATATCTGGGACAAGGGCAAGGCCGCGGTGATCTGGTCGGAGACGACGGTCACCACTCCCGACGGCACACCGCTGTGGACGCAGAAGCGGTCGATCTTCGCCCGCGGCGAGGGCGGGTTCGGCGGCGAGCGCGGGCCGTCGACGTCGTCGGAGCCGCCGGAGCGTGCGCCGGACTTCGAACTGGCCATTCCGGTGTCACCACAGCAGGCCCTGCTCTACCGGATGTGCGGGGACCGCAACCCGCTGCACTCCGATCCCGAATTCGCCGCCGCCGCAGGCTTTCCCAGGCCGATCCTGCACGGGCTGTGCACCTACGGGATGACGTGCAAGGCGATGGTGGACGCGCTGCTGGACGGCGACACCGCACGCGTCGGCAGCTACGGCGCCCGGTTCGCGGGCGTGGTGTTCCCCGGCGAGACGCTGAAGGCGAGCGTCTGGAAGGACGGCGACGGCTTCCGTGCCGTCGTCACCGCGCCCGGAACGCGATGACGCTGTCGCGCTGGCCGGCGTGGAGTTGGTCCCGCGGCAGTAGCCGGCCGGTTTCCGGTCGTCGCACCGACTTTCACGCACCGACCAGAGCGGCCGGCGCGGATTCAAGACTGCGGCGTAGCCAGCCCATGGTCCGCTGGATACCGTCCACGACATTGATCGAGGCTTCCCACCCGAGTGCCTCGCGGGCTTCTTTAGGATCCAATGCGATCGCATGCACCTCCCCGGTTCGGACCGCAGCGTAGCGAGGCGGAGACGACACACCTACAGCAGCGGCGACCAGCCGGTACACCTCACTGACGGTGGTCTGTTCGCCGGTCCCGATGTTGTAGGTCCCCATAACGTCCGGAGGAAACAGACCGGCGAACATGAACGCGTCTACGACGTCATCGATGTAGACGTAATCGCGGGTGGCGGTGCCGTCGCCGTAAATGATGATGGGGCGGCCGGTGATTACGGCCCCGCCAAAAATTGCGACCACGCCCGACGCGCCGTGCGGATTCTGGCGCGGACCGTAGACGTTTCCCAACGCCAGCGAGATCGGCGAGATTCCATACATTTCGGCATAAGCACACAAGTACAGTTCGGCGGCGAGCTTGGCAGCGGCGTTCGGCGACAACGGCTCGACCGGAGTGTCCTCACTCACTGGCAAGGAGGTCGGCGCCCCATAGCGCGACCGGCCCGACGCGGCATAGACAACCCGTTCGACGCGAGTACGTCGGCAGGCCTCGAGCAGATTGATCGTGCCCAGGACATTGCTGCGGGCGTCGCGGATAGGATGCGTCACGGAGGTACAGAGATCCGCCTGCGCCGCCAGGTGGAACACCACCTCAGGGTTTGTGCCGGCGACGATATCGACGAGCTCCGGTGCCTGGATGTCGGCGCGCACGAAGGTAAAGCGTTTAGGATGCCACTCGTTCATTTTGCGCGCGTGCGCGAGGTTGGCCAGATTTCCCGTACTGAGATTATCTACTCCGACAACCTGGTGACCCTCAGAAAGCAGTCGGTCGACGAGGGTGGAGCCAATGAACCCGGCAGCGCCGGTAACCAAGGTACGCATGATCAGCGATCCGCTATTCGGCTAGCCGGCGGAGGAGAGTGCTGGCCATCGCCTCCGCCGGCCTTCCAACCGGGTCTGAAACGGAAACGTGGCGAGATGCCGACTGGGTTAACACGCCACTCCCCTTCCTGACACCCCGCTGTCGCAAATAACATGCAGTTAGCCAGCATGTCCCTACTCAACTGAGCTCTTGGCCGCGATCACCAGAAACTACCACCAGCGGGTAGCCTCGGCAAGGAATATTGAGCAAAATCGTCAGAGTACTTGACGACAGAACAAATCGTCGATGAGACGGTGCCGCGTTCGTGGGGTTTCAGCATGATGAACAGCGCATAACTATTCTGCCGCCCTAGAAGTAAAAATGTCGTCAGCGTAGATACGCATACCAACCCAGGTTGGACAGCAATGCTTGTACAGACATGGCGGGCACAAGGATCCCCCGATCCCATTTAGTGGGAGCGACCATCACATCGATACGGCGGCAGCGACTAACCCTATTGCACACGCCACTAAGGCAAACTAATTGTGGTGTCGTTCACCGCACCCAACTCCAGGCGCTCCGATACCATACGCAGACGTGACGAACTCCAAGCCAGCACTGCACGTGCGGGTGGGTTCGAGCGCAATGAGCAGACGCAGGTCAAAGCACCAGCGGGCGCCGATGACCGCCGACTGGGACGGTCGGTGCCCACGCGAACACCCGTGACGGCATCGTCGCGGCCGAAAAGCTCGGGGCCGCTCTCGATTCTGCACGGGCTGTGCACCTACGGGATTGGCTGCGAGGCGATTGTGGGCACAGTGCTCGACCGGGACGCTGGCCAGGTGGCGTCCTACCGCGCGCGATTTGCCGGGATTGTGTACCCCGGCGAAACGCTCAAGGCCAACATCTGGAAAGAAGGCGACGGCTTTCAGGCCATCGTCACTGCGCCCGAGCGCGACGATGCAGTTGCGGCGGCCGGCGAGGAGCTAATCCCGGCTTAGCGGCGACCCCGTCCCGGCCACCGCCGGAAGTGCCCCGGTGCCACCGCGGCTGCCTCCCTTCTGGCCTGACCGCAATCCATTAACGCATTCCGCTCACGACGTTCAGTTGCGTCGGTGATTTGTGCGAGCAGGTGGAGGATTTGGGGGGCGGTGAGCGGTTGGCTGTAGTGGTGGCCTTGGGCGATGTCACAGCCGTAGCCGGTGAGCATGGCCGCGGTGGCTGAGTTTTCGACGCCTTCGGGATGCAGGGTGCGATAGGACACCATGACACCCTTGGACGCCACTGATGTAGCGCCCCTTGGTGGGGTTGGTGTCGACGGCATCGAATTTTGCTCCCGTGACCTCGTCTGAAACTTGCCGCCTGGGCAACGGGCGCCAGCGTCCGCAGGTGGCCGCGTCCATCAGCAGTCGGTACCTCATGTGTCCGGACCAACCACCGCAAGCCAGCCTGGGTTATTTGCCAGTAGGGGATCTATCACACTCTGCTCACACTCTGCCGTCGAATCAAGCAACGGCAATCCGGCTGACGCCACCGCGTGGCCTACGCAGCCGTTGACCTTCGTACAACGGATCAACTAGGGACGATCGCAGCGGATCTGCAGTTAGCTAGACATGCACCGCAGGTCTGTGGATGCCACCACAGAGCCTGACATATTGGGTTTCTGGTCGTTCGCGAGCAGTATGTCAGACTTGCTGAGATGGCACGTGCTGCGGAGGTCAAATGCCCAGAGCAGATCGACCCTACTTATACGGCTCGCTAAATATTAGATGCTGTAGCAACTATTACGCCGCGGATTGAGCAAATTTGTGTGGATTTGCCCTTTCCCGAGGGAAACTGCAGTACGGTGTGCGCTATGTGCGGAATCGTCGGTTATGTCGGGCACCGTCCCGCCTGCGATGTAGTGATCGATGCGTTACGCCGGATGGAGTACCGGGGCTATGACTCCGCCGGTGTGGCCCTGGTCAACGGCCGTGGCACTTTGACGGTTCGCCGCCGCGCCGGGCGACTACTCAACCTGGAGTCCGCGCTGGACGCCACCGACGCGGTAGCGCTGAATGGGCACTCCGGGGTGGGCCACACCCGCTGGGCCACCCACGGTAGGCCCACGGACCGAAACGCGCACCCACACAGCGACGCCGCCGTGAAGATCGCGGTCGTCCACAACGGGATCATCGAGAACTACGCGGAGCTGCGCCGGGAGCTGGAAGCTGACGGCATCAGACTCGACAGTGACACCGATACCGAGGTCGCCGTTCATCTCGTCGCCCGCCAGTACCACCACGGCGAAACCGCGGGCGATTTCACGCAGTCCGTCTTCGCCGTGCTGCCCCGACTGGAGGGCCATTTCACCGTGGTGTTCGTCAATGCCGACGAACCCGGCACTATCGTCGCTGCCCGCCGCTCGACCCCGCTGGTAGTCGGTGTCGGCGACGGCGAGATGTTCGTCAGCTCCGACGTGGCGGCGTTCATCGAGTACACCCGCGACGCTATTGAACTCGGCCAGGACCAGGCCGTGGTGGTCAACGCGGACGGTTGCCGGATCACCGACTTTCACGGGCATCCCGTCGACGTGGGGTGGCGCGAATTTCACATCGACTGGGACCTTACCGCCGCCGAAAAGGGTGGTTACGAGTACTTCATGCTCAAGGAGATCGCCGAGCAGCCCGCCGCCGTCGCCAACACGCTGCTGGGCCACTTCGTCGACGGCCGCATCGTGCTCGACGAGCAGCGCCTGTCCGACCAGGAGCTGCGCGAGATCGACAAGGTCTTCATCGTCGCCTGCGGCACCGCATACCACTCCGGGCTGCTGGCCAAGTACGCGATCGAGCATTGGACCCGGTTGCCCGTCGAGGTAGAACTGGCCAGCGAGTTCCGCTATCGCGACCCGGTGCTGGACCGCAGCACGCTGGTGATCGCGATCTCGCAGTCCGGCGAGACCGCCGACACCCTCGAAGCCGTAAGGCACGCCAAACAGCAGAAGGCCAAGGTGCTGGCGATCTGCAACACCAACGGCAGCCAGATCCCGCGCGAGTGCGACGCGGTGCTCTACACCCGCGCCGGCCCGGAGATCGGGGTGGCGGCGACCAAGACGTTCCTGGCGCAGATCACCGCCAACTACCTGGTCGGTCTCGCGCTCGCGCAGGCCCGCGGCACCAAGTACCCCGACGAGGTGGAGCGCGAGTTCCGCGAACTGGAGTCCATGCCCGAGCTGGTGGCGCGGGTCCTGGAGGATCTCGAACCGATTTCGGAGTTGGCCCGTGGGTTTGCGCTGTCATCGACCGTGTTGTTCCTCGGCCGCCACGTCGGCTATCCCGTCGCGCTCGAGGGCGCGCTGAAGCTCAAGGAACTGGCGTACATGCACGCCGAGGGCTTCGCGGCAGGCGAGCTCAAGCACGGCCCGATCGCGCTGATCGAGGACGGCCTTCCGGTCATCGTCGTGATGCCATCGCCCAAGAACTCACCCACGCTGCACGCGAAGCTGCTGTCGAACATCCGGGAAGTCGAGGCTCGCGGCGCGACGACAATCGTCATAGCCGAGGAGGCCGACGAGGCGGTGCGCCCGTATGCCGACCACCTGATCGAAATCCCAGCAGTATCAATGCTTTTCCAACCGCTGCTTTCCACGATTCCGCTACAGGTATTCGCTGCGTCGCTCGCGAGGGCGCAAGGTTACGACGTCGACAAGCCCCGCAACCTGGCCAAATCTGTCACCGTCGAATAGCGGGCTGTGCAGCTGCGGAATGCTGTGCACGCCCATCGTCGACACGATCCTTACGGCGATGTCAGCCGGGTGGGCTCGTGCGGTGCACGGTTTGGGCGGCGGCTCGGCGATGGCGAAGTTGGCGTAGCTTTCTTTGAGCTTGGCCGGTTAGGTGTTGAACAGACGAGGGCCAAGTGCGCTTTTGCCCGTCGCCGTAAAGTACTGTTTCTGGTTCGCCGAAGGTGGCGCTTACCGTCCGGTGTCGAGCGAGGTGCCGGATAGCGCGCTGGTATGCCTTCCAAGCGAGAACACCGACCGCAAGGGCGATCACCGTTGCAGCGGCCAGGCGCAGATCGTGGAGCCAGCCCGATTGATCGGCGCCGGAGCTGGAGCCCGAGCCGGCAGCAACAGATGGGTCGTCGAACAGGGATTGGCCCCACTCCATGAAGTGAAAAGTCAGGGGTTGGGTCAGGTAGATCCAGAGGGAGGCGCCGGCCAGCGTGGCGGTGAGTCGCCGCAGTGCACCAAGCATCGGTACTCGGGTGACCCAGATGAGCAGCAGCAGGCCGCCGACGATTACGAGTTTGCGTCCGTTTTGGTCGTCAAAGAATCCTGGAAGCAGAGCGCCGCCCACGGCAGCGACAGTCAACAGCAGGCGGTGGCTGACCCGCGTCGCGCGCACTGCTGCCCACCCGATTGCGAACAACCACACCGTCGTTTGTGGGCGATACGCTTCCATCGGAACTTCGCCGCCGAAAACGTGGAAACGTAACACCAGGCAGACCCCAAGGAAGGCAAGGGCGAATCCGAACGGGTGCGCGCGTTCGAGGCCACGTACAGCGGGGATCGACAGCAGCGCTGCGCACAAAACGAGAGTTGCGACGAGAACCTCGATGAACCAGTAATTCCAAACCGGATCCCAACCATCAGGGCCGAGAGCCCCACCAACAGGGGCGAATAAGTGCTCGATAAGGAGCACGTTCCAAACGTCGTACTCGCGGGTCGTCACGTAGGCGATGGCGATCACAACCACTGAGGGCACGGCGATGCGCGCGATCGCTCGGAACAACGGACGGACACGCCCGCTGGAAGCGATGGCGTTGAGCTGGAATCGGGCGAAGCTGTAACCGGCGGCGGCGAGCAGGATGTGCGCTCCCCCCCACACACCGGTCAGGCCGATGTGATTACTACAGACCAATACGATCGCCACGGCACGCAGGACGACACTCGTCTCCATCAAGCGGATTCGCCCGCGCGGCCGCCTGCTCCGCGCACCAGCTTCGAGTTCGGCGACGGTCAACAGGTGCCAGTCAGTCGGGAGCGCGCCGACCTGGCGTTCGAGTCGTTGTGATGTTTGGACGAAGGACAGCGAATCGCCACCGAGGTCAACGAAAGTATCCGTGTCGCGTACCTGGTCGGCCTGGAGGACTTCCCGATAGAGCGCGTGTATACCGTCAGCCTTCACCGCGGGCTTCGACGTCGTCTCAGGTGGCGGACCTGCGGACCGCTGTACAGCGGCGTAGTCGGGTTTGCCGTTGGCGTTTCGTGGCAGATCATCGAGGACGAGGGTGCGCACCGCTGTGGCGGGTAGACCAACCTTCGCGCAGATATTCGCGGCGGGGTCGGGCGTGCTCTTAGCGACCGCGACTATCAACTCTGTGTCGTCGCCGGTGCATAGTGCCTGGATGCCGTCTAGGCGCAGTCCATGCTCGAGCTGGTCAAGGTCGACGCGGAGGCCGAACAGTTTCAGGAATCGGCTGCGTCGTCCGACGATCTCGTACAGGCCATCATGGCGGCGACGGGCCAGGTCACCGGTGCGCAGGTAATCGATGGTGCGACCCAGGGCGAAGTCCTCGGGAGACTGGGCGTAGCCGAGCATGACGTTCGGGCCGTGGTAGATCAGCTCGCTGTCGTCGTCGATGGTGAACCGCCCGCCGGGAATCGGCATGCCGAAGGCTTGTGGAGCGTCGAGCACCCGGTCGACGGGCAGGTACGCCATACGTGCGGTGGCCTCGGTCGCCCCGTACATGACGACGAGGTCCCACCCCCGACGGCGTCCGAGTTCGGCGAACCGCTGCACCCGGTCGGCGTCCAGTTTGCCGCCCGACTGGGTGATGTAACGCAAGCTGGGCAAGTCGAGATCGGCAAAACCGACGCGGTCGAGCAGTTCGAATGTGTAAGGGACACCAGCGAACGCGGTCGCCTGCGCCGTGAGTGCGAGGTTCCAGAAACCAGGGTCCACCACGGAGAGCCCGGTCACGATCACTGCCGCGCCTCGCGTCAAGTGACTGTGCAGGACTGACAGTCCGTAGCAGTACGACAACGGCAGCGACGTCATCGCGCGATCTGTGCTACCGATGCCGAGATACTCAGCGATCGATTTCGCGTTGCTGTCCAGATTCTCGTAGCTGAGCCGCACCAACTTCGGCGAGCCGGTCGACCCCGAGGTCGACAACAACAGGGCCAGATCAGGATGTAGATCATGCCGCGTGCCTGCTCGGCGCTCGATTACCCGCCAAACATTGTCGGCGTAAGAACCCACCACAACATCGGGGTCGTATGTCTCCACCAATGACTCTCGCGTGCCCTTATCGGACGCAATCAACACCACGTGCCCGGCCCGCAACGCCGCCAAATAACTCACAATCGCTGACACGGTGTTCTGTAGCTCGATCAACACCAAACGACGCGAAAATCCGACCAGCTCCATCTCCGCCGCGACACGTGCAGCGAGTTCCCCATAGGTGATCGTTTCACGGTCCGTGATCAAGGCCGGACGATCAGCATGTCCGTCCCAACCCGTCAAGAAAGCCCAACCGTGGACGAGGGCCCGGGGTCAGCATCGTCGTCCTGCTCGATCGAGCAGATCAAGCAAGTAGTGGCCGTAGCCGGACTTGACCAGGAGTTCGGCGCGCTCCCGCAACTCGTCGTCGGTGACATAGCCGAGTCGCCAGGCGACCTCCTCGGGTACGCCGATCTTCAAACCTTGGCGCTCCTCGATGGTTCGCACGTAATTGCTCGCATCGAGTAACGAATCGAATGTCCCGGTATCGAGCCACGCGGTCCCGCGCGGCAGCACCTGAACCGATAGCCGGTTCTGGTCCAGATATGCGCGATTGACGTCGGTGATCTCGTATTCGCCGCGGTCGGACGGCTTGAGGCCTGCGGCGATTTCGATGACGTCGTTGTCGTAGAAGTACAAACCAGGAACGGCGTACTCGGACCGCGGCGACTTCGGTTTCTCTTCCAACGAAATCGCGCGCAGTTGGTCGTCGAACTCAACGACGCCATAGGCACTGGGGTCCGCGACCCTGTACGCAAAGATGGTGCCGCCGTCGATCTCGTGAACACGGCCGAGTTGAGTCCCCAGGCCCGGCCCGTAGAAGATGTTGTCGCCCAACACAAGTGCTACCGGACCAGTTCCGACGTGATCCCGGCCGATGACGAACGCTTGCGCCAGACCGTCTGGTGTCGGCTGCACGGCGTACGAGATCGAGATCCCGAATTGACGGCCGTCCCCGAGCAGTCGCCGAAACGGTTCCGCGTCCATAGGAGTCGTGATCACCAAGACGTCACGAATGCCGGCCAGCATCAAGGTCGACAGCGGGTAGTAGATCATCGGCTTGTCGTACACCGGCATCAGTTGCTTGCTGGTTCCCAGCGTGATGGGGTGCAGCCGGGACCCGGTCCCGCCCGCGAGGATGATTCCGCGCACACGGTGATTCTGCCAAGGTCCAGCCGAAGATGCCATAGCTCAGGCAACTTTTCGTGAACTTTGCCAGAACTACGTACCGACGTAGAAGCGTCGGCTGCCGTGGGCAAAAACGTCAACTACGCGCAGCTTTGCAGCACATATCTGCAGTGACTGGATATTGCGCAGGATAACTGAGCTACGCTATCGGCGTGGACAGCGAAGGGCTTGTAGCGGGACTACTTGCGATCCCGACCCCGCTACTCCTGGGCGCAGTATGAGCAGCACTGAGTATGACGCGATCGTCGTCGGCTCAGGAGCCGCAGGGTCGTGGGCAGCGAAAGAGTTGACGGAAGGCGGCCTTCAGGTTGTCCTGCTGGAGGCCGGCCGGAACCTGGACCTTGCCCGCGACTTTCCCGTCGACGCGACGGTGGGTGCCGTCGGACTGACCGGCCGCGCCAAAGCGGCCCTGCACGGCCAGCCGATTCAGGCGCAATGTGCGGCGTTCTCGGAGACCACCAAGCAGTTCTACGTCAACGACAAGCAGAATCCCTATACGACTCCGCGAGGAAAACCGTTCCTCTGGTACCGGGGCCGGCAGCTCGGTGGCCGGCTCCACACGTGGTCCAGGCACGTGCCCCGGATGTCGAACTACGAGTTCAAATCGGGAAGCCTGCGCGGATTCGGCGTCGATTGGCCCATCTCATACGAGGACGTGGCCCCCTATTACGACACGGTTGAGTCGACCCTTGGCGTTCACGGCATGGCGGCGGGCATACCCAACTGCCCGGACGGCCAGTTCATCGGCCCAGGCAAGACCACCAGGGTCGAAGAACAGTTCCGGGCCAACGTCGAGAAGCGACTGCCACACATCCGCGTGACGCATGGCAGAACGGTCAAATACGACAGCGAGAGGATCCCGCTGCCGCTGAGAGTCGCCATGGGAACCGGTCGTCTCGAGCTCCGAACGGATGCGGTCGTGAGCCGGTTGCTGATCGATCAACAGTCCGGTAAGGCGACCGGCGTGGAATATGTCGATCGCACAACGGGGACGATGCACGCGGTTCGCGGGAGGGTGGTCGTTCTCTGTGCATCGGCCATCGAGAGCGTGCGGATCCTGCTGAATTCCCGATCGGCGAAGCATCCATCCGGTGTCGGCGGTTCATCGGGCCATCTCGGTCGCTACTTGTGCGACCACGTCACCGTCGCGCTGACCGGCGACGTGGATGAGGCAGATGCGGAAGCCGCACCCTCCGAAGACGGGTTCGACTTCGCGGCGACGGGACTCTACATTCCGAGTTTCTGTGCAGAGGAATCAACGAACTTTCCTGGCGGCTACGGAATTCAGATCGGGATAGGTCGCGGCAAGCCGACAGGGAGCATGTACGCGCTCGGCGAAATGGAGCCCCGGCACGCGAATCACGTGTCGCTTGATCCCACCATCAAGGACGCGTGGGGAATCCCTGTAGCCAGGATCGAGTGCAGTCATTCTCAGGACGATGTCAACATGGTTGCGCACATGCGACGGCTGCTTCCGGAAATTGCCGATGCCGGCGGCTTGCGGGTCGACTCGAATCTCGATATTGGACGGGGCAATATCGTCTTCCGGATGCTTCGATCCCGGGTCTTTACGGACTACGGTGCCTACTGGCCGGGCGCGGCCGTTCACGAGAGCGGCGGTGCGCGGATGGGTGACAAACCGGACAACTCGGTGCTGAACTCGTTTTGTCAGTGCTGGGACGCCGATAATGTGTTCGTGACCGATGGCGCCTGCTTTGTCTCATCCGGATTTCAGAATCACACGCTCACGATGATGGCCCTCACGGTTCGAGCGTGTCAGTTCATCGCTCGTGATTATTTGAAGAGCTGAAATGAATGGAGTATGGGACGGCTGCCGGGATCGACAAGCCGGTCTCCCGAATTGTCTTCGGGTGCGCGTGCATAGCTGTGACAGCTTCGTGGACTCAGTCGACGCCGCGCCAATTTCGCCTGGCGAAAGGTTGCTGTCAACACGATGATCGCGACACACCGCCGGCTTCGCTTCCGACGCGTGCTTGTGTCGGTCTGCCTGATGCTCATCGTCGCCGTGATCGCGGGGCTGCCGGTATACGTGCGACCCCAGGTCGATCGGCTGCGCCACGCCGACGCGATACTCATCCTGGGCGGCCCGGACTATCGCCGATACACGTTCGGCTTTGACCTGGGTGCGCAGGGCTGGGCGCCGAACGTGGTGGTGTCGAATCCGAACGGGGCAGATGACCCATGGCTGACACGCTTCTGCGCCACGCCGCAGACCCGGTTTGAACTGCATTGCTTCACCCCGGACCCGCCGACCACCAAAGGTGAAGGGCGAGAGTTACGACGTTTGGCATCGCAATACGGATGGCGGACAGTCATCATCGTCACGTTGCAGCCCCATGTTTCCCGGGCCCGGTTCATCCTGGAACATTGCTTCGACGGTGAACTAGTGATGGTGGCGATCCCGGTTCAGCTATCGGTCTTCGAATGGGCGTTCCACTACGTCTACCAGACCGCGGGTTACGCGCGCGCGGTGCTGCAACCCGGTTGTTGAGTTGAAGACGCCATTCCAGCTCTATGATCGTTGCATGACGCGCGATCGACGGACGATGCTGCTCTGGCGATCGCACGTATCTGGGCGTATCCGTTGTGGCGCAGCGTCATCCGCTCGGATGCGGCCGATGACGATCGCCGAGGACATCGACTTCTGGATGACCTGCATCGGCGACCCGGAACTAGTCGCGCTCGACCGCTACTCGCGATTCGCATATCTCAGCGGGGCGTTGACGGAGTTCCGTACGCTCGTCCATTACCGTCTCCGCTCGTACCCCTGGCCGCTGCGATTTCTGCTTCGCAAGTTGTACCGGCCGGCGGCCACGCTGACTCTCGAAGCCGACCGGATCGGCCCCGCGCTGTTCATCCAGCACGGTGTCGGGACGATCGTCATCGCGGAGTCGATCGGTTCATCACTGCTGGATCAATCAGCAGGTCACCATCGGATACGACGGCAACGGCAAGCCGACGTTGCATGACCGCGTCCGAGTCGGGGCTGGCGCAGTGGTCATAGGTCCGATAACACTGCACGACGGCGCGACAGTGGGTGCGAACGCGACGGTGATCCATGATGTGGCAGCCGGTGTCACCGTCGTGGCTCCGACGGCAACAATCCTGAGCCCCCGACGAGAGGACGGCGACGCACAAGCCTAGGCACCCAGAGGAGGTCAGGAACGACCTGCGCGGCCAAGATCGCCAGTGCAGATGCGTACACAACACCCACGGCGCCGAACCGGACTGCCGCGACGCATCCTAGACCGATACTGATCACGGCCATCGCCAGCGCCCATAGTGCTTGCCATCGGGCCTCATTGGGCCTTGTCAGCAGCACCGAGGCCGGGAGGTGCAGAGCTTGGCCTACCAGGACGGCACCGAATCCCAATGCAAGCCAGGCCGATACGTCGATTTGCCCGCCCGACAGCACGGACGCCCCCCACGGCCCGAGCGGTACCAGGAGGAGTGCGGCGATCACACCCAGCGCGGCAAAGGTGCCGGTGAGTCGCCACCACATTCGAACAGTCACTTCCGTGGCTTCCCGCCTCTTGACGAAGATCGGCCAATACGCCAGCGCTGCGGTCGACAAGACCTGCCAGCAGATTGCGTAGATCTGCGCCATCAAGGCGAAGCGCGACAGCTCCGCGGGCGTCGAAAGGTGCGCGAGCAGAACCCGTCCGGCCTGCGAGCCGATCGGCACACCGACGCCCACCACGAACAGCCACATACTCCCGGCAAGCAAGCGGGAACGGGTCCGAGAAGGCGACACACGGGAAAACGCCGACCAGCCGAGGCCGGAGAGGCGCAGCGCCAGCACTGTGCCGACCGACTGACCGATGAGCAGGCCGCCCAAGGCCGAAACCGCGTACCAGATTCCGCTGGCATCGATCGCATACAACAAAGCGGTCAACCCGAGACCAAACGCCGGACAGCTCATCAACACCAACGTGGCCAACTGATTGCGGTCGATACCAACCAGGATGCGCGGCCCGAGGCCGGCCGGAATCGTGAGCGCGAAAACGCACGCCGCGACGGTGATGGCCCAACGATCCTCGGGCCCGCTGGCGAAGCCGACGACAGCGCTCCAGCCGTCGAGCGCCATGACGCAAACAGCGACCGCAATCAGCACCGCGGCCACGCCGAACAGTACGCGGTAGGCGCGACGAATGACGTCGACAGCCTTCTGGTCGCGGCTTCCGCCGGCGAGCATCGCACTGGCATTGATCACCGTGGCACCGATGCCGAGATCAGCGAAGGGAAAGAGCAACGGAATCGTCGCGACCAGGGACACCAGACCGTATACGGCTTCACCGGTTTCCCGCACAACGATTGCTGTGTTCGCGAGCCCCAGCAACGCGACAACGGGCGTGCCGAGGATGCGGTAGAGCAGGCCATGGAGCAGCGCCCGCCGCTCCTCGGGCTCGAGACGACCCTGGTTCGTCTTCATCGCCGGGTGGCCGAGACTGCCGCACGCACAATGATCCTGGCCGCGTTGAGAGCCGCATAGGCGAGCGCGAAGGGTCCCGGCCGACCGTGTCGTACCGCAGACCACACCGCTCTACGCACACCGCCCAACGATCGCGCCGACACCGCCGCGCTCACCGGACTGGTGCACAGGTAGTCGCCTAGTACACGCGGAGACTCCCGGCCCAAATAGTGCAATCCCCACCGTATGTAGATGTCGGTACGGTCGGACGGGTCGCGAGACACCGACGAGCCATGGACGTTGTAGATGCTGAGCGGCTCCGGCAGTTGAATCACCCGCAGATCGGGGATGTTGCGCTGCACCCTGATCAGCCAGCTCGGCTCATCATGCGGCTCATCCAAAGGACCGCCCCACTGAACGCCACGGCCCAACGCGGTCGGAAAGCACAGCGTGGAGGTTTGCAGATTGGCGTTACCGAACCCGAGTCCCTGGAATCGAAACAGATACTCCGCCACCGACTCTCCCGGTCTGACGAGCCGCCGCGGCCACATCCGTTGCCGGGTGCCCGGACCCAGCACCAACATTCGAGACGATACGATCCAGTGGTCTCCGTCGAACGCTTCAGCGGCGGCAAGTTGGCGGGCCAGCTTGGTGGGCTGCCAGACGTCATCGTCATCGAGCAGTGCGATGACCGAGCCACGCGCGGCATCGATGCCAAGCTGCCTGCTCCTGGCAGAACCCCCGCCGTCACTGCTCCTGAGCAACACGATTCGGGCGTCAGCGGGAACCGAAACCTGCACCTCCGGCTCAGCGACGACGATGATCTCGTCGACCGGATAAGTTTGGTCAAGAGCCGATTGCACCGCACGGGTGAGGGACGGCCGCCCGATCGTGGCGATGACCGCACTCACGCTCGGCTTCATCGCCCTGTCGGTGACTCAGGCCGCGGCCCATGAAAAGTGGATGGCCGAGAACAACAATGCGATGCAGGCGAACGTCGGAATCATGTTGTACTGCCACGGCCCGTAGATTAGGTCCCAGATCCCTTGAAGACCCACCGTTACGCCGAGCGGTGCCCACCTGCCGAGCCGCGTGAAATTCCAGACAATCCCGAGGCAGGCCACCAGCAAGGAGGCGGGCAGGAGCACCGCCAACACCCCACCTTCGGCCCAGGAACCCAACAGGATCGAGTGCATCGCGGAGTAATTGGAGGGCGGCAGTTCCCAGGAGACGTCAAACGGGAACGTCGGGCTGAACCCTATCCGAATCGCGAGATGCTGCGCCGAGGTGTACACGTCCGGTGTCAGATTCATCGCGCTGCCCCAGCCCAGAAGCGGGCGTTCGAGAATCGCAGTGATGCTCATCGGCGGTTCGGTCCGGCCGGCCAGAAGCAGCGGCACGTTGAAAGCGTCCTGCTCGACCGTCTTGCGTTGTAGCGCGGATCCGAATAGGCCGGCCCGGGCGGCGACCGGCATCACATACGCGAAGACCAACCCGACCACGATGAGCCCTGCGAACTGCCACCCGCGCCGAAGCCGGGAACCCAGGACGTGGTTGATGAACAGGATGGCGGAGGCGAGAATGCAGACCAGCGCGTGCGCCCGGTAATTCAGTCCGAGGCTTACCAGTCCGAGCACCGCCAGTACCGCCGCTGGTACGAGAACACGCACCCGCACCATCGTAAGTCCCACCACCACAAGGATCGTCACCGCAGAGGCGACGCCGTATTTCCAGAAGTCGGGAAAACTCCCGGTTCGGGTAAGTTCGATGCCCTGCGTCAGGAAGAAGACAACCGTCCCGGCGGCGAGGCCCGCCATAACGGCCACGATGGAATCAACCGCGCGCCCGGTGAGCACCGTCAGCCCCATCAAATACAGCCCGAAGGCGGCAGGCGCGACCGCGTTCGGCCACAGCATGCTCACGTCGTTCAGCAGACATGACGCAAGGAAGGAAACCCAGCCCAAGCATGCCAACACCAATGGCACCAGTTCGACTCCCCGGTGCGTCATGAGCAACCAACCCGGAACGAGTAGCAAGCAAACCACCGACAGTGCGGTCACGGTGACGTTGGCAATCTGCACACATGACGTCGCACCGATCGCGAAGACCGCGGCGTGCCCGACGATGACCGAATGTGGATGGCGCTCATCCGGCAGGGCGCCGAAGGGTGCGAAACTGGTTGTTGACACGTCGCCTCCCTCCAATTAACCGATGCACCCAAACTGAACGATAGCTGCTTTTGCAGACTGATGTGAAGTAGGCGTAGTCTCGCTATGATTATTCTAATTCGATATCTTTGCTAGCGGAGGTAAATGTGTCGGGCACACGGTCGGCTCGGTCGCTAGCCGCGGGGCGCGGCGACCGCTACGACAAGGGTCGCGGATTTACCATGCAGGTGCTCTGGGTGGCCGTGTCCACCCTGGTCTTCACCCAGGTGTGGTGTCCGAACGGGCTACGGTGCGCGATTCTGCGTTGGTTCGGTGCGCAAATCGGCAAAGGCGTCTTGATCAGGCACCGGGTGACGGTTCAGTGGCCGTGGAAGCTCTCGGTAGGAGACAACTCCTGGATCGGTACAGGGAGCGAACTGTTAAACCTCGACGACATCGTCATCGGGTCGGATGTTTGCATTTCTCAGCATGTGTTTCTGTGCGCCGGCAGCCACGACCGGTCGTCTCCGACCTTTGAGTTCGACAACGGGCCGATTGTTATTAAGGACGGCGCATGGGTCTGTGCCCGCAGCACCGTGCTGCGCGGTGTGACCATTGGCGCCAACTCGGTGGTCGGGGCGACGTCGTTGGTCTACCGCGACATTCCACCGGATTGCATCGTCCAGCCGGCCCAACCGACCGTCAGCCAGCTGTGACGACATGCGCATACTGCAGGTGGTGACGCTGCTCAGCCCCGATGGGGCGTACGGCGGCCCGGCGCGCGTGGCGCTCAACCAGAGCGCGGAGTTGGTCGGCCGCGGCCACGACGTGACGGTCGTTGGCGCTACCCGCGGCCACCAGCATGTGCCCACCGAGCTGGAGGGCGTCCCGGTCAAGCTCTTTGCCGCCAGGACCCTTCTGCCACACATTCGTTTCGCGGGCATAGCCGCACCCGGTCTCGGGAAGTGGATGCGCAGCAACTGGGACAGCTTCGACATCACACACATCCACTTCGGCCGCGACCTTGTCGTCCTGCCGGTGGCCGCCGCCGCGCGCCGGCGCGGGATCCCCTACCTGCTACAGACCCACGGAATGGTAGTGCCGACAAATCATCCCCTCGCCGCGCCCCTGGACGGGTTGTGGACTCAAAAGGTTCTCCGTGACGCACGAGCGGTGTTCTTCCTGAACCCGCAAGAGCGCCGGCAACTCGTCGCCGTCGCCGGGCCCGGTCTAAGACTCGTAGAGCTTGACAACGGCGTGCCGCGCTACCCCGCGGCTGCGCCGGTTCCCGGACGACCCGAGGTTCTATTCGCCGCCCGAATGCATCCGAGGAAACGTCCGGTCGCGTTTGTGGAGATGGCCAAGAAATTGCTCGATGCGGGTGTTGACGCCCGATTCACGCTGGTCGGCCACGATGAGGGGGAAGGGCGCGCGCTGCGGGCCGCGCTCAACGGAGATCCGCGCATCACCTGGGAAGGTGCGCTGGCCCCCGGGGCCATTCCAGCTCGGATGGCTGCCGCGGACGTCTATGTGCTCCCTTCGGTCCGCGAGCCGTACCCCATGTCGGTGCTGGAAGCGATGTCGGTTGGCCTGCCCGTCGTCGTCACCAACGATTGTGGACTGGCGCCCATGGTCGAGCGGTCGCGGAGCGGAATCGTCACCGACCCTGCGGTTCCGGCGTTGGCCGCGGCGGTTGACTCCATTCTCGGTGATCGCCCTCGCGCGCGGTCGATGGGCGAACGGGGCAGAGAAACGGTACACACTCAGTTCGGCATGCGCGCTATCGGTGATCGTCTGCTGGAAACATACGCAGAAGTCGCCGGGGGTCGCCGATGAGCTGGATGCGCGGACACCGGAACGTCATTCAAATGGTGGTCGGACTCCTGCTCGTCGGCCAACTGGCGCTGGCGTCGGCGCTCGCAGCCTCCCCGGCCGCGCTGCCGCGCGCGCCGTTGGCCATCGCTGTTGTTGGCGATCAAAACACCGCCGGAATCAAGAACCGCGTGGTCTGGCCGACGCTGATGGCCGCAAGAACCGGTTGGTCCGTGTCCAATTATGCGCTCCCCGAGGCGGGATTTGCGGCAGACGGAATGGGCGGACAAGCCTTCAGTTACCAGGTGGATCGCGCGCAAGCGGGGCGTCCGCAGCTCATTCTGCTCGTCACGGGCACCGCCGACGCCTCAGTGCCGGAAATGGAGGCGGTCACGGTAGGGGCCACCGACGCGATCAACAAGATCATCCGCGGCGGCGGGCAAGCAGCTGTAGTTGGTCCCATTTGGTACGAAACACCGGTTCCGGATTCGGTGTGGCGTGTCAACGACGCCGTCCGTAAGGCGGCCGCACAGGTCGGCGTGCCGTTCTTCGACGCTCTCGAACCACCTTTGCTCACAAAGGATCTGATGCACGCTGACCTCAGCGGACCGAGTGATGACGGGCAGTCCGTAATCGCCGACAAGATCGCGGCGTGGCTCCGTACGGGGGTCGTCCGATGAACCGAACGCGATGGTTTGACGTCGGTGCGATCGCACTCGCTGTCGTGATCTCCGTTGGCATTGCCGGTGTCTCGTCTTCCGGAGGAGCGGCGAGACCCGTTGCGGCTGCGCCCGACTCAACGAACGAACGGCCATCGACTGATGGCTACGCCCCGCCGCTAACCTTGTTCATTGGCGATTCGTACACCGCGGGAGAGAGTTCGGCGGAGTTGTCTTATGGATGCCGGGCCGCAGTCCGGATGGGTTGGCTATGCGCTCTCTCCGCCATCGGTGGTACGGGATATCTCAGTGGCGGAGACGCCAACCGATGGGTCGACCCGTACATCGGAAAGTCGTTGTCCTTCAGCGAACGCATCCCGCACTTGTCCGCCCAGTACGATCCTGACCTGGTAGTACTCGACGGCGGCCGAAACGACGAGTTCGTGCCGCGCAACGTCGTGTTCGACGTAATGGTCTCGACCATCGCGGAGATACGCCGCACCTGGCCAGAGGCGAGGATCATCTTCATACGTCCACGGTTTCTCGCGAACCCTGCCGACAATTTGGGATTCGACGACGATTTCATGGCGCGCCTAGGGTCTGAGCCGGACGCCCAGGGCGTGATCTTTATCGACCCGATCAGCTCGTTATTCGGCACCGACACGTCGGGACTAGTCGCGTCGGACGGGCTCCATCCCAATCGCGAGGGCGAGGAGCGCATGACGACGGCGCTACTCGACTCTCTCGTCCTTGTTTCGCCCCGTTTGGGCTCATCGTTATGAAACCTGTGGTTACCGAATACCTTCGTGTCGTCGGCATTCGATGGCGCTGGCTGGTATGGGGCGTCTTGATCATGTTGGGGCTCACCACAATTCTGCTGCTCCTGCAACCCCCGATGTACCACTCGGACGCGACGGTGTTCGTCCGGACTCCGGGCGATGTCAGCCGCGTGGTGGACGGGGGTGACACCTACGCGCGGGGACGCGCCAAAACCTACGCCGCCCTGGCCAGCAGTACGAGCGTGTCTGCCCGCGTCATCACCGACCTCGGCCTCGACGTCAAGCCCGAGACCCTGTCCGGGCGCATCACGGCGACCAACCCACCCGGCACCGCACTTATCCACATCACGGTTAGCGCGCCCTCCGCCTCGGAAGCCCAGCGAACCGCAACCGTGTTCCTCTCTGAGTATGCAGCGACGGTGCGCGCACTGGAATCGGTTCCCGGTTCGCTGGTCCCGCGGGCTGAACTCGTCGTCGTCGACAAACCCGGGCAACCGACCCGCGCGATCGCCTGGGGCGCGCCGGTCCCCGTCGTGCTGTTGGGCGCCGCGCTGATCGGCCTGGTCTTAGGCGCGACGGCGGCAGTGCTTCGCTCAATCTTCGCGAGGTGGGCACGCGATCGACCGGACCCCACAGAAATCACCGGAGCGGACATGCCTATGTCCGCCGAGAGGGACCTGGCACTGAAACCGAGTGGGAGGGTGAAAGGTTGACACTGGAGGCATTTTTCACGGCCGTCCGTCGGTATCGGTTGACATTTGTGCTCGTAACCGGGACGGTATTCGTTCTCGGGGTGACCTCCATCCTTCTGTTACCCGACAAATTCGTGTCGTCCACTCGGCTGATGGTGTCGATCGAAGGATCGACGACTGCCGCTGCATATCAGATCGAAGAGGTTGCAACCAGACGCGTCCATTCGTACATCCCCCTGTTGACAAGCGGCGTGGTGACCCAACGCGTCGTCGACAAACTCGGATTGCCGATGACCTCTTCCGAGCTCGCCGAGAAGATCACCGCTACCAATGTGCCGGTGAAGACGTCCCTGATCGATGTCGAGGTCACTGACGAGTCGCCTGATCGGGCGCAGCGGATCGCCGACACCCTCGCCACCGAGTTCATCGCATATGCCGCCGCGATGGAGACACCGACCGGCGAGGACAATCAGAAGGTCCACACCACAGTAGTCAGCCCCGCGACAGACGGGCACCAGAACCGCTTCGAGGGAGTCCTTCTCGGCCTGCTCGTGGCACTCGCCGCCCTGTTGATGGGAGCGGTCGCGGTATGGATCCGATCGGCGAGGGAGCCTGCCCTGCCGCTTGCAAAGCAGGACACCCCTGGCGCGGACACGTCATCAACCGAGGCCGCCGAACCGGCCTCACGACACCGCGCAGCGGAAACCATCGAGGCGACAGACCATAGTTGAGGGTTGTCGACCCGTATCACCGATTCCGGGAAGCGAATTCGTGCTCGCGAAGCCACTCGACCGTCGCAGCGATCCCGTCGCGGAGATCTACGCGCGCCTGCCACCCGAGCAGCCGCCTCGCCTTCTCGACCGACGGCCAGCGACGCTGGACGTCGACCTCGAAGCTCGGCAGGCTCTCGAGCTCGAAACTCGTCGGGATCTAGCCCGCACTCCTCCCAGATGATCCGGGCGATCTCCGCCACCGTCCGCTCCTCCGACGCGGAGATATTGAAGTCCTCGTTCTCCCCAGCGGGATGGGCCATGGCGGTCACAATGCCGTCCGCGATGTCGTCGATGTGCGTAAGCGTGCGCGTCTGGTCACCGGATCCGAAGATATGCAGTGGATGCTGTCCCGACAGCGCCTTTCGGATCAGATCGGGCACGGCGTGCGCGATGCCCGGCATGGGATCGGGCAGTTCACCGGGGCCGTATGCGTTGAACGGGCGGCAGATCGTGAACGGCAGTCCGTGCTCGTCGTGAAGAGCGCGGCAGTACACCTCGCCGGCCAGCTTCGAAAACCCATACGCCGAACGCGGGGGCAAACATTCCTTCAGGTGTTGCTCGGTGGTCGGGAACTCCGTCGCCCGTTCGAACACCATCGATGAGGACACGTAAACCAGCCGCTGCACACCCTCGCGGAGAGCAGCACTGAAGACGGTGTTGTAGAGGCCGGTGTTCATCTCGAGGAGAGTGTGTGGAAGCTTGTGAAAGTTCGCGATGCCGCCGACGATCGCGGCGAGGTGAACCACGTGAGTGCATCCGTCCACCGCCGCCTCAGCCTCCGCAGCCGAGCGAAGGTCGCCGGTGCGGACTTCGCACGCCTCGCGCATCCATCCCGGGGCCTCACGTTGGTCGGACACCCGCACTTCGTAGGCGCTGTCGCGCAACAGCCTGCGGACGACAGCGCTGCCGATCGTGCCGACGCCGCCTGTGACAAGGACCCTCACTCGAGGACAGCGCCTTTTAGCATTCAGACCCTCCCACGCCAACCACACTAGCGTCCGGTGCGCAGTGACGGGCAACGTTACATGTGGGCCATGACACACGAACCCGAGCCGCTACCAGCCGATGCCGATGTACCGGGAGTCGTGTTCGTAGTCCGCCGAACCTGGGAAACGCACCAAGTCGACGATGATGCGGCCATCGACACGTGTGAGGGCGGCAATTGCCTCTGGGTCAGCTGCGCCCACCACACAGACTTCCGCATGGTTGACGACATCGTCGGGCGAGCCAGCGATAAACCGCGACAGGTAGGGGATGTGCTCTTCCACGTAGGCGCGGTTGGCGCCCAGCAGGCGTGACACTGCGACCTGCGGGTCATGAATTAGCAAGTCGAAACCGCGCGCCACAAGACGCTCGGCTAGGGCCACCAGCGGGCTCTCACGCAGATCGTCCGTCCCCGGCTTAAACGCGAGGCCGAGCAGCCCCACGCGGCGTTTGCCAGTGGACTCGATGAGCTTGAAGGCCCGGTCAATTTGACCCTCATTAGACGAGCCAACACTCTCCAAGATAGGAACCGACAGGTCGGCCTGCCTTGCGCACTGGACCACGGCTCGAAGGTCCTTGGGCAGACACGAGCCGCCGAACGCAAACCCCGGCCGCAAGTATGCGGGCGAAATATTGAGCTTCGTGTCCGCAGTGAGCATGTCCATCACAACGTGGCTGTCGAGTCCCAGGGCCTTACAGACGGCGCCCATCTCGTTAGCGAATCCGACCTTCAGGGCGTGAAAGCTGTTGTCGGCGTACTTGATCATCTCGGCGACCGCTAGGGGTACCCGGTAAACGGCGCCTGGCAGGCCCATATAGAGGTCGGCTACAGCATTGCCGCTCGCCTCGTCGTACTGGCCGATCACGATCTTGGGTGGATCGAAGAAATCACTTACCGAAGTTCCCTCGCGCAGGAACTCGGGGTTGACTGCCAGACCGAAGTCCTCGCCGGCGCGCATGCCCGAGGCATGCTGCAGGCGCGGTAGCACAATCTGTTCGCAAGTCGAAGGGAGCATCGTGGACCTTACGACTACCGTGTAGCGCTCTTGGCGGTCGGCCAGCGCAGCTCCGATCTCGTCGCTGACGCGCTCGAGAAAGCCGGTCAGCAGGCTGCCGTTCGAGGCCGAGGGTGTGCCGACGCACACCAGAGCGATGTCGGAGTCTGCGACCGCGCGAGCGCAGTCGGTTGTCGCACAGAGCCGGCCCGCCGCAACCTGCTCTGCCACCAGGTCGCCGATCCCTTCCTCAACCACTGGGCTCCGCCCCTGGTTGATCATGTCGACCTTCTCGGATCTGACATCGACGCCGATGACCGAGTGCCCACGGCTCGCCAGACATGCCGCCGAGACGCTGCCGACGTAGCCAAGCCCGAAGACGGCGACCCTCCGAACGGCGCCCGCAGCGGGCATGGCCGCCTCCGTCATGCCATCTGATACCCGGCCGTCTGTCGCATTGCGGCCCTGCGTGCCGAGTCTCAGCATCGACTGTCCTTCCGTGCCGCAAGTCCGAGCGCCGGCATCGTGCCAGCCGAAGCAGCAATGTTATCATGCTTTGCCAAAATTTAATCGAAGTGTCCTGAAATCTGACTAAAGTGGACGTGAAGAGGACAGAAACACAGCCGATCCCGCTCGCATTGCTGATTGCTGATGATATTCCTCGTTATGTTGACAACATGTCGCGAGTAACAGCGAAGTCGACGTTGACCTCGATTCAAGGGCCACAGGACGCTGCGGCAGGACTCTCTGCGGACCGAGTACGCGCAAGTGATCATCGGCTACACCCGTGCTCGCGACGATCACCGCATCGGGAATTGTGAGAGGCGGGCCAACGAGTAGCCAAGGTCGACACTGGAGCTAAACGCGTTCATCGCCGGATAGGCAGACGTGAAATCGGCGTCGCGGACGGCGCGACAGGTTTCCTTCGCATTGAAGTCCCGCGTGAAGTTCGGGTTGCGCGGCAAACCGGGTTCGGCCAACTGTGTAGCCGATGCCATCAAGGGCAAGGACCATCGCGCCGGCAATACCGATCGGCGACTGTGCACTTTAAGCGCCCCCAACCCCGCGGTTGATGCCTTCGTGCGAACCGCCGAACAAGCCACGGTCGCCGCGGAGTGCCAGTGCTCGACTGCGTCACAATGGCAGACGAGGCCTCGCACCCGATCCAGCCGCTTGCCGTCACGGCCTCCGGCAACAAATCCATTCCGGAGAGCGCCGACGACATGGACGACTCCGCGAACGACAGTACTAAGCGCAACGATTGAGCACTCATCGACGCCCCCAGAGCCGAAGTCCGCCCCCACTCAAATCTGAATGCGGCGTAAACGAATCTCCCGACGCCTCGCCAGTAAGCACATGGGCAGCCGAGCCGGGCCGGCTTGTCAGGGAGGCCACGCCTGAGCTCATCGATCACTTGCGTAGCGAGTACGAGCAGATTCTCATCGCCGTATCCCTGCTGTCTAAGTATCGGGCGTCGACTCTGACCGACTTCGCTGAAGCGGTACTGCTCGTTCTATCTATCGGCGAGACCGTCCGAAGTGATCTCAGCCGCACCGCGGCGAAGCTGCGAACGATAGGCGTGCCGCCGACCGGTGCAGTGCTCGTTGGCAAAGACGACTCGTGCTCACTGTCCGATGAAATCGATTCGCTCCGCAAATTTTCGATTCGTTGCCAAAAGGCTGTCGCAGTCGGTAGCCTGAGCGATGCCGAGAATCCCGGGCGCCCGTTGACTGCATTATGAGGGGACGATGACGTGGACCTGTTTGATGTAGTACGCTCGTGCGCTCGCCGCTGGTATGTCTTCCTTCCGTTGCTGGCGATCGTATTCTGGTTCAGCTACTCCACGTACAGCTCGGTGCAGCCGGTCTACTACTCGAATGCCGTGGTAGGTCTCGCAGCGCCGAGCACCCGGGTCGACAATCCCCCGCAGGGGGTTCCGATAGCTCGCAACGGGCTCCTAGACGTCGGCGGAGCAGCACTGATCGCCAATATGACTGCACTCGGGCTTAAAGAACCTGCGGTAGTCGATCGGGTGGTCGCAGCAGGCGGCCTGCCCGATTACGACGCCGAGATGTTCCGGGGCCCCGCTAACATGCCGCAATTACCGCTCATCATGATCGAGGCCACTAACGCGGATCAGGCAGCCGTGTCTATGACGATCGAACTCGTCGTCGCGCAGGCCGAGGCAACTATGCGAACCTTGCAGCAACAAGCCCAGGTCTCCGATCAGCAGATGGTCGTACCATTCGTGGTGTCACCTCCGAGCACCCCAGCGGCAGGGATGCCGGCCCGCACCCGTTCGACAATAGCGATCTTCGTTGCCGGGCTCGGTTTGTCGATCGTGGTCACCGTGCTGGTCGACGTCCTGCTGGGTCGCCGCAGGCAGCGAATTAAGGCGGCTCCCCAACCGACATCGACGGCGGGGGTTTTGAGCACCGATAACGCACCGAGAAACGGACTCGAGCCGGATGGTGTCTCAGGAGTAAACGAAAATGACCTGGACGCAAGTGAAAACAACCGAGTCGGCCACTTCCGCACCGACTGATCCTCCGGGAACCACGTATGAGGGCGCACAGCCGAGGGAACGTACGCCGTGGCTGCTCGGGTTTCTCTGCTTCCTGATTCCTGTCTTGCCGGCCTTTGTGGTTCTGCCGGGACCGCTGAAGAGCAACGGCTCGCCGGCCCTCATGATCGCCGTGATGTTGCTCGGCTTGGTCGTCCTCGGCTTCGTGATGGTTCGCCGAACCGCGCACGCCCCGCGAGTGAGCCCGGGTGCGACAGTCCTCCTGACTCTATCTCCTGCTCTGGCTGACGACCTACGGAGCCGGCCTCCTCCACTTCGATCCATCGCCGGAACGGTCAGTCGTCCTGTCGAGCATGACCCGCTCGCTCATCAGTTTGATCGCCAGTGTCGGCATCGGACTGTATGTCCTCGCGAGGGTCCGAACCGCGCGGCAGCGCAACATCGTGCTCGGGTGCCTCGCCGCCGGCCTGATGTTCGCCTGTCTTGTAGGCCTACTCCAAACTGTCACTTCTATCGACTTGCGGTTCCTATTTCAGCCACCGGGATTTGTCCTCAACGCAGACGAGGGGTCCTTGGTTGACCGCGCCGGTGTCGACCGCGCTACCGGAACGTCCGACCACCCAATCGAATTCTCGGTTCTGGCGACAGCGACGATACCGCTGACGCTGTACTTTGCCCGTCACGCCGCGACGCGGAACCGTCGTTTTCTGGCCGCTGCCGGCGTGCGGCCTGGCGCTCGCTGGCTATGCCGGCGGCCGTCTCAAGGACAGGGCATCATCTCGCTGCCGCGGCACTGTTGATCTACATGTTCGCCCTCAGCGTGCGCCAAATCGCCATTGGGGTGATCGTCGGATCTTTCGCTGTTGGCGGCTACGTCGTCGCTTTCCCGCATATAACCAATGCGTTGTGGACCACGGTCGTCAACTCGGAAGAGGACCCAAGTGTGCTCGCGCGGACCGCGGACTACGCCGCGGTGTCACAGACCTTCCGCGCTAATCCGGTGTTCGGCCTCGGCCTCGGCGGATCGCCGCCTGACGACGTACGGGTATCTCGACAATGAATGGCTGCAGGCGATTGTGCAGGGCGGCACCGTCGGTGTCATAGCCTGATCGATGCTGGCCGGCGGAGGCATCTTCGGCCTCGCTGCCGCACTGCGCAGCGCTGCAACGCCGCGTGAACGAGATCAGGCTTACATGCTCGGATCGATGTTCGTCGCTATTCTGGTCTCCAGCTTCACTTTCGACATCATGGGCTTCCAGCAGGCAACTTTCATTCTTTTCGTCGTCTTCGGGTTGCTCTGGTCGAATTTCAGGGTTTCCCTGCCCGTGGGAACCGCACGACCGAGTGCGAACGGTGTCAAATAGGCGCCGTACGGTTTGTTACCTGTTCGCTTTACCGCGCAGGCGGCGGACCACCTGGCGCAGGCCAGGCGCAAGGGGCGACTTTTTGGCCGCGTTGATCATCGTGTGGCGGCCGTGGTGCAGCATCCGTCGCGTGCTGCTGTTGGTGATGAAGGCCTGGCTCACGAGGGTCTCGCCGGTCTTCGCCCGACGCTTGTACTCGTCATCGCCTCGGCCAAGGTCGATCCGGCGGACGCCGAGCCCCGGCGTGGCGGCGACGAGTTCGCGCAGCAGGATCCATCCGGGAGCCAGCTGTGCGTACGCGGGATCGTAGACCGGGAACCACCAGTGCAACACGTGGTCGGAGCGGATGCCGAAAGTGCGCGGCTACCAGATCGTCGCCGATGTGCACCGTAGACAGAATGCCGGCGAAGGCAGGGCTCACGGGTGTGCAGGAGCCGGTGCATCAGCTCGATCCGGTCTGGTGTGCGAAGTAGTCCCGGGCGCCGGTGGCGGCGTACTGTGCTCGCTTCAGCTCGATCACCCGGGCGAGCGCCGCGTCGTCGACGACATCGGCGGCGAATCGGATTGGACCTTGCGTGCGCTCGGCTTTCGCGGCGCGCCGGCGCGCTTGCCTCATGTTGTCCTTGCCGCTACGCGAGGCCCGCGCCAGGTAGCCGTCCAGGCCGCCCGTCGTGTCGAGGTAGGGCGATGGCTGGCTGGAGATGATCCACGGGTCGAACCCGGGCCCGGGGGGAGCAGGTGGTCGAACTCCAATACGCGCACACCGTCCACCAGGAGGTCGGTGGGCGACAGTGCCGTGCCAGGCGCGAGCACCGGTCCCTGAAAGTCGGCGCCGGGCCAACCCACGGGTCGCAGCACGCGCGCCCTCCCGATGGCCGGGGAGCAGCGCGGACACCGCGCCCGCCGCGTCGTCGCGCACGACAACGACGGAGACGGGCCGACCGCTGGCGTGCACGGCCGCGGCGAAGCCGGGGTGGAAGTACGGGCTGTCCAACGCCGGATTGCTCGCCCGCAGCGCGTGCCAGGCGTCGATCTCCTCGCCGGTGAGCTCATCGAACGACACAAGCCGGGCCCCGGCGCAGCCGGCGAGAGGGGGTGTGGTTTCGCCGGTCACGTCGGCAGCTCCCGGACTCGGCGCGACGGCAGCAGCAGAGCCATGATCGAGGCGCGCGACGTGCGCCGGCCGACGGCTGCCCGGATGCACTGGCCAACCGCTACTGCGGCGAGGTAGGCCGCCGAGTGCAGCCGGTTGTGGCGGCGCCGGAATAGCACCACCCGGTTGACCGTCAGCAGCGAGGCGAACATCGGCTTGGTTTCGGAGTCACCCGCCGATGTGCTCGAAGACCGCGGCCGGCTCGTACCACGTGCACCACCCCTTGTCCGCGGCGCGCAGACAGTACTCGGTCTCCTCGCTGTAGAGGAGGAACGACTCGTCCCACGGGCCGACCTCGCGCAACGCCGACACCGAGAGCAGCATCGCCGCGCCGGTCGCCCAGGCCGTAACGCCCGGCCGCTCGTAGACCCGGGGATCGGTGACCCGCTCACTCAGCGGTCCCAGCCGGCCGGCGAGGCCGCCCGGGCACCAGCGCCTCGACGAGTGCCCGGCCGACGGTCGGCTTGCGGCGCAGCGTGTGTTGCAGCGAGCCGTCGGGGTAAAACAGCCGCGGCACAACGATGCCGCGGCCGGACTGGCTCAGCGCTGACGCCAGCACGGTCAGCGTGTCGGGCGGCACCCGGCAGTCGGCGTTGAGCACCAGCACCGCGTCCAGGCGGGTCAGATCCAGTGCGGCGATACCCGCGTTCACCCCGGCGGCGTACCCCGCGTTGCGCCCGAGTTCGACGACCCGCACAGGAAGGTCGGCGAAGTCCTCGGCGATCTCACATGTCTTATCTCTGCGACGCGTTGTCGGCAACGACCACCGCGGCCAGCGGCGTCCCCTGGTCGGACAGCGAGCGCAGGCAGTCGCCGAGGACGTCAGCGCTGTTGTAGGTCACGATCACGGCCGCCACCCGGGCCTGGCCAACCGCGCACGTAGTTCGCATCGCCGCCGACACGATCATCCCCGCAGGCGCTTGACCGCTCGCACGGCGCTGTCACGAGCCCACCGGGTCAAGCGACGTGTCCGGATCGAGCACCCGGGCGATCCAGGCGGCATCCATGTCATGCCGCAGACTGGTCCGGGCCTGCAACCAGGCGTCCGGCCGGGCGCGTCCACCGTCGCTGGTGTACGCGCGGGTCACCCCGGCTGCCCGCAACCGGCGCAGCACGTGCCGGTCGTACGAGCCGAACGGGATCGCCACACGCGACACGGGGCGACCGGTGAGCTCACCGAGCACCCGGTGAGCGTCGTCCAGCTCCTCCCGCGCCTGCGCGTCGTCGATCCGCCGCCAGTCCCGGTGCGACCAGCCGTGCGAACCGATCGCCATGCCGGCGTCCAGCAGCGCGCGGACGCCTGCGTGGTCGACCCGTCCGCGATCTCCCAATACGCCGGCGAGCAGGAAGAACTCCGCGGTGACACCACGCTCCACCAGTCGGGGCAACGCGACCTTCACGTCGGATGCGTTGCCGTCGTCGAAAGTGAGGCGGACGTCGGAACGCGCCGCCACCGCGTCGAGCACCTGCTCGAACTGCGCAATGCTCACCCAGGTACGGTCCTCACCAGGGTCGAGTTCGCGGTCGGGGGGACCGATCCCATGGACCGTGATATTGACGACTGAGCTCCGCCTGATGGCGGCCGTTCGAGATAATCCAACAGACAAGGCATCCACCGATTTCACTCAGCCGGCTTTTGTCGGGTTGGTGACGTCACCGCTGTGCCGGCGCATCAGCGTGCGACGCAACGCTACAGACTCCTTAACGCCGTGTCCTTGCTTATCCCAGAATTCGCCGGTACGAACCGTGCCCATTAGGCGGCGGCGCGAATTGCGACGTTCACATCCGGACGTGACCTTTGCCGGAGCACCGCGTTCACCGTCGTATAACCCATTGACACATACGGAGCCAGTCGAATAGTAAGCGGATAGTGCGGGCTCTAGTGGCGACGTTTGTCCAGGCACCGTGGCAGTCACGGCGTCCCTTTCACCGATGGCACCCTCATGGGTACGCCTGGCAATTTGCGATCCTTTCCTTGGCGATTCAGCAATGTCTCTCGGCGCCGAAGCTTTGCACGCGACCCTTGGCGTTCCACACAGCGTTGGCACTACCGCCAGCCAGCGCCAATAGCGAACCGGCGCCGACGGTGGTAGGTCCGAGCGCGGCGGGTCGGTTGCGGTCCGCTTACACACGGGTCTGTATCCAAGGACGCCACAGCGGTCGCGGTGATAGCCCAAGCTTGCGGCGGAGCTTGAGAAACCAGGCGCGATAGTAGACAAGGTGGAGGAGGTCGGCCCAGCTGAGCAGAAGGGTGCTGCGCCACCGCGACAGCCCCGACCGCCGGCTAATGACGATGCGGCGTAGCGGGTGCTCCTCGGCTCCGAGCAGGACCTTGTGGTCGTAGTGCCCAGGACCGCTTTCGACCACTCTCTGCCCACACTCGATCAAGACCCGGAACTTCTCTGCGACGCTCACCCGGCCCAGGCCCAGCTTTTCCAGCTCGGGGTCACTATGACGAGCAGGCAGCCGCGAGTAGCACCGCTCACCAAGCACGAAGCCGTACTCGACCGCCAACACACGACCATCGCCAGCGAGCTCATAGAACCGGGCCCGTCCCGTCGCCGCCATGCGGGAAATGAGGTCCCGGTTGAAGTCGGCGCTAGCGGGCCAGTCGCCGAAGTGGCCAAGCTTGCCCCGCTTGCGCCAGTACGCGGCGTGCAAGCTTATGAAGCGGTCGAAGTACTCGATCGCCTCGTTGCCACTGACTGTCCGGAATGAGATCTCGTGCTGGCTATTCAGCTTTCGCAGGTTGCGCCGGTGGGCTTTGCGCTGTGAGCTACTGAGGCTCTGGAGGTATCCCTCGAAGGATTCCGGAAGATTGAACACCGCGTGGGGTCCTCGGCTGTCCGAACGCAAGACCCTGAACGTGTCACCGGCCGCCGCCCAGTCCGCGGCAGCCGCCACGGGTGACAGTCCCGAAAGCGGGGATAGGCTGACCACGTCGCAGCCGGCGTCTTCGAAGAGCAGCTCGAGGGCGGCGTGTACCACCGGCTCTTCAAAGCCCTCGGCGATCGCGGGCGTGAACACTGGCAGGGTCGAGTCGGCCCCGACAAACCGGGCCAATCGCACCGGCACCGGCCCCGCCCACACCCGGTGGACGCAGAAGGGTAGTGCGCCTACCAAATTTCCACGGTCCCTCAGGATGAAGCCGTGAAAGGTGCGTCCTCGCCCATAGTGCGCCCACCAGGCCTGCAGCCAGTCGACCGTGAAGTAGATGTCGCTGCCGCACTGTTCGACAAAGCCATCCCACTCGTCGCGGATGCTGTCGAGATCATCCAGGGAGCCGAGGCGCTCGACGCGGAGATCAGAGACCTGACGTCGGTCGTACTTGGACGGCTGGAAGCCCTCATCTAGCGTCGGTGTTGGCGGCAGTCCGCGCACGACTGTGGGGCTCAAGCGCTTGGCACCCTTCTCGGTCATCGCCCCCGGCTGCTCTCGTCTCGTTCCCACACTTGCGCCTGACCCGCAGTCCATCGTTTGGCGAGCGCCATGCCCATGTACACGGCCGCGTCGACGGCCGATCGAGGCCCATGGATTGCGCGCATAACGGCGACTGCGGTGTCCACACCCGTGTTCCGCGTCCGCGCGGGGGGACCGTGACCGTCGGCGGCCAAAAGCTCGACATTTCCTCTGTGACTACGACGCAGGATCGCAAGCAGGCTTGTGGCGTTGACGGGCGTTCTCACCACAGAGGGCTCGGTCGCGACCACGACCTTCTCGTCAGCGGCGAACTGGGTATCGACGAAAAAATCGTCGCCGGTCACCATCGGAAAGGCGCCGAACCGCTGATGACCGTTCGCGTTGAGTCCGTAGGCTCCTGCACCCCACATCGCAAGCTTGTGCTGCGGAAGTCGCTGGCGTGCCCGGTAGTAGCAGCGCACTATTGCGCTGGCACTGTCAAAGTCGTACCTGCAGTCGGGGCGGGCGGCCAACACGTCGCCCTGCGCAAGCCGATCGAGGACTGCAAGAACCGCGGCAGGCGAGATCTGGATGTCGGCATCCAGATACAGTCGCGGCCAGAGGGTGGCTGCCGCATCGCCGGCATTGAGTGCGGCAGGCTTCGATCCCTGGTCCAACTCCAAGACCTGTACACCAGCGACACTTCGCGCGACATCGGCGGTGTCGTCGGTGCAGCCGTTGCACACCACGATCAGCTCGATGGATCCGTCAACCGCGGCCTGACTCAGCGGGGACAGGGTGCGTTCGATCACCGCCACCTCGTTGTACGCCGGTACGATCACCGCCCCACGCCGATGTGGCCCCGACACTTGTTGCAGCGGAACAGGATTCGCACTCTGCTGTAGCTCCGACGAGCTTCGCCGTTCAGCTGGAGGCCATGCAGTTAGTTGCGTCAACACGCTAACCACGAGCCCGCAACTCCCCCACGTTTGCCCTCCTCTACCCATGCGTCCGACGATCGCGCGGTAAGCACTACGTTACAGGCAGTGTGGCGGATTTACACCCGTCGTGGCAAACTCCATAAACTTTGCCTGGAGAGAGAACGGTCCCCAAGCTTGGTCAGAGACAGGCCGCGTCGGTTACTCAATCTGCGTGAGACGCGGTCCCGTTCACCGGGTCGCCATGATCACGTTCACGGCGTGCCGCTGGGATATGACCTGCCCGCTGCTGGCAAATCAGAACACCGCATCACGCTAATTCGTACCGGGTGCAGTGTGAGTGCGTCGGCTGTGCGCGCGCCGTCGCGATTCGGCTAGGCCCACAATCCACTCCTCGTAGCTATACAGCGCCGTGGCTGCCGACAGAAACGCTGCGCTGTAACACCGACCCGCTTGACCTAGCTGTGCGGCGAGCGGGCGGTCCGTACCAAGCCGGATAGCCTCGGCGAGCAGCAGGTCCGGCCGATCCGCCTGCACGCGGATTCCGGCCCCAGAAGCCATAATCTCCTGAGCGGTAAACCCTACTTCGTCGCTCGCGGCAAGGATTGGTTTGCCGGCGTTGAAGTAGGACGTGAGCTTGCTTGGCACGGCCATCTGCGCAACCCCCGGACGTTCGTTCACCAACAGCACGTCGGCGGCTCCGAGCGCCGCCGGAAACTCTTCGTCACTGACCGGAGGTAGGAACTCGAGCGCGCGAATCCCGGCCCCGGCGGCTTGCAGGCGTGCACGCTGGTTGCCGTCGCCTAACAGGACGAACCGCGCCCGGCTGTCGGCACGGCTGGCTAGCTCGGCAGCGGCAACCACATTTTCCAAGCCCTGCTTGTAGCCCATGTTTCCGGCGTGCAAAACCACCACTTCGTCGGCTCCCCATCCGTGTGCCTCACGAAAGGCGGCGCTGGCCACTGGGTCGGGAGAATCTATGTGAGTCCAGTTTCTGATCTCGCGAATGCGACGCGCGTCCACACCGAGATGGCGGGTGAGATCCGCCGTGAATCCTGGGTGAATGACAGCAACGCCATCAGCGAGTCTAAGGGCCGACGACTCGATCTTGTTTATCGCACGCGCGGAGAGGCCCGACGCCGCTCCAGTCTCCGTTACTCCCCGGCTGTACAGATCGTGCACCACAATCCCGATGGCAGGTCGCGGCCAGGTCAGCCGCGCCCGGACAGTCGCCAATGCGACGGCCAGCAAGGGTGGGGTTACGCAAACCACGACATCCGGTCGACCCCACCGAGTGGTCAACAGCTGCAGGCCGAAGGTGACCTCCATGGCCGCGCGCCCGGCCCACGAGAGGTGTCTTGGCACAGAGTGGCTGAGCCGCCGAACCTGCACGCCGTCCATCTCTTCCGCGGAGCGGAATCCGAAACTGTTCTCGTCGCGTTTCCAGTGTGGATAGTGCGGGAAGCCAGTCAGGACCCGGACGTCGTGTCCGCGCTCGGTGAGACCCATCGCGAGCCCGGTTGTATACGGGGCGATTCCCGTCGGCTCCGGCGCGTAGTTAATTCCCAGAATCGTCACTCTGGCCGCTCGACGGGGCATGCCCACATAGCGTAATCGAACACGTGCATGCAGTTGAGAGCGTCGTGGCCCCCGCCCGTCGGACTGATTCGGAAAATACGGGCCACAGGAAACACGGCCGTTCTTCTCGCGACAGCGCCATCAATCACGGAGGCCCTCCGCCCGCCCCCGCGCCACGGGCGCTCGCACCCGACCGACCCGGTCAGGTCTGCACCTCCCCTGCCACAGCAAACGCCTCTACACTGGCGGCGGTGCCCCCTCAGCTTCCAAACCAAGCCGCCCACGAGTACCCGTGACTGGAAGGCAGAAGATGTCGCGTGAACGACTGCCCGACCCGGTATGGACTTCCACGAGCTTTTGGCGCAGGCCCATCGCTCTTCTCATCGCATCGTTGCTCATGCTATCGGGCGCGCTCGTGGCGTGCGAAGCTCGCGTCGCCGAGCAGCGCGCGAGCGAGGTCACGCAGTACGGCATAACCTGGAAGTTCGACCGCGACTACCCCGTCGGCCAGTTCGTCAACGGCGACTGGTGGGTGGTTGGCCCGGTAACGGTGGTGTCGGTAACCCCTGGGCCGAGCCCCGCCCCGCCGAACGAGGTCAACGATCTCGGCGTCAACCAGTGGGGCGACACCGGCCTTCAGGACAATAAAGAGCGGCGCAACGGCTCAATGGTGGTAATGAGTCTTGGTCGGTCGCAGGGTTACGACTCCCGCGGGATCACCTATGACCCGAAGGCGTCCGTCACCTTCCCCTATGAGCTGGAGGCCAATCGCTCGCTCATCTCGTCGATCAGCGAGGTCTCCGTCCCGAACACGGCAATGTACGCAGACCTGATGTGGGCCTCCGAGAAGGAGAACCTTAACGTGATGAAGACGGCCGCGGTGCTGACCAGCCTGTCCGAGGCGCCGCCAGCGGACGCCTTCCGCCCGACATACGTTGGGGCCGACAAGGAGATCTTCCGCGCCTCGAGCCTGCAGTGGGATCAGCTTCAGAAGCTGCCGATGGATGCCACGCAGTACCCGGTTCCGTCGTTCTCGCAGTACGAGCGCTACCTCGAGCGCCCCTGGCTCGATCACCTGAACGGCGCGTGGGAGGGGCAATGGCTCCTGCCGGTCGACAACCAGCCTGGCTACGGGCGAGAGATCGCTCGAATCGTGGGCACGGCCTCGCTCCTGCTTAACACGAATGCCTCCGAGGATCAGAAGCGCCGCTTGCTCTACGGGCTTGTCCAATACGGCATCGACCTGCATGGCATGGTCCAGCTCGGAGCGGTCTTCAACGAAGGCGGCGGCATTACCAGCGGGCGCAAGTGGCCGGTCTTGTTCGCCGGCCTGATGCTCGGCGACCCCTCTTTCACCCCAGAGCCGCGGAGCACCGTCTTCCACGAGGACGCCCAGACCTACTACGGCCGGGGCTGGTATGGCCAGACGGCGCTTTGGCAGATGGTGTGGCATCACGAAACACGCCAGCCCTACCAGGAGAAGCCGCCGGGCGAATGGGACGAGTGGGACCAAACATCCGAGGATTACCGGACCTGCTGCACCGTGCGCGCTTGGATCGGCGAAGGACTCGCCGCGCTGCTGATGGGTGCCAAGGCCGAGTGGAACCACAACGCCTTCTTTGACAACCTCGAAGACTGGATGCGGAAGACCGACCTGTACGCCGCCAATCGGCAGGGCTACGAACGTCCTCCGGAGGAGACCACCAGTTTCGATCCGTTCGTCGATGCGTTTTGGGACCTCCATCGCGACAACGTTCCGGCGCAACCCAACGGGCCGACCGATCTCAAATGGGACGTCAACCGAAGCGACGACCTGAAGTGGGTGCCGAATCCCGTCATGTAGGGCCGACTAGGACTAGGAACTCAGTGCCAGACGGCTTCGGGATCCGATCAGGGAAGAGCTTCAGGCGGCACAGCATGTTCGCCGGACGGGGCAGGGCTCAGCCGCAGGAGCCTTGGACCGAGGCGCAGTCGCCGCAGGAGCATCCGGCGAGGCCCTTCGTTCGGGCGCACCTCGCGATCCCGTACGAACATCCGCCCGTGCGCACCACCCGACGCCTGGTCGATCAGGGCCTGAACCAGCGGATAGACCGCCTCGGGCGGCTGCCCGCCCGTGCTCATGGCGGTTCGGGTTCGGCCCGGGTTAAGTTCGTTCACCAGCACGTTCGGGTACCGAGCACGGTCGATCTCCATGGCGATTCCGCGCACTAACGCATGCAGCGCCCCTTTCGACACGGAATAGGCGCACGCACCAGGCAGTGGATTCAGATCGGCCAGCGAGCCCATAACGATGACGCGGCCCGCGTTTCGGGCCAGCATGCCCGGTAGGACGGCGCGCACGGCGTTAGCCACCCCGTGAACGTTGATCTGCATCGTCTCCTCAAAGCTCGTCGGGCTCTGATCGAGGAAATGCACTCGGGGGTAGATTGCAGCGTTTGCCACCAGGATGTCGACCGGCCCCAACTGCATCTCAACTTCGGCAAGTACCGCAGCACAGCGCGAGGCGTCGGCTACATCCAGGCTGAAAGGTGTGATGCCAAGCTGTCCGCGCGCCGTCTCTGTCAGGCTTTCCATCCGCCGCCCGAGAATCGCAACGCGGTAGCCTGCGGCCGCAAGGCCGTGGGCAATGGCACGACCGATGCCGCTTCCCGCACCGGTCACTGCCGCCACCCGCATCCGATGATCCACTAGGGAAACGAGGCCGGCAGGCGCATCAGGCACCGTCGCCGCTGTCTCGGATGAATCATTCGACATGTTGCTGTCTCGGTTCGGGGGCACCCTCGTTCAGTCGGCCCACAAGCGCTTCCGCGACCCGCAACGCGTTCGCCGCGACTGTCAGGGCCGGATTTGTCGAGCCTGACGAAGGCAAGGCCGAGGCATCCGCCACCACGACGTTGGACAGACCCCACACCCGCCCCTGCGCGTCGGTCACCGATACCGCCGGATCAGTTCCCATCCGGCAGGTCCCCATCGGGTGCCCCCAATTCGGAGTTGCCAGCTGGCTCAAGAAGAACGGCCGGAGATGCCGCAGGCGCTCTCGAACAATGCGCCGCGACCGCACGGCCCGCTCGCGCAGTTCACGGGGCACCTCGTAGCTGAAACAGATCCTTCCAGGATGATCCGAATCCTCCCACACGCGGTTGTCCGGATACGCATAATCCTCCTGCACCGTGGCGAAGCTCGCGGCCTTGTCAAGGAACCTTGCGGCAATGGCGGCGGGCACACGAAGAACCTCCAGGCCAGGACCGAGCCGGCCGAAACCGAGCCGTACCGCCTCTCCGCGCAAATAGGACGCGATGGGCGCTGCTCCCACGCGCATGGCCATTGATTGAAGTTCGCCGATTTCGTAGAGGTCGCGAACAGCCAACGTCTTCTGTGGCCCATAGTTTGGCGCGTCGTGGGGCGTACGCAGGCCGAGGATGTCGGTTATGTGGAACATCAGCCCTCTCCCCAGCAGCGGCGGTGGGATTCCGTCGCGCCACAATGCGCTCGATCGCGCGAGAATGAGCGGCGTATTCAACGCACCAGCAGCGAGAATGACGGTCCGCGTCACGCGTGCACGATCAGCGCCCGCGCTGGCCGCAGGCCCCCCTTCCCGGCTGATGACCCGCAGACCGTCCGTTACAGGCTCGAGTCTCACGACCGTCTCGTCCGGGTATAGGAGCGCACCGCACGTCACCGCCTCCTGCAACGCTCGGTTGTTGCCATCCGCCTTGCAGGCACGTGGGCACACATGGCCCAGGCATTCGGAGCAGCCAGGGAGGTAGTCGATCCCGACATGCAGGCGGTAGGGATGAAGCCCTGCTTCCTGCATCGCCTGCGCCAGCGACGCGTCGCGGGGGCCAAGCGGTGGCGGCGAACGCAACACAGCATCATCGTCGGGGTCAAGCGGGTCCCGCGTCCCAGCAACCCGCAGCAACCCCTCCGTGCGGGCATAGAACGGCCTCAACTCGTTGTACTCGAATGGCCATTCGCGGGGCAATGCGCCCGGCGGCCGCAGTGGCACGAAATCCGACCGGCGATAGCGCGATAACGCGGCACCGTAGACCGCCGAGGAACCCCCCGGTCCGATGCCAAGCACGGCAGCCATAGGCGTTGCTGATCGACCGCGACTCGTTTCACGCAGCAGCGGCACCGGCCACCGCCCCTGCCGAGGCAGCGTGTGTCCAGTGAGCCGCGCTTTGATCTTGCGCAGCGTCCCGGGACCGGACTCAGGATCTTGCGGCTGCAGCGGGCCACATTCGATGACCCCGACCGAGTAGCCCGCCTGCGCTACCACCAGCGCAGCCATGC
Organism: uncultured Actinomycetota bacterium; assembly: GCA_963716505.1. Taxonomy (GTDB): domain Bacteria; phylum Actinomycetota; class Actinomycetes; order Mycobacteriales; family Mycobacteriaceae; genus Mycobacterium. The sequence goes on from CAVQTL010000011.1 coordinate 536,885, forward strand.
TGCCGGCCAATCCTCCCCCGATGACGATCACGTCGAGCGTCTCCGCCATCTGCTCAGCCTCTAACCATGGGCCGCGACACAACACCAGATGATTGCAACCCAAGTTGACCCGGTTTGCGGGAAGCCCCGTATCGCCGTCACGTTCTGACCACCCCTCTTGCGGTAACAACCTCTGTTGATTCTGCCCCACGGTGATTGCCTGGCGGGCACGTTATGAGGAGTCCGGGACCGGCGGGTTGATTGACCGGGCGCGGTCGGGGCGTCCGGAGATCGTAACGGCCATGTTGACGCCGTCGCCACCGAAACTAGGTGTCACGCATTGGAGTTCGCGGCTGTTGGCCAACCAATTGGGGATCAGTTTCTCGGCGGTGGCCACCGCAGCGACGCCCTCGCGGTTGAGCGCCAGCCACACCTATGAAGTCGGCATCCAACCGTAAAGGATTCATATAGCCTTGTGTCTTGACGAAACTGAGAGCCCGGCGTGAGCCTTCACGAAGTGAAAGGCGAGTGGCGGCCCAAACCGCCTGTGACTCAGTCGGTCTCACGCTCAAGCCAGATCTCGCGTCAGTCGATTGCACTTCGTGAGCACAGCCGCCGGTGCGGACTTCATCTAGACCGAAGTGATTTGTGGAGCGGCACCCGCGCTCACCGCGCTCATCGCGGCTGCAACTCCACAAATCGCAGCTCGTCGGTTTTGGTTCGTCCACTGTGCTGGACGATCCCACCAGGACCGGATTCGGTGGGAGCGTCGAGCGATGACGTGCTGTGTCAGCGAATTCGAGAAGCGATTGGCGAGGGTAGGGGGACCAACGAGATCACGGTCTTATACACCCCTGGGGAGACGACGCGGACGATTACCACATGGACCAAACCGACCGTGAGGATGACTGCCGTCAACGACCATAGCGATGCCCATCCGGCGGTGAGGTTGCGAACGAGGAGGCCGGCTCCAGCGGAGCCAGCGACGGCGACGGAAGCAGCAGCGAAGACTGCCGCAATTGTCCGTGGTCGGATGTCCAGCAGTCGCCCCACCAGCACCCATCGCGCGATGGTCGCCACCAGTGCCACGATAACGAATCCGACGGCCACCCAAGTCAGGCCCTTGTGAGCAACTAGCGCTGTCACCGTTATTTCGAGCGCACCCACGCACACCGCGTACACCAGCCATCGTCCCGGCTTGCCGAGCCCGTAATACAGACGTTGATCGATAATCGCGCCCAATGTGAGGATTGCCGCCAACCCCAGAGCCTGCGCCACCGGAACGCTCTGGTCCCACCCCTGGCCGAAGAGGAGGGGAACGACGAGCGTCCCACCGACCACGACCACCGTCATGAGTGGAGAGACAGCGGCATATGCGATGCCCAACGCTCTCACATACGCGGACTGCAGCCGCTCCGGAGATTCGCGGACCTTGGCGAAGACGACCGTCGAGACGGGAATCAACGCCTTACCTCCGAGGTCCTGCGTGACCTGAACAAGTCGCTGGGCGATGCTCAGGAAGCCGAGTGCGGCCGGGCCGAGCACGGTAGCGATGATCGCCGCCTCCGCCGCCGGTCGCGCAGCCGTGATCAGGTCGATCATCACCACCTTGTTCCCGAACTTCGCCATCGCGAAGAACTCCGACTTGGAGAATTGGAATCCCGGGCGCCAACGAGCCGCCCTCCAGCACAAGATGCAACTGATTGCCTCCGCCACAACGAGCTGGCTCACCAGGGCCCACGCTCCCGCACCCTGGAACGCGAGGACAACAGCCACGACCTGAGCGATGGCAGCTGAGATCCCCGCCTGCACCGCAAGCTGTCTGAATTTCATCTCACGCCGCAGGAGCGCTGCGGGAACCGAACAAAGGACAATAAAGCCAACCGAAAGGGAACACCCCCGCAGGACCGGTGCAGCCTCCGGGAGATCAAACACAGACGCGATGACGGGTGCGAATACCGCTATGGCTGCCATCAGGGCCATCGCTACGGACAGCGAGTACCAGAATGCAGTGCTGAGCAGTCGTTGGTCGAGTTGCTTTACCTGAATTACATAGGTCGACAGTCCGAGATCCGCGAGGAGCAGTATGAATGGTGTCACTGTCATTGCTGCCGCAACGACCCCGAAGTCCTCCGGGGAGATCAGTCGCGTGAGGACGGCGACGGTGATCAACCCCGTCAGGCGCACCACCCACTGTTGGCCCGTCAGCCACAATGTCCCGGCCGCCGCGGACCTGCCGAGGGGTTCGATGGGAGCACCGATGGTGAGGTCTTCCTCAGGAACAGGGCGATCCGGCTTGTCCGGACGGCTATCCGGGTTGGACATCGCAGAATCGTAACCAGGATTCACTCGCCATCCGCTCTACAGCGTGGTTCACATCATTTGCCGCCTCACCGCTCCCGACGTCCTCGCCCACGAGCACGCGCCTCCCGCCGACTCTGACGCGTCGAGGCCGGGGGATTGCGCATGAGTCGCGGAACGGTCACTGGGTCTCTGGCATGTTCTGCTCGATAGACGCCGCGAGCTCTTCCAGTTCGCGCCGGCGGGCCTCCATCTCCCTGGTCTCCTTCAGGCCTGCAATAGAAAGAATCTGACCCCACCGGTGCACGTGGTCGTGCCGTCGGAGGGAGTTCATCGCGTTGGTCTTGCGGATCCGTTCGAGGCGGCTCGGATCGGCCTCCAACTCGCCGATGACGTCGGCGATGTCACCAGAATTGAACGGAAGCGGGATGACCGAATCTTGCCAGCCGAAGTTCTCGTTGAACGATTCGTTGCACGGCGCATCGCCGATGAGGACAGTCCCGGCGGCCGCGCCCTCGAAGTAGCGCAGTCCCAACTCTTGATGGCCACCGGTGCGCTCGGGGTTGTACCGCCTAACGGCAGTCGCCAGGAAGAACCGGGTTCGCTTCAGTATGTCCGCCAGGCGACTGCGGTGTTCGGCGTGACTGGTTACGGGACTGTTCTTCACCGTGTCATACATGTAGTACCAGTCGCCTTGCTCTGCCATACGAAGCAGAGCCTTGTGCGTCTCGGGTGGACGATTGCACCCATCGCATAGAAGTCGATGACCCGCGTCGGGGCCGCTGGATACGGACAGAACTTGAGCGTGTCGATGGATGGGGCCAGAAAATGGCACGGGCGGCCCGTGGCCGCGGCGAGCGGCTTCACCGTGTCGCGCACAGAGACAAGGATGTGATCGAATCGTTTGAGGACATCCAGAAGGCTGCCCAACCCAGCCACGTCGGACGGATAGATCTCGTCGATGTAGCACATCGAGACACGGGCCGTCGAGCGCCACATCGCACATGGACCGACGTGGTACAGGTCGGCGGGCGACTGGCTGCTGACGAAAAGTAGCTCGTAGTTGCGTGCCACGCCGGAAGGGAGCCGCCGCAGGCCAGTAAGTGGGACCACCCCCTCCAGCTTCACCGACAGTCGTCGAAATGCCTTCGCCCCCAGCCGCTGTACCGTACAGATGACGTTCTGGACGGGACTGCCTGCATCAGCTGGATCCGGTGTGGCCTCGGGAGCGATCAGGTCCACGGCGTCCATTGCACCGATGAGGTCCTCGAATTCGTACAGCCCGCTGCGAGAAACGACCGGAGCAATGTCCCGGTTCGAGACGCAGAGAACGCGCGCATCCGGCGCTTTCAAAGCGAATCGGTATTTCCTCATCCCCACATCACTTTCTCGATCACTCTTGCTCTCGGTTCCGCGCCGGGTATTGGGCTTCATGTCGCACCACTCGGCCCGAATATCTCCTCCACCACGGGCAGTGGCTTCGCTGGTCCCTCGCCCTCAGTGGTCATTTCGCGAATTCGCTGACTCACAGCAGATCACGGAGCTGGCAACGTCGTCCAGTGCGAACCCATGCCACCACAGCAGTTCAAGTGAGTGAATGTCTCGAAATCGAAACTGAGTGTGCGGCAAGCGCCTGCACGAAGTCAACGGATGTGTCGGCCTCGTGGCGTGGCTTTGGCCTCATCGTGCTTTGGTTCAGGAGTCGCTGGTGGGCCAGCGTCCCCAAAACCCTCACGATTGCTACGCCCCGCCCCGGTTAGCTCAACTCAAATTCTGCCCTTCCACGGCAAACCCTACGAGAGAGCGCTGAGTTTCGCTAGCCCCTACCACGAGGCAGCTTCCAATGTGCCTTCGCCGCCTGATGCCTCGACGAGGTTTCGTCGATCGAGTAACCCGACGGAGGGATTCGGCCGACAGCCGCCGCCTAAGACCACCACCATGAATCCAATGGCGATCCAGCGCCGCGCACCCAACCTACGATGTGCATTCAGCGAATACTCGCCGCCGCAGGCACAGCGAGCAGAGCGACCACCAAAACCATCCGCCACGGTGGCACAACCTGTCCGATCGGCGCTTCAGCACCGAGACTCAAAATCTCCTCCGCGTGAGATGATTCGCTCGTCGAGTCAACCCGAACCCATCAATCTCTGTGACAAACCGGCCGCTCACCGTGCCTCGCACAGCTACGGCCGATAGGACTGGCTGTCTATCTCCCCGCAAACGTTGACGCGACGTACACTACACGGGATACCAGGGCCTAACTCATGGAGAACACAAATGCCGCATGTTCCGGCAAATCGATCGTTCGAGAGGTCGAGCGAGCTTCAGGCGAGACTCCACCATTTGGTTCCGAGTGGTGCGCACACCTACTCCCGCGGCTCGGATCAATACCCCGAATTCATGACGCCCGTGTTAACGCATGGGCGGGGCTGCCACGTCTGGGACGCTGACGGTAATGAGTACATCGAATACGGCATGGGCCTGCGGTCGGTGACGCTCGGTCACGGCTTCCGGCCAGTCGTCGAGGCGGTGTGCTCGGCGATTGCCGATGGGGTGAACTTCACCCGGCCGACAGCGCTGGAACTGGCTGCGGCCGAAGATTTTTTAGATCTCGTCGCAGGTGCAGAGATGGTGAAGTTCGCCAAGAACGGATCGGACGTCACCACGGCCGCGATCCGCTTGGCCCGCGCCGCAACCGGCCGGGTCAAGGTCGCCGCCTGCGAACAGCCCTTCTTCTCGACCGACGACTGGTTCATCGGCACCACCGCAATGGACAGCGGGATCCCGGAGCCAACCCGGAAGTCGACAGTTCATTTTCGCTTCAACGACCTCGACTCGCTTTCGTCGGTGCTAGCTGCCGGCGATGTTGCCTGCGTCATTCTCGAGGCAGCGACGTCAGCCGCTGAGCCCGCACCTGGTTACCTCCAAGGAGTTCGGCGGCTGTGCGACCGTCACGGAACGCTACTCATCATTGACGAGATCATCACCGGGTTCCGCTGGTCTCCGCACGGCGCCCAGGCGGTCTACGACATCCAGCCCGATCTGTCCTGTTGGGGAAAGGCGATGGGCAACGGTTTCCCGGTGTCGGCCCTGGCGGGCAAACGCGAGTTCATGGAGCTCGGCGGATTACGAACCGATCGTGAGCGTGTTTTCCTGCTATCCACAACACACGGCGCAGAGACCGGCTCGCTCGCCGCGTTCCGCGCGGTGGTCAGTGCATATGCGGACAACGATCCGATCGCGATCATGGAACGCGCCGGGCGGCTGCTGGTCGAGGGCGTTGAGGCAGCGATTGCAGATCAGGCGCTGGCCGACTACGTACAGCTGACCGGCCGACCGTCGTGCCTGACGTTCATTACCCGGGACGCCGACAAGAACCCATCGCAGGCGTACCGAACGCTGTTTCTTCAGGAACTGCTTCAACGCGGCGTGTTGGCTCAATCCTTCGTCACCTCGGCGGCGCACACCGATCTCGACATCGAGCAGACCGTCGCCGCGGTACGCGGCGCGCTGCCTCGCTACCGGCGCGCGATCGAGTGCGGTTCGATCGACGGGCTGCTCGAAGGCCGTCCTGTTGCTCCGGCGATCCGTCAGTTCGCTGCGCCACGCCGGATCGAGACCTCGACCACCGAAACGCAGGCACCTCGTGCGTAGAGCTGGCTGTAGGTCCCCTCAAGTGGTAGAACGGCGTACGGTTCGCCAGCTCGGTATGGCACGCGTGTCAGGGCCATTGCGTTAAAGTTTACAAACCCGGTAGGGGTGCACGACTGAGCATTTGCAATCGATATCCCCACCGGAGGTGTTCAAAACGAAGGGGGAACCGTGGTCACGACTCGACTGCGTCGAATTTTTGTAGACTCGCCTAATTCGTTCGGCGCAAAGGCACGCTTGAAGCGGTGGGAACTGTTTCGCCAAACATTTCCGAAAGTTGAGGACATGAATTTGCTAGACCTCGGCGGAACCGCAGAAACTTGGCACCGGTCCCCTGTGCGGCCCAGGAAAGTAACGGTACTGAATTTGCTCGAACCCGGCGAATCGGATGGTGACAGCATTCTGGCTATCAAAGGTGATGCGTGTGTGGCCACCGCCGCCTTGGCCAAGGCAAACGCCGATGCAAATTTTGATATCGTGTTCTCGAATTCGCTGATTGAACATGTCGGTGGCCATGCCCGTCGAATTGAGTTGGCTGCAGAAATCCATCAGCTGGCACCACGACATTGGGTGCAGACTCCATACCGTTATTTCCCTCTTGAACCGCATTGGCTTTTCCCAGGAATGCAGTTCATGCCTGTTGCGGCACGAGTGAAAGTCGCGAAACACTGGCCACTCGTACACACGAGGCCATCCAGCATTGACGAAGCACGCAATGGTGTGTTATGGACGGAATTGCTCAGCGTCACCGAAATGCGGGGTTACTTCCCAACATCCACGATTCTGCGTGAGCAAGCACTAGGCATGGCCAAGTCCCTTATCGCAGTTCGCTGATCGCAGGACCCAGCCAGGGCAGACAGGATCGGAGCACGAAGCTGAACTGAAATGACTGGTGTCGCGGGGCCGGAAAACCCTGGAACTCACTCGTTCTCACGCTCAAGCCAGATCTCACGCCAGAAGTCGGATAAACCTCGAGAGCACAGCCGCCAGTACTCACCTCGACACACCATGCCGTCCAGAATCAAGCAGTCGGACTTGATATCGATCATCTCACCCGTCTGGTCGTCTACGAGACGCTTCACACGGTCGATCACTGTGCTCGACGATCCACACCATGTCGAAGTCTCCGAGTCGAACAGCAGGCCGCGGTTGTGGTTGTGCTTGTCCAGCGTCGCCTCGATCTCCTGACGCGGACGAACACGAACTCGTTCACCGACCTTCAGGTCGAGAGTCACCTTTGGCGTGCTCATTCCCTGTCCCTGGACGTGGTCAAGGCGACGTCCGCCACGTATCCGCAACGCCGGCGGCAAGTAGATTGTCGATAACCGTTGATAGCGGTTGAAGACCGCTTTCATGAGCACGCGGGCTAAATCCCAGAGCGAGTGGTTGCCTGAGGATACATCCCAGAGCCACTGCTTCAGCTCGGTGGCCGGCAAGGGCCTGCTCGCGGCGTTCACTTCCGTCGCCTGGCACGAGTAGCGCACCGTGCCATCCGCAGCCCTCCACGTCGTACGGCCGAGCCGAGTCTGCAGGTCGGTGTCGCCAACGACACTCGTGGCTGTATACGCGCCTCGCACTCGCTGTCGTGAACCCGCTTTAGCCATGACGTCTTCCAGTACGTGAGGCATTTGGCCTGACAACCACCGTGGGCGGATCCGTCGCAGTGAAGGCCGTCGAGGTGCACCGTGTCGTCGAGCCACCGGAGGTGGCCATGGCCATCGCAGGTCTTGTGCGCACGCTTCGCGACGGTCGCTCGCTGACCGCAGTACACGGCCATCTCCGGCATGAACGGCATGCCATCGAGTCGGCCCGCGTCGTCAAGTGTCGCGACGATCTCTGCGAGCGGCCGGATCTCGACGATCTCGCCGACGCGGAGTGGGCGATTGCTATCGGTGGCGCGACTCCTCAAGGTATCGAACATGTTGTAGAACTCCCTTCGAACTATCTTTCCGATCGGCAATTGAGGAGACCGTAGGGTCTCGCCGCCTAATCACGACTCCGGGCCGCGTTACCCGTGACGCTGTCATTGCATCCACCGAGGTTCCCAAAGCTACCGGCGTCAGCCCTTCGTAGGAACGCGCGATATCCTCGGCGGTCCGCTCGAAATCACGCGCACGCTGAAAGTCTCGAAGCGACGTCCCCGTGCATTCGGAGTCGACATTCGGCGCCTCCCTTCGCCGCGATTACGTCGTCGATGTTCACGGTTCGGAAGTCAATGCTGAACCTGGTCCGCCGGGACGTGTTCGGCACGGTCGAGTGCAACTGGTTGCCGGAGAACAGCATGACGCCGCCTACCTCAGGTGACAGCCTGGGGCTCAAGTTGCACTGGCTCCTCCGGTTTCGGCTGATCCCGGGTGTCGGTCTTGATGTGCTGAGCGGCGGTGAGCCGGCTGGTCCGATTCCACTCGTGGTAGTTGTAGCGCCGAGACCCGTTGCGCACCGGATGGTTCCAGTGGTGGGGGTGGAACGCCATCACGTTCTCAGGAACCACCGGATAGATCGGGATCCACCAGTTGAGCTGGCTGAACGGCGCGGAATACCAGGTGTCCCGATGCGGATGGAACGCATAGGAGATGCCCGTCGTCAGGAAGTCGTCGGACGTCGATGTCCGCATCCGAGGGACATCGAAGTAGGTCCGGTCGAGGTCACAGCCGAAGCACTCGAGCAGCGCCTTAATCCGCTCCTTCGACTCGGGATGGTGGATGAACTTCGGCTTCAGCTCCGCCAATAACGCCGCGAACTCCTCGACCGGCATGTCGTGCTGTGCTGTCTGCGGATCTCGTACGCCGAACGCCTCAGCGATGAGGTCGCGGGCGTGGTCGACGAGCGCAAGTGACTCCGGTGACGCCGAGTACACGAGGACCTGCCCGTTATACAGTCGCGCGCGCCTCTCGTCATCGGTGATGTCGGGGTTGAACAGAACTGTGGTCACGACGGGTACCTACCTTTCCGGAGGAAAAGTACAAGAGTCACTGGCCATCGACCTTCCACCGACCGTCGAGCTCCGGAAAACGAGCGGCGACTTCGGGCAACAGATCGGGAATCGTCAAAAGCACTCGATCCGGATTCGCTGCGAGAAGTTCGTCCGGCGACACGATCGGGATGTCGGTCCCCGGCATCCGCCTACCCTGTTTGGCGGGCGAGGCGTCGGCGACCGCCGCAAGTAATCTGGGAGTCGATCCCGGCGCGACTGAAGAGGGCCACCGCGCGTGACGCGGCGCCGTACGCAAGGACGGTAGCGGCCGGCCTCGCGCCTCCGCTTCGAGCCAGCTCCGTAGCGAGTCGACGTGCCGATCGGCGCTGTACTGCGTTGGAGATCGACGATGTACGGGGCTGGTGATGCCCAACGCTTCCTCGGTCGCGAGGATGCGCCAGCACCGACTCGTCCGGCTCGGCATTGCCATGGACAGCCGCGAGTAACACCGTCCCGCCGTACAAGTCGAACTCCCATGCGGTGACGACACACATGCCCGACCGCACCGAGCAACCGCGTCAGGGTGGTCAGGGAGTAATAGGCGAAGTGGCCATGCCGCAACGCATTCCACTGGCCCTGGCCGACGATGGTCACGATCGAGTGGTACTGCAGCAACAGCACACCCTTCGTTCTGGTGACCTGCGCGCGGCGGGTGAACGCGCTTTGTTGGTCGGGCTCGTGCATGATGCCGAAGCAGTCCAGCACCGTGTGCGCACGCGACGACGCAGTCGCGAAACCGCGCTCAGGCAGCAGGGGGATCCATGTGCCGCCGTGGGGGCTGCCGAACTCGAGGACGGTGTCGCCACGCAGCCAGCCTGCCGCAGCGACCCGCTCGATTGCCGTCCGTTGCCTGGACCTTCAGCGCGTGCGGCTCCACACCGCGGGGCTCGTCGGCAATTGTGTCGTCATCGGCGAGTTGCGCCAGGCCGCATACGCCACACACCTCCATCACCAGCGCGTGCGATGTCTCCTCCGCGCAGACGGGATCGGTAACGATTGGAAAGTGGTCGGCCGCAGGTACCTTCCCAAGATCAAGAACCGGGGTTAAATCGGTTTTCCCGCAACCGCGGCACGCAGTCATGACAGCATTTCCAGGTGCGTATCGAAAGAGCAGACCTCATGGACGTTCTCGTCCTCGTCCCGCAGCCGTTCCGGGACGAGCGTGGGCTCTTCACCCGGACGTTCGACGCGCAGATTTTCGACGACTATCTCGGTAAGCTCGGAATCTCGGCTTCGTTCGTCCAGGACTCCCAATCCCGTTCGGCGAAGGGGGTCATTCGCGGCTTGCACGGACGGTCGGGACGGGGCGAGGCAAAACTCGTGCGCTGCGCCAACGGTGCCGTGCACGATGTGCTGGTTGATATTCGGAGGGACTCGCCGACCTTCGGCCGGCAGCAGGCATTTCTGCTCGACGACAACGACTTTCGACATCTCTACGTGCCGCCCGGATTCCTGCACGGCTTCCAGGCGCTGACCGCCACCGCCGACGTTTGCTATCGGATCGATCGTCCCCACGAACCCTCCGAGGACCTGGCTGTTGCCTACAACGACGCGGATGTCGGCATCCAGTGGCCGCTGCCGGTTACGACGGTCTCCTCCCGAGACGCGGGCGCCGGAAGCTGGGCCGACCTGCTCACACATCTGTCGTGATCCGTCGCATCGACTCGTCGAGAACGTTCTCGGCACGCAGTGCCTCGAGGTGCGGCAGCCGAGTGAACTTCTTGGCGAAATCGTCAGCGGTCAGTCCGGCCGCGATGTACTCCTTGTAGAGCTCAGCGGCACCATCGGGTATCGACCACTTGGCCTTGAAACCCAGTTCCTCGCGGAATGCCGAAAAATCCACCCGGTAGGAACGGGGATCGCCCCCCGTCTCACCGGTGATCAACAACTTGGCGCCGGGAACCACGTCGACCACCGACTGTGCGATCTCGGCGACGGTCAGATTGTTCGACTCGGTGCCGACATTGTAGGCCGCGCAATGCACTTTTCCGATCGGTGCTTCCAGCGCGAGGAGGAAAGCAGCGGCGATGTCCCTGGCGTGCACAAGCGGTCGCCACGGCGTGCCGTCCGAGAGAACGCGAACGTCGCCGGTGAGGACCGCGTGGCCGACCAGGTTGTTCAGCACGATGTCCGCGCGCAGCCGCGGCGAGAACCCGAAAGCCGTGGCGTTGCGCAAGAACACCGGCGAAAAGGACTCATCCGCGATTGCGGCCACGTCGTATTCGACCCTCACCTTGCTTTCCGCGTAGGGGGTCAACGGTCGCAGCAGGGCACTCTCGGTGACCAGGTCCTCCCCCGCTGCTCCGTACACCGAACAGGTGGAGGCATAGAGGAACCTCCGCACGCCCGCCGCTTTCGCCAGTCGGGCCAACCGGACTGAGGCGTGATGGTTGATGTCGTAGGTGATCTGGGGAGCCAGCGCACCGAGCGGGTCGTTGGACAACGCGGCGAGATGGATTACCGCGTCGAAGCCGTTCAGCTGCTCGGATGTCACGTCCCTGAGGTCCACCCGCATTCCTGGCGGATCCGCAGGGGCGGCGCCAAGGACGCAGTCGGCGAAGAAGCCCGAATCCAAACCGGTTACGTCATGCCCCGCGTCCTGCAGGATCGGCACCATAACCGTGCCTAGGTACCCCTGATGCCCGGTGACAAGTACTCGCATCCCCACTGCCCCTTTACTTCTCGTTGGTCACACTGCTCGCGGCAGGGTGCGTCAGCGCCGCCCGAATGTGATGGTCGCCTTCTCCAGGATGAAGCCTTCTGCGTGCGCGTTGCGGCACTGCACCCCCCGAAGCCTGGACAGGCCGAGAAACGCTTGCTCGTCGAACCAGTCGTGGCTCGCCTGGGAGGGATAGTGCTTATGCAGCAAGCGTGCCTTCTCCTCGGCGACCTCGGTCGCGAGGGGATGAAAGATCGTCGGGCGCGGGGTGTCTGCTTCCCATTTGAGGATCTCGTAACCGAGCACGAGGTGATCACGAAACTCGGTGGGCAGCAGTTCCGCCAGCAGTCGATGATCTTGATGGGCATCTCCGCGGTGCGGACCGAACACCACCTGCGGTGTGCACGAGCTGCGAAATTCAGTGAGGTGGTTCTTGATTCGTTCCCACTGCGCCGGCGCTCGTCCATCCGTCACGTCGAGCACCGTCAGGTCGACATCGGCGCCGGGGCAGAACGCCGCCAGCGCTTCGATCTCCTCCGCTTCGCGTTCAGTGCCGCCACCGGATAGCACGAGCCCTCTTACTGCAAGCCCCGGAGTTGAGCTTGCGAGCGTGAGCAAGGTGCCACCCATACCGATCGCGATGTCGTCACAATGCGCACCTACGACTGCGATCTCATCGAGCACGCCGGTGAATAGTTGGATCATCACGCCTCGGATGCGGCGCCAACCGGTTGTTCCCACAACATCCATGGGCGGTCGCCGTGGTATCTGGTTTCGAGTTCGGCCCGTTCCTTGAACGTGTCTGCGGGTTTCCAGAATCCGTCGTACCGATAACCGAACAACCTGCCCTGCCCTGCCAACGTGCCACAGACATCCGCAACGAGATCGCCGCCGGGAGGCAAGAGGTCGAAGATCTCTTGGGAGAGCACGAAGAATCCGCCATTTTCCCAGATGGGCAGCTTGGACACTGCGATGATGTCCTTGACCTCGCCCGTCTCGGACACCTCAACGCAGTGGAACGACGACTGCGGCGGGACGATCAGCATCGAAGCGGCAGCGCCAGACTGATGGAACTGCTCGATCATGTGGTCCAGCGGTGCATCGGTCAGCACGTCGGCGTAGTTGGCCAGGAAGTACTCGTCGTCCTGGAGGTGGTCGCGGACCCGGCGAAGGCGCTCACCGATCGCCGATTCAAGTCCGGTGTCGACGAAGGAGATCGACCAGTCGCTGATATCCGAGTGCATTAATTGAATTTGCCCATCGCGCATTACGAAATCGTTCGACGCGGCTTCCTGGTACGTCAGAAAGTAATTCTTGATGTGAGCAGCGCCATAGCCGAGGCACAGTATGAATTCTTTGTGGCCGAAGTGGGCATAATAACGCATGACGTGCCAGATGAGCGGTCGTGGACCGACCATCTGCATCGGTTTCGGCACGACATCATCTGCACCGTTACGCATTCGCATCCCGTAACCGCCGCAGAACAGAACGACTTTCATATTGTCACCTTTCCTTTTGGCAGATCTGAGATGGGTGCGGCATGCAGTGTGGGCAGTGGAAAGACCAGTTGACCGCCCCATTCCGCTATGTAGGCAAGTTGCTCGGTCAGCTCGGGTTCGAGGTTCCAGGGCAGCGCCAGAACGACGTCGGGCCGGTCCTTGGCGATCTGCGCCGGATCGTGGATCGGAATTCGATTACCCGGGGTGAAGCGCCCGTGTTTGTACGGATTGCGATCGACGGTGTACTCGAGCAGATCAGTGCGGATACCGCAGTAATTGAGCAGAGTGTTGCCCTTACCCGGCGCTCCGTAACCGACGACTAGCTTGCCATCGGCATGGCAGTCGAGCAGAAATCGCAACAGTTCGTGGCGAACAGCCTCGGCTCGCGGCCGCAGCTGGAGATAGCCATCAACCTGGTGCAGCCCGGCTTCCTCCTCGATCCGAAGCACATCGGTCACGAGTTGACTTTGCGGTCCGGCGATTTCCTCGGGCCGTGCCCAAAGCCGAATCGATCCACCATGCGTCGGGAGCATCTCGACGTCCACGACCGCCAAGCCGGCCGTAGCGAGTGCACGCATGGCCGAAAGCACTGTGTAGTACTGAAAATGCTCGTGGTAGACGGTGTCGAACTGGCCGAGCGTGACGAGGTTCAGCGCGTGGTGCACTTCGATGCTCAGCCAGCCGTCTTCGGCGAGCAGTCCACGGAGGGATCGTGTGAAACCTAGAAGATCGGGGATGTGCGCGTAAACGTTGTTGGCGACCACAAGGTCCGCCGGCCCGTGATCCGTTCGCACCGCAGCGGCGAGTTGCTCGTCGAGGAATGCGGTTAGCGTCGGAACGCCAGATTCGCGAGCAGCGGCTCCTACATTTACGGACGGTTCGATTCCCAGGCACGGCACGCCTGCCGCCACGACGTGTCGAAGCAGGTAGCCGTCGTTGCTGGCGACTTCGACCACGAACGATTCAGGACCAAGTCCAAGTCGTGTCGCGGCGTCATTGACGAACCGCCCCGCGTGCTGGACCCAGCTGTCGGAATACGACGAAAAGTAGGCGTACTCCGTAAAAGTATCTTCCGGAGTGATCAGTGCCGGAATCTGGAGTAGCAGGCAGTCTTCGCATAACCGAAGGTGTAACGGAAACGTGGGCTCGGGCGAATCGAGATCAGCAGCAGCGAGGAACGTCTCGCACGGCGGTGTCGCGCCGAGATCAAGAACACTGAGGAGGCGATGGGAGTCGCATAGTCGGCAGGTCACGTAATCTCCGTTCATTCACTTGGCAAATTCAGAGTCATTGCGGCGTCGCCACGTGTTGCCTGCTCCGCCGTACAGCGGACCGAGGTTGCCGATGCTGCGAGAATTCTGTTTCGGTCCAGCTCATCTGCCTCACTCACCATCGAAATTGCACGGCTGTTGAGCAACCCCGCGATCTGAGCCTGGTGATCGTCTATATGCTCATTTCTCTTGGCTCGCCGGGGCACCACCACTGGAAATAAACCCATTTCGAGCAGATGCATTATTGTCCCAACACCGGCGTGCGTGATAACGACGTCGGCCGCGCGGGCACAGTCTTCGAATTCGGCGGCGCCCATTTGTGAAACCGCCGTACCGGGTAGGCCTCGTCGCGTCGTGGTGCCAAGTTGCCAAACAGTCTGGCTGTCCGCAAGGCCGGTTAAAAGAATGGCGTCGACGAGAGCATCGAATCGATAAGGGTAGATGGTTCCGAGCGTCACGAACAGGCGAGGACGTTCAACCTCGGGTTTAGGAAGCGTTTCGTAGCTGTCAAACAGGGATCTTCGATACTGCCAACGACGTCCCGCCCAATGCTCATACTGACAGTAAGTATGAATCCGCGGGTCGAGGCTGGCTAACTTGCCAGTGAGCGAAGGGCCGTTGACGCGCGACACACTTTCGAAGTAAAAGGACGGTACGTGATGTGAGCGCGCGGCGGCGAGCGCGGCCAAACCCACCGCCGCCCCTGTTGTAACTGCGGCCGTGAATTCTTCCGCTTTCCAGTCGATTTCTTTCATGATGCGAACAAAGGCGTTCACCGCTCCGCGGACGTCGCGAGGTGCGACATATGGCACGTACAACACCCTGCGGTGTTGGAGGAGGGAATCGCTTTGGGGCGACTTGAATGTGACCCAGATGGAGTCGGAAGCAGAGCCTATTGCCTGCGACCACTTGGCGAGCTGGGCCAAATGTCCACCAGTCGAGGCCGCGAGCAACTGGCGTCCCGGTAGTGGATCCGCCACCGGCGTGGCTACTTCCCGCTCGACCTGCCTCATGTCGCGCCCGCCAATGCGCCCAGATCGCGTGCACGTGCTGGCCGGCCAAGAGCTCGGTAGCGCCATCCCGCCGCAGACCACGCCGAGGCGTCGAGACAATTGCGTCCGTCGATCACACAAGCGGATCGAACGGTTTCCTTGAGAGCAACTGGATCGATCGAACGGAACTCCGCCCATTCGGTCAGGACCAGCACGGCGTCTGCGCCTGCGCACGCTTCGAACGCGGAGGTCGCGTAGTTCAGCGTGGGAAAGAGTGCACGCGAATTGTCCATCGCCTGCGGATCGAACACATTGACGGTCGCGCCCTGTAACTGGATCTGCCCCGCCACATTCAGAGCGGGCGAGTCCCGCACATCGTCCGACTCGGGCTTGAACGCAGCCCCGAGCACCGCGACCGTGGCGCCGATGAAACTCCCATCGCACACCTCGCGCGCGATCTCGACCATCCGCGTCCGTCGACGCATGTTGATGCTGTCGACTTCGCGCAGGAACGTCAGCGCCTGGTTAGCGCCCAGCTCGCCGGCTCGAGCCATAAACGCCCGAATGTCCTTGGGCAGGCACCCACCACCAAAGCCCAGACCCGCGTTGAGGAACTGTCGCCCGATCCGGCCGTCGTATCCGATCGCATCAGCAAGGACGGTTACGTCGGCATCGACCGCCTCGCACACTTCGGCAATCGCGTTGATGAACGAAATCTTCGTTGCGAGAAAAGCATTGGCCGACACCTTCACCAACTCGGCAGTCGCGAGGTCCGTCACGATGAACGGAACGCCGTCGCTTATCAGGTCCGCGTAGATTTCGCGCGTGACATGCTCGGCGCGACCAGATCCCGCTCTGTCGATGCCCAGCACCAAGCGGTCAGGGTGCAGCGTGTCATCAACCGCGAAACCTTCACGCAAGAACTCCGGATTCCACGCCACTTCTATCGCCTCACCAGCGGGCGAGAGATCACGAGCAAATTTGCCCAGCCTCTTCGCGGTCCCCACTGGAACCGTCGACTTCCCCACGATCACGGCCGGCTTATCCAACAAGGGCGCGAGTGTCGCGATCACGCCGTCGACGAATTGCAGGTCAGCGCCGTACTCACCCTTCTTCTGCGGCGTCGCGACCGCGACAAAGAAGACATCCGCGAAGTCCGCCGCCTCCTCGTACGAGGAGGAAAAGCGCAACCGACCGCTGGTCGTGTGGCGATGCAAGACCTCGCCGAGGCCCGGTTCGAAGAATGGGACCTCACCCGCCTCAAGCTTCGCGAGCTTGGCTGGGTCGATGTCGACGCCGAGGACGTCATGACCCAGTTCGGCCATGCATGCCGCATGCGTAGCGCCAAGATAGCCGGTTCCCAGAACGACCATTCTCACGGCTCGTAACCCCTTCCCGATCCATCAAGAAGCCCGAGTAGGTAGGCGCCATATCCAGACTTGAAGAGCAGTTCGCCGCGCTCCCGCAACTCGTCATCGCCGATGAAGCCGCGCCGCCATGCGGCTTCCTCCGGAACACCAACCTTCAGTCCTTGCCGCTCCTCGATGGTGCGGACATAGTTGCCGGCATCTAGCAGGGAGCCGAATGTCCCGGTGTCGAGCCACGCCGTTCCGCGAGGTAAGACCTCGACCGATAACTTTCCCTGCTCGAGGTACGCGCGATTGACATCGGTGATTTCGTACTCGCCGCGATCGGAAGGCGTTAAGGAATCAGCGATGTCGACGACTTCGTTGTCATAGAAGTAGAGGCCAGGGACAGCATATTCGGATCGCGGCGACTTCGGCTTTTCCTCAAGAGACACTGCGCGGCATTGCTCATCGAATTCGACAACGCCATATGCGCTGGGATCGGATACCCGATAGGCAAAAATTGTTCCGCCATTGATCTCGCTGAATCGGGCCAGCTGTAATCCCAACCTGGGACCGTGGAAGAGGTTGTCGCCGAGCACCAGTGCCACGCACTCGGTCCCGATGTGGTCTCGGCCGATGACAAATGCTTGAGCGAGCCCGTCCGCGATCGGTTGAACCGCGTACGTGACGGAGATACCGAACTGCGAACCGTCTGCTAACAACCTGCTGAACGCTGCGGCATCCGTCGGTGTGGTGATGACCAAGATGTCGCGGATGCCCGCAAGTATCAGAGTCGAGAGCGGGTAGTAAATCATCGGTTTGTCGTAGACGGGTAGCAATTGCTTGCTCGTACCTACGGTGATCGGGTGCAGACGAGTCCCATTGCCTGCAGCAAGAATGATTCCGCGCAAGACAACTCCCTCAGTACGCGCCCGTGCGCGTGAAGACTGCTCGCACTGTCTTCGCAATGATCAAGATGTCGCCCACCATCGACCAGTTGTCGACATACGACAGATCTAGACGAACAGATCTATCCCAGGACAGATCGGATCGCCCACTGACCTGCCACAAACCGGTGACGCCGGGCTTGACGAGCAGCCTCCGCTGCACATCGTCGTCGTACGCTTCAACTTCCCGCCTCAACGGCGGCCGCGGACCGACGACACTCATCTCCTGTCGGAGCACGTTGATGAACTGCGGCAGCTCATCGATACTGAAACGTCGCAATACTCGACCGACTGGTGTTACGCGCGGATCTTCTCGGATCTTGAAAAGAAGACCATCACTTTCGTTGTTGCCGAGGAGGCTCTCCAGCTGCTTATCCGCATCCTGGACCATGGTGCGGAACTTCAGCATTGAGAAGGGCCTGCCATCGATTCCGATGCGTTCGGAGGAGTAGAAGACCGGTCCCCTGCTCGTGAGCTTGATCGCGATGGCGGTGGCGACGAGGATCGGTAGGGTTCCGGCGAGGGCCGCGAACGCGAAGCAGGTGTCGAAGGCACGCTTCTGGAATCCCTTTGTTCCCTGGTATTGCGGTTTGTCGATATGCAAGAGCGGCAATCCGGCGATCGGTCGCATCACCAACCGGTTGAGCGCTACATCCATCACTCCGGGCGACACCATGAGATCGACGCCCATCGGCTCGAGCTCCCAGATGAGCCTGCGAAGCCCTTGGACGCCGAAGTCTCCCGTCCCGGCAATCGCAACGGTGTCGGCACCACAATCACGGATCGCCTGCAGCGCGTATGAGGCACCGCCAAGGATTGGGATCTCCCGGTCGTTGACTACGAGGTGTTCGTCACGAGGGGTTCCGTACCCTGTGATGCAAGCGCCGACGACGTGGTAGCCGTTCTTAGGATCGTCGGTCAGTTCGCTGGCTAGATTCGCGACCGCGTCGCCGCCACCGATAGCCAACACGGCAGTGCTGTATGCCCCATGAGCGCGCTTGCGCGCCACGTAAGCCCGCCAGATCCATCTGCTCAGGACCAATCCGAGAACGCCCGCGGGAAGAGCCACCGCGAGATAGCCGCGCGAAATCGACAGCTTGAGGAGCAGTTCGGCCATGGCGATGGCCCCGAAAGTCCAGAAGGATGCGGCCGCCACTCGCCGGTACTCCTCGGTGCCGGCACCGATGTACCTTGCGGATCGACTACGGAATACGGCCAGAGTCGACAGCCAAATGACCACGAGGAGAGCCGAGTAAGCCGTCACATAGTGATTGACATAGCTGGGCGCTGTTGCAGGAGTGCCGAATCGGACAAACTGCGCCAGTATCACCGCTCCGCACACCACAACCGTGTCAGTTATTCGTAGATTGGCGGCGTAACGCCGTTCCCACGCTGAGCGGTCAGGGACCGCTTTCGACGGTTCTCCCGCCGTCACAACTTGTGCAGATGCTGTACGAACCGTGGCCCGCACAACAGCGTCATTGTTCTTGAGCACCAACACGTCTGGGTGACGGATCACCCCCGAAGGCTCCTCCTGGGCGCTCGGAGGCTTGGCAAGAAAGGTCGGCCGAGACACTGGACTATCCCGCCACGCCGGTGCCGGACACCGCGGGAAAAACTGGCATGGCATGCCGGCGGAGCCAGGCGATGGTGTGCACCGACCCCGCCGGCCTTGAATCATGCCCCGAGCGCGGATATGCGGAGATGCCGAGCGCGTTCACACAACCATCCCCTTTCGCCCGCGCGACGACATCGCCGCGCCGCCGAGTCACACCAACGGTCGCAAAGCTGTCTGGATTAGCTCTAGCTTCGGTTCCCGGGCGCGTCTCGCCCGCGATGCCGCTGAACTTATCATCGGCAATACTGCCCCAGCAAGCGAAAATCAGGCAAAATCACGAAGATATTTGCGTAATCATCATTTAGTTCAGCTGACGAGTTCGCTGTATCACCGTATGAGTCCGTGTTTACCAGGTCAGATGGATTGTGTGCCGGTGCTGTGAATCTGCTGAAACTGCATCAAACGGGACAGAATGCACGCCGACACGCATGTCTAGCAATATTTCGTAGGCGTCAACCCCACGCCTGGCTTCGCCCATTGCGGGATAGGAACGAGTTGTATGACGAGGGCAGCTGTCTTTCAGTCGCGCGGGTATGGACGATGGCAAGACCGCGCATCGCGACAGCACGTGGGCCGACTTGGCGCGCCGCGCGTCGCGCGCCCGATGTCACGCCTGCAGCCGATCGCCGCATCCGACTGGGGTACGGGCGTCCACACGATGAGCTGCGCGTGTCAGCCCTCTGCCGTCGGGTCCACTGAGTTGTCGGATTTGAGTAAGCGCTGCGACTTGGTGGGCACAACTGCCCCCGGCTGAAACAGCGGGACGCCAGGGTCGCAGTCGTTCCGCGCGGCATGCAGCAGGGCGTCGACTTTCGCCGAGGAGAGCAGCAGGCTTGCCTTGCCGTTCCAGCCACACGTACAGCGCGCCTGGTTCCTTCGCCGAAGCCGAATCACGACGACGACGCCTCGTCCGCCTGTCGAATTGCCCACTACTGCCAGGTCACCACCCTCGGTGGTCCTTTGCAGCCCGGGTTGCTCTGCAGAGCCATGGCCACCTCCACCTTACTGTCGTCAGTGTAGGAAACGACAGCTGCACAGGGGCTGCCCGTGCCCTCCGGTGGAGTGACACGAACCTCCCTGGTTGATGCTCACCTACTTGACAGCGAGCGGATGGACTAACTGAGAATCAGCCCAGATGTGGCGATCGGGTACCGGATCCACAAGAGCGGGGAAGGTGTCGGGTCGATCTGCTCGGGCTGTACCACGACGACGGTGAAATCCAGATCGTGGGCGGCGCTAACGCGAGCTCGCACCATAGGGGTCCCGAACACAGATTGCGATGGGGCATCTCCCTGCCTAACCACCGCCACTTGGTTGGAGTGCATTTCGAATGAGCGGCCCGATCCGCTCAGCCAGGAATTGTTGCCCTGCATCGTTGGGATGCACCCCGTCAGATCCGATCATTTCGGGGTTTGTGGCCAACCAGCCCTCAGCGATGGGATCGACGAACACTGCACCCACGGCTTGTGCTTCGTCGCGCAGGATGCCCGGTATACGCGCAATCGCGGCGGGCGGGTTGAGGCTCGTCGCCACAGGTCCGATCACCAGCATCTTGGCTACGGGTGCGGCGGCCTTGATCTTGGCGAAGGTGTCGCGGACGGCCGAAGCCAGGACGCTTGGGGATGCGACGGAGTCGTTGCTGCTGCCGAAGAACACCACCAACTCATCCTGGGGGCTTATGTACAAAGCTGCTCTCTCACCGAAGGTGCTACCTCTGTCGCCGGGTTGGACGTAACCTGAACCACCCTCACCAGCGATTATCGGAACAACGATCCCGACGCTGGATTTCAGGCTGGGCCAGACCAGCGCCGACCACGCGGCACCGCCTTGGCTGCTACCCACAGTTAAGGAGTCGCCGATTACTAGAATATGGTGTGTCACAATGGGCTTCGGTGGGGGAAGTGATGTGGCCGCCGTCGCAGCGGGCTTTGGTGGGGGAAGTACTGGGGCTTCCTCGCAGCCCGATACCAGCAGCATTGCAGAAACGAGTACCGCAAAGAAAAACTTCATAGCTCGCCCTGGCCGCAGAACCCCAGCCCCTCCAACTGAATCAGGGTGAACGGCGTGAAGTGGTCATAAAGGATCGCGGTCTGGATGTCGGTCGGCTTCAGCCCCCACTGCTGCCACAGCTGCCTGCCGACCAACCCCATCTCGGGGAGACCCAGTTCCGGCCGGTAGTAGCTGACCATCGAATACTGATCGGGGCTGGATCCCTGCGACGCGGCCTCGATGATGGCCGGTCGGTGCTTGAGATCTTGGCCCGTTCGGGCGTTGTGACGACCAGCGCGACCGCGCCGTCGGTTTCCTGGCAGCAGTCCAGCAGGCGCAGCGGTTCGGCGATCCACCGCGAATTCTGGTGATCTTCAATGCTTATCGGCTTCTCGTAGAAGTATGCCTTCGGGTTCTTGGCGGCATGTTTGCGGTCGGCCACCGAGACCACGCCGAAGTCCTTGCTCGTCGCCCCGGACAGGTGCACGTAGCGTTTGGCGATCATCGCCACCTGCGCGGCCGGCGTCGACAAACGATGCGGAGATCACCGATGCCCGTGGCACGCGCGACCGCGATCTCGGTGTTGGAGTCCATCGTGAACGTGACCATGCCGTCGACATCCGCAGGTGTCACGCCAGCATCGTTGAGCGCGTCGCGCACCGCCCCGCCGCCGGCCCCAACTCGCTGCGGCCGGAAATTCTTGAAGAATTCGGTCGCAGAAACTCCCTGTCGCAGAAACTCCCCGATACCGGCGTACCTTTGTTGAGATGTCTCACGACGCCTGTCGATGTGGCCACGACAGCTCCGCACACCAGCATCATCGGCGCGGATCAGACTGTGCACTGTGTGGGTGCGAGCGCTTTCGGCCGGGGAGCGTTTGGGCCCGCGGGGCGCACTGGGCGTCGTGTTTGCGGCGCGCCCGGTGATGGTTATCGAGACGCGGGCGAGCACTCCGGCGCAACTCCCCAGCTTTCCGGCGAATTCGCGGGTGCGTCCGCTGATCACGATCGACCACATCCTGACGAGGAATTGCCCGGCGATTTCGCTGCACACCATGACTATCCCCGGATCCGGATCACCGAGGCATCGTGGCATCGTGGCGAACGTACTCATACCTCTGTGAGGAGTCGCAGCGGGTGGACGGACGACGGTGGTGTTGGCGGATTGCCGAGCGGGCCGGGCCTAGCTGCGTGTGACTACTACACTCGAATGCGCTCAGATGTGCTCGACGCCAACTCCGCAGTCCGAGCAGGGACGTCTACGGCTTCGCCGTTCGCGGCAGTCCGGGGTCTCTGCCGAGGATGAGTCCGGACGTCGGGACCCCGGTGCCCGCAGTGACGAGCACATGCTCGACGTTGTCGACCTGGTTCACCGACGTGCCACGCAGCTGGCGGACGCCCTGGCGATCCGTTCATGCCGTGGATGTACGCCTCGCCCAGCTGGCCACCGTGGGTGTTGATGGGCAGCCTGCCACCGATCTCGATCGCGCCGTCGGCGATGTAATCCTTGGCCTCGCCCTGGCCGCAGAACCCCAATTCCTCCAACTGAATCAGCGTGAACGGGGTGAAGTGGTCATAAAGGATCGCCGTCTGGATGTCGGTCGGCTTCAGGCCCGACTGTGACCACAGCTGCTTGCCGACCAGTCCCATCTCTGGCAGGCCCAACTCGGGCCGGTAGTAGCTGACCATCGAGTACTGGTCGGGGCTTGACCCCTGCGATGCGGCCTCGATGACGGCGGGCCGGTGCTTGAGATCCTTCGCCCGCTCAGCCGATGCTATGACGAGGGCGACCCCGCCGTCGGTCTCCTGACAACAGTCCAGGAGTCGCAGCGGCTCGGCGATCCACCGCGAATTCTGGTGGTCCTCAATGGTTATCGGCTTTTCGTAGAAGTACGCCTTCGGGTTCTTGGCGGCATGCTTGCGGTCGGCCACCGAAACGGCACCGAAGTCCCTGCTCGTCGCTCCGGACAGGTGCATGTACCGCCTGGCGATCATCGCCACCTGCGCCGCCGGCGTTGACAGGCCGTGCGGATACGAGAACGAGTTGTCGACGCCCGTCGAGTCCGCGTCCACCAACCGCAGTTGCACCTGGCCGAACCGCTGCCCCGACCGCTCATTGAATGCGCGGGTCTGCGACAACGCAATCCGCCGACGAGAGCTCCGCGTGGCGACGGCGATCGCCGCCTGCTGGACCGTCGCGC
>CAVQTL010000012.1:0-164752 GCA_963716505.1 uncultured Actinomycetota bacterium
CTGGTTGCAAGAAGGCAGATGACAACGTGGACGCCACCGAGGTAAGCGTGCAGGTGGAAAAACCGGAGCAGGGTGACATCGCTGAGCACATCATGGCGGACGCAACGCTGTCGCCCCTCGCGCAAGCTGCGATCTCTCCCAAGATCACCGCGCCGGTCCGTAAGTTTTATGTTCAGCGCGGATCCCATGTAACGAATGGACAGCTTCTCGCAACTCTGGAAAACAGCGATCTGGCCGCGGCAGTTCTCGATAACAAAGGAAGCTACCAGGCAGCACAAGCCGCCTTCAATGCACAGACGCAGGCGCAGGTTCCTGAGGACTATCAGAAGTCGGAGCTCGATGTTGCTCAAACGAAAGCGGCCCTCGATCTGAATCAGAGCATCGTCAGCGCGCGCCAACAGCTGTTCGCGCAGGGTGCTATACCGGGCAGGGATCTAGATACCGCCACGGCGACGCTTGTTCAAGCGAAAGTGGCCTATGATATGGCTGCAAAGCATCTGCAATCTCTGCGGAATGTGAGTCGCCAGGCCGCTCTTGAACAAGCTCAGGGGCAACTCACTTCAGCTAAGGGTAAGTATGTGGGCGCCGAAGCGCAGGTCTCCTACTCTGAGATACGCAGTCCCATTAATGGGATCGTCACGGACCGGGCACTGTTTGCTGGAGAAACAGCGGCAGCCGGCAGTGCCCTTCTCACTGTGATGGACACTTCTGCTCTGCTGGCAAAGGTTCACCTTGCTCAGATCGTGGCTCAGAGTCTCAAACTCGGAGATGAAGCTGCAGTAACTGTACCGGGGATGGCGGAGCCCGTCCCCGCTAAAGTTTCTCTTATCAGTCCGGCACTGGATCCAGGAAGCACCACTGTCGAAGTCTGGCTCCGAATAGACAATCGCGAGGGAACACTTAAGTCGGGAACGCCGGTGCGCACTTCCATTGTCGGTCGCATAGTCCCTGGTGCCATCAAGATTCCGCTCGCAGCCGTCCTGACTGCCCAGGACGGTAGCAAATCAGTGATGATTATGGGCTCCGACAGCTTGGCACATCATAAGAGTGTCAAGCTTGGCATCCAGGATGGCGACGACGTGCAGATCATCTCCGGATTGGGGATGAACGATACGGTCATCACGGTAGGTTCGGTGTACGGACTCGATGACGGAACGAAGGTTAAGGTTGGGGCGGATGCAGACGAAGATGAGAAACCCTCGGCCAGTAAAAGCGAGAACTCCAAGTTGAACGTTCTCGACAAGAATGTTACAGCGCACAAGGAAAAAGCGTTCTGGCTCTTGCGCTATAGAGGGCCAATCTTTTCTTTCTCATCGTGCTTTCACTGGCCGGTATCTATCTAGCGCAGAAGGTACCGATATCCGTCTTCCCTGATACCAATTTTCCGCGTGTCGTCATCGGCGTCGATAACGGTGTCATGCCCGTCGAACAGATGCAGGTGACCATTACCAAGCCGATCGAGGATGCCATCAACTCGGTGCCGGGACTCCTCACTGTGCGGTCCACCACTAGTCGCGGATCCGCTGAGATCAGTCTGTTCTTTGACTGGACCCAGGATATGTTCCGTACACTTCAGTTGGTGGATGCGGCCCTCAGTAAGGTCGGACAAACCCTTCCCACAACCGCAAAGATAACGACAAACAGGCTGACTTTCGCCACCTTTCCCATCCTCGGCTACAGCCTCAGTTCAGACACGCTTTCTCCTACACAGCTGTGGGAGCTTGCTACCTACCAATTGAAACCACCCCTCAATCGGGTCAGCGGTGTCAGCACGGTAACGGTCCAGGGAGGTAAAGTTCCAGAGTTTCATCTGGTTCCAAACCTGGCGCGCATGCAGGCCGCCGGCGTTACGATTCTCGATCTCTCGAATGCGGTACAAACTTCAAACATCATCGACTCTCCGGGGCTCTATGAAGCCAATCACCAGTTGATCCTCGGCCTCGTGGGAGCTCAGGTGCATGATGCGGATCATCTCGCCCAGTTGGTCGTAAAGATAACACCAGGAGGCGCTCCTGTACGTGTAGGTGACATCGCTACGGTCCAATTAGGGACGCTACCGGTCTATACCACAGTGACGGCAAACGGAAAGCCGTCGGTGCTCCTCAATATTGCACGTCAACCATCTAGCAACACAGTTGCGGTCGCTGACGCAGTGGCGGCAGAGGTCAATCAACTTAGGAAAGCTTTGCCTGCAGGGGTTAGGCTTGAGTCATTTTACGATCAGTCCGAGCTCGTTCGCGAAAGCATCAGGAGTGTTCGAGATGCAATCATGATCGGTCTGGTGCTCGCCTGCATCATCCTCTTTCTTTTCCTTGGCGACTGGACATCATCGCTTGTAGCAGGTTTGGTGATTCCGGTAACAGTCGCGATCACCGTACTTTTCCTTTGGCTCATCGGGCAGAGCTTCAACCTGATGACCCTGGGGGGGCTCGCTCAGCGGCGATCGGCCTGGTCATCGATGACGCCATCGTCGTCGTCGAAAACATCGTATTGCACCGCGATGCCGGGGAAAACCGAACTGACGCCGTTCGTCTTGCATTGCGTGAGATCACCGTGCCATTGGTCGGCTCCACGATAACCCCAGTCGTCGTCTTCCTTCCGCTGATTCAGTCACCGGCGTCACCGGCAGTTTTTTTCGTGCGCTGGCGATAACAATGACTGCCTCCTTGCTGACTTCCCTCCTCCTTGCCCTCACCTGGACGCCTGGCCTTAGCCTCGTTCTTCTGAGAAATCGTCGTACTTCTGGCGGATATAGCCCAAAAGGTGAACACGGTCACGGCGATCCTCGTCGCATCATGCACCGTGTCCTCCATTGGCACGGTATCGCTCTCGAATGGTCGCTTCGCCGTCCTTTGGCTCTTCTTGGCATCTGCGTCCTTCTCGTAGGCGGAACCTACTTCGCCTATCAGGGGCTCGGGTCTGACTTGCTTCCGGAGATGGATGAAGGTGGATTCATCCTCGACTACATCATGCCCGCGGGTAGTTCTTTGACCGAGACTAATCGGGTCCTCACCCATGTCGACAAAATCCTGCATGACATGCCTGAGGTATCGAGCACCTCGCGAAGAACCGGTTTACAGATGGGACTGGCAGCGGTAACAGAGGCCAATCGGCGATATGACGGTTCACCTCAAAACCTCACGCAGTCGTGGAATCGACGAAGTAATTGCAGATGCCCGTGCGGAGATAAAAAAGACGGAGCCTGAACTGGACGTGGAGTTTATCCAGGTTCTTCAGGATATGATCGGAGATCTTTCGAACGCACCGGAACCGATTCAGATCAAGATCTTTGCCAGTGACCCAGCTTTGTTGCAGCAATTGGGACCACGAGTCGCGACAGCCATTGGAAAGATTAAGGGCGTCGTGGATGTGCAGAACGGAATCGAGAACACAATCAGCGGTCCCGCAACCAGCTTTGAAGTTGACCCCGTGGTAGCCGCGAGATTGGGATTCACACCAATGGAGGTAGCCGAAGATGCCACTTCGATCTTAGATGGAGTGACCACGACAGATCCCTTAATCGCGAATGGCCACCCCTACACCATTCGCGTGAGGCTTGGTGACGAGACGCGCTTGTCGCTCGATACGATCGAGAATACCGTGTTCAACAGTTCTACTGGTAGGACTGCCTCTTTGGGATCGCTGGCACAGATCCAACAGTTGCCGCCGCAAAACGAGATTCGACGCGAGAACCTTCAGCAACTGGTCGTAGTTACTGGCCGGCTGGAAGGCTCCGATCTCGGCACAGCCATGACTCAAGTACAGAAAACTGTCACAGATATGCACCTTCCTGCTTCCGTCCGGGTCGAATATGGCGGCACGTATCAAGAACAGCAGAAATCCTTTCATGATTTATTGCAGGTACTGTTGCTTTCGCTTGCCCTCGTCTTCGGGGTTTTGCTTGTAGAATTCCGCAATTTCTTTGCTCCTATCGCCATACTGACCTCTTCAGTACTGTCGATTGCCGGTGTCGTATTTGCTCTCCTTGTTACTGGCACGACTTTCAATGTTGCATCGTTCATGGGAGTCATCATGGTCATCGGCATCGTCGCGAAGAATGGCATCCTTCTGCTCGATGCGGATGAACGTTATCGCCAGGAAGGCATATCTGGCCGCGATGCGATGGTACATGCTGCACAGCGCCGGCTGCGTCCTATCGTCATGACGGCCACGGCGGCCATCTGTGGAATGCTCCCACTGGCCTTCGCCCTGGGAGCTGGTTCTCAGATGCTGCAGCCGCTCGCAATTGCCGTCATCGGTGGCTTACTTATCTCCATGGTATTGAGCCTAATCGTGACACCCGTTACTTACTACCTCCTCACAAACCGCAAGGAAAGAGGTCACGTAGTCAGAGAGTAGTTGCCATTATCGACCAGGTAGAAAGCTCAGACGCAGTTCTGGGGCTTTCACGGTTACGTTTTACGAACAATCCATTACCGGGCAGCCTTGATGTCTGGCGAGGGATCGCCGTCGTTGATTCCCTTCGATCATTTCCGGCAGTAGCTCCATCGACGGCGATAACCTAGGCCTTGGCGCGGTAGTACCGGTTCTGGATTCCACAGCTCCGAAACGACAACAAATGGAGCTAAACCTTCAATGGGATGTATGAAGGCAATCTCACTGTGACTTGAGTCCTCTGGTTAACTATGCTGTCAATCACAATACTTCCGCCTGCCCGGATGCATATCGCTTTACAGATCGCCAGTCCTAAACCAGTTCCTCCACTCTTACGATCACGCGAGGAGTCCGCTCGGAAGAAGGGCTCGAAGACATGTGGGAGGAGGTCTTCCGGAATTTCTTCTCCTTCGTTTTCAATAGACAGTGCTATCAAGCCGTTCGCATCTTCCAATCTGATCGAAATCGTGGATCCTGAAGGGCTATGTTGCAAGGCGTTATGAAGCAAGTTCGAGCAAAGAAGCGCGCAATCGCTCACGTCTAGGCCAACCTGTATCGACGTAGTTTTTGTGACGTTCACGGTTATGTCCTTCAGCTGGGCGAGAGAAGAAAACTGAGTGACGGCGTCGTCAGCATAATTCGCCATGTCTATCGGTTCATTCTCCAAAGGAACGCGAGAGTCCGACTCATATTCTGCCGCGCCAGAGTTCAGCATTTGTTGAACGGTGCTTTCAAGCCGAGCGCAATCTTCAAGACAAGACTCAAGGCCGTTCCGATAGTCTTTCGCCGAACGTTCTCGCATCGTGAGAAGCTGAATGGAAGATTGTTAATAATGGCAACACCTGTCTTGAGCTCATGCGCGGCATCACTTGTAAATCGTCGCTGTTGAGCAAACGACTGTTCGAGCCTGGCTAATGCCGCTTCGATCGCTCTGGTGAGCGGCGCAAGCTCGCGTGTCGACCTCGCCGTCTTGGGCGGATTGAACGACCACTGGCTGGCCGAAATGCCGCTGGCTTCCGATGCTGAGCTCGATGTAAAGGGGAAAGCGCACTTCGCAAAAACCAGGCGATCAATCCCGCTGTCACGATGAGAAGCGACAACGACAATATTGAATAGAAGCGCGCTGCCTCATAGATCTCATGCCATACGTGGGTTGTCGGCGAACCATAAAGAACGGTTATATTGTGCGGAGTGCCACCGTGTTCACCAGGATCTACGGTGCGGACCGCACTCAATAAAACAAACCGGTATTCGTGGTGATTTACAGTCGCGCGATAAATTCCATTTTTGCTTCCGGTTTCTACATTTCTCGCGGTAATCTCTGCTGGCCATCTCCGCGAGCTACCAAGCACGAGCCCATTGTTTTCCTGGACTTCGAAGAGATCACCCTCTGGGATAGCGATACTATGCGTGTCAAGCATCACGCTGTCAGCAGTGTCATTGGCGTCGGCAACCGCGCCAAGTAAAGATTCAGCACGCCCGTGAAGCATGACGTCGAAAGCCTGAAAGTGGATGTGGCGTTCAAAAGCCACACTCGTCAAGCTAATGATGATCCCGGAGATCAGCTCTGCCAGCAAAACTCCAGAGAGAATCCTTCGTGTAATTGACATTGATTTCAAAACGGCGGCTCCTGGGTTGATTCGAGACGATATCCGCGCTGACGGACAGTTTCAATCAGATTTCTGGTGCTACCTGAATTCAACTTGCGTCGAAGGTTCGATATGTGCACTTCGATAACATTGGAATGACGAGCCCAGTTGTAGTCATAGAGATGCTCCAGCAACTCTTGCTTAGATACTAGCGCTCTTGGTCGATGCATGAGATATTCGAGGATTTGGTACTCGGTTCGCGTGAGGTCCAGCATCCGCCCATTTCGAAGTACCGTCTGCTCGACTGTGTTCATTTCGAGATCGAAGATATTCAAAAGTGAGCTTCCTCCACCCTTGCCGCGACGGATCAAGACCTTGACTCGGGCCATGAGCTCACCCAGATCGAAGGGCTTGGTGAGGTAATCATCTGCCCCGGCATTCAGGAGCTCGATAATGGACTCTTTACCTTCTCGTGCTGTCAAAATCAAGATCGGAGTCATGTTTTTGCGGTCGCGGATATGCCGCAACAAGGACATCCCGCTCTGCCCAGGAAGCATAAGGTCAAGGATGATTGCATCGTAGTGACCGTTCAGCGCAAGATAGCTCCCCTTCGATCCCATTCCCTGCATGATCGATAGCAAAGCCGGCTCCATCGCGCAGGGCTTCTCCTAGATTCTCGGCAAGCCTAACTTCATCTTCAACGATAAGAACGCGCAGGTTATCTCCATCGGACAACAAATGAAATCGCTACGTGGGATGTATTCTCACCCTATACTCGCCTATTTAGGGGAAGGAAAATTCACCCCTCATGCCGTTTCGCTTCAGAGTGGAGGCCATCAGTAGCTCCCAACGTGATGACGAAGGGCAATGGAAAAACAATAATAAGGGGCCTGAGAAGGTCACATGCTTACATGATGCCTAAGCTAGCTTAAGGCAAGCTGAAGACGGCGATACGTATCTGCAATTGAAGCCGAAGCTAGTATGGATTAGACGTTGAAACAATGTTTGATGCTCGAAAGTGGGCATTCTTCAGTAACCGCTTAAGCTTCGGCCTGTAAGAGCCCCATCCGAAGGCCGAACTCCCAAGCATTCTCTCCCCGTTGGTCGTAGCAACGGGGACCGCTATATAGCAAATCACGAGTCTTCCGTTCGACTTTTATGGTCTCAACCGACAGCGCGCGTAGAAAAAGGTCGAGGCCCGGAATCGTTGGACCGCGAGACAGTGCAGAAAGTTCTTTCAGGCAGCGCCTATGCCCGAGCTGAAATCGCCGGTCTGGGATATTCCACTTCACTCGCCTCAGCTCTCTCGCCCTTTAGCTCTGACAAACCTGGTCCATGCGGAAAGTGGAGCCTTCCTGGTCCTTCCAGATAATTAGAACCGATGAGTGTGTGGCTCGGAACTCTCCTGAGTTTGGAAAGCGATAACCGAGTAGAGACAAATCGCCGCAGCTAGCCGAGAGTCTATCTCTTCTGTACCCCCTGCGGCTCATCGCGGGGCGAGGGCCCTCCAATTCTCTGAAACCATGAAATGGACTTCCGCTGGTACAAGTCGATCGCGCGATTTTTCACTTCTCGAACATGGTGATGTCTTATGCGTTTCAGTGGTGTTTCTCATAGAAGATTATTCCTTCCTGAAGAGGCTCCGGAAGGCAGGAGATACGTTGAACCGCACAGCGCCGCTGTTCATGCTATCTGCCGACGACGAGGATGGAAAACGTGTCCGGAACCATCTGTCCTCGGGCCGGCCGCGCTCCCGGCGGTGCTGGCGGTGGCGCAGTGAATTCGGCAGTGATTAATACTATGTGGTTTGTCTTGCTATCTAACGTCAATGTCTTCGCACGGGGCGGTGTCTTCAAAGTTTGTTCCACAACGAAACTGGTTCGACTATTTTCCTTGACAATTGTCAGCGTTCCGTCGCCCTGCGAACTGAATACTTCCATGGTCTTCGGATTGAATACGGCACCGTCCGTGCCGCCGCCGATAGGTAGCGTTTCTAATATTTTTCCATTGGATGCGTTGAGAATGACCATAGTCTGAGGATTACGACAGGTCGCAAACAGGATGTTGTGTTTGACGTCGATAGCCAATCCTGCACATGTTCCACCCTTGCCTGCGAGACTGTAGTGGGTGGTGACCTTTAGGTTCTTCGCATCGACAACCGCGATGCTGGCCTTATCCTCGATATCAACATAGATGTGGCCTTTGCCGTCCGACACAGCCTGCTCCGGCGCGCCGCCAAGGTCCAGTGTTCCGACAACGGAGCCTTCCTTCGCATCAATGATAGTGGCATTCGGTTGGCTGTGGCTCAGTACGTAAACCCGGCCATTGAACTGGTCTTCCATGATGCCGTCTGGACCGCCCTGCACATCAATGCTCTTTATCAAAGCCAGCGATTTTGAATCCCACATCACAACTGGTTTGCTGCTGCCAAAACCATGCTTCGATTTCGGATCGACAGCTGCGCCGTGGGCGTTCGCAGTGGGGATTTCGCCGAGTGATTTCAGTGAATCCAGGTCGAAGGCCTGGATATGACCCGATTGGCCCGACCGTGGTATGTAGAGCTTCCTAGCGGCGGTATCCGCGTAGACATAGTCGAAGCCACCTTCACCACCTACTTTTACGGTGTTAATGATCTTGTAAGGACCGGCGGTTTCCGGTTGTTGTGAAAACCCAAGGCCGGCGGAAAGAACGGCGGCTGTCGCAGCCAGCAAGGGAATTACTCTCATTTGTCATCCTCTTGAATTTCTGCGTTGATCATACCTATCGAACCTTAAGGGAAGCTGAAGACAAGCTTCAAGAGAAGCTCATTTTGGGTTCTCTCTTTACAAGCATCTTTGAGGAAACTGTACAAGTATTTGCTTTGCTGTTGGGACGCGCCGCGGCAGGAAACGGTACGTTTTTGCCGGACTGAGTAGGATCTCCAATCTGGCGAATCCGTTAGCATCCGACATCACTCGCTCTATACGGCGCGGAGTGCGGATCAATATACCGTCCAGAGATGGTCCACTTCGCCACCGCGAAGCAACGTCCAACCTATTGTCGCTTCGCCATCTAACCGTGGCGGAGATATCACCACGACTAGATGGCTCTGGGTTGATATCAGGAATAAGGGGTCACACTCTATTTCGCTAGTGAGGGTGGGCGCGCGAGGGTGGTCTCTCATCATTTCTGAGAGACCACAACGATCTTGAATGTTCCAGGCTTCGCTACCGGCCGACCGCCTCCGCCTGCTTTTGCTGCTTCAAAATCTGCAGTGGGCAGATAGATTTTGTGCGTACTATCGTCGATTCCCATAGTCTTGGCCCCTACTGGAGTCTTAAACAGACTGGACGATATTGTATTTTCCTGGAGATGAGGTACCAACCACTGCGAGGGTGCCATCACCGGCGCTGGCAAAATACTCTCCCGAATCGATTTTGACAGCATCCACTCCTGCCCCGATGGGCAGATCGGCAACGACTTTCCCTGATTCAGTGCTCATCACAATCATCTTTTGTGGCTTCCGGCATCCGATAACAAGGGTATGGTGCCGGGTGTCGATAGACAAGCCGACGGGGGCACCGCCGGGGGTGACGGGCCAATGCGCTATCACCTTTCGAGTCTTGAGCTCGACGACTGCGACATTATCCTTATCTTCAAGATTGACATACACCTTTCCCGCACCGTCGGCCGCAAGAAATTCGGGTGCGCCACCGTCATCGCCAAACTGCGCGAGCGCGGCATCACCGACATGAGCCGTGTCATCGTCGACGTCTGGACCTACGGCAAGGCGGTCATGCCCGAGAAGTACCGCGATCGCCGGTTGGGCTGGTGCGATGTGTGGGTCCGCGAGACCCCCGACGGCAACCCGTACGCCCACCCGGTTTCGGGCATGAAGGTGTCGTGGACATGAACACGCTCGAGCTCCTAGAGATCGACGAGGAGTACGACGTCGGAATGCCGACGGTGGATGGTGAGTACGTGCCCGGGCCGTGGAAGGGTGAGTCGCGCACCGATCTGAAACCGCTGCATATCACCCAGCCGGAGGGTACGTCCTTCACGTTGGATGGCACCGAATTGCGGTGGCAGAACTGGTCGATGCGGCTCGGATTCAACTACCGCGAGGGCCCGGTCATCTATCAGGTGGCCTATGACGATCACGGGGTTCGGCGTGACATCGCCTACCGCATGTCATTCGCCGAGATGGTGGTGCCCTACCGTGATCCCACGTTCGACCACTACCGCAGGACGGCCTATGACGTCGGCGAGTGGGGGCTGGGCTTCATGACCACCTCGCTGGAACTCGGCTGCGACTGCCTCGGCGAGATCCGCTACGTCGACGCGGTGCTGCACGACTCCGCTGGAGCACCGTACGAGGTCAAGAACGCGATCTGTCTCCACGAAGAGGACAACGCCGTGCTCTGGAAGCACGTCGATCTGGTAACCGGTGCCGAGGTGCGCCGCCAGCGTCGCATGGTGATCTCCTGCCACGTCACCGTCGCGAACTACGAGTACCTCGTCTACTGGCGCTTCTACCAGGACGGCAACATCGAGTGCGAGGTTCGCGCGTCCGGCATCATGGTCACCACGCCCTATGCCGAGGGCGAGGCTGCGCCGCCCTATGGCACCGTCGTCGACAACCGCACCTACGCGCCGATCCACCAGCATTTCCTGGTCGCCCGCCTCGATCTGGACGTGGACGGTTCCGCGAACACCGTCGTAGAAGTCGACTCGGTTGCACCGCCGGTATCCGATGAAAACCCGTACGGGCTCGCTGTCGTCACCGCGTCCACCCCGATCACCTCCGAGGCGAGCGGCGCCCGCGATTACAACTGGAACACACAGCGCGGCTGGAAGGTGGTGAACCCGGACAAGCTGAACCGGCACGGCACCCCGGTCGCCTACAAACTGGTTCCCGGCGCCGCGTTCCCAGCCCTGATGGATCCCTCTACGCCGCAATATCTTCGGGCGCCGGTGATCGGCCATACGCTGTGGGTCACGCGGCATGACGACGACGAGCGCTGGCCGTGCGGCAAGTATCCGACGCAATCCACCGTCGACACTGGTTTGACGGAGTGGATGAAGGCCGATGCGCCGCTTGAGAACGCCGACGTCGTGCTCTGGTATGTGTTCGGCATCCACCACATCCCTCGTGTCGAGGAGTGGCCGATCATGCCGGTCGACGCGATCTCCTTCTGGCTGAAGCCGGCTGGGTTCTTCGACCAGAACCCGTCGATCGATGTCGCCCCCACGTCGAAGGCCGAGGGTGGGACCTGCCACACGGGCACGGCAGACCACCTCGCAGCCGATTCTGCGGCGCACATGCACTGAATCCAGGGCCGGTGGCTATGGCTCGTCGACGACGAGGACCGGCGTGTCCTTGCGCAGTGTTTCGCCGCGGAAGAACGCCGGCTGACGGGCGCGCATGACCAGCATGAGCACCACGCCGAGCAGGATCATCCCGAGACCAAGGATCAGCACCAGGCCGACGCCGCCGATGCTCCCCCCGCTGCCGTAATCTGGCGACGCGCTGTCGCGAAGCGTGACCACGAACACCAGAAGCAGACCAAGCCCGCCCAGCAGCGGGAACAGGAATTTGAACACGAAGCTCTGGGCGTTTGCGAACAGCTCGTGACGGAAGTACCAGATGCAGGCGAACGCCGTCAGACCGTAATAGAAGCAGATCATGATGCCGAGCGCGAGGATCGTGTCTTGGAGCACGTTCTCGCTGAGAAAGGTGAGGATCGAGTAGAACAACGCCGCGCCGATGCCGGCCGCGATCAACGCGTAGGACGGGGTCAGGTATCGGGGGTGGATCGTGGCGAAGCGCGCCGGGAAGGCCTTGTAGGTCCCCATCGCCAGCATGGTCCGCGAGGTCGGCAGGAATGTGGTGATCAGGCTGGCGGCGCTGGAGGCCACCACGGCCAGGTACAGGAACAGGTTGAGCGGGCTGCCCAGCACCGGTTCGGCGAGGGCGCCGAAGACGTTGTCGGAGATCTCCTCATTGCCCAGACCCAGCCCCTCGGTTCCTACTCCGGCGTACATCTGGGTCGCGACGGCGACCAGTAGGTAGGTCAGCAGGATCGACACGACGCATAGCAGCGCAGCCCGGCCGGGGGTCTTCTCGGAGTCTTTGGACTCCTCGTTGACCGTGAGGGCGGTGTCCCAGCCCCAGAACGCAAAGATCGACCCGGACAGACCCGCGATGAACGCCGACAGCGTCAGCCCGGCGGGGCTGAACCAGTCGAGGCTGAATGACATGCCGGTCTCCGAGGAGCCGGATTTCGCCAGCGCCAGTATGGCGAACAGCACGAGGATGACCATCTGGAACCCGACCAGGATGAACTGGACGTGTTCGGTCGTGGTGATGCCGCGGTACGACACCGCGGTGGCGATCGCCAGGAAGACCAGGCAGGTGACCACGCTGATCAGCTTGTTCTCCCAGAGCGCGCCGATGGATTCGCTGCCCGTCAGATCACCGATGAACTGATAGAAGAACTGGACCGCGACGCCGGCGAGGTTGGACAGCACGATGACGGTCGCCAGCACGGCCGCCCATCCGCCGAGCCAGCCGATGTAGGGCCCGAAGGCCTTGGTGGTCCAGGTGAACGATGTCCCGCAGTCCGGTGCGACCTTGTTGAATTCGCGGTAGGCGTACGCGGCGAAGAACATCGGCAGGAATCCGGCGATGATAATCACCGGCATCTTGGAGCCTGCCTCGGAGACCAGGATCCCGATGGTGGCCGTCAGCGCGTAGGCCGGAGCCACCGACGAGATGCCGAGGACCGTGCCCCCGAGCAAGCCGACAGCGCCGTGTGAGAGCCCTTTGTCTTGAAGGTCCGCCTCGATTTGATGGTGCGGGTCGTGAGCCTCGATCTTCATAATGACCTCGCAGGTTCGGTACCGGGTCAGGCCCTGATCGTAACGACGTCGTCGTCTCGACGTTGCAGATCGGACGTCGTCGCGACGGCGAATAACGCAGCGCCGACTATTCGGCGCCGGAGGTGGTCCAGACCTTGTCGACGCTGATCCTCAGCAGGATGCTGTATGCGGCGAAATCCTCGGTCAGACCGGTAGCGCTCAGCGTCGCCTTGTACTTCGCCCCGAACGGCTCGTCGTCGCGTCCGTCGATATCGTGCCTGACTTCGCCGCACTGGGCATCGAGTAGACGATCTCGTCCTTGCCGTCGAAGTCGAACCAGACCAGCCGCCGGACGCGCTGGCCGGATTTGGCCACCGTCGTCAACCACCCGTATTGGTCTGCCTTGAGTCGGCCGACACCTCTTGCGTGAAATCGACTGCCGTACCGGCGAATGTAGTCTCGCCAAGTGACTCTCAACCTGTCCATCGATGATGTCCTGACCACCACGCGCTCGGTGCGCAAGAGGCTCGATCTGGAGAAGCCGGTGCCGCGCGAGGTGCTGATGGAGTGTCTCGACCTGGCGCTGCAGGCGCCGACGGGTTCCAACGCACAGGGCTGGCAGTGGGTCTTCGTCGACGACCCGGAGAAGAAGAAAGCGCTCGCCGACATCTACCGGCACAACGCGACGCCCTATCTCGACGAGCCCAAGCCCGAGTTCGGCGACGTGCGCGACGAGCAGAGGCCTCTCGTCACCAGCTCGGCGAAGTTCCTCAACGACCATCTGCATGAAGTCCCGGTGATGCTGGTCCCGTGCCTGGAGGGCCGCCCGGACGGCGCGCCAGCCGGGCAGAGCGCCGGATTCTGGGGGTCACTGCTGCCCGCGGTGTGGAGCTTCATGCTGGCGCTGCGCTCGCGTGGCCTCGGCTCGGCGTGGACGACGCTGCACCTCGTCGGCAAGGGCGAGAAGCTGGCCGCCGAAGTCCTCGGCATTCCGTTCGAGGAGTACAGCCAAGGCGGCCTGTTCCCGATCGGCTACACCAAGGGCACCGACTTCCAGCGGGCCAAGCGCCTGCCCGCAGAGCAGTTCGCGCACTGGAACTCGTGGTGATCACTCCCGCGCAAGCGGGCGGTGCCCCGACGCGCCGCTGAACCCGTGCTGGCGCCACGCCTCGTATACGGCGACCGCCGCGGCGTTGGACAGGTTCAGCGAGCGCCTGCCCGCCAGCATCGGGATTCGCACCTGCGCGGTGATGTGCGTGTCGGCCAGCGTCGCGTCGTCCAGACCGGTGGGCTCCGGGCCGAACATCAACACGTCGCCGGGTTGGTAGGCGACGTCGGCGAACGACGTCGTCGCGTGCGCCGTGAACGCGTAGACCCGCGTCGGTGCAATGGCTTCCCACGCCGATTCCAGGTCGGCGTGCACGGTCACCGATGCCAGGTCGTGATAGTCCAAGCCCGCCCGGCGCACCTTGGGTTCGGACAGCTCGAACCCGAGCGGCTCGACCAGGTGCAGGTCGCAGCCCGTCGCGGCGACCATGCGGATCGCGTTGCCGGTGTTGGGCGCGATGCGCGGCGAGAAAAACATCACTCGAAACATTTGACGATGATTGCAGGCGGTCTAAGCGACATTTGCTCAGATGCGACTAAGAGGGTTCTGGGCGAGCCTCCGAACCTTGGCTGTTCAGTAAGAATTGTGGAAACGACCGCGTGCTACTGGCATACTCGATCAATTGCCACGCGGCGAACGTCTGCCCGCAATGGGGCAAAATCAGCAGGAAGCGTTATGAACCTCGCTCATCTAGGAAAAGACCGGCTAGCGGCCGGCAGCGCGGTGGTGCAGCAATGACCACGTTCACCCAGCAAGAGCTGGTGGATGGACGGGTCACCGACGACGATGCCCAGGCGCAAGGGAAGCCGAAACGTCCCTCCCGTTGGTCGCTGAAGAATTGGCCGGTCCGCTGGAAGGTGTTTGCGATCGTTTTGGTGCCGCTGATTCTGGCCGGCGCCTTCGGCGGGTTGCGCATCTACTCGAACGCGATCGAAGCACGTGATCTGCAACGCGCCGCCGACCGCGCCGAAATGGTGCCCGCGATCGTTAGCTACATGAACGCACTCAACGGCGCGATGTTGGCGCCGTCCGCCGGTGGCGACGTTCAAGCCGCGATAGGTGCCTTCGATTCCAGCCGCGCGGAGTTGCAGCGTCGGCTCAATGGCACCGTCGACTTGCCGCCGGATGTTCAGAAGGGCGTCACCGGCTTGCTCGAGGGCGGTCAGGCGCAGGTGAACAAGATCGGCAACGCCGTCCCTCTGATCGACCGGGTCACCGCCTACGTGCCGATCCTGCTGACCGCAGAGGACGCCATCACCGGATTGGTCCGGGTCGACGACCAACGAATCCGCGCCGACGCGCAGGGCCTCAGCCGCGCTGTCGGCGCCCGCGGGCTGATGATGATGGAACAGCTCGTCGTGAACGACGGAGCCGAACTGCCCGACCCCGAGCTGCGCTCCCGGCTGATCACCGTCGCAGGCACCGAGCCGTCGACGCTGTTGGGCATGGCCCAGGTGCTGGGCGTCGGCTCGCCGGAGGCCAAGCAGCTGCAGCGCGAGTACATCCACCGCACGGCACTCATCTCGGATCCGAACGTGCCGATCGTCGGCAATCCCGAGATGCTTCAGTCGCTCCAGACCACGGATCAGGTCGCGGCCCAGTTGATCGACAGGACGGTGCCCGCGATAACCGGCGCCGTCACCGACCAGGCCGCAGCGGCGCGCACGGAGGCGATCCGCGACTCGGCGATCGTGCTCGGTGCGATCCTGCTGGCCCTGCTACTGGTCATCCTGGTGGCCCGGTCGCTGATCCGGCCGTTGCGCACGCTGCGCGACAGCGCCCTTCGGGTGGCGCACGACGACCTCGCGCGCGAAATCGACCGGGTGCGCTCCGGCAAGGAGCCCGAACCCGTCGAGCCGATCCCGGTGCACACCACCGAGGAGGTCGGCCAGGTCGCGCATGCCGTCGACGAACTGCACGAGCAGGCCATCTTCCTGGCCGGCGAGCAGAGCCGGCTGCAGCTTCAGGTAAGCGACATGTTCGAGACGCTGTCGCGGCGCAGTCGCACGCTGGTCGACCAACAGCTCTCGCTCATCGACCGGCTGGAGCGTAACGAGGAGGACCCCGACCGGCTGGAAAGCCTGTTCCGGCTTGATCACCTGGCCGCCCGGATGCGCCGAAACGGGGCCAACCTGTTGGTGCTCGCAGGCTCGAAGGTGCCGCGCGAACAGGCCGACCCGGTGCCCGTCGCGGCCCTCATCAACGCCGCCGCCTCCGAGGTCGAGGACTACACCCGCGTCGTCACCGCGACGGTGCCGGACAGCGAGATCGTCGGATCGGTCGCGGGCGACCTGGTGCACCTGCTCGCCGAGCTGCTCGACAACGCGCTGCGCTACTCGCCGCCGATTTCGCAGGTGCGGGTGTCGGCCGTGCACACAGGAAACGGCGGGCTGGTCATCGAGGTCAGCGACATCGGGCTGGGAATGACCGAATCCGATCTGCGGGTCGCCAATACGCGCCTGCAGTCCGGTGGCGAGGTGACGCCCTACACCGCGCGCCACATGGGTCTGTTCGTGGTCGGCCGGCTCGCCCAGCAGCATGGGCTGGTGGTTCGGCTGCGCAGCACCATTGCGGGAGAAGCGAACTCGGGCACCACCGCCGGGGTCTATGTGCCGTCCGAACTGCTTCTGCGTGCCGGCATGCGCGACCAGCTCGACACCGGTCCGCAGAGCACGCCCACCGATGTGCATTCGGGCATGGCCGCCGCAATGGCCCTCGATGAGGTCGACAGCGACTACGCCAACTATGCCGACTACGCCGACTACGGCGACGAGGTCGGTGTGGATCAGCTCAACGGGCACTCCGAGCTGCCCGTCGCGCTGTTGCCGCAACGCAGTCCCGGTGCCAGCGGCATCTCCGGCCCCCCGGTCGAGGAGGATCCGGCGCCGCAGCCCGAGGCCGACGCCGAGGACGAGGACGAGCCGGTCGCAGAACAGCTGCGGCAGGCGCCCGTCGACACCTCCGCGTTCTTCGCCTCCCGCGGTCAGGCCGCCACCAACGGCGCGCACGAGCCCGAGCCGGAGCCCGAGGAGTTGCCGCAGATCGCCGAGGAGGATTCCTCGACGACCGCGGGCGTCGACGATGCGATCTATCAACGGATGGTGTCGGAGTGGCTGGTCGATCCCACTGAGCTGGCGAACAGCAGCGACCTCGACTGGGAGTCGGTCTGGGACCACGGTTGGTCGGCGGCCGAAGCGGCCGAGGATGCGCCGGTTCAGGCGCATACCGAGCACGGGCTGCCGGTGCGCGAGCCAGGCGCCCGCCTGGTACCCGGCGCGGCGGCGGATCCCCAAGCAAGCCATGCGGCAAACGGAGTGCACACCAACGGTGGTGCGCACCGCAGCCATGACGACGACGAGGTAGAGTCGGCGGCCGAGTTCAATACCGGTGCGCACGCGATACCGGTACGCGATCCGGAGGCTGTTCGCGCGAGCATGAGCAGCCATTTCGGCGGCGTGCACGCCGCGCGGTCGCATGCCCAGGAGACCAGAGGAACCGATAACGAATGACCTTTCCGGAGGGCAGGAGCGATGGGGGCACCTCCCCCCCGGAGGGTAGGGGGACGACCCGGGATTCTTTTAGGCCAAGTTCGACGCAGCGCGATTCGCTCGACTGGCTGGTCTCGAAGTTCGCCCGCGAGGTAGCCGGTGTCACCCACGCGGTTCTGGTGTCCGCGGACGGCCTGTTGATGGCCGCCAGTGAGCACATGCCGATCGAGCGTGCCGACCAGCTCGCGGCGGTGTCGTCGGGCCTGGCAAGTTTGTCGACCGGTGCTTCGCAACTCTTCAACGGCGGCTACGTGATGCAGTCCGTCGTCGAGATGGAGAACGGTTATCTGCTGTTGATGCGCGTCGGCGACGGCTCCAACCTCGCGACGCTGGCCACCACCGGTTGCGACATCGGCCAGATCGGCTACGAGATGGCGATGCTGGTCGAGCGGGTCGGCAGCGTCGTCCAGTCGCCACGCCGAGCACCGCAGCACTCGTGAGCGGCTTGTGGACGATCTCGAGTCTTTCGCCCCCGACGACCAGCCGAGCCTGGTACGGCCATATACGCTGACGGCCGGGCGCACCGACTCGCGCGTCAACCTTCCGCTGGAGGCCCCGATCGAGGCCGTGGTCTCCGACAAGCCGGGGCGGTGGCCGGGAAACGATGTGCGGGCGCAGATCTGCGCGATGTGCGGTAGCAGCCCGTCGGTCGCCGAGATCGCGGCACGTCTATCGTTACCCGTCGGTGTGGCCCGGGTGCTGATCGGTGACTTGGTGTCGTCGGGTCATCTGCGCGTGAACACCACATTGAGCGATCAGTCGAGCATCGACGAACGGCGTGAACTGATAGGAAGGACCCTCCGTGGCTTACGCGCACTCTGAGGGTCATCGCGATAAGGCGTCGACGAAGATCGTCATCTCCGGCGGGTTCGGCGTCGGTAAGACCACGTTCGTCGGCGCGGTCTCCGAGATCATGCCGCTGCGCACCGAGGCGCTGGTCACCAACGCATCCGCGGGGCTCGACGGTATCGAACTCACACCGGAGAAGCGGACGACGACGGTGGCGATGGACTTCGGCCGGATCACGCTGGACGAGGACCTGGTGCTGTATCTGTTCGGCACCCCGGGTCAGCGGCGGTTCTGGTTCATGTGGGACGACCTGGTGCGCGGCGCGATCGGCGCCATCATCCTGGTGGACTGCCGTCGCCTCCAGGACAGCTTCGCGGCGGTGGACTTCTTCGAGGCCCGTCATATGCCGTTCCTCATCGCGATCAACGAATTCGACGACGCGCCAAGACATTCCCCGCACGAGGTGCGCAAGGCGCTGGCGCTGTCCGATGACATCCCGATCATCGTCGTCGACGCCAGGGATCGGCACTCCTCGACGGCCGCGCTCATCGCCGTTACGGAGTACGCGCTTAACGTGCTCCCGTCGGTACCCGGCTGACCGCGTGGCCGAAGCCGAAACCGTCTGGACAGAGCGGGAATTCGTCGAGCACGACTTTCGCGACGACGATCTGACTCGGCTGCGGACCGAACGCGTGGTGTTCACCGAATGCGACTTCAGCGGTGTCGATCTGGGTGAGTCCGAACACGTGGGGTCGGCCTTCCGCAACTGCACGTTCCGCCGGACGACGTTGTGGCACAGTACGTTTCGTCATTGCAGCTTGCTTGGCTCGGAATTCACCGAATGCCGGCTGCGTCCGGTGACGTTCGTCGAGGTGGACTTCACGCTGGCGGTTCTCGGCGAATGCGACCTGCGTGGCGTCGACCTGTCGGACTGCCGCCTGAGCGAGACCGGCCTGGTGAAAGCGGATCTGCGCAAGGCGGTGCTACGTCGTGCGGATCTGCGCGGCGCCCGCACGCGGGACGCCCGACTGGACGAGGCCGACCTGCGTGGCGCGCGCGTCGACCCGACGTTGTGGACCACCGCCTCCGTGCGTGGTGCGCGGATCGACATCGAGCAGGCGCTGGCCTTCGCCGCCGCTCACGGGCTCGACGTGCACGGCGAGTGAGGGCAGCGGCTCAGCCCGGAGCCTGCGTGCAGTACGTGCCGCGCGCGGCCCTCACGACGACGGCGGCCTGATCCGGGGTGGCGCCGTACTGGGCCGCGGTCCCGTCGATAGCCCCCTGGGTGCCCGACCCGGTGTAGAGCAAGCGGCACGCCCCGCGACCCGCCATCAGCAGCGTGTCATCGTCAGCGGGCCAGCTGCCGCGGACCGCGCCGAGTTAGTTGTCGTCTTCCCACGTCAACGGGATCGGCCAGGCGGAGGCTGTCGCGGCGGTGGCGCCCAGCAGTGTTCCCGCTGCCAGGGCTGCGCCGACCAAGCGAACGCTCTGCTTCCGTACGGACATAGCTGTCCATCCCTCTCAATGGCATGCCAGGGTGGCGTTAGGCACGTGAATCGTGGCTACGTAAAACCAGCCTAGCGCGTGTCCGACGCAGAAAGGTGCACCAATTTCGGCGGCGGTGAAACGTCTGGTCTTCAGTTAGCCAACTGGCAGCGCCAGCAAGCTAGCCGCCCTTGAGGCGGATCTTCCATCGCACCAAGCTCAAGTAGCCGATGCAGATACACCCGAGCATGGCCATGTTGAACCACCACGCGCCGGGGGTGTGCTTCCAATGCGAGTCCTGCGGCGTCAGCGGACCCGGTACGAGCCGTATGAGATCGATCGTCGACGCGGTGCTGGCGAATCCCCACCGCGCAGGCGTGATCCACGACAACTGGTCGAGCACTATCCGGCCTGTCACCGGGATCATGCCGCCCTGGAACACCAGCTGCGA
This sequence comes from uncultured Actinomycetota bacterium, assembly GCA_963716505.1. Classification (GTDB taxonomy): domain Bacteria; phylum Actinomycetota; class Actinomycetes; order Mycobacteriales; family Mycobacteriaceae; genus Mycobacterium. The sequence goes on from CAVQTL010000012.1 coordinate 20,206, forward strand.
CATGATCGCGATCACCAGCAGCGGCATGATCTGCTCGTTCGATTTGGCCAGCGACGAGAGCGCAAGGCCGATCATCGCCGCGGCCACACAGCAGGCCGCGATGTCGACGAACAGCTCGAGGCTTCGGTTGGGGATGACCGCGCCGCTGGTCACGGCTCCCGGGCCCCACTTCTTCCCCCAGATGTTGATGGCGGTGACGATCGCCCGACTGCAGCACCGCGAACGCGGCGAAGACGATGACCTTCGCCAAAAGGTATGCGGTCGTGGACAACCCGACGGCCTGCTCGCGCAGGAAGATCGCCCGTTCGCCGATCAGCGCGCGAATGGTCAGCGCGGTGCCCATGAAGATGGCGCCGACATTGAGCAGCACGAGGATCTGCCCCGGCTCGTTCGGCGCTTCACCACCCTGTATCGCGGGAACAGGCACGCCGAAGCCGACGTCTCCCGGCACCGACAGCGAAAGCACACCCATGATGAACGGCAGCATCGCCAGGAAGATGAAGTACCCGCGGTCGGAGACGATCAGCCTCATCTGGCGCCGCGCGATCGTCGAGAACTGGCGTCGCACGCTGGTGCGCGTCGGATTGCCGAGATCGGCAGGCGTCTGAGCGGGCGGTTGCGGAGGCGTCGGCCCGTGCGCGGCGATGAATCGTTGGTTGGCCGCGTCAGGCTCGCGCGCGACCGAACTGAAGATGTCGGCCCAGTTGGTGGTACCCATCGCCGCGCCGATTCCGCTGGGAGGACCGGCGAACGCGGTCTTGCCGCCAGGGGCCAGCAGCAACACCTGATCGCATACGTCGAGGTAGGACAGGGAGTGGGTGACCACAAGCACCACGCGGCCCGCGTCTGCGAGCTGGCGCAGCATCGTCATGACCTGCCGGTCCAGCGCGGGGTCGAGGCCTGACGTCGGCTCGTCGAGAATGAGCAGCGACGGACCGGTCAGCAGCTCCATCGCCACGGATGCACGCTTGCGCTGACCACCCGAGAGCTTGTCGACGCGGGTTTCGCGGTGCTGCGTCATCTCGAGTTCCTCGAGCACCTGCGCGACGACCCGCTCACGGTCCTCTTTGTTGGTGTCCGGCGGCAGCCGCAGCTCGGCTGCGTACATCAGCGCCTGGTTCACGGTGAGCTGGCCGTGCACGACGTCGTCCTGGGGCACCATCCCGATCCGGGAGCGCAGCGACGCGTACTCGGCGTGGACGTCGTGGCCCTCGAAGGCCACCGTGCCCTCCGTCGGGTGGGTGTAGCCGGCCACCAACCGCGCGAAGGTGGACTTGCCCGCGCCCGACGGGCCGATGATGGCCGTCAGCGTGCCGGGCCGCGCGGCCAGCGAGATGTTGTGCAGCAGCGTCTTGTTGCCCTCGATGGTCCAGGTGACGCCGTGCACGTCAAGGCCGCCGGTGCCGGTCGCCGCGGTGGTCTCGGTGCGGCGGACCAGCGTGCCGTCGTGGAAGACCAGGTCGACGTTGCCGATGGTGACCGTGTCACCCTCGTTCAGCAGGGCGCTTTCGACTCGCGAACCGTTGACGAACGTTCCGTTGATGCTGCGGTTGTCGCGGATCTCGGTGCCCGCGCCGGTCGGCACCAAGGTCGCGTGGTGGCGCGACGCCAGCACGTCGGGGATGACGATGTCGTTGTCGGTGTTACGGCCGATCTTGACGGAGCCGGGCGCCGAGGAGTCGGCGGGACGGCCCGGCCGCAGGATCTTGAGCATGCTCGTCGCGAGGTTGCCCTCGCTCGAGCGCGGTGCGGCCATTGGACCGATCGCCGTCACCGACTCCAGCGCCGGTTGGGATAGCGGCTGCGCTGCCTGCTGCGAAACCGCGCTGGGCGGGCGCGTTTGTTGAGGCTGCGAGCCGGCGTAGCTGGGCTGCGGGGCGCTCGGGTAGCGCGGCTGCTGGGTCGACGGGTAGCCCTGCTGACCGGTGGGGTACGGCTGCGGGCGGGAGACGGGCGGCTGCTGCGTGTGCGGCGGCTGGCTCGGCCAGGTGCCGCTCGGGCGGTTGGTGACGGGGATCGACGTGGTCGGCGGCCGGCCTGCGGCCTGTTGCCTGCCCACTTCGAAGGTCAGCAGCGGACCGTCCGGGTTGCCGATGTTGACCTTCTGGCCGTCTTGGATGTCGACGGTCGGCACCCGGCGGCCGTTGACGTACATCCCGTTGAGGCTGCCGTTGTCGATGGCGATCCACCGGCCCTGATCGAACCGGAGCACCAGGTGCGCCCGGGAGATCAGTGGGTGGGCGATGCGGACGTCGGCGCGAAGGTCGCGACCGATCACGACATCGTTTCCAGCGGCGAAGGTGCGTGCTGATCCGTCGTGTCGCACGGTCAGCGCGGGCGGGGCTGGTCGGCTCATCGCGACCAACTCTATAGGTATCGCGTTGTTCTACGACGAGGTTAGGGAGGTCGGCCGTCGGTCCGGCGACCCGGTCACCACACAGTGGGTGTGGCTGTAAATGGTGGCCATGCACTTGTTGCAGTGCGTGCACGCCGAACGCACGCTGTGCGCGTCGCCGTCGTCGCGGATGCGGTTGATCAGGTCCGGCTCGGCCAGCAGTGCCCGCCCCATCGCGACGAAGTCGAAGCCCTCGGTCATCGCCAGGTCCATGGTTTCGCGGTTGGTGATGCCGCCGAGCAGGATCAGCGGCATCGTCAGCTCCGCACGGAATTTCTTGGCATCGCGAAGCAGGAACGCCTCCCGGTACGGGTATTCGCGAAGGAACTTCTTGCCGGTCATCCGGATGCCCCACCTCAGTGGCGGCTTGAATGCGCCGGCGAACTCTTTGATGGGGGCATCGCCGCGGAACAGGTACATCGGGTTGACCAGCGAGCTGCCCGCGGTGAGCTCGATGGCGTCCAGGCCGCCGTCCTCCTCCAACCACTTGGCCGTCTGGATGGACTCGTCAAGCGAGATGCCGCCCCGGACGCCGTCGGCCATCGTGAGCTTGGCGGTGACGGCGATCGGCGTGCCCTCCTTCTCCACGGCCCGGCGCACCGCCATCACCATGCCGCGCGCGACCTTGGCGCGGTTCTCCAGGGAGCCGCCGAACTCGTCGTCACGCCTGTTGATCAACGGGCTGAGGAAGGAACTCGCGAAATAGTTGTGCCCCAAATGGATCTCGACGGCATCGAACCCGGCCTCGATCGCGAACCGCGCGGCGGCGGCGTGGGCCTCGATGATGTCGCGGATGTCGTCGCGACCGGCTTTCTTGGCGAACCGCATCGACAGCGGGTTGAAGAACCGCACGGGTGCGTAGGCCTTCGCCTTGTTGGACCGCGCATTGGCAACCGGCCCGGCGTGTCCGATCTGCGCGCTGATCGCCGCGCCTTCGGCGTGGATCGCCTCGGTCAGGTCGCGCAGCCCGGGGACGGCCGCCTGCCGCCACCAGATCTGCTTGCCCTCGGTCCGTCCGCCGGGGGACACCGCCAGGTAGGCGACCGTCGTCATGCCGACGCCGCCTGCGGCAGGCAGCCGGTGGTAGGTGATCAAGTCGTCGGTGACGAGCGCGTCGGGCGTGGCCGCCTCGAAGGTGGCCGCCTTGATGATCCGGTTGCGCAGAGTCACCGGGCCGAGCTTGGCCGGGGTGAACACATTGGGCGCAGTGTTCATGGTCTCGAAGACTGCCACATTGACATGTCAGACTGGCTGCCGTGGGTGCGATCACTTTGGACGGTAAGGCCACACGCGATGAGATATTCGTCGACCTCTCCGAGCGGGTAGCGGCGCTGACCGCCGCGGGACGCACGCCGGGCCTCGGCACGGTCCTGGTCGGCGACGACCCCGGTTCGCAGGCCTATGTGCGCGGCAAGCACGCCGACTGCGCGAAGGTCGGGATCAACTCGATCCGCCGCGATCTGCCCGCCGACATCAGCCAGGCCAAGCTCGACGAGACCATCGACGAGCTGAACGCCAATCCCGAGTGCACCGGGTACATCGTGCAGCTGCCGCTGCCCAAGCACCTCAACGAGTACGCCGCGCTGGAGCGCCTCGATCCCGGCAAGGACGCCGACGGCCTGCATCCGATGAACCTGGGCCGGTTGGTGCTCAACGAGCCCGCACCGCTGCCGTGCACACCGCGCGGCATCGTGCACCTGCTTCGGCGCTACGAGGTGGAGATCGCGGGCGCCCAGGTGGTGGTGATCGGCAGGGGCGTGACCGTCGGCAGGCCACTGGGGCTGCTGCTCACCCGGCGATCCGAGAACGCCACGGTGACGTTGTGCCACACCGCAACTCGACATCTTCCGCAGCTGACCCGCGAGGCGGACATCGTCATCGCCGCCGCGGGCGTGCCGCATATGGTGACGGGGGAGATGGTGCGGCCGGGTGCGGCCGTCGTCGATGTCGGCGTCAGCCGCGACGAGAACGGCAAGTTGGTCGGTGACGTGGCGCCCGACGTGTGGGAGGTGGCGGGCCACGTCTCGCCCAATCCCGGCGGTGTCGGCCTGTTGACCCGGGCGTTCCTGTTGGTCAACGTCGTCGAGTTGGCCGAACGCGCGATGAGCGATAGCGCGAAGAGCTGACAGGCACAGCGTGACCATCGGTGAGTTCGCCCGCAGGGTGTTCCGCGGCCAGTGGCCGATTCTGCTGGTCGGCCTGTTTTTCCTGGCCGCTTTCGGCTTGGTGATCACCGGATACTGGCGGCGCGGCGCGCTGGTGCTCGGTATCGGCGTCGCTATCGCGGCGGCGCTGCGGCTTGCGCTCACCGACGATCGGGCGGGCCTGCTCGCGGTGCGCAGCAAGGGCATCGACTTCGTCACCACGGCGACGGTCAGCGCCGCCGTGCTCTACATCGCCGCGACGATCGACCCGTTGGGCACCAGTTGACGCGCGTCCTCGTTGACCTACCCGTTAGGGGAAGGCGCACGATAGACCCGCGTACTCACCGGGTCATCGGATTAACAGGAGATTCTCGTGGCGCGTGTCTCGATTGGTGATTTCTCCGTCATGAGCTACCTGAGCAAGAAAGCGCTGCGTCACTACCACGAGATTGGCATCTTGGAGCCGGCTCACATCGATGCCAATACCGGCTACCGGTATTACGACACCAGCCAGGTGGACCACGCGCAGATCATCCGACGGTTCCGCTCCCTTGGCATGTCGATTCCGGACATCAAAGCGTTGCTAAGTACGGACGACGCCGCGGCGCGCACAGAGATCATCACCACCCACCTGCAACAGATGGAAGAGCAACTGGCGCAGACGAAGGACACCGTCGCGGAGCTGCGTGAGCTCCTTGCTCCGACGCTGTCCCATCCGCGTGTGGAAATGCGCCATGAGGCCGCAACCTCGGTGTGGGCCATCACCGCAATCGTCGATGGTGCCGATATTGATCGATGGTTCCCCGTGACGCTCCGCCAGCTAGGAGATGCGCTCGCGATGACGGGAGCGCGGCCGGATGGGCCGCCCGGGGGAGTGTACGACCGCGAGCTGTTCGCTGACGCCCGCGGCCAAGCGACCGTGTTTATCCCGGTCCACCACTCCGTCCCAGCCCCGGCGACAGTGCGCGCCGTGACGATTCCACAGGCCGAACTGGCGGTACTGATTCACGCCGGATCCGAGCACGGTATCGATCGAAGTTATGGGGCCTTGGGTAGTTACGTGCACGAACACCTCATCAGCCACGAGGGCCCCATCCGCGAGCGCTACCTTGGCGCGCCCCTATCCGATCTCACCGCCTACACCGCGACTGAAATCTGCTGGCCTATCTTCAGCACGACCCCACCAACGCAGTGAGCCACCGTCTAACGCAGTTCAGTAGCCGGGCTTGTTGTGCAGGATGATCAGGCGGGTGACTTGGTCGCCGTCCAAGGAGAAGTACAGGGTCAGCACCAGAGGGTCGGGAAGGCCTGTCTTGTCGTATTCGCCGTCGAATTCGGCGGAGACGATGTAGTCGCCGTGGTGGGCTTTGGCCTCGACGAACTTGGTGGTGATGACGCTTTCGGCGACGATTTCCTTGGCGATCCAGCGCTTGATCGACTCCGTTCCCCAGAATTCCCGCTGGACGTCGTTGACCAGGGCGTCGGTGCTGAATGCTGCGACCATCCCGGCGCTGTCGTATTTGTTCATGGCCGCGAAGTAGTCGCGCACGGGTGCGGGCATGTCTGCGGTGGTGGCGGACATAACGTGTTCTCCTCGAATGGGTTCCGATGTCATCGGCAGTGATCGACTGATTCATTCGAAGCGTGCACGTTGCCACTACGGGAAGGTCAACACTCGGCTAGAAAACTGCCTACCAGGCAAAGTTGCCCGCCGTGCAAGTTTCTCGTACAGTCGGGGTATGACCGGACTTCGCGAACGCAAGAAGCTTGGTACCCGCTGGGCGCTCAGCGACGCCGCCCTGGAGCTCGCGTTGGAGCGGGGGCTTGAGAACGTCACTCGCGAAGACATTGCCGACAGGGCCGGTGTATCTCTGCGGACCTTCAACAACTACTTCACTGGCAAGTACGAGGCGGTGGCCTTCCGGCAGGTCGATCGAACGCGACAGAGCCTCGCGGCCTTCCGTGAGCGACCCGCCGACGAGCCGCTGTGGTCGGCGATCACGGAGGCAATGCTTCAGCCGCTGGAAGCCGAGGGCGCCGCAGACATGCGGCCGACCCCCGGGGAGCTGACCGTGATCCGGGACCTGCTGTCCGCCCGGGATCTGCGTGCCGCGCTGACAAGGGACCTGTTCGCCGACTGGGTCGACGCGATCGCGGAACGCACCGGAACCGATCCGGACTCGCGATATGTACCCACGCTTGGTCACTGCGGTCGTCCGGGCGGTCGGTGAAACGGCGATGGAGGCATATGCCTACGCCGATCCACCCGTGCCCTATACCGAACTCCTTCGTCGCGGCCTTGCCGACGTCGCGGCCGGATTGCCCGAAAGGTGATGTCGATGTCCGAAACCGAAGTCCCCGTAGTCATCTCAGGGGCAGGGCCGAATGGGCTCATGGTGGCGTGCGAGCTGGCGCTCGCGGGCGTTCGGCCCGTGGTGCTCGAGCGATTGCCAGGGCCCAGCGACGAGCCGAAGGCCAACGGCATGATCGGACAGGTGGTTCGGCTGCTCGACATGCGCGGGCTCTATCAGCGTCTCACCGGATCCGACGAGGCACCGCGCCCCGCGTACCAATGGATGTTCAGCGGAATGTCGGTGCCGCTGTTCGGCATTCGTGACAATCCGATGTACGTCCTGATGATTCAGCAGCCTCGGCTTGTCCGGCAGCTGGCCGAGCGGGCGCGCGAACTCGGCGTCGACGTCCGCTGGGGCCACGAGCTGTCCGGGGTTCAAACGCGATCGGACAGCGCCGCGGTCGAGGTATCCGGACCGGACGGGACCTACACACTGAACACGACATACCTCGTGGGCGCAGATGGCGGTCGCAGCACCGTTCGCAAGCTGGCCGGCATCGACTTTCCCGGCCACACGTCGAACACCGTCGCGCGGATCGCCCATGTGAACCTGCCCGACGAAATGCGCACCGCCAATGGCGGTATCGATGTTCCGGGCGTTGGGCCGATGCCATGGGGACACAACCGTCTCGACAACGGCGGATTCATCTTCGCGGAAGTGGAGCAGGGTCGGCCGCTGTTCGGCACTATCGAGTTCGATCAACAGGCAGACGATGCCGAGCCGATGACGCTCGACGAGCTGCGTGACAGCGCGCGACGAGTGCTCGGCGTCGACCTGCCTGTCGAGCCGCCCGTCGGTGACGGGCCGCATGCGTTGCGCCGCATCGCCGGGCAGAACACCCGCCAGGCCGACCGCTACCGCGCCGGAAACATCTTCCTGGTCGGCGATTCCGCGCATGTGCACTCTGCGATGGGCGGCCCAGGTCTGAACCTGGGCTTACAGGATGCGATGAATCTCGGCTGGAAACTGGCCGCTGCGGTCAACGGCTGGGCGCCCGACGATCTGTTGGACACCTATCACAGCGAGCGCTATTCGGTCGGCGAGCGGGTGATGATGCACTCCATGTCTCAGACCGCCCTTTTCGGTCCCGGACCCGAGATCGCCGCACTGCGAGAACTTTTCAGCGAGTTGCTACAGCAACCGAGTGTCGCCGAGCACATGGCGCACCTGCTCGCGGGCTCCGACGTCCGCTACGACATGGGCGACGACCATCCGCTAGCGGGCCGGTTGGTACCCGACGTGACCCTCGACGACGGGCGCCGGGTAGCCGAACTTCTGCACCGGGGCCGCCCGGTACTGCTCGACCCGTCCGGACGTGTGGGCGAGGCCGCCAGCGGATGGGCGGACCGGGTCGATGTCATCGTCGGTAACGTCGGAGACCTCGACGCCTGCGCGCTGTTGATCCGACCCGACGGCTACGTCGCCTGGGCGGCAGACACTTTCGACTCGAACGACGAGGTTCGATTGCACGCCGCGTTGCAGCGGTGGTTCGGCGTCAGCCTCGAAGCGCACGGCGCACGACGCCAGGATGACGCACGAGCTTGGGCAGGACCAGCACGGCGAACATCGTGAGGGCCGACCACGGCCGCAGGTGAGGGCGGATGCGTCGGATCTGACCGGCGTCGTCCAGTTCGACCACCATGGCGTCGGTGATGCCCACGCCGCCGATCCGTGCCTCACTGACCGCGACCCGGATCGTTCCATCGCCGACGAAGTGTTGCCATCGCAGTCCGGTCAGGGTGCCGAACGCGGCGCCCAAGATCACGCGCAGGTCGTCGCGGCCGCGAAACGCTCCGCTACGCGCTAGCTTTCCTCGAGATCTACGTTTGGCGTGTTCTTCTCGCGATTTTCCGCCCGAAAACGTGAGTTTGGGCGTCAGGCCAGCGTCGCGCGGATGCTGACCGTGACGTACGGCAGCGCCAGCCCGGTGCTGTTGGCCAGCGCGGGGTGCGTCCCGAGCAGCTCGCGCACCCGCTCCAATGCTTGGGTGCGCACGTCGGCCGGTGAGGTGATGCAGTAGCTGCGGGACGCCACCAGGTCGATCAGCGCCTGCGGGGTCAGATAACTCGTCCACTCCACCTGGTGGCGCTCGATGTCGGAGAACGGCTCTGCCAGCGTGACCTTCTGGTTGAAGGGGTCGTCCTCGTGGCCGATGATGCGACCCAGATCCCTGACCCAGCCCATCCGCTCGTCCTGGGTGTTCCACACCAGGCCCAGCCGCCCGCCGGGCCGAAGCACACGGGCGACCTCCTTGACGGCGCGTTCGGGATCGAACCAGTGCCAGGCCTGCGCGACGAGCACCGCGTCCACGCTGTCGTCGGGCAGCGGGATCTCTTCTGCGGTTCCCAGCAGCGCGGGCGTATCGGGCAGCGAATCGGCTCAGCAGGTCGAGCATCTCCGGGATCGGGTCGACCGCGACGACGCCGAGCCCGCGCTCGACGAGCCGGGTGGTCAGCTTGCCCGTGCCCGCACCGAGGTCGAGGACATCCCTGGCATCGGGCGGCAGCAGCCAGTCGATGGCCTCGGGTGGATACGACGGTCTGCCGCGTTCGTATGCCGCGGCCTCCGCGCCGAACGACAGGGAACGCTGCTGTCTGGATCGGGTCACCTGGATGCCAGCTCCAATGTCTCGCGGATCAGGTCGCCGACCGCGTCGGTCTCGACAAGGAACCCGTCGTGACCGTACATCGAGTCGACAACCTTCAACTCCGCACAACCCGGGAGCAGCTCGGCTAATTCCTCCTGCAGGCGCAGTGGATACAGCCGGTCGGAGGTGATGCCGCCGACGATCACCGGAACGTGGCAATTGGTCAGGGCCGCCGCGATGCCGCCACGGCCCCGCCCGACGTCGTGGCTGGACAACGACTCGGAGAGCGCGACGTAGGTGCCGGCGTCGAACCTGCTCAGCAGCTTGTGGCCCTGATGTTCCAGGTAGCTCTGCACCGCGTAGCGGCCGCCGGTCGCGGGATTCTCGTCGCCCTGGCTGTCGTTGCGGAAGCGGTCGTCCAGCTCGACCTCGCCGCGGTAGGTCAGGTGCGCGAACCGGCGGGCGATCTCCATGCCGATGTCCGGCGAGCGGCCGGTGTCGTAGTAGTCGCCGTTGCACCAGTCGGGATCGGACTTGATCGCGGCGATCTGGTTGCTCTGGGTGCCGATCTGGTCGGCGGTCGCGCGGGCGCCGACCGCCAGCACCAAGGCCGACCGGACGTTGTCGGGATAGGCGATCATCCACTCCAGCGCCCTGGCGCCGCCCATCGAGCCGCCGACCACCGCCGCGACCTCACTGATGCCGAGTGCCGCGAGCGCGGCGACGTCGGCCTCCACCTGGTCGCGAATGGAAACCAGCGGAAACCTTGAGCCCCAAGGCTTTCCGTCGCGCGCGAGCGAACTCGGACCGGTTGACCCGCGGCAGCCGCCCAACACGTTGGTGGCGACCGCGCACCAGCGGTCGGTGTCGATCGGCGCACCGGGGCCTGCGACACCGTCCCACCAACCGGCGGTCGGGTGACCCGGACCCGCAGGACCCGTGATGTGCGAATCACCGGTCAGCGCATGCAACACCACCACGACGTTGTCGCGGTTGGGCGAGAGTTCGCCCCACCGCTGGACGGCGATGGAGACATCGTCGACGACGGCGCCGTTCTCGAGCGTCAGCGAGCCGATGTCGACGATCGCGACCTCGCCTTCGGCGGGCAACGCGTCGGTGGGCACGTCAAAGATTGTCACGTCAGATTCCTCGGGAGCGTTCGCTAAAACGCTGAGACGGTCGCGGGATCGCTGTTTGCGGCGGCATGGAAGGGCTTCGCCGCGGCGAAACCCTGCTCGAGGTCGGCGATGATGTCGTCGATTCCCTCGATCCCGACCGCCAGCCGCACCAGACCGGGGGTCACACCCGTCGCCAGCTGCTCCTCCGGGGTCAGCTGCGAGTGAGTGGTGGACGCGGGGTGGATCACCAGCGAGCGCACGTCGCCGATGTTCGCGACGTGGCTGTGCAGCGTCAGCGCGTTGACGAACGCCTTACCGGCATCGATGCCGCCGGCCAGCTCGAAGGCCAGCACCGCACCGGTGCCCTTCGGAGCCAGCTTGCGGCCCAGCTCGTGCCACGGTGAGCCGGGCAGGCCCGCGTAGTTCACCGAGGTCACGTCCGGGTGGGTGTCGAGGTACTCGGCAACCCGCTGGGCGTTGGACACATGGCGCTCGACGCGCAGGCTCAGCGTCTCCAAGCCCTGCGCGACCAGGAACGCGTTGAACGGCGCCGCCGCCGAACCCATGTCGCGCAGCAGCTGCACCCGGGCCTTCAGTGCGAATGCGGGCGGGCCCAGCTCGGCGAACACCACCCCGTGGTAGCTGGGATCGGGTGTGGTGAAGCCGGGGAAGTTGCCGTTGGTCCAGTCGAAGGTGCCGCCGTCGACGATCACGCCTGCGATCGCCGCGCCGTGACCGCCCAGGTACTTGGTGGCCGAATGCACGACGATGTCGGCGCCGTGACTGATCGGCTGGATCAGGTACGGCGTGGCGACGGTGTTGTCGACGATGAGCGGCACGCCTGCCTCATGCGCGACCGCAGCGACGCTGGGGATGTCGAGGATGTCGTTCTGCGGGTTGGAGATGGTCTCGCCGAAGAACGCCTTGGTGTTGGGCCGCACGGCCGCCCGCCACGAGTCCAGGTCGTCGGGGTTCTCGACGAAGCTGACGTCGATGCCGAGCTTGGGCAGCGTGTAGTGGAACAGGTTGTACGTGCCGCCGTACAGCCGCGGGCTGGACACGATGTGGTCACCGGCGTTGGCCAGGTTGAGGATCGCGAACGTCTCGGCGGCCTGGCCCGACGCCAGGAACAGTGCCGCAACCCCGCCTTCGAGTGCGGCGATGCGCTGCTCGACGACGTCCTGGGTGGGGTTCATGATCCGGGTGTAGATGTTGCCCGGCTCGGCGAGCCCGAACAGGGCTGCGGCGTGCTCGGTGCTGTTGAACGTGTACGACGTGGTCTGGTAGATCGGCAGTGCCCGCGCGTTGGTGGCGCTGTCGGGGGTCTGCCCGGCGTGGACCTGTTTGGTCTCGAACGACCAGTTGGCCGTCGGATCTTCTGGCGTGCTCATGAGAAGCCCTCCATCTATCTATTCTGGGGGCCCGTCCGACGGACCCGCGCTTGCCGTGTGGCCAACTGTTGTCCAAAATCCCAGTCGGCTACTCAACCTGGTCATCACCCGGGGCACCCCACCGCGGTTGGAGGGTTGCCGGCCAGCAAGCCGGGGCTTGACGCTGGCGCTCATGACCGTCACGAATGGTAACGCACAGCAGGTCATCGGTGCCACCAGGGTTGATCATGATGCGATTCTGCTCGCGCTTGCCGCCTCAGGGCATGGGGCAAATGTCCCCATCTTTGGGACGCGTAGGTTCGTAACCGACGCGATACTGATAGCAGAAACTGACGCCGGGAGAGATCACATGAGCGACGAGAAGCCGACGATCATCTACACGCTGACGGACGAGGCGCCGCTGCTGGCGACCTACGCCTTTCTGCCGATCATCCGCACCTTTACCGACCCGGCCGGAATCGAGGTCGAAAGCAGTGACATCTCGGTGGCGGCGCGCATTCTCGCCGAGTTCTCCGACCGCCTGACCGAAGAGCAGCGGGTGCCCGACAACCTGGCCACCCTCGGTGCGCTCACGCACGACCCGGCTACCAACATCATCAAGCTGCCGAACATCAGCGCGTCGGTGCCCCAGCTGCTGGCCGCCATCAAGGAGTTGAAGGCCAAGGGCTACGACCTCCCGGACTATCCGGGAGAGCCGAAGAACGACGACGAGAAGGCGCTCAACGAGCGCTATGGCAAGATTCTGGGCAGCGCAGTGAACCCCGTTCTGCGCGAGGGTAATTCGGACCGTCGTGCCCCCAACGCCGTCAAGGAGTACGCGCGTAAGCACCCGCACAGCATGGGCGAGTTTTCCCAGGCCTCGCGCACCCACGTCGCGACCATGAAAGGCGGCGACTTCTACCACGGCGAGAAGTCGATGACGCTGGATCGCGACCGCAAGGTGCGGATGGAACTGAAGACCAAGAGCGGCGAGACGATCGTGCTCAAGCCCGAGACGTTGCTGGACGACGGCGACGTCATCGAGAGCATGTTCATGAGCCGCCAGGCCCTCTGCGAGTTCTACGAACAGCAGATCGAGGATGCCTACAAGACCGGCGTGATGTTCTCGCTGCACGTCAAGGCGACGATGATGAAGGTCAGCCACCCGATCGTGTTCGGCCACTGTGTGAAGGTCTTCTACAAGGACGCCTTCGCCAAGCATCAGGAGGTGCTCGACGAACTCGGGGTGAACGTCAACAACGGGATGGTCGACCTGTACAACAAGATCGAGGCCCTGCCCTCGTTCCAACGCGAGCAGATCATCCAGGACATCCACGACGTCCACGAGCACCGCCCCGAGTTGGCGATGGTGGATTCGGCCAAGGGGATCACCAATTTCCATTCGCCCAGCGACGTGATCGTGGACGCATCGATGCCCGCGATGATCCGCCTCGGCGGCAAGATGTACGGCGCGGACGGGCGGACCAAGGACACCAAGGCCGTCAACCCGGAGTCCACCTTCTCCCGGATCTACCAGGAGATCATCAACTTCTGTAAGACGCACGGTCAGTTCGACCCGACGACCATGGGCACCGTTCCGAACGTCGGGCTGATGGCGCAGAAGGCCGAGGAATACGGCTCACACGACAAGACTTTCGAGATCCCCTCCGACGGCGTCGCCGACATCGTCGATATCGACACCGGCGAGGTGCTGCTGACGCAGAACGTCGAGGAGGGCGACATCTGGCGGATGCCCGTCACCAAGGACGCGGCGATCCGCGACTGGGTCAAATTGGCCGTCAACCGTGCCCGTGCGTCCGGCATGACGGTGTTGTTCTGGCTGGATACCGAACGGCCGCACGAGGTCGAGCTGCGCAAGAAGGTCAAGGCCTACCTGGAGGACCACGACACCGAGGGCCTGCACATCCAGATCATGCCGCAGGTGTGGGCCATGCGGTACACGCTCGAGCGGCTGATCCGCGGGCAGGACACCATCGCCGCGACCGGAAACATCCTGCGCGACTACCTGACCGACCTGTTCCCGATCCTCGAGTTGGGCACCAGCGCCAAGATGCTGTCCGTCGTGCCGCTGATGGCCGGCGGCGGGATGTACGAGACCGGCGCGGGCGGTTCGGCGCCCAAGCACGTGCACCAGCTCGTCGAGGAGAACCATCTGCGCTGGGATTCGCTCGGCGAGTTCCTCGCTCTCGGCGCGTGTTTCGAAGATCTCGGCACCAAGACCGGTAACAAGCGGGCCACGCTGTTGGGCACGACGCTCGACGCCGCGATCGGCAAGCTGCTGGAGAACAACAAGGGTCCGTCGCGCCGGACCGGTGAGCTCGACAACCGTGGCAGCCAGTTCTATCTCGCCATGTACTGGGCACAGCAGCTGGCCGAGCAGACCGAGGACAAAGAGCTCGCCGACCACTTCGCCAAACTGGCCAAGACGCTTGCCGAAAACGAAGAGACGATCGTGTCCGAACTCGCTGAGGTACAGGGGGATTCGGTGGACATCGGCGGCTATTACTACCCCGACAGGGAGAAGACCACGGCGGTGATGCGGCCGAGCAAGACGCTCAACGAGACGCTCGAGGCTGCGCGCAGCTGATCAGTGCGGTTCAGCCCGCTTTCGGGTGGGCGTACTGCTCGACGAACCCGGTGATCACGTCCGCGATCCGCTGCGGCGCCTCGAACATCGGCACATGTCCGACCCCGTCCAGCGTCGACACCTTGGTGTTGGACGGAAGTTGTTCGGTGAACTGTCGCGTGTACCGCGGCGTCGGCAGCACCCGGTCCTTCTCGCAGATCACCAGATGGGTCGGCGTGCGGGTCTTGGCCAACTCCAGCAGGCCGGGCCGCGTCAGCGACTTCACCAGCGACTGGTAGTAGGCCGAGCAGTGCGCGACATCGTCGATGATCTCGACGATGTCTTCGTTGGTGAGGCCGTCGGCCGTCGCGCTGACCGCCGGATACGCAAGCTGCCGTGCGAACGGGAACTTGGCCGCGTGCTTCCCGAGCAGCCGGCACACCACGAACAGCGGCGCCGCGGCGAGGAACTTGCCGACGATCTCGAACTTCGCAGGCGTGAAGTGGTTCCATCCGCCCGCGGGTGCGATGCCGGTCAGCGTGCGGGCGCGGCCACGGCGCTCCAGTTCGAAGGACACCCAGCCGCCGAGTGAGTTGCCGACGATGTGCGCCGTTCCCCAGCCCAGAGCGTCCAGCCGACGCTCCACATCATCGGCCAGCGTCGCGATATCGAGCAGGAGGCTGCCGCGGGATCCCCCGTTATGGCCGGCCATCGTCGGTGCGAATACTTCGTAGCGGCCCGTGTCAGCTATCAGCGGGGCGACGCGTTTCCACACGGTCTGGGACAGGATGAACGGGTGCAGCAAAAGCATCGGCTCGCCGGAGCCGAGGTGGATCGGGTCACGCTGCCTCATGCAGCCGACAGTAAAGGTGGTACCGGCGGTACCGCAAGCTCGCCTCTTCCGCCCCTCTTCCGCCTCATCTGTCACAGGCGGGAACCACGTGCCCTTTGCGGGCCGTCATCAAATGATGACGATCGAACAGGAACCGTCATCAACGATGACGCGTCACAGAAGACAAGTGCTCCGGCGGACGCCACCGGCCGGCCGTGGTGGGCCACTGACCCCGCGATCATCGCCGCGCGCAAGGCGGTAGACAAATGGATCGAGTCAGCGGAGCAGGAACCGGTGCCGGTCGACAATTTCGACGCCATCCACCACGAGGTGATCAGTGGCTCGTGTCGGCGGGAGCTCCGTGGGGCACGCGAGGACCTCGATCGTGCTCGCGCTCGGTACGCGAATGCCGTCAGGGCTGCCCGGGGGGTTGGTTTCTCATGGGGAGAAATCGGCCGGCTGCTCGGGGTACCCAGGCAATTGGTGCAGCGCCGATTCAGAAACGAGGTGGATTAAAGCTCGCCGACGGGAGCTCCCTGACCTAGACGAACTCTGCTGCCTGTTCGGTTGCGGGCCTCCGGCGCTTCGCCGCCATCGCCCGCGCGATCATTGCCGGGCGCATCAACCGCGTCGGGGGATCCACCAGCCATGCCACCCGGATGAACTGTTCGAGCACGGATACGTCGGACTCCGCCGCGGTCAAAATCCGGTCCAGATAAGGGTTCAACAACCTCGTCGACAGAGGCGGGGTTCCCTCGATTTCCGGCAAGGACAGATCCCCACCGGCCGCCATCTGCCACGCCTGACGGATGGGCTTGGCGCTGGCGCGGAAGAACCGGCCTGGGAGGTCATTCGTTCCCTTCGCCAGGCAGTCGCGCAATACCAGTGCTTCCAGCGCGGCCACTGTCATTCCCTGCGCGTAAATCGGATTGAAGCTGCAGACGGCGTCGCCGACCGCGACCAGTCCGTCTGGGAGTCGCCGCATCCGGTCATAGCGATACCACCGACTCGACGGGTAGCGGTGTTGCGCGGTCGCGGCCAGCGGTGTCGCGGAACGGAGGGCGGCCATCACATGCGCCGGTGTGAAGGGCTCCACGAAATCGCACATTCCGGTGAACGTATCCGGTGGGTCATTGCCCGCCATGCCGAAAGCGGTGAGGATCCAGGTGTCGCTTTCACACTGGGCGAGGGCCAAGCCTGTCGGCCGGCCCGGCACTGGAGAGATGACCAAGCCCATTTCGCGTAATGCATCGGGTGCCATCCGTAACTGCTGGCTCGAATACTTCAAGTGCACGGTGACCTTCTCTTCGGCCGGGCGCGAGTAGCCGAGCCGTTCCAGCATCACCGGCGTGCGTGCGCCGCGCCCGGTCGCATCCACGACCAGATCCGCAGGCAGTTCCGTCACCTCGCCGCCACCATGCTGGGCGATGCGAACCCCGGCTACGCCATCGCGCTGCTCGTTGGTGTTCAGGTCCACGAAGTCGTGACCGTCAAGCAACGCAATGTTGGGGATCGTCCGCAGCCGGCGCCGGACCTGGTGCTCCAGAAACGGGCGGCTGGCACTGTAGGCCTTGATGTGCTGCGAACTGCCCGAGCGCACCCCGAGGTGTCCGTTCATGCAGAAGTAGAGCCGGGACAGATCGCTCCCGTCGAAAAACGGCGTGCCTGCCGCGACGAGTTCGGCGAGGAAGCCGGGGAAGAGTTCCTCGAGCGCCTGCGTGCCCCGCATCAACAGCCCGTGCAGATGGCGTGCCTGAGGCACGCCGCGTCGCGTGTCTGGCGAATTGCCGAGGACGTCGCGTTCCACCACGGTGACTTCGTCGAAACGGTCGGCCAGCACCCTGGCCGCCAGCATGCCGGCAATGCTGGCGCCGAGAACGATCGCGTGTCCACCCACCTTCGCCATGAATTTGATCTTGACGTCTTCGACAACAGAGGGCGTGCGTAGTCGCCTACTCCATGTGCTGACGCCAGTCCGGCCTGCGGCCGAGGTGTCGCAGTATCCGCTCGAAGTCGTCCGTGCCGCCCTGCTCGACGGCGGGCGCGAACGGCGCCCCGGCCATGGTGCGAAAGTCGCCGTCGGGCACCGCAAGCGCCAACGGCAGCACGGCCTCGACGACATCGGCTGGTAGCTCGAACCCGGCACCCAGCGAGCTGGCGACGTCCCAGCCGTGCACGACGTAGTCGACGAAGTGGAACCCCATCGCCATCGCGCCGGGGAACACCGCGCCATCGCCGAACTCGGGCAGTGCGAACGGCGCGTCGGCTGTCCCGTCGGCCGCGAACGCGTCGAGCACGTCGTGCGCCGCCTCGGAGTAGGCCCGGCGCGGGTCGGCCCTCACCGCGTCGACCACCGACTCGACGCGCCAGACGTCTGGATCTGCGCCGAATCCTCTTGCGGCGGCCGCGAATCCGCGGTGCTGGACGGTCATGTGCGCCAACAGGTCGGCGAGATTCCAACCATCGCAGGGTGTCGTTCGATCGAGATCGGTCGTCCGGACCGCGTCGACGACGTCGACCGACTTCAGCACGGCGGTTCGGTGTAGGTGAGCGATCCCGGAAACTTTAGTAGGCATCCACCTATGATAAGCAATTGCATACGATATTGCAATGCCTATCATGACGCGATGGCAGCGAAGTCGTCGGACTCGCGGCGCCCGGACCTGGCCGCGATGCTCGCGCCGCTCCTGCGTGAGCTCATCGCCGCGGAGGAGCCGGTTCTCGAAGCGCACGGCCTGACGATGTGGGGGTATGTCGTCCTGTTGGCCCTGGACAGGTCGTCGATGCGGACCCAGGCCGCTCTGGCGTCGGCGATCGGCGCCGACAAGACGCGGATCATTCGCACCCTCGACGACCTCCAGGACGACGGCTACATCGAACGCCGACCCGACCCGGACGACCGCCGAGTGCGGCTACTGGCGATCACGGACGCCGGTCGCCGTGTCAAAGACGCAGTGCAGAACGAGATCCAGCGAGGGGAAGAGCGGTGGCTCGGCGAACTCGGCGCCGAGGAACGGCGGACGTTCCTGCGGGCCCTCGAGCGGCTGACCCCACGCGAATGGGGATGACGAGGGTGGAAAGATCGAACCCATCATGAGCAAGCCAGCCGAGCGCGTCGTCTTCTCCGGCGTGCAACCCACTTCTGACTCCCTGCACCTCGGCAACGCACTGGGCGCGGTTCAGCAATGGGTGGGCCTGCAGGACGAGTTCGACGCCTACTTCTGCGTCGTCGACCTGCACGCGATCACGATCCCGCAGGACCCCGACACGCTCCGGCGACGAACGCTCGCGACCGCCGCGCAATACCTGGCGATGGGGATCGACCCGTTCCAAGCGACCATCTTCGTGCAGAGCCATGTGCCCGCCCACACCGAACTCACCTGGGTGCTGGGGTGTTTCACCGGGTTCGGACAGGCGTCGCGGATGACGCAGTTCAAGGACAAGTCGCAGAAGGAGGGTAGCGACGCCACCACTGTCGGCCTGTTCACCTACCCGGTGCTGATGGCTGCGGACGTGCTGCTCTACGACACCGACCTGGTGCCCGTCGGGGAGGACCAGCGCCAGCACCTCGAACTCGCCCGCGACGTCGCGCAGCGCTTCAACTCGCGCTTTCCGGACACCTTCGTCGTCCCCGACCCGATGATCCCCAAGGCCACCGCCAAGATCTACGACCTGCAGGACCCGACGGCGAAGATGAGCAAGTCGGCGTCCAGCGATGCCGGGCTGATCAGCCTGCTCGACGATCCCGGCGTCACCGCCAAGAAGATCCGTTCGGCCGTCACCGACAGCGAGCGGGAGATCCGCTACGACCCCGAGGCCAAGCCGGGCGTGTCGAACCTGCTGACGATCCAGTCGGCGGTCACCGGCACCGACGTCGACAAGCTGGTCGAGGGCTATGCGGGCCGCGGCTACGGCGACCTGAAGAAGGACACCGCCGAAGCGGTGGTGGAGTTCGTCACCCCTCTCAAGACCAGGGTCGACGAGTTGCTCACCGACACCGCCGAACTCGAGGGGATCCTCGCCGCGGGCGCCACCCGCGCCAAGGAAGTGTCTGCAAAGACGCTGAAGCGGGTATATGAGCGGTTAGGTTTCCTACAGCAACCCTAATAGCGCCTTCGGGAGGTCGGCATGACCGAACCGGCCAAACCGGGAATTCTGGACCGCTTCCGAGCCCGGTTCAGGTGGTTCGACCACGTCATGCGTGCGCAGGAGCGCTATCAGGACAGCAAGGGTGACTTCTACGCCGCGGGCATCACCTACTTCACCATTTTCGCGCTCTTTCCGCTGCTGATGGTCGCGTTCTCGATTGCGGGGTTCGTCCTGGCCAGCCAGCCGGATCTGCTCGCCGAGGTCACCGACAAGATCAAGTCGACGGTGTCGGGTGATCTCGGCCAGCAGTTGGTCGAGCTGATGGAGTCCGCGATCGAGTCACGGACGTCAGTGGGAATCATCGGGTTGGCGACGGCCGCGTGGGCCGGGCTGGGCTGGATGGCCAACCTGCGCGAGGCGTTGAGCCAGATGTGGGGATTGATGCGCCGGGAGACCGCAGGCTTCGTTCGCACCAAGCTCTCCGATCTGCTCGCCATGGTCGGGTTGTTCGCCGCGATCGTCGTCACGGTCGCATTCACCGCACTCGGTAGCTCGGACTTGATGAAGCAAGTCGTCGAATGGCTTGGGCTACAGGATCTCCCGGGCATGAGCATTGTCCTGCGAGTGGTGTCGATCTGTGATTTCGCTGCTGATCTCGTGGCTGCTGTTCACCTGGATGATCGCGCGGCTGCCGCGCGAGTCGGTGAGCCTCCGAAGCGCCGCGCGGGCCGGGCTGATGGTGGCGGTGGCCTTCGAGATCTTCAAGCTGGTGGCGTCGATCTTTCTCAAGTCCGTGGTGACCGGCCCTGCTGGCGCGACGTTCGGTCCCGTGCTCGGCCTGATGGTGTTCGCCTACATCACCGCGCGGATAGTTCTCTTCGCGACCGCGTGGGCGGCCACGTCCAAGGAGAATCTCGCCGCCGCGCCGGTGGATCCACCCCCCGCCGCCCGGATAACCCCGCGGGTGCAGGTGCGGGAGGGGATGGGCCCTGCCGGTGCTCTTGGCGCGGCAGCCGTCGGAGCCCTTGGCGCGCTTGGACTTTCGCGGTGGCGACGGCGTCAGTGACCAACGAGCTTGAGGCCCGCGACGCAACCGACCACCCCGAGCATCAGTACGATTTTGACCGCTGACACGGCTTCTGCGCCGGTCGCCATCGCGTAGGTGACGGTGAGCGCCGCACCGATGCCGACCCACACCGCGTAGCTGGTCCCGACGGGCAGGCTGCGCATCGCGATCGCCAGTCCGGCCATCGAAAGGACGAGCGTGACAGCGAAAATCACCGATGGAGCGAGTCGGGTGAAGCCTTCGGACTTGCCGAGTGCAGTCGCCCATACCGCCTCGAGAACACCTGAGACCAGAAGAATCAGCCATGCCATGACGTACCTCCGAGGGCGCCGTCTTGTCGCTGGCCGGGTACGGTGCCGCTCGTCCGGTTTCACATAGTGGTGACAGACCAAGGATAGCAAAGCAGCGCGCACTGCCGAAAATGCTTGTGTCAGTGCTGCGGTCGGCGGTTCATCGATCGTGCGCCCATGATGAGGCAGAACACGATGACGGCACCGACGAACGCCACGCCCACCCGCACCGGCAGCGCATCGGCGGCCGGAATCGCGGTGGTGGCCTTCAACGCGGTGTCGTCGGCGGCCTTCTCGGGGGTGGTCACCAGCGAGGGGTCCGGTTCGATGAGCGAGCCCACCTTCGTGCCCGGGCGCGGTGGCAAACCCGTAGTCCAGCAGGTGGGCGGCCTGTTCCCACGGGGCAATGGGCTGCCGGGTGCCGCGCATCAGCACCGCAACGAGCCTGCGACCGTCGTGGTTGGCCGCGCCGACGAACGTCTGGCCTGCGTCGTCGGTGTACCCCGTCTTGCCGCCCATCGCGCCCGGGTAGTTGTAGAGCAGTTGGTTGTCGTTCTCAACCGGGTAGCCGGCGTCGCCGCGACCCGGGAAGTCGAAGCTGCGGGTCGCCACGATCTCGGCGAATGTCGGGTTCTGCCATGCATATCGGTAGAACAGGCCGATGTCGTAGGCCGACGTGCTCATGCCGGGGCCGTCGAGACCCGATGGCGTCGCAACCCGGGTATCGCGGCCGCCGAGCTTGCTCGCCAGACCGTTGAGCTTTGTCAGCGTGGCGTCCATTCCGCCCATCTGCATGGCCAGCGCGTGTGCGGCGTCGTTGCCGGAATGCATGAGCAGCCCGTGCAGGACGTCGCGGATCGAGTAATGGCCACCGTCGCCGATGCCGACCTTCGTTCCCTCGGCGGCCGCGTCGTCGGGGGTACCCGCGACCACCTTGTGGATCGGCAGATCCCGCAGCGCCTGCATGGCCACCAGCACCTTGATGATGCTGGCCGGCCGGTGCCTGCCGTGCGGGTCCTTGGCGGCGATGACGTCGCCGGTGTCGAGGTCGGCCACCAGCCAGGCCTCTGCGGAGATGTCGCCCGGCACCGGCGGTGTCCCGGGCGCGGTGATCACCCCACAGCCGCCGAGCGCGTCACCGCCGACCGGGTCAGTGGGCACCGCCAGCGGCTGCGGTGGGTCGCCTGCCGTCGGGACCTCCGACGAGTCGACGGCGGGCGGGGTGCTGACCTGATACGGGCATGCCTCGGCCGCGGCGTTGGGCTCGGCGTTCGCCAACGCCGGGCTCGCCATCAGAAAAAGCGCCGCTGCCAGGGCGGTAGCGCGCTGGGACGCAATCGTGAAGGTCGCCATCGTGACCGCAGATTAGGCGATTTGGCACCCGAATCCGGGGAGCCACGCTGTGACTCATGTGGTTAGAGTTTCAAAAGTGACTCAGCTACAGGCCGCAAGCGTGCAGTTTGAGCGTACGGTTGCGAGCCCGCAAATGTGCGCCAGAACGTCGAGCTCTCGGCGGTTAGGGCAGGGCTGTCGCGGCCAGATGCACGTACGCCACGGCAGGCCCGCGCAGCGATGCCATCCACAGCCTGCCGTTCGCCTCGACCATGCCGGTGACTTGGCCGAACCCGGGATGCTCGGTCCGTAGGCCTCCGACGACCGCCCCGGTGTCGGGGTCGAACGCGACGGCCCACACGACCGAGTCCGCCTTGGGCTGCCACCGCGACGGCAGGCGCCAGAGCAGCTTGCGCACCAGCGGCGGCCCCTTCGCCAACCTGTCCACAGCCGCGTTGGCGGGCGTGAACATCGCACACCAGATCCGGCCGTCGGCACCCGTCGACAGGTTGTCCGGCGTGCCGGGCAGGTGCTCTGCCAACGGTGTGACCGAGCCGGCCTTCGGACCCGTCAGCCAGTACTTCATCAGCCGTCGTGCCTGAAACTCGGCGAACACCAGCGCAGAACCGTCAGCGGTCAAGGTCAACCCGTTGGTGAAATACAGCCCGGGCACGAGTGTGAGCACGGTGCCGTCGGGATCGCGCCGGAACAGGCTGCCGCGGCCGCGGGCCTCCAGAATCGCCGCCACGGCGTCGACGTAGGTGAATGCGCTCGTCGACTCCGTGAAATAGATTGTGCCGTCAGCTGTTTCGGTGACGTTCGAGCAGAACCGGAGCGGCCTGCCGTCGACCTCGTCGGCCAGCGTCTCGATCTGGCCGGTCGACGGGTCCATCGCGAGCAGCCCGCGTGGACTGTCGCAGATCAGCAGCCGACCATCGCGTGCCACGTGCAAACCGAGCGGTCGCCCGCCGGTGTCGCCGATGACCGTCGTCTCACCGCTCTCCGGTGAGATGCGCACGATGCGGCCGTCGTCGACGCCGGTCCAGATCTGGCCGTCGGCGTCGACCACGACGTCCTCGGGCGCGTTACCCGGTACGCCGACGATCGTGATCGACGCCGAAGCGAGCTCCGGCAGCGTGCCTATCGGTGGAGCCTGCCACCGGACGGGATCGATCGGTGGCTTGCTCAACTCAGATCATCCGGCTGGCTTCGCCGAGCACGCCGTGCAGGATGTCGTAGATCGCGTCGAACTCCTTCTGCCCGCTGATCAGCGGGGGAGCCAGCTGCACGACCGGGTCGCCGCGGTCGTCGGCGCGGCAGTACAGCCCGGCCTCCCACAGCGCAGGCGTCAGGAAGCCGCGCAGCAGGCGCTCGGACTCCTCGTCGTTGAAGGTCTCCTTGGTGGTCTTGTCCTTGACCAACTCGATGCCGTAGAAGAAGCCCTCACCGCGGACGTCGCCGACGATCGGCAGGTCGTAGAGCTTCTCCAGCGTCGACTTGAAGGCCGGCGCCATCTCCTTGACGTGGGCGTTGAGGCCCTCCCGCTCGAAGATGTCGAGGTTGGCCAGCGCCACCGCCGACGACACCGGGTGCCCGCCGAACGTGTAGCCGTGGCCGAACACCGTGTGGCCGTCGTTGAACGGCTCGAACAGCCGGTCGCTGGCGACCATCGCGCCGATCGGCGAGTACCCGGACGTCAAACCCTTTGCGCAGGTGATGATGTCGGGCACATAGTCGAAGTCGTTGCAGGCGAACATCGAACCGATGCGGCCGTAGGCGCAGATGACCTCGTCGGAGACCAGCAGCACGTCGTACTCGTCGCAGATCTCGCGGACCCGTTCGAAGTATCCGGGCGGCGGCGGGAAGCATCCGCCTGCGTTCTGTACCGGCTCCAGGAACACCGCGGCGACGCTGTCGGGGCCCTCGAACTCGATGGCCTCGGCGATGCGGTCCGCGCAATAACGCCCGAACTCCTTGATGTCGGTGTCATACGGCTCGGGTGCGCGGTAGAAATTGGTGTTCGGCACGCGGAAACCGCCGGGCACCAGCGGCTCGAACGGGACCTTGAACGCCGGGATTCCGGTGATGGACAGCGCGCCCTGCGGCGTGCCGTGGTAGGCGATCGAGCGCGAAACCACCTTGTGCTTACCGGGTTTGCCGGTCAGCTTGAAGTACTGCTTGGCCAGCTTCCATGCGCTCTCGACGGCTTCGCCGCCGCCGGTGGTGAAGAACACCCGGTTCAGGTCGCCTGGTGCGTATCCGGCGATGCGTTCGGACAGTTCGATCGCGGTCGGCGTCGCGTAGGACCACAGCGGGAAGAACGCCAGCGTCTCGGCCTGCTTGGCGGCCGCCTCGGCGAGTTCCTTGCGGCCGTGGCCGACCTGCACCACGAACAGGCCCGACAGCCCGTCGATGTAGCTCTTGCCCTTGTCATCCCAGATCTTGACGCCCTCGCCACGGGTGATGATCGGCGGCGTGATGCCCTCGCCGTGTCGTGCGAAGTGACCCCACAGGTGGCGGTTCGCCTTTGCTGCCAGGTCGGTCGATACTTCTGGTGCGATATCAGTAGTCGTCATCTTGTACCCCAATTGTATTGCTGCTTAACGAGTTTCAGGTATACGAGCGTTTCGGTGGATATCACTCCTGGCAATGCACGAATCTGGGTGTTGAGCAGATCGAGCAGATCGTCGTCGTCTTCGCAGACCACTTCGATGATGGCGTCGAAGGAACCTGCGGTCAGCACCACATACTCGACCGCGTCGATCGCGGCCAACTTCTCGGCCACCCTTGTCGTGTCGCCCGTGCAGCGGATGCCGATCATCGCCTGACGGGCGAACCCAAGCTGCATCGGATCGGTGACGGCGACGATCTGCATGACGCCTGCATCGACCATGCGCTGGACCCGCTGCCGCACCGCGGCCTCGGAGAGTCCCACCGCCTTGCCGATGCCCGCATACGAGCGACGGCCGTCCTGCTGCAGCTTCTCGATGATCGCCTTGGACAGCTCGTCGAGTTGAACCGCTGCCCCCGGCCGTGTTTGCACGCGCAGGGAGACGGGTTGGATGCCATCAGCACCCGGGTTGGCCATGCCTGAGATTGTGCACGGAATCCGTCGTTACAAGCAACCAAACCGATGAAATCACGCGCCGAGCGTTGTCGCGACTGCGGGAATGCGTAGCCGCCACGCACACCGTCGGCTAGCGTTGGGCCATGACTGCGACGGTATCGGCCAGCGTGGCCGGCAGCTGGATCGACGGTGCGGCGGTGGTCACCGGCGGCGCGAAACATCAGGTCATCAACCCGGCGAACGGCGAGGTGGTCGCCGAGCTCGCGTTGGCCACGCCGGCCGACGTCGACACCGCGGTCGCGGCAGCCCGCGAGGCGCAGCGGGGCTGGGGGAGCGCAACCCCGGTCGACCGCGCGACGGTGCTGGCAAAGCTTGCTGTGCTGATGTCCGAGCACGCCGACGAGCTGGTCGCCGAGGAGGTCAGCCAGACCGGCAAGCCTGCGCGGCTGGCCCGTGAGTTCGACGTCCCTGGCAGCATCGACAATGTCGACTTCTTCGCGGGCGCGGCCCGTCACCTCGAGGGCAAGGCCACCGCGGAGTACTCCGGCGACCACACCTCCAGCATCCGGCGCGACGCGGTCGGGGTCGTCGCGACCATCGCCCCGTGGAACTACCCGTTGCAGATGGCGGTGTGGAAAGTGCTGCCCGCCTTGGCCGCGGGCTGCAGCGTCGTCATCAAACCCGCGGAGCTGACCCCGTTGACCACGCTGACCCTGGCGCGGCTGGCCACCGAGGCGGGCCTGCCGGACGGCGTCTTCAACGTGGTCACCGGCGCGGGCGGCGACGTCGGCACCGCGCTGGCCGGCCATCGCGACGTCGACGTGGTGACGTTCACCGGGTCGACGCCGGTGGGCCGCAAGGTGATGGCCGCCGCGGCTGTGCACGGGCACCGCACCCAGCTCGAACTCGGCGGCAAGGCGCCGTTCGTGGTGTTCGACGACGCCGATCTCGATGCCGCGATCCAGGGCGCGGTCGCGGGTTCGCTGATCAACACCGGACAGGACTGCACCGCGGCGACGAGGGCGATCGTCGCGCGCGAGCTCTACGACGATTTCGTCGCCGGCGTCGGTGAGTTGATGAGCAAGGTCGTGGTGGGCGATCCCAACGACGAGGACACCGACCTCGGGCCGCTCATCTCGATGGCGCACCGGGCCAAGGTCGCAGGCATGGTCGAGCGGGCGCCCGATCAGGGCGGCCGCATCGTCACCGGCGGCCGCACACCCGATCTGCCCGGCTCGTTCTACCGGCCGACCCTGATCGCCGACGTGGCCGAGGACTCCGAGGTCTACCGCGACGAGATCTTCGGTCCGGTGCTGACGGTGCGGTCGTTCACCGACGACGACGATGCGCTACGGCAGGCCAACGACACGGCCTACGGCCTCGCCGCGTCGGCGTGGACCCGCGACGTGTACCGCGCGCAGCGCGCATCACGGGAGATCCACTCCGGCTGCGTGTGGATCAACGACCACATCCCGATCATCAGCGAGATGCCGCACGGCGGCGTCGGCGCGTCCGGGTTCGGCAAGGACATGTCGGACTACTCCTTCGAGGAGTACCTGACGATCAAGCACGTGATGAGCGATATCACCGGCGTCGCCGAAAAGGATTGGCACCGGATCATCTTCACGAAGCGCTAGCGGAGCTGTGCGAACCCGTTGAGACTGCGGTAACGGCGGGGCCTACTCGCACGTTTGCGCCATGGTTGCAGTCTCAACGTCGCTGCCCTTGCGGCGGAGGGGAGAAGGCGCGCGCGATGCTCAGCTGATGCGGATCAGCTTCTTGTTGACGAACTCGTCGATGCCGTAGCGGCCGAGCTCACGGCCGAAACCGGACCTCTTCACGCCGCCGAACGGCAGCTCGACGCCTTCCGCGCCGACCGCGTTGACGAACACCATGCCCGCCTCGATCCGATCGGCGACCCGCTTGGCCTGCTCGCTGTCGGTGGTGAAGACGTAGGAGCCCAGTCCGAACGGGGTGTCGTTGGCCACCTGCACGGCCTCGTCCTCGGAGCCGACCTTGTAGACGGTCGCGACCGGTCCGAACAACTCTTCCTTGTACGACGGCGAATCCGGCGAGACATTGGTGAGCACACCCGGCGGGAAGTGGGCGCCCTTGCGCTCACCCTCGGAGACCAGGGTCGCGCCGTCGTCGACGGCCCGCTTCACCTGGTCGTCCAGCCGCTCGGCCGCCGCGACCGACGACAACGGGGCAAGGCCTTCGGCCTTCGCGAGCACCTTCTTGGTGAACTTGTCGAGGAAGTCGTCGTAGATGCCCTCGGAGACGATGATCCGCTTCGCGGCGTTGCAGGCCTGCCCGGTGTTCTCGAAGCGACCGTCGATGGCGGCCTCCACCGTGGCGTCGAGATCGTCGGAGCTCAGCAGGATGAACGGGTCTGAACCGCCGAGCTCGAGGACGACTTTCTTGAGGTTGCGGCCTGCGATCTCCGCGACCGCGGCACCCGCGCGTTCGGAGCCGGTCAGCGAAACGCCTTGTACGCGTGGGTCGGCGATGATGTCGGCGACCTGGTCGTTGGTCGCGTAGATGTTGACGTAGGCGCCTTCGGGGTAGCCGGCGTCGGTGAAGATCTGCTGGATGGCCGCAGCCGACTCGGGGCACTGCGGTGCGTGCTTGAGCAGGATCGTGTTGCCCAGCGTCAGGTTCGGTCCCGCGAACCGGGCGACCTGGTAGTACGGGTAGTTCCACGGCATGATGCCGAGCAGCACACCGACCGAACCGCGGCGAATCAGCGCGGACCCTTCGCCTTCGAGAAGATCGATGGGCTCGTCGGCGAGGAACTTCTCCGCATTGTCGGCGTAGTACTCGTAGATCGCCCCGCTGAATTCGACCTCGCCCTCGGACTGGTCGATCGGCTTACCCATCTCGCGGTTGATGATCTTCGCGAGCTCTTCCTTGCGCTCGGCGTGAAGCTTGCCGACCTTGCGAATGAGTTCGGCGCGCTCGGCGATCGTCGACCCCCGCGACCAGTCCCGGTGTGCCTTGCTGGCCGCGGCGACGGCGGCTTCGATCTGTTGGTCCGTCGCAGTCGGGTACTCCTTCACCGTCTCGCCTGTCGATGGGTCGACCACCGCATACAGTGATGCGCTCATTTCGGTGTGCTCCTTTGCCGCTCGTTCACGAAGCGCTGCAGTGCTTTTTCGCGCCTTTTGATCTACTCTGATCCTGCACGAAATCAGTCGCCGAGTGCAACGATCGCGACGAATTCCGACTGGCGGTCCGCAGGCCGGGAGAGAAAATCGCAGCACTAGCCCCCGTCGCGTGGCACGACGATGACCGGGGCGTCGGTGCCGGCGAGGATGCGGGCCGCGGTCGAGCCGAGAAAGATCCGGCGCGGCGCCGCGAACCGGCTGGAGCCCACCACCAGGACATCCGTGTCGTCCCAGTTCAGCTTCTTCAGCGCCGATTCCAGGGTCAGGCCGTCGGCGACGAGCGACTCGATCTCGGGCGCATCGGGCAACGCGCGCGCGGCCAGCACCAGGTTCTCTTCGGCGGCGGCGATTTGAATCTCGCGGACTTCCCTGGCGCTCTCGGCGTGGGCCAGGTTCTCGGCCGACACCAACGACACCATGCGGATGGGCAGGTTCGCCGCGCTGGCGAGTGTGATGGCGAACGGCAACGGGTTGTCGTCGCCGGGGCGGGTGGGGACCGCCGCGGTCACCGCGGTCACGGTGTCCGGCGGGTCTTCGTGAAAGCCGCGCGGCGCGAGGGCGACGGGGATCGGCGAGGCGTGCAGCAGGGCGCCGGTGACCGAGCCGATGACGTGGCCGCCGAAGACGCCGTCGCGGGCGCCGCCGATGACGATCAGATCCGAGTTCTTCTCTTCGGCGAAGCCGATCAGCGACTCGGCGAAGGACTCCCCGACCAGGACGGTCGAGTTCGCGGTCACGCCGCGGTCGCCCAGGGCGCTGATCGCCCGCGAGACCCACTCCTCGCCGCGGTTGACCAGCAGCTGCTGATACTCGGCGCGCCCGGGATGGCCGTCAGGCATTTCCTGGCGGACGACGAGGACGACGTCCACCTCGGCGTCGAAGGTCTTGGCGAGCGCGCTTGCCAGTGCGACGCCGTCATCGCCGGTGGGAGTCGCCAGGTATCCGACGGTCAGATGCATTGCTGCTCCTGCACTTGTCTGGCTCGCTAGAACGTCAGGAACCTTGACTTCGGTGTTGGCAGTTCAGCGTCTCGCCGCGGAAGAACCTCTTGGTGCCGAATGCGAAGCAGGCCAACATCAACGGGATGCCGAGCACGAGCATGCCGACGCCGAGCACGAAGACGCCGCCGATCGAGCCGAATGCGGTGTAGCCGTAGTCCGGCTGCGATCATGTCCTTGGCGCTGATGACGAACGCCCATGTCATCGCGAGTGCCCCCAGCAACGGGAAGAGCCCGCGGAAGAAGAAGTTCCGTGCCGACGTGAACAGCGTCCTGCGGAAGTACCATACGCAGGCCCATGCGGTGATGCCGTAGTAGAACGCCACCGCCAGCCCGAGCGATGCGACGGAGTCGGCGAGGGCGTTCTCCGACAGGAACGTCAGCACAAGGTAGAAGAACAGTGCCGACAGCCCCATCACGATCGTTCCGAACGCGGGCGTCATGTAGCGAGGGTGGACACTGGCGAATCGCTTGGGAATCGCCTCGTAGACCGCCATCGAGAGGGTGCCGCGCGCGGTCGGCAGGATCGTCGTCTGGGTGGACGACAGACCCGACACCGAAACCGTCAACAGAAGCAGCGACGCCAGAATCGGCCCGGCGACGGGCTCACCCAGCACCGTCAGCACGTCGTCGGTGTTCATCGCGTTGTTCAGGCCGATGCCGACCTCGCCGAAGCCGGCGAAGGACTGTATCGCAAATGCGACCAGCACATAGGTGCATACCAGGATCAGCGTGGTGATGACCGCGGCGATACCGGGGGTGCGGCCGGGATCCTTGGTCTCCTCGCCGACGGCCAGGCAGGCGTCCCATCCCCAGTAGATGAAGATGCACAGGATGACGGC
Organism: uncultured Actinomycetota bacterium; assembly: GCA_963716505.1. Taxonomy (GTDB): domain Bacteria; phylum Actinomycetota; class Actinomycetes; order Mycobacteriales; family Mycobacteriaceae; genus Mycobacterium. The sequence goes on from CAVQTL010000012.1 coordinate 50,444, forward strand.
GGCGGCGATGGCCGAGGAGTCGAGCCCGCCCGGCCACAGCCACGACAGCTGCGGCATGACCGCCTGTGCGCCAGCGGTTCCGGTGAACACCCGGACCAGGGCGATGACGCTCGCCACGATCAAGACGCCGAACTGAATGACGATCAAGACGTTCTGCACCCGCTCGGAGACCACGATGCCGCGAGCCGACAGCAGCGTCATGGAGATGATGAAGAACGAGCCGAGTGCCACCTTTGCGAAAAGGTTCTCGGCGAGGTCGTCGAGACCGAGGAAGTTGTAGAGGTAGATCGCGGCGATCTCGGCGACGTTGGCGAGCACGATGATCGCCGAGACGGCAAGGCCCCAGCCGCCGATCCAGCCGATCCACGGCCCAAAGGCTTTGGTGCCCCAGGTGAACGTCGTGCCGCAGTCGGGCGTGTCCTGAGACAGCTCCTTGTACGCGAAGGCGACGAGCAACATGGGGATGAAGGCAAGCAGGAACATCGCGGGTGCCTTGTCCTCGACCTCCAGCACGACATAGCCGAGCGTGGCGGCCAGACTGTAGGCGGGTGCGACGGCGGCCAAACCGATGACCACGTTGCCGACAAGTCCGAGCGCGCCGGCCTGCAGGCCCTTGTCGCCGACTACCGGTGCCTCAGGTTCCTTGATTGCCATGTGCGGAATATACGGTTCCGGTAGTTGCCCTGAGGGTTCAACGCGGAAATCGTTCCGGGGTGCCTAATTTGCGACGGATTCGGCCATCGCCGGGGCGGCCCTAGGATTGATTCATGACCGCCAGCGCGCGAGTGGACGAGTTCGAGGAGTTGCGGCCGCATCTGCTGTCGGTGGCCTACCGGCTCACCGGCACCGTCGCCGACGCCGAGGACATCGTTCAGGACGCATGGCTGCGATGGGATGGTGCGGCGCCCGGGTCGATCAAAGATCTGCGGGCGTGGCTCACGACCGTGGTCAGCAGGCTGGGTCTGGACCGGTTGCGCTCGGCGGCTCATCGACGCGAAACCTATGTCGGCGAATGGCTTCCCGAGCCGGTGGTGACGGGGTTCGATGGCAACGACCCGCTCGCCGTGGTGGTGGCAGGCGAGGACGCCCGATTCGCCGCGATGGTCGTCCTCGAGCGGTTGACGCCGGATCAGCGGGTGGCGTTCGTGTTGCACGACGGATTCGCGGTGCCGTTCGGCGAGATCGCGTCGGTGCTTGGCGTCAGCGATGCGACGGCGCGGCAGTTGGCTTCTCGTGCGCGACGCGCGGTCGCGTCCGCACCGGAGCCGGTGGCCGACAACGCCCACAACGAAGTTGCCGGTGCGTTAATGGCGGCACTCGCCGAAGGCGACATGAATGCCGTTGTGCGCCTTCTACACCCGGAGGTGACGTTCACCGGGGACTCCAATCGCAGGGCGCCGACGGCGGCCCGCGTCATCCACGGACCGGACAAGGTTGCGCGGTTCCTGTTCGGTCTTGCGCAGCGGTACGGACCGAACTTCCTCGCGACCGCTCAGCCGGCCCTGGTCAACGGCCAGCTCGGCAGTTACACCCCTGGCGCGCCTGCCGGCGACGGCTATCCGGAGATGACGCCGCGGGTGACCGCGATGACGGTGCGCGACGGAAAGATCTGCGCCATCTGGGATATCGCGAACCCAGACAAGTTCACTGGTTCGCCCATGGCACCCGGCAGGCATCGCCGGAGCTGAAGCCCTGCTCGGTGATGCCGAGTGCGGAGTACATCCTGGCCCGCATGTTCTCCACGCCGATCTGGTAGGTCAGCTCGATCACACCGTCGTCGCCGAAGCGGCGCCGTAGGTCGTCGACCTGTTCGTCGGTGATGGTGTGCGGATCGGTCGTCATGGCGTTGGCGTAGGCGATGGCGGCCCGCTCGTCGTCGGTGTACGCGGGCGAGGTCGCATAGTTGTCGATGTCCTTGAGTCGCTCGACGTCGAGGCCCTCGAGGCGGATCAGCATCGAGCCGAAGTCGACGCACCAGGAGCAACCGACGGTGCGGGCGGTCCAGAACACGGCAAGCTCGCGCACGCTGACGGGGAGCTTCTTCGAACCCGACTGCAGCAGCATCTCGTGCACGCCGTTGGCCATCAGCAGCCGCGGGTGATGCGCGGCGACGGTGAACGGCTCGGGCACCTCGCCGAACCGGCGCTTGGCGAACGTGTACATCAGCCTGGTCAGCAGCGATGCGCGCTGCGGCGGCAGGGGAGCAATACGCGTTTTCTGTGTCATACCCGTTAGACGAGACAGCCCGGCGATGTGTGACAGACCTCCTCGCACCGCGAGCGGCCGTGTCTGTACGCAACACGCCGTGCAAAGTTGGCATTTTGCGGCCGCTCGCGGTGAACGCTAGCGCGCGAACATCAGCGCGCGCTTGACTTCTTGAATTGCCTGCGTGACCTGGATTCCACGCGGGCACGACTCCGTGCAGTTGAACGTGGTGCGGCAGCGCCAGACGCCGTCGACCTCGTTGAGGATGTCGAGGCGCTCGGCGGCGGCCTCATCGCGGCTGTCGAAGATGAACCGGTGCGCGTTGACGATGGCGGCAGGCCCGAAATACGAACCCTCACTCCAATAGATGGGGCAGCTGGTGGTGCAGCACGCGCACAGGATGCACTTGGTGGTGTCGTCGTAGCGGGCGCGGTCGGTCGCGCTCTGGATCCGCTCGCGGGTAGGCGGATTGCCGCTGACGATCAGGTACGGCTTCACCGCACGGTAGGCGTCGAAGAACGGCTCCATGTCCACCACGAGGTCCTTCTCCACCGGAAGGCCGCGGATCGGTTCGATGGTGATCGTCAAATTCTTGTCCGGCTTCTTCGGCAGCAGGTCGCGCATCAGCACCTTGCACGCGAGCCGGTTGACGCCGTTGATGCGCATGGCGTCCGAGCCGCACACGCCGTGCGCGCAGGACCGCCGGAACGTCAGCGTGCCGTCGAGATACCACTTGACGTAGTGCAGCAGGTTGAGCAGCCGGTCCGACGGCAGGCACGGCACCCGGAAACTCTGCCAGCCTGCGGTGTCGGGGTTTTCGGGGTTGAACCGAGCGATCTTCAGCGTCACCATCACCGCGCCGTCGGGGATCGGCGGCAGCTCGGGATCCTTGGTGTCGACCTCAGGCGACAGCGTCATATTGGCTCCTCGCGCAAGCGCTCGTCAGCAGTCATCAGTACTTCCGTTCCATCGGCTCATACCGGGTCTGCACCACCGGCTTGTAGTCCAGCCGGATGTCGCTGAGCAGATCTGCGCCGTCCTTGTAGGCCATCGTGTGGCGCATGTAGTTGGTGTCGTCGCGGTTGGGATAGTCCTCGCGGGCGTGACCGCCGCGGGACTCCTTGCGGTTCAGCGCACCGACGACGGTGACTTCCGCCAGCTCGAGCAGCATACCGAGCTCGATCGCTTCGAGCAGGTCGCTGTTGAAGCGTTTGCCCTTGTCGTGCACCGTGATTCGCGCGTACCGCTCCTTGAGCGCGTGGATGTCGGTGAGCGCCTGCTTCAGCGTCTCCTCGGTCCGGAACACCGCCGCGTTGTTGTCCATCGACTGCTGCAGCGCGCCGCGGATGTCGGCGACGCGCTCGTTGCCGTGCTCGGAGAGGATGTCGCCGATCCAGTTGACCACCATGCCCTCCGGGTGCTCCGGCATGTCGACATGGTCGTGTCCCAGTGCGTAGTTCGCGGCCGCGATTCCTGCGCGACGGCCGAACACGTTGATGTCCAGCAGCGAGTTGGTGCCGAGCCGGTTGGCGCCGTGCACTGAGACACACGCGCATTCGCCTGCGGCGTACAGCCCGGCCACGACGTTGGTGTTGTCACGCAGCACCTGGCCGTGCACGGTGGTGGGGATTCCGCCCATCACGTAGTGACAGGTCGGATACACCGGGACCAGCTCGTGGACCGGGTCGACGCCGAGGTAGGTCCTGGCGAACTCGGTGATGTCGGGCAGCTTGGCTTCGAGCACGTCCGCGCCGAGATGGCGCACGTCGATGTAGACATAGTCCTTGTGCGGTCCGGCGCCGCGGCCTTCCAGCACTTCGAGCACCATCGAGCGGGCCACGATGTCGCGGGGGGCCAGGTCGACGATGGTTGGCGCGTAGCGCTCCATGAAGCGCTCGCCCTCGCCGTTGAGCAGCCGGCCGCCCTCGCCGCGCACCGCCTCGGAGATCAGGATGCCCAGACCGGCGAGGCCGGTCGGATGGAACTGGTGAAATTCCATGTCCTCCAAGGGAAGTCCCTTGCGGAAAACGATGCCCAGGCCGTCGCCGGTGAGGGTGTGCGCGTTCGAGGTCGTCTTGTACATCCGGCCCGACCCGCCGGTGGCGAAGACGATCGCCTTGGCAGCGAACACGTGGATGTCACCGGTGGCCAGTTCGTAGGCGATGACGCCGGTCGCCACCTGCCCGCCGGGCGTGTCGGTGAGCGCGATGTCGAGGGCGTAGAACTCGTTGAAGAACTCGACGTCGTGCTTGACGCAGTTCTGGTACAGGGTCTGCAGGATCATGTGGCCCGTGCGGTCCGCCGCGTAGCAGGCCCGGCGCACCGGCGCCTTGCCGTGGTCGCGGGTGTGCCCGCCGAACCGGCGCTGGTCGATGCGACCTTCGGGGGTGCGGTTGAACGGCATCCCCATCTTCTCGAGGTCGAGCACCGCGTCGATGGCTTCCTTGCACATGATCTCGACGGCGTCCTGGTCGGCGAGGTAGTCGCCGCCCTTGACGGTGTCGAAGGTGTGCCACTCCCAGTTGTCCTCTTCGACGTTGGCCAGTGCCGCGCACATCCCGCCCTGCGCGGCGCCGGTGTGGCTGCGCGTCGGGTACAGCTTGGTCAGCACCGCGGTGCGGGCCCGCGGACCGGCCTCCACGGCGGCACGCATGCCCGCGCCGCCTGCGCCGACGATGACGACGTCGTAGCGATGTTCAATGATCATTGGAGCTCACGTTCCTTTGAAAACTCACGAGATGTTCGCGTCGAAGGTGACCAGGACGTAGCTGCCCAGCACCAACGTGAAGCCGGTCGCCAGCAACAACACCGAATTCAGATAGAACCTGGTGACGTTCTTGCGGGCGTAGTCGCCGATGATCGTGCGCATGCCGTTGGCACCGTGGATCATCGCCAGCCAGAGCAGCGCCATGTCCCAGATCTGCCAGAACGGCGACGCCCAGCGCTCGGCGACGTAGTTGAAGTCGATGCGGTACACCCCGTCGTCCCACATCAGCATGATGAACAGGTGGCCGAGGGCGAGGAAGACGAGCGCCACCCCGGAAAACCGCATGAACAGCCAGGCGTACTTCTCGAAGTAGGGGATGCCCCTCGGCCGACGCGGCGCGCGCGGATGGTCCAGCGAGGCCGGCCGGTCGTGTTCCTTCTCCTGAACGACTGCCACCCGACCCTCGCGGTGGTGGGGCGACCATGGCGCGCTCACAGGAACCGCTCCGCCATGTGCATGCCGAGTACGCCGAGCGCCGGGATCATCACGGCCAGCCAGATCGCCGCCACCCCCCACAGCATGAGCCGCTGGTAGCGCGGGCCGTGCTGCCAGAAGTCGATGAGGATGACCCGGATGCCGTTGAGCGCGTGGTACAGCACCGCGGCGACGAGCCCGACCTCCATCAGGCCGACGAGCGGGGTCTTGTAGGTGTCGACGACTTCGTTGTAGGCCTCCGGGCTCACCCGCACCAGCGCGGTGTCGAGCACGTGGACGAACAGGAAGAAGAAGATGGTGGCGCCGGTGATGCGGTGCAGCACCCAGGACCACATCCCCGGGTCGCCGCGATACAGGGTGCGTCTGCGCGCCGGCTTCTCTCGCGGGGCCGCTATCTCCGTATTCGTACTCATCGGGCCTCCAACGCCATCGGTGGTCGGGGCGACTCTAAACCCATTTGTAGTAGCCAAAGCGCTACCGTGTTACCCGTTCGCAAGTGTTTGGCTCCGAAGTTAGGGTTACCTACATCACGTGCCGAGCCACGGGACGGAGGGTTCGGATGCATTCTTCAGCCCGGTTGGCGGTATTGACATGAGCGCCGATATCGACTGGAAGATGTTGCGGCACAAGGCAACAGAGGCGGCGAGCAAGGCATACGCGCCCTATTCTGGGTTCCAGGTGGGCGCTGCGGCGCTGGTCGACGACCACCGAATGGTGGCCGGCTGCAATGTGGAGAATGTCTCATATGGCCTTGGTCTCTGCGCCGAGTGTTCAGTGGTCAGCGCCCTGTATTCGGGCGGTGGCGGCAGGCTGATCGCCCTGTCCTGCGTGGCCGCCGACGGCGAACTGCTGATGCCGTGCGGCCGGTGCAGGCAGGTGCTGCTGGAGCACGGCGGACCGCAGATGCTCATCGACCATCCACTGGGCCCGCGGCCATTGGGCGACCTTCTGCCTGACGCGTTCGGTCCTGACGATCTGGCCCGTGGGGAGCCGGAAAAGCCGTGACCCAACCCACATTCGACGCGCCGACGGTCATCCGCACCAAGCGCGACGGCCATGCGCTGTCCGACGCGGCGATCGACTGGGTCATCGACGCGTACACCCACGGACAGGTGGCCGACGAGCAGATGTCGGCCCTGCTGATGGCGATCTTCCTGCGCGGGATGACGGGCCACGAGATCGCGCGCTGGACGGCCGCGATGGTGGGCTCTGGCGAGCGGATGGATTTCACCGATCTGCGCCGCGACAACAAGCCGCTTGCCTTGGTGGACAAGCACTCCACCGGTGGGGTCGGAGACAAGATCACCATCCCGCTGGTGCCCGTCGTGATGGCGTGCGGCGGCGCGGTTCCGCAGGCCGCCGGACGCGGCCTCGGGCACACCGGTGGCACCCTCGACAAGCTGGAAGCCATTTCGGGGTTCACCGCGGAGATCTCGAAAGAGCAGATCCGCCAACAGCTTTGCGAGCTCGGCGCGGCGATCTTCGCGGCAGGCGAGCTGGCGCCTGCCGACCGCAAGATCTACGCGCTGCGTGACGTCACCGCCACCACCGAGTCCCTGCCGCTGATCGCCAGCTCGGTGATGAGCAAGAAGATCGCCGAGGGCACCCGGGCCTTGGTGCTCGACTCCAAAGTGGGCTCCGGCGCGTTCCTCACGACCGAGGCCGAAGCCCGCGAGCTGGCGCACACCATGGTCGAGCTGGGCACCGAACACGGGCTCGTCACCCGTGCGCTGCTGACCGATATGAACCGGCCGCTGGGCCGGACCGTCGGCAACGCCGTCGAAGTGGACGAGTCGTTGGAGGTGCTGGCCGGTGGGGGCCCGTCCGATGTGGTCGAGCTGACGCTGGCGCTGGCCACCGAGATGCTCGACGCCGCAGGCCTGGACGGTGTCGACCCCGCCAAGACGCTGCGTGACGGGTCGGCGATGGACCACTTCCGCCGGCTGGTCAGCGCCCAGGGCGGCGACTTGTCGCAACCGTTGCCCGTTGGTGCGCACTCCGAGACCATCACCGCCCCCCGCGGTGGCACGATGGGCGATATCGACGCAATGGCGGTGGGACTGACGGTGTGGCGGCTCGGTGCGGGTCGCGCGGTTCCCGGCGAGCGTGTTCAGTCCGGGGCGGGTCTGCGCATTCACCGTCGGCCCGGCGAGCCCGTGGCCGCGGGCGAGGCGTTGTTCACCCTCTACACCGACACCCCGCAGCGCTTCGACGGTGCGATGGCGGAGATGGCCGGCGGCTGGAGCGTCGGCGACACGGCCCCCGACATCGGGCCGCTCATCATCGATCGGATCACGACATGACGAGCCCGTTGACCCTGGACTCCATCGGGCGCGCGCCAAAGGCGCTGCTGCACGACCACCTCGACGGGGGACTGCGCCCCGCCACCGTGTTCGACCTCGCCGAGCAGACCGGCTACGAGGACCTGCCCGCCACCGACGTCGACGGCTTGGCGACGTTTTTCCGCACCGCCGCGCACAGCGGATCGCTCGAGCGGTACCTGGAGCCGTTCGCGCACACGGTCGGCGTCATGCAGACGCCGGAGGCGCTTTACCGGGTGGGCTACGAGTGCGTCGAGGACCTGGCCGCCGACAACGTCGTGTACGCCGAGATCCGGTTCGCCCCCGAACTGCACATCGATCGGGGGCTGTCGCTTGACGCGGTGGTCGACGCGGTGCTGGCCGGCTTCGCCGACGGCGAGAAGGCCGCCAGCAGCGAGGGCCGCACGATCACCGTCCGTTGCCTGGTGACCGCGATGCGCCACCAGGCTCGGTCGCTGGAAATCGCCGAGCTGGCCATCCGGTTCCGGGACAAGGGCGTGGTCGGCTTCGACATCGCCGGGGCGGAGGCCGGGTATCCGCCGACGCGGCACCTCGATGCCTTCGAGTACATGCGAAGCAATAACGCCCGCTTCACGATTCACGCAGGCGAGGCATTCGGGCTGCCGTCCATTCACGAGGCCATCGCGTTCTGCGGTGCCGACCGGTTGGGCCATGGGGTGCGCATCGTCGACGACATCACCGTCGCCTCCGACGGCACCGTCCATCTCGGTCGGCTGGCGGCGCTGCTGCGGGACAAGAGAGTTCCTTTCGAGTTGTGTCCGAGCTCCAACGTGCAGACGGGTGCCGTCGGCAGCATCGCCGAGCACCCGTTCGACCTGTTGGCGCGCAGCCGGTTTCGCGTCACCGTCAACACCGACAACCGGCTGATCAGCGACACCACGATGAGCCAGGAGATGCTGCGGCTGGTTGAGGCGTTCGGCTACGGCTGGAGCGACCTGGCGCGGTTCACCATCAACGCGATGAAGTCGGCGTTCATCCCGTTCGACGAGCGGCTGGCAATCATCGACGAGGTGATCAAACCGCGGTTCGCCGTGCTGATCGGCTGATTTCTCATGGCGAGCAGACGCGAAAACCCCCTATTGCGGCGCGAAATGGGGGCTTTCACGTCTGCTCGCGGTGGTACCGAGCCCGGCACCCGGAGCGCGATCAGTAGAAGTAGAGGTTGGAACCGGGGAGTTCCTGGTGAACTCTCGGCCTGCCCGCCGGCGTGAGGTCGTTGCCGAACTTCGCCATCTCATTGGTCCGCACGCTGACGATGTTGAAGTAGCCGGTGAACGCGAAGCGGCCAGGCGGGTTGGCGGGGTCCGTGACGGGCACCGGCACGGGCACGATGGTGAACTCTTCGGCATGGTCGCCGTTACTCGGCGCGCACGTGTAGAGGAACTTGTGCCCCGCAGGTGTCACCTGCGTGCCGCTGGCATGCAAATTGCGGTTGAAACCCTGGTTGGTCAACGACTTTCCGGTGCCCAAGTCGTTGAGGACCCACAGATCCGTCGGGTGGTTGTTGTCGAACAGCTGCTGGTGGTACACCTCGAAGTTCACCGGAGCGGGCGCGCCCGGTGGAATCGACTCGGTGTTGCTGGCATGCAGACAGTGACTGGTGTCGTGTTTGAGGATGTAGACCGGGTTGGCCGGGCCGGGCAGGCCGGTGAAGATGTATCCGGCCGACTCGGCGAGCCGCAGTTGTTGCCGGACTGTGCCGATCTCCTGCACGGCGTTGGGTACGCTGAAACCCGTTAGCAGAGCTTGCATTTGATCGATCAACGGTTTCAGAACAGTCTGCTGATGCTGGCGGCTGAACAAGGTCTCCCGGTACGCCCGAATCTGATCAATCAGCAGCTTGCGGCGCGCGTCGTCGTTGCGCACAAGCTGCGCGATCAACCCGTCACGGCCCAGCCGGAAAAACTCGCGGGGTTTCAGTATCTGGTCGATGCCCCACGGGATCATCTTGAACTTGATATTGCCGACGCCCGGCGACGCGACGGCGGTGACGTCGTTGTACAGATAGGTGTTGTTGGTGTTGTTGGCATAGCCGTCCCAGTGCTTGAGCAGAAACTCCATCGCGTAGACCTTGAGGTACTGGTCCATATCGAGCATCTGATCTGCGCCGGCAAGCCCGTTGGCCTTGATGTGCCTGCAGGCGAATTTGAGGTCGTCCTTGTCGTCGAATTCCGACAGGTCTTCGACGCCGATGAACGGCAGCCTCTCTTCGCGAAAGTCGTCGGTGTGCTCGATCTCGTACAGGTTGCCGTTCATGTTGCCGTTGAAGTTTCGCTCGATGTAGCGCTTCATGATCGGCTCGGCGTTGACGAAAATTCCCGGAAAGATATCGCCACCCAGCCCTTGGCCGATCGGAGTTCCGTTCACGAACACCCGGGCGTAGTTGCATCGAGAGTGGGGCAGGCCGGCCATCTGCAGCATTCGATAACCCAGCGTCTGCCTGATGTAGGACTTGTCCTGTTTGGAGTTGTTGAGCGTCACATAGCGCGTCCCGATCAGCGCCTCGGCCGCATCCTCGGCGGTGTTGCTGAATCTGCCGAAATCGATGTGCAGGCACGGCTTCTTGTCATCGATCGAGCCGCAAAACGACTTCTTCTTGATGCCGACGTCGGTGAACGTCGTCCGCGCGGGAAATCTGGTCCCGGAGATCTCGACCGTGTCCGCCTGGCGCCAGGTGTATCTGCTGCCACCGGTCCAGTCCCATTCGCAGCGACCGCTCTTCGGCTCCTCGTTTCGGACCTTGTCCCACTCGGACGCAGGCATGGTGATCTTGATCGTGATCACGTTGTCGAGCGCATAGAAAGAATCCATCGCCTGTTGCTGTTGAGCGGTCATTCACACAGCATGCTCCGCAACACCGGGTCCGACGCGAGTAGTCAGATACTCGTTTGAACTACTCCTGGCGCAGCCGGGATTCGAGGAAGGTCTCCAGCGACTCCCACTGCTCGACAGCCTTGGCGTTCGGCGCGGTTGGCTTGCTGACAGTGCCGGAGTCCAGCACGTGGGCGACCAGACGACCCAGCGGCATGTCGGCGTCCAACGTCTCGTCGACGATGTCGTCCTCTGCGTACTCGCCGACGTCGCGAAGCAACTCCACGGCCAGTTCGAGCTGGTCGCGGTCCACGGACTCGGGGCCGTCGGCGAGGTCGTCGGCCAGGCCGCTCGTCACGTAGACGTTCTCCTCGCTGACGTCGACGCGCAGCGAGCCGTCGGTGGCGGCGGTCTTGATGTCCTCGTAGGTCGCCAGATCGGACAGGTCGTGGTCGTGCTCGTCGGCCAGATACCGCGCCAGCGACCGCTCCGATCCGAACACGCTGACCCGGCCGTTTCGGCCCAGGAACACCGGCGCGTCGTCGAGGTAGCAGCGCAGCGTGTAGTAGGTGCCACCGCGGGTGATCATCTGGATCGGATCGATGCCGACCTTGAGCCAGAAATCCTCATCGGCGCCGAGCACCAGGCCGCTCGTTCGCTCGGCGACAGCCGCCTCGGACTCCGAGGTTTCCTTGGCGTCGGTTTCCTCGACGTCGGCGTCATCGGCCTGCGTCTCGACGGCTTCCTCGATCTCCTCGGGCTCGGGCTCGGGCTTGGGTTCCTCGAGATCGGCGGCCGCCTTCTCCGACGCCGCCTTGTCGACGTCCGGGATGGTGATGACCTCGTCGATCGCGTCGACGACGTTGTCCCAACTCCGCCCGATCACCGTCGCGATCTCGTCCCAGCGTTTGCGACCGCTCCTGCCGCTGAAGTGATCCATGCCCGCGCCGAGCGAGCCGAGGATGGGGTTGCCGTTGAAGAACTTCGTGACCGCAGGCAGTTCGCAGACCGAGCCGACAGACGACACGATCGCCAGGGTTCGATGCAGCGTCGCGATGGAATCCTCGGTCGGCTTCTCGGCCAGCAGCTCCTGCACGCCGATCAGGTCGTACTGGCGCTCCTCCGGTGGATCGAATTGGTGCGCGTTCGCCTCGGTCAGGCGCTCCCATGCCGGGTGGTCCGTGAGGTCGTTGTCGCTATTCGTCCTGATGAAGGCGACCAGATCGGGCACGGACTCGAACCCGTAGAGGTCCTCGTCCTTGCCGAGCAGCGCCTCCCACTCGTCGCCGGAATCCCGCCAGCGGGGAGCCCAGAGTGTGTACAGGTCGCCCTTGGTCAACCCGAGCCGGATCGGCACGATGTCAGCAGCCATGCGGCACAGCCTAACGATGGAAATTGTCGGGCAGCTCATCGGATGCCTGGCCTAATGGCGGAAACACAATTCGAGCGTTGTCGGCGCTCCTACGCTCTTGGCATGCAGTTGTCGTGGCCGCTAGTCGGACGCTCGGAAGAGATGCGAGCTATCGAGGCCGCGATCTCGTCGTCGGACCGGTCCGGGATCGTTGTGCGCGGGTTGGCGGGCGTTGGGAAGAGCCGGATCGCCCGTGAGGCGTTGTCGGCCGCTGAGTCACGCGGATGCGAAGGGCGGTTGGCGGTCGGCACGTCCGCTGCGCGGGCCATTCCGCTTGGTGCTTTTACCGCGTGGGCGCAATCGGGTATTACCGACACCGTTCAGTTGCTGCGAGGCGCGATCGAGTCACTGAGTGCGTCATCGTCGGGCGCCGCGGTGGTGGTGGTTGTCGATGACGCGCACCTGCTCGATGATCTGTCGATTTTCGTCGTGCATCAGATCGTGCAGCGCGGCGCGGCGAAAATGCTGCTCACCATTTGCGACGGTGAACCGATTCCTACAGCGGTACAGGAGATATACAAGGTCGGCCAACTCGACCGTCTCGACCTGCAGCCACTGTCGCTCGACGAAACGACCGCACTGTTGTCGGCGGCGTTAGGTGCATCGGTGGATCCGGATGCCGCTCGGCGACTATGGAAGCTGACACGCGGCAACGTTTTGTATCTGCGCAACATCCTCGAGCAGGAGGCCGCCAATGGCCGATTCGTGCAACAGCATGGGTATTGGCGGTGGATCGGCGACCCGATCATGCCACCCGGCCTCGTCGAGCTGATCGAATCCCGCATCGGAGCGCTGCCCATGCCGGTGAGCGATGTCATCGACGCGCTGGCCGTCGGGGAGCCGATCGAACTGGCGGCCTTGACTCGCATCACTGATCAGGCCGCGGTCGAGGAGGCCGACACCCGTGGCCTCATTTCGCTTGAGCCCGTTGTCGGCGGTGTGGAGGTGCGGGTGGCGCATCCGCTCTACGGTGAAGTACGCCGCAAGCGGGCGGCGCCCACCCGGCTACGACGGCTGCGCGGGCTCGTCGCAGCCGAGCTCGCCGCGTCTGACGACCGCGGTGACATCCGAGTCGTGGTGCGGCGCGCGACATTGACTCTGGACTCCGACCTCCCTCTCGACGTCGACCTGCTCGTCAGGGCAGCCCACGGCGCCGTAGGGCTGGCGGATCTGCCGCTGGCTGATCGACTCGCGCAAGCCGCAATGCGCGCCGGAGCGGGGCCGGAACCGAACTTTGTTCGTGCGCATGCACTCTCGTGGCTGGGCCACGGCGAGGAGGCCGACGCGGTGCTAGCCGAGATTCGCACCAGCCAGTTGACCGACGGCGAGCGCGCCAGGTTCGCGTTCCTCCGGGCCAGCAACATGCTGTGGGCGCTTGGTGATCCCGCGGGCGCGAAAGAACTCATCGACGAGGCGTCGCGCACGACACCCGAGCATGCCCGCACCTATATCAACGCCTTCCTGACGGTCTATTGGTTTGCGATGGACGATCCGCATCGGGCGACACAAGCATCGAAAGAACTCGCACTCGACGACCTGCCCGCCGTCGTGGGTGCTGAGATCGCCTGGGCGGTCGCCGTCATATCCGCGGACGCGGGGCGTACTACCGAAGCTATTGATGCCGCACAAAGGGGCTACACCGTCGCCGCTCGCTCTTTCGACGCGCCGCAGACGCGGTTGAACATCGCCGATGCGCAGGTCAGCGCACTGGTGCTGTCGGGCCGGATCAGCGAAGCCCTTGAAGTCGCCGAATGGGTGCGCCAGCAGGCGACCGATCTCTCGGGGGCGGCGCAATTACTCGGTGCCGCCGTGGCCGGTCGTGCCGCCCTTGGCGCTGGACGCCTCGACACCGCACGGTTGTTGCTGAAACACGCAGCTATCGGCTTGTCCGAGGCGGGATTTGCCCTTGGATGGGGCTACCGCTATGCCATCCCGCGCGCGACTGCGCTCGCTGTGCACGGTTCCACTGACGAGGCGCTCGGCGTGCTTGCGGCACTCGACGAATTGCCACGTCGTTTTCGGTCGCTGGACTACGAGCGCGGACTTGCCGCGGCGTGGGTGGCCGCGGGCCAGGGTGCCGTCAGCGAGGCGGTCACCGTCGTGTTGTCGGCCGCCGAAAGAGCCGCGGCGAAGGGACAATTCGCGGCGGAAGTGCTATGTCTGCAGACTGCCACGCAATTCGGTGATCGCTCCAGCGCATCCAGGTTGCGCGAGCTTGAGTCGATCGTCGAGGGACCACGCGTCGGCCTGGCCGCGCGCTTTGCGGTTGCCCTGAGTAACGGCGATGCCGCTGAATTGTCCTCGGTGTCAGAGGAATTCGAACGCGCGGGCGATCTCGTCGCCGCCGTCGACGCGGCGGCCCACGCCGCCCTCATGTATCGCAGCCAAGACCTACGGGGATCGGCGTTGGGATGCTCGGCACGCGCAGAAGCGTTGGCCGAACAATGCGGAGGTGTCAGTACCCCTGCCCTTCGACGGGCCTCCGAGCCCCTGCCACTCACCGACCGCGAGGCAGAGACCGTCATGCTGGTCGGCGAGGGCTTGTCCAACCGTGCAATTGCCGAGCGACTGACAGTTTCCGTACGCACCGTTGAAAGCCACATCTATCAGGCCATGTTGAAGACCGGAACAACCAACCGCGACGACGTAGCCGCATTGCTGGCCCTGCGCCGGGCGTCTAAGTAGTACTGCGTCGAACCCTTCGGATACCAGTGGTCCGCTACTGGGTCCGTCGCACCGCAAGGCAGCGACAATTCCCGTCGGCCGAGCGTTGGGCGCTGGGCGGGTATATCAGCGGTCTATCGATGACGCGGAATGTCGCGGTGTGGGCGAGGACGCAGCCGGCTGACTAAGTAGTACCGCACCAGAGCCCGACAAATTCCGGTGGCGCACTACCGGGCTCGTCGCACTGAATGCAAACGACGATTCGGATAGCTGAACTCGAGCCGACGCGGAGGCCCTTGTCCCGCGACCACCACACGGATGGAGCAACGACGATGAGTAGCGCAAAATACATCGGTCGCATCGGGGCACTGGCGGTAACACTGGGGGTCGGGTTCGCCGTCACGGTTGCACCTGGAAACGCTTCGGCCGAATCGGCGATTCCGCCACCGGATCCGCCGCGGACCGCCTTGATCATGGGCGGGACGACCATCCCGAAACCTGATGACTATTTGGTCAAGCTCTTCATGAACCAGTTCATCGTGCCGACTCACCCGAACGAGACAATCGACCCCCCCGTTGCCGGTAACGACGCCCCAGGAGTGGTGGCCCGTCACGGGATTCGCACGCCTCATTGGGCTCGTGGTCGGTCCCCCGAGCGTCTGGGGACCGGGTGGCGCAGGATGGCCGAACGTGCCGTTGTGGAAACTCTCTGGGCTGTTCGACGTCACAATCGGTCAGTCGCTTCAGGCCGGGGTAGTCGACCTCGAGGCCGCGATGGCCGCGAACCCCGATGTCCCGCTGGTGATCTTCGGCGTCTCGCAGGGCGCGGTCGTCGCGGATATGGAGAGACGCAGGCTCGCCGAGCAATACCCGGATAGAATCCAAAGCTCCCGACATCGACTTCGTATTGCTCGCCGGCGGCAATCTTCCCAACGGAGGCTTTTTGGCCCGGTTCCCAGGCCTTTACATCCCGATCGTCGATCTTCCCTTCAACGGCCCCGCCCCAACCGACACCGGGTTCGACACGGTCATGATCAACAAGGAGTACGACGGCCTGGGTGATTTCCCGTTGTATCCGCTCAATCTCGTCTCCACCGCGAACGCATTGCTCGGTGGCCCTCTTTGCTATGTGCATTGCTACGCATTCGACCTCAGCCTGCCTGCCGTTAATCCAACGGAGTCGCCGGCCTACCAGGGCAAGTACGGAGACACCAGCTACTACTTCTTCGAGAACCCCGACCTGCCGTTGTTCGGTCCGCTGCGCACCGTCGGCGTCCCGGAGCCGGTGATCGATGTGTTCGAGCCGTTCTTTCGGGTGATCGTCGACACGGGGTACGACCGCAACATCGACTCTGGGAGCCCACGCCGGCGCGGCTCATCCCGCGGATCAATCCGGCAACGCTCGCCGCAGATCTCGGAGACGCGATCGGCGAGGGGATCGACAATGCCCGAGCCCTCGTCGGCGCGCCTGCGTCGTTGCGTTCTCGTCCGACAGTACGGACATTGCGGATCAGACTGCGGCCGTGGAGCAGGACGTTGCGGTGCGACGACGATCTCGGGGCGCGCCAGCGCAAAGTCGGTCGCAGATCTAGCGCCAGGGGACCTGATCAACCAGACCGTCGGTGCGGTGAAGTCCGTGATCGGAAACGGACGCACACACGTGCGCTCCTCGAACGCTGACATCGGTGACCCCCCGGCGATCACCGACCGCCCGGCGCGTAAGACGCCGGTACGCGATGCCATCGTCAAAGCCCGCAGCGACATCAAGAAGGCCGTCACAGAGGTTTCCGACAGCATCAAAAAGGCGCTGGGCGGCGGGAAAGACGACGACGACGGGGAAGGCGGCGAGGAGGCAGCCGGCTGAGCCATTGAGTCGAGGAAGGTCCCGACCCTCACCTCATCGAACTGGCCTTCGCCATATGTCCCTCGAAGCCAAGCGATTCCGCCATCGAGCCGTAGCGATCCGCCAAGTCTCGATAGGCGACGTCGTCACCGCGGGCCTGGGCCAAGCAGCGCCCTCAGCCGCAGCAGCGTGATGTCGCGCAACACGAAACCTTTGTCTGCAGGCAGGTTCGCCGCACGGTCGATCGCGCTCTTGGCTTCGGCCACGTCGTCCTCGGTGCCACGGTCCAGCAGCATCTCCACGAGGAGGGCGGTGCCGGCAGCGCCGTATGCGAGTTGTCCTTCGTCTAACAGATCGTTGAGGACTTTCCGCATCACCGGTATGGCACCGTCGCTGTCGCCGCGCAGGGCCGCCTCGCGCGCGGCATGAAGCTCGAAGGCCGGTAATTCGCTCCGGTAGAAGCGGCCGTGCAGGCACATGTCGCGGACCTGAGCCAGCAATTCCAGCCCGCGTTGATGATCCGCCGCGTTGTCCCGATACGTCAGCGCGATACCCGATATGTACTTGACTAGGCCGAGGGCGCTATCGTCGCCGCAATTCCTCGGCGATCAGCAGCGCACCGTCGAGCTCGCGCAACGCGGTGTCGTCGGCGACGAGCACCCCGTTCGTAATTGCCCAACCGTACTTCCAGAAGACGACCAGGGCGTGGGTTAGCGGGTCGGTGTTTCGCGCCATCGTTACGGCGTCATCGAGGTCGTGACGCCACCCGTCATGGCCCAGCCAGAATCGAGCAACGCCGCGCCATACCAGCGCCACCGCCAGCGGCGATCCCACGATCAGGTTGCCTTTGGTCGGATCGCCGTCGGCCCAATCGATGACGGTCTGCGACCAGCGCAGAACGTCTGCGATCTCCCCTGCCCGGTATTTCATGAGGATCGCCATGGACCCGGACCCGACGGTCAAGGCCGGATCGCCAATGGAGTCAAGCAGCACCATCTGCTCGGACGCCAGCTCGGACGCCTCGCGGACGCGGCCATCCATCATGTGGTGCATCACCATGCCGGCCATGCCGATGGCCAGCGACCCCTTGTCGCCGGCGACCGCGCACAATTTCCGCAGCTCGTCAAAGTTGTCGGCGATGTGTGCGATCGACTCGCCAGACGGCCCCGCACAGCATGGTGCGGGGGGCGATGCGCTTCGCGGTCCGGTCGGGGTCGTCAGCGGGCAGAGCGTCGGCGATCCGGCGAGCACGTTCCCAACTGATCCGCGCCGCGGCGATGTCCCGGTGTGTCGACCACGCACCGGCCCGCATGTGCCACGCGTACGCGGCCCGCACTTCACCGGCCGCCTCCAAATGCTCGGCGATGAGCGCGGCATTTTGGTCGGCCGAGTCCGGGCTGCCCGATTCGATCGCGGCGGCGAGCAACCGGTGCACCTCGGCGCGGTCCGATTTCAGCTGCGATTCGTAGGCAACCGCGCGAATCAGCGGGTGGTGGAAGGCATATTCGGCATGCGGGGTGAACTGCACCTGATCGATGAGCTCCGCCTCGAGCAGCTCATCGAGTACCGGATCGGTCTCCAGCGCGGCGAGGAGCTCCGCCCCGAAACGGGCTCCGATCACCGACGCCGCGTTCAGTGTCCGCTTGGCCCCGGCGTTGAGGCGGTCGATGCGCGCCTCGATGGCCGCCTGTACGGTTGCCGGCACGCTCACCTCGCTGGTATCCGCGTGACACAGGTAGCCACCGCGCTCGCCGGCCAGTGCGCCGCGCTGCACCAGCTCCCGAACCATCTCCTCGGCAAAGAACGGGTTGCCGGCTGCCCGTTCGGCGATGGTGGCCGCCAGGTCACCGACCGAGGGATCCGAGCCCAGCAGCTCCGCAAGCAACGCCGCGGATTCCGAATCACCGAGCGGGCCAAGCGCTATCGTCTGCACACCGGACACGCGCGTCAGCGCCCCCCGGTACTCGGGCCGGTAGCTCACCAGCACCATCGACGGGGTGTGCGAGATCACCGCGAGGAAGTCGGCCAGCATCGACTCGCTGACCTCATCTATCCAGTGCGCATCCTCGATGATGTAGAGCGCTGGTTCGGTGCGGGCCGTTGACGCGGCGTTGATCATTGCGGTCAACCGGCGCCGCCGCGCGTCCGCATCGATCTTGGGCAGTGCACTATCAGGGTCGGCGATGCCCAGCAGATCGTCGAGCAGCAACAGATCCTGCTCATCAGCACCTGGAAGTTCCCCCCGCACCCGCGATCGGGCGGTTTCATCGTCCAGGTCGGTAACGCCGATGCCGGTCCGCAGCAGCCGCGCCACCACACCGAAGGGAATGTCACGGGCGTGCGATTCGCAGAAGGTCCAAAACACCTCAACCCCGCGATCGGCCGCCAGTGCCGCGGCCTCCCGGGCCACCCGTGACTTGCCGATACCCGACGGTCCCACCAGGTGCACGACGGCGCCGCGGCCACCGATTGTCCGGTCCACCACGGCATCGAGCGCGGCCATCTCGAAGCGCCGGCCCACCAGGCTCGACTCGTTGCGCCCTACCCCGGCATGCCGCGCGCCGATCCCGAGCAGCCGGTGCACGCGCACTGGTTTGTCGGCTCCCTTGATGTGCACACACTCTGGTGCCGCCAACGTCGCGGTGTGCTCGACGAGCCGTGCGGTGGACTCCGACAGCAGTACTCCGCCCGGCGGGGCGACGGATTCGATCCGCTGCGCCATTCCGACCTGCTGCCCGATCGCGGCGTAACCCAATGAGCCCGAACCGATCTCACCGGCGATCACTCGGCCCGAATTCAGTCCAATCCGCAGCCGCAGCGTCACACCGTCGCGGCGGGCAACCTCGCCCGCCAACCGGTTGGCCTCTTCCTGGATGTCCAGTGCGGCCAGGCACGCCCGAAAAGCGTGATCCTCCAACGCCACCGGGGCGCCGAACAGCGCCATCACACCGTCGCCGGTGTACTCCACGGTCCCGCCGTAGCGGCGGGCCACCGTCGCCGACGGTTCCACCAACTCGGTGATGATCTCGCGCAACCGCTCAATATCCAGCGCGGCCGCGATGTCCATCGAGCTGACCACGTCAGCGAACAGCATGGTGACCTGCTTGTATTCGGCAGCCTCCGCAGATGGCACAAGCGACGCCCCGCACGCTTCGCAAAATCGGGCGCCCGCGCGCGGGCCTGCGCCACACGACCGGCACGCCGCCGCTGCTGCCGTCACTGCATCCTCCGCCGATCCCGCGGTCCGTCCTGGACTGCCGGACCCGCTCAGGGTATGACTCTTCGGCGTCTGAGCAGAGGAATTTCCCCACGCGGGTTGGTGAAGTCGCGGTGATCTACGCGCGTTGTTGAGCAAGGCGCAGGGCGACGCCGCATTTCACGACTACCGGGATCGCTATCGGTCGATGGCGAAAGCCGTGGGGTTCGAGTGACTTACGCAGTGGGTCGAGGAGATGGAGTGACTGCTTCGCTAAGGTGTGCCGATGCGCGGAGCAGTGACGGTCCACATGAACGCCCCTGCGCAACAGATTTGGGAACTGGTCGCCGACGTCCGTAACACCGGGCGATTCTCACCGGAGACGTTCGACGCGGAGTGGCTGGACGGTGTCACCGAACCAAAGGTCGGCGCTCGGTTCCGCGGTCACGTCAAGCGCAACGAAATCGGGCCGATCTACTGGACGACGTGTCGGGTAACCGCCTGCGAACCCGGTCGCGAGTTCGGCTTCGAGGTGCTGCTTGGCGGCCGAGCGGTCAACAATTGGCACTACGAGTTCACCCCGACCCATGACGGCACGGAAGTGACCGAGTCGTTCTGGATCCCCGTCCCAACGATTCTGCGGGCGACGGCGTTTCTCGGCTTTCTACGCAAGCGTCGCAACGTGCGCGATATGCGCACGACGCTCGAGCGCATCAGGGACGTCGTCGAGGCGTAACTGCGTCACGTCTTCTTGTCGTCGGGCTGAAATACCAGAGTCACCGGTAGAGCTGGATCTGGCAGATGACGACGGTGCCCAGGAGGCGATGATCCCGAGCGCGGCCATGTTCAGCACGATCTCGAACGCCTGTGCGGGTACGACGCCGTTGAGCAGGACGCCGAACAGCCCGTTGAACGCGGTGAGGCCATTTCGCCAACGCCACAATGCCGGAAGGTGTTCACTAATACCACCGTCATTCGGTCTATCGAGGTGGGGCTCATGGCACGCATTGATTTGTTTGCGAAGATTCCGCTGATCGGGATGTGTCTGGTGTTCCTGGCGATGTTCATCGTCGCGGTCACCGCGTACCTTCACATCGGCTGGTATTCGATAATCGGCTACGCGATTGCGGCCGCCGTCGCCGTGTGCGGCTTCGTCATGACGTTTCGTGACATCAGCGATACGCCGGGGCCCCCGGAGCAGTGGGATGCCCGTGGTAACCCCGTTGATCCTGCGTCACCTGGAAACTGACTAGAGCGAGGACTGCTTCGATGACCACCACACCCGATCCGTCGACGTACGACAACTCCGCCCTGATGGCGGAGGACGAGGGCTACCACAAGGGCCTCAAACCCCGGCAGCTGCAGATGATCGCGATCGGCGGTGCCATCGGCACCGGCCTGTTCCTCGGTGCCGGCGGCCGACTACACAACGCCGGACCGGGCCTGTTCTTGAGCTACGCGTTCTGCGGCATCTTCGTCTTCCTGATCCTGCGTGCGCTGGGCGAGCTCGTGCTGCACCGGCCGTCATCGGGGTCCTTCGTGTCGTATGCGCGCGAATTCCTCGGCGAGAAGGCGGCGTTCGTCGCCGGCTGGATGTACTGGCTCAACTGGGCGTTCACGGCCATCGTCGACTGCACCGCGATCGCCACCTACTTTCACTACTGGCGGGCGATGGAGAGCGTCCCACAGTGGCTGATCGCCCTGCTCGCGCTGGTGGCCGTGGTGAGCGTAAACCTCATCTCGGTTACCCTGTTCGGGGAGCTCGAGTTCTGGGCTGCGGCCATCAAAGTCCTTGCCCTGATGGCATTTCTGGTTGCGGGCACCATCTTCCTGGCCGGCCGCTACGAGATTCAGGGGGAGTCAACCGGTTTCAGCGTGATCGCCGACAACGGCGGGCTTCTCCCCCACGGCCTCTTCCCACTGGTGATTGTCATGTCCGGCGTCGTGTTTGCCTATGCTGCAGTCGAACTCGTCGGAACCGCAGCCGGTGAGACCGCCCATCCGCATAAGATCATGCCGCGCGCGATCAACTCGGTGATCGCACGTATCGCGGTCTTCTACGTCGGATCGCTGTTCCTGCTGGCCCTTCTTCTCCCGTACACCACCTATCAGGCCGACGAGAGCCCGTTCGTCACGTTCTTCGGGAAGATCGGGATCGAGGGCGCGGGCACGGTGATGAACATCGTCGTGCTGACCGCCGCATTCTCCAGCCTCAACGCCGGGTTGTACTCGACCGGCCGGATCCTGCGGTCGATGGCAATGAACGGCAGCGCACCGAAGTTCACTTCGGTGATGTCGAGCAGGGGCGTGCCGTACGGCGGAATATTCCTGACCGCGGGCGTCGGGCTGTTCGGCGTCATTCTCAACCTTCTCTTCCCCGGCGAGGCGTTCGAGATCGTGCTCAACATCGCGGCCCTCGGCATCATCGCGTCCTGGGCCACCATCGTCATCTGCCAAATCCAGCTCTACCGCTGGTCGCAACGCGGCATCCTCGAGCGGCCGTCATTCCGGTTGTGGGGCACGCCGTACACCGGCTATCTCACGTTGGCGTTCCTGTTCGGCGTCGTCGTGCTGATGGCGTTCGATCCGCCGATCGGCACCTGGACCGTCGCCACGCTGGTGATCATCATTCCGGCACTCATCGTCGGTTGGTATGCGGTCCGCGGGCGGGTGCTGGAGATCGCTCGGGAACGCGAGGGCTTCACCGGCCAGTTCCCGGTCGTCGCCAACCGCCCGCCGCCACGCGATGAGGATGATGAGGACAAGTGACCTATGTCTTGTGAGTCGGTAATTCGTATGCAGGTTGTGCGCTAGTTTCGTCGAACGTGCGCTGGCTGCGAATTCTGGCCCCTCTGTTCGCAGTGGGTTCACGTTCGATGCGTTCAGGGATCTTCGGGGCGCGACGCGGTGCGTTGGTGTGCCCGCCTGATGAGCGACAGTCGACGAAAGACGGAGTCGGCAACCTACTGTCGATGAATTAATGACTCAGGCTAGCCGTTGCAAGTGACTGCCTTTGCCGTCAGCTCTCACGCCGTGGGTCGCCAGAAGCCCTGGAATCCCTGCCCCGCGTTCGTCGTCCGAATCGCCGACAACTGCACTGGGTCGCCCGCCTCGATCATCTGGCCGTTGCCCACGACCATCGCGACGTGCCCATCCCATACCGCAAGATCTCCTGGCCGGAGCGAGTTCTGATTCACCGCAGCGCCGAGATCCTGTTCCTGTGCAAGCCGCGGAAGATCCAGTCCGGCTTGGTGATACGCCCACTGCGTCAACCCACTGCAGTCCAGCCCGACGCCGGGGGTGGTGCCACCCCAGACGTAGGGAACGCCGAGTTGTGACAGCGCGTGTCGAACAGCCTCGGCAGCCACCGGATTCGGTGCCTTCACCGTGCTGCCGTCCGGAAGCGTGACGGCCACGCCGTCGCCAAACTGCTCGGGATCCGGCAGCGGGAGTGCCGCGAGTTCCGCGGGCGCCATTCCGCCGCCGAACGCTCCGCCCGGCATGCCGCTGAATCCCGACGGCGCGCCAAACGCGGCAGGCGCTGTTGGTGCGCCACCCGACACCCCGGCAGGCGCAGTAGGCGCACCGGCGGTGGCTCCCGCCGGTGTCATCGGCGCCGCGACGCTGGCGGCATGACCGTCGAGCTGCGTGCGCAGCTCATCGACCACGGCGATCGCTTCGTTCAGCGCCCGTCGAGCCTCTTCTTGCAATTCCTCAGCGGCACCCGGTTCGTCCAGCCGCGCCTCGATGGCAGCGGCGCGTTCTTCGAAGAGGTTGACGATGTCTCGGAGGCGCGAGCGCGCCCATGCCACCGCATCCGCGGCGTCGGCCGTGCTGACCCGCAGGTCATCGATCCGCAGCGCCAACCGGTCGGCCGACTCGGCGACACCGGACATGAAATCCGCTGCGCCGTCGGCGCCCGCGCCCGACCACCTCTCGGCGGCACGGCTCCAACCGGTGCGCGCGGCAGCGGAGATGTCGGCCAACTGATCGCGCACCCGGGCGAGCGTGGTGGTCGGATCCCCCTCGTCCGACCACCCAGGCCCGACCCGCGCCGCCACCTCGCGGATCGGCGCCGCCAACGCGGCGATCAGCCCGCTCGGCATCGCTAGAGACGGTGGCTGCCGCGGCGGTCGGCGTCGGAGTACGCGTCCGCCACCACGCCGGTGACCGAGTGCGCCGAGGCGAGATCCTCGCTCAGCGCCACGATGGCCTGCGCCTCCTTCGTGACTGCGTCGGCGAGGGCCGCGAGGAACCCGGCGCCGACGGGACCGAACGCGGCGGCCGCGCCGGGACCGGGCAGCGACTCCAGGGCCGCCGCGGCGGTGGACAGGTCATCGGCGTGGCTGGAGCAGTCAGTGCCGAGCGCACAGATGGCATTTGTGTCGACGAACATGGCGATACGACGATGAACCGCGCCGGGTGGTTCCGTGACGTTAGGGTCGGCCAATGGACGTGCGCGTCGTCGACCATCCGCTGGCTGCAGCGCGGCTGACCACACTGCGCGACGAACGCACGAACAACGCGGCGTTTCGAGACGCTCTGCGTGACCTGACCCTGATGCTGGTGTACGAGGCCACCCGTAACGCGGCCACCGAAAGCGTGCCGGTCCGCACGCCGCTCGCCGACACCACCGGATCGCGACTATCCAACCCGCCGCTGCTGGTGCCCGTGCTGCGCGCCGGTCTGGGCATGGTCGATCAGGCGCACGCTCTGATCCCCGAGGCACACGTCGGCTTCGTCGGTGTCGCGCGCGACGAGGAGACCCACCAGCCGACGCCTTATCTGGAGTCGCTGCCCGACGATTTGAGCACCCAGCCCGTATTCGTGCTCGACCCGATGTTGGCGACCGGCGGGTCGATGGCGCACACCATCGGGCTGCTCCAGGCGCGCAATGCCGTTGACATCACGGCCATCTGCGTCGTCGTCGCGCCCGAAGGCATTGCGGCCATCGAGAAGGTGGCACCGAACCTCAGGTTGTTCACCGCAACCATCGACGACCGTCTCAACGACATCGCCTACATCGTTCCCGGGCTGGGTGACGCAGGCGATCGGCAGTTCGGGCCGCGCTAGAACTTGCCCGCGAGCTCGGTCAGTTCCTCGGCAAGGCGTCGGGCATCCGCACGGGCCGCCGCCAAGTCACCGTCGACGCAGTTGCGCCGAACTTCGATGTAGGACTTGACCTTCGGCTCGGTACCCGACGGCCGCACGGCGACCCGCACCGCGGTATCGCCGTCTCCGCCCTCGAGAATCACCGCATCGGTTCGCCGTTCGTGCGCCTGCACGGCGGCCAGATCCGTCATGGTGATGTCGAAGCCGCACAGTGTCGTCGGCGCCTTCGAACGCAGCCGGGTCATCACGTCCGCGGCCTCGCCGGGACCGGCCACCGGCCGGGATACCGCGGACGTGGTGTGCACACCGTGCAGTCGGGCGAGGTCGTCGAGGGCGTCGAGCACCGTGCGTCCATGCTCGCGCAGCGCGACGACCAAGTCGCAGAACAACACCGCCGTGCTGATGCCGTCCTTGTCGCGAACCGCGGACGGGTCGACGCAGTAGCCGATCGCCTCCTCGTAGGCATAGACGAGCGTGCACCCCGGTAAGTCGGCGTCCGCCCGTGACAACCACTTGAAGCCGGTCAGTGTCTCGACATGGTGAGCGCCATGCGCCGCGGCGATCCGCGCCAACATCCGTGACGAGACCACCGAACTTGCTACCACGGTGTGTTCGGTCACCTCGCCGGGATCGAACTGGGAGAGAATGTAATCGCCAAGCAGCCAACCGGTTTCGTCGCCCGTCAGCATGCGCCAGCAATCCGGCGTGGGCACCGCCACCGCGCAGCGGTCGGCGTCGGGGTCCAAGGCGATGGCGACCTCGGCTTCGTTGTCGGCCGCGAGTTTCAACAGCTCGTGGGTGGCTCCCGGTTCCTCCGGATTGGGGAAGGGGACGGTGGGGAAGTCGGGGTCGGGCGCGAACTGACTCTCGACGACGTGAACGTCGGACAATCCAGCGCGGACGAACGCATCGAGTGCGTATTCTCCGCCGACACCGTGCATGGCGGTGAAGGCCAGCCGCGCCGAGCCGTGTGTGCGCCGTACACGGGACGCGCGATCCACGTAGCGCTGGATCAGGTCAACGCCGGATGTCTCGACGGCCGCCCTCGGTATCTGGTCGGCGTGCGGCGCCTCGCCGATCTTGGCCTCGATCTCACGATCGGTGGGCGGGACGATCTGCAGACCACCGTCGAAGTAGACCTTGTAGCCGTTGTCTGACGGCGGGTTGTGCGATGCGGTGATCTGGATGCCTGCACTTGCGCCGAGGTGCCGAGCGCCGAACGCCACCACCGGCGTCGGGACCGCGGCGAACAGCAGCGTCACCATGAATCCCTCGGCCGAGAAGACCTCGGCGGCCGCGAGTGCGAACTGCTCCGATCCGTGGCGGGCATCGCCGCCGACCACCACGAGGGAACCTTCGCGGCCACGGTCCTTGAGCACCTGGGCGACGGCCCAACTGGTCCGAAGCACGACCGCCAGGTTCATGCCGCTCGGGCCGCCGCGCAATGGGCCCCGCAGACCGGCCGTTCCGAATGTCAGCGGACGGGCGAACCGCTCCGCGAGCTCCTCGTCACTGCACGCCTCCAGTTCGGCAACCGTCACCGGATCGGGGTCGTGGGCGATCCACTCCTGCGCGGCCGCGCAAGTGCTCGTCATGGAGCCAGTGTTCCCACTTTGCCCTCGGCGTATGCCAGCTTGCGCAGCACCGGCGCCACCAACATCAGGAGGTTGAACTCAAGGTCGGACAGGTTGTCGCGCATGGTGGCGTTCAGCCAGGCGTCGCGTTCGGCGCGGTCGTCGTCGAGCAGCGCGATACCGGCCGTGGTGACCTCGATGAGCTGGCGGCGTCGATCGTCATCGTCGGGGCGCCGTGATACCAGGCCCCGGCTCACCAGCTCGTTGATGCTGTCGGTGAGGGACTGCACGCGTACGTGCAACCGGCCGGCCAGTTCAGCAGGGGAGATGACGCCGGTCCTGGTGACCTCGCTCAGCACTTCCATCTGACTGAGGGTCAACCCGTGGTCGGGCCGGTGCCTGCGCATCTGCCTGGTCACCGCCACCATCGACTCCCGCAATTCGGTGGCCGAGGAGCGGGCGCGTAGATCGGTCATTACCAAGTTATACCTTGGTAATTCTTCGCTGTCATGACAAGAATTCCGTGTTGCATGCGAATATTGTTAAGGGCATACTTGCCATAGTGACCAGAGAGCGACTGAAGCAGGCAGCCAAGTGGGCGTTGCTGGTCGCTGTTACCGTCGCCGTCACCATCCCGCTGACCATGGTCGGCGTTCCCTCAGCCGCGCTGTTCGCGGCGCTGATCGTCGGCATCGCCCTGGCGCTGCCTTCGTTGGCTCCCACGCGGGTACCCCGGCCCGCGGGCATAGCTGCCCAGGGTGTGCTCGGCGTCTACATCGGCACCATGGTTGATCGCGACGCGGTGAGCGCCCTCGGGCCGGACTGGCCGATCGTGATCGCCGTGGCGGTCGCCACGCTGGCGCTGAGCATCGTCGCAGGCGCTCTGCTCGGACTGCACCGCGACGTCAGCCCGCTCACCGGATCGCTGGCACTGGTCGCCGGCGGCGCATCCGGCCTTGTCGCGATCGCCCGCGAACTCGGCGGCGACGATCGCGTGGTCGCGGTCGTCCAGTACCTGCGGGTCGCCCTGGTTACCGCGTCGATGCCTGTCGTCGTCACGCTGATCTACCACGCCGACAGGTCGCAGCACGCGGCGATGACGACTCAGGACGGCTCGGCGCCCTGGTATTTCAGCGTGGCCATGATGGCCGTCCTGATCCTTGCCGGTGCGGCCGGCGGCCGACTCCTCCGCCTCCCCGGTGCCGGGCTGCTCGGACCCCTCGCGCTGACCGTCGCGCTACAGGTCAGCGGGCTGTCCTTCGGTCTGACGGTGCCCATGGTGCTGGTTCAGGTGGGCTACATGGTGATCGGTTGGCAGGCGGGCGTCGTCTTCACGCGGGATTCACTGCGTGCCGTTGCCCGGATGCTGCCGGCGGCCATTGCCCTGATCGTCCTGCTCGGAGTGGCAACCGCGGGCTTCGGCGTTCTGCTGGCCCACATCGCGGGCAAGACCCCGCTCGAGGGTTACCTCGCCACCAGCCCCGGCGGGGTGTACGCCGTGTTGGCACTCGCGGTGGAGACCGGATCGGGCGTCACGTTCATCATCGCGTCCCAGGTTTTCCGGGTGCTGCTGATGCTGTTCACCGCACCGTTGCTGGCGCGCGTCGTGATCAGGCTGACCGAACGGTACGGCCGTCAGAGCCGCGAGATCACCGAGGCCAGCAGGGCACCCGTCCGGGTCGCCGACTGACGGCCGGCGGCCAGCACCTCTTCGTGGTCCAGCGGCTGTCCCGTCATGCCCGCCGCGGCGTTGGTCACCAGCGACACCGCCAGCACGTGAGCGCCCGCCGCCCGCGCGGCGATCGTCTCGTGCACCGTCGACATGCCGACCAGGTCGGCGCCGAGTGTGCGCAGCATCCTGATCTCGGCGGGAGTCTCGTAGTGCGGCCCCGGCAGACAGGCGTAGACGCCGTCGGCGAGGTCAGGGTCGACCTCGCGAGCGAGCGCCCGCAGCCGTGGCGAGTAGGCGTCGACCAGGTCCACGAACTGCGCCCCGACCAGCGGGGACCTTGCCGTCAGGTTCAGATGGTCGCTGATCAGCACCGGCTGGCCGACCACGAAATCCGCCCTCAGGCCACCTGCGGCATTGGTCATGATCACCGTCCGCACACCGGCCGCGCAGGCCGCGCGCACCGGGTGCACGACATGGCGCAGGTCGTGTCCTTCGTAGGCGTGGATCCGTCCGACGAACACCAGCACGCGGTGGTCGCCCGTCCGCACCGATATGACGTCGCCGCCGTGTCCCTGCGCGGTCGGGGGAGTGAAGCCGGGCAGTTCGGCCACCGGCACCACCGCCGTCGGCGCGCCGAGCTCGGCGGCCGCGGGCGCCCATCCCGAACCCAGAATCACCGCCACGTCGTGTTCCGCGACGCCGGTGCGTTCGCGGATTGCGGCTGCGGCCTGCTGCGCTACCGCCTCCGGATCGGTCACAGTTCAAGCAGCTTAGCTGTCAGTGAGATACTGCGAAGATGCCCACCGCCACCGCCGCCGTCAGCGTCGAAGACGCGATCAACCGGCGCCGTGGCGACCTCATCGAGCTGTCGCACTCGATCCATGCCGAGCCGGAGCTGGCGTTCGCCGAATTCAAGAGCTGCGCCAAGACGCAGGCCCTGGTCGCCGAGCACGGCTTCGAGATCAGCGCTGCGCCCGGCGGGTTGGACACCGCGTTCCGCGCCGAGTTCGGCAGCGGCCCGCTGGTGATCGGCATCTGCGCCGAATACGACGCGCTGCCGGGGCTCGGACATGCCTGCGGGCACAACATCATCGCGGCCTCGGCCGTCGGCACCGCGCTTGCGCTGGCCGAGGTGGCCGACGACCTCGGCCTCAAGGTCGTGCTGCTCGGTACACCGGCCGAGGAGTCCGGCGGCGGAAAAGTGTTGCTGCTCAATGCCGGAACGTTCGACGACATCGCCGCGACGGTCATGATCCATCCCGGCCCGATCGACATCGCGCGTGCGCGCTCGCTTGCGGCGTCCCAGGTCGAAGTCACCTACCGGGGCCGTGAGGCGCACGCCGCCGTCGCGCCGTATCTGGGCATCAACGCGGCCGACGCAATCACCGTGGCGCAGACGGCGATTGGGCTGCTGCGCCAGCAGTTCGTGCCGGGCCAGATGGCACACGGCATCGTCACCGACGGCGGCCAGGCCCCCAACGTCATACCTGCCCGCACCGTCCTGCTGTACCTGATGCGCGCGACCGACGCCGCATCGTTGCGTCACCTCGAGGACAGGATGGCCGACTGCTTCCTCGCCGGTGCGGTCGCGACGGGCTGCGACTACGAGATCGAGCAGACCGAGCCGCCGTTCGACGAACTGGCGCCCGACAAGTGGCTGGCCGATGTCTTCCGCGGCGAGATGACTCGACTGGGCCGAGAACCGATAGGTGCGGAGATCGAGGCCGCGGTGCCGTTGGGCAGCACCGATATGGGCAACGTCACGCAGGTGATGCCGGGCATCCACCCCGTCGTCGGCGTCGACGCCGAAGGCGCATCGGTGCATCAGCCCGGCTTCGCCAGGGCGGCGGCGAGCCCCAGCGGCGACAAGGCCGTCTGCGAGGGCGCGATCATGCTGGCGCGCACGGTGGTAGCGCTGGCCGAAACACCCACCGAGCGGGATCGGGTGCTCGAGCTTGCGGCCAAGCGGGTGGCGTCATGAAACTCGCCGGAGCCGCCGATGACTGGCTGGACGCCCATTACGACGACGTGGTGGCCTGGCGCAGGCACATCCACACCCATCCCGAGTTGGGGCGCCAGGAGTTCGCCACCACCCAGTTCGTCGCGGCTCACCTGGCCGACGCCGGGCTGAACCCGAAGGTGCTGCCCGGCGGCACCGGTTTGATCTGCGACTTCGGTCCCGAGCACGGCCCGCGCATCGCGCTGCGTGCCGATATGGACGCGTTGCCGATGGCCGACCGCACCGGAATGCCGTACGCCTCGGTGGTGCCCAACGTCGCGCACGCCTGCGGCCACGACGCGCACACCGCGGTGCTGCTCGGCACGGCACTTGCGCTGAACTCCGTGCCCGAGCTGCCGGTCGGCGTGCGGCTGATATTCCAGGCCGCCGAGGAGCTGATGCCCGGCGGTGCAATCGACGCCATCGCCGCCGGTGCGATCAACGGGGTGTCCCGTGTCTTCGCGTTGCACTGCGATCCGCGGCTGGCTGTCGGACGGGTCGCGGTGCGGGCCGGGCCGATCACCTCTGCCGCCGACCACATCGAGGTCACACTGCACAGCCAGGGCGGGCACACCTCGCGTCCGCATCTGACCGGCGACCTGGTCTACGGGCTCGGCACCCTGATCACCGGCCTGCCCGGTGTGCTGTCCCGCCGCATCGACCCGCGCACCAGCACCGTGATGGTGTGGGGTGCCGTCAACGCCGGGGTCGCGGCCAACGCCATCCCGCAGAGCGGCATGCTCGCCGGGACTGTCCGTACCGCCAACCGCGATACCTGGCTGACCTTGGAATCGATTGTCGGCGAAGCCATTACGTCGCTGCTGGCGCCGCTCGGCATCGAGCACTCGCTGCACTACAAGCGCGGCGTGCCGCCGGTGGTCAACGAAGAGATCTCGACCCGGATCCTGACGCACGCGATCGAGGCCGTCGGGCCCGACGTGTTGGCCGACACCCGTCAGTCGGGCGGCGGCGAGGATTTCTCCTGGTATCTCGAGGAGGTGCCCGGCGCGATGGCGCGGCTGGGCGTCTGGTCGGGCCGCGGTCCGCAGCTCGATCTGCACCAGCCGACGTTCGATATCGACGAGCGCGCGCTGGCGATCGGCGTCCGCACGATGGTGAACATCGTCGAACAGGCCGCCGCGTTCTAGGGGTTCCCCTGCACCGCGGGTTGGGGGGTTCCCCTGCACCGCGAGCGGCCGTGTCTGTACACCAACACGCCGTAGATCGCGGGCTTTTGCGGCCGCTCGCCACAGGTGAGTGTCCACAGAGCGCCGTTGATCCACAGCGGTGACTTCGATGGCTGTCGCCGCGGCCATTGCGCGCCGACGATTTCGCTGTGCACCCAGAACTCGAACGGCTTCTCGATGTCCAGCAAGGCGTTGCAACCAGCGGCCAGATCCTTTCCCTCATCAGCAGGCGTGCCTTTCAGGCAGAGGTGAAAACTGGCTCGCTGGAGAGGATTTGGCAGGGAATTTATTGCCTCGGCGAGCCCGACGACCTTTTGCGACTGAGAGGTCTCGATCTGTCGTGCGGCAAGCAGGTGGCGGCGTGCCTCGGTACGGCCGCCGCGATGCACGGTTTCGACACGGAAGAGCCGCGTGATCTCCACGTGCTCGACCCGCCCGGATGCCACCTGCGATCAGCAGACGGACTGGTCGTGCATCGCCGCGATGGCGCGCCGCTTGTCCTGGTCGACGGGCGCCGTGCCACATCGCCCGCGTGGACCGCAGTTGAGGTCGCCCGCCTCCTTCGGCGTCCACGCGCGCTCGCAACTCTCGACGCGGCATTGCGCAGTGGGACATGCAGCCGACCCGATCTCTGGCGGGCCGCGATCGAGCAGGCCGGGCGGCGCGGCATCGTCGCGGTTCGAAACTTGATTCCGTTGGCGGATCCTCGGGCGGAGTCGCCGATGGAGAGCGAAGCGCGCCTTGCCATGATCGATGGCGGCTTGCCGACGCCGGAGCTGCAGTACGAGTTGGTCGACGGGAATGGCCAGCTCAGACGCCTTGACTTCGCGTGGCCGGACCAACGCGTCGCGGTCGAATACGACGGCATGGACTGGCACAGCGGGCCCGAAGCGATGAAGCGCGACCGCCGGCGTCAAGCAGCGCTGCGCGATATCGACTGGGTTGCCATCGCCATCATCTTCGAGGACGTCAGGTATCGGCCGTGGGAGTTCGTAGCGCGCATCGATGCGCAGCTACGTCGCGCTCAAGCCGCGTGAGCGGCCGCAAAAGTCCGCGATTTGCGGCGTGTTGGTGTACAGACACGGCCGCTCGCGGTGCGACGCTACGACGTGCCGGGGCCGATGTTGCGGGCCGGACGGGTGCGCAGATCGCGGACGTATTCCGCTGGCGCACCGGCGATTTCGGCGGCGTCGGCCATCACACCGAGGTAGCGCGCGGACGGCAGCCCGCCCTCCCACGCGTCCACCACATACAGCCAGGCCAGCACCGGATCCGTCGTGGTGTCCGACGACAGCCGGTCCACCCGGCACCGGATCTTCTTGTGCACCCCCAACTCGCCACCCTCCCAGCGATCGAGGGTCTGCTCGTCAGCGTCCGTCATGTCGTAGAGAACGACGAACACCTTCGCCAATGGATCCTGGACGAGGGTGGCCAGAGCGCCTTCCCAACCGATGTCCTCGCCACCGAAGGTGAGCCGCCAGCCGTGCAGCCATCCCGTCCCCGCCATCGGCGAGTGTGGTGCCCGCTCCAGCATCTGCTCCGGATGCATGTTCGACCCGTAAGCGGCGTAAATCGGCACGGGAGCAGCCTAAGGCTTCGCTGCAACGCTGGGCGGTCAACGGCGAGCTTGGCTAGGTTAGGGCGGTGGCAACCCGCATCGTGATAATCGGCGGCGGTCCCGCAGGCTATGAGGCGGCACTGGTCGCCGCGGCCCGCGGCCGCGACGTCGCCGAGGTCACCATCATCGACTGCGACGGCATCGGCGGGGCCTGCGTGCTGTGGGACTGCGTGCCGTCGAAGACGTTCATCGCCTCGACCGGCGTGCGGACCGAGCTGCGCCGCGCGCCCGATCTCGGCTTCGATATCGAGTTCGAGGACGCCGAGATTCAGCTGCCCCGAATCAACGAGCGCGTCAAGCGCCTCGCGGCAGCCCAGTCCGCCGACATCGCCGACCGGCTGCGCAGCGAGGGTGTCACCCTCATCGAGCGGGCGCGGAAGACTCGTCGACGACGTGCCCGGCATGGCTGCGCACCGCGTCGAGGTCACCACACCGGACGGAGCTACGAATGTGTTGCCGGCCGACGTCGTACTGATCGCGACGGGCGCCAGCCCCCGCGTGCTGCCCGGCGCAAAAACCGACGGCGAGCGAATCCTGAACTGGCGCCAGCTTTATGACCTCGACGCGCTGCCCGATCACCTTGTGGTGGTCGGGATCCGGCGTTACCGGAGCCGAATTCGTCAACGCCTACACCGAGCTCGGCGTGACGATGACGGTGGTGGCCAGCCGCGACCAGATCCTCCCGCACGAGGATTCCGACGCCGCCGCGGTGCTCGAGCACCTGTGGGAACAGCGCGGCGTCAAACTGGAGAAGAACGCGCGGGCCGACTCGGTTACCCGCACCGACGACGGCGTGCTGGTGACGTTGACCGACGGCCGCACCGTCGAGGCCAGCCACGCACTGATGACCGTCGGCTCGGTGCCGAACACGTCCGGTCTCGGGCTCGAGAAGGTCGGCATCGAACTCGGGCAAGGCAACTATCTGACGGTCGACCGGGTGTCGCGCACATCGGCGCCGGGCATCTACGCGGCCGGTGACTGCACCGGCCTGATGCTGCTGGCGTCGGTCGCGGCCATGCAGGGGCGCATCGCGATGTACCACGCACTCGGCGAGGCGCTCAGCCCGATCAGGCTCCGCACCGTCGCCGCCGCGGTCTTCACCCGCCCGGAGATCGCCGCCGTCGGTGTCCCGCAGGCCAAGATCGATGACGGCACCGTCGCCGCCCGCACGATCATGCTGCCCCTGGAAACCAACGCGCGGGCCAAGATGTCCAGCCTCCGCCGTGGCTTCGTGAAGATCTTCTGCCGCCCGGCAACCGGCGTGGTGATCGGCGGCGTGGTCGTCGCGCCGATCGCCTCCGAACTGATCATGCCGATCGCGATGGCTGTGCAGGACGGCCTACCAGTGGACGAGCTGGCGGAAACGTTCTCCGTCTACCCGAGTCTGTCGGGCTCGATCACCGAAGCGGGCCGCAGGCTGATGCGGCACGACGATTTGGACTAGCCGCAGGTAACCTGAAGCCAAGAAGCTACCCACCAGTAACAAGAGGAGCCCGCGTGAGCGACCCGATCCCCGGTCTGGGTAGCGGGCAGACCTTCGCTCGGCCCTGAGCAGCGCAAACTGGCGTGGGAACGGCTCGGCAGCGAACAGTTCGACGTCGTCGTCATCGGCGGTGGCGTCGTCGGCGCGGGCGCCGCCCTCGATGCCGCCACCCGCGGGCTCAAGGTCGCCCTCGTCGAGGCCCGCGACTTCGCCTCCGGCACCTCGAGCCGCTCATCGAAGATGTTCCACGGCGGGCTGCGCTACCTCGAGCAGCTCGAGTTCGGGTTGGTCCGCGAGGCGCTGTACGAGCGCGAGCTGTCGCTGACGACGTTGGCGCCGCACCTGGTCAAGCCGCTACCGTTCCTGTTCCCGCTGACCCACCGGTGGTGGGAGCGGCCCTACATGGCGGCAGGCATCTTTCTCTACGACCAACTCGGCGGCGCCAAATCCGTTCCCGCACAGAAGCATCTGTTCAAGGCGGGCGCCTTGCGGTTGGCGCCGGGCCTCAAGCGCAGTTCGCTGATCGGTGGCATCCGCTACTACGACACCGTCGTCGACGACGCCAGGCACACGATGAACGTGGCGCGCACCGCGGCTCACTATGGAGCGGTCGTTCGGACGTCGACCCAGGCGATCGCGCTGCTGCGCGAGGGTGATCGCGTCACCGGCGTGAAGATCCGAGACTCCGAGGACGGCGACGTCACCGAGGTGCACGGCCATGTGGTGGTCAACGCGACCGGCGTGTGGACCGACGAGATCCAGGCGCTGTCCAAGCAGCGCGGCCGGTTCCGTGTCCGCGCGTCCAAGGGTGTGCACGTGGTGGTGCCGCGCGACCGCATCGTCAGCGAGGTGGCGATCATCCTGCGCACCGAGAAGTCCGTGCTGTTCGTGATCCCATGGGGCACGCACTGGATCATCGGCACCACCGACACCGACTGGAATCTCGACCTCGCGCACCCGGCGGCCACCAAAGCCGACATCGATTACATCCTCAGCCACGTCAACACCGTGCTCGCGACGCCGCTCACCCACGACGACATCGACGGCGTGTACGCGGGACTGCGGCCGCTGCTTGCGGGGGAGGTCGAGGAGACGTCGAAGCTGTCGCGCGAGCACGCCGTCGCCGTCCCCGCGCCAGGGCTGGTCGCGATCGCGGGCGGCAAGTACACCACCTACCGGGTGATGGCGGCCGACGCGATCGACGCCGCAAGCGAGTACGTGCCCACCCGGGTGGCGCCCGTCGGTGACCGACAAGGTGCCGCTGATGGGTGCCGACGGCTATTTCGCGATGATCAATCAGACCGAACACCTCGGGGCGATGTACGGGCTGCACCCCTACCGGGTGCGTCACCTGCTGGACCGCTACGGCTCGCTGATCGGCGAGGTGCTGGCGATGGCCGAGGACAAGCCCGAGCTGCTGACGCCGATCACCGAGGCGCCGGTGTATCTGAAGGTCGAAGCCACCTACGCCGCCGCGGCGGAGGGTGCGCTGCACCTCGAGGACATCCTGGCCCGCCGCATGCGGATCTCGATCGAGTACCCGCACCGCGGCGTCGACTGCGCCCGCGAGGTCGCCGAGGTCGTGGCACCCGTCCTGGGGTGGTCGCCCGAGGACGTCGACCGCGAGGTGAACACCTACATCGCAAGGGTCGACGCCGAAGTCCAGTCGCAGCAGCAGCCCGACGACGAGTCCGCCGACGCGCTGCGGGCCGCCGCGCCCGAGGCGCGCGCCGAGATCCTCGAGCCGGTTCCGCTCAATTGAGTCGTGCTGCGCCGTTGCCGCCACGCGACGGGCTCGGCCCCGCCCGGGTGCGGCTACGCGGCGGTGCGGTACTGGTTGAGCTGGCGGATCGGTTCGGCGACGCCGCCGCCGCGAAGGTGCTCAACGGCGAAGTCGTCAACGCAGACGGAAGCGTCGTCACCGCAGCCACCGTGCTGCCGCCCAATTCGTATGTGTACCTGTACCGGGACCTGCCCGACGAAGTGCCGGTGCCCTTCG
Organism: uncultured Actinomycetota bacterium; assembly: GCA_963716505.1. Classification (GTDB taxonomy): domain Bacteria; phylum Actinomycetota; class Actinomycetes; order Mycobacteriales; family Mycobacteriaceae; genus Mycobacterium. The sequence continues at coordinate 86,762 of CAVQTL010000012.1, forward strand.
ACATCCCGGTGCTGTACCGCGACGACGACATCGTCGTGGTCGACAAACCGCACTTCCTGGCCACCATGCCGCGTGGCGGGCATGTCGCGCAGACGGCGACGGTCCGGCTGCGGCGGGAGCTCGACTTGCCGGAGTTGTCGCCCGCGCATCGGTTGGACCGTTTGACGGCCGGGGTGCTGCTGTTCACGGCGCGGCGCGAGGTTCGTGGCGCGTATCAGACGATGTTCGCGCGAGGCGAGGTGCGCAAGACGTATCTGGCCCGGGCCGCGGTCGATCCATCATTGGAGTTCCCGCTGACGCTTCGCAGCCGAATCATCAAGGAGCGTAGCCGGTTACAGGCGTTCGAGGAACCAGGCGAGCCGAACGCCGAGACGTTCATCGAGCACCTCGGCGACGGGCTGTACCGGCTGACGCCGCGTACCGGCCGAACGCATCAGTTGCGCGTGCACATGGCGTCGCTGGGCTTGCCGATCATCGGTGACCCGCTGTACCCAGACGTCATCGATGTGGCGCGTGATGACTTCTCCACGCCGTTGCGGTTGCTGGCCTACAGCATCGAGTTCGACGATCCGGTCAGCGGATGTTTGCGTCGGTTTGTCAGCGGGCGCAGTATCGAGCCATGACGGGTGTATCGGTTGGCAAGGTGTGGCAGTACCCGATCAAGTCGATGCAGGGCGAGGAAGTCGATCAGATCCTGCTCGGCCCGGGTGGAGTGGCGGGCGACCGCGCATACGGGTTCGTCGACGTCGAGAGCGGCCGGCTGGCCAGCGCCAAGCGGCCACGACGCTTCGGTCCGCTTCTGGACTGCCGCGCCAGATTCCTCACCCCGCCTACCGCGGACGGCGATTCGCCCCCGGTCGAGGTGACCTTTCCCGACGGCAGCGTGGTACGCACCGACGACGACAGCGGCGCCGGGCTGACGCAGCGCGTCGCCGAGCTGTTGGGCCGCGAGGTGCGCCTCGTCAGCACCGCGCCCGAGGGCGTCGCACTGGACGAGCTGATCCCGCAGATGGAGGGGCTCGGCGAAAACGCGTTGGAGGCGCTGCAGACCGAGCCGGCCGACAGCGAGGGCGACCGCTTCATGCAGATCCCTGTCGCGATGGCCGCGCCGGGCACGATGGTGGACCTGGCCGCCATGCACGTGCTGGCCACAAGCACCTTGCGGCGCATGGCAGACGCCCATCCCGACGGGCAATGGGATCCGCGACGCATGCGGCCCAACATCCTGATCGACGACAGCCCCGAGCCGGGCGACGAAGATGACTGGCTCGGGTGCGACGTGCACATCGGCGAGCAGGCTGTCGTACACATCGTCGGGCCGACGCCGCGCTGTGTGATGACGACGCTGCCCCAGCCCGGCCTGCCCAAGGACTCCAACGTGCTGAAGACGGTCGCCCGGGTCAACATGAAAGAGATGGGCGCGTTGGGCCAATTCCCCTGTGCCGGTTCGTATGCCGAGGTCGTCACGCCTGGCGTGGTGCGCCGCGGTGACCCGATTCGCTTCGAGCGTGTCCAGCCCCGCAAGGGCGCCCTCGCCGCCACGATCGACATGATGACCGCCGCGCTCGTCGCGGAGAAGTAGGACGATGAGCTCCGCGGAGCCGACGCCCGACCAGATGGCGGCCCTTGCGGCGCGACCCGCCGACGCTCCTGTCGTGATGGTCAACCTGCTGAAGTTCCGCGCCGACGGCGGCCGCGAGAGCTACGCACGCTACGCGCAGGAGGTCGTGCCGCACCTGCAGCGGGTCGGCGGCACTGTCCGGTACGCGGGGAGCGCGCCGACGCAAGTCATCGGCGACGGCGAAAAGCCTTGGTGGGACACGATTCTGGTGGTGGAGTATCCGTCGCCCGCGGCGTTCATCGACATGGTGACGAACGAGGAGTACCTCAAGATCCACGAGTACCGGGCAGCCGCGCTCGATCGCGGAGACCTGATCGCCACCTCGACATGGACCATGGCCGACTAGCCATGTACCTGGTCACCGGTGCGGGCGGGGGCATCGGCAGCGTCAGCCGCCAGGTGGTCGGGCTGCTCCTCGACGACGGCAGGCCGGTCCGGGCGATGGTGCATCGAGACGACGACCGGGCGACCACACTTCGCGATCTCGGCGCCGAGGTCGTCGTCGGCGATCTGACCAACCCGCAGGACGTCGCGACCGCGATGGCGGGCGTCGACCGGATGTTCTTCAACATGAGCGTCTCGCCGGACTACCTGACGGCGACGTCCATCGTCTGCGCGGTCGCGCTCGAGGCGGCACCCGTCGAGGTCATCGTGAACATGTCGCAGATGACCGTGTCGCAGATGACGTTGACGAGTACCTCGGAATCCAAGCAGCACCGGCTGCACTGGCTCGCCGAACACATCATGAACTGGTCGGGTGTGCCGGTCGTGCATGTGCGGCCGACGGTGTTCATGGAGAACCCGTTGCTCACCATGCTGGCCGCGGACTCGATCCGCGAACGCGGCGCGCTGGTGTTGCCGTTCGGCAGCGGGCGGACGTCGCCGATCGCCGCCGCCGATGTCGCCCGCGTGGTGGCGACCGTGCTTCGCGATCCCGCAGGCCGCGATCGGCGCGGTCTACGAACTGACCGGGCCGGAAGTGCTCGATATCGACGGGATCGCCGAGCAGTACTCGCGCGCGCTGGGCCGGCCGGTGACCGCGCAGGACGTGCCCCTCGACGAGTGGACGGAGCGGGTCCTGGCCCCGATGGCGCTGCCGCCGCACGTCCAGCAGCACATCGCCACCATGGCGCGTCTGCACCGCGAGGGTCGCTACGACCGCAGCACCGACGACGTCGCGCAGATCACCGGCGCCCCGGCGCAGACGGTGGAGCAGTACGTGGCCGCGCACGCCGACGTGTTTAGCTGACCGGCGTGGACCGCACAACATTTGACCGTCTCTTCGACATGTCCGACCGCACCGTCATCGTGACGGGCGGCACCCGCGGCATCGGCCTCGCCCTGGCGGAGGGGTTCGTCCTCGCCGGCGCGCGCGTAGTCGTGGCCAGCCGCAAACCCGAGGCCTGCGAGCAGGCCGCCGCGCATCTGCGTGACCTCGGCGGCCAGGCGATCGGTGTACCGACGCACCTCGGCGACGTCGAGGATCTCGGCGCGCTCGTGCAACGGACCGTCGACGAGTTCGGCGGCGTCGACGTCGTGGTGAACAACGCCGCGAACCCGCTCGCGCAACCGCTCGGGCAGATGACCGTCGACGCGTTGACCAAGTCGTTCGAGGTCAACCTTCGCGGTCCGGTGTTTCTCGTCCAGGAGGCGCTGCCGCATCTGAAGGCCAGCCGAGCACGCCGCTGTGTTGAATGTGGTGTCCGTCGGCGCGTTCATCTTCTCGCCGATGCTGTCCATCTACTCGTCGATGAAGGCGGCGATGATGTCGTTCACCCGGTCGATGGCCGCGGAGTTCGCGCATCACGGCATTCGGGTCAACGCGATCGCGCCGGGACCGGTGGACACGCACATGATGCAGCAGAACCCGCAGGCGATGGTCGACGCCATGGTCGGCGGCACGTTGGTGAAACGGCTTGCCACCGCCGACGAAATGGTCGGTCCGGCGCTCCTGTTGTGTTCGGACGCGGGCAGCTACATGACCGGGCACGGTGATCATCGCCGACGGTGGCGGAACGCCTCGCGTAGCGACGCTCATATCGCCGCTGGTCGACGAAAGGATCTGGCTGCGGTTCTCGACGTGCAGCGCCGACTCGAGGCTTGACGCCTCGAGGTTCGCCCACAGCACCTGCTTGGTGGACTCCAGGCCGAATTTGCCGTAGCCGCAGAGGGTTTCGGCCAGCGCGAGGGCCTCGTCGAGCAGGGTCAAGTCCTCCGAAAGCCGCGTGACGAGGCCGAGCCGCAGTGCCTCTTCGGCATCGACGACGCGCGCGGTCAGGATCATGTCGAACGCCGGGCCCGCGCCGATGATGCGGGGGAGCGTGTAGCTGACGCCGATGTCGCAGCCGCCGAGGCCGAGCTTGATGAACTGCGTGCAGAACCGTGCGGACTCGCTCGCCAGCCGGATGTCGCAGGCCGCCGCGATGCCGAGGCCACCGCCGTAGGCGGGTCCGTTGACGGCCGCGATCACGGGCTGACGCAGTCGGTGAATCCGGGCGGTCAGGTCGGCGATGCGCTCCTGCCACCGCATTCCCGACCGCGGGAATTCCAGGCCCTCACCCACTCCGGGCGGATTGGGGTCGGTCAGGTCAAGACCCGAACAGAAGCCGCGCCCGGCGCCGGTGAGCACCACGACACGACACTCGCCGTTCGCGGCGATATCGTCGATGGCGGTGTGCAGCGACTCCACCAGCTCGTGGGACAACGCGTTGAGCTTCTCGGGCCGGTTGAGCGTGACGACGGCGATCTCGGGCCGCGGATAGGTGAGTTCCAGGTGTGGCATGAGCCACACGTTATTACGTTGACGGGCAGGCTATGTCGACATAGACGGTGGATCCCGGATGGACGCCGGTAACGGTGCACTCGGAAAGCGACCTGTTTACCGCACCGTTGACCTGCACGGTGTAGCCGTCAGCCTCCAGGCTCTTCACGGTGTCGGCCGCCGAGCCGACCCCGCTCGGGGCGGCACCCGCGTCTGCCGCGAATCCCAACGCACCCAACGCCAGAACGCCGGCTGCGACTGCGGAAATTGCGAACCTCATGATATTGAGGAACGCCGGCGTCTCCTCAGGTATTTCTCAGGTGCTGCTGCGCCAGCCCGTGACACCGACGGTGATCATCCGCAGTTGTTTGACTGCGACGCGCTTTATCTCGTCGAGCGACGCCTGATCGCCTGCGTCCTCGATGGCTTCGGCGATGACTGATCATGGAGTTGACGAACAGGCTGGCCAGAATGTTGAGGTCCTCGCTGCTCCAGGTCGTCAGGCCGGGAAAGCGGGCCAGGTCGATGGCCAGCTCGGAGGTGATCAGCCGGATCTCGGTGCGGATCGCGTAGCGCAGCACGGTCACCCCGCTGGAGCGCTCGCGGCCGATGAACCGCCAGTACTCGCGTCGCTCGTTCACGCCGTCGATGAGGATGTCGACCGACGACTCGATCACCCGCTTCGGGTCCAGCCGTCCCGCTCGTGCGCCGCGCAGCATGTCCCGAAGCACCCGGAACGACTCGTCGATGAGCACCAGGCCGAGGGCTTCCATCGAGTCGAAGTGCCGGTAGAAGGCGGCGGGCACGATGCCCGCCTCGCGGGTGACCTCACGCAGGCTCAGCTGCGAGAAGCTGCGGTCCTCCAGTAGGCGCAGCGCAGCGGCCACGATCGCGCGCCGGGTGGCCTCCTTGCGCTCTTCGCGCGAAGGGGTGTCCCGTGAACGCGACCGACTTGATCTGCGCGTACGTGAGCTAGGCGAACGACTGTTCACTCTGTGAAACCTACCACAATCAGGCGCGATTCCATTGACGGATCGGGGTGTACTCACGCACGGTATACACATGTTCACTCAAACTTTGACACGCCGAGCGCGACGGTCGCCCCTCTTGGAGCTGCTGACCGGCCCCCACGGCGTGGACCGATACACCGAGCTAGTCGACCCGACCTGGACCAGCGGCGAGGCCCGCGCGAAGGTCGTCGCGGTGCGGCGCCAGACTCCCCGCAGCGTGACGCTCATCCTGGAACCGAATCAAGCGTTCACCGGATTCGAGGCCGGCCAGCACATCAACCTCACCGTCGAGATCGATGGGCGCCGCCGCACCCGCTGCTACTCGCCCGCGAGCGCAGAGGACGCGACGCATATCGAGCTGACCATCGGCCGCCATGACGGCGGGCTGGTGTCGGAGTATCTGTGCGACAACGCGCGGCCTGGAATGGTCCTCGGCCTCGACTCGGTCGGTGGCGACTTCACCCTGCCGACCGAGCGCCCGACTCGGATCCTGTTCGTCTCCGGTGGCAGCGGTATCACCCCGGTGATGTCGATGTTGCGCACCATGCGCGACGAAGGTTCCGATCGCGAGATCGCCTTCATCCACTACGCGCGCAGCGCCGAGGAGGCCTGCTACGCCGACGAACTTGCGGCGATGCCCGGAGTACGCGTGCTACACGGCTACACCCGCGAGGGCAGAGGCGACCTGACCGGCCACTTCGACGCCGATCACCTGGCCGCCGCGATGCCCGAGCCCGACGCCGTCTACGTCTGCGGTCCGCCCGCACTCGTGGACGCGGTCCGCGCACACTGCCCCGACGCGCAATCCGAGAGCTTCGTGCCGCCCACGTTCAGCGCGCCCGCCGAAGCCACCGGCGGCCGAATCTCGTTCACCGACAGCGGTGTTGCGGCCACCGACGACGGCAGACCGCTGCTGGCTCAGGCCGAGGACGCCGGACTCACACCCGAGAGCGGATGCCGGATGGGCATCTGCCACAGCTGCACCCGCCGCAAGACCAGCGGCACGGTACGCAACCTGATCACCGGGACGGTCTCCACCGCCGAGGAGGAGGACGTGCAGATCTGCGTGTCCGCCCCCGTCGGCGACGTCGAGATCGCCCTCTAGGAAAGGAGAATCATGACTGCACCAACCATCACACAGCAGAAGACCCTGCAGAAGACGGTCGCAGGCAAGACCGTCACCCTGACCCCCGAGCAGGCCGAGGCGTTCGGCCGCGAGCTCGACGCACTCAAGGAGCGCGTGATCGCCGACCTCGGCGAGCGTGACGTCACCTATATCCGGCGGATCATCAAGGCTCAGCGCGGCCTGGAGGTTGCCGGCCGGGCACTGCTCTTCGGCGGCATCTTCCCGCCCTTCTGGCTCGCGGGCACCGCGATGCTGGGGCTGTCGAAGATCCTCGACAACATGGAGATCGGCCACAACATCATGCACGGCCAGTACGACTGGACCGGCGATCCGGCGCTGGCGAGCAAGAAGTTCGAATGGGACACCGCGTGCCCGGCCGACCAGTGGCGTCATTCGCACAACTACATGCACCACACCTACACCAACATCGTCGGCATGGACCGCGACGTCGGCTACGGCGTCCTGCGGATGAGCAAGGACCAGCGTTGGAGCCCATACTTCCTGGGCAACCCGGTCTATGCGTTTCTGCTGATGGTGCTGTTCCAGTACGGCGTCGCGCTGCACGAGCTGGAGACCGAACGGATCCGCTCCGGCGAGATCAGTGTCGCCGACAAGCGCGACATCCTCGACGCGATCTGGCGCAAGACCAAGAGGCAGACGCTGAAGGACTACGTGGCCTTCCCGCTGCTGGCCGGGCCGTTCGCGCCGTGGGTGTTCGCAGGCAACATGACCGCGAACCTGATGCGCAACGTCTGGTCGTACATGATCATCTTCTGCGGCCACTTCCCCGAAGACGTCCAGGAGTTCTCGATCGAGGAGACGAAGGCCGAGACTCGCGGCGGCTGGTACTTCCGCCAGATCCTCGGATCGGCGAATCTGACCGGCGGCAAGCTCTTTCACATCCTGAGCGGCAACCTGTCGTTCCAGATCGAGCACCACCTGTTCCCCGACGTCCCGGCCCATCGGCACGCCGAGATCGCCCCGGAGGTGCAGGAGATCTGCCAGCGGTACGGGATTCCCTACAACCAGGGGTCGCTGCCCAAGCAGTTCGGCACCGTGGTGCGCAAGATCGTCAGGCTCGCTCTTCCCTAGTTCCTCGCGAAACGGAATTCCAGCAGGCCTCTTCTCGAACGTTTGTCTGCTGGAATTCCGTTTCGCGGGTCACTATCTGACAGTTCGGGCACCAGAAGGTCACCCGGTCGCCGGTGCGATCCGTCTTGATGGCGGTACCGCACCGTCGACACGGCTCGCCGGCCCGCCCGTACACCCACACCTGTCGTCCTCGCCGGGTGTCGCCGGTGGTGGTCCGGTTGGAGCGGGACCTGTTCAGCCACAACATGTCACGGGCCCGCTGCGCCAGTCGCAACGGGTCCTTCACCGCACCCACCGGTGTCGTCGGCAGGTGCCCGAAGACGAAGCACAACTCGTTGCAGTACACGTTTCCGACGCCTGCCATCACCCGCTGGTCGAGCAGCGCCTCGGACAGCGGCCGGTCCGGATCGGCGACCAGGTTCGCGGCCGCGATGTGCGGATCCCAGTCCGGTCCAAGCAGATCGGGCCCGAGATGGGCGACGGCGTCCTCGTCGTCGGCGCGCTCGAGGATCTCCAGCACGCCGAGGTCGATCCCGGCCGCCTGCACGTCGCCCGCCTCGAGGATGATGCGGATGCGGTGGCCCGCGCGGCTCGGCTCGGTCGGTGCTGGTCACCCACCAGCTGCCGTCCATCTTCAAATGGGAGTGGATACTCGCCTGGCCGACCCGGATGAACAGGTGCTTGCCGCGGCTGACGACCTCGTCGACCCGCTGTCCGGTCAGGTCGACGGTGGCGTAGCGCGGCACCCGAACATCGCAGCGCGTCAACGTCTTTCCCGCCAACGCCTCGCGCAGCTTGGCGGCGGTGTGGAAGACGGTGTCACCTTCGGGCATCGTTATCCGGTCATCCGCAGCGAGACTTCCCACAGCCGTTCGGCATTCGCCGGGTCGACGAGCGTATGCGGCGACGCCGCCGCTTCCCGGGGCGCCGCGACGTTCGACGACCGGTGCCTCGTTGCAGTCCTCGAAGTAGCGGCCGCCGATACCGTCGAGCGACGGCGACATCGCCAGCAAGACCGACGTCGCCGCACCCTGCTCGACGGTCTTGAGCTCGAGTTGTTTCATCGCCGACGCCGCATGTCCCGCATCGACGTGGCGTCCCAGCCGGGTGTCGAAGATGGCACCGGGCATCAGCGCGTTGCGATGTGATCCCGTCATCGGCCCATCGTCGGGTGGCCTCGACGGCGAACAGCACGTTGGCGGTCTTGGACTGCCCGTAGGCGCTGAACGGGTTGTAGTCGCGAAACGCGTAGTCGATGTCGTCGAATACGACCGGCGAGCGCAGATGGCCCGCCGAGCTCACCGACACGATCCTGGCGTTGTCCGCGGCCGCGAGCGCGTCGTGCAGTCCGACGGCGAGGGCGAAGTGGCCGAGATGGTTTGAGGTGAACTGCAATTCGTGCCCGCTGGCTGACATGGTCAGCTCGGGCACCGCCATCACGCCTGCGTTGTTGACCAGGATGTCGAGCGGCCCTGTCCAGGCTCGAACGAAGGCGGCGACGCCGGACAGGTCGCTCAGGTCGATGGCGCCGACGTCGACGCTCTGGTTGCCTGTGCTGTCGCGGATCTCGGCGGCGACGCGCTCGCCGTACGAGGTGTTCCGGACGGCGAGCGTGACCGACGCGCCCGCCGCGGCCAGCGCCCGTGCCGTTTCGACGCCGATACCCGACGAGGCGCCGGTGACGATCGCCGTCTTGCCTGCCAGGTCGACACCGGCGATGACGTCGGCTGCGGTCGATTCGAATCCGAACGGTGTGGTGACGCGGTCACTCATGGCGACCGCCCGCGGTGGCGATGGCTTGCTCGGCTTCGCGCGCGATGCGCCCGACAAGCGCTGCGGCGCTGTCCTGTTCGGCCACCATGTCGACGGCCTCGCCAGCCCAGATCGGAACGTAGTCGGGGTCGCCGCGGCCGACCCCCTCGCGGAACGCGGCCTTGGCCGCATCGTCGATGTCGGCCTCGCGACCCTGCCAGGCATCGGTGACCCTGTTGCGCAGCGTTCGGGCGGGGTATCGGTCGGGCCACGGCGAATCGCGGACGACGTCGAGCGCGCGTCCCCTTGTGGTGTCTTCGGCGCCCGCGGCGATGATCGCCTTCACGGCGTCAGGGGTGATCAGCGCTTCGTGGGTGGCCTCGAACCGGGTTCCGATGACGGCGCCTGCGGCACCGAGCACCAACGCGGCCGCCAGCCCTCTGCCGTCGGCGATTCCGCCCGCCGCCAGCACCGGGACGGAACCGGCGATATCGACGACAGCAGGTACGAACGGCAGCGTCGCGCGCCCGCCGCCGTGCCCGCCCGCCTCGGATCCCTGCGCCACGACGACGTCCGCACCCACGTCGAGCGCGCGACGGGCCTCCGCCAAGGAGGTCACCTGAACGATGATCGGGATTTCCGCGGCGCGGATCGCGTCGGTGAACGGGGCGGGATCGCCGAACGACAGCATGATCGCCGCAGGTGACTGCTCAATCGCCGCGTCGATCACCGCCGGGTCGATGGCCCAGGACAGGAAGCCGATGCCCCAGGGCTTGCGGGTGGTCTGACCGCGCCCGCTCGCATTCCCGGGCGAGCCACGCCAAATCGCCGCGTCCGGCGCCGATCACGCCGAGCCCGCCGCCGTCGGAAACCGCGCCGGCCAATGCGCCGCCTGCGACATCGCCCATCGGAGCCAGCACCACCGGATGGTCGATGCCGAACATCTCGGTCAACGCTGTGCGTAACCCCATGTCTTGAAACTCTAGGAAGCCGGCCGTCAGCGCAGTCGGAGACCCCGCGGAGTGCGGGCGAATCCGGCGTCGGTCAGCGCGGCCACGACGGCGGCCTGGCCGTGGTTGTGCGTCCGGCGCCAGCACCGGTTCGCCGTTGATCTTCTCGACCAGCAGGGACTGCACGCGGCGCGCACCGACCAGATCGGCCAGCGCCCCGGCCGCGGCGTGATGGGCATCTGCGTCGTCGGTGAAGGTGAGCAACGTGCGCCCGCCGCGTTCGAGGAACCAGGCAGAGCTCTCCATCGACGAGCGCCACCAGCGCGCCGGCCTTGCGACCCGGCCGGTGGGCGCCCTCGGGCCACGGCAGCGTGGCGCCGTACGGGTTGGCGGGATCCGCGGCGGCGAGCACCACGGTCTGGTACTCCCTGCGCTCCGGATCGACGCCGTCGAGATAGGACCGCAACCGATCCACCGTCGACGCCACCGCGAACTGCGCCCCGCCCAGCGACTCGACGAAGTACCCGCGCTGACACCGGCCTGCGTCCTCGAACGCGGTGAGCACCTTGTAGAGCATGGCGAACCCACCGGGAATGCCCTCGGCCGCGGCAGCGCCCTTTGTCAGCACGCCGTGGCGGTTGAGCAGCAGCTCGGCCTGAAAGTGCGCCCGCACAGTCGAATCCAGCTCGGCGGCGGGAAGCGTCGACCATCGGCCCGCTACCGTGGGATCGGAGGCGCGCGTCTGCGCGTGGGCAACGCTGTAGCGGCTCAGCCGCGGCGGTCGTGAGCCGTGGCGATGTGCAGGCCGACTCGATCGCCGCCCGGTGCCGCCGAGCAACGCCCGCACCGGTGCGAACGTGTCGCCGGTGATCCAGCCGGCCCAGATCAGTTCCCACAGAGCGTGTTTGAACTGTTCGGTGTTCGCCACCCTCGAGCTGACGGAAGAAGTACGCACCGCCGCCGCCCAGAATCTCCATGATCGCCCGGTGGGTGTCGGTGAACTCGATCTCGGTCGGCTGGGCCAGTGTCAGCGGCGCGGATTCGGCAGGGTGGAACGCGATCCAGCCGTCGCCGCTACCGATCGTGCCCGCACCCGACCACGTCACCTCGCCGGAGGCCAGCAGTTCGTCGAGCATCGCGGGCTGGTAGTCGCGGACGCGCGCGGAGAACACCAGCGGTTCGATCGCCGACGCCGGTATCGGCACCCCGGCCAGCTGGTCGATCACCGATGCGAGGCCGTCGATGCCCGAGGCCCGCTCGACCCCGACCTGCTGCCACGCGGGCAGGAACCGCGCGTAGGCGGTGGTGCTGACCGGCTCGACCTGCGCCCGCAGCGCCGCCAGCGACCGCCGCCGCAGGATCTTCAGCACGCCCGCGTCGCACCACTGGTCGCCGGCCTCGGCGGTATCGGTGAACTCGCCGCGCACCAGCTTGCCGTCGATCGCCATGCGGCCCAACACATCCGCGGCGACCCGCTGGCCCAGCCCGAACCGCGCGGCCGCGTCATGCGTGGTGAACGGCGCACGGGTGCGGGCGTACCGGCCGAGCAGTTCGCCGAGCGGATCGGCGACACCCTCGGTGAAGATCGCGGGCACGCCGACCGGCACCGCGACACCGACGCCGTCGCGCAGCAGGCCGATGTCCTCGATGGCCACCCACCACGTCTGCCCGGCGAACGACACCGTGAGCGCGCGCTTGGCCTCGCGCAGCCCCTCCAGCCAGCCGCCGACGTCGTCGGCGGTGCACCGCTCGGCGATCTCGGCCTCGGTCAGCGGCCCAAGCAGTCGCAGCAGGTCGGCGACGCCCTCGGCGTCGCGGGCCGCGCGATCCTCGCTGAGGTGCTGTAGCTGGGCGGCGGTGCTGGCGATCACCTGCGGGTCGAGCAGCTCGCGCAGCTCGACGCGGCCCAACAGCTCGGCCAGCAGCATGCTGTCCAGCGACAGCGCGGCGGCGCGGCGCTCGGCCAGCGGGCTGTCGCCCTCGTACATGAACGCCCCGACGTACCCGAACAGCAGCGAGGCCGCGAACGGCGACGGTGTCTGGGTCTCGACCTCGACCAGCCGCAGCCTGCGCTGCGCGATGCGGCCCATCAGCTCGGTCAGCTTCGGCACGTCGTAGACGTCCTGCAGGCATTCGCGGACGGTCTCGAGCACGATCGGGAAGTCCGGATACTTGCGCGCCACATCGAGCAGCTGCGCGGCACGCTGCCGCTGATGCCACAGCGGCGAGCGCTTGCCCGGGTGGCGGCGCGGCAACAGCAGGGCGCGCGCCGAGCATTCGCGGAACCGGGAGGCGAACAACGCCGAGCCACCCACCTCGGCGGTCACGATCGGCTCGATCTCGTCGGCGTCGAAGACGAACAGGTCGGCGCCCGGTGCGGCGTCCTCGGTGTCGGGCAGCCGGACGATGATGCCGTCGTCGGAGGCCGTCGGCTTCTCGTCGATGCCGTAGCGCTCACGCAGCCGCCGCGACACCGCAAGCGCCAGCGGACCGTGCACCCGAAGCCCGTACGGGGAGTGCAGGATCACCCGCCAGTCGCCGAGCTCGTCGCGGAACCGCTCGACGACGAGGGTGGCGTCGGTCGGCACGGTGCCGGTGGCCTGGCGCTGATCGGTCAGCAGCTGCCACAGGTTGTCGGTCGCGTAGTCGTCGAATCCCATTGCGGCGCAACGCTCGGCGAAGGTCGTCGCGGCCAAGGCCGGCGAGTTCGCCGGTGAACGCGCCGATCGCCGCGCCGAGCTCGGCCGGCCTGCCGACCCCGTCACCGCGCCAGAACGGTAACCGGGCAGGTTGCCCGGGCGCGGGGATGACCAGCACCCGGTCGTGGGTGATCTCGGTGATCCGCCAGCTGGTCGCACCGAGAGAGATCACGTCGCCCGGCCGCGACTCGTAGACCATTTCCTCGTCGAGTTCGCCTACCCGCGAGGGTTTTTCGGATTCCGCACTGGATGCCAGGTAGACGGTGAACAGGCCGCGGTCGGGGATCGCCCCGCCGGAGGTCACCGCCAGCCGCTGCGCGCCCGGCCTCGCGGTGAGCGTGCCTGCATCGCGGTCGTACACGAGGCGAGGGCGCAGCTCGGCGAACTCGGTCGACGGGTACTTCCCGGACAGCAGGTCCAGCGTGGCCTCGAACGCGCTGCGCGGCAGCGTCGCGAACGGGGCGCTCCGCCGCACCGCCTCGAACCAGAGGTCGGCGTCCAGCGGCTCGAGCGCGCAGGCCGCCACGGTGTGTTGGGCCAGCACGTCGAGCGGGTTCGTCGGCACCCGCATCGTCTCGATCTCGCCGGACAGCATCCGCCGCACCGTCACCGCGCAGCCGATCAGGTCGGTGCGGTGCTTCGGGAACAGCACGCCCTGGGAGATCTCGCCGACCTGGTGGCCTGCCCTGCCGATGCGCTGCAGCCCGCTGGCCACCGACGGCGGCGTCTCCACCTGGATCACCAGATCGACCGCGCCCATGTCGATGCCCAGCTCCAGGCTGGACGTGGCGACGACGGCCTTGAGCCGTCCGGTCTTGAGGTCGTCCTCGACCAGTGCCCGCTGCTCCTTGCTGACCGAGCCGTGGTGGGCCTTGGCCAGCAGAAGGTCGGCGCCCGAGCGATTGACCGCTGGCCATTACCTGCGCCGGTGCGCCGCCGCCGACCTGGTTGTTGCGCCCGTCAAGTTCGAGGCCGCTGCGTTCGGCGTGAATCTCGTTGAGCCGCGACGTAAGTCGTTCGGCAAGGCGTCGTGAGTTGGCGAACACGATCGAGCTGCGGTGCGCCTCGATCAGGTCGACGATGCGCTCCTCGACGTCGGGCCAGATCGAGTTGTTCTCAGGTTGGCCATGTCCGGAACGGGCACCTGCACCGACAGGTCGAACGTCTTGGCCGCGGGCGGGGCGACGATCGTCGTCGGAGCCTGGCCGGACAGGAAGCGCGCCACCTCTTCCGGCGGGCGCACCGTCGCCGACAACCCGATCCGTTGCGCGGGCTTCTCCAGCAGCTGGTCCAGCCGCTCGAGCGAGAGCGCCAGATGGGCGCCCCGCTTGGTCGCCGCGACCGCGTGCACTTCGTCGACGATGACGGTCTGCACCGCCGCGAGTGAGTCGCGCGCGGCCGACGTCAACATCAGGAACAACGACTCGGGTGTGGTGATCAGGACGTCGGGCGGCTTGGCGATCAGCTCCCGCCTGCGCGCCGGGCGGGGTGTCGCCGGAGCGGACGCCGACGCTGATCTCCGGCGCGGACTGCCCCCGCCGCTCGGCGATGCGGGTGATGCCGGTCAGCGGCGTGCGCAGGTTGCGCTCGACGTCGACGGCCAGCGCCTTCAGCGGTGACACGTACAGGACGCGGGTGCCCGTACCGGGGGGCCGCGGCTCGGCCGCGAGCCGGTCGATCGCCCACAGGAACGCGGCCAGCGTCTTTCCGGACCCGGTCGGCGCGATGACCAGCGTGTTGTCGCCGTCGGCAATCGCCGACCAGGCCTGCGCCTGCGCATCCGTCGGCGCCGCGAAGGTGCCGTTGAACCACTCCCTGGTCAGCGCGCTGAACCGGGAGAGCGGGTCCTGGGTAGAGCTCACGTAGCCATCGTGCCAACCGGCACCGACAAAAACGAAGGTCGCGCGGCGCTGCGCCCGAAGATCATGTACCGCGTTGCTCGGGCGCGACCGCCTCGGTGAGTTCGGCCGGGACGCCGGGCACCCGCCCGACCATGTCGAGAAGGGCATGCGCGCAGGTGTCCGCGATCTGGCCCGCGTCGATCGACGGGTCCAGGATGCGCTGCCTGCACATCTCCATGGTCATGGCCAGCCAGCCGTACATGGTGATGCGGATGTCGCGTTCCACCTTGGAGTCCAGGTCGCCGCCGAGCGTCTCGTTCATCCTGCCCAGCAGCCGGTTCATCTGGCGCTCATTGTCGGTGTCCTCGATGCTGCGCAGGACGGGGTCGGACGTGCCCATGCCGACGTAGGCCGCCCATGCGCCGTGCGGGTGCTGCTCGTCGTAGTGCAGGTACGCCAGCACGCCCGCGCGCAACTGCTCGAATATCGTCTGGCCCGGGACCGGCGGCGTGTTCGTCGCCTCGAACAGCCGGTCTCCCTCGGCCTTCACCACCGCGGCGAAGAACGCGCGCTTGTCGGGGAAGTAGTGGTACATCAGCGCGCGGGACACGCCCGCCCGTTCGGCGATCTCGTCGATCCGGACCTCGTCGTATGGACGTTCGCCGAAAACCTTGGCACCCAGTGCCAGCAGTTCGCTCCGGCGATCTTCGGGAGATAGCCGCCGCCTGGGTTCAGACACCCCGCCATTCTAATTTGCGCGTGTGCAACAGCCATGAAGGCTAGCCGGATGACGTCTTCGACAGCCACTACGCCATCCCAGAGCCGACGTGGTGCTCGGTGGCGTGATTGGGCAAGCGCGACATCCCGGTCTGTCCGTTCGCGCAGCGTGCCGTGGTGGGCTCGGTCGGCTGGCCGTTTCCTCGGTTCAGTTCCCACCGCGATGAGGTGATCGTGATGGCCGGATCCGGCGATCGATGCTGTGCTGCGGCGTCAGCTGACTCGCGTGTCTCGTAGTGGCACAACACGAATGCGCGTGAAACGTCTCCGGGACAGGTCGCGAAGCAGAACAGTCCCATGTCGTGTTCGCGGCTACCGCTGACGGGGCCGAGTTCGACGTCCAGCACGCCGTGGTAGAGCCCGGGCCACTCGGCACTGGCGACACAATCGATTTCGCGGATGTCGCAACGATCGAGCTTGCCGGTGGTGTGACCATCGACAGGAGCAAAAAACTCGACTAGCCGGTGCGCGCTGCGTTCTGCGCCCGTGGCTTCGAAGAACAGGTCGATCCGGTTGACCCGGACCTCGCGTTGACCGGTCAGGAAGGGGAACATGCCTCTGCTGAGGCGCAGTGGAAGCTGGCGTACGTGCGTCCCCGTCGCCGCGAATCTGGAAACGATGCCAGGCATCGGTCATGTCGCGTTGCACGTCGAAGAACCGGATGCCCGCGCCCGGCAGATCGCGTTGCGCACTCTCATTGGCAGCGCTGCGCAGTATCTCCCCGCCCTCGCGGGCGGTGTAGTTGAGGTGCAGGACGACGTCGGCGACGGTATCGAGGTCGAACTGGTTGTTCTCCGGCGGCAACTCGATACGCCAGCGGCTGACCGCCCCGGTCAATTCGAACGGCAGGTAACGCTCGTCGCGGAAGTTCAGCTCGAACATGCCCGAGTCGTTCTGCGCACTCGAGGTCGCGATCGCCTCGGTGGCCGTGTACTGGCTGACGATCCGTGGGTCGTCGGGCAGGGCGGGGTATCCGTTTCCCATCCGCCCGTCCGGGCAGCAGGTGTGCGGCGGGTCGCTCAGATGGGGGTGGACGCGGGTGGTGCTGCTCAGCTGAGTGAGGCGGCACTGCACACCGGTGTACGGGCCGACCACACACGGCAGCGTGAGGGTGACGTTCTTGATCCGCCGCAAGTAGTGGCCGGGATAATCGAGGTCGAACATCCACTCCGGGATGTCGATTTCGCAGCTGCCGGTCGCCTGAAGCTGAAGAAATTCGAACGGAAAGTGCAGCCGCAGCGAAATGTGCTTTGTCAGTTCGTATTCACGCGTGTTGGCACCGAGGTAGGCGTGCTCCATCTGGCGCAGGGCGAGCTGTAGACGCTCGCCGGCCTGAAGACCTTCGCGTAGGTGGTCCCACGATCTCGGAAACGACGAACGTGCGCGCGGTGTGGCCGCGTTCGTAGTTGAACGCACGCTGGGCCTGACGGGCGGTGTGCAGGGCCAGCTCGTACATCTGGGCGTGCAAGGCCGCGGTGTCCTGCTGCAGGAACAGGTACAGCGCATGGTTAGTGAACTTGTCCCGGAGGAAGTCGTGCACCTCGGCTGATTGCTCGACCTGGCGATGGTGATTGTTCAACTCCCGCAGGGCGATATCGCGTCGCCGCTCCGCGGCCAGTATTTGCCGCTCGACGAGCTGCAGCTCGATGTCGAGGATCTCGACTTGGTGTCGCCACTCCTCTTCGCGCCGCTCGAAGCCGGCCTGGCTCATCCGCAGTCCGCCTGTCGAGGAGGCGATTTCGGAGAGCCCGTTCGCTATGCGCGCGGCTGCGGCGAATGTTCCGCTCAGCTTGGTACCACCGGTGATCCAGGTGAAAGAGCTTGGGAAGCCCACGAACGCGTCGGGCTGGGAGCCTATCGCCTGGGCGATGCCCTCAGAGACGTTGCCCGCAGTGCGAAGTACCGTCGAAGAGACGATCAGGTTCTCGTACTCCTCCTCCCGGTTGTTCAGCCCGTTCTGGATCAGCAGGGTGTAGTACCGATGACGGGTCTGGGTGATCTCCTTGGTCTTCTGCAATGCCTGCAGTTGCCAGTCCGCTTCGCGCCACTGGTTCTCGCGCACCTCGACAACGAGGTTCAGCAGTTGGCGCTCGTGGCTGGCCCGCAACGACGTGAGGTACTCGGCGTCGCCCTTCTCGTAGGCGGCCAGCAGTGCCGCGCCCAATCCGTGCACCTCGTTGGCGAGTTCTTGCGCCTTCTGGATGAGGAAGGCGAACCGGTACGGTGACGACGGCGCGCACCAGTCGCCCTCGTCAAGACAAGCGTCGGCGGTGGGCCGCCACCCGTCGCGCAGCGTGGTCTGGCCCCAGTAGCTCGACTGTTCGGCGAGCAGACGCGAGGCGTTCAAGCGCGCGCGCACATGGGCAAGACGATCAGCACTGCGCTCATAGAGTCCCATCAACCGCGGGTTGAGCGGGGCATGGTGTGCCACGAACGCGGCGACCGTGACGGGATCGCCCGCGGGGTCCGCAGCGAGGACGGTGCGTGGCGGCCGGCCGAGCAGCGTTGCGGCGGTGTCGTAGATCAGCCGCGCCTGCTGGGCCGCTTCGGCGGTGTTGCGGCGCATGATCGCATCGCCCCAGTCGAGCAGCGTCTCCAGGTAGTGCAGCACGATCGAGCGTTCGCGGTGCTCCGCGTCCGTCGCCACGGTGCTGTCGTGGCAGCACATCCCGTCGGGATGCTCCATCAGAATGACGCCGCCGCCGCTCGGGTCTTCGTCCTGGCAGTGCAGCCAGCCTGCGTCGGCGTGCAGCGGGTCGAAGGCAAGCTCGTACCACTTCAGCGCCGCCTCGAACTGGCAGTGCGCGCGGAGGCTACCCGCGACCGCCAGTGCGGGGGCGAACACCGACGGCGGGAAGACAGTTGCGCCGGGATCGAGGTAGGCGAAATACGGGTAGGCGACCAGCTCTCCCGGATAGTCGACGGCAGGGTCGATTGGTGCGACGACCAAAGGCAGCGTCACGGCGCTGTCGGTGGCCAGGTCATACCGGAAGCCCGGTTCCGGCGTGTCCGGGTAACCCGTCGGAGCCTGCCCGCCGGCGACCTCGAACCGCAGCGAGTCCCCGACACGACCGTGGAAGATCAGCTCGGCCCCGCTATCGCCCACGCGGACACCTTCATCCGAACGGCGCGCCTGCATGAACTCACCGTTGTGAACCCGGCACCATGCGAGATGCACGGTGGGCTCGGTCTCCCAATGGAGCAGCTTGGGCAGCATGACCGGGTCATGCCAGCTCCACGCTGTGGAAGTCTGGCCGTTCGCGTTAAGGATGACCCCGCCGTGCCCGTCGTCGGCGACCTGTTCTTGAGCCTCGAACGATCGTGAGTCGACCAGCCAGAAGTAGTACTCGTCGACGGACGCAGCGTGCGACTGATCGCAATCGGCGCAACAGCCCGGACCGTCGCCGCTGCGCTTGGGTTCGAAGGACGTGCTGGCCGGTGGCTCACCCGCGGCGGCCACCCGGACGAATCGCACTCCGAGGCGGATCGCGGCCCGGATCCATAGCGGCAGCCGCTCGGACTCCGCGTCACCCGGTTCCCCGGGTGTCTCCTCGCCGGGACCCTCGCGCAGGATGATGTCATCGTCGTCCTGCGGCAGCCCGAGCGCCGCGAGCCAGGACGGCCGGGCGTGCCGCTCCGGCGTGCCCAGCACGTCGAAGCCGTGTGCATCGGGATCGATTCGCTGTATCTGCGCGGGTTCTCGCGCCTGCAGCACGCGCAGGCCGGGATGCTCCGGCGGGCGTTGGCCCGACCAGTACTCCAACCCGCCCGGGACGGGCACGGTCAGGGCGCGCCGGCGCAGTTCGTCCTCCAGGAAGGTGAACGCCTCTGTGCGGCGGGCTTTTTCGATGTTCGTCCCAGTCGATCCAGTTCTCCCGGTAAAGCCCCCGCCGGGTCCAGGCTTCCCATATCCGGAAGGTCGTAAAGCGGCGGTCCCAGAGCAGCGCGACGGCCGATGACACCGGGAACGCCGGCTCCACGCCCAGCCGGGCTCGTGCAACCAATATCTGGACGGCGCTGATCGCCTCCTCGATTCGGCTGGCCCGTTGAGCCAGACCGGCCTCGACGTCCAGCAGCAGCAGTTCGCTGAGCTGCTTCGCCTCGGTCACGGCGCCGCCCGCTGGGAGCGTGACGCGGTTCATGCCGCACAGGTAGGCCAGAAGCGCCTCGCGTCCGCGCTCCCGCAATCGGTCATTGAGCAGTTTGATGTCCTGATAGCGGTGTGGTTCGCCGTTGTCGATGCATCCGTCCCGCACGAAGCGGGTCAGGTTCGCGTTGCCGGATTCCGTCTCGCCGCCCAGGCTGACCCCGGGTTCGTCCGACGCCCACAGGTCGGGTCTGGCTTTACGAATATCCTTGTCCAGGAACGTCGTTCGCATGGAGCGCAGCCAGCGATCGGCGTACCACACTCGCACGGTCCAGCGTTCGTCCTCGAGGTCGGCGCTGGTGACCTCGTAGCCGGAGAAGTAGCGCAGCACCAACGGCACGTGGCGCGGCTCGATATCCAGGTGACGGCGCAGATGGTTGGGCAGGTCGGGGTGCTGTTCGGCGTTCTCGTGGAACAGCAGCCACAGTGGCGGCTCGGGAGCCTGCGCAGTGTGGCGGCGCACCAGAGTGTAGTCGAAAATCCTTTCCCACCAATCGAAAAGCGCCTGCTGGCGGCGCAGCGACGGCGCCACCCGCTGATCCTCGGCTGCCGCTTGTGGCAGGTAGTTGTCCTCCAGGGGGAGCAGGTTGATGTCGAAGTTGGCGCGGTGCACCGTGAATCCGGCGGCCTCGCGCGGGTAGGATAATCCGGCGAAATCGTCCGCGTGCGCGAGCAGGTAACCGATCTCGGATTGCCCATCATCGGCGACCGGCTGTGCGGACAGCTCGAAGCGGTGCGCGAACAAGGCCGCCTTGTACGCACGCTGGTAGGTGCGCCGAATGTCGCGCAACGTGGCGGTGTAGTGGTCGCGCAGGTAGCGCTGCGCCGCACCGGTCACGCCGTCAAGTGCGAAGCTCTGGTCCTTGCTCTTTCGGAACAACCGGTGGTGCGGGATGGTTACCAGGGCGCCGCCGCTGTCCGGGCCGGCGTACTTGAGCTGGAACCCGCCGGTGAGCGGACAGACGTTTTCGCGGCGTTCCCACTCCGGGCGCGGCTGGGTCAGCTCGACGGCCAGATCGTAGGCGCCCGGCCGCAGCGCGACCTCGGCGCAGCCGGGAGGCGCGGTTTCGTCCGGCCAGTTCTGGCTGAGCAGCACCCAACTGCGCTGCCCGCGGGACAGCAGTACCCGCCAGCGCTTGTCCTCTGCGGCCGCCAGATCCGGCGGTTGGCCTTCCGGAGTCGGCTCGCCGGCGCGGAACTCGTAGGTGCCGCCGTCGTCGACCAGCAGTACACCGGTCCATTTCGCGGTGAAGCCCTGCCCGCCGCCGAGCAGCGAGCCGTTTCCTGCCTCGGAGAAGAATCCATTGCTGACGCTGACGAAGTCCTGCTGGCTCGGGGTAAGGGTGAGCGCCAAATCCGGCAGCACGGTCGGGAAGCGGGGTGTTCGCGTCGTTGCGCGCAGCGCCGAACGGGTCCATCGGGCCACGAACCTCGCGCCAGCCGACCGCCGCTGATCCGCTCGGCGTGAACTCGCCGAGCAGGCCGGTGCCCAGCAGCCCGAGCAGCGCGGCGAACGCGCCTCCCGCGGGCTGGCTAGGCCAGGTGACCGGTGGAGCCTCGCCGCTGTCGTCCTCCCAATTGCCGGTGGCCGCATTCTCATCGGCGTACAGGGCGCGCAGCAGCGCCCAGGCGACATCGGCTCCCTCATTGCGTTCCCGCCCGGTCGCCTTGGCCACATGCGCCGCGAGGTGGGCGGTCATCACTTCGACGCGCCGGTAGGTGACGGCGAACGCGTGCTGGAAGTACGACCACCGCTGCGCCTCGTCGGGCTCCTGTATCAGCGCGTCCTCGGCCTGCCCGAAGTTGGCGAACAGGAACGCGAACGGCGTCAGGTCGGCGCGGGGCGTGAAGTACAGCTCCCGCACCGCGTCCTGTTCGGCCGGCTGCAGCTGGCGGATGCGGGACAACTTCGCGATCACGGCCTCGTCGGACAGCGGGAGTTCGACGAACAGCTCCTCGCTGACCCGGTCATAGCGGAACGGCCCCGGCGGCGTGTTCCACATCAGCGCGTTGGTCCCGGTCAACCCCACCCGGTACTGGCGCTGCGCCGGCGCGACGGGGTAGCCGCTCGCTTCCAGAATCGAGGGGAAACAGTGCTGCCCGAGCACGAGCAGCGGGTCGGGCTGACCCGCGGGCGGCGCGAAGCCGAACCGCTCCCGCAAGGACGTGTCGATCCGATCCCACGTCCACGTTGCGGCGTCCTCGTCGCTGACTACGACCTCGAGTAGCTTGGCGCGCAGGTCTTTCAGCGCATACGGCAACTCGTCGTCCGGCAGTCCCAGTGGCGAGTCGAGTGCCTCGTTGGCCGGCTGCAGAGGGAACGGATCGTCGTCGCGCAGATGCGGATCGGTGGTGAACAAATACAAGATCTCGCCGACTCCGAAGTCAGAGGCGTAGATCTTGGCCAGCACCTCGACGAACCGCAGGGTGTGTGTTGGCCTGGCGAACCAGGTGTCCCCGGACACATCGGGATCGAAGCCCGCCAGACGCGACAGTGCCGTCAAGTTCTCGGCGAGCAACTTGCGGAACTCCGCTGGGCGGCACCCGCAGTACAACTGGTCCTGCGCGTAGTACTGGATCCGGTCGAGGAGCTCGTCGACTGCCCAAACATGTTTGGGTGCAGCGGGAACCGCCCACAGCGCAAGCAGGTGGGTCCGGTTTGCATCGGTGGCCCCCACGGTCGGCGTGTCGTCGGGATCGGTGAGTTCAGGGCGGAACCGATCCCGCAAGATCTGGAACGCCGCGAGTTGACGGATGAAGTCCGGGTTGATCGTGCCGGCGTCGTCGAAAAGTCTTAACACCACGCAGATGTCGCGCAGCTGGTCGAAGGTGTACCCACCGCCGGGCTGCTCGCGCAGTTTGCGCCACAGCCGGATGAACAGAGCCAGCTGCCGCAGCGCACTCACCGGATCGGCCGGGGCCACGAACGTGATCTGGTACTCGTCGAGATGGCACGGCTGGCAGTCCTGGAAGGTCGGGTCGCTGTCGTCGAGGCGGGAGAATTCGACAAACTGCGACCGCCACAACGCCAAGAATTCGCAGTAGCTCAATCCGGTGCGCCGCAGGAACTCTGGGAGCCGGACGACGATGAGTTTCCAGTCGACGCCGTTGATCGTGTTGGCCGGGAACCCGTACAACTCTCGCAGGGCGGGGCGGCTTCCGGAGGGCACACCGGTGATCTGGGTGGTGAAGAGCAGCGCATGCTCCTCGGGGGCGATGCCGAGATATTCGCGGGCGATGTCGATGCGCACCGGATACCGCCACAGGTGCCGCTGGAACCCGGCCGGTTCCTGGGAGGGGTCCATGACCAACTCGGTGATGTCCTTGCGGAACCGCCGCATGGCCGCGAACCGGCTGCTGTGAAGGTGGCCCATGTACGTGCGGTTCACGTCGAGCTGTTGGGCATACGGCAGCGCCGAGGCAGAGAAGTCCGTCTCCAGTTTGTCATAGGCGCCGGCTGCAACGACCGGTGTCGCGGGCGTGGAATGCTCCGGCACGGCTGCGAACAACGTTGTGGAGTCGTGGTTTTCGAGGGAATGCCCGCCCAGGGTGCTGGTGTTCGTTTGGTGCACGACGCCGACCGGTGTGCTCAGGTCGGAGGCGATCGCCTCCAGGCACTCGTTGACCAGGTCGATTACCGGCAGCGGCGTCTCCAGGTTCGCCCGAGTGGCCAGCAGCTCGCCGAGTGGTCCTCGCCGTTGGCTCATCAGGGCGTCGACGGTGACGGCGTCGGCGTCCAGCTGCAAGAGCTCGTGGAGGTACGCCACCGGCCCCAACGGCGAAAGATGCGCGGGGGGAACGCAATTCACCAGGCAGCCGTCCGGGTTGACCGGACTGAATGGCTCATCGCCGGATGGTGCGCCGGATCCCGGCCCGCCGGCATGCAGATTGAGGGCCGCGGCGTATGGGTAGGCCGCCGTGCCGGTGAGCGCGACGCGGAAGTCCTCGAGCGTCAGCGCAGCCACCTCTGCCCGGCTGGTGAAGCCGCGCGCGTAGAGCGCCTCCATGACCGAGAACGCCAGCTCGGCCGGAATCCCGGGGGCGTGGGACAACCGGGTCAGCTCGTCGATCACGTGTATCGCCTGTTCGAGCCACGCTCTGGCATCGGCGTCGTCGGGCAGCACTTCTGCCACCGCGGCCTGCATATCGGCCTCGGCCCACACCCCGCCGAAGACGAAGTCCGGGTTGACCGTTGCGTTGTACTGGTTGACGAACCGGGTGAGCAGATCGGCCGTCAGCGTCTGGAACCGCGGCGGTCCGGACAGCACCGGATCGTCGGGAGCACTGAGGTCGAGATCGACAGCGAAGAACTTCTGCACGTGCCGGATGAACGCGGCGACGCGTTCATCCGGGCTGCCGGGCGCGGTGAACGCCGGCAACAACGACTCGTCGATCGGGTCGCCGAACAAACCTCGCCACTGCTCGGCAGTGCGGTCGTCGATATCGTCGGCGCCGGCGACGGGTGGCCAACCGGCGGTCGCGGTCGTGATTGTGTCGATCAGGCTCTGGTGCCCGTCGGTCATGGCACGCAGCACCAACTCCAGATGCCCGGCGAGCTGCTGTGCCGATAAGGCGGAGGACCAGAATGCGGCGATGTCATCGTCCGCGAAGTCGAGCCAACCCTGCACCACCGCCTGGACGGCAAGCTGGTCGGTGTTGGTGCCGTTGAGTGCGAACTGCGGGGCGACGCCCTGGATCGCGCCGAGGGCGCGCAGCCTGCGCGCGGCCTGCGCAATGTTGATGGCGGGCGCATTTATTCCGCCGATAGTCCCATCCGGCGCCGAGACGACGACGCCAGCGTCGACCGCCGCGCGGACTCCGGCGCGCGTGTGGTCCTCTTCGGCCAGCGTGGCCGAGCGATAGCGCTGTTCGGCGCTGATCTGCGCCGGCGCCGTCGCGCCTAGCGCGTAGAAGATCGCGGCTGGCACCGTGAACGGTGTTTCCAGCGGGGCTTGCGGGCCGGTCAGGATCACCCGCACGGATTTCAACCGGGCACCCGTGTCCGCCGCCCCGGGGAGCACCGGAAACCTGAAACCCACCTGATCCGCCGTCGCGCTTCGGGCCTCGGCGTCGGCCGCCGCCGCCAACGCGGCGACGAACCCGGCCAACCGCTCCGCGTCGGCGTTGCCAGTCGCGTGGTGCGCTCGCAAGTCGGCTTCGAACTGGGCCCGGGCCTGGGCCGACCCTTGGTTCGAAGTTGCACCCGGCAGCGTGTACATCTCCTCGAGCGTGGCGTCTTCGGGTTGCGGGAGCGGCCGGAACTTCTGGTTCCACACGATTTCGTATGCGACGTGGCGGGCCTGCCGGGGGGTCAGCGCAGCGAGATCCGGTGTGCCACCGGGGTCGTGGCCCAAGACGATGTTCACCGCGCGTAGCAGGTCGTCGAATCGCGGGGGTGTGCCGTCTTCCGGTAGTTCGACGAACGCGTCGGTCGGATCGACTTCGCGGCCCGGTTCGGGAAGGGAAAGGAACAGGCTAGTCGGCTCCAGGTCCGGGAAGGCGCCGGGACCCGGCAGTCCCGAGCTGGACACCGGCACGTTGAAGTGCACCTGCCGGTGCACGATTGTCCCTGCGCCGCGGGTGATTTCGAGGCGGAGGTCGACGGTGGTGTGTTCGGGGTGCCCGGGGGGCAGGTCGAGCTCGATCACCGCCGTGGCGACCGCCTGGGCCACCGGGATGATCGGTGGATTGGGGGGCTGCTGCGGTATGGGCGTGCGCGGGACGAAGTGTTGCACTATGCGGGAGTCCCCGTCGGGCACCCACGGTTCAGAAGGATCGGGCGGCGCCACGTACTGCGCCTCGCCGGCTTGCGTGCCGGCGGCGTCGTCGGTGCTGAGATCGAACGCCGCGATCGTGAGCCCGTCGAGGTAGCTGTCGAAGGCGTCGCCGCCGACCGGTTCGACCGGGTGGAGTCGCAGAATCACGAGAGCCATTGGACGTCCTTTCCTCACTGCATTGTCGGAACCGTGCCACTTGACCCTGGTCGTGGTAACGAGTGGCGGGCTACTCGTTTTCGCGGCTGGTCCGCCGGATCACACAGGTACCGACACGCCTCTATTCGGGCAGGCAGTCGTAATAGAAATCGTTGAGGGCTTCCCAGTCTTCCAACTCGAAATCGCTACAGTCGATTTCGCCCAGGTCTTCCCGTTCTGCTGATGGATCGAAATTCGATTCAGGTGTCGACGGGGCGCGTGCGGCCAGCCCTATCGCGAGACTCCACAACGCGATGCTTTCGTACAGGGTTCCGCGACTCCGCTTGACAACTGGCGGCGGTGGAGGTGCCGACGGGAACGGCGACGGCTCGGGCATCATCTCGGTCTCGTCGGTTCCCCACATGAAGTCGTCCAGCATGGCGTCGCGTTCTTTCGCCATCTGCTCCAGACTCTCCCTAATCCCGCCCAACGGGTCCGCGATGAATTCGCCGATGTCTTTGACCAAGCCGACAGCGTCGACCACCGTGCCGATCGTCTGGTCGTACGCGAATGTGGCGACTTTGTCTGCGGCCTTTCCGAAGTCGCCCCTGAAGACGTCCGCCAAGGCCTCACCGGCGACGACGACGCCGGCGACGACTGCCAACGGCTTCGCCACCTTGCTGATTGCACTGGTCAGGCCTCCGCCGGGGGCGCGCTTGAAAACAGTCGGGCCCATGGGCTTCGGCTTCTTGGTGATGCCTATCGTCTTGGCGGTGGTGTATGCGCTTTTCGTCCACATCCGCACGTCGTTCACGTCCACACCCGCGTCCATCCAAATCTTTTGCACGTCACGGATGATCTCCATGAAATGGCTGCGGTCTCTGATCTTGTCTATCGGCTCGGCATATGCCCTGAGCTTGGCGTCGATTGCATGATTCAAGGATTGAGGTCCGACATAGACCAACTCCTCGAGCTTGTCGGAGAGGCCACGGCTCCAATTGGGATTGATCTTCTTCTGGATACTTTCCGGGAAGAAGTGAAGTTGGTGAATGCTCTTGCCGAGCCCCTGTCCCTTTCGCTTGTATTTGACAAGCTTGCCGATGATGGATTCTGTTCCGGTATCGTCGCGGAGGTTCACCGGGTTGTTCCGCGCGAAGGTGTAAAGCCCTAAGCCGTCGACAAGCCCGGCCGGATCCGTCGCAGTCCAGCGTCCGAGCCACGGCACGTAATAGCGCGCGCTGTGATATTCCAGGCCACTTTCCTCGTCCCGCTCCATCCCGGTGTACCGGTACCGCTTCGGCGCCTCGGTCTGGCTTCGCACCGCCGAATAGGTGGTGCTGCCGTACGGCGCGTACTCCTCGTAGGAGATGATCTGCGCCCCGGCATCGAGTTCGAGAGTGGCCGACCCCAGGTGGTTGGCGAGTTGGAAGCGCTGCAGCTGCTCCGGGCCGTCGTCGCGGCCCTCAACACGGGTCTCGATCAGTGCGATACGCTGCTCGCCGTCGAGCACGTGCAGCGTTTCACGCTCCAGCTCGATACCGTCGTCGGCGTCGTACTCACGGTAAATCTCGAAGCCGCCCAGGTAGATTCGCTCCGACTTGCGGCTGGGGGTGTTGCCGGAGTCGGCGTGGCGTTCGGTCACCTTCCGAACCCGCTCTCCGTTGGAGTCATAGACGTAGTGCGTGGTCTCGGGTATGCCGTCCCGCACGACCTGGCGTGCCGTCGCCCGAAGGTGGTCGTCCAGATCCCACCGCATCACGGAAAGCTCCGGCATGGACGTGGTGTTCCCATGGTTGTCGTAGGTGAGCAGCGGGGGCGACGTGCCGCCCCCGTCGGAGGTGCTCGTCAGGCGATTGCTGACCTGATCCGGTTGCAGCAGACTCGGTTCGGCATAGCGATAGGTCTGTGTCCAGCCGGGGTGGGCGGGGTCGGTGCCGCGGTGGATCATTTGTAGGAAGTTGCCGACCTCGTCGTAGACGTATCGCTGTACGTAGCGGCCCATGGCGTCGCCGTCGCCTGGGTGAGGTAGCGCCATCCGGGCTGCGTCACCGGCGCCGGTGGCCACAGGTGCGTAACCACCCTGGGCGGTCTGCCCGAGGTGCTCGCGCCCGGTCGCTTCGATCAGCCGGTAGATCGCGTCGTAGGTGTAGTCGGCTGACGGCTCAACGCGGCGGTTTCGGAAAAAGATGGTCTGCTGCGCGTCATCACGGATGTGGGTGATATTGCCGGTCGGGTCGTAGGTGTATCCGAGGTCTTGAAGCCGTTCGCCACCCCGCAGTGTCCGTAACAAGGACAGCCGGAATGTCATTGGGTCGTATTCGTATTCCGTGCGTACGCCGTTGCCGTACTGGCACACCGTGCGCTGGCCGCGGGCGTTGTAGTCGATACCCGCCACGAGTACGGAACCCTCGCCCGCGCCACGAACGTTGGCCTCGAGCCGTTCGAGCAGATTGGCCTCGTTGTAGACCGGGCGGATCGTGCTCCTGTCCGGTGTGGTCACCTCGATGGGCCGGTTGAGCGCGTCAAACCGATTGCGGCTGATAAAGATTCGCTCCTCCAGTGCCACCGGTCGGGCCCAGTCGATCGTGGCGATGTACTCCCCGGCCAGCTGACGGCTGGCCGACAAGGTGTTTCCCTTGAAGTCGTACCTGTCGTTGGTGGCGATGCCGGCACCGTCGTACTGACGGAACACCCTGCCGCGCAGGTTCAATCGGGTGTCGTCCACGTGGTCCTCGCCGTACTCGGTGCGTTGGTGCAGCAATTCGCCGTCGAGGTCCCCATCGCAAACGAACGATCGAGTGGGCCGGCGCAGCGCGTCGTACTCGGTGCGGAATCGGAATCCACGGCTGTTCCAGCTCCTGACGGGCTGGCCGGCGATGTCGTTGAGCATCAGCCGCTGGCCGGCCTCCATGCTGAACTGCGACACGCGGCCCTTGAGCAGGTCGTAGCCGTAGCGAATGATGCTGCGCCCCTTGGCGTCGACGACCTCGCGCTCATTGTCGGCGATATCGATGTCAACCCGAGCAGGCAAGAGTTCGTCGCCGTGGGTGGTTCGGTTGTGTGCGGTCGAGAGGAAGGGCCGGCCGAGAGTGTCGAGCCAGGCCCGGCCCGGGGTGCCGGCATGGACTGCGGTCTTCTCGGCGGCGGCCTGTTCGGCTGGGCCGAGTTCACCGCCGGCGCGCTGTTCGTACCAGCTTCGCCAGCCTCCGAGACTCTCCAGATAGGGGGTGACATATCCGCCGACGTCGGGATCCGGACGGGGGTCGAGCAGAACCGTGTCGTTGACATCCCAGCTCTCCTGGTGCCAGGCGTCGAACGCGACCTTGGTCCAGGTGTCGTCGGGATTCAGGGTGGCGACAACCCGCTCCGCCGGATCGTAGAAGAGCACCGGGCTGACACCGGCACGCACACCGAATTCGAACCGGTGCGATGCGCTGAAGAACGGCTCGAACTCGCGGACCGGTTTGCCCTTGTTGTTGAGGATGGTCCAGCCGCTGCCCACCCAGCGCGGCTGGACATGCTGGCCATCGTCTGAGATGGGGCCCGGCTCGGCCTGCATCTTCTGTTGAATCACGCGGCCCCAGCCGTCGGAGTAGGAGAGATCGTGCTGAACCTTCGTGCGCTCGCCCCCGGCGAGGTCGGCGACGTGGGTCTCGCGAGCGAGGGATGCGATCAATCCCGGCTGCGGCTGCGGGCAGTCGCGGGTACGCATGTAGGAGAACAGGTCGTAGACCACTCGGGAAGTGGCGCCCTGGAGCAGCGCGTCCGGGTTGGCGAGGGGGTCCGCCAGATAGGCCGCGATGAGTTCGTCGTCAGGTTCGGGATCGAATCCTTCCAGTGAATCACCCAGTCGCTCATCCGCTTTGCCCATCACCGCGGTGCCGACGACCACACCGAGCGTGTCGAAGGCGACTTCCGACCGGTTGCGGTTCGGGTCCGTCATCAGCCGGGGCGACAGCACGCGGTAGTCGTTCTCGGCGCTGATCCGGTTACCGACGGCATCGAGCGTCTCGGCGACAAGCAAATCGAACGGGTCATACCTGACGGTGCTCGTCGCGCCGAACGGGTCCCGCAGGCGATGGGGCAGGAAGAAATGCCGGCGGGCGTGCTCCAGTTCGGTGTCGGCAGAGTCGTCCGTGCCGGGCGAATAGAAGACCCGTCCGGACGGGATCCACCAGCAATCGTCCTGGTTGACGTAGCCGCCGTCCTGGGCGAGCATGGCGTCGTCGACCCGATCGCTGTAGAGATCGGCGAGCAGGCTGGGCGTGAGGGCCAGTTGATACGACTCGAACGGCAAACCCCGCGTTTCCACGGTGCCCAGCGGCAGCGGCCCGGAGAGGTCGTCGCGTCGATACAGGACGCGAGTGTGCTCGATCAGACGGCGCGCCGAAGCGGCAAGGTCCGACGGGTCGGCGTCCCACTGCTCGACGGGAAGTTCGACCAGGATGGCGTCGAGATTGTTCGTCAGCTCGTCGAAGCCGAACGGTTTCGTGGAGCCGGGTCGCTGCGAATCCGGTGCCAGTCCGAGCACCTCGAACGAGCGGGTCTCGGCCGCCTCGGGCACACGGTATGCGTCTGGCTCGTCGACGGAATTGGTATAGCGCGCCTCGGTCGCGATGACGTGTGTTCGGTGCTGTCGCTCGTGATCTGACGCGGTGAGAATGGCGTCGGGGTCGCGATGGCGGCGGCCGTAGCCCACCGACGCCGACCGCAGGACATTGCCGAAGTCGTCCACCGCCAGCACGAGTTCGTGACCCACCCGGGGATCGGCGCGCAATTCGCCGTCGACCGGGTAGAGGGCGCGCTCGTAGTTCGCGGTGATCGTCTCGCGGGAATGGGTGAGGAAGACGGCGTGGCCGCCGTCTGGCGCCGGCGCAAGCAGCCGCACCGTGAAGTTGCTCTCGACAACGGTGTACGGACGGTCCGCGGCTTCGCTCCCGTCGAGGGCGTACACCTCCCGACGCAGCACGGAACCCCTCAGCGCGCGGTGCGCCTGGCGCTGCTCGTCGGGTGTGAGGCCCTCGGGTATCACCGTGTCGGGCAGCAGCAGTTCGTCGGGAAGCGCTCGGCAATGGTCGGCCTCGCGGAAGTATTCGGCGGCAAGCCGTTGGGTGGACGCGCCGGTGTGGAACCACGTGCGGGTCAGCACCGGCGGCACATGGGTCACCGCGTCAATATTCGGTGCGTCGGCCCCGGCGCTCAGCGTCGCGAAGTGCTCCGTGTCGGTCTGTTCGACCATGCCGAATCCGCGAAACTCGCGCTCGACGCCGTCGTAGTGGCCGTGGTGATAGGCGTACCGCGTGACGAAGCGGTTGCGGCTGATCCGATCGAGCGTCTCGACGCGCTCGACGACATGCACCGGAAACGGCAGCCTGGTGACCCACGGCCGACCGGCCGCCTTGTCCGCGGCATAGAACCGGGTGGACGGCGCGTAGTCGATATGGGTTTCGGCGCCGAGATTGTTTCGGACCGCGGTCAGTAGGTGCGGCTTCTGTTCGCTCATCAGGTCGACATAGCGAAGCGCGCGGCCAGCCTCGGTGGGCAGCGGCGAGGACCAGACCAGGCATGCGGTGCCGTTGCCGAGCAGATCAGCAGTGCTGACCCGGCTGACGCTGTCGATATGCGGGAACGCGTGCGCCAGGCTGTGCGGTGAGCTCCAACTGTTTCCGGCGTGGTTGAAGTAGATCCGTGTGCCGTCGCGGTGTAGGTAGATGAGGTCGTTGGCGCCGGAGCCGTCGATGTCGGCGATGCGCAGCCGCCGCTGGTCGAACTGGTCCGGCTCGTCGAACCGCGGTGCATCGTCCATCACCACCCGGGTCCCGAACCGGCCGTAGCCGAGGTTGGGCCAGTAGCAGACTTCGCCGTTGCGGATGCGCACCAGATCTGCCAGTCCGTCGCCGGACATGTCGGCGACGTAGACCGTCTGCTCTGCGTCGGCGATGACCAACCGGGGCCCGTGCCCCTCATCCAGCGGATGGTAGGTGCGCTGCGCAGGCCCGAATCCCGTCTCGGCCAGCGAGGGATACCAGCTGATCAAGTCGTCGCCGCTGATCAGGATGTCGGCGTGGCCGTCACCGGTCAGATCGACGAAACGCAGGTTCGGATCATTCCAGGCGATGTCCGGCCGGCATGGGAAGGGCCGGAACCGCTCCCAACCGGAACCGGTGCCGCGCTCGTAGAAGCCAGGTGTCGATCCACCGAAGTCCACCAGGTCGAGCTGGCCGTCACCCGCCAGGTCGATCAACTCCTGACGGCCGCCGTGCAGCGCCGCCAGCGAGGGCTTCGCGGCGACCTGCCCGATCGGACCGAAGCGTCCGTCGCCGAGGTTCGGCTTGTAGAACCACGCGTCGGCCTGCTCGGTCAGCAGCCCGGAGAGGCCCTCTCCGTCCAGATCGACCCACTGGTAGGCCGTGCCGTCGAGCCCGGCGGGCAGATTCTCCAGGCTTTCCGGGTCCAGGGTGCGCAACTGGTCGTCGATGACCGCCCGGCTGTAGGTGAACTCCAGCGGTGGCAGCGATTTCTTGCGGTGCCCGCCCTCTGGGCGCCGCCGGTATCCGGCTCGGACCACCGACTTCACGAACGAGGCGATCGGGTCGTGGCGATAGTTCAGATCGGTCGAGCCGACCAGACAGTCCCGACCGACGTCGTCCTCCTCGGGGAAGTGGTGAAACGTCAGCACCCGCCGGCACAACCGGTAGGTCCGGATTTCGAAACCAGCGCGGTAGGTGGAAAACGGGTCGAGGCGGCAGCGCCACCGCTGCGTCTCGACCGGTCGCGGATCGTCGGAATCGTGCTCCCCGTAGTCGAATACGGTCTCGAACATCCACTCGGCCCGGGACAAGTCCGGCTCGATCAGCCGTGACACCCGGTTGCCGTACTTGATTCGTTTCACGTAGCGGTTCGCGGTGCGGCCGGACGGAAGCCGGTGACGTTCAGAAGTGGACGCGGTGTCGATGCCGTCGCTGTTCTCGGTTTTGTATTCGTAGACGATGGCGTTGCCGCTGTCGTCGTAGGTCTCGGCGATCAGCCAGCTGAACACCCGCGTCGCGTCCTCGGGGTCGGCGATGCGGCACTCCGACGTGGTTCCGTACAGGGTCGTGACGTTGCCCGGCGTGATCGACCGCCAGTGGATATCGCCGGAATCCCGGTCAGTCCAGCGTTCGATTCGGGCGAACAGACCCTCGATGCGGGGTCGGTATCGCTGCACGGTGTACTCGCGGCCATCCACGACGCGCGTGCCGCGGTGCTCCGGCACCGGAACCAGGTCCTCGGCACCGGAGAGGATGAACACGTCCTGGGGTTGCTCGTAATAACGCGGCAGGCCCTTTTCCGTCTTGCGGGTGATCGCGGGCAATGACACATCCCAGCCCATGCCGAACGGCGAGTTGCCGCCGCCGGAGTCGTACTCGAGTATCAGCGAGGGGCCGAAGCCTGAACGCCCGACGCTTGTCGCGAGCGGCACCGACAAGGTGCCCGTGCCGGTCACCGGGTTATTGGCGAACTTTTCGCCGATACCGCGAATCGCGCCCCCGCCCTTGGGCATTGAAATCGACGGAGAAGCCGGGCCGCTGCCCTGGGCCTGCGCGTCTGGCTGAGCACGTCCAGATCCCAGGGAAGAGGTCGCGGCTGCGCTGTGGTGAAGCATCACGCCCGCTTCCGCTCGAGG
This sequence comes from uncultured Actinomycetota bacterium, assembly GCA_963716505.1. GTDB lineage: Bacteria > Actinomycetota > Actinomycetes > Mycobacteriales > Mycobacteriaceae > Mycobacterium. The sequence continues at coordinate 120,116 of CAVQTL010000012.1, forward strand.
AGCATCGTCGAGCGCAACGGTGTCACTTCATCTCGGTGGTTGTGACGAGTAGCCGACTACGCGTTTCCGCGACCGCTCCGCCGCGTCAGGTAGGTATGGCTTTGCTAGCCGAAGTGCACGCCCTGGGCCAGGGGTAGCTCCGAGCGAGTAGTTGACGGTGTTGGTCGCCCTGCGCATGTAGGTCTTCCACGCATCCGACCCGGACTCACGGCCGCCGCCGGTCTGCTTCTCGCCGCCGAACGCGCCACCGATCTCGGCGCCCGAGGTGCCGATGTTGACGTTGGCGATGCCGCAGTCGGACCCGTCGGCGGACATGAAACGCTCGGCTTCGCGCACGTCGAGTGTGAAGATCGCCGACGAAAGACCCTGCGGCACCGCGTTGTTCAACTCGATCGCCTCGTCGAGCTCGTCGTAGGTGAGCACGTAGAGGATCGGCGCGAACGTCTCGGTGTGCATCAGCTCGGTCTGCGCGGGCATCCGCACCACCGCGGGGGCGACGTAGTACGAGTTGTCACCGAGGTCGTGACGGTCGCCGCCGAACACCTCGCCGCCTTCGGCGCGGGCCCGGTCCAGCGCGCCGACCATGTCGCGGTACGCCGTCTCGTGGATCAGCGGGCCGACAAGGGTGCCGTCGGTCGCCGGGTCGCCGACCGGCAGCTGCCGATACGCCGACACGATCCGCTCGACGAGGGAGTCGGCGATCGACCGGTGCACGATCAGCCGCCGCAGCGTCGTGCAGCGCTGGCCGGCGGTGCCCGCGGCGGAGAACACGATGCCGCGAACGGCCAGCTCCAGATCCGCCGACGGCGTGACGATCGCGGCGTTGTTGCCGCCGAGTTCCAGTAGCACCCGGCCGAACCGCTGAGCCACTCGCGGACCGACCTGCTGTCCCATCCGCACCGAACCCGTCGCGCTCACCAGCGCCACGCGGGGGTCGTCGACCATCCGTTCGCCGACCTCGCGCCCGCCCATGATCAGCCGGGTCACCTCGCGTGGCGCACCGACGTCGTCGGCGGCCCGCTCGGCCAGCGCCTGGCAGGCCAGCGCGGTCAGCGGGGTGAGCTCTGACGGCTTCCACACCAGGGTGTCACCGCAGACCAGGGCGATCGCGGCATTCCACGACCACACCGCGACCGGGAAGTTGAAGGCGGTGATGACGCCGACGACGCCCGAGCGGATGCCATGTCTCCATCAGCCGGTGGCCCGGGCGCTCGGAGGCGATGGTCTTGCCGTACAGCTGACGCGACAGCCCGACGGCGAACTCGCAGATGTCGATCATCTCCTGCACCTCGCCGAGGGCCTCCGAGGTGATCTTCCCGGCCTCGATGGTGACGAGCGCGGCGAGGTCGTCCTTGTGCTCGACGAGCAGCTCACCGAGCCGCGCCACCAGCGCGCCACGCACCGGGGCGGGCGTCGTCCGCCACGTCGTGAACGCCTGCGCCGCTTCGGCAATGGCGGCGTCGGCCTGCTCCGGCGTGGTCTCGGCGACGGTGAACAGCACATCGCCGGTGATGGGCGTGCTGGCGTGCACCCCGTGGGCGCCCGGCTCACCGAGGTCGACGCGCGAGCCGACCGCCTGCAGTGCGTCGCGGGCCTGCGCGCGAAGGTCGCTCGGCGGTCGGAAGCTGTGATGTCTGAACGCTGGTCATGATGATGCGACTTTCTCGTAGAGCTCGTAGGGGTCATGAATGTGATGGCCGATCTGTCCGGCCATCCAGTCGGCGGTGTAGTCCCAGTCCAGATCTTCCTCGCCGTCGGCCTTCTGCGCGTCGGTATCGAGGTTTGACCGGAATATCCCGGCCGCTGATGCCGGCAGGAAATCCTCGTAGACAACGGGTTTCGATGGGTCACCACCGTGGTAGTACGCCAGGCCGGCCGACGCCATGTGCTCGTGGGAGGCGGGGAAGTAGTCGCCCCACGCCCTCGCCGGGTCCGGGGTGGCCATGGCCGCGTCGAAACGTCGGCGTCCCTTCGGGGTGAGGGCGACGCCGCGCGACTCGACCTCTCCGAACCGCACGCGCAGAGTGCCGTCGACGACACCGCCGTCGGCTTCAACGAAGCGCCGCGGCTCGGCGAGGGCCCGAAACGACGTCTGCCGCAACAGCACATCGGGACCACGCCAGCGCGGTGGGCCCTGAATCGCGTCGGTCATCGTGATGCCGCGCGCCGTCATCCGTCGGTACAGCTCGTCGATGTCGAGGACACGCGGCGTGAGGTGGTTGATGTGCGTTGTCGTGACGCCCGCGATATCGGCGGCGACGGCGCTGACGGCGGTCAGCTCCTCGTACCAGCCGCGGTCGATCGGTTCGCGGGACAGCGCGAAGGCGGCCACCGCTTCGGCGACGAACGTCTCGGCTCGCTCGGGCTCCGCGCCACCCGCTGCGGCGATGCGCCTGGCCTCGGCGATCAACGCGGGGTGAAACAGCCGGCGCTCGGCCAGGAATCGCTCAACGCGGCCGCGCAATTCGGGGGAGAAGAACCGGGTGTCGGCGGTGGCCAGCATCGACGTGAACACCCGGAACGGGTTGTGGTCCAACTGATCCGCATCGATCGGGCGGAATGCCGTCGACACCACGGGCACCGGCGGCGTGGCGTCGCGCAGATCGTAGAACCCGACCGGGTACATCGCCGAACGCCGCGAACAGGTCGGCGACATCGGCGAGCTCGCGCGGACTGCCGACGCGGATCGCGCCGTGGCGTTCGGCGGTCACCCGCTGCGATCCACCCAGTTCGCGGTTCACTTCCGCGCTGACGTCGAGCAGTGTCGTGTAGGCAGGCACCTCCGCGCCGTACATGCGCGACAGCGCGGCGGCGAATTTCGCGCGCAGCTGCCAGGTCTCGATCGGTCGGCTCATTCGGCCCCCCGGAAGGGATACAGTGCGGCCATGAGCGAACCGCTCGACGAGATCGACCGGATACTGGCGCGCGAACTCGTCGCGGACGGTCGGGCCACGCTGGCCCAGCTCGCCGCGACCGCGGGATTGTCGGTGTCCGCCGTCCAGTCACGCGTGCGACGACTCGAGGCGCGGGGCGTGGTGACGGGGTACTCGGCCCGGATCAACCCGGAAGCCGTCGGGTTCATGCTGTCGGCGTTCGTGGCCATCACTCCTCTCGATCCCTCTCAACCCGACGATGCGCCCGCCCGGCTCGAACACATCGAGGCCATCGAGTCGTGTCACTCGGTGGCCGGCGATGAGAGCTATGTCCTGCTCGTGCGTGTCGAGTCGGCGCGGGCGCTCGAAGACTTGCTGCAACAAATTCGGACCGCGGCCAATGTCCGCACCCGAAGCACGATCATCCTACAGACTTTTTACGCAGGACGCGACCATGTACCGTAATAGTTCCGGTCAGATGGTAGTTAGACCGTAAAAAATGTTGTTAAGATGGCTCGCATGACCGCTGTGATGACCCCTGCCCAAAAGACAGCCGCCGTCCACGCGATCGGCCCCGCCGACGTGCGCGAGGTGCTGGGCCGCAGCATCCTCGCCGACGGCCTGGACTTCGTGCTCGACATCGAGCGCTCGACCGGCTCGATTCTGGTCGACGCCCGCACCGGCGAGCGCTACCTCGACATGTTCACCTTCTTCGCGTCCTCGGCGCTGGGCATGAACCATCCCGCCCTGGCCGACGACGAGGCGTTCCGCGCCGAGCTGGCGCAGGCCGCGGTGAACAAGCCGAGCAACTCCGACGTGTACAGCGTCCCGATGGCGCGCTTCGTCGACACCTTCGCGCGCGTGCTCGGCGACCCCGCGCTGCCGCACCTGTTCTTCGTCGACGGCGGTGCGCTGGCGGTCGAGAACGCGCTGAAGGTGGCGTTCGACTGGAAGAGCAGGCTCAACGAGTCCCGCGGCGTCGACCCCGAACTCGGCACCAAGGTGCTTCACCTGCGCGGCGCGTTCCACGGCCGCAGCGGATACACGCTGTCGCTGACCAACACCGACCCGAACAAGGTCGCGCGGTTCCCGAAGTTCGACTGGCCGCGCATCGACGCGCCCTACATCCGGCCCGACGCCGATATGGGCGATGGACGCCGTCGAGGCCGAGTCGCTGCGACAGGCGCGGGCGGCTTTCGAAGCTCAACCCGCACGACATCGCCTGCTTCATCGCCGAGCCGATCCAGGGTGAGGGCGGTGACCGGCATTTCCGTCCGCAGTTCTTCGCGGCGATGCGCGAGCTGTGCGACGAGTTCGACGCGCTGCTCATCTTCGACGAGGTGCAGACCGGCTGCGGGTTGACCGGAACCGCTTGGGCCTACCAGCAATTGGGCGTCACGCCGGACGTGGTCGCGTTCGGCAAGAAGACCCAGGTGTGCGGCGTGATGGCCGGCGGCCGTGTCGACGAGGTCGCCGACAACGTGTTCGCGGTCAGCTCGCGGATCAACTCGACGTGGGGCGGCAACCTGGTGGACATGGTCCGCTCGCGCCGCATCCTCGAGGTCATCGAGTCCGACGGGCTGATGGAGCACGCCGCCGAGGCGGGCCGTTATCTGCACGCCCGGCTGGAAGAGCTGGCCGCCGACTTCCCGGAACTGGTGCACGACGTCCGCGGCCGTGGGCTGATGCGCGCATTCAGCCTGCCGTCGGGCGAGCAGCGCGACGAGCTGATCGGCAAGCTGTGGGATCGCCGCGTCGTGATGCTCGCCAGCGGCCCTGACAGTGTCCGGTTCCGGCCTGCGCTGACGGTGTCGTTCAGCGAGATCGACGAGGCCGTCGCCGCCGTGCGGGACGCGCTCAGCTAGAGCGCGGTCGGCGTCGACGGCTCGGTGAGCCGCCGGACGATCGACCGCAGTCGCGGCAGCTCCGATCCGCCGACGAGCTCGCACCCGTGCAACTCCGCGAGTTTGACTGCGGCGGGGGTGAATTCGTGGTTGGTGACGACCATGGTCTTCGTGCAGCCGTGCATCGGCGCACCCGCGACGACCTCCTGGACGGCGCCCGCCCCGACCGGCCGTGACTGCCGTTTGCATTGCACCGCAAGGCGATCGGGCCGGTTTCCGACGATCAGGTCGACGCCCCAGTCACCGGTGACCGCGGTCATGATCACCGGCACCCCGCAGCCTCGGGCGATCCGCGCGACATGGTCTTCGAACTCCATGCCCGACATCGCCAACTCTGCGGGGCCTCTCGGGACCAGCGGTGAATGCGCCTTTGACGGTGGCCAGCAGGAATCGTGGAGCGGCGGCGAGCAGGATGCGGTGCGACGACCCCGATGGCCAGGCTCCAGGGGATGCTCGACGCCGAGCAGATGAGCGGCCACACCCGATGCGACCCCGACGGCCACGTACACCTTCGTCCTGGTGCGCATCACGAGGCGAATGGTAGGTCCGCAGGCCGACAGTCGGCGGTTGTGGATAACTGTCCGGTGTGTCGGTCATAGTCGGGAACCTCAGGTTTACACCGACCACGTAGCCAGGGGAATCAGCTATCCGTGTACCGCACTACTGAAGACGTGCGCCACGGCGACACCCGCAGCCGACAGGGTGTTCTCGACGCCGTCCGGTTCAGCGTCGGGCGTTGCGGTGGCCGCAGTCGTATTCCTGGCAGCCGCCGCGGTATGGGTCGGCACCTGTGGTGGGTCGACGTTCGACACGGTTGCCTGTGGTGCGCCGCAACTCACACTTCTCGCCCTCGGCTCCCCGCTGATCCTGTTGGCCGGTGGAGTGCGAGCGTTTGTGAAGACCTACCAAGCGTGGCGGCAGCACGGCGTCTCGTGGCCCTGGCATGGCGCGGGCTGGTTTCTGATTGCCGCGATGCTGCGGTGCTCGCGCATAGCGTGCCTGCCATCGCCTTGCCCTGACCGAAGAGCGCTTCGCACACGGTGATGTCAGATTTGGTGCCAACGGCGTCGGGTAGTTCTACCGTGGGTATATCCCTGGAAACGGGCAGAGGTATGGCGGAAGGAGAAGCCATGAAGAGCCCTAAAGATCCCGTCGACCATTCGAGGACGACCCGGCCGCACGCAGGCGAATCGATGACGGACACCAAGAACATGCCTGCGCTGATCGTCATCGGGTTGGCCTGGTGTGCTTCGTCGGGTCCCTGGCCGCCTTCGCGACCAGTCACCACGACACCGGCCTCGTGTTCGCGTCGATCGCCGCGGCCGGTTTCGTCATCGGCATGCTGTGGCTGGCCATCGAGCACCGCCGGGTGCGCGGCATCGAAGAGCGTTGGTACGCCGAACATCCCGCAGCGCATCGGCAGCGCCCGAGCAGCTAAGTCGACAGGGAACAATAGAAATCCCAGCCGGTTTCCCGGCTGGGATTTCTTTGTGAGCGTTAGCTCCTACTGATTGGCCTCTTGGCGCTTCTCGGCCGCCTTCGCGCTGCCGCGGGCCGCCTCGGCCTCGGCTTCCTTCTTGGCGACGTCCTGCTGAGCGTCGGCCTTGTCCTGCTGGGCCTTGCCCTCGCGAATCATGTCATCACGGCCGGTCACGGTGCCGACCGCTTCCTTGGCCTTGCCCTTGACGTCTTCGACGGCGCCCTTGACGGCTTCCTGGGGACCACTGTTCTTCTCAGTCATAGTTCACCTCTCCGATAAACCGATCTGCTTGGGGTTTTGCCCGCTTTCGGGGCTACACGGGGACATTTCCCCGCGCAGTTAGAGGGTTCCCGATAGGCAGACGGCTAAACAGTGACCAGCATCGCGCTGATCAGCCTCGCGCCACTTTCCGGATCAGCCGCGCGGTGCTGTCCTCCAGGATCGCCTGTCGCTCGCCGGGCTTCCTCGCGCGGTTGGCGCGGCGCACACCGGCTGCGATGGTCATCTCCTTCTCGTAGCCCTCGACAACCCGCGGGTCGACGTAGGAACTCCTGGCCACTGCGGGGGTATTGCCGAGTTCCTCCGAAACCTCCTTCATCACCGCGGACTCCACGCGTTTGATCACCGTCTTGTTCACCGGCGGATCGGCGTCGACGAAGGCCGCGGCCGCAAGCACGGTGCCGTGCCAGGTGCGCAGATCCTTGACCGTGTACTCGTCGCCGACGAGCTCCTTGAACCGCGAGTTGAGATCGTCGGCGTGGACGTCGATCCAGTCCCGACGTATTTCGGCAGGCCAGCAGGCGGTCGGTGCGCTCAGGACGACGCAGCAGCGCCCGCACCGATCGGACCACCTCGGGGTCGTCTATCAGAAGGGTCCGGCGGACACCGCTCTTGGCAGGGAAGTCGAACTCGACCGCCTCCCGCTGCAGTGCCACGTGTTCACACAGCAGGGTGGCGATCCCGAACGAGTTGTTCTCCTCGGCGTACTGCTCACCGCCTGCCCGGAAGTAGCCGAGGTCAAGAAGTTGCAGGGCCAGGGCGAGAACACGATCGCGGTCGAGTCCGCGCTTCCGTAGGTCTGCGTTGATCTGCCGACGCATGTCGGGCAGCGCCGTTCGACATCTCCAGCACCCGGTCGAACTTCTCCTCGGCGCGGTCCTCCTGCCATTGCTCGTGGTAGAGGTACTGGCGCCGGCCGGCGATGTCCGTTCCGACAGCTTGTATGTGACCGTTCGGGTACGGACTGATCCAGACGTTCTTCCACGCAGGCGGGATGACCAGGTCCCTTATCCGGGTCAGGGTGGCCTCGTCGGTAAGCGCCTTGCCCTCTTGATCGTGATAGGAGAATCCGCGACCGCGTCGCACCCGGTGCAGCCCGGGGCCGCTCACTACGCTGCGGCGAAGTCGCATCGCAACCTGCCGTTACAAATTCGCTCAGGTTGGGTATCACACATCGATGTCATTGCATCATCGGCGCGAGGATGAGGAACGCCATGGCGTAAACCATCGCCGCGGTCACGATCAACGCGGCGAGCACGATGCCCGCGGTCACCAGGATGCGGCGCGCCGTATGCGACGGCCGAATGTCGTTCATTCCGGGGTATTACCCCGCCGAGAGCCGCGTCACACGTGGCTAATTGTCGGGTGCGCCAGTGATTAGCTGGGACACCACTTGGAGTACTGTCGGGTCGACATTGCCGGGAGGTCAGATGGCCGACGTCGAGAACAACAACGGACACCAACACGGTGACCGTTCTGTCGAGGTGCGCGTTTCGGCACAGCTGGAGAACCTCGCTGTGGTGCGCACCGTCGTCGCCGCCATCGGCACGTTCGAGGACCTCGACTTCGATGCGGTGTCCGACCTACGGCTCGCGGTTGACGAGGCATGCACGCGACTGATCCGTTCCGCGGTGCCGAACTCCACTTTGGTGGTGGTCGTCAATCCACGCGAGACCGAGGTGGTGGTCGAGGCGTCGACCACGTGTAAGACCCAGGACATTTTGACTCCGGGCAGCTTCAGCTGGCACGTGCTCAGTTCGCTCACCGACGAGGTGAAGACGTTCCAGGACGGCCAGGGCGCCGAAGAGGGTCAGGTGTTCGGGATTTCGATGACGACGAGACGAGCGAGTTCGCTCAGGTGAGTCGGCAGTCCTCCCAGGGTTCGTCATCACGGCAGAACTCTGAATACGCGGATGTCGCAGACATGTTCCGCGAGTTGCAGGGTCTGCCGGAGGACTCCGCGAAGTTCAGCCGCCAGCGGGACCGCATCGTCGAGCGATGCCTGCCGCTGGCCGACCACATCGCGCGCCGTTTCGACGGTCGCGGCGAGCCGCGCGACGACCTCGTTCAGGTCGCCCGGGTGGGTTTGGTCAATGCCGTGATCCGGTTCAACGTCGACGCCGGGTCGGACTTCGTGTCGTTCGCGGTGCCGACGATCATGGGCGAGGTCCGCAGGCACTTCCGCGACAACAGCTGGTCGGTGAAGGTGCCGCGCCGGCTCAAGGAGTTGCATCTGCGGCTCGGTGCGGCGACGGCCGATCTGTCGCAGCGGCTGGGCCGTGCGCCAACCCCATCGGAACTCGCCGCCGAACTGGACATGGACCGCGACGAGGTCGTCGAGGGTCTGATCGCGGGCAGCTCCTACAACACGCTGTCGATCGACAGCGGTGGCGGCAGCGGCAACGAGGACGCGCCCGCGATCGCCGACACGCTCGGCGACGTCGACCTGAGCCTGGATCAGATCGAGAACCGAGAAGCGTTGCGGCCCTTGCTCGAAGCCCTCCCGGAGCGGGAGCGCACCGTGCTGGTCCTCAGGTTCTTCGAGTCGCTGACCCAGACGCAGATCGCCGAGCGCGTCGGCATCTCACAGATGCACGTGTCCCGGCTACTCGCGAAATCCCTAACTCGGCTCCGAGACCAGCTGCAGTAGCCGGCGCTGTTCGGCGCGAAGCATGCGACAGCCCGGCGGGCATCGTGGCCGCGATCGGCAGGGTCGAATCCGGGTCGCAGATCTTCATCAGTCGACTGACCGCGTTGCTGGGCACCAGCACCCACTCGACACCGGCACCCGCGCAGCGCACGTTCAGCGTGTGCAGCGCGGAGAAGCCGGCGGTGCCGAAGAAGTCGACGCCGGTCAGGTCAAGGGCCAGGCGCTCGGTGCGCTCCGCATCGCGCAACGCGTAGTCGACGAATTCCTGGGCATTGGATGCGTCCAGGTCACCGTGTGCGGTGATGACCGCGACCGACGGGTCGAAGCCAGCGCGTCGCGAACGTGGCGGTGTGGCTCTCCGTGCGGTCGACGGGACGAGAGGTAGTGATAGCTGTAGACATCCTTGTGTGACTCCATCAGTCGAAGAAATTTCGTACTGTGGTTCACGTCAAAGTTCAAGGCCCTGGGTCCTCAAAGCCCATCGGTGCAAGGAGTTCCTTGCCTGCACGTCGATGACGTTTCCAGCTGGCTGTGAACTCAACCTGGTTCGACCCTACGCCCCATCGCCGCCGATCATCAATCTTGAAAAGCGGTTTGCGATAAAGCCTGGTCAGCACGGCGAGTCGGCTACACACTGTTGGCATGTCCGAGCATGTCGGCGGAGTGGTCCTCGCCGCGGGGGCGGGCACTCGGTACGGCATGCCGAAGGTGCTCGCCGACGACGGACAAGTGGTTGCGCTCAGCGGTTTTGGCGCTGCATGACGGCGGGTGCGACGACGTCGTCGTGGTTCTCGGCGCGGCAATCGTCGACGTGCCAGCGCCGGCGCGTCCGGTGGTGGCAGGCGACTGGGCGGAGGGGATGAGCGCGTCGCTGCGGGCCGGCATATCGGCGATCGAATCCGGACCCGCAGAGCTATGCCGTGCTGATGACCGTCGACACGCCCGACATCGGCGCCGCCGCGGTACAGCGCGTGCTCGCCGCGGCGCGCACCTCGCCCTCGGGCATCGCTCGGGCCGGGTACGGTCAGCGACCCGGACACCCGGTTGTCATCGCCCGTCCGCACTGGCCGGAGCTGGTCGCCACGGTGCACGGCGACGAAGGGGCGCGCGCGTTTCTGGCTTCCCGCACCGACGTGGTCTGGGTGGACTGCGCCGACCTGGCGACGGGTGTCGATATCGACGTCAATCCCGCACGGTGATGCCGAGCGCCTGGCCCGCGAAGCGGCGGATGGCCTGCTCCGCCACCTCGATCGCATCGGCGTTGCCACCGACGGAGGACATCGCCGCGGTATCCGGGTCGAGCGTCACCTCGGCCACGACTTCTCCTGAGATCGGTTCACACACGTCCCACTGGTAGCCGGTATCGGCACGCACACCGCGCAGATACCAAGCGCCGGCATTGATTTCCACCGGGTCCACGAGGGGTAATAGTAGGCATGAAGATCGCAGTGATCGGGGCCAGTGGCCTGATCGGAACCAAGCTCGTTGAACTGCTGACCGCGGACGGCCACGAGGTCGTCGCCGCATCCCGCAACACCGGCGTCGACGTGCTCACCGGCGAGGGTCTCGCCGACGCACTCGCAGGCGCAGACGCGCTTGATCGACGTCCTCAACTCGCCGGATTTCTCCGACGGTCCGGTGATGAACTTCTTCACCACGTCCACAACCAACCTGGTGGCGGCGGCGAAGAAGGCCGGGGTCGGCCATTACGTCGCTCTGTCGATCGTCGGAATCGACGGGCTGCCGGAGAGTGGATACCTGCGCGCCAAGGTCGCCCAGGAGAAGATCATCACCGAATCGGGTCTGCCCTACACGCTGGTGCGGGCCACGCAGTTCGCCGAGTTCACCGACCAGATCACCGACTCGCTGGTCGTCGGCGACGAGGTACACGTTCCCGACGCCTTGATCCAGCCGATCAAGGCCGACCAGGTGGCCGCCGACGTGGCGCGTGCTGCCGTCGCCGCGCCACTCAACGACTTCGTGAACATCGGTGGGCCAGAAGAAGATCTCGTTCGAGCAGATGGCACGAGACTCGCTGGCGCGCCGCGGCGCCACCATGGCCGTCGTCGTCGACACGAAGGCCAAGTACTTCGGCACGACGCTCGAGGAGCGCAGCCTGGTGACGCCTACTTGATCTCTGCCAGCACCGTGCCCTGTGTGATCGCGGCACCCGCCTCGACCGCAAGACCGGTGATGGTGCCGTCCTTGTGGGCGGTGACGGGGTTCTCCATCTTCATCGCCTCGAGCACGACCACCAGATCGCCCGCGGCGACCTCCTGACCCTCCTCGACGGCGACCTTGACCACGGTGCCCTGCATCGGGGCGGTCACCGCATCACCGGATGCGGCGGCGCCTCCGTGCGAACCGCGCTTGCGGGCCTTCGGCTTCTTGCGCACGACGCCGTGCGCGGCAGCGCCACCGCCGTTGCCGATGGCCAGATCGCCGGGCAGCGACACCTCGAGCCGACGGCCGCCCACCTCGACGACGACCGTCTGACGCGGAATCGTGTCGGCCTCCTCGAGCGGGTCACCGCCGGTGAACGGTTCGACGGTGTTGTCCCACTCGGTTTCGATCCAACGGGTGTGCACGGTGAACCCGTTGTCGTCGCCGATGAACGCCGGATCGGACACGACCGCGCGGTGGAACGGAATGACCGTGGCCAGGCCCTCGACGGTGAACTCGTCCAGCGCCCTGCGGGACCGCTCCAGCGCCTCCTCGCGGGTGGCGCCGGTGACGATCAGCTTGGCCAGCATCGAGTCGAACTGACCGCCGATCACCGAACCGGTTTCGCACGCCGGAGTCCAGCCGCACACCGGGGCCGGTCGGCGGGTCGAACTTGCTGACCGGGCCGGGGGCGGGCAGGAAGCCGCGGCCTGCGTCCTCGCCGTTGATGCGGAACTCGATCGAGTGGCCGCGCGGCGTCGGGTCCTCGGTGATGTCGAGGGCATCGCCGTTGGCGATGCGGAACTGCTGGCGGACCAGGTCGATGCCCGAGGTCTCCTCGGTGACCGGGTGCTCCACCTGAAGGCGCGTGTTGACCTCGAGGAACGAGATCAGCCCGTCCTGGCCGACCAGGTACTCGACGGTGCCCGCGCCGTAGTAGTGGGCTTCCTTGCAGATGCGCTTGGCGGACTCGTGGATCTCCTTGCGCTGCGCGTCGGTCAGGAACGGGGCCGGCGCCTCCTCGACGAGCTTCTGGAAGCGGCGCTGCAGCGAGCAGTCACGCGTGCCCGCGACGACGACGTTGCCGTGTTGGTCGGCGATGACCTGAGCCTCGACGTGGCGCGGCTTGTCCAGGTAGCGCTCGACGAAGCACTCGCCGCGGCCGAACGCCGCGACGGCCTCACGGGTGGCCGAGTCGAACAGCTCGGGGATCTCCTCGATGGTGCGGGCCACCTTCATGCCGCGGCCACCACCGCCGAACGCGGCCTTGATCGCGATCGGCACGCCGTACTCCTTGGCGAACGCGACGATCTCGTCGGCGTCCTTGACCGGCTCGGAGGTACCGGGGACGAGGGGCGCCTTGGCCTTCGCAGCGATGTGGCGCGCGGTGACCTTGTCACCCAGATCGCGGATCGACTGCGGGCTCGGGCCGATCCAAATCAGCTCCGCGTCGATGACCGCCTGCGCGAAATCGGCGTTCTCCGAAAGGAATCCGTAGCCCGGGTGGATGGCGTTGGCGCCGGACTTGGCTGCCGCGTCGAGCAGCTTGCCGAAGTCGAGGTAGGACTCCGCGGACGTCTGGCCGCCGAGCGCGAAGGCCTCATCGGCGAGCCGGACGTGTGGGGCGTCGGCGTCGGGTTCGGCGTAGACGGACACGCTCGGAATTCCGGCGTCCTTGGCCGCGCGGATCACCCGGACGGCGATTTCACCACGATTGGCTACCAGCACTTTCTGGATGCGTGAGCTGGCGTGACTGGGCACTGCGCCTCCTGATCGGCAGATATCTAAGAATCGTCTTTAAGAATGTATCCCGCGTAGCTTAAGCGCCAGCGCTGTGCCGAAGGCAATTGACCCTGGGTCGCCGCACGGCTAGCTTCACCGGGCCCTGTGTGAGCGCTCATCTGCGTACGGTTTGGGCGCCCAATTCCGTACCAGGCTGAGCGCTCGCCGCATCCCGCGCAGGGCTTAGCGCAGGTGCTTCTTGATCCGGGCCAGCATCGCCGACATGCCGCGCAGCCGCAGCGGGCTGATCAACGCGGCCAGCCCCAGGTCGGTGTAGAAGTCGTCGGGCACGGCCAGGATGTCGTCGGCGGGCTGCTTGTCGAGGCCCTGGGCCAGGATGGACGCGAAGCCCCGCGTCGTCGGCGCCTCCGGCGGTGCGCTGAAGTACAGCCGCACCTGGTTGCGGTCCTCGGCGTCGACGTGCAGGAACAGCGGCGACTGGCATTCGGGCACCGGTTCCATCGCCGCCTCCTCGAGGTCGGCGGGCAGCGGAGGCAGCTCGCCGGCGAACTCGAGCAGCAGCTGCAACTTGTCCTGGCCGGCCATCTCTTGGAAATCCGACACCACTTCGGCCAGTGGCGCTGGCATGGTCATGGCGCTTCGCCGGGCTCTTCCCCTACGGCGACGGGGACCCGCACGGCGTTGCCCCATTCGGTCCACGACCCGTCGTAGTTGCGCACACCCGGCAGGCCGAGCAGGTGCGTGAGCACGAACCAGGTGTGGCTGGACCGCTCGCCGATGCGGCAGTACACGACGGTCTTGTCGTCGGCGGAGAGGAAGCCGTACAGCTCTTCGAGTTCCTTGCGGGTGCGGAACCGGCCACTGTCCTGCGCGGCCTTGCCCCACGGGATCGAGCGCGCGGTCGGGATGTGGCCGCCGCGCAGCGCGCCTTCCTCGGGGTAGTCCGGCATGTGGGTGCGTTCGCCGGTGTACTCCTGCGGCGAACGGACATCGATCAGCGGCTGCCGGCCGAGGATGGGAAGCACTTCGTCCTTGAACGCCCTGATCGGCGCGTCGTCGCGGTCGACGACGGGGTAGCCGCTGGTCGGCTTGTTCGGCACGTCGAGCGTGGTGTCGCGGCCATCGGAGATCCACAGGTCGCGGCCGCCGTCGAGCAGGCGGACGTCGGGGTGGCCGAAGAGGGTGAACACCCACAGCGCGTAGGCCGCCCACCAGTTGCTCTTGTCGCCGTAGATCACCACGGTGTCGTCGCGGGAGATGCCCTTGCGGTTCATCAATTCGGCGAACTGCTCACCGTTGATGTAGTCGCGGACGTGCGGGTCGTTGAGGTCGGTGTGCCAGTCGATCTTCACCGCGCCGGGAATGTGGCCGGTGTCGTAGAGCAGCACGTCCTCGTCGGACTCGACGACGACCAGCCCCGGCCTGCCGAGATTGCCCGACAGCCAGTCGGAGGTGACCAGCCGTTCCGGGTGGGCGTAGGCGGCGAGGGCGGGATCGGGATCTGGAGGAAGTGGCACCCCACGAGCCTACAGCGGGTTCTCAGACCAGAGTTCGGCGATGGACAGCCCCGCGCGGGCGAACAATCTACGCATCGTGGGCAGGGACAGGCCAACCACATTCGACGGATCACCGTCGATGCCGTCGACGAACCAGCCGCCCAGACCGTCGATGGTGAAGGCGCCCGCCACCCGCAGCGACTCACCGCTGGCCAGGTAGGCCGTCAGATCCGCCTCCGTCGGGTTGCGCGAAATTGACTGTGGTGCAGCCGAACTCGACCTCGCGGTGGTCGTCGGCGCCGTCGCGCAGCCGGATCACGCAGTGCCCGGTGTACAGCACGCCCGAGCGCCCGCCCATGGATGTCCCACTGCTCGTGCGCGCTTCGGCGACGGATTCCGGCTTGCCCCGCAGCGCACCGTCGATGTAGAGCATCGAATCACAGCCGATGACAACGCAATCCGCGCGTCAGTGCGGGGTCGAGGTCGGTCGACGACCTGCTCGGCCTTGGCGCCGGCGAGTGCGTTGGCGATGTCACCCGGTGGCGCGTCGGGGCCCTGCGCGGCGATGACGGCGTCCTCGTCGACACCCGAGACAACGACAATGGGATCGATTCCGGCTTGGCGCAACACCGTTCGCCTGCCCGGTGAGGCGGACGCGAGCACCACGCGCGTCATGGCGCTGATGTTCACACGGCGATCGACACGGACGAGATCGCCGAGCCCTGCGAAGTCGTCGGCGTTGCGACTGTAGAGATCCAGGTCGATTCGCATGAGCGGTGGCGGCGATCAACAGGTCGGCGAATCTGCTACGCGGCTTTCGTCCCTGCCCCGCGACGGCGGCGACGACGAGTCCGTAGCTGCGTACGGCGGCACTGTCGAAGGGGATCGGTTCGAGCCGGGATTCGACTTCTTGCAGGCGGGCCTGTCGTCTGGCCGCCTCGATCGGTGTCGCGGCCAGGAGCGGGTCCTGCGGCCAGCTCGGCAGCTGTTATGGCTGAGATCGCCATTTCGTCTGGGAGCGCGGCGAAGCACCGACGGATCGTGCCAGTCGACCACGACCGACGTATCCAGAAGACCGGCCGTCACTGTCACAGACCTTGATCGATCGCCCGGTCGAGATCGTCGCGGAAACGGCGGTGGTCGATGCGCACAGCTGCGCCGGCCAGACCAGCGATTTCATCGCGAGTGACGAACGTGCGGCGGCCTGATCGTATAGGGCGAAGCTCGGCCACGGGTTCGCCGTTGCGTGTCACGACGAAGGTTTCGCCGGCCGTCACGGCGTCGATGACCTTGGCGTTGTCGTTACGAAGTTCGCGCTGGGCGATTTCCCTGGCCATAGCACAGACTGTAGCGCGTTGTGCTACACAATGCTACAAGCGCTGCTTCTTCGGGGCGCGTCATCGGCGCATGTGCGTCCGCTCAACCAGCGTCACCAGCTGCCAGCTGATGGGTGAGAAGCGCAGCTTGTCGACCGGGTGCCCCCACAGGTTGAGTTCCTGCGGGCCCGGCTCGACCCGGCCTCCCGTGGCGGCGCTCAGCACCGCCACCAGCGCGGCGAGTTCCTCGGTGGTCGGCTCACCCTTGACGACCTTGATCTCGTCGACCGCCTGCGTCGGCGGCTCGTCGATCGTCATCGCACGCGGGTCGCTGACCTCGGTGATGTGGGTTTCGCCTGCGCCGCTCACAGCGGAATGTTCCCGTGCTTCTTGGGCGGTGTCTGGGTGATCTTGCGTTCCAGCAGCCGCAGTGCGGTGGCGACGTAGCCGCGGGTGTGCGACGGCGGGATGACCGCGTCGACGTAGCCCCGCTCGGCCGCGATGTACGGGTTCACCAGGGTGTCCTCGTAGTCCTGCTGCAGCTCCAGGCGCAGCGCGTCGACGTCCTTGCCTTCCTTGGCGGCCTCTTTGAGCTGACCCCGGTAGACGAAGCCGACCGCGCCGGATGCGCCCATGACGGCGATCTGGGCCGTCGGCCACGCGACGTTGACGTCGGCGCCCATCTCCTTGGAGCCCATGACGCAGTAGGCGCCGCCGTAGGCCTTGCGGGTGATCACGGTGATCTTGGCGACCGTGGCCTCGCCGTAGGCGTAGAGCAGCTTGGCGCCGCGCCGGATGATGCCGTTGTACTCCTGGTCGGTGCCGGGCAGGAAGCCGGGCACGTCGACCAGCATCACGATCGGGATGTTGAAGCAGTCGCAGGTCCGGATGAACCGGGCGGCCTTCTCCGAGGCGTTGATGTCCAGGCAGCCGGCGAACTGGGTGGGCTGGTTGGCGACGATGCCGACCGGGCGGCCGTCGACGCGGCCGAAGCCGACGATGATGTTCGTCGCGTAGCCGGCCTGCACCTCGAGGAACTCGTCGTCGTCGAGGATGCGGGTGATGACCTCGTGCATGTCGTACGGCTGGTTCGGCGAGTCCGGGATCAGCGTGTCCAGCTCGAGGTCCTCGTCGTTGAGGGTGTCCTCGATGGCGCCCTCTGGAACCTCGGCGGGATACCGCGGCGGATCGGAGTGGTTGTTGCTCGGCAGGTAGGACAGCAGGTCGCGGACGTAGTCGAAGGCGTCCTGCTCGCCGGAGGCGACGTAGTGCGCGAGGCCCGACTTGGCCATGTGGGTGTGCGCGCCACCGAGTTCCTCCATCGTCACCTCTTCACCGGTGACGGTCTTGATGACGTCCGGCCCGGTGATGAACATCTGGCTGGTCTGGTCGACCATGACGACGAAGTCGGTCAGCGCGGGGGAGTACACGTGGCCACCCGCGGCGGCGCCCATGATCAGCGAGATCTGCGGGATGACGCCCGATGCCTTGATGTTGTTGTGAAAGATGTTGCTGTACAGGCCAAGTGAGACGACACCCTCTTGGATGCGCGCGCCCGCGCCGTCGTTGATGCCGATCAGCGGGCGGCCGGTCTTGAGGGCCAGCTCCTGCACCTTGACGATCTTCTCGCCGTACACCTCGCCGAGGCTGCCGCCGAACACCGTCGCGTCCTGGCTGAAGATGCAGACGTCGCGGCCGTCGATGGTGCCGTAGCCGGTGACCACGCCGTCGCCGAGCGGGCGGTTCTCCTGCAGGCCGAAGTTGACGCTGCGGTGCCTTGGCCAGCGCGTCGAGCTCGACGAACGAGTCCTCGTCGAGCAGGGCCAGGATGCGCTCGCGGGCGGTCAGCTTGCCCTTGGCGTGCACCTTCTCGACCGCCTGCCTCACCGACCGGGTGCAGCGTCTCTTCGGCACGCTTGCGCAGATCGGCCAGCTTCCCCGCCGTGGTGTGGATGTCCGGCTGGTGGTCGGCGGATGGCTCGGCCGTGTGGTCCGCGCCGTCTTTTCCGCTCCTCGCGTCCGCGGTGTCCTTGGTGCTGCTCGTCATGGTGCTCGATGCTATCGACATACGCTGATCCGATGAAAAGCGGACCGTGGCGGCGCATAGATATCGTGCAGGAGACGGGGTCCACCAACGCCGACCTGCTGGCGCGGGCCGCCGCAGGTGAGGACGTCGACGGTGCGGTGCTGATCGCCGAATCGCAGACAGCGGGCCGCGGCAGGCACGGCAGAACCTGGTCGACGCCGCCGAGGTCGCAGGTCGCGCTGTCGGTCGGCGTCGGGGTCGGCGCCGTGCCCAGCGAGGCGTGGGGCTGGCTGCCGCTGCTGACCGGCGTCGCGGTGGTGGACGCGCGTCGCCGAGGTCGCGGGCGTGGCGGCGGGGCTGAAGTGGCCCAACGACGTGCTCGTCGGCACGGGGAAGCTCGCAGGCATCCTCGCCGAGGTGGCCGCACCCGAGCCGGTCGTGGTCGTCGGGCTGGGCCTGAACGTCACCGAGGCGCCGGATCCCGTCGCCACCTCGCTGTCGAAGCTCGGCGCGACCGTCGACCGCACCGACGTCGCCGATGCGGTGCTGCGGCATCTGGCGGCCAGGATCGCCGCCTGGCGGACCGCGAGGGGCGCCGACGCCGCACTGGCCGCCGACTACCGCTCGCGCAGCGTGACGATCGGCAACCGGGTGCGGGCCAGCCTGCCCGGCGACCGCACGGTCGAGGGCATCGCCGTTGACGTCGACGATCTGGGCAGGCTGCGCATCGACACCGGCGACCCGCGCACGCGTGGAGCAGGACAGGCCGCAGTGGTGACGGTGTCGGCAGGCGATATCACGCATTTGCGGCCGGTCAACCCATAGAGTCTCAGATCGTGGGCTACCCGGATAACGTGCTGGCCGCCGACGAACGGGTGGTGCTGCACCGCCACCCGCACTGGAAGCGGCTCATCGGCCCGGCGCTGGCGCTGATCATCGGCACGGCCGTCGCCGCATTCGGTGCCGCGATCGTCGACAGGCAGGACTGGGGCACCGCCAAGACGGTCGTGCAGTTGGTGATCCTGGCCGTGTGGCTGCTGATCGTCGGCTGGCTGACCGTCTGGCCGTTCCTCAACTGGCTTTCGACACACTTCGTCGTCACCGACCGGCGGGTGATGTTCCGGCACGGGCTGCTCACCCGAACCGGCATCGACATCCCGCTGGCGCGGATCAACAGTGTGGAGTTCCGGCACGGGCTGATCGACCGGATGGTGCGCACCGGCACCTTGATCATCGAGTCGGCGTCACAGGACCCGTTGGAGTTCAACGACATTCCGCAAGTGGAGCGCGTCCACTCGCTGCTATATCACGAAGTCTTCGACACGCTCGGCGGCGAGGAATCCGACAGCCGGTCTTCAGGGAGGCGCTGACGACGCCGCGTCGGCTGCAGCGGGGTGACATTCGACGCCCCGTGCTGGTGTTCGTGCACGTCCTCCATCACCTCGGCGATGCCGCCGTCGGTGAGCGTGGCCTCGACGGCCTTGTCCGGGTCGCGGCCGAACTCGTCGGGGAACACCCAGCGCCGGAACGCCCAGAACCGAAACGCCATCTGCAGCAGGTTGCCGATGATGTAGGCCGAGATGAAGTCGGCGATGTTCTCGGTCATCAGCGTCACGTCGGGTACGCGGAGCTGGAGGACGTAGCTCGAGAACCAGAGCGGCGCCATGCAGATCAGCACGCCGACGCCGCTGAAACCGAAGAACAGCAGTGCCTCGTGGTGGCGCTCGCGGCCGCCGCGGTTCTGGAAGCTCCACTCCCTGTTGAGGATGTAGGAGGCGATCACCGCGACGATGCCGGCGATGATCTTCGCCGTGACAGGCTTCGGCTCCAGCACCGTCAGCTTCAGCGTGTAGAAGACCGCCGAGTCGATGACAAAAGTGGTCGCGCCGACGATGGCGAACTTGATGAGCTCATGGTGCCGTTCGAAGTACGGCCGGATCGGGCGGGGCAGCCGCGCGATCGTGGCGTCGGTGAAGGACACGACTAGCGAGTGTACGGAAATAATGGACCTGACGCGCACCCGTGCAGGTCACGGGCTGCGGCGGACGTGAGGAGCAGAACAGCCCACCGCGGCCATGACACCATGAACGCTGTGCCGACACCCAAGGTGACCATGATCGGCGGCGGACAGCTGGCGAGGATGACGCATCAGTCCGCCATCGCGCTCGGCCAGTCCCTTCGTGTGCTCGCCGTCACACCCGACGATCCTGCGGCACAGGTCACACCGGACGTGGTGATCGGTTCGCACACCGACCTCGACGCGCTTCGTCGCGCGGCCGACGGCGCTGCGGCGTTCACCTTCGACCACGAACACGTGCCGACCGACCTGCTGGAGAAGCTGGTCGCCGAGGGCGTCAACGTGGCACCGCCACCGGAGGCGCTGATCCATGCCCAGGACAAGCTGGTGATGCGAAGGCGGCTGGAGGCCATCGGGGCGCCGATTCCGCGCTACGCCGAGGTGACCGACCCCGCCTCGCTGGAGGCGTTCGCCGTCGGCCAACCGGTCGTGCTCAAGACCGCGCGCGGCGGCTACGACGGTCGCGGCGTGCTGTTGGCCCGCGACCTCGACGAAGCCCGCGACTTCGCGGCCCGCAACCTCGCCGCGGGAATCCCGGTGCTGGTGGAGGAACGCATCGCGATGCGGCGGGAACTGGCCGCGCTGGTGGCCCGGTCGCCGTTCGGTCAGGGCGCCGCATGGCCGGTCGTGGAGACCGTGCAGCGCGACGGGATATGCGTCGAGGTGATCGCGCCTGCGCAGGATCTCGACCCCGAGACAGCAAGCGCGGCAGGGCAGCTGGCGCTGCGGCTGACCGCCGAACTGGGCGTCGTCGGGCTGCTGGCGGTCGAGCTGTTCGAGACCGTCGACGGCGCACTGGTCGTCAACGAGCTGGCGATGCGACCGCACAACTCCGGGCACTGGACGATGGACGGCGCCCGCACGAGCCAGTTCGAGCAGCACCTGCGCGCGGTGCTGGACTACCCGCTCGGCGACACCGGCCCGCTCGCACCGGTCACGGTGATGGCCAATGTGCTTGGCGCAGCGGACAAACCCGATGTAGGCATGGACGAACGGCTGCACCACCTGTTCGGCCGGATCCCCGACGCGAAGGTGCACCTCTACGGCAAGGAGGAGCGCCAGGGCCGCAAGATCGGGCACGTGAACGTCCTCGGCGAAGACGTGGCGAAACTGCGTGAACGGGCCACCAGAGCGGCACACTGGTTGTCGCATGCCGAGTGGACCGACGGATGGGACGGACATGGTGGCTGACGGCGCCAGGGTCGGGCTGATCATGGGCAGCGACAGCGACTGGCCGGTGATGGAGGCCGCCGCGCATGCCTTGGCGGAGTTCGACATCCCGTTCGAGGTCGGCGTCGTGTCGGCGCATCGCACACCCGACCGCATGCTCGACTACGCGCGCACCGCGGCCGACCGCGGCATCGAGGTGATCATCGCGGGCGCGGGCGGTGCTGCGCACCTGCCGGGGATGGTCGCGTCGGCGACGGCCCTGCCGGTGATCGGCGTTCCGGTTCCGCTGGCCAAGCTCGACGGCCTGGATTCGCTGCTGTCGATCGTGCAGATGCCCGCGGGTGTTCCGGTGGCGACGGTGTCCATCGGCGGGGCACGCAATGCCGGGTTGCTCGCGGTGCGCATCCTCGGCGCAGCCGATGCCCAGCTGCGCAAGCGGGTGGAGGCGTTCCAGGAGCAGCTCGGGGCATCCGTTCTCGAGAAAGACGCCGCCCTGCGGGATCGGGTGCTCGGGGCCGACGGTAAAGTTACTGGTGAGTAGCAAGGAGCTTTTCATGGCTGGTAACCCTGATTTCGACGTGTTCAAGCTGCCGGAGGAGCACGACGAGCTGCGTGCCGTGTTGCGCGATCTGTGCGAGAAGGAGATCGAGCCGCACGCCGCGGATGTCGACGAGAAACCGCGCTTTCCCGACGAGGCACTCAAGGCGCTCAACGACTCCGGATTCTCGGCGGTCCACGTCCCCGAGGAGTACGGCGGGCAGGGCGCCGATTCGGTCGCGACCTGCATCGTGATCGAAGAGGTGGCGCGGGTGTGCGCGTCGTCGTCGTTGATCCCCGCGGTGAACAAGCTGGGCACGATGGGGCTGATCCTGTCCGGCTCCGATGAGCTCAAGAAGCAGGTGCTGCCGTCCATCGCCTCCGGCGAGGCGATGGCGTCCTATGCGCTCTCCGAGCGCGAAGCCGGTAGCGATGCCGCGGCGATGCGAACCCGCGCCCGCGAGGACGGCGATTCCTGGATCCTCAACGGCACCAAGGCCTGGATCACCAACGGCGGCAAGTCGAGCTGGTACACGGTGATGGCGTCCAGCGATCCCGATAAGGGCGCGAACGGCATCTCGGCGTTCATGGTGCACCGCGACGACGAGGGCTTCACTGTCGGGCCGAAGGAGCGCAAGCTCGGTATCAAGGGGTCGCCGACGACCGAGCTGTACTTCGAGAACTGCCGGATCCCGGGCGACCGCATCATCGGCGAGCCTGGCACCGGGTTCAAGACCGCGCTGCACACGCTCGACCACACCCGCCCGACGATCGGCGCGCAGGCGGTCGGCATCGCCCAGGGTGCGCTGGACGCGGCGATCGCATACACGAAGGACCGCAAGCAGTTCGGCAAGTCGATCAGCGACTTCCAGGGCGTGCAGTTCATGATCGCCGACATGGCGATGAAGGTGGAGGCGGCGCGGTTGATGGTGTACACCGCGGCGGCGCGGGCCGAACGCGGCGAGCCTGCGCTCGGGTTCATCTCGTCGGCGTCGAAGTGCTTCGCCTCCGACGTGGCCATGGAGGTGACCACCGACGCCGTGCAGCTGTTCGGCGGCGCCGGTTACACGCAGGACTTCCCGGTCGAGCGGATGATGCGCGACGCCAAGATCACCCAGATCTACGAGGGCACCAACCAGATTCAGCGTGTGGTGATGTCACGCGCGCTGCTGAAATAGCCGTCAGCCTTACGGCCAGCGTGGGGCTTATGGACGTGATTGACCGAAAATCCGTCCATAAGCCCCACGCTCGGCGCTAGCAGCTGCTGCTGAATCCGCACGGAGCCGTCGCTTTGTCGGTCGGAACGGCCATCGACGTCTCTTCCGTCGCGGAGTACCCGGCGGTGGCGGTGCTTCCCATCGACATCTCCGGCGCGGACACGACCGCAGGGCCGCTCGGTCCGCTGCTGCCTGTGAACACGCCGACGACGCCGAGCGCCACCATGGCGCCGCCGCCGATCACCGCGGCGAGTGTCTTGACCCGATTGCCAGCCATTTCGATCCCTCGATCCCTTGTACTTTTCACCGGAGCGGGCTACTCGTGCCACCCCGTGAAAAGCCATGGAACTACCTCAGGGGCTACTGTGGGCGGTCTCCCAAGCGGATTTCCAGGAACCCCAACTGCGATTGGCAGCGGTTAGTCTGTCAACCCTCAATTCGCTGAGTTACCTTCTCGACTTCACTGCGCCGATCCAGCAACGGGGGATCCGCGTTGGCGACCTGCACCAGTGAAGCACCGGCGGCGAGTACCGCGAGGAAATTGGCGATGACTTCGTCGGCGGTGTCCCATCGCGCGGTCGACAGCACCCGGTCGGTGGCCGTGACACCCGCGCGGCGGCGGAATCGGCTGCGGCGGCGAGGAGTTCGTCGGCCGAACGGCCGTCCAGCGCCGGGCCTGGCTGTGGCTCGGGGACGACCTGGTCGCCGTGCACCCGCACCGACGTCGCGTAATCGGTCACCCCGACCGGTAGGTCGGCCACGGGCTTGCCGAATGGATCCAGGCTGAGCACCGCGATCTCGCCCGGCCCGACCGCGGCCTCGGCGTCGGCGAACCGCTCCGCCGTGCACAGCGCGATGTCGGCCTCGCCGGGCCCGATGACGACCTCGGCCCCGATGTACCAGATGCCCAGCAGCACCGCCGCGGTCTGCCAGTGCGCGGGCAACAGCACTGAAATCCGGCTGTCTGGTCCTGCGCCGAGCTCGTCGCGAAGCAGGTTGGCCGTCTTGGCCGCCCAGTTGAGCAGCGTGACCGTCGACAGCTCGATCCGCTCCCCGGATGCGTCGTCGTAGTAGGTGATGCGCGGGCCGACCGGATCCCGGCTGAGAAACGGGTCGAGCAGGGCGGCGCTGACAGTCCTCAATTCACGCAGTCTGGGTTGTCCGAGCCCGCGGTGATGATCGGCGACGGCGGGGGAGCGCCGTCGGTTGACTCGGTGGCGGCCGGGTCGGCCGTCTCCAGCGTCGGGTCGATGCCGTCAAGGCCGGAGCCCGGGCCCGTGTAGTCGTTGCCCAGCACCACCCGCACCGTTCCCGGCGGCACGGACGGGTCGGCGGCGATCGGCAACCCGCCCAGGTCCTTGGAAACCGCTTGTGCGCCAAGGTCATCGACCGTGTTGGCGAATACCTGGCTGGTCTCCAGCACGCCTTCGTCGTGGTTGCCGACCGGTCCGGGTGCGAACCCGTTGTTGGTGAGGGCGGCCGACACCGCGGCGGCTAGGCCGTTGATGTCGGTGGCGTTCACCACCTCGGCGGCCGTCTTGCCCGGCGTGTATGCGAGTTCTTCGGTCTTGCCTTGGTTCTGGTCCTGCAACAGGCTGTCGACCCACTCGTGCACCTGGTTGGGATCGATCCGCACGACGCTCTGCATCCCGTCGTCGCTCCAGCCGTTCTCGTCCAGCACCGGGATCGTCGCGAACGCGACGTTGCCCGCCGCCAGCTTCTGCAGCTGTTCGGCGAACTGCATGACGTCCCAACCGTCGGACAGCACCACCGACCGCTGCACCGCTTCCTGCAGGCGGTTGAGGGTGGCCGGGCTCGACAGCGTCTTGCCCGAGATGACCTGGTGGGCAAGGGAAGCCATCACCACCTGCTGGCGCACCACCCGGTCGAGGTCACCGCGGGGCAGGTCGTGGCGCTGCCGCACGAAGCTCAGCGCCTGCGGGCCGTCCAGCTTCTGCCAGCCGGCGGGAAAATCGGCGCCCGAAAGCGGTTCGTACACAGCGTCTTTCAGACAAACATTGACACCGCCGAGTGCGTCGGTGATCAGCGAGAAGCCGAGCAGGCCGATCTCGGCGTAGTGGTCGACGGTGACACCGGTGAGGTTGGCGACGGTCTTGATCAGCGCCTCGCGGCCTGCCTCGGCGGCCTCCGGCCCCGCCACCGACGGGTCGACACCCTGCTCCTCGACCAGCTGCTTCAGCTTCTCCAGGTGCACCGACCCGTAGACGCCGTTGATCTTCATCTTGCCGATACCCGGCGCTTCGACGTAGGAGTCGCGCGGGATCGAGATGGCGGTCGCGGACTTCCCGTTGTTGGGGATCCGGATCAGGATGATCGTGTCGGTGTTGGTGGCCTCGTCGTCGCCCGCCCGCAGCGTGGCCAATTCCTCCTGCAGAGAGCGGGTTGCCGTGGGCGTCGGTGCGGCTGTCCATACCGACCAGCAGGATGTCGATGGCGCCGTCCTCGCCGCCACCGCCGAGGGCTGCCGACGAGATGTGGTTGATGCCGGATTCGAAGGACCGGATCTTGCTCCACGCCACGCCGGTCCCGACGACGACCGCCGCTGCCACGATGACAGCGATGGTCCGCAACACACGCGATGGCATCAGCCCAGGTTACTTGGGTTCGGGGCGCAGATCCGGTAGCCGCTTCCGGCGTGCCAGACTCTGCTGGTGGCCGATCGGATCGTGATCACGGGGGCAGGTGGGCAGGTCGGGCGCTTTCTGGCGGCCGAAGCCGGGCGGCGAAGCCTCGATGCGCTGGCCCTGACCTCGGCGCAGTGGGACATCACCGACGCTGATGCGGCGGAGCGGATCGTCGCGGCAGGCGACGTGGTGGTCAACTGCGCGGCCTACACCGCAGTGGATGCCGCCGAAAGCGACCCCGAGCGCGCCCACGCCGTCAACGCGGCCGGACCCGGCATCGTCGCGCAGGCATGTGCGACCGCGGGTGCGCGGATGATCCACATCTCGACCGACTATGTGTTCAGCGGGTCGTTCGACGGCGCGCCACGGCCCTACGACGTCGACGACGTCACCGGGCCGCTGAGCGTCTACGGCAAGACCAAGCTGGCGGGCGAGCGGGCGGTGCACGCGGCGCTGCCGGACGCCCACGTGGTGCGGACGGCGTGGGTCTACACCGGCGACGGGTCGGACTTCGTCGGCACCATGCGCAGGCTGGCGGCCGGCGACGAGCCCGTCACCGTGGTTGTCGATCAGATCGGGTCCCCGACCTACGTCGCGGATCTCGTCTCGGCGCTGCTGGAGATCGCCGAGCGACCATCGGTGCCGCCGCTGCTGCACATCGCCAACGATGGCGCGGCCAGCAGGTTCGAGCAGGCGCGTGCGGTGTTCGAAGGCGTCGGAGCCGACCCTGAGCGGGTGCGACCGGTGTCCAGCGAGGACGCCCCGCGGCCCGCGGCCCGCCCGCCGTATTCTGCGCTTTCCGGTCGCGCCGCGACGGCTGCGGGCCTGGCGCCGCTGCGGCCGTGGCGTGACGCGTTGGCCGAGGCGATCGGAAATTAACCGCCCCGCTACCCTCGACGCCGTGAGCGACGAACTGGTGGTGGTGACGGTGACGTATTCACCGGGACCCCACCTCGGTCGGTTCCTCGCCACGCTCTCGCACGCCACCGAACGGCCGGTGACGGTCGTGATGGCCGACAACGGCTCGACCGACGGCAGCCCCGAGGAGGCCCTTGAGCGGTTTCCCAACACGCGGCTGCTGCGCACCGGCGGGAACCTGGGCTACGGCACGGCGGTGAACCGGGCCGTCGCGGAACTTCGCAAGGACGCCGCAGACCTCGACCTGTTCGTCGTCGCCAACCCCGACGTGCAATGGGGCCCCGGCAGCATCGACGCGCTGCTCGAGGCGGCGGGGCGCTGGCCGACGGCGGCCGCGCTCGGCCCATTGATCCGCGACCCTGACGGTTCGGTCTACCCGTCGGCGCGACACCAGCCAAGCATCATTCGGGGTGGCATGCATGCGGTGATCGGTCCGCTGTGGCGGTCCAATCCGTGGACGGCCACCTACCGGCAGGACCGGCTCGAGCCCAGCGAACGTCCGGTCGGCTGGCTGTCGGGATCCTGCCTGTTGCTGCGCGGCGCCGCCTTCGATGAGGTCGGCGGCTTCGACGAGCGCTACTTCATGTATATGGAAGACGTCGACCTGGGAGATCGGCTCGGAAAGGCCGGCTGGCGCAACGTGTATGTTCCGTCGGCGGAGGTTTTGCACGACAAGGGCCACTCCACCGGCCGCGACCCCGCCCGCAACTTGGCCGCACACCATAGGAGCACCTACACTTTCCTCTCTGATCGGCACAATAAGCGGTGGCAGGCGCCACTGAGGTGGACGATGAGAGGCGCGCTCGAGGTGCGCTCGCGACTGGTGGTCAGAAGCAGTCGACGCGAAGGCGAAAGGACGGCACTAGCGTGGCGGATTCCGTCAACCCCGCGGATGTGGACGCCGTCATCCTGGTCGGCGGCCAGGGCACCCGGCTGCGGCCGCTGACGCTGTCGGCGCCCAAGCCGATGCTGCCCACCGCCGGGCTGCCGTTCCTGACCCATCTGCTGTCCCGGATCGCCGCGGCAGGCATCGAGCACGTCGTGCTCGGCACCTCGTACAAGGCGGGCGTCTTCGAGTCGGAGTTCGGCGACGGCTCCAAGCTGGGCCTGCAGATCGAGTATGTCGTCGAGGACGAGCCGCTGGGCACCGGCGGCGGGATCGCCAACGTCGCGCACAAGCTGCGGCACGACACCGCGATGGTCTTCAACGGCGACGTGCTGTCGGGCGCCGACCTTGGCGCACTGCTCGCCAGCCATCACGATCAGCGGCGCCGACGTGACGCTGCACCTGGTCCGCGTCGGCGATCCGCGGGCGTTCGGCTGCGTGCCCACCGATGCCGACGGGGTGGTGACCGCGTTCCTGGAGAAGACCGAGGATCCGCCGACCGACCAGATCAACGCGGGCTGCTACGTGTTCAAGCGCGAGGTGATCGACCGCCTGCCGAAGGGCAGGCCGCTGTCGGTGGAGCGCGAGGTCTTCCCGCAGCTGCTGGCCGACGGCTTCAAGGTGTGCGGGTACGTCGACTCCACGTACTGGCGCGATATGGGCACGCCGGAGGACTTCGTCCGCGGCTCGTCCGACCTGGTCCGCGGCATCGCGCCGTCGCCCGCACTGCACGGGCATCGGGGTGAGTCGCTGGTGCACGACGGCGCCGCGGTGGCCCCCGGTGCGCTGCTGATCGGCGGGACGGTCGTCGGCAGGGGCGCCGAAATCGGCCCTGGCGCACGGCTCGACGGCGCGGTGATCTTCGACGGGGTGCGCGTCGAGGCGGGATCGGTGATCGAGCGGTCGATCATCGGCTTCGGTGCCCGCATCGGCCCCCGCGCGCTGATCCGCGACGGTGTCATCGGCGACGGCGCCGACATCGGTGCGCGCTGCGAGCTGCTGCGCGGTGCCAGGGTGTGGCCGGGGGTGGCCATCCCCGACGGCGGCATCCGCTACTCGACCGACGTCTGAGTTCGATCAAGCGCCTCGCGGCCCGCCAGAAGCGTCTCGAGCTGTCTCGAAACTGCGTGCAGGTCGACCTTCGCGGGGACATCGCGATCTCCCAGCAGTTTCGGGGGTTTAGGTACGCGTTTGACGCTGTGTAGCCGCAGCGGCCAGCTGCGCGAGTCCGAAGTCGGTGTCTTCGGGTAGCGCGTCCAGCGGCCACCAGCGCAGGTCCAATGACTCGTCGCTGCAGACGATTTCGGCGTCCGCCGGAGCATGGGCGATGAACTGCAGATCGAGGTGACGGGTCGGCACGCCAAGCGAGCAGACCACCGGATGCACGTGCAGCGCAGCGAGTTCGTGTCCATCCTCAGGCCGGCGATTCCGGACTCCTCGGACGCTTCGCGCAGTGCGGCCGCGACGATGTCGGGGTCGTCGTCCTCGCAGTGGCCGCCGAGCTGCAGCCATCGGCCGAACCGCGGATGCAGCGTCAGCACGGCCCGCGTTCCGGTGTGGTCGAGCACCAGCGCCGAAGCGGTGACATGGCCCGGCACGCATTCCCTCTTGCACGCGTCCTCGCGGCCGAGCACGAACGACAGCACCGCATGCCGCAGCGTGTCCTGCGCGGGGTCGGGCGCGGCCCAGGTGGTCAGCACCTCGATCGTGGACTCACGCAGGGTCATCGTGCTACTCGCGTGCGCGGTTCACTTAACCACCAGCAGGCCCTCGGTCGATGCCGGGTCGCGCGGGCCCGACGGTTCGGCCGGGTAGCCGATCGCGATGGCGCCCAACGGTTCCCAGTCGGCGGGCAGATCCAGCTCGGACCGGACCAGGTCGGCGGCGAAGATCGTCGAGCCGATCCAGCAGCTGCCGACCCCGCGCACGGCCAGCGCGACGAGAAGCGCCTGAACGGCGGCCCCGACCGCGACGGTGAACATGGTGTGTTCGGCGGCCGTGCGTGGCGGCGTCCGGATAGCTGTGCGCACCGTCGGGAACCAGGAACGGGATCACCAGTTCGGGTGCGTCGTAGAGGATCTGGCCGCGGCCGACCCGGCGTTCGACGGCGTCGGGCGCCCTACCGTCGCCGGTGAGATCGGATCGCCACTTGTCCTTCATCCGGTCCAGCAGCGCGATCTTGGCCGAGGTGTCGGCCATCCACACGAACCGCACCGGCCGGGTGTGGTGCGGGGCAGGCGCGGTCAGCGCCTCCGAAACGGCGGCTTCGATGAGTTCGGGCGGGACGGGCTCCGCGCTGAACCGCCGCACCGATCGGCGCAACAGCTGGGCCTGGCCGCGGCCCATCGCGAGCGCCTCTTCGGTGCCCAGCCAGAACAGATCCTCTTCGCCGGGTCGCAGCAGCGTGCGGGCATTGGATCCGTTGTCCCGCAGCGTCAGCCCGCGCACCACGGCGACCGGGATCCCGGTCAACTTGCCCTTCACCAGATCGGCTGCGGCGGCGATCTCGTCGGCGACCGCGACCTCGGTGACGACGAGCTCGTTGCCGTGGACGTCGTGCGCCCCCGCGTACCCGTGCAACACCGTGAGACCCGCTGCGCCGATGGCGGCATCGATCTGGCCGTTGCGCCAGGCGCGGCCCATGGTGTCGGTGACGACCACGCCGACGGTCACGCCGAGCCGGTCGCGCAGCCCGGCGCGCAGCGTGGCGGCGCTGCCGTCGGGGTCGACGGGCAGCAGGGCCAGTTCGGTTGAGCCGACGTTGGAGCCGTCCACGCCCGCGGCGGCCTGCACGAGACCGAGATTGTTCTCGGTGATCAGCGTCCGGCCCTTGCGGGCAAGCACTCGCACGGCCTCTTCGTCGATCAGCTTGCGCCGCAGCGTATCCCGCTCTTCAGGATCGTCCGGCGCCGGCACGATGCGGCCTTCGCACTTGGACAGCACCTTGCTGGTGACGACCACGACGTCGTCGTCCCGCAGCCACGGCGCGGCGGCGGCCAGCGCCTCGGCGAGGTCGTCGCCGGGGCGGAACTCCGGCAGGCCGGTCACCGGAAGCAGCTCGATCGCGGCAGCCGAACCGTGCTCGGTCATGGCTTGACCCCCGCCAGATCGAGTCCGGCACGGACCATTTCGGCCGTCGTCGCCGGGTCGGTCATCAGCAGGGGCACCGATCGCACCTCGACACCGGCGATCTCGGCATGGTCGCCCTCGTGTACAAGCCAGCCGTCGAGAATGCCGACGCCCGAACGCGGTCCGTAGTACCCGCCGACCGCTTCCGACGTGCTGGCCACCCCGATCACCGAGAGGCACTCGTCCGCCATGCCGCGCAACGGCTTTCCGGCGACGATGGGGGAGTAGCCGATCACGCGCGCCGAGGTCGACCGCAGTGCGCCGCGGACTGCCGGGTACGGCCAGGATGGAGCCGATGCTGACCACGGGGTTGGACGGCGCAAGCAGCACCACGTCGGCCGATGCGATGGCGTCGGTGACCCCTGGGCCCGCGGTGGCCTTGTCGGCTCCGACGAATGCGAAGCTGTGTGTCGGTACCTGCGCCCGGTACCGCACCCACCACTCCTGAAAGTGGATCGCCCTTCGTTCGCCCGGTCTCGGGATCGGTGATCACGACATGGGTTTCGCTGCGGTCGTCGGACGCGGGCAGCAGTCTCGCGCCGGGGGACCAGCGCTTGCACAACGCCTCGGTCACCTCCGACAGCGGGTAGCCGGCCCGCAGCATCTGGCTGCGGACGAGATGAGTGGCCAGGTCGCGGTCGCCGAGCCCGAACCAATCCGGCTGCACTCCGTAGGCGGCGAGTTCCTCCTTGGCATGCCAGGTTTCGTTGCGATGGCCCCAGCCGCGTTCGGGGTCGATGCCGCCGCCGAGGGTGTACATGCAGGTGTCGAGGTCCGGGCAGATGCGCACGCCGAACATCCATGCGTCGTCGCCGACGTTGACGACCGCCGACAAGCGAATGATCTTGTGATTGCCCGCCAGCGAACTGGCCGAGGCCGAGCAGGTGCTGCACGCCCAACAGGAATCGCGCACCGCCGACTCCGCCGACCAGAACGGTGACCTTCACACCGACCGAGACTAGGCGTTCGGTCACGAAGAGGTCTCGGCAGCCAGGCGATATGGGGCTGTGACAGACACGCCGGAGCAGCGACGCGCCGAAATGAGATAACGAGATGGTATGAAAATCGGTTCTAGCGCTTGACCCCGGCAGCTAACAAGTGTGTAATCACACCAGTGTCATTTTTCGGTTGGCCGGCCGGTTCCGGTGTCGCAGACCGAGATTCGATCACATGTTCGAATTGAGATGGCCGCACATTTCGATCGTGGGGCTCCATAGCGGATCAGCGAGACCTAGGTGCGAGGAGGCGGAAGATGTCTTTTGAGCAGGTCGATTTCGACCAGCACAGTCCGATTCGACAATCGGGTGCTCGGCTCCGTAGGCAATATCCCGCACACCAATACCGGGCCTGCACCAATTGGAGCGTTGGGACGTCCCCAATTGAGTTTGGTTCCGGATCGACCAGAACTCGATGCGGTGGCCCGGAATCCGGCAACTTCGACGACGAATGGCAGGAGCGCGCGCTGTGCGCGCAGACCGATCCCGGAGGCGTTCTTCCCCGAGAAGGGCGGCTCGACCCGGGAGGCCAAGCGCATCTGCCTGGGCTGCGAGGTTCGCGACGCCTGCCTCGACTACGCGCTGGCCCACGACGAGCGCTTCGGCATCTGGGGCGGCCTCTCCGAGCGGGAGCGTCGCCGCCTCAAGCGCGGCATCATCTGATCGTCAGCGTCACTCGTCGTCGATCGAAGGGTCGATGACCGAAGGCTCGACGCCCAGATACGTGGCGACCTGGGCCACCAACACCTCATGCAACAGCTCGGCGAGTTCGATCGGTGTCCTTCGCCCGTCGCTCGATCGGCTTGCGGAACAACACGATTCGCGCGCGAGTGGAATTCCCGCGGACATCGACGCCAGCAGGGATCAGCCGGGCCAGCGCGATCGGACCGTCGGCCACCACCTCCGGCGGCCACGCACACTGTCGGGGTCCTTCGGCGCCATCCGCGGGATCTCGTCGACGGCGACGTCGAGTGCGCTGACCCGGTCCTGCCACCGCCGCTCGATCGGCTCGTAGGCCTCGAGCACCGCCATGTCGAACCGCTCGGCCCGGCTGCGCCAGCCCGGGACAGTGGAGGGAAGCAACGGACCGCGCATGTCACGGCCGCGGCGTGATCGCTCGGCCACAGAGATAGGGTACTGCGGACGCGAGGAGCGGAATTGTAACGGTTGGAAGTCGGCCCGCCGACGGCTGCGTGTCCGACGCCGTCGCGGGTTTATCCCGCGATAGCCTCTCGTTCGTGAATGTTCCCCGTCGCTGCTGCCGGCCCGGGTGTCCCCACTATGCGGTCGCGACGCTGACGTTCGTCTACTCCGATTCCACGGCGGTGGTGGGCCCGCTGGCCACGGTCTCGGAGCCACATTCATGGGATCTGTGCGTGAGCCACGCGGGCCGGATCACCGCCCCCCGCGGTTGGGAGCTGGTCCGCCATGCCGGGCCGCTGCCGACGCACCCGGACGAGGACGACCTGATCGCTCTCGCCGAGGCCGTCCGCGAGGGTCGCGAGGCTCCGTTCGGCGGGTATCGCGGCCGGTTTCACCGATCCCGTCACCGGCGCCCACGGTGGCGCGCTGATGGCGCCGCCCGCCCCTCGGCCCGAGTCGAACGGCCGCAGGCGCGGCCACCTGCGGGTGTTACCCGACCCGGCGGAGTAACCGGAAGTCGTCATCGCGGCGACGGATAGGCTGGCGCCAGCAGCCCCGTCCTGCGAGGAGATTCGAGAAGCAATGTCCCGGCCCGCCGCGGCAGTTCACCGCGTCATCAAGGCGTATGACGTGCGTGGGCTGGTCGGCGACGAGATCGACGAGCGGCTTCGTCGCCGATGTCGGTGCGGCGTTCGCGCGGCTGGTGCGCGACGAGGGCGCCAGGCAGATGGCGATCGGTTACGACATGCGGGCCAGCTCGCCGACGCTGGCGGCCGCGTTCGCCGACGGCGCAATGTCGCAGGGTCTCGACGTCGTGCGGATCGGGCTTGCCTCAACCGATCAGCTGTATTTCGCTTCGGGACTGTTGGACTGTCCCGGCGCGATGTTCACCGCCAGCCACAACCCGGCGGCCTACAACGGCATCAAACTGTGCCGCGCAGGCGCCAAGCCCGTCGGCAAGGACACCGGGCTGTCGACCGTCAGCGACGACGTCATCGCGGGCGTGCCTTCCTTCGACGGCCCGGTGGGCACGATGACGGACCGCGACGTGCTGGCCGACTACGGCGAGTTCCTGCGCTCGCTGGTCGATTTGACGGACCTGCGACCGCTGCGGGTCGCCGTCGACGCCGGAAACGGGATGGCCGGGCATACCGCTCCCGCGGTGCTCGGCGCGATCTCGTCGCTGGAG
This sequence comes from uncultured Actinomycetota bacterium, assembly GCA_963716505.1. Lineage (GTDB taxonomy): Bacteria > Actinomycetota > Actinomycetes > Mycobacteriales > Mycobacteriaceae > Mycobacterium. The sequence goes on from CAVQTL010000012.1 coordinate 153,952, forward strand.
GTGCTGCCGCTGTACTTCGAACTCGACGGCACCTTCCCCAATCACGAGGCCAACCCACTGGACCCGGACAATCTCGTCGACCTGCAGAAGCACGTGGTCGCCACGGGCGCCGACATCGGGCTCGCGTTCGACGGCGACGCCGACCGGTGTTTCGTGGTGGACGAATCGGGGCATCCGGTTTCGCCGTCAGCGGTGACCGCCCTGGTCGCCGCTCGCGAGTTGAGCAGGGAGATCGGCGCAACGGTGATTCACAACCTGATCACCTCACGGGCGGTGCCCGAACTGGTCGTCGAGCGGGGTGGCACGCCGGTGCGGTCCCGCGTCGGCCACTCCTATATCAAGGGTTTGATGGCCGACACCGGCGCGATCTTCGGCGGTGAACACTCGGCGCACTACTACTTCCGCGACTTCTGGGGCGCGGACTCCGGGATGCTGGCCGCGCTTCACGTGTTGGCGGCGCTCGGCGAGCAGCGCAGGCCGTTGTCTGAGTTGATGGCCGACTATCAACGCTACGAAGAATCCGGCGAGATCAACTTCACCGTCGCCGACTCGCACACGTGCGTCGAGTCGGTATTGAAGTCGTTCTCCGGCCGCATCCATTCGATCGACCACCTCGACGGGGTGACGGTCGATCTGGGCGACGGCAACTGGTTCAACCTGCGTACCTCCAATACCGAGCCGCTTCTGCGGCTCAATGTCGAGGGCCGCACCACCCAGGACGTCGACGAGGTGGTTGGGCGGGTCGCCGCCGAAATCGCAGCGCACACCGAGACATCCACATGATCGCGCCCGCCACCATCGACTTCGACGACGCCGAGGGCCTGCTGGCCGCCGACCGGGGCGGGCTGCTGCGCGGGGCGTCGACGGCGGGTGCCCAGGTGCGCGCGACCGCCGCTGCGCTCGACGAGGGTGCTCTCGAGTCGGTTGCGGGCGACCCGCCGCGCACGGTGATCTGGGTCGCCGGCCGCGGCAACGCCGAGACGGCCGGGTCGATTCTGGCTGCGGCGCTGGGCGGTTCGGCCGCCGCGCCGATCGTCGTCTGCGCAGAAGCGCCACCCTGGATCGGCGCGCTCGACCTTCTCGTCGCCGCGGGCGACGATCCCGGTGACCCGGCGCTGGTCGGCGCGGCCGCAACCGCGGTGCGACGCGGCGCCCGGGTGGTCGTGGTCGCGCCCTATGACGGGCCGCTGCGCGACGCCACCGCGGGGCGCGCGGCCGTGCTCGAGCCAAGACTGTGGGTGCCCGACGACTTCGGTCTGGCCCGCTACCTGGCCGCGGGCCTCGCGGTTCTGCATGCGGTCGACCCGGGCCTGAGCACGGATCTCGGCGCGCTCGCCGACGAACTCGACGCAGAAGCGTCGCGCAACAGCGCGGTACGCGAACTGTTCACCAATCCCGCCAAGACGCTGGCCGACCGGATGTCCGGACGCGCCGTCGTGCTCACCGGTGACAACGCGGCCACGCTGGCGGTCGCCCGGCACGCAGGCGCGATCATGCTGCGGGTCGGACACCAGGCGGTGGCTGCCGTCGGCCTGGCCGACGCCATCGTCGCGTTGCGCACAGGACTGGGCGCGCAGTCGGGTGCCGATCGCGAGGCCGCCCTGTTTCACGATGACGAGATCGACGGGCCGGTGCCGGAGCGGCCCCGGATCCTTGCGCTGACACTGCAGGCCGAGCGGGCGGTGGTGGCTGCGCGGGTGGCGGGACTCGACGACGTCGACATCGTCGGCGCCGAGGACATCCCCGACGTCGGTGACGCACCGGTACAGTCGGGGCGTCCGGAGCAGCAATTGGCGATGTTGGCCGTCCGGTTGGAGATGGCGGCCACCTACCTGCGACTGGTTCGAGGATAGGCGAGTGAACCTGTTACGAGGAGCGCTGCGGACCTATGCCTGGGGGTCCCGGACGGCCATTGCCGAATTCACCGGAAAGCCAAGTCCCACAGCGCATCCGGAAGCCGAGCTGTGGTTCGGCGCCCACCCGGGCGACCCGGCATGGCTGGAGACCGACACCGGTGAGCACTCGCTGCTGGATACCGTGCGCGCCGATCCGGAGGGACAGCTCGGCTCGGCGGTGCGAGATCGCTTCGGCGACACGCTGCCGTTCCTGATGAAGGTGCTTGCCGCCGACGAACCGTTGTCCCTGCAGGCCCATCCGAGCGCCGAGCAGGCGGCCGAGGGCTTCGCGCGAGAGGACCGACTCGACATTCCGGTGTCCTCGCCGATCCGCAACTACCGCGACCGCAGCCACAAGCCGGAACTGCTGGTGGCGCTGCACACCTTCGAGGCGCTCGCCGGATTCCGGCCCGCCGCGAAATCGGTGGAATTGATGCGGGCGCTTGCGGTTTCCGACCTGGATCCGTTCGTGAACCTGCTGGCAGGCCAGCCGGACGCGGACGGCCTGCGCGCGCTGTTCACCACGTGGATCACCGCGCCGCAACCGGATCTCGACGTGCTGGTGCCCGCCGTGATCGATGGCGCGATCAACTACGTCCGGTCGGGGAAGAAGCAATTCGTGGCGGAGGCCAGGACGGTGCTCGAGCTCGCAGAGCGCTACCCCGGCGACGCAGGCGTGCTGGCCTCCCTGCTGCTGAACCGGTTCAGCTCTGCACCCCGGCGAAGGGATCTATCTGCCCGCGGGCAATCTGCACACGTACCTGCACGGTGTCGGGATCGAGGTAATGGCCAACTCCGACAACGTCCTTCGCGGGGGCCTTACCCCGAAACACGTGGACGTGCCGGAGTTGCTGCGGGTGCTGGACTTCGCGCCAGCCAGCGAAGCTGCGCTGCATCCGAAGACGTCAAGGGACGGGATGGAAACTCGTCTACGAGACTGCGGCGCCGGAGTTCTCGGTGTCGGTGTTGGGCATCGACGGTGACCTTCTCGGCCACGAGGTGGACGCGCCGTCGCGCCACGACGGCCCGCAGATCCTGTTGTGCACCGAGGGTTCGGCGGTCCTGCACGCGAAGTCGAGCGTGGTGACACTGGAGCGGGGCGCGGCGGCATGGGTGTCGGCCGACGACGGGCCGATCAGGCTCGTCGCCCAGCGTCCGACCAAGCTGTTCCGCGCAACCGTGGGCATCTAGGAGTCGCCCGCTTCTCGGCGAGGAACAGCCGCATGTTGTGCCCGATGGTCCGGCCGACCAACTTCATCGACGGGACCATGTAGAGGCTGTCCAGCAGGCTGAACCGGCGTAGAAACCATTCGGCGAGAACGGGATCCGTCTCGGCCGCCCCGAGGAACTGGTCGAAGAGCCCTCCCACCGGGCGGTACCACCACGGCATCGGCCCCGCGGCGCGGTGCATGACCAGATCGCCGATCGCGTTCATCGTCCATACCGGGAAGGTCGACTTCGCGGTCGCGGCGTTGAACTCGCGCGCGAGTTCGGCGCCGGGCGACTCGAGCGCGCGCCGCAGATGGCCCGCCTGCAGCGAGGTCATCGTCATGCCCTGCCCGAAGGTGGGATTGAAGCTGGCGACGGCGTCGCCGAACGGCAGGATTCCGACGGGGAAGCGGTCCAGCTTGTGGTACCGGCGCCACCGGCTGGTCGGGTACTTGTGAAACGCCACGTCACCGATGGGCTCACCCTTGCGGATGGCGGCAGCGATGTGAGCGGGTACGACTTCGTCTGCCAGAGCGCACATTCCGGCGAAGTCGTGCGGCGGTTCGGCATTGGCCACGCCGAAGGTGGTCAGGCACCAGGTGCCGTCTTCGTAGCAGAGCATGCCCAACCCGAGCGGCTGCTCCTGGCATGCGCCGGCGACGACGACCTTCTCGGGTATCAGGCCCTCGGGTATGCGCAGCTGGTGTGTCGCATAGCTGATGCCGACGTCGACGCTGGCCTCTGGGGGACGGTCGAATCCCCACTGCTCCAACCAGACCGGCAGCCGGGTGCCGCGGCCTGCGGTGTCGACGACGAGATCGGCCGGTACGTCGTCACCCGTGTCGAGCCGCACCCCGGTCACCCGCTGCCGGACCGCATCGAAGGTCGGCTCGGCGACCCCGGCGGGGACCAGCTCGACGTTGGGGATGGCCGTGGCCCTGCGGCGGATCTGCCATTCCAGGTGCGGGCGGCTCGGCACGTACGCCGTGAACTCGTCCCGCAGCTCGCGCGTCGTACCGAGGACGTGTCCGGCCGCGCCGAAGTGGATGCAGTCCGGTCGGTTCTCCAGGATCGGCACACCCGCGGCGACCATGTCGTCGAGCAGACCGGGAAAGTGCGAGTCGAGTTCCTTGGCGCCGCGCGCCATCAGCAGGTGGACATGACGGCCCTGCGGCACGGCCGTCCTGTTCGCCGGTTCCGCGGGCAGCTCGTCGCGCTCGTACACGGTGACCCGGTCGTAGAAGTCCGACAGCACCCTCGCCGCGCACATTCCCGCGATGCTCGCCCCGATCACGACCGCGTGATCGCCACTGCGCCCCATCCCGGGGACGCTACCCGGGGCGTCGGCGGCGGTTTGTCCGAGCCGCAAGAAGGTCATCCAATGGTCGCGAACCGCCGATGTTGCGCTCGAAGACCAGGAAGGATGTGTCGATGGCCTGGCGAACCAAGTCTGTTGAACAGTCGATCGCGGATACCGACGAACCGGGGACCCGACTACACAAGGACCTGAACTGGTGGGATCTCACCGTCTTCGGGGTGTCTGTCGTGATCGGGGCGGGCATCTTCACCATCACGGCGTCGACAGCCGGCAATATCACCGGACCCGCCATCGCGGTGTCGTTCGTGTTCGCTGCGATCGCGTGCGGCCTTGCCGCGCTCTGTTACGCCGAGTTCGCCTCCACGTTGCCGGTGGCGGGCAGTGCCTACACGTTCTCCTACGCCACGTTCGGTGAGTTCGTCGCCTGGATCATCGGCTGGGACCTGATATTGGAGTTCGCGGTGGCCGCGGCGGTCGTCGCCAAGGGCTGGTCGAGCTATCTCGGCACGGTGTTCGGCTTCGGCGGTGGCACAACGGAATTCGCGGGCTTCGATCTGGACTGGGGCGCGCTGTTGATCATCGCTTTCACAACCACGATCCTGGCGTGGGGCACCAAGCTGTCGGCCGAAGTGAGCCTGGTGATCACCGTCATCAAAGTGTCGGTCGTGCTTCTGGTGGTCACCGTCGGCGCGTTCTACATCAAGTCCGCCAACTACACCCCGTTCATCCCGCCTGCAGAGTCCGGCGGCGGCGCGGACGCCGAACAGTCGCTGCTGTCGTTGATCACCGGCGCTGAGGGCAGCAACTACGGCTGGTACGGAGTGCTGGCAGGCGCATCGATCGTGTTCTTCGCGTTCATCGGCTTCGACATCGTCGCCACCACCGCCGAGGAGACAAAGGACCCGCAGCGCGATGTGCCCCGCGGCATCCTCGGCTCCCTGGCGATCGTCACGGTGCTCTACATCGCGGTCGCCGTCGTGCTGACCGGCATGGTGCACTACACCGACCTCAAGGGGGAGAAGGCGAATCTCGCGACGGCCTTCTCGGAGAACGGCGTGCACTGGGCCGCCAAGGTGATCTCGATCGGCGCGCTCGCCGGGCTGACCACCGTCGTCATCGTGCTGATCCTCGGCCAGACCAGGGTGCTGTTCGCGATGTGTCGCGACGGGCTGCTGCCCAGGTCGATGGCCAAGACCGGGCCGCACGGCACGCCGGTGCGCATCACGATTCTGGTCGGCCTGCTGGTCGCCATCGCGGCGTCGGTGTTCCCGATGGACAAGCTCGAGGAGATGGTGAACATCGGCACCCTCTTCGCGTTCGTGCTGGTGTCGGGAGGTGTGATCCTGCTGCGCCGCTCGCGGCCGGACCTGCAGCGGGGGTTCCGGGTGCCGTGGGTCCCGCTGCTGCCGATCGCCGCGATCCTGGCGTGCGGGTGGCTGATGTTGAACCTGACCGCGTTGACCTGGATCCGCTTCCTGATCTGGATGGCTGCGGGTGTCGTCGTCTACTTCCTCTACGGCCGCAGGCACTCGGTGCTCGCCCAGCGGGAGACTGCGAATTCGGCGTGATTGGTTGCGCTGGCCGCAACCAATCACGCCGAAATCGCGAGAGGTGGAACCGTGCGGGGGTAGTGGCCGTCTGCCATTGAGTGCTGGACGACTTTCTGCGTCGACACGACGGGGTGCTGACGCTCGCACACGCCCGTCGGGCCGGAATCGAGAGGCATGCCGTCCACCGGCGGGTGCGATCGGGACACTGGCGGCAGTGCTCCCGCGGCGTCTACTTCGTCGACGACCGCCCGTTCACCGACGCCGCCCGCGTCCGCGCGGCCGTATGGAGTTACGGCGAGCAGGCCGCCGCCAGTGGACTCGCCGCGGCCTTTTGGCTCGAACTGACGAGGTTCGCGCCAGCAGTCGTCGAGGTGACGGTGCCGCGGGACAGCAACGGCCGAAAGCATCCCGGTTCACGTGTCCGACGCCGGGATCTGGCCACTGTCGACGTCATTGAGCGGCGGGGTCTACGCGTTACGGCGCTACCGCTGACCGTTGTCGAAGCGGCGGTGCGGGAGCGCGGCGGGCCTAGGCTGATGGACTCGGCTTTGCAGCGCGACGTGGAACTGCGCGAATTGTGGGTAGCCCACCTGCGTAACAAGGGACGATACGGGTCCCCGGCGTCGCGATTACTTCTCCAGGCTGCTTCCGATGGAGCGCGCTCGGCGGCCGAGCGGTTGTTTGTGAAGTTGCTGCGCGACGCCGGCATCACCGGATGGAAGGCGAACTACCCGGTCGGGGGATACAAAGTCGACGTGGGCTTTCCGGGACCCAAAGTTGCGATCGAAGTCGACGGGTTCGCCTTCCACAGCGGACCGGTCGAGTTTCAGATCGATCGCGAACGCCAGAACAACATCGCCCTACTCGGCTGGCAGGTGCTGCGCTTCACCTGGCTGGACTTGACGCAGTATCCGGAGCGGGTGCTTGCGGTCATTCGCTCAGCGACTTCGGCGTGATTGGTTGCGATCAGCGCAACTAACCACGCCGAAATCGCTAGTTGCGGGTTTACAAAATAGGTAGTCTCTGTCTAGACAGACGACAAATCTGCTCCTATAGTCAAGTCATGACCAAGGGCAATGGCGCACTATCGCAAGTCGAGATCGACCAGTGGCGAGACAAGAAACGGCATCTGTGGCTGATGGGGCTGATCGCCCCGACCGCGTTGTTCGTGATGCTGCCGCTGGTGTGGGCGTTGAACCAGTGGGGTTGGCACACAGTGGCACAGGTGCCGTTCTGGATCGGCCCGATCCTGCTCTACGTCCTGCTGCCCGCGCTCGACCTGCGGTTCGGGCCGGACGGCCAGAACCCGCCGGACGAGGTGATGGAGCGGTTGGAAAACGACAAGTACTACCGCTACTGCACCTACGTCTACATCCCGTTCCAGTACGCCAGCGTGATTTTCGGCGCGTACCTGTTCACCGCGTCCGACCTCAGCTGGCTGGGCTTCGACGGCGGGCTCGGCTGGGCGGCCAAGATCGGGCTCGCGCTGTCGGTCGGGGTCCTCGGCGGGGTCGGCATCAACACCGCCCACGAGATGGGCCACAAGAAGGACGAATTGGAGCGCTGGCTGTCGAAGATCACGCTGGCGCAGACCTGCTACGGCCACTTCTACATCGAGCACAACCGCGGCCACCATGTCCGCGTCGCCACCCCGGAGGATCCCGCGTCGGCCCGGTTCGGTGAGACGTTCTGGGAGTTCCTGCCGCGCAGCGTGTGGGGCAGCGCGAAGTCGTCGTGGGAGCTGGAGGCCAAGCGACTGCGCCGGGCAGGAAAGAGCCCGTGGCACTGGTCCAATGACGTGCTCAACGCGTGGGCGATGTCGGTGCTGCTCTACGGCGCCCTGATCGCGGTGTTCGGGCTGGCGCTGATCCCATACATCGTCATCTCCGCGGTGTTCGGCTTCACGCTGCTGGAGACGGTCAACTATCTGGAGCACTACGGGCTGCTGCGACAGAAGCTCGAGAGCGGCCGCTACGAGCGGTGCGCGCCCGTGCACAGCTGGAACTCCGACCACATCGTCACCAACCTGTTCCTGTATCACCTGCAGCGGCACAGCGATCACCACGCCAACCCGACCCGGCGCTATCAGACGCTGCGCAGCATGGCAGGTGCGCCCAACCTGCCCAGCGGCTACGCGTCGATGATCGCGCTGACGTATTTCCCGCCGCTGTGGCGCAAGGTGATGGACCACCGGGTGCTCGCGCACTACGACGGCGACATCACCCGGGTGAACATGCAGCCGCGGATGCGCGACAAGATGCTCGCCAAGTACGGAGCGCAGGCATGAGCGCCTACCGCTGCCCGGGCTGCGACTACGTCTACGACGAAGCGAAAGGCGCACCGCGGGAAGGGTTTCCCGCGGGCACACCGTGGAGCGACGATCCCCGACGACTGGTGCTGCCCCGACTGCGCGGTTCGCGAGAAGGTCGACTTCGAAAGTATGGAGGTAAGGAAATGAATAGCGATGAGCGCTTGCGCGAAGAGCCGACTAACCCATTCAAGCTTTTCGTCTGCGTGCAGTGCGGATTCACCTACGACGAGGAGAAGGGGTGGCCGGAGGACGGCATCGCCCCCGGCACCCGGTGGGACGACATCCCCGACGACTGGAGCTGCCCGGACTGCGGCGCGGCGAAGTCGGATTTCGAGATGGTCGAGGTCGCCCGCGCTTGAGGGCTACTCTCGCGGCTGTGAACGAGGGTCGGACCGCGCAGCGCATCCCCTACGCCGAGGCGTCGAGGGTGTTGCTGCGCGATTCGATTCTGGACGGCATGCGCGACCTGCTGCTGACCCGTGACTGGTCGTCGATCACGCTGTCGGACGTCGCGAGCGCCGCAGGCATCAGCCGGCAGACCATCTACAACGAGTTCGGCTCGCGGCAGGGCCTGGCCCAGGGTTACGCGATGCGGCTGGCCGACCGTCTCGTCGACGCGGTCGACAGGCGCGATCACCGAGCAACGTCGGCGACATCTACGCGGCGTTCGTGGAGGGCTTCCGGGACTTCTTCACCGAGTCGGCCGCCGACCCGCTGGTCATCTCGCTGCTGACCGGCGGCACCAAGCCCGACCTGCTGCAGCTCATCACCACCGACAGCGGCCCGATCATCACGCACTGCTCGGCGCGGCTGACGTCGACATTCATGGACAGCTGGGTGCGCGCAAGCGAGGAGGACTCCGGCGTGCTGGCCCGCGCCATCGTCCGGCTGGCGATGAGCTACGTCTCGATGCCGCCGGAGGCAGACCACGATGTGGCCCGCGACCTGGCACGTCTGATGACGCCGTTCGCCGAACGGTACGGTGTCATCGAATCGGATTAGCCGCGGCTTGGGAGAGTCGGGCCGCGCGAGCTAAGATTAACCAAGCTAACTAATTGCGCGCGAGGTGAAGGACGAGCATGACGACGACTGAGCAGCGGCTGACCGCGGATGTCTCGCAACGGCATCGACTACAAGGTGGCCGACCTGTCCCTGGCCGAGTTCGGCCGCAAGGAGATCCGGCTCGCCGAGCACGAGATGCCGGGGCTGATGTCGCTGCGGCGCGAGTACCACGACGTGCAGCCGCTCAAGGGTGCCCGCGATCTCCGGCTCGCTGCACATGACCGTGCAGACCGCGGTGCTGATCGAGACGCTGGTGCGCTGGGCGCGGAGGTGCGGTGGGCGTCGTGCAACATCTTCTCCACCCAGGACCACGCCGCTGCGGCCGTCGTCGTCGGCCCGCACGGGACGCCCGAGGAGCCAAAGGGCGTGCCGGTGTTCGCCTGGAAGGGCGAGACCCTCGAGGAGTACTGGTGGGCCGCCGAGCAGATGCTGACCTGGCCGAACGAGCCGGCCAACATGATCCTCGACGACGGCGGCGACGCCACCATGCTGGTGCTGCGCGGCGCGCAGTACGAGAAGGCAGGCGTGGTGCCGCCCGCCGAGGACGATGACTCCGCCGAGTGGAAGGTCTTCCTGTCCTTGCTGCGCAGCGCTTCGAGACCGGACAAGACCAAGTGGACCAAGATCGCCGAGTCGGTCCAGGGCGTCACGGAGGAGACCACCACCGGTGTGCTGCGGCTCTACCAGTTCGCCGCGGCGGGCGAGCTGGCCGTTCCCGGCGATCAACGTCAACGACTCGGTGACCAAGTCCAAGTTCGACAACAAGTACGGCACCCGGCACTCGCTGATCGACGGCATCAACCGCGGCACCGACGTGCTGATCGGCGGCAAGAAGGTGCTGATCTGCGGCTACGGCGACGTCGGCAAGGGCTGCGCGGAGTCGCTGGCAGGCCAGGGCGCGCGGGTGGCCGTCACCGAGATCGACCCGATCAACGCGCTGCAGGCGCTGATGGACGGCTTCGACGTCGGCGACCGTCGAGGACGCGATCGGCGAGGCCGACATCGTCATCACCGCGACCGGCAACAAGGACATCATCACGCTGGCGCACATGAAGGCGATGAAGGACCAGGCGATCCTGGGCAACATCGGTCACTTCGACGACGAGATCCAGATCGCCGCAGCTCGAGCGTTCCGGCGCCAAGCGGCATCAACATCAAGCCGCAGGTCGATCAGTGGATCTTCGACGACGGCAAGTCGATCATCGTGCTGTCCGAGGGCCGGCTGCTGAACCTGGGCAATGCGACAGGGCACCCGTCGTTCGTGATGAGCAACAGCTTCTCCAACCAGGTGATCGCGCAGATCGAGCTGTGGACCAAGAACGACGAGTACGACAACGAGGTCTACCGGCTGGCCAAGCACCTCGACGAGAAGGTCGCGCGCATCCACGTCGAGGCACTCGGCGGCACGCTGACCAAGCTCACCAAGGAGCAGGCCGAGTACATCAACGTCGACGTC
>CAVQTL010000013.1:0-130343 GCA_963716505.1 uncultured Actinomycetota bacterium
CAGCGGCTATTTTTCATTACTGCAATTGGCCTAGCAGCTAACTCCGTCCGCAGTGCGTCCGCAGCAGAATCGAATGCGTCCGCAATGACGTCCAGATCATCGGGAAACAGGTGCCCGTAACGATCCAGCGTCAGGACCGCGGTCTTGTGGCCCAGGAGCTTCTGAACCACCTTCACATTCGCGCCGGAGCTGATCGCCAGGCTGGCGCAGGCGTGCCTCAGATCATGGAGTCGGGCCCCGTCGCAACCGTCAACAGCGGCCGTTGCTTTCTGGAACGCGTAACGCGCCTGGCCCAGCGTCAGGTACCCGCCCCCGCGCGCTGACGGGAACACCAGAGCGGCACCGTCGCGGCTGTCGGTCTCGGTCTTGAGCAGCTTCACGAGGAAGACAGGTACAGGCACAGTGCGCGAACTGTGGTTCTTCGTCGGGCCTTCCACTAACCCGGTCTTGCGGACGTACGTCACCGATCGGCGAACGCGGATGCGTCGGGCCTTGAGGTCGATGTCATCGACATGCAGTGCGGCGGCTTCACCGAACCGCAGCCCGCAGTAGCCGAGGACAAGAACCAGCGTCCGCAGCCGCCCCGACGCCACCGCCATTCGGTGGAGCTATTCATGGGTGAGGTATTGCTGCTCCGACTCGGGCAGCCGGGGCAGCTCCATGCCATCGGCTGGGCTGGCTGGCAAGTGTTTGGCCTTGACCGCGAACTTGAGCACCGCGCCGACGAGCTGGTGAGCTTGCCTCACCCGTGACGCGCTCGGGCCTTTTCCCTCGAACCGCACCGAACCGTCCACCGACAGGCCCGTGACCCACACCTGGAGATCGTCGAACTGGACGTCGCGCAGCGGGACGTCCTTTCACCGTGGCAGCACGACGGTATCCAACAGCGAGCGATATCCGGCGACCGTTTTGGCCGACCTGTTGGCCTTCGTGGCCATCCAGCGTTCAGCGATGGTCCCGAACGTGATCCCCGACAGCGCCGGGTCGGTCCATGCTCCGATCACCTGGTCAGATAGCACTAGTTCGGGTCGTTGCTCGACAATCCAGTGCACAGTTCGCGGTGGCCGTAGCACCACCGACCACTGCCGCGCTGCGCGATGTGCCAACGAGCTTGTGAGTCACAACAATCAGCAAGGAACGCAATTGCTCCCCTGGCGCACGCAACAAGGGCGGGCTAGACCCCTTCCGTGTCAAGACATGTTCGCAACATCGAGCCGAACAAGTCGCCAGTCAGGGCGATTACAATTACCAAGCTCGATCTTTCGTCACATCACACGTCATTCAGAGCACTCAGAAGAAGCCGCATATCGGCGTAGCGGGCTTTATCTGAAATAGAGTGCAGTACAACCGATGCGAGTTTCGCCCCAGAGGTGGCCTGCGAATAGATGGCGAGGTTATAAATCGGAGGCCTGTGAATCCGCGCCGCCGCCGTCCGACCCAATGTTCCCGTCTTGCCGCCCTCAACATTGTCATCCTCAATCATCTTTACCGACGATGTGATTTGTTGGGTTCTGGCATTCGGACCGGTGACCGTCATGCTGTAGGTGGCGCGGCCCCACACGCTCGTAATCGCCGCTCGCTCGGTCGCATCCACCACGAGTTTCGCCATGTCCGCAGCGGTTGTGACCTGCGCGGGGGCGTAGATCCCGTGCGGATTTACGAAAGTCGAATTGGTCAGTCCGAGTCTGGCGGCTGTCGCATTCATCTCCTGAACGAAACGAGGAACAGGGCTTAGCTCGCCCTCATCGCGATCGAGTAGAAGTTGGCCAAACGTCCGCGCCGCCACGTTGGCCGTGACGTTGGAGGACGGCAGCATCATGTTGGCGATCGCATCCTGAAAGGAAAAGCGATCACCCACCGTAATGTTTCTGCCCGACCCCCTTGCTTCATCCCCGACGATCATCTCCAGCATCGTGTTCAAGGAACGCCCGAACCGCGATGCCACATCGAGCGCTGTAATGGTGGTCAGTAGCTTCGTGAGGGAGTGAGGCTGCAAGGACGCTTGCGGGTTTTTTGCGTATACCTCGTGCCCGCCCCCTGCGGATGGGATCTTCACGACAATGGCTGCTTGAGCTGAAAGCTCAATGGAGCCCAGCTGTTCGGTCCGCTCCCGGGTGAGGTCAACGTGGTAGCGCTTGGGCATGGGAGCAGCCCTGCCAGCGGATCGGGTCGGGACCGCCGCCTCGAGATTGCCCCCGACCCCGGTCGTCGTTAACGCCGCCACCACCTTATGAAGATCGGTGGCATGCGACCCTTTGAAGAGCACGACATCGCCCTCGGCGATTGCCGATTCGAGCACCGTCGGGAGGTCGGCCGCAGTCGGCGAGTACCCGCCGCGAACGCGCGAGGGCAGGATGTCCCACAGCGCGCGCATGTGCGGACCCACCAGATACACGCTGTCAATACCAGACTGCAGGATCGGCTCAGCCAACGCCATCTGGAAATGTTCGCTCTGGGACCCCAGTTCCAGCATGTCCCCAAGAACCGCGATGCGGCGCCCTCCCTGGTCTACCGGACGTTCTGACAGCACTTCTAGTGCCGCACGCGTCGATTGGGGGTTCGCGTTGTAGGCGTCATCTATGAGAGTGAACTTGCAGCTTCCGATTTCGGCTTCGCGCGCGACTCCGCGACCGTTGATTTCTCTGCTCGTCGCGAGCGCGGCGGCAGCGCGGCGCCAGTCCAGGCCGAGGACAGCGGCACTGGCCAGCGCTCCGACACTGTTGTGGGCAAAGTGTCGACCGAGCGCCGCGAGGTGGTAGGTGATCTTTTCACCAAAGATCTCCGCTTCAACCAGTCCATCGGTGGTCGAGTACGAGAGCAGGCGCGCATCGGCCTCCGGACTGGTGCCAAAGGAAACCGTCACGGCGCCTGCCTGTCGCGCTCGCTTCAGCAGGTAGTCGTAGGTGTCGGCGTCCCGCGGAATCACCGCTATCCCGCCCGGCATGTGATCGAATATATTGCTCTTCCGCTCGGCGACGCCGTGGCGTGACCCCAACTTCTCCAGGTGAGCTTCCCCGATATTCGTGATCAGCGCTACGTCCGGACAAAGATTGCCTCTTGGCGGCTCAGAAAGGAAGTCAGCCGCCACCTCGATCACAGCTATAGCCTCGGTAGTCAAGTTTGCCACCTTGACATTGACCCATTCGAACATATTGGCATTCATCGGCTGCTTGGGAATTCCGAGCACCTGCAACAGGTCCTTGATCATGCTGCAGGTAGATGTCTTCCCGGAGCTGCCGGTGACTGCAACGATGCGGCCGGGAAAAATAGCCCTGTTGGCGGCGGCCAAACTTACTACGGCCTCCCGCACGGATGCGACCCTGAGGCGCGGAATATCGGCGGGGTAGCGACGGGGGGTATCGTCGGTCAGAAGGGCGTCACTGTGCTCGCTGAGATTGCGAACCTTCTGTAGATTCGTCACACCAAGGCCATGTCTGAAGGTGCGACAATTCACGATCACAAGCGTTTGTCGCCGCTTAATTCGCTTGCTGGCGAATGCGAGTGCCTTCATGGTCCACCCCTCCGGTGGCATCACGTCCCAGACTCCTCCAGTGATCTCGGCGAGATCATCTGCTGTCCACACTGACATGACATTTACGCTACAGACCGGCCCAACAGCCAACACCACCGGTGATGATTTCCAGCTTCTCATCGGCGCGTCATCCCGCTTGGGTGGCAGACGATCCCACCATCGGAGCCGATCACATCGCGCAATCGCGGATCCTTGCGCATCCCGTCGTGGCGGACGTCCGAGGCGCTACCCAGTCGTCCCGCGTGGCGGTGGGCGGGTCGGCGAACTGATCCGTCAGTTGGACGCGTCGCTCCGGTGACCCCGACCTGCTGATGGACGAGTGCCGCGACAGAAGCCGTCGAAGTACCGATAGCTCGTATTCATATGATCTTGTAACCGGCAAACTCGGTATCTCGGAGGAGTCGCTGCGTCGGTGGCGGCGCAAGGCCCAGATCGATGCCGGTGAACGTCCCGGCATGACCAGCAGCGACCATGCTGAGGTCAAGCGTTTGAAGCGTGAGAACACCGAATTGCGAAGAGCCAACGAGATTCTCAAGGCTGCATCGGCGTTTTTTGCAGCGGAGTTCGACCGCCCCGCGACGAAATGATCGCCTTTATCGACAGTCATCGCGATCAGTTCGGGGTTGAGCTCATTTGTCGTGTGCTGCGGGCAGCAATCCCGGCGTTTCTCACCTCCCGCGGGTATCGGGCCGCCAGGACCCGCCCGCCGTCGGATCGGGAGATCCGCGACGAGCAGCTGATCGCTGACCTGCGCACCGTGCATGCGCAGAACTTCTCGGTGTATGGGGTCAAGAAGATGCACGTGGCGATGAAACGGCGCGGCTGGAAACTCGGCCGAGAACAAACACGGCGGTTGATGCGCAAGGCCGGGCTGCGTGGGATACAGCGCGGCCAGCCGGTGTTCACCACCATCAACGACCCAGCCGCGGCCGCCCGGCTGACCTGGTCAACCGTCGGTTCAAGGCCTCTGCACCCAACCGGCTATGGGTGGCCGACATCCCCTTCGTCCGGACCTGGCAGGGGTTCTGCTACACCGCGTTCGTCACCGATGCGTGCACGAAGAAGATCGTCGGGTGGGCGGTTTCGGCGACCATGCGCACCGAGGACCTTCCGTTGCAGGCATTCAATCATGCTGTGTGGCAGACCAACTCGACACTAACTGAGTTGGTGCATCATTCCGACCGCGGATCGCAGTACCTATCGCTGGCCTATACCGACCGGCTCGCCGAGCTCGGGATCGCCCCCTCGGTCGGCTCGCGTGGCGATAGTTACGACAACGCCCTCGCCGAGGCGGTCAACGCCGCCTACAAGACCGAGTTGATCACCCGCGGCACGCCCTGGCGGTGCATCGACGACGTCGAACTCTCGACCGCCGAATGAGTGGCCTGGTACAACCAGGAACGCCTGCACGAAGCCCTCGGCTACGTTCCACCAGCCGAGTACGAGGCCACCTTGAGGGCGGCCTCAGACACCGCGAGCCAGCCACCCCCGGCCCTCGCAACCGAATAGGAACAAAACCTGGGGCAGTTCAGGTGGTTGCCGGGTGGGCGGTGAGCCATTTCTTCGGTGTTTGGTGAAAGGGTTCGACTTTTCCGCAGGTCTGCGGGTGGTAGGGCCGTGAGGTCGTGTATTTGATGCCCAGTTCGCCCAGGGTGATTTCTAGGGCGGAGCGTCCACCGTGTCGGGGTGCGCCGGTGAATACCGCGCCGTTATCGGTCAGCACCGAAGCTGGTGTGCCCAGTCGGGTGAATGCGGTGGTGAAGGCGGCCACGACGTCGGGGCCGTTGATGGTGCGTCGGGCGAGGCTGGCGATGGCCAGCCGGGAGTGGTCGTCGATGATGTTGAGTATTTCCACACCGCCGCCGGCGGCGAGGTGCCAGTGGGTGACGTCGGCTTGCCAGCACTGGTTGGGCAGCTGGGCCTCGAACCGTCTCCACGACGACCGTGGCCGTTTGTGCGGTTGGGCAGTGACGAAGCCGCGGCGGTGCAGGATGCGCCAGATCGTGGATACCGCAGGGACTTTGGATTTCGCGGGGTTGGCAGCCAGGTGGGTGGCGATGGTGTCGGCGCCGGCGTCGAGCCCGTGGCGGGTCAATTGTTTGCGCAGCCGCACGATGTGGTCTTCGACCGCGACGTCGACTGCCCGCGGGTTGTGGTGAGGTCTTCGTGTTTGCGGCTCAAATGCGGCCGCACCCTCACCCTGGTAGCGCTTGACCAGCTGTTGGACCCATTGTCGGGAGACGTCGTAATCGCAGGCGGCCGAGGCCAAGGACTTCATCTCCGATGGTGCGATCGAGGTCGGCTGGCGGCTGTCAATTAACACCCAGAGGGCCAGCTGAGTGAGGCCTATACCACGGCACGAACCGCATCTCCGAAGGTGACCCGCAGCTGCGCAGACATCGGTTAACCAGCTGTCCGACGTCGAGCACGTGCTGCTCACTGCGGGCCGGCGTTCCGACGTCGGGGTTAATCCTGGCGCTAGTAGCCAGAATCGTCAATTCGTCGGTACTGTTCGCAGCCCGGCAACGATCTCGTAAATCAGGCCCCATTGCTACGCTGGCGCACTCGCGCAGAGCGTTGTCCTAGCAAAGATACTTGATTGCAGTATCAGATGTCTTTGATATTTGCTGAGAGAAGCCGCCCACGCGCCATTTGTTCGGTCGCAGACTTATGCACTGCTGGCGATCATGATTAATCGGTGGCTGGGAAAGGTTTGCTGATCTCGCGAACCTAAGACGGCGATCTGCTTTAGGTGTCGGCCGTCCCGCCAAGAAACCAACAGCGGGAGCGCAGATAACAGCACGGCAAGCACAGTGACCAAGAGCAGGCAGAACGAGCAGCTCATTGTGGACAGTACTCTAGCGCCCACTCAAGACCAACGAGTCGCCGCTACGGTCACCGTACCTACTCGCGTTCCCTGCAACCCTCGGGCGCGGGCTCGTCGGACCTGCCCAAATGCTGGGCACAGGCCGGCCCAGCCTGATGCGCACCGGACCAACCGACGTTCCACAAGCTCTGGACATTCTCCTTGCTGGCTGGGCAAGCTATTCAGATTCCTCGCCAGAGTTGATCTCCACCCGCAGGGTCGAAATGCCAGATTCTGGTCGACGAGATCGACGTGAAAGAATCATCAACCTCCAACCTTACCCGCCCTGACCTGCATTTAATTTGATCGGCACCGTTTCTAGCGAATCTTTTCCACGGTCGATTCATTGCGTTATCAATATTCGCACAATGTAATTTACTCATACGTTGACCGGCTGCTCAGTAACCTCATAGCATCTGGTAATTGCCAGCAACGGCCCAGGCAGTGCACGGGAAGCGCTCAGCAAATGTCGATGCTGGCTCAACAGCTCGGCAACGCCAACGGGAGGGATCCGCTCGCATGAGCAAGCATAGGAAGCATAAGAAAGCGCTCAACACCTCGGCGAAGGTTGTTTTTGCACTTTCCGCAGGAGTTTGGGTGGCGACTGCGACAGGAGATGTGCTCGACCCCGACGCGAGCCCTCCCGCGTCCGACACCCCAATTGCCGTGCAGCTTTCGGCCAATGAGCTGCCCGAAGGTCCCGGTGACTTGGAAGTCCCGCCCGCCGATCCCGGTGACGAGGAAGTCCCGCCTGGCGATGGCGATGGCGATGGCGATGGCGATGGCGATGGCGATGGCGATGGCGATGGCGATGGCGATGGCGATGGCGATGGCGATGGCGATGGCGATGGCGATGGCGATGGCGATGGCGATGGCGATGGCGATGGCGATGGCGATGGCGATGGCGATGGCGATGGCGATGGCGATGGCGATGGCGATGGCGATGGCGATGGCGATGGCGATGGCGATGGCGATGGCGATGGCGATGGCGATGGCGATGGCGATGGCGATGGCGATGGCGATGGCGATGGCGATGGCGATGGCGATGGCGATGGCGATGGCGATGGCGATGGCGATGGCGATGGCGATGGCGATGGCGATGGCGATGGCGATGGCGATGGCGATGGCGATGGCGATGGCGATGGCGATGGCGATGGCGATGGCGATGGCGATGGCGATGGCGATGGCGATGGCGATGGCGATGGCGATGGCGATGGCGATGGCGATGGCGATGGCGATGGCGATGGCGATGGCGATGGCGATGGCGATGGCGATGGCGATGGCGATGGCGATGGCGATGGCGATGGCGATGGCGATGGCGATGGCGATGGCGATGGCGATGGCGATGGCGATGGCGATGGCGATGGCGATGGCGATGGCGATGGCGATGGCGATGGCGATGGCGATGGCGATGGCGATGGCGATGGCGATGGCGATGGCGATGGCGATGGCGATGGCGATGGCGATGGCGATGGCGATGGCGATGGCGATGGCGATGGCGATGGCGATGGCGATGGCGATGGCGATGGCGATGGCGATGGCGATGGCGATGGCGATGGCGATGGCGATGGCGATGGCGATGGCGATGGCGATGGCGATGGCGATGGCGATGGCCGAGCCGGCTCGAGTCCCGGCAACCTCGGCAACCTTGGCCAAGGGCCGAACCCCGGCAAACCTCATGTCAACGCTGGACAGGGCAATAGGCCAAGTCAAGGCAGTCCAGGTAGCGGGAATTTGGACAACCCTGGCCAAGGCAGTCCAGGTAGCGGGAATTTGGACAACCCTGGCCAAGGCACTCCAGGTAGCGGGAATTTGGACAACAAACCTGGCCCCGGTTCCGGCGCTCCGTAACGACCACGGACACGCGATAGAGAGGGGTGACCCCCTGGTTGCACTGCTGGCTAGCGGCGGTGCAAACCAAGGGGAGTACCCAAGTGGTCATCAGCTTGTTGTGAATGTCAGTTCGGCTGGCGCCCGGCCGAATGCCCTTCTTCGGGCACGGGCGCCAGAACGTCTGCGTCGCGGAACTCTAGCTGGCTCGGGCTGCGCGGGCCCATCGAGATCGCGTGTGCATGACGCTCTTCGGAGGCGGCCCGGCCGGCCGCCTCGGGTAGGCGTATGGCATCGGCCCAACCCTCCAGATATATCGCGACCAACGCGGCGCGCGGTGGCCCGCATGCGGGTTAGCGATCGTCGAACCGGCCGTGCAGCTCAGGCCCGGCGACTTTCTTGTGTTGCATCCGAAGCAGTCAGTCGCAAACGTACGGACCCGTAGGGGAATTTCGTGGAACGGACATGAGTCGAGAACCGTTATGGGCCGCCGACGACTTGGCGCGAGTGTCGGGCGCGAAATGGCACGGGCTGCCGACCGCCGTCAGCGGCATCACCTACCTACCGGCTCGTGTGCAGCCCGGCGATCTGTTTGTCGCGCTGAATTACGACAATGTCGACCATCATCGCCATGTTCCGGAAGCCGCGCGGCGCGGCGCGGTCGCTGCGCTGGTCAGGCGAACACCAGAGGCAGCGGGTAGCCTGCCGCTGCTGGTGACGACGCATATGCGGAAATCGCTGATGCAACTTGGCGCCCATGCACGGGAGCGGTCGTTCGGAAAGTTCATCGGCATCACCGGTAGAGCCGGTAAGACGTTTACCAAAGACACGCTCGCCCATGTGCTCGGAGCGCAGGGAAAAACTTTTAAGACCCAGGGCAACGATAACGATACGACTGGCGTCGCGATTACCCTGGCTGGCGCGGTACCGGACAACGTCTACAACGTCATCGAAATAAGCATGGCGGCCACAGGGAACAATATCGCCGAGAGCGTCCGGCCGAAATCCATTGCTGCCAAACCTCATGTGGCGATCGTCACGATGGTGAGCCGCGGCGACGCGGCGTCTGAGCAGTACCGCGACCATCATGCGCAGATCGCCTATACCAAGGCGCAGATATTCGATGGCCTTGTTCCGGGCGGAACCGCACTCATCAACCGCGATGACGAAATAGTGTTCGCTTATTTGCGAGACCGCGCCACGGCGTCGGCGGCGGGCGCATGTCCTTACGTTCGGGGAACACCGGGATGCCGACATACGGCTGAAGGAGGCCCAGCGCTCGCCGGAGGGATTCGTGGCGAGCGTGAGCGTCTGCGGAAAGGAGATTCGCTTTAAAATCGGCGTCAACGGCCGGCATCTTGTCCAGAACTGTCTCGCCGTACTTGGTGCCGTGCATGCACTGGGGGCCGATGTGGGGGCCGCGGCCGCGGCGCTGCATGGCGTCAGCGAATCGCCAGGGCGAGGTAATCGCTACACAGTGGCGGTGAAGGGCGGGAACGCAACACTGCTGGACTACACACGTAACGCCACGATGCCCGCCATGCACGCGTCGCTGGCAACGCTGGCCGAGATGCGCCCTCGACCTGGGGGCCGGCGCATTGCGGTGCTTGGCGATCTCGCTGATCTCGACGACAACCTGAACGAGTTCCATGTCGATATCGCCGATGCGATAGAGCGCCTCGGCATCGATCTCGTGTTCGCGGTGGGCGAGCAGATGCGGCACATGTACGACAAGCTGCCGCCGGAGAAGCGCGGTGGATATGCCAGCAGCTCCGAGGCGCTGGCCGCGCCTGTGAGAGAGGCGCTGACCGATGGCGATGTGGTCATGGCGCAAGGCTGGAGATTGCTAAGGCTCAATCGCGTCGTGAAGGCACTCACTGGGAGTGAAAGCTATATTCCGTGGGGGCGAAGGTGATAATCCCATTATGCCGTGCGAGACATCTGCGCCAGCGTTTGGCCGAGTCGCTGGATGTGTTCGCCTGATGCCGACCAGATGGCCATCGCGGTGGATCGGGCACGGCGACAACGAATTTCGCCTGACCGACACGGATGATGATCAGGCGGGCGGATGACGCGCCGGCTGTTGATTGCTCTCGTACTTGTTATGGTCGTTTGGTTGACCCATCCACTCGGCCTCAAGGGAGGGCAGGTAGGGGTTGTCCTGGCGTGTTGCGAGAGCGATACAGCCGGATACGGCCCTGTGGGACAGCCGAGAGGGCCGTGGCGGGATCAGATTCATTGGGTAGTGACGCACGATGCCGATGGTGATCCGGTCCGGTTGTACACGCGCATCTGCAGGCCACTCGGTGAGCAGCCTGCGCCTGTGGTGGTGATCAACCACGGCACACCGTCGCGTGCGGCGAATCGCAAGACGCACGAACCGACGTCGTGCGACGGGGAGGCGGCGCGATGGTTTTTGGAGCGAGGTTATGTTGTAGTCGCCGGATTGCGCCGTGGCCACGGCGCCTCGGGCGGAGCCTACGACGAGGGCGCAAGTCCTTGCGGCGCGGCGGATTTTGTCCGATCGGCGGCCGAGGCCAGCCGCGACATTGATGCGTTCGTCGAATACGCGGCACGGTTGCCTTTCGCCCAGCCGAACGGGATGGTGGTGATCGGACAGTCGACTGGGGGGTGGTCCACGATCGGCTACAACACCACCAGACCGCATCCACGAGTGAATGCCATGATCAATATGGCCGGCGGGCGCGGTGGTCATGTCGACCGGATCCCGAACAAGAATTGTGGCGCGAGTCATATGGTGGAAGCGGCCGGCATTTTGGGCCAGACCGCCTCGACGCCGATGCTGTGGGTCTACACCCTCAACGACACATACTTCGGGCCGAGCCTCGCCAACGCGATGTATGACGCGTACGTCGAGGCGGGTGGCGTCGCCGACCTGGCGATGCTGCCGCCCTTTGGGGATGACGGCCATGAGTTGTTCTTCGGCCGTGGTGGTTCGACAATCTGGGGGCCGTTGGTGGAGAAGTACTTGTCGACGCGGGTGGCCGCTGGATGACAGGAACCAATCTTTTGGCGTGCTGGACTGCCACGGCGAGACCGACCTTGAACTCTGCGATATCCACGGATCAGCCGGGGAGATCCAAGCGTGTTGAGCATAGGGATCGCCGAACGGTGGAATGCTTGATATCGCGATGGACGCGATGACGGAGAACGATGAATCAGCGGTTGTGGCGCAGGCGCTGCTCGACATTATCGGTTCCGCAGCGGAGCGTCACCCCACGCGTCTTATCTTTTTGCCCGACAGGCTGACTCGGGAGCGGTTGGCGCATGTGACGATGCGCGCGAGCGGTAAGAAGGTCAGCGCGCAGTGGCTCGACGGCCCGGCTCCACAGGCTTTGACCAAGGCAGTGGCCGGGGTAGCGGCGAAGCTCCCACGTGGCGGTGATAACGCACTCACGACTGTAGAAGTCACCTTGCCCCACGACTGGGCGCCGCTGGATCCCGATGATCTCGGTCGTGCGTCCTGTAACGATTTTTGTGGTGTGTTTGGCTTGGAATTACGCGGCGCGGGCAAGATCGCGCGGATGGGTCCGTTGGAGATGGTCGCGCGAAACCTGCAGCCCGACGGGTCTTTTGAGATCCTTGAACACGAAATCGGAACGGTGCCGTCGCGCGCCGAGGCCTGGAAATTCGCTGCCGATCAATATCTTGTCGACCTCCGCGAAGGGCGCTGTACCCGCCTCTTCCGAGGCCAACCCGTCGTCTTGCAATCCGACATAACGCG
Organism: uncultured Actinomycetota bacterium; assembly: GCA_963716505.1. Lineage (GTDB taxonomy): Bacteria > Actinomycetota > Actinomycetes > Mycobacteriales > Mycobacteriaceae > Mycobacterium. The sequence continues at coordinate 11,974 of CAVQTL010000013.1, forward strand.
AAAATGCGTGGCCGAAATGGCCGGAGAAATGACCGCGTGGATGACCCGCCAAGTGGCACCGGACGGCAAGACCACCTACAAATACTGGCCCAGCAATGGCAGATATTCCGACGCAAACAACACGATCCGCCAGTTCATGGCGTCGGCCTGCCTTGCGCTTGCCTCACGCCGGGGCCGAAACCACAAGCTCACCGCGACAGTGGAGCGGAATTTTCAGAACAACTTCGGTGCTTTCTACCGCGACGAAGATGCTTTCGGCATTATCGACGAGTTCGGCAAGGTCAAGCTTGGTGCAGCCGGGGTGGCCATTATGGCCATACTGAACCTGCCCGATCCCGGTCAGTGGAATGGCCATCTTGCGCGGCTGCGTGCCTTCATCGAGGCGATGCAGCAAGACGACGGATCGTTCCGCACCTTCCTCAGGCCCGAGGCACGCAACGACAATCAGAACTTCTACCCCGGCGAGGCGGCTCTCGCGCTGGCGAGGCTTTACGCCCACCAACCCGAAGACGCGCTTCTCCATCGCCTACGCGCCTGTTTCAGTTATTACCGCACCTGGCATCGCGCGAACCGCAATCCGGCGTTCGTGCCCTGGCACAGCCAGGCCTACTGCCTGCTCCACGAGTTCACAGGCGAGCACGAAGTCGCCGCGTTCGTGTTTGAAATGAACGACTGGCTCCTAGCCGTGCAAGAGGTCGACAGCTGCGCGCCCGACGTCGTCGGCGACTTTTTCGATCCGTCGCGGCCCGAGTTCGGCCCGCCACATGCTTCGGCCACCGGTGTTTATCTGGAAGGGCTGGTCGAGACCTGGAAGCTTGCACGGCGACTGGGCGAGAACGATCGGGCCGAGGCGTATCGGCGGGCGATGCTGCATGGGTTGCGTTCGTTGCGCCAGATGCAGTTTCGTTCAAGCACTGACATGTTCTACATCCAGCGCCGGTCACGCGTGCGGGGTGGGCTTCGCAGCTCCGGCTTCGACAACACATTGCGCATCGACAACGTGCAGCACGGGCTCATGGCGATCTTCAACATCTTGGATCATTTTTCTGAGGAGGATTATCTGCTTTAGCTTCTACGAGCGAAGCCGCAACGGTCGCCGGCCGTCGGCTCCGTGGGACCCACACAACCCATGCTCTCCGTCTGTTGTAACCGCTCCTTACGGGCGGCGGATCTCAAAATCTTCGTGGCCGACGAACGGCACCGACTTGTACTGCATCGACCGCACAATACTTCGCGGTGACCCGATGGCACACTTTTTCAGCATGCTTTCCACAGAAAAAGGGCTCCCCTCGAAGACCGCCAGCACTTTGCCGTCCTGTTGGTTCACGCAGTATCCGGTGACACCGTACTGAGTGGCCATTCTCTTCAGCAACAGGCGCAAGCCAACCTGGTGTACTTTTCCCTGCACTACCACCTCGACAGCGACTGGTTCCACAAGGGGCTCGTCCGGAAACAGATAATCAACGAGCGCGCCCGCCGCGTCTAGAGCATCGCCATACACGGGAAAGTGATGCAGTGCGATGTCTGCGTTGGCATTGATCTCGAGCACTGCGTGTGTTTGGTCCGCGGCCGGTTTCGTTATGTCTTCGGCGATTAGATCCACACCACAAAACGCCATGTCGGCAAAGGCATGCCAGCACTGTTCAGCAATGGCGACGAAATCCGGATGAACACTAGTAAGCGTTTCACTGTCGGCACCCGCCCCTACATTTGCGATACTTGTCAACTGGACCTTCAGTCCTTTATCCGGCACACTATCCGGCGTTAGCCCCATTTCGTTAAGACGTTTCAGTACATCCTCACGGAGGGCAAGCATCGCCTTACGGCAGTAGGGATTTCTGTCCCGCTGTTCATTCTTCGCCTCCACCAGTCCCCTGATGGTAGAAACACCGTCTCCGGTAACACTTGCCGGATGGCGAAGCGTACCAGCCGTGTACTTTCCGCCGATGACCAGCAGACGGTGGTCGGCACCATCAATATGCCGCTCAAGTAAGACCCGCGCGGCAATAGCCGTGGACATCGCCTGAGCCAATTCATCCTCGGTGCGAATGGCCGCAACCACACCATGTCCGCCAGATGTGCCTTTCGCGGGTTTCAGCACAACCTTTTCTGCACCCGACGTGCGAAACCATTCGCGTGCGCCCAGTATATCGGTCGCATCCAGAGTCCGGCCCGCGGGGACCGGAATACCATGCGCCTGCAAGCTGCCCTTCGTCCGGTTCTTGTCGTGCGTAAGACTGCGGGTTGCAGCGGAAGTCAGTGATGGCATGGATCCCCTGAAGCGCAGCATTCTGTCAGCCCCCAGAGCGGCCCAAAGGTTACGGTTGTCCTTCGTACGCCAGGTTTCGGTGCGAATATTCCGAATCGCCATGGCGCGTCTTATCAGGAGCTGATTGAGATTCCCGGAAACGCTGTGTCGCCCTGACTGAATGAAGTCAGCAGAATTACGACAGATAAATCTGTCGAGATGGAAATCGTGCCATACCGACAGGCTATTCAGCCTATGTATGTCGCTAGCGCCTGACATAGAATGTTCCTTCGTCGCGATGACCCGCCGACACTAAGGTCTAGGGTGGAATTCAAAACCGTTCTGGATCTGTACAATACAGAAACGAAGTCGATCACCGACCTGCTCAGTTTCAAAACGGCTGCCACCGCAGAAGCGATTCCGACCCGTCTGTGTTCTGACTCGTTTGACGGGGCGTCAGATCTCGGCGTGCCGACCGCCGCAGGCGTCCCCGGTGAGGCATTGCTGGTCGGTTACAGGTTCCGCGATTACGACAAGGCCACTCGTTTCAGCTGGCGTTTCGTTCGCGATGCTGATCTAGGTCTAAAACGAGCAATGATCAGAACCTGTGGATGGTTCTCGGCGGGGTGACGTGAAAGGGCGCACCTTCCCGAGGATGATCTGAAAGTCCATCAGCTCTGATCAGGACCGGCGTTGACGCGCTGGTTCGGGAAGGTACGCCCATGCTCACGGTAGTTCACGATCAGGAATCATCCAACGAGGAGAACGACGGTGTCGGCCGGTCGTTGCTCGATGAGATCGTTCGCGACGGTGCTCGGCAGATGTTGGCGGCGGCGTTGCGGGCCGAGGTGGCCGCTTACATCGACGCCCATGCCGGCGAGGTCGACGAGAGCGGGCACCGGCTGGTGGTCCGCAACGGCTACCACCACGAGCGCGGCGTGCTGACTGCGGCGGGGGCGGTGACGGTGACAGCGCCGCGGGTCAACGACAAACGGGTGGACGCCGATACCGGTACGCGGCAACGGTTCTCCTCGGCGATCCTGCCGGCGTGGTCACGCAAGTCCCCGCAGATGACCGAGGTGCTGCCACTGCTCTACCTACACGGCCTGTCGACCGGCGACTTCGGTGCGGCGTTGGAGCAGTTCCTGGGCTCGGGCGCGGGCCTGTCGGCGACCTCGATCACCCGCCTCACCACGCAGTGGCAAGACGAGGCCAAGGCCTTCGGCGACCGGGATCTCTCGGGCACCGACTACGTCTACCTCTGGGTCGACGGCATCCACCTCAAAGTGCGGCTCGAGCAGGAGAAACTCTGCTTGCTGGTGATGATCGGGGTCCGCGCGGACGGCCGCAAAGAGCTGGTCGCGCTCACCGACGGGTTCCGTGAGTCAACCGAGTCATGGGCCGATCTGCTGCGCTCCTGCCGGCGCCGCGGGATGACCGCGCCGGTGCTGGCGATCGGCGATGGGGCGCTGGGGTTCTGGAAGGCGCTGCGCGAGGTGTTCCCGGCCACCCGGGAGCAGCGCTGCTGGTTCCACGTGCAGGCCAATGTGCTTGCTGCTCTGCCGAAATCGGCGCATCCGGGTGCGCTAGCCGCGCTCAGGGAGATCTACAACGCCGAAGATATCGACAAGGCCCAGGTCGCGATCAAGGCCTTCGAGATCGACTTCGGCGCAAAGTACCCCAAAGCGGTCGCCAAGATCGTCGACAACGCCGACGTACTCCTGGAGTTCTACAAGTACCCCGCCGAGCACTGGGTCCACCTCAGAACCACCAACCCGATTGAATCGACCTTCGCCACCGTACGTTTACGGACCAAGGTCACCAAAGGTCCCGGGTCACGCGCAGCGGGAATTGCCATGGCCTACAAGCTGATCGACGCCGCACAAGCCCGCTGGCGTGCCGTCAACGCACCGCACCTGGTCGCCCTCGTCCGTGCCGGCGCGACGTTCCACAAAGGCAAACTGCTCGAACGACCCATCGACATCACACCCGGCGAGCCCGCCGAATCAACCGAAACGGAGGTCGCCTGAAACAACCTCATCCACAGGTCTTGACAATATCTCCTAAAACTGACCCCGACTTCGGTCATTTAGTGCGTAGGTCGGGTACGCCGATTTGGGCGAGGGCGTCGCGTAGGTCAGCCGGTAGCGGGTCGGCGGCGGTGAGGGTATGTTGTCCGGCGCGGATCTGCACCGTGCGGTAACGGCGGGAGGTTTGCACGAATTTCCTGATGCTCCATCCTGTTTGGCGTTCGATCCAGTGGCTGACGGCCAGCGCGGCGAACACGATGTTGAGGTGAGCTTCGATGGATTCGCGTTTGTGGTGATAGATCGGTCGGGCGGCCAGGTCGTGCTTGGACATCCGGAACGCCTTCTCGATGCGCCACAACTGGTGATAGGCGCCGATGACGAACTCGGCACTCTGGCCGGTCAGGTTGGTCGTGTAGCCCTTGACCCCTGCCAACTCGCGGGCCTTGGCCTCCAACTCTCGATTCACCGACCGGCTTTCCCCGGTCACGGTGATGAACCGGTTGCGTTTGACCGGGGCTTTCCCGTCGACCGCGGCTTGGGCTTTGGCGACCTGCTCGTCGATTCCGCGCAGAGTGCGCCGTGCCCGATCTGCGCGGTACTGGTAATGGATGACCCGGTCGGGGATCCCGCGGGCCTTCTCTGAGCTGCTGGCCGGCCATGGCTGGGTGAAGATATGCCCGTGCGGGATCTCCTCACCGGGATGCTTGGCCCGCCATTCACCCACCACAGAGGGCAGGAACGGGATCCGGGTGCCGAGGATGAAGGTCAGCCCGGCCGCATAGATCGCTTTCTGGTTGTCCTCGGAGATCATGCCGGCATCGGCGACGACGGTAACCTCGGTGAGTTGGTGGGCCTTCTTGAACGCGTTAATCACCGGCAGCATGGTTTTGGTTTCACCTTTGTCGCCTTCAAATGCGTGTACTGCCAACGGAAATCCGGTCGCATCGGTGAGCAGTCCGATAGTTATTTGCGGCTCCAGGCGCCGTTCCTTCGAGTAGCCGGGTTCGCGGAACCCGTCGGCCTTGTCGGTCTCGAAGTACAGCGTGGAGACGTCGTAGAGAACCAACGAGGTCGGTCCCAACGCGGCCTGGGCTGCGCAGGTCTTCGAGAGCGCCTGGGTGAAGGCTGGTGCGGCGAACAACCGCAGGTGCCGGGTCAGGGTGCGATAGGACACCGTGTCCACACCGGTCTCGGCGAGCACCCGCAGCGAATCGGCCTTGCTGGTCGGTTCGATGATCCTGGCCAGCACCAGATCCCGGAACACGTCATCACCGTCGGCGGCCCGGTCAAAGCCGAGCCGGCTATAAGCAGCGCACAACCCGTCCCACAGATGAGCCATCCGAGAAGAGACTATTTCTAAAGGGCCACCGGCGATTTCAGCATCACCGACGTCGAAGTCGAGGGTCTGCTGCCCCTCGGTCAGCCGCCGCGCCGCAGCTGTATTGAGTGCCGCCAATTCGACGGCGTCATGAGCTGAGCCCACATGCTCGATCGAGCGTGCACCGCGCCGTGAGGACCACACGATCTGGACGGCCGTCGCACCCGACTTGGTCTTCACCGTCCGCACATAGGCCACCACCGCACCCTACGAACCCACCCGTTAGTGCACACATTCCGACCCTGAAGACCACAAAAGGCCAGGTCCAAGCACTGCACCAGTCCGGATCCAGAAAAGTGACCCAACTCAGGTTACAGGTTCCGCGATTACGACAAGGCCACTCGTTTCAGCTGGCGTTTCGTTCGCGATGCTGATCTAGGTCTAAAACTGACTGAGGTTGTTGACAGTCTGGTGATCTAGGTCTAAATCTGACTGAGGTTGTTGACAGTCTGGGCTCTAGTGGAAGGAGCCACATGGCTGACCGTGTTTGGAGTGAGAAGGATCTGATCCGACGGGCGAACGGTCGCCTGGCCGTGCTGCAGCACGCCGACGAGGTCAGCGGGAACGTGGCCGCGACTTGTCGCTACTACGGCATCAGTTGCAACGTCTTCTACCGGTGGAAGCCCTAGACCTGGAGATTTCCACGAAACCACGGGAATCCGTTTTCGAGGGTATGTCGAAAGTCGTTGCGGGACCGAGAGATTCGGACTACACCCCGGCAATCGAGAGTGGCATCGTAGACCGGGGCACCGACAGACTCGGAACCGAAACGGTGGACGACGAAGTAGTTGGCGAATTCGATGATAACGAGATTGACGACGATCTACCGAGATTCCAACCGCAACGGGAACGGGATTCGGATTCCGTTGTGGATGTCGAGATCGTGAATCCTGAGGGATATACCGACGTAATCATGAGCGACCATCCCACCACACCAGGGCAGGACGATTCGTTGTTCTCGGGGCAACTGGGGGCGAGTGTTGGTCCTCTCGGTTTGGGCGGCCCAGCGGGATCGGGGCTGATGAGTCTTGAGCAGGCCAATGAGGCGGCTATCGAGATGCGGGCACGCGAGGCGGCACGCATCGCCAACATGAGACGGCGCTAGCCTAGTTGAAATATGTTGTGGCACAATGGATTTCACTTGCGCGAGGCAGCGGGATAACAGGTTCGTTACACGGTCCAGACTCGCGTTGCTCTGACCTGCATAAACGGGCGTTTATGTGCAGGTGTTGATCCTGCACCTGATGAGCCAGCCGTACCAGTCGCACCATTCGCCGTTTCTGCAATCACCGACAGCGCAGCGGCGATATCGGCTTGCCGTTCATCAGTGGAATGTTGATAGAGCATCGCCGCTCGCACGGTCGAATGTCCTAAACGAGTCATGTTCTCTGCGAGACTGGCACCGGCTTGTGTCGCCAGCATCCCACCCAGGTGCCGAAGCGCATGAGGAGTCACGCCGCCTTTCCCAAGCGATTCCAGTGCGGCGTTGAATGCTTCGCGAAACACGTTCTGCGACAAGTGACCGCATCGACTGCGACCAGCGGGAAACAGCAGCGATTCCGGATCGGAATCAACGTGGGTGTCGAGATGATGTTTCACATCGGCTCTGATATGCGGAGGCAATACGACTGTTCGTGTCTTGCTGCCTTTCGGCAAGCCGGGATGACAACCTTTGCGATGGGTGACAACGCGGGACACGGCGACCACCGAGTAATCGTCGCTGAAATCCTTTCGCCGCAATTCGGTCACTTCACCGAATCGCATTGCGCCCCAAGCCGATAGCAGCACAAGAGCGCGATACCGTTCGGGTGTGATCGCGTCGGCCACGACTTTCAGTACGGCGACCGAAAGCAGCACCGGCTCGCGCTTGCGATTCGTACTCATGGCCCGCTTGATCTGACACGGGTTCTTGATCAGCAATTCCTGTTCGACGGCGGAAGCGCAGATCGCGTGCAGCAAGCCGTAGGCATGAGCGCGGCTCGTGGGTTTGTCGGTGAGCGTTTTCGCGTGCCAGCGGTTCACGTCGTCAGACGACAGGGAGCCGATCCCGATTTCGCCCAGCGTTGGCCCGATGTGAAGCCGCAGCAGATCGGTGTAGAGCTTTCGCGTGCGCGGTGCCAGGTTACGGTTCTCAATCGAGTCTTTCGCGTAGGACTCAACGGTTTGGCCGCGCCGAGCGCGAGCCTGCGAACGCTCATCCGGCGAAATCCAGCGAGTCCCGTTGTATGCGGCCAGTTGGACTAGTTCACGCTCGCGGGCCAGCCACCCTTCGGCGAAAGTTCGCGAATCGAAAGTTACCGGCCCGTTGTATCTTTTCAAATCCGGCCCGATAAACGAAGCTTGCGATCTTCCCGATTCGAGTTTGCGGATGTGACCCCAGGGTCGCTGTCCCTTTTTAGCTGGCATCTCAATTTCCCGTTTCCGTAAGCTGAAAGAATCGTGTCTGATTCTGTTGTGTTTTGCCGAAGCGCCCACGGCCTTGGCCGTAGCTCTGAAATGCGACGAGCCTGCGATCCAAGACTACCCTAGATGCCGGAAATGGTGCAGATTCCCTCACTTTGCGGCCCGCCGAGAATGCCATTCACTCAGGCTACGGGGTTATTGCTGGCAGTGAGCAAACAATGGCTTAACCAATTTGCAGGTTCGAATCCTGCACCTGCCACGCTTGTGATGTCTCTAGACATAGGAATAGGTCCGAACCCTCGTTTAGGGTTCGGGCTTTTTCTTTGGGCGGCCGCAGGGGACTCCGCGGGGTTGGTCGTCGCTGGTCCAGCCATGTCAACATCGTGCGCGATGTCATGTCCCGAGTCAGTGGTCTCGATAGCGGGACTCCGCAACGCCCCGCACCACGACGATCGTCGCGCGTCGTTGTCGATGTCCCAGCGGGCTAGCACCTTTCCGTCTTCGCTGTCCGCGACGAAGCGTCAGGCGGCGATGAGAATCGCTGCATCGGCCCGTCATCGTCCCAGGCCGCCCCGGCGCGCGCGGTCGGCAAACGCGTCGAGTGCCGCGATGACCTCTGGCGAGCGCCAGACGCGGCTGCGTGGGCCCGAGCTGGTCTCGATGATGATGCCTGCCCCCGACAAGGGTTCGAGGTATCGGCGCGCGTGTTTCGACTCGATGCCCAACTCCTCGGTCAGCAGTGCCGTATTGATCACCGGGCGGCGCAGTAGAAGATCGGCGATCTGCCACACGGCTGAATCGCTACGTGCGGTGATCTTGTCGTTCCACTCTGCGCGCACGGCGTGCAATTCTTTGACCAGCTCACGACCGTTGAAGACCGCCGCGACAGCCGCCTCCGATACGCGGCGCACGATCGGGGCGGAGTCGCCGGCGCGGTATGCCGTCAGCGCGGCGAAGTACGAGTCGGTGTCGGTCAGTAGCCCAGCCGATACCGGAACGGTGACGTTTCGCGTCAATCCCTTGCGGTGCAACATCGCCTGGATCAGTGCCCGGCCTGTTCGACCGTTGCCGTCGGTGAAGGGGTGGATCGTCTCGAATTGTGCGTGTGCCAAAGAGATCTGAGGTAAGACGGGGATATCGTCGCGCTGCGCGAAGCGGAGCAAGTCGTCAATAGCCTGTAGAACGTGGCTGTGGTGCGGTGGCACGAACATGGCGCCGCGCGGACCGTGGGTGCCTCCCCCGATCCAGACTTGTTCTTCGCGCCATCGGCCGGCGGATTTCGGGTCGACGTCGCGTATGAGCGCTTTGTGCATCGCCAGGATCGCGTCAGCGTCGATGCTGTCCGCGAGGTTGATCGCGGCGACCATCGCCGCAGTGTTGGCGACGATGACCTTGGCGTTGGGGGTCGTTTTGGCTCCCGGCAGCTCGGCCTCGGCGATGGCTCGCGCCGATGCCGTCAGGTTCTCGATGTTGGAACTGGCTGCAGACTCGGTTCGCAACAAGACCGACGAAAATGGCGCGATCTCGCCGCCGAACTCGGCGTCGAATCGGGTGATCTCGCGACTGGCGTCCTCGGCGTCGGCGAGCACGTCGGACGGCAGATTGACAGTCAGGTCGGCGATGTTTGCGCTAATTGCCGCCTGATAGTTGCCCTGCTGTTGTTGCGCCGCGCGCACATATGATGCCGCGGGCGAGATGTCCCAGGGCAGCGTCTCGTACTTGACGGCGGTGCCGGCAAGTGGGGTCATTCCACGACCGTACACCCAGTTAGATAAATAAGTGGGTGTAAGTGTCGCCGCAACGCCCACTTATCGACTGGCATCGTTTCAAGTGAGATCAGAAGAATGCTAGGCAGGTTCGAATCCTGCACCTGCCACCCTGGTCACGTGGGCTGCGTCCGCCGCCAGCGCCGCAAGGCGCTGCAGGTCTTCATGGAGTGCGGCGGTGCGGTCACTGTGCGCGGATATCAGAACACCCACCATCACCGAGAGCCATGCCGGCATGGACACGATTTGGTACGCCTGCGTCAGCCGGGTTCCCGGTGCGGTCGGCTCCAGCCGGAAATGCCATGCCGTCGCGTCAGCGCATTCTCTTAAGTTTGGATGCGACTAGCCGACGCGGGCAAGCAGCGGCCCGGCCTTGCCGAGCCCTTCGAAACGACCGGCGCGCTCAGCGCGCCGCTTCTCGTCGTCGGCGGCGGTCAACGCTGCGAGATAATGACGCAAAGCCATTCCGACCCGGATGCAGAAATCCTTGGGTTCCACAGCGGCGTCTGGAAATTCGGGGATGATGTAGTCGATGATGCCGGCGCTCAGGAGGTCCGACGACCGGACGCCCTGCTGGGCGGCCATCTCGGCGGCCTTACTAGTGTCGTGATGCAGGATGGCGCTGGCACCCTCTGGCGGAAGCGGCGAAAGCCAACCGTGTTGTGCCGCGAGAACCCGGTCGGCTGGCACCAGTGCCAGCGCGCCTCCGCCGGTGCCCTGACCGAGCAGCACTGAAACAGTGGGCACGTCGAGGGCGATCATCTCTGCAATGCAGCGAGCGATCTCGCCTGCCAAGCCACCTTCCTCGGCCTCCCGGGACAGTGCGGCACCCGCGGTGTCGATAACGGTGACGAGGGGGAGGTCCAGTTCGGCGGCGATTTTCATGCCGCGCCGAGCCTGGCGAAGTGCACCGGGCCCGAGCGGCTCTTCGGCTGTCTGGCCGACACGGTCCTGCCCGAGCAGAACGCACGGCCAATCACCGAACTTGGTCAGGGCGAGGAGCAGTCCCGGCTCGTTCTCGCCCTGGCCGGTTCCGTTGAGAGACAGCATGTCTGACGCCGAGTGTCGGAGTAGATCGCGGACACCGGGTCGGTCGGGTCGACGGGCCGCAATAACGGATTGCCACGCGGGGACATCGACCGCTCTCGCCGACTGAGGAGCAGGCGGATAGAGGGCCTCATCGGGGTAGGAGACGATTTTCAGCGCCCGATCGACCATGTCGGCGAGTTCGTCAACCGCGACCACAGCGTCGATCAGGCCGCAGGAGAATAGATTCTCCGACGTCTGAACACCGACCGGAAAGTGGTTGCCGTAGAGCGCCTCGTATACGCGCGGACCCAGGAACCCAACCAGCGCACCGGGTTCGGCGAACGTGACGTGTCCCAGTGACCCCCAAGACGCGAAAACTCCGCCGGTCGTCGGGTCACGAAGATAGACGAGGTACGGCAGGTGTGCCGCCTTGTGGTCCACGACCGCGGCCGTGATCTTCACCATCTGGAGGAATGCCGTCGCACCCTCCTGCATCCGAGTGCCACCCGAAGTGGGTAGCGCAACAATCGGAAGTCGCTCCGCGGTGGCGCGTCGGATGGCCGTAGTGAGCCGCTCCCCGGCGGCCACGCCGATCGAACCGCCGAGGAAGCCGAAGTCGCTCAGCAACATGGCGATTCGGTGTCCGCGGATCGTGGCTTCACCGGTCAGGACCGCTTCATCCAACCCGGTCTTCGCTCTGGCTCGCGCGAGCTCGGCGGCGTACCCGGGGTTGACCGGCGGGTCGACGGCCGGCCGGTCCCAGGACGACCAAGAGTCAGGGTCTGCAAGCGTCTGAATCAGGCGATTGGCGCTGGCTCTCGTCATCACGCCCTCGCTTTCAACGCGTCCATCAGGTCGTTGTCGGCCCCGAGCACCGGCGGCGCCGTATGCGCACGGCGCGTGCGCTCCGCACCGTCCGCACCGAAGAATCGAAGCGGGGGGCCAGGTAGTTCGATGCTGCCGAGGGTTGCGTGCTCGACGTCGATCAGCAAGCCTTGGGAGCGAGTCTGCTCCCACTCGTAAACCTCCGGGATCGAGCGAATTCGCCCGGCGGGCACACCAATTCGGTCCAGCTTCACCAGCAGTTCATCGGTCGGGTACAGCGCAAACACACTCTGCACCAGTTCGTTGACCTGTTTCTGATTTGCGACTCGGTCCGGATTCGTTTCCATTCCTGGTGTCGCCGGGTCCAATTCGAAGCCAGCGCAGAACCGGAGCCATAACCCTTCGCTGCCCACGGCAATCTGGACAGCACCATCCGCCGTATCGAAGAGCCCGTACGGGCAGATCGACGGGTGGTGGTTTCCCGTCGCCTCGCCCACCTCGCCCGCGACAGTCCACTTTGTACCTTGGAACGCGTGTACGCCGACAACGGCGGACAGCAGTGAGGACCGCACGATCTGACCACAGCCGGTCCGTTCACGTTCCTGAAGGGCGGCCACGACACCGAACGCTCCGTACATGCCGGCGAGCAGGTCAGCGATGGGCACACCGACGCGCTGCAGGTCGTTCGGACCCGCGCCTGTCACCGACATGAGTCCCGCTTCGCCTTGGGCGATTTGGTCGTAGCCTGCCCGCGCCGCTTCCGGCCCATCGTGGCCGAAACCGGTGATCGACAGGATGACCAGTCGAGGGTTCAGTTCGAAGAGCCGTTCCTGCGTGAATCCGAGACGGTCCAGGACGCCAGGGCGGAAGTTCTCCATCAATACGTCAGCGCGGCGGACGAGCTCGGCAAGCGCGTCCTTGTCGGTTTCGACTTTGAGGTCGAGGGTCACCGACTTCTTGTTTCGGTTCGCGCAGAGAAAGTAGGTCGACTCCCGTTCGCCTCCCTCCGGCTGAACGAAGGGAGGGCCCCACCCGCGGGTGTCGTCGCCGCCGTGCTGATTCTCGACTTTGATCACGTCGGCACCGAGATCGCCCAGCATCATCGCGGCGTGCGGGCCGGCCAAGGCGCGAGTGAGGTCGATGACGACGACGCCGTTCAGTGGGCCGGCGGCGTCCGCTTCGGAGCAAGTCGTCGGTTGCGATGGGGCGGTATTACTGCACATGCTTATCTCCGGCCTGGTGGATTGGTGTCCTAGAGGACTAGCCAATTAAGCAAAACAGCTGTGACCTGCGATGTCAATCGGTCACAATCAGTGATTGTTGTGAACTGGGACACTGCACGCTCGGCGACGAACGGCGACGAGCGCCAGTAGCCGCTCTGGCTAATGGCGCCGCTCGCGCAGGTCTACAGAGGTTCGGTCAGAGCCATCCGGGTGCAACGAGGACAGCCCAGGCGATCAGGGGCCCGATAGCCACGACGATGGCGCTGTACTTAAGGATCTGCTTGTAAAACTTGTCCTTGTCGACGTCCTGAGCATTGGCGAGCACCAATGCACCGTTGGTCGAAAAGGGACTGACGTCCACGATGGTCGACGAGATCGCCAGCGCGACGATGACGCCGACAGGACTGATCTCTCCTGCGAGCAGGAGCGGCACGGCCAAGGGGATTGTCGCGCCGAGGATCGCCACCGACGAGGCGAAGGCCGACACGATCGCTCCGAGGTAACACAGGAGCAGCGAAACCAGCAGCGGCATGCCGATGCTCGCCACGCCATTGCCGACCCACTCGACACTGCCGGCCTCCTGCAATACGCCGACGAAGGTGAGCACGCCACCGATGAGTAGGACGGTGGACCAGCTGATCTGCGCGACCGCGCCCTTTTGGGCCTTGGGCGACGCCAGGGCGAGCACGGCGGCAACCGTCATCGACACGAAGCCGATGTCGAGATCGAAGATGAGTGAAAAGAGGGCGAGTGCACCGAGCCCGATGAGCGTGAGAACTTGAATGAACGAGACCGAGTGCCGCGGAAGCGGACTTGTCGGAGTGTTCGGCGGTGCGACAAGCGTGGTGGCCGACGCATTGGTGCCGTGGCCAGAGAAGACGGGTGCGCCGGACGGACTCCGCGGTGTCTGCGGCGCCACCGGGCCGCCGTCACCGTCGACATCGCTCTCGCCGTCCATGTCGTCGACCGTGCGGCCGATGAGCTTCCGTCCGCCCAGGAACGCGAAGAGCAGGATGCCGATTCCGGCGTTGAAGAACAGGCTGCCGAGGAACAACGTGAGCGGGCTGTTGACCAGCCCGGCCTTGGCCGCGATGTTGTTGACGGTCACTCCGTAGATGCTGATGGGGGAGAAGCCGCCGGCCTGTGCGCCGTGGATGACCATCATGCCCATGAGTAGGGCGTTGATCTTGTACTGCTTGGCAAAGGTGAGCGCGATCGGGGCGATGATCGCCACCGCCGCTGGCCCGAGTGCGCCGAGTGCCGTCAACGTCGCGGTGATGCCGAACATCACCCAGGGGATGAAGGCCACCCGACCACGGACTAGTCGGAGAGCACCCTGGACCATTAAGTCGACGGTCCCGTTGTTTTGAGCGATGGCGAAGAGGTATGTCACGCCAACCAATGTGAGGAAGAGGTCGCTCGGGAATCCGGCGATGATGTCGTCGGTGTTCATTCCGACGGCGAGGGTGCCAACGAGGAACGCGGCGACGAAACCGAGGGTGCCCATGTTGATCGGCAGGAAGGTCGCGGCTACAAACATCGCGATGAGGGCGAGGATCGGGATCAACTCAAGTGGCATGTCAAGCTCCAGGTGGGCGGAAGACTCGCCAGTGGCTCACTGGCCTAGCCAGTACACCAGTGAGGCAAGTCACTGTCAAGCGTTCCATGTGAGGTGCGCTACCTGACGCTGGTCGGAAGGCCGAGTAACCTCTGGCCTAGAGAGTAGGTGAGTGAGTGGTAGAGCAACTGAAACCAGTGACGCGGCCGCGGCTCTACGAGGTGATCGTCGAGCAGTTGTGCGGTTATATCGCCGACAACCAAATGGCGCCCGGCGACCGGTTACCGGCAGAGCGGGAGTTGGCGGCCAGGCTCGGAGTCAGCCGTGTATCGATCAGCCAGGCGCTCGTGGCGCTCGAAGTACAAGGTGTGTTGTCAGTACGCCATGGTGATGGCGCCATTCTGATTCGCCGGCCGACCGAGGAACGAGCGATCAAGGCGTTGCGTGAGCACGCCGACCGCATTCCCGACATCATCGAGGCGCGTGAGGCGCTCGAGGTGAAACTTGCGGGGTTGGCAGCACTTCGCCGCTCAGAGAACGAGATGGCGGCTATCGACGCGGCCATCGCGAAGATGGAGGAGGAGATCGCGTCGGGTGATCGCGGTGTCGTCGGAGACGAGATGTTTCACGAGGCGATCACCACCGCCGCACACTCGTCACTGCTCGCCAAGCTGATGCACGAGATCTCCGGTTTGGTGCGAGAAACACGCATCGAGTCGTTGTCGCAGCAGGACCGTCCGCGTGCCTCCCTGGAAGGTCACAAGCGCATCGCCGAGGCAGTCCGTCGGAATGATCCGGCTGAAGCCGCTCAAGCAATGGCCGATCACATCGCGATGGTCTCGGACGTCGCGCTGCTCCGAGCTGCCGAGTAGCTCCTCAACGCACCGACCGGTACAACCGTTCAGGCCGACCGCCGCCGTACTTGAGGCGGACGGTCACCTCCTGCATTCACCAAGTATTCGAGATACCTGCGAACTGTGGGGCGCGCCATACCAATCGCGTCACCGCACGCGGTCGCGGAAAGTTCCCGGCCGGTTGCTAATGCGTGCCGTACCAGGTCGACGCTCTCGTTGCTGAGGCCCTTCGGGGGAAGGGGACGCTCTGCAAGCAGGCGGGCTGGCGGACCCGAGAAGACGGCGTCGATCTCCGGTTGGTCCGGCCTCCGACTCTCTACCCGCGCGGCGGCGTACTTGAGAATGCGCGCCTTCAGGTCGTCGAGATCGAAGGGCTTCACCAGATACTGCGACGCGCCGCCCTGGAGTGCAGCCTTGACGTAGTCCGCGTCACGCCCGGCGGTGACGACGATCGCGTCGACGTCGTCACCCCGCTCGCGGAGTGCCTTCAGCACATCGAGACCGCTCATGTCGGGCAGATGGGAACACTGTGCACGTCCGAGACCATCTATTTCGTCCGGTTATGACCTCGGAACCGGAATCCAAGACCTACAGGGCCTGGGTCGAGCAGTTCGACTTCGCAGCACTGATGGCTCCACTCGGGGATTCGGGCGGGGTCGGTCAGCACCCGCCACACGGCCTCGGGTGGGGCGGCGACGTCGACCTCGACCCGGCCTGCTGGCTGTTGCCTGTGCAGCTGAGTGTGTTGCGGCAAATACCAACAGCGGTAGGCCCTACGGGCGTAATCACGGGATTTGAGCTTTCAATACAAGAGCGTTCAGGTCAAATTATCAGGCCAGGGGTCCTGAGGCTGCGCCGACGGGATGTTCCGCGATTGCTTGTGTGTTCACCCCATAGGGTTGGAGACAAATCGCAATAGAAATGGGGCACCGCCATGACCGCAGGTTTGCCTGATCGCGCGCTGGAACTGCGGTCCACCGTGACATCGCACGGCACGTTGGAGCTCTCACTGTTGGACGTCGCCGTTCCAGCCCCTGGCGCCAATGAGGTGGTGGTGCGGGTGGAAGCCGCTCCGATCAACCCGTCCGACTTGGGCGTCCTCATTGCCGGCGCCGACATGACCACCGCGACGGTGCAGGGCACGACCGACCGCCCGACCGTCACGGCATCGTTGGGAACCGCTGCGCTGGCGGGGCTTTCAGCACGGATCGACAAACCACTCCCCGTGGGCAATGAGGGCGCGGGCACGGTCGTGGCCGCGGGCGAGTCGACTGCGGCGCAGGCGCTGGTGGGGAAAACGGTGGGACTCGCCGGCGGCGGGATGTACACGCAGTACCGAGTGACCGATGCCGGCGCCTGCCTGGTGCTGCCTGCGGGTGCAACGGCGAAGGACGGAGCGTCGTCGTTCGTGAATCCCTTGACCGCGCTCGGCATGCTGGAAACCATGCGCCGAGAAGGTCATTCCGGCCTGGTGCACACCGCCGCGGCGTCGAATCTCGGCCAGATGCTCGTCAAGCTGTGCATCGCCGATGGCGTGCCGCTCGTCAACATCGTCCGCAAGCCTGATCAAGAAGAACTGCTGCGCTCGCTCGGGGCTGCGCATGTCTGCAACACCGCATCGTCGACATTTGCGGCCGACCTGGTGGAAGCGCTGAAAGCGACTTCGGCGACGCTGGGTTTCGACGCCACGGGTGGCGGACCGCTGGCGAGCCAGATCCTCAACGCGATGGAGGAAGCCGCCAGCTCGGGCGCGCAGGAGTACTCCCGCTACGGATCGGCCGTCCACAAGCAGGTGTATATCTACGGCGGACTCGATACCAGCCCGACGATCCTCACCAGGAACTTCGGCATGGCGTGGGGAGTAGGCGGGTGGCTGCTGACACCATTCCTTCAGCAGGCAGGAGTCGAGACCATCGGCAGGCTGCAAGCCCGGGTGGCTGCGGAGCTCACCACCACGTTCGCGAGTTCTTACACCCGGGAGGTGTCCCTCGCGGGAATGCTCCGGCCGGACGCGTTCAACGGCTACGGAAAGCGGGCGACCGGCGAGAAGTATCTCGTCACTCCACAGGCGTAACACCTCAGTGAAGGCTATGAGCGGCGTCAACGGCGAAGCTGAACGACATCGCCTGGCGCCATCGACCTCGGATACGGCATCCATTGCGGCAATGGAGCGACGGCAGGTCGCAGAGTCCTGAGTCGTGGCAGCTCGCAAATGAGTTGCAGCGTCACGGCTTCCGGTTCGTCGGCCCGACGGTGGCCCGTTCGTTCATGCAGACGATGGGCATTGAGAACCGCCACTTCGACGGCTGCTTCCGCGCACTTCCGGCGCACTGAGCACGCCGACACCAGTGTCAGGACAGCGACTCGTCCAACTCGCCGAGGGAGGCGATCAGGTCACTGTTGGCCGAGTAGTCGACGGGGCACGCGATGACGCTGACGGTGTCGGCCTCGAGCGCTGCGCGCAGGGTCGGCAGCAGTTCCTCGGCGGACGAGATTCGGTAGCCCTTCGCCCCGAAACTCTCGGCGTAGGCGACGAAGTCGGGGTTGCCGAAGCGGGTCTCGACGTTGTGGCCGATCTCGAGGTCCATCTTCCAGCTGATCAGCCCATAGGCGTTGTCGTCCCAGATGAGGATCACCATTGGTGTTCTGACGCGCAGGGCCGTCTCGATCTCCTGTGAGTTCATCAGGAACGCACCGTCGCCGGTGGCGACAAGGACGTTCGCGGTGGGCCTGGCGATCTTCGCCGCGATCGCCCCGGGCACCGTCCAGGCCATCGTCGAGAGTCCGTTGGAAATCAGGCAGGTGTTCGGCTC
Source organism: uncultured Actinomycetota bacterium (assembly GCA_963716505.1). GTDB lineage: Bacteria > Actinomycetota > Actinomycetes > Mycobacteriales > Mycobacteriaceae > Mycobacterium. Next base: position 30,101 of record CAVQTL010000013.1, read on the forward strand.
ATATGTCGGATAGAGCCTGGCCATCCACATCTTGAGGGCCCCGGTATCGACCAATACGATGTCGTCGCGTCGCAGCGCTGCTCGCGTGTCGGCGACGATCCGTGCCGGCGCCAGGGGAAACCTGTCGTCGGCGCGTCCTCCGTCGAGCTCACCGGAAAGCAGCTCACGGATCCGTTCGTGACCCGATAAGGACGGGTGATCGCGAGTCACTCGCGCCGCCAGCGCATCAAGGGTGCCGCCGATGTCGGCCTGCAGGCCGACCGCGACGTCGTAGTGCGCATCCACTTCGGCGGGGAAGCGGTGAATGTGGATGATCTTCGTATCGCTGTTCGGGTTGATCCGGACTGGGTCGAACTCTTGTAGCTCGTAGCCGGCGGCGACGATGACGTCGGCGCGGTCAAAGCCGAAGTTGACGTAGTCGTGGCGCATGAAGCCGACCGCACCGAGCGCGAGCGGATGGTCGTCCGGCATGACGCCCTTGCCGTGAAACGTTGTCGCCACAGGGATATCGAGAGACTCGGCGAATCGCCGTACTGCTTCAGCGGCTCCGCTTCGGGCTGCCCCGTGACCGGCCAGCAGGATGGGGTTGCGCGCGGAGCGCAGAATATCTGCAGCGCGCTCGAGCTGCGCAGCTGAGGGATCGTCGGGCCGTGGCACGTTGACTGGTAACGGGCTCGAATCCGCTGGGGCGGCGGCTTCCTCGACGTCCTCGGGCACCGCGAGATAGACGGCGCCGGGACGCTCGGTTTGCGCGAGCTTGAAGGCCTTTCGGACCATCTCCGGCACGGCGGCCGGTGTCGCGACGAGCGCGGACCACTTCGTCGCCGGTGCAAACATCGAGACGAGGTCGACGCTTTGGTGCGACTCCTTGTAACTACGGCCCATCCCGACTTGCGCCGAGAGAGCAAGTACCGGAGTGGAATTCGTTGTCGCGTCCGCGACTCCGAGCAGGAGGTTGATCGCGCCGGGACCTAGCGTTGCGGAGCACACGCCGGCTCGACCCGTCAAGCGGCCATACACCTCCGCCATGAACGAGGCGCCCTGCTCGTGGCGCGTCAGCACGTATTCGATCGACGATCTCGACACCGCTTCGGTGAACCGGATGTTCTCCTCGCCCGGGATGCCGAAGACATGTGTCACGCCTTCGTTTTCCAGACACTCGACGATCAGCTCGGCGGTCGTGCGTTTCGGTTCGCTCACCCGAGCGAGCCTAGCCGCGGGGCTGCGACGCCGAGCTAGCTTTCTGAACAGGCAGCGTCGAGCAGCTCAGCCGGGCGGAGGGCCAGTCCACAGCTCCTTTTCGACCTGGTATCGGGTTGGCAGCCGCGGGCGGTAGTTGAGATCGGCCCTTGACCGACGGAGCTCGACGCTCTCGTGGATCGTCGCCCCCTCCGGAATCGGGCGGTGGCGCCACGGCTTGAACACCCAGTACCACGGCGCCTGCGCGAATCGCCAGGACCAACCCGTCTCGTGCATAGGCGCGCACGCGTCGGTCTCGCCGAGACTGCCGAACCGGTTCATGTATCGCTGCCGACGAACACCGAGCCCCCGGTTGATCGCGCCGTCGACGATCCAGCGCATCGCGATACGACCGAGTTCCGGATCGTCGACGAATCCACCGCCGACGTCGGAGTGAACGCCGGCGAACCACACCTCGCGGACCTCCTCGAGGTCCTTGCTCATCTGGTCGGTATGCACGAGGTATTCGGGATAGGGCCGCCGTTTCTCGTCGATGGAAACCGCGTGGCGAATCACGCGTACGTTGGGCAGGCTCCGCGTATACGGCCAGCTGATGTCGCGGCCAATACCCTTGGTCGCCTTCACCGTGTCATAGATCCCCAAGTACTCGATGGGAAAAGACCGCCTGTCGCCGTCCCTGGTGATCGACAAGGCTTCGGAGAACTTGTCCATCCGATCCCAGCCTTCTGGTTGAGCGAGATCGGAGTCTTTTCCGGGCCGACGCGCATACACGCGGACCGCGTAGGGGACGAGATTGTCCGAGCCGGGACGCAAGAGTCCGACGCGGTAGAGCATCCCGCAGAGGGCTCTGGCGGTGTAGGCGCCGCGGCTGAAGCCGAAGACGAACACCTTGTCGCCCGGTCGCCACGTATTCATCAGATACGTGTACGCCTCGGCGATGTCTTGGCGCATTCCGTGGCCAACCAGCATTCCGCCGATCAGCGAGATCCGTTGTGCGACAGAGGTCCAGGCGCTCGGAGCCGCCATCGTCCCGACTCCGGGGCCGTAGTAGAGCACTTGTTCGTCGGGGTTCGTCAGATCGGCGATCTCGGCGACCTTGAAGACGTTGGTGACGGCCTTGGCCTTCACCTCGTTCTTCGTGCCGTCGAGGCAGATGATGATGTTGCGCGTGCCGGCCATGTCGGCTACCCAAGCAGATCGATGATGTGTGGAACGCCGTCGGTGACGAATTCGATCCGGTCGTTGACGTCCGGGTTGTCGGCCAAGTATGCCGCCAAGCTGTTCTTGGCGTTCGCCCATTTGGCGCGGACCTTCACGCTGGGGTTGTCGGCGTGACGCCGCTGTTCGTCGGCTCTCTTGCTGTCCCAGTCCTTCTTGCGCTCGACGTCGATCTCGTCGATGGGATAGGTGAGGTGGATCGTGTATTCGTCGTCGTCGCCGCGAGCGTCGGCGAGCATCGTGAGCGTCTCGCGCTCGGGGTTGCCATGCTCGCCGTCTCCGGAGAACACGTAATGGTCGGCGGTGACGCGCTCGAAGAATTCCGGCGTGCAGTTTCTATCGCTGCCGTGGTGTTGGCCCTTCAGCACGTTGACGTGGATCTTCCCGTCATCGTCCAGTCTGCCGACCAACTCCAGACCTTTGAGAATCTTGTCGCCCAGCGCGTCTCCGGTGAACAGAATGCTCTTATCCGCGGCTTCGGCGAGCACCACGATGCTCGACAGGTTGGTCGGGGACTTGTCGGCGAGACTTGCCAGCGCTGATGCGGTCACCCTGTCCTGAGCGTCGGGGTGATCCCTCAGCCAGGCCCGCACCGCGGTTTGGAGTTTTTTGACCTCGGGCAGCATCGGGCCGACGACCGTGAAGGTCAGGTCGTTCCCCATGTCCAGCTCGCCGCCGTCTTCGGCCGCCACGATCAACTTGCCGCCGAATTCGATATTCGGTTGGATCCCGAGCTTTTGGCGGTCGTCGCGCAGCTGACGACCCTGCGGAACGCTCGCGATGATCTTCACCGTGTCGGACACCGCGGGTGTGGCCGAATCCTCGAGTTCGTCGAGCACATTCTCGGGAAGGCCACCGTCCAGAGATGCCGGCCCGAAACTTCCCTCGACGGCTCCGGCCAACTCTTCGGCATCGTTGTCGACGATGTCGTCGAACGTGTTGTGCCAGAGGTTCAGTATGCGAACGATTTTCGGTTGGTCGTCGTCCTGTGCTTTGAGCAGCTCTGCTGTCAGCTCGAGCAGGCCCGCGGCGTGATCGTCGTCGATGTGGCTGAGCATCATCAGGTCGACGACCATCGGCTTGTTCTCCGCCAGGCCACGCTCGGCGCGCAACTCCTCGAGCCTTGGCCGCAGGAACGGCTGGTAGACGTCGTCGGGTCCGCCGTCGATCAGCGCGAGACCGGGTTTCGTCGTCGTCCCGTAGTGCAGCAGAGCGCAATCACCCTTGTGGGCCCGCAGAACTTCGAGGCTAAATACGTTGTTGGCCATGATATTCCCCTCAGTGACTTTGTAGTGCGCGCAGGACATCGAGCAAGCCGTGTCCTTGAAAATTGCGTTCACGGCCGAGATCTGATGCCGTACCGCAGAGAATCTGCTTGATCCGGTCCGGTTCGCCGATGAGTTCGGGGTAGCGCGCCATCAGCATTGCGGCGGCACCGCTGACATGAGGCGCGGCCTGGCTCGTCCCGTCCTTGCAGCCCCATTTATGGCCGAGCACCGGCCCGCGGATGCCTTCTCCCGGCGCCACCAGATCGGGCTTGAGGCGGCCATCCCCGGTGGGGCCGCGGCTGGAGAAGTAGCTCACGCCGTATGTGTACGGCGAACTCCCGTGCGTGGCACCGACGGTGATGACGCGGTCCGCATTTCCCGGATCGGTGATGCCGAATCCGAGGTAGTCGTAGAACGAGACACCGTCGACCAGCTTTTCCTCTGCGCCCTTGTTGCCCGCAGCGGCCACGACGACGACGCCGGTGTCGATCAAGCGTTCACATTCGCCGCAGACGGGTGTGTGCCCGCACGCGTAGTTCTTGGCGTCGTGCGGGATGGACAGGCTCATGTTGATGCCTTTGATGACGCGCCGGCCGGCCTGGTCGTTGGTGTTCCGGATGAACTGCAGCGCCGCGATGATCGAGAACTCGGTGTTCTCGAGTTCGCGGGGTGTGGCCACCTCGGACTTGAGGACACGGAAGTCGTAGATGCTGATGGTCGGGCACATACCGTCGGCGGATTCGGCTGCATTGCGCGGGGTTGGGTACTTGGCAGCGGCGATGATTCCGGCGACGTGCGTGCCGTGCGGGCTTTGAGGCGGGCTCGGATCTGCGAGTGTCACCATCTTGGTGACGTCCTCCAATGGGAGAGGATGTCCCAAAAATCCGGCCCTGGCGATCCGCTTCAGCTTGGCGTCTGCTCCCGCCGGCAGCTTGCCGTCGCGCGCCTCCTTGAGCTTTTGCAGGCTCATCTCGCGGACTTGCGGTCTCTCGTTGCCGATGTTGACGATTTCGCGGTAGTTGGTGAAGTCGTATGTCGCCTTGATTCTCTTGCCGAAGGCCGGATGCGTCCGGTCGATACCGGTGTCGAGCACCGCCCACTCGATTCCCGCGCAGTCGACTTCGAAGACCCGACGCGCGGCATCGGCCTTGACGGTTGGCACCGAATCGTGGATCGCCGCGGAGGCACGGCGATTCAGCGCGATCTTGAACACCATCGGCGTGCGCTGCGCCTTCATCGTCTGCAGGGCGCCGAGCACGACCATCTCGATGTCCGACGTGGACTTCTGCTGTAGGCGCGCGGTGGCGGCGGCGGCCTTGGACTGCAAGCCTTGCACTGAGTCGTCGTCGGATTCGTGCCACGCGTCGAGGCCGGACAGGAGGATGAGGGTGCACATCGCGACGAACCGCTCGAACGTCGAGCGATTGTTCGGCATAGCGGCGGCGGCATCGGTTTCGTTCAGCCAGCGGGTGCGCAGTTCGAGGACATCGTCGACGGTGTGGGCGAGTTTCTCCGAACCCGCGTCGTCGTAGCCGTCGAGTTCCTTCTGTGTTTCCCTGTCCTGCCACCACTTGGTCAGGGGCACCAGAAGGTGCAGCATCTCGCCGAAGTACAACCGTGCCGCGACGAAGTTCTGCAACGGCGCGATGCCCGGATCGTGTTCCGCCCCGTCCTCGCGCCTGATGCCCTTGTAGATCTTGCGTGCCAGATCGGGTGAATTGCTCGCTTCGTGTGACGTGATGAGGAGGTCGACCGGCTCGGCGGGTTTCAGGGCGTAGGAGACCCACACGTCGATCAGAATCGGTGAGTCCTGGATCTGCCGCTTGCTGTCCCCGCTGCCGAGCAGGATGTACTCGATGAGATCGCGCGGAATCGTAATGGTCATGCGCCTGCCCCTCCGATGCGAAGACGGACTCTGCTCGCGAATTCAGTTCGAGTTCCTCGAAGTAACGGTATTGCGGCGCTGTGTGCTCCGCGTGAGTATTCGACTACTCGATTGTCCGGGTCAGCGAGCCAGATCCCACTGTCCGAAATCGGCTGCGAGGATGTCGTCCTCGTCCACATGGGTGCCTCCCAGGCTGATGCCTGGGTCTGACGCCGTGACGATGACGCGCTGATAGAGCACCGCGGCGGGTTCGCGTTCGCCGTGCGACCACGCCCTGGTCTGCCACGCCCAGCGATATCCCGGCGTGGTCGATTGCCCGATGACTCCGTCGGCGATCGCCCACCCACACACCCCGGCGTGGCCGTAGACGCCGGTGCGCTGCACACCCAGTACCGAGTTGATCCCCCGAAGCCATTCGACCGCAACGCTTTTCCATGTGCCGGCGTCGATGTCCTCGTCGATGCTGAAGAAGATGGGCGCGGACTCCGTGCCGCCGGCTGCCACGTGCAGGAGCAGGGCCGTCTGGGCGTCGGCGACGCCGCCGTCGTATCCACGGGTGAAGTCCGACGGCGTCGGCCAACCGGGCTTGCCGTACTGGTAGCAGCTGACGACGTGAAGCCCCAACGCGCGCAGCGCATCCGCGTATTCGCGCGTGACGGGTTTGAAGTCGAAGGTGGCGCCCGGCCGCAGCTCGGATACATAGACCAGCGCGCCCGCGTAGCCCGCCGCCGCAACTTGATCCGCCGGGACCAGTCGCTCGGCGAAATCGATCAATTTGCCGTTGGCGGCTGATGCTTTCGGTGCGTTGACGGCCAGTGCGCCAAGACCGGCGAGAACCGGACCGCACAGCGCGTATGTGAGGACCTCACGTCGTGAGAATGCCTTACTCAGGCCCGACGACACGGCATTCGGTCGCACACGAGTCGATGGTCTCCGGAGAGGGCTGCAGATGCGGTTGCGGCTGCAGCGGCGGAGACGGTTGCGGAGGCGCAACGGGAATGGTCGACAGCGGCGGCGCGGCAGGCGTAGGCAGATGCTGCTGGCCGGCTGCAGTCGGCGCCTGCGGGGTCGGAGCCTGCGGGGTTGACTCGGGCGGGATGGCCGTCAAGACCTTGCCCGCGGCGAACGTCGCCGCCTGGTCGACCATCCCTGTCTGCACGTACTGCGTGTGGGCGTTGAAGTCTCTGCCGCTCGAGCAGACGAAGTCGTCGTCGACGCACAACTCGACCGTCTTGTCCGCGTACAGCGGTCCGACCTCGATGTCCGGCTGGTTGATCGCACGCATGAACCGATCGTTGGGTGTCCCGAACAAGGTGACCGCGACGACGTGCTTCGCCACGTCGGGTGGCAGCGGATTCGGTACACCCTCGGGCGCTCCATCCGGGATCACGTCCGCGGTGACGTAGCCGGCTACCGCGGCGCCCTGGGAGAAACCGCCGAGCACGATGTTGGTGTCAGGGCAGTTCGCCGCCATGGACTGTACGCGGGCGCTCGCATCGCGCACACCGTCAAGGGCGCGCGGGAAATCGGTGGTGGCGGGGTAGTCGACCGGATACACCTCGAGCGATTTTGCGCCGAGACGGGGTCGCAGCGAGTCGACGAAGGCCTCTCCGGTGGGGCCGAGGCCGGGCGCCTCGGCCGTACCGCGCGCGAACACCACTTCCACGTCGGGGCACGGTTGCGCGGACGCGGACGGCACGGCGCCCAACGGAGTCAAACTCATTACCGTCGCCGCCCCGGCGAATATGGCGATATCGCGTCCCCTCACGGCGCAATGCTGACATACCTTGACGACGTCCGCGATTCGAAAAACTAACAGCTAATGAATGTCTTATCAATCAGCCATCGTTGGCTTAGTGATCGGCGGTCGGGTGCATTCCTGACGACGACTTCCTACGTAAGTGCTGGTCCTGCGTGTGTTCGAGCGAATTGTCGCTCAACGGCGGGCAATTCCACAGTTCCCGCAGATACGGCGGCCCACCCGGTCCGCGAGCGTGAACTCATTGCGAAATGGGCGCCGGATCTTTCGCTGAGAACCCACATTCGGCGAACGAGGAGGCTAGATCATGTCCTTGTCGGTTAGCCATCGCATCAGGAACCAGCCGACGAACACCGGCAGCCAGCAGGTGAGCACCCGGTAGAGCAGCACCGACGACACCGCGATACCAGCGGGTACCCCGAATGCTGCAAGACCACCGATCAGCGCCGCTTCCACTGCACCGACGCCACCCGGGGTGGGCGCGGCCGACGCCAGGGTGCCGCCGATCATCGTCACCACGGTGACGGTGACGAAGGAGGTGTCGCCGCCGAACGCCGAGATACAGGCCCACAGCGCCAGAGCTCCGCCGAGAGTCGTTGCGGCGCAACCGATAACGATGAGCACAAGTCGCCTAGGCTCGCTGGCCAGCTCGCGCAGGTCACGCAGCACCTCGGTTATTCGCGGCCCGACGCGTCCCGGTCAACCAGCGCCGCAGCTTGGGCACGACGACGAACGCCGCGACCACTAGCAGCAGGATACCCGCCGACCAGGTACACGATCGTCGTCGACGGCACGAAATGTGAGAGGTTGGCCGACGCTCCGGCGAAGGCGCTGAACAGGATCAGCAGCACGACGTGGGTGACCACCTGCACCGACTGCTGCAGCGCCACGGCGGTGGCCGCCCGCAGCGCGCCGAGCCCACCCTTCTGCAGGAACCGTGCGCTCAGCGCCAGCCCACCGACGCCCGCGGGCGTGGTGGTGGCGGCGAAGGTGTTGGCCACCTGCATCAACGTGAGATTGCGGAAGCTCACCAGCCCGTCGGCGCAGGCCCACAGCGCCGCCGCCGCACCGACGTACTTCAGTGCCGAGACCACCAATCCGAGCAGGCCCCACCACCAGTTCGCCGTCCTGCAGCTCGGACAGGAACGTGGGCACGGTGCTGATGAACGGCAACGCGACGTAGACCAGCGCGACGAGCAGCACCATCTGGATGATCTGGTTGCGGTTGAAGCGGGTGACCGTCTCGGTCTGAATCTCGTCGGCACCGGTTTGCAGGCTTCACCTCGTCGCGCGCGTGCCGAGAACTCCGCGGGAGTCGGGGATGACATCCCGGATACGCTTGGGCACAGCGGCTTTCGTGAGCCGGCGCGATGCCGTCAGGACCGAGCCTCTTGCCGAAGACGCCGATCGCCGCGCGCACCGCGGTCGGCGACGTCATACAGCGCGCTCGTCGTCACCAGCAGTTGCGCGATGTCGGATTGCAGCTGCGCGTCGGTGGCCCCGTACTCGGCGTGGTCGAAACCGCCGAACAGTACGGCGTCGTCGTCGACGGTGATCTTCTTGGCGCGCAGGTCGCCGTGGGAGATCTGGTGATCGTGCAGGATCCGCAGCGACCCCCAGATCCGCGGCCACCAGCGTCGTCTCGGTGGCTTCGTCGAGCGGAGTGCCGCGGGCGGGGGTGTGCGCGTACAACGTCCACCCGCGATCGAGCGGCGTCGACGGCCAGCGGTGAGGTGTTGGCGACTCCGAGATCGCCGATGGCGATCGCCATCAGTGCGCGGTGCTCGACGATGCGGCGCATCGAGGCATGGAACGGCGCGGTTTCGCCGCCGCGCAGGGTGAACTTGCGCCAGAGCTGGCGCAGCGCCCCGCCGCTGCGTTGGTTCGGGCTGTACAACTCGATCTCAGTCGTGGAGCCGTCGGCACAATCAGCGGCCAGCAGCAGCGACCCGCGACCGGCCAGTCGCACCACCGTCAGCCCGGTCACCGTGCAACCCCGCCGGTCCATCGCCCGCACCGCGCCGTCGAGTGGCACCTCCAGCGCCGGCGTGCCGACGACCAGGATCACCAGCGCGCCGACGAACCATCCCACCGCAAGGCCGAGCAGCGAACGCGCGGGCACCACGGCGCTGACGACCAGGTGGATGGGCACGAAGGCCAGCAGCAGCGCCCACCACCAGTGCCGCCACCGCGCAGGCAGCCACGGGCCCGGACACCGTGAGCATCGCGGCGAGCATCGCGATCCAGCGCGGGTCGTCGAGGAACTGCGACAGGAAGGTCTTGGGCTGCTCGCCGACGTCGAAGTGCCATTGCGGCGCCGCGATGCCGTCGGGCCGGACCGACAGCGCGAGCAGGGCGATGACGCCGGCCGCCGCGTACGCGCCGAGCAGTTTCCAGTGCCTGCGTGACGATCAGGCCGATGAGGATCGCGAACGGCAGCGCCAGGATCGCGATGCCGTAGGCCAGATAGACCAGGTTGGACTGGGTGGGCGTCAGCACACCGACGATGTCGGAGATCGACTTTTCCAGCGCATACCCAGTCATATCGGGTGATCAGGGAGCTGGTGATGACGGCCGCCAGGAAGACCGCCGCCAGCAGCAGCCGCAGGATGTCGCTGGTGCGCCGGGTCAGTGGCTGCAGCAAGCTGCCCGAAACGGTGATTTCCCGCCCGTCGACTCGCACGCCGACTAGCTTAACCGGACATGCTCAGCCGCCGTGCACGACATTGCGCAGCGGTTCGCCGCGCGTGCAACCTCCCGATGTTGGCGACGATGTCGTCGACACGGCCGGTGAAGGTGTCGCGGGTGACGCCGGAGGAGTGCGGGGTCATCAGCAAGGTTCGGCAGGTCGGCGAACGGCAGGTCGCCGGGCGCGCTGACGTCGTCGCCCGCCGGGTAGCGGTACCAGACGTCGATCGCCGCGGCCCGGATGACGCCGCCGGCGAGCGCGTCGTACAGCGCGCGCTCCTGCACCAGCGGGCCACGGCCGACGTTGATCAGCACTCCGTGCGGACCGAGCGCTCGTAGCTGCGGCGCGCCGATCATGCCGTCGGTGTGCTCGTTCAGCGGTGCGGAGACGACGGCGACGTCGCATTCGCGCAGCAGCCGGTCCAGCTCGCCGGTGTCGCCCGCCCACGCCAGGCCGGCAGTCCGGCGACCCGACCCGACCCCGTCACCGCAGCGCCCGTGCAGCCGAAGGCGCGGAACAGATTCCACGCCCGCGGCCGATGTGACCGAAGCCGACGAATCCGATGTGGGCGTCGCCAAGCGTGCTCGGCTGCGGTATCGCCGGGTCATACACCGACGTCGCCCAGATGTCGCGTCGCAGCTCCCGGTCCTGGGTGAGAAAGCCGCGGCGCAGCATCACCGCCGCGGCGACGACGTACTCGGCGATCGACTGCTCGTGATGAAACGTGTTGGCCACCAACATGTCGGGCGGCAGCGCGTCGAACTCGACCTTGTCGGTGCCCGCACCGGCGATGTGGATCAGCTCGCAGCTTCTCCGCGGCATCGGCCATCGCCGCGGTGAAGCGGCTTCCGACGTACACGTCGGCGTCCCGCAGTTCGTCGGGCGACACGCCGCTGCACCTGCCAGCACACTCGGGCGTCGCGGCAGTGCTGCCTCGAACCGCTCGCGGTGCGGGACCAGATTGGCGTCTGCGACGACTACGATCTTCATCTCAACTCCGTTGCAGCGCAGGGCGTTTGCTGTCGAACGTCCAGCCGGGGATCAGGTACTGCATCGCGACGGCGTCGTCGCGGCTACCGAGTCCTTCGCGCTGATACAGCTCGTGTGCGGCGGCGACCGCCTCGTCGTCCAGTTCGACGCCGAGGCCGGGTTTGTCGGGCACCGTCAGGTAGCCGTCGACGATCTGATAGGGCTCCTTGGTGATCCGCTGACCGTCCTGCCAGATCCAGTGGGTGTCGATGGCGGTGACGGCGCCGGGTGCTGCGGCGGCGACATGGGTGAACATCGCCAGCGACACGTCGAAGTGGTTGTTGGAGTGCGAACCCCACGTCAGCCCCCACGCGTCGCAGAGCTGCGCGACGCGCACCGAGCCGGCCATCGTCCAGAAGTGCGGATCCGCCAGCGGGATGTCGACCGCGTTGGCGCGGATCGCGTGGCCCAGCTCGCGCCAGTCGGTGCCGATCATGTTCGTCGCCGTCGGAAGCCCGGTGGCCCGCTTGAACTCGGCCATCACCTCGCGACCGGAGAATCCGCCCTCGGGGCCGACGGGATCCTCGGCGTAGGCGAGCACGTCGGTCAGCTCGCGGCACGTCTTCACCGCATCGTCGAGCAGCCAGCCGCCGTTGGGGTCCAACGTGATGCGGGCCTCGGGGAAGCGGTCGGCGAGCGCGATCACCGCCTTCGCCTCGTCGGGTGCGGGCAGTACGCCGCCCTTCAGCTTGAAGTCCGCGAAGCCGTACCGCGCCTTGGCCGCCTCGGCGAGCCGGACGACGGCCTCGGGCGACAGGGCCTCCTCGTGGCGGATGCGCAGCCACTCGTCGGAGTCGGCGTGCTCGTCGGCGGCCGACCGGTACGCCAGGTCGGTCTTGGTGCGGTCGCCGACGAAGAACAGGTAGCCCAGCGCCTGCACCCGGTCGCGCTGCTGACCATCCCCGAGCAGTGCCGCCACCGGCACGTCGAGGTGCTTGCCGAGCACGTCGAGCAGGGCGGACTCGACGGCGGTCACCGCGTGCACCGCGACGCGCAGGTCGAACGTCTGCGCCCCGCGTCCCCCGGCGTCGCGGTCGCCGAACGCACGGCGCATGTCGTTGAGCACGCCGTGGTGGTCGCCGATGCTGCGGCCGATGACGATGGCCCGCGCGTCCTCCAGCGTGCGCCGGATGGGCTCGCCGCCGGGCACCTCACCGACGCCGGTGTTGCCGTCGGAGTCGGTGATGATCACCAGGTTTCGGGTGAAGAACGGCCCATGCGCGCCGCTGAGGTTCAGCAGCATGCTGTCGTGGCCGGCGATCGGGATCACCGTCATCTCGCTTACGACTGGAACATTCATCGGATTCTCCTGTGACTCAAGATGCAAACCATTTGTCGCCGTTGGCGAGTGGCCGGACCACGCGCGTCACCTTGTCGCCCATGGCGCGCAGGGCGTCGACGATCTCGCGCTCGCGCTGCGGGTTCAGCCGCTCGACGGGTATCGACGCGCTGATGGCGTCCTGCGGCGGGCTGCAGTAGCGCAGCGCGACGGCGAAACACTTCAACCCGGGGGTGTTCTCCTGGTCGTCGGTGGCATAGCCGCGCACCCGCACCTCGTCGAGCACCTCGTCGAGCGCACCCCGGTCGACGATCGTCTCGGTGGTCAACGCCGTGAGCGCGGAGGGGACGTGCTCGTCGCGCTCGACGCCGAACCGCTCGGCGAGCAGCGACTTACCCAACGCGGTCGCATAGGCGGGCAGCCGGCGGCCGACGCGGCTCTGAATCCGGTTGTACTGCTTGGATTCCCGGGTGGCCAGGTAGACGATGTCGGTGCCGTCGAGACGACCGAGGTGAAACGTCTCGTCGAGATCCTGACGCAGGTCGTCGAGGAACGGGGTGATGAGCGGCAGGTACGGGTCGCTGTCGAGGTAGCTCGTGCCGACGAGCAGCGCGCGGATCCCGACGCCGTACAGGGTTCCCGACGCATCGGACCGCACCCAGCCCTGCGCGACGAGGGTGCGCAACAGGGCGTGGGCACTGCTGCGCGGCATGTCGAGCGCGTCGCTGATCTCCCGCAGCCTGGCCGGGTTGTCGTGCCGGGCCGCGAGATACTCCAGTAGCTCGACCGTCCGCACGGCGGACTTGCACCTTGCGCGACCGCGAGATCGGGCGCCGGAACCGTTGAGTCGGCGACATCGGACTGGGGTTCGTCTGTCACGTCACCCTCCGATCGCCAGGAGTTCACGGCCGATCAGCAAGACGGCGCCCAACGTGGAGACACCGATCGCCAACCAGCGCAATCGTTTCGGGTCGAGAAGCTTGTTCATCGGGCGGGACAGCAGGTATCCGGCCACCGCCGCCGGGATGAGCACGGCGAACCCCCACATCGTCCGGCTGTCGATGGCTCCGGTGGCGGCCAGCGCGGCGATGGACATCATCGAGCCGACGAGAAAGAACCCGCTCATCGTGCCGCGCAGCCGGGCGCCGGTATTGCGTTGCCACACAAGGGCCATCGGGGGACCACCGATCGCCGTCGCCGTGCCGAGCACGCCGGACGCAGCACCGGCGAGCACCACGTTGCGCCTGCGAGCCACCGGGATCCAGCCGAAGCTGGTGACCACGACGCCGCCGAGCACAACCGCGGCGAGCAGGATGGCCAGCGCTCGATGCGGCAGCATCGCCAGTAGCAGGGCGCCGGCGATGGTGCCTGGCACGCGGCCGACAAGCGCCCAGCCGGTGCCGTGCAGGTCGATGTCTTCGCGTTCACGGATCACCACGATCAGCGTGACCACGGCGGCGACCATGATCAGCGTTCCCGGAATGAGGCCGGGGTCGACGAGCGCAACGATCGGTGCAGCGAGCAACCCGATCCCGAAGCCGATCGACGCCTGCAGCGCCGACGCCAGCATGACCGCCCCGGCCACGATGCAATACCCCAGGACGCTCACGCGCCGACCAGCGCGGCCCCCTCCTCCAGGAGGGGATGATGACATTCGGCGGCGTGTCCGACGACCTCGAGATCGAGCGCGTTCGGCGGCGCTGTCGTCGCGCAGATCTCGGTGGCCTTCCAGCAGCGGGTCCGGAATCGGCAGCCCGATGGCGGGTTCAGCGGTGACGGCACCTCGCCCTTGAGCAGGATCCGCTCGCGCCGCTGTTCGCCGTCCAGCGTCGGCGCAGCGGACATCAGGGCAGCGGTGTAAGGATGGTTGGGCCGCTCGAAAACCGCTTCGGTGGGCCCGGATTCGATGATTCGGCCGAGGTACATCACCGCCACCCGGTCTGCGACGTGCCGCACCACCGACAGGTCGTGTGAGATGAAGACGTAGGAGATCTGCAGCTGCTGCTGAAGATCGTTGAGCAGGTTGAGCACCTGCGCCTGCACGGACAGGTCCAGCGCGGACACCGGCTCGTCGCAGATGATGATGTCGGGGTCCAGCGCCAGCGCGCGGGCGATCCCGATGCGCTGACGCTGCCCGCCGGAGAACTCCTGCGGGTACTTGTCGGCCGCCTTCGCGCCGAGGCCGACGAGGTCAAGCAGTCCGCGTACCCGCATGTCACGGTCGCGCTTGCTCTTGTGCATGCCCGGGTGGCTGCGCCACGGTTCGGCGATGATGTCGCCGGCCGTCATCCTCGCGTTCAGCGAGGCGTAGGGATCCTGGAACACCATCTGCACGCGGCGACGGAACTTGAGCAGGTCCTTGCCGCGCAGGCTGAACGGATCGATGCCGTCGAACCGCACGGTGCCGGAGTCGGGCCGCTCCAGCATGAGCAGTGTCCTTGCCAGCGTTGACTTTCCGCAGCCGGACTCACCGACAAGGCCGAGGGTTTCACCGCGGGCCACATCGAGGGTGATGCCGTCCAGCGCGGTCAGTCTCTTCTTGCCCGCGTTGGGTACATTGAACGACTTGCGAAGGTCGCGGACCTCGAGCAGGTTCTCAGACATTGGTCACCTCTTCGGGGAAGTGGCACGCGGCCTTGCGGCGGCTGCCGACGGATTCGAGGACGGGTCGCTTGGTGGCACAGATGTCGCGGGCCAGGGGGCAGCGCGCCTGGTACACGCAGCCCTCGGGGATCGCGTGCAGGTCGGGCGGTGAGCCGCCGATGGACTTGAGCTCGTCCCCGCGCCGGGCATGCACCGGCACCGAGTTCAGCAGGCCCTTCGTGTACGGGTGCTTCGGGTTGGCGAAAACCTCTGAGACCGGCCCGGTTTCGACGATGTTTCCGGCGTACATGACGGCGACGCGGTCGGCCTCCTCGGCGACCAGCGCCAGGTCGTGGGTGATCAGCACGACGGCCATCCGGTATTCGGTGCGCAGATCCCGCAGCAGGGCCATGATCTGGGCCTGCACGGTGACGTCGAGCGCGGTGGTGGGCTCGTCGGCGATCAGCACGCTGGGGTTGAGTGCGACGGCCATCGCGATGAGCAGCCGCTGCCGCATGCCGCCGGAGAACTGGTGCGGGTAGGAGTTCACCCGGGTCTCGGGTTGCGGGATGCCAACGCGGGCCATCAGCTCGATCGCCCTGGCCTTGGCCGCCTTGGCGCTCATGCCGTGATGGATCCGGAACGGTTCGGCCAGTTGGGTTCCCACGGTGTAGAGCGGGTTGAGCGCGGTCAGTGCGTCCTGGAAGACGATCGCGAGTTCGGTGCCCGCGATCTCGCGTCGTTTCTTGCGGTCTGCGTTGAGGATCTCGACATCGCCGAGGGTGGCGGTGCCGCTGACGATGTCGGCGACGGGCTCGAGCAGGCCGACCAGCGCGGTGGCCGTCATCGACTTGCCACAGCCGGATTCGCCGAGCAGCGCGAGAGTTTCGCCGCGGCGGGCCTGGAAGCTCACCTCGTTGACGGCCCGCACCGTGCCGGTGATGGTGCGGATCTCGACGCTCATGCCGTCGACGTCGAGGACGGGTTCGGCATCGACCTGATCGATCGGCGCCTTGTGGTCGATGACTGCGGTCATGAAAGTGCCTTCGTGGTCTTGGTGAACTTGGACAGGCGTTTCTGCGGAACGGTCAGGCGCCACCGCTGGCCGGGGTCGGTGGCGATGCGGGCCCAGGCGGCGAGGATGGTGGCCGACACCGTGGTGATGACGATGGCCACGCCGGGGAAGAAGGACAGCCACCACGCGGTGTGCAGGTAGGTGCGGCCCTGCGAGACCATCAGGCCCCAGCTGATGTCGGGCGGCTGGATGCCGATGCCGAGGAAGCTCAGCGAGGACTCGGCCAGCATGACGTAGCAGAAGTCCAGCGTCGCGACGGTCAGCAGCGTCGGCAGCACGACGGGTAGGACGTGGCGCCAGATGATCGACCGTGCGCTGGCGCCGAAGGTGCGGGCGGCGTCCACGAACAGCCGGCTCTGCAGCTCGGCGGACTCGGCGCGGGCGGTGCGCAGGTACACCGGAATGCGGGTGATCGCCAGCACCAGAACGATATTCGCCGCACTGGGGGAGAACACGTAGAGAACGACGACGGCCAGCAGCAGCGACGGGAAGCTCATGATGACGTCGGCGACGCGCATCGCGACGGTCTCACGCCAGCCGCGGTAGTAGCCGGCCCACATGCCGATCGCCGAGCCGACGACGGCCGAGATGACCACCGCGGGGACCGCGACGGACAGGGTGGTCTGGCAGGCGACGATCAGCCGGGCGAGCATGCTGCGGCCGAGCGGGTCGGTGCCAAGCACGTTGGCCCAGCCGTGCGACAGCGTGAACGGTGCCTGGTTGGAGTTGTCCAGATCGATGTGGGTGGCCAGGTTGCCGACGAGCATGGGGCCGAAGATCGCGGTGAGGAAGACCAGGCCGAGGATCACGGCCGCGACGGCAGCGACGCGGTCATTGACCAGCATCCGGAACCACTTTGACGCGCCGCCCTTCCTGGCGGTGTCGGCCTCGCCGACGATCGCCGTCGTCGGCTTGACGGGAACCAGGTCGATTTGAGTGCTCATGTGTTCGTGTCTCCCTTAGGCCATGACTGGTTCGCGGACGCGGGCGTCGAGCAGCGCGTAGCAGGCGTCGATGAAGATGTTGAGGACGAAGATGCTCACGGCGGTCAGCAGCACGGCCGCCTGCAGCACCGCGAAATCGCGTTGCAGGATCGCGTCGATCATCAGCTTGCCGATGCCGGGCCAGCCGAAGATGGCCTCGACGACCACG
The DNA here is from genome assembly GCA_963716505.1 of uncultured Actinomycetota bacterium. GTDB lineage: Bacteria > Actinomycetota > Actinomycetes > Mycobacteriales > Mycobacteriaceae > Mycobacterium. The sequence continues at coordinate 47,238 of CAVQTL010000013.1, forward strand.
GCGCCGTTGATCAGGCCGACGGCCAGGTCGCCCGCCACGGTCAGCGCGGGTGCGGCGGCGTTGCGCAGGGCGTGGTGGGTGACGACGCGGAAGTCGCTGGCGCCCTTGCTGCGGGCCAACCGCACGTAGGGCGCCGAAAGCGCGGAAACCATTGCGCCGCGGACCACCTGGGTGAGCACGCCGAGCGGGCGGATCATCAGGGTGGCGATCGGCAGGATCCACGACAGGATGCCGCTGTCGACGCCGGAGGTGGGCAGCACGCCGAGCAGAACGGCGAACAGCCAGACACCGGTGATGGCGAACCAGAAGTCGGGGATGCTGGCGGCGGTCATGGACAGCAGGCTGGAGAACCGGTCGGCCAGTGAGTTGGGGCGGTAGGCGGCCCAGCAGCCGATGACGACGGCGAGGACGATCGCCAGAAGCATTGTGGTGATGGCCAATTGGAGGGTGGCGGGGAAGGCCCTCAGCGCCATCTCCGATGCCGGCTCGCCGGTGCGCAGCGAGGTGCCGAAGTCGAGGTGGATGACGCCCTTGAAATAGTCGACGAGCTGGGTCCACACCGGCTGGTCGAAGCCGTTCTGGGCGGCGAACTGCGCGCGCTGCTCGGGGGTCGCCGACTCCGGCAGGTACAGGTTGGTGGGGTCACCGGTGAGCCGGGCGAGCAGGAACACACCGAGCAGCACGATGATCAACGGCAGTGCGCTGGTGTACATCCGGCGCCGGACGAAGGGAAACATGGGCTGGGCCTCCGGGCTTTCTAGGACTGGTCGGAGCGGTCGGTGCCGTTTTGGGCGGGTGTCATCTCGGCCAGCCGCATTTCGTCACCGGTGGCGGAGTTGGGCGTGTAGTCGACGCGCGCGGACTTGCCGAGGATGCCCTGCATATGCGCGATGTAGGCCATCTGCATGATCTCCTTCGGCTCCTCTGCGAAGAGCTTGGCGAAGGCGTCCTGGCGTTGCTGACCGGTGAGCGCTTCGGCGGCCGCGATCTTCTTGTCGAATTCCGGTGTGCCGTAGGCGGCTTGGGGCCCGTCGCTCAGCATGTACTGGTCCATGGTGAACGCGGCGTCACCGGCCTGGTTGCCGTGCATGATCATCAGCAGGTACGGGCCTGCGCCCTCGGGGAACGGCCGCAGCTGATACAGCAGCTGGTTGGACGTGTCCATCATCTCGATCTTGACGTTGAGGCCGATGTCGGCGAACTCGCTCTGCAGCACCTCGATGGTCTCGCTGATGTTCGGGAACTGGGCGGTGCGCCCGATCAGCCGGATCTGCTTGTCGACGGGAACGCCGTCGGCCTTGGCCTCCGCGACGAGCTGCTTGGCCTTCTCGGCGTCATGCGGCCACAGCTGCAGTTGGTCGTTGTAGCCGACGACGCCGGATGGAATCAGCTGCGACGCAGGCTGTCCCAGTCCGCGGAAGAGCGCCTTGACGATGCCTTCGCGGTTGACGGCGTAGTTGATGGCCTGGCGTACCCGCATATCGTTCAGCGGCGCCTCGGTGGCCTGCATGCGCAGGGCGGTGGTCTCGTTGTTCTGGAACGGAACACCGAGGTCGCCTGCACCGTCCTCGGGGCCGAGCCCTGTCGCGATGTCGGTCTCGTCGTTGGTGATCATCGCTGCGCGCACGCTGCCCTCGCTGCGCCACTGGTATTCGGCGTGGGCGAAGGACGGCTTCTTACCCCAGTAAGTGTCGTTGCGCTTCAGGATCAGCTTCTGCCCGTACTCCCAGTCGTCGATGGCGTAGGGGCCGGTGCCGATCGGCTCGCGCACCTTCTCCTTCATGCTGGTGCCGCGCGGAACGATCTCGACGAACGAGATACGCAGCGGGAGAATCGGATCGGGAGTCTTGGTGCGCACGACGAGGGTGGTGTCGTTCGGCGCCGAGAGTTCCAGCGGGTCGTCGCCGAACACGTAGCCGTCGACGTTGCAGTTGAGGTCGGAGTTGACGGCGCGGTCGATCGAGAAGGCGGCGTCCTGCGCGGTGAACGGGGCGCCGTTGGAGAACGTCACGGCCTTGCGGATGTCGAACTCCCATTGGTCGGGGGAGGTTTGGCGCCACTTGGTGGCCAGCAGCGGCTGCAGGTCGCCGGAGTTCGGGTCACGCTCGATGAGGGGCTCGGTGATGTTGGACCGGACCACGATGCCGGTGGAGGTCAGCGAGCTCTCGCAGGGCTCGAGGGTGGGCGGCTCCTGCTGGAGAACGATGCGCAGGGTGTTGGGGTCGTATCCGCCGTGGCGTGAGTTGGCGACCGTGCAGCCGCTCGCGGCGAGGGTGATTCCCGCAAGGGCGACGGCGGCGGCCACCTTGGTGCGGCGTCGCGGAGTGCGTGCTGCGGGGCTCATGGATCCTCCCGGGACTGCAGTTGTGACGTCTACGTATGTGGATGAGACGTGTGATCGCAAGCACAAGGTAAGGACGTCGCTTCTCGACCGTCAACCCCGGCGAAATGGCTAAATCGGCGCTTTCGGCGATGCCGTTGCCACCGAGTTAGGACGCACTAAATATGCAGTGAGCTGCTGTTTCGATGGCCCAGGAGCATGGGCGATACCTTGCAGATGGCCTGAATCGACGAGCAATGCCGGTTGGGCATAAGTCGATGCTAATTGAATGTTGGACGGGTATTCGCAGGTCGCCGTACCGTGGTCGCAACATGAGTACATCACCCCGCAACCCGCATGGCCGGACCGTCCTACAGGTCGGGCCGCTGAAGCCATCGTTGGCGCAGATCCTCGAGGACGATTACGCGGCCTATGTGCTGCCCGACGAGGCCGACGATCGTGCGACGTTTCTGTCCACCCACGGCGACGAGATCACGGCGGTGGTGACGTCGGGCCGAACGGGCGTCGACGCGGGATTGATGTCGGCGCTGCCGAAGCTCGGTGCCGTCGTGAACTTCGGCGTCGGGTATGACACGACCGATGTGGACGCGGCGGCAGAACGAGGGGTTGCTGTCAGCAACACGCCGGACGTGTTGACCGACTGCGTGGCCGACACCGCCGTCGGCTTGATGATCGATGTGATGCGGCAGTTTTCGGCGGCCGACCGCTACGTGCGGGCCGGCCGTTGGCCCGTCGACGGGATGTATCCGTTGACACGTCAGGTGAGCAATACGCGGGTGGGGGTCATCGGCCTGGGCCGGATCGGAAGTGCAATCGCCAAGCGACTCAGCGCCTTTGGCTGCACCATTTCCTACCACAACCGCCACGAGATCGAGGACTCGCCGTACGAGTACGTGTCGTCGGCCGAGGAGCTGGCGAAGCGGGTGGATGTGCTGGTCGTCGCTGCGGCAGGCGGATCGAGCACCCAACAGCTGGTCAGCCGCGAGGTGATCGATGCGCTCGGCGTCGACGGATACCTGGTGAACATCGCGCGGGGGAGCGTGGTCGACGAGGAGGCGTTGGTCGAGGCGCTGACGGCCGGCCGGCTCGCGGGTGCGGGCCTGGATGTGTTCGCCGACGAGCCGAACGTGCCGGCGGCGTTGTTGTCGATGGACAACGTCGTCGTCCTCCCGCACGTCGGCAGCGGCACGGTGCAGACGCGCGCCGCGATGGAGGCGCTCACGCTGCGCAATCTCGACAGCTTCCTGACGACGGGTGAGCTGGTGACGCCGGTGCCGATGCCTGCGAAGACGTCCGGCTGAGCCGTCGCATTCTGCAACTGCCAATCGTCATTTTGTGGCGTTGACGTCAATTACGCTCACGCCATGCCGGAAACGGCGTATGCATCCTGCGGGGATCTGAGCCTGGCCTATCAGGTATTCGGTGACGGGCCGATCGAGCTCGTCTTCGTCGGGCCGATGGTCAGCCATGTCGAGCTGCTGTGGACCTTGCCGGAGTACAAGTCTTTCTTCGATCAGCTGGCCACCTTCTGTCGTGTAGTCCTATTCGACAAAGCGGGACTCGGGCTGTCGGACCCGATTGCGAAAGTACGGACACTCGACGATCGAGCGGCGGAGATCGAAGCCGTCATGGACGCCGTCGGCTTCACCAAACCTGCCATCTTCGGCATGAGCGAGGGTGGTCCGTCCTCCATTCTCTTCGCGGCCACACGGCCGGAGCGAACGCGAGCGCTGATCCTCTACGGCACGTACACCTTCATGTCCGTCGGGTGGGATGACCTCGACTGCACACCGTCCGAGATGCTGGAAAAACAAGGCATCCAGATCAGCGACGACGAGTCCGAGAAGGACAAGTACGCATGGACGGAAGAGCAGCTCGCGCGCATCCAGAAAATGTCACTTGCAGCCCGCTATCGCTGGGGTAGCGGCGAAACCGCGAAGTTGATGTTGCCGTCGGTGAAATCGACACGGCAGCTCGCCATGTTCGAGCGCATGGTCGCCAGCCCCGGAATGATGCGAGCGACGATGGAATCGACATTCCGCATCGACGTACGGCCGATCCTGCCGACGATCGCCGTACCAACCCTGGTCATCCACGCTCGGGACGAGCCGATGCCGGTGCAGCTGGGCCGCTACATCGCCGACCACATCCCCGGCGCGCGGATGCTCGAAGTCGAAGGACGGGACCACGCGCCATTCTTGACGGAACCAGCCAGGATCCTGAGCGAGATCGAAGAGTTGCTCACCGGCGGTCATGCTGCGCCGTCAGCCTCACATCGCGCGCTGCGCACCGTGCTGTTCACCGACATCGTTGCGTCAACTCGGTCTGCGGCAGCGATGGGCGATGAGCGGTGGCGCTCGGTCTTGCAGCGGTTCGGCGAGATCACCGCCGAGATCGCGGAACGGTTCGGCGGCACGGTGGTGAAGAGCACCGGAGATGGCCACCTCATGACGTTCGATGGGCCGACACACGCGATTCGATGTGCAGAAGACTTGCGAGCAGACGCTGAATTGCTGGGTATCGATATCCGTGCCGGTATCCACACCGGAGAGTGCGAGCTGCTGGGTGCCGACATCGGCGGCCTTGCAGTTCACATCGCAGCGCGGATACTTGGCCACGCCGGCCCGGGTGACATCGTCGTGTCGAGCACCGTGCGTGACCTCGTCGTCGGCTCCGGCACCGTTTTCGAGGACCGCGGCAGCGTTGAGTTGCGCGGCGTGCCAGGCACCTGGGACCTTTTGGCGGTCGATCGTAGAGGCGCGCAACCAGGTTCGGCCGAAGCGAAGCTTGCGTCCGCGCCCACCCCCGGCCCGGGAACCGCCATGCGCCGGACCGATCGCGCCGTGGAGGCGATGGCCAGACGAACCCCGTGGATCCTGCGCGGAGTCGCCCGCCTTTCCCCGGTGACGGGCCGCACCACCACCCGCAGTTAGGGCACGGAGGGCCGGTCGACGGCACGCATGACCGCGATCGGCTGCGTGAAATGACGCTTGCCGCAATCGAACCCATCCTTGGTCTGCACCAGGCGATCCGTATTCGTTGGGCGGATGCCCGCTCCGACATGGCCCGGGGCAGCGGAGATTGATCAGACCAGGCGGTCGCGAACACTCATGTTCGGTGCGGCGAGCGACGCTTGGAACCACGCGGTGTTGGACGATCGCATTCTCCTCATCCACAGGTCACCTCGCCGTCGACGACTGTGGACAGAGACGATCGGGTCGGTCTCTGGCCGTCGGCCGACGTGTAGGTGACGACGGTTCGACATGACGTCGACGCCGTTCGCGAGATCTCGGTCGCACCGATCTGCGAGACGCACGTCTCAGCCGAGCTCGCTGCCATCGAGTCGACGGTCGCCGTCGGCCTCGCCGATCTCGACGGCGACGCCTTGGCCACGGCGAGTGTGGCGTCTGCTATGGACGGATTCTCGCCCCCTTTCGTACATAGCGCCCAGGCACTCGGCGCTAGCCGACCACATCCTCGACCAGATCGTCGGTCGTCCATTCCCGTTGCGGCAGAACGTCTCTGAGCAGACGCAGGAGTGCGGGGTTGGTGCTGTCACCGCGCCACACCGCATCGAGTTCGACGGGCCGCTCCCGAAACGCGCCGATCGACCGGAACACCACACCCTCGGGATGCAGTGTCGCCGCCGACGCAGGCACCAGCGCGATGCCGATACCGGACCGCACCAGCACCAGCATGGTGTGCACCTGCGTCACGGTCTGCACGTACCGCGGCGTCGCGCCGGCGATTGTGAACGTGCTGATGAGCAATTCGTTGAAATAGCGGGCCTGCGCAGGCGAGTACATGATCACGTCCTGGCCGTCCAGATCGTTCAACGTCAGCTGCCGACCAAGCCCGGTCAGCGGATGCGCTTCGGGCAGCGCGGCGATCAGCTGCTCGTGCAGCAGCGGCCGCGACACCAGACCCGGGCGTCTCACCGGCGGCCTTGCCATGCCCAGATCCAGCTCGCCCGTCATCAAACCCTCGAGCTGAACGGCCGTCACCATCTCCCGCAGATCCAGCTTCACGTCGGGCAGCTTCTCCCGGGCCGTCCCAAGCAGCCGCGGCAGCACGACGTGCGCCGAAGCCGCTGTGAAGCCGATGACGACGGTGCCGAGATCGCCTGCGGGTATGCGCTTGACCGTCTGCGCTGCGCCCTCGGCCAGTTGCAGGATGCGGCGCGCATCGGGCAGGAAGGCCATTCCGGCCGGAGTCAGGGTGACCGCCCGTGTGCTGCGCTCGATTAGCCGGACGCCCAGTTCGCTTTCGAGCTGTTGAATCTGGCGACTCAGGGGCGGCTGGGTCATGTGCAGCCGCTCAGCCGCCCGCCCGAAGTGCAGTTCCTCGGCCACGGCGACGAAACAGGACAGCCTGGCGAGCGATAACACCGATGCACTCCTCGCATTACTGGGCATTTCGATGCGATAAGCGAGCATCAGTCTAGTGCTCGTCGAATCGCGCGCCGCCTTATTGCGTAGCCCGGTAGGTTTGCGGGGGTGGATGATCGGCAGCCCAGTCAGGCGCTGGCCGAAGAAGGCTATCGCCGACTGGTCGAATGCAGTCCCGACGGGATCTGCGTTCACAAGGACGGGCGGATTCTCTACGTCAACGACGCCGGTGTGCGGCTGATGCTCGCGGACTCACGCGACCACCTCATCGGTCGTCCCATCACCGATTTTGTGACAGCCGATTCGATACCACCGATGCTCGCGGGCATCGCCGCATTGCGCGACGTCGGCGACTCCACCCCGCACTACCCGGCGCAGATGATCCGGGCCGACGGCACACTGCTGGCCGTCGAGGTCGTCGTCGTACTGACGATTTGGGAGGACGACCTCGCCCACCAGGTGATCACCCGCGATGTCAGCGCGCGACATGCCACCGACGTCGCACTCAGGTACCAGGCGGCGCTCGTCACTCACGTCAGCGACGCCATCATCGGGACGACCCCGACGGGTGTGGTCACCAGTTGGAACCCCGCAGCAGAGGCCATCTACGGGCGGTCCGCTGACGCGGCGCACGGCAGTCTGATCAGCGAGTTAGTCGGCGCCGCAGTCGATCCCGTCGCAATCGTCGCGTCGGGCGGCGTCGTCCAAAGTACCCACCACTCCGCCGACGGCGCACTGCTCGACGTGCGGGTTTCGGCCGCCGCCATGGAGAACGGATATGTACTCGTCTGCTGCGACCTGACCGCGGTGCACCGCGCGGAGCAACACTTCGAAGCGATCGTGGAGTCGATGGTCGAAGGCGTGATCCTGATCGGTAAGGACGAGTGCATCAAATCGATCAACCCGGCAGCAGTCCAGATCATGGGCGTCGGACCCGAGCACGTGGGTAGCGGCCTCTTCGCGATCACCGATCAATTCCCCTTCTACGACGCCGACGGTGTGAACATCCCCCCCGACGTGCGACCCGCCCGCGCCGTGCTGCGGACCGGCGTGCCGTTTTACAATTATGTCTTCGGATTCGACCGCTATGACGGCGGCCAAACTGTGTGGCTGATGTCCAGCTGCCGCCTGCTCAACCCCGATATGCCGGGGCAATCCGACATGCTGATGTCGTTCGTGGATATCACCGCTGAACGTAAGACCGCTGACAAGGTGATGTTCTACGCCGCGCATGACGCGCTGACAGAGCTGCCCAACCGGGTCTCCGTCCTGCGCAGACTCCGGAAGGCGCTCGCGGCGCCCGACGAACGCGACCATCTGCGTGCGGTGCTGTTCATCGACATCGACGACCTCAAGTCGACGAACGACACCCTGGGGCACACCGCAGGCGACGACCTGTTGCGGGCTGTCGCGGCGCGCTTGCGTCGCGTGGTGGGGCCCGACGATGTGGCGGGACGACTCGGCGGCGACGAGTTCGTCGTGCTGGTCTCCCGCGAGGTCAGCAAGGGTGAGCTCGACGATATGGTCGCGGAACTGCGGCTCGAACTCGATACGCCCGCGCCCATCGGTGCGACGAGCCTGCCGATCGGCGCCAGCATCGGGGTCGTCGAGGTGCATCGCGGCGATGTACGGACCGCGGACGAGATACTCCGCGACGCGGACCTCGCGATGTATGAAGCCAAGCGCGCTCGCCGAAGCCAGGGCGCCTAGGCCGAGCTACGGCGCCGCTTCGGGCCGGGTGCAGGCGGGCGCAACGACTCCATCGCCGAGGCCAGTTTCGGATAGACGATCGCCGGACCCAGCCATCTCGCGACGAATCGCCGTAGCTCGATTCCGGTACGCACCGGCTGCCCGGGATCGGTCAGTAGGGAATGCATTGTGCGCAGTCCGATTTCGGCGAGCTCGTCGAGCGCGGCTTCGTCGTAGCCGTGCATCTCCCAGTCGACGTTGAGTCGGTGCATCATCAAGCGTCCGAACGACATCGCGGTGTCGGAGGTCAGCATGGCACTCGAACCGCTCTGCGTGCGGATGGTGAGCAGGTGATCCATCTGGCGATCCCCTGCGAGCTGTTCGGCGGCGAACGCCACACCCTCGATCATCGCCTCGGCGGGGTCCGTCACATCCCCGAGGTGTGCGGATAGCTGGTCGAGAAACCCGTTGGCCGAACGCATCGCGCCGACGATCAATAGTGACTCGGCGCTCGGGAAGTAGCGGTACACGGTCTGCCTCGTGACGCCGAGGGCACGGGCCACGTCCGCCATCCGCAGCGAGGGCCCGCGCTCGGCCGCGATCGCGTCTGCGGCGTCGAGAATGCGGTCGATCGCTTCCTCATCGGTCGCGGGCGCGTTGCCCGACCAACCGTGGCTACGCACGGGCGAACTCGATGGGCACTGCCGTCGGCCCGCTCAGGCCGAGCATCGGCTTCCACGGCGCAGGCCCTGTCCGGACCAGGTCGGGCATCCGGCGGGCCAACACCGTCAGCGCTTCGACGAGTTCCTTGCGGGCCAGGTTCGCGCCGAGGCAGTAGTGGATGCCGCCACCGAAGGTCAACACCGCCGGTGCGCCTTCGCGGGTGATGTCGAAGCGATCCGGATCGTCGTACACGGCCGTATCGCGGTTGGCGGCAAAGGTATTCACGACCAGGAACGTCCCGGCCGGGAAGGTGACGCCGGCCAGGTCGGTGTCCTCGGTCACGGTCCGGAGCGTTCCGCAGGCGATGGGTGAGTGCCGCATGGTTTCCTCGACCGACTGCGGCGCCAGCTCGGGACGGTCCTTCAGCAGCGCCCACTGGTCCGGGTGATCGCAGAAGACGTCGACGGACGCGGCCACCTGGTTGCGGGTGGTGTCCGTTCCCGCGAGCAGCAGACCGGCGGCCAGCATGCGCAGCTCGTCGGCGTTGAGCCGGTCGCCGCCCTCCTCCGCCCGGATGAGGTCGGACAGCAGATCGTCGGTGAGCGTATGGCGCCGCCGGGCCACCATGTCGTCGACGTAGGAGTCGAGTTCGCCCCACGAATGCATGACGTGGTTCTCATCGATGCCGTCGGGATCGAAGGTGAAGGCGGCGAAGATGTCGTCGGCCCATTGCGCGAACTGTTCCCAGTCCTCCTCGGGGGCACCGAGCAGCGCGCAGATGATCGGAACGGGGTAGGGCCGGGCGATGTCTTCGACGACGTCGCAACGACCTTCGGCGGCGACGCGATCGACCAGTTCGTTGATCACGTCGACGATCGTGTCGTGTAGCCGCGCGCTCGCCCGTGGGGTGAACGCCTTCGACACCAGGCTGCGCAGCCGGTGATGCGCGTCGCTCTCCAGACCCAGCAGGCTGTTGACGATCTTGTCCCACAGCGGCCCCGACGTGATGCCGTGGGCCATCAGGGTCATGCCGGGCGGGATGGTGAACCGCGGGTCGCGCAAAACGGTGCGCACCAGTTCGTGCGACAGAATTTCGGGTCCGTACGGACCCAACGCCATCGGTGCTTGCGCCTGCGCTGCCCGAATCCGTGGATAGACCGTCGCAGGCGGTTCCGCGAACTCGTATTCGAGGCTCGGAAGTCCGGCATCGAAGACACTGGGGCACAGAGATGTGGTCATCGACCCTCCTGGTACCGCAGAGGCTTACACGCGACACTTTGACTAGAACTGTATGGCCATAAACAGTGATAGGTCAATACATCGCAAAAAGTTCGCAGGGCCGCCATACATATATCGAGAAATGTCTCGCCAAGGCGCCTACCAGCGCGGGCTGACCGCCTCGTAGCCGGGATCGATCGTCTTCATGTATCCGGTGTCGTCGCGGTCGCGGATACCGCACCGCACGTATTGCTCGTGCAGCGTGGCGAGCGCGTGCTCGTCGATCTCGACGCCGAGGCCCGGCGTCGTCGGCACCGCCACCGAGCCGTCGATGATCTCCAGCGCGCCGGGCTTGACGATCTCCTCGGTCTTCCACGGCCAGTGGGTGTCGCAGGCGTAGGTGAGGTTCGGTGTGGCGCCTGCGAGGTGGACCATCGCGGCCAGGCTGATGCCCATGTGGGAGTTGGAGTGCATCGACAGGCCCAGGCCGAAGGTCTCGCAGATGCCTGCCAGCATCCGTGAGCGCTGCAGGCCACCCCAGTAGTGGTGGTCGGAAAGCACCACCCGCACCGAGTCTTTCGCGACGGCGGGTGCGAGATGGTCGAATGCGACGACGCACATGTTGGTCGCCAGCGGCATCGGCGCGTGTTGGGCCACTTCGGCCATCCCGTCGAGGCCGGGCGTCGGATCCTCGAGGTATTCGAGGATGCCGGCCAGACCCGCCGCCACCTTGGCCGACGTCTGTGGTGTCCATGCGGCGTTGGGGTCCAGCCGCAGCGGATGGTCGGGGAAGGCGGCGTGCAGCGCCTCCATCGCCGCCATCTCCTCGTCGGGCGGGAACACGCCGCCCTTGAGTTTGATAGCGGTGAAGCCGTATTCGTCGATGATGCGGCGAGCCTGCGCGACGATGCCGTCGGGGTCGAGGGCCGCACCGAACGCGTCGGGCTCGGCACCGGGATGGGCCGCCCACTTGTAGAAGAGGTAGGCGCTGAACGGAACGGCATCGCGAACCTTGCCGCCGAGTAGATCCGACACCGGCCTGTCGGTGGCGTGGCCCTGCACGTCGAGGCACGCGACCTCGAACGGTGACAGCACCTGGTCGACCGCGCTGGCGGTGGTGATCATCCCGGCCGTACCGACGGCGCGGGAGTCGCCGCGAAGGCGCTCGCCGATGGCAGCACGAATCGCGTTGAGCGCGAACACGTCCAGGCCGGTGATCGCCTCGGCGGCGGCTTGCAGGCGCGCCAGATGCGTCTGGTCGGCGTAGGTCTCACCCAGCCCCACCAGACCCGCATCCGTATCGAGCTGAATGATGGCGCGTAGCGCGAAGGGCTCGTGCACACCGACCGTGTTCAGCAGCGGCGGGTCGACGAACGCGATCGGTGTGATGCGGGCGCCGGTGATGCGGATCCCGCTCGGCGCCATCGCTAGCGCGCCTCGGTGAGTGCTTCGGCGAGCACTGCGCGTCCCGCGTCGATGATCGAGCGCAGCTCGGTGAGGTCGTCGGAGGACGGCATGATCAGCGGCGGCCGGACCGGCCCAGCCGGTATGCCCTCGAACGTGACGCCGGCCTTGACGAGCGAGACCGCGTAGCCGGGCACCGTGTCACGCAGCCGGACGAGCGGATCGAAGAACTCCCGCAGCAGAGCGTCGGCCAGCACGTCGTTACCGGTTTCGAGCGCGTTGTAGAACGCGAGCGAGAGGTCGGGAGCGAAGGCGAACGTCGCCGACGAGTACAGCGGGACGCCGATCGCACGGTAGGCATGCTGGGTGGTCTCGGCGGTGGGCATGCCGTTGAAGAACAGGAAGTCCTCGGCTTCATCTCTCGTGGCGTCGGTGACCGCACGCACGATGCGGGATACCTTGTCGAGATCGCCTGTGCCGTCCTTGAATCCGATGACGTTCGGAATCTTCGATACGGCAATCGCGGACGCCTCGGTGAAGCGGGCGTTGTTGCGGTTGTAGACGATCACGGGCAGGTCGGTGGCAGCGGCGACCTCGCGGACGTAGGCGACGAGGCCGGCCTGCGGCATCTCGACCAGATACGGGGGCAGCAGCAGCAGACCGTCGGCTCCTGCCTTCTTCGCGGCCCTGGCGAACTGCTTGGCCTGTGCGACGGAGCCACCGGTCCCGGCGTAGACGGGCACGCGGCCGGCGACCACCTCGACGGCGGTGCGGACGATGGGGCCGAACTCCTGGAGCTCGAGAGCGTGGAATTCGCCTGTGCCGCAGGCGATGAAGACGCCGCCGGGGCCCGCGTCGACGCCGCTTGCGAGGTGGCGCGCCAGCGCATCCAGGTCGACCTCGCCTGCCTCCGTGAACGGCGTGACGGGGAAGAACAGAACTCCACTAAATGTGGGGTGCATCTCGGGGGACTCCTTGGTGAGTGGTTGGGTCAGTCCTGTTGGAGCCGGCCGTCGATGCGCCGCCACAGGTTATCGGGGTTGCCGTCAGCGATTGCGCTGGGCAGCAACGACTTCGGCACATTCTGGTAGCAGACGGGCCGTAGATAGCGTTCGATCGCGCGCGCACCGACCGATGTGGTGCGCGAATCCGACGTCGCGGGTGAGGGGCCGCCGTGCACCATCGCGTGGCAGACCTCGACACCGGTGGGCCAGCCGTCGAACAGGATCCGGCCGGCCTTGAGTTCGAGTAGCGGCAGAAGCTGCCGTGCGTCGTCGTGGTCGGACTCGTCGGCGTGCACCGTCGCGGTGAGCTGGCCTTCGATGTTCTCGGCGACCGTCCGCATCTCGGCGGCGTCGGTGCAGCGGACGATCAGGCTCGAGGAGCCGAAAATCTCGGCCTGTAGCGTCTCGGACTTCAGGAAGCTGTTCACGTCGGTCGCGAAAAGCGCCGGCACGACAGGTAGTTTGGCTGTCGCTCGCTTCGCCGCGGACGATCAGATCGGCTTCTCCGGTGAGCCGGTCGACGCCGGCGGCGTACGCATCGGCGATGCCGGGGGTCAGCATGGGCGTGGCCGATGACTGCGCCAGCGCGTCGCGGGCCGCGGCGATGAACGCGTCGAGTCCGCGCCCGTCGACGGCGATCACCAGGCCGGGATTGGTGCAGAACTGTCCGGAGCCCAGCGTGAGCGAGTTGACGAATGCGCGGCCCAGGTCGGCGCCGTGACTGGCCAGTGCACCGTCGAGCAGGAACACCGGGTTGATCGAGCTCATCTCGGCGTAGACCGGGATCGGCTCGGGCCGACCGGCAGCCGCAGCCACGAGTGCCATTCCGCCGGAACGGGATCCGGTGAAGCCGACGGCCTTGATGCGCGGGTCGGTTACCAGCGCGACACCGAGTTCGGGCCCGTATCCGTACAGCAACGAGAAGGTGCCAGGGGGCAGGCCCGCTGCGGCGACGGCATCGGTGATGGCGCGGCCGACGAGCTCGGAGGTGCCGGGGTGGGCATCGTGGGCCTTGACGACGACGGGGCATCCCGCGGCGAGCGCCGATGCGGTGTCTCCGCCCGCGACCGAGAAGGCCAACGGGAAGTTGCTGGCGCCGAATACTGCGACCGGGCCAAGCGGAACGGAGCGCTGGCGAATGTCGGGCCGGGGCAATGGGGTTCGATCGGGCAGTGCCGGGTCGATGCGGGCGCCGGTCCAGCTGCCCTCGCGCAGGACGCCGGCGAACAGGCGAAGCTGTCCGGTCGTGCGGCCGACCTCGCCGGTGAGGCGGGCCTGTGGAAGCCCGCTTTCGGCTACGGCGCGCGCGACGATGGCGTCCTTGGCGGCCTCGATATTGGTGGCGATCGCCTCGAGGAACTGGGCGCGCTGCTCGGCGGTCGTGGACCGGTACTCGGCGAAGGCCGCCGCGGCGGCCGCACAGGCGGCGTCGACGTCGGACGCGTCGCCGTACGAGTAGGCGGGCTCGAGCTCCCGGCCTGCAGTCGGATCGAAGGCGCGGATCTGTTTCCCGGAACCCCTAACCGGTTCACCGGCTATGAGCATCTGTCCCGTCAGGTGAGTGTCGGGCATCGTGGCAGTCATGTTGTCCTCGGCCTTGAAAGGTCCAATGGGTCGGTGGTCTGGCACCAACGGTAGAAGCGTCATCAATGCTTGTCCAAGACCAATTACGGCGCGACTGATGCACTACTTGGATCAATAGGTCGGCGATCATGGGCCGCCTGGTAGGTCGCTGAATGTCCATCGACAGGGCACGGCGGTAGTGTCTGACCGGGATGAAAGGCAGAGGGAGATAGCGAATGGACCTGGTACTCGGTCTATCGATCACCTCGACGGCCGTCCGGTGGGTGCTCGTCGAGGGAGTGACGGGCGACGGCGAGGCCGTCGACCGTGGTGCGCTCGACATCGTCGACGATGTGGAATTCGACGCTGAAGCCCTGCTCACGGTGTTGCTGGACGCCAACGAGGCGGTCATCGAGAACGGCGTGCACGCCGTCGGCGTGACATGGACTCCCGCCGCGGAAGCGATCGCGGGCGCGATTGTCGAGGCGCTGCAGGAGCGGGGCGTGCCGAACGCCATCTCCGTCTCGGAGACAGAGGCCGCAGAGGCGCTGGCGAGCGGTATCGCCGACATCGCCGGCTACGAAAACGTCGCCGTCTGCGTCTTCGAGCCCGGTTACACCCTGGTCGCCCTGGTGAACGCCGAGGGGGTGAACGCCGAGCCGCAGAACCTGCCCGACGATGTCGAGTTGGCCGCCAGCGTGATCGCGCTCGACCTCAACGACCGCCAGCTGGACGCCATCTTCGTCGTGGGCTCGGCCGACCTCGATCCGGTGGTGTCCTCGATGGACACCGTCGCGGCGGCCCCGGTCATCTCGTCGACCGAGGCGGATATGGCCATGTCGCGTGGTGCGGCGGTGGCCTCGGCCATGGCGGTGAACTCCATGGACGGCGGCTCGACGCCGCTGATGAGGCTGCGCGGGATGTCGAAGACCAGCGTGCTGGCGTCTGTCCTCGTCGCCGCGGCCGTCACCTTGGTGATCTCGCTGTCGGTAGCGCTCGGTCTTGCAGGCGACGTCCGGATTCGCCGGCTGAGGCCAAACGCCAGCGCCACCGGCAAGCAGCTGAAAGAGGCGACTGTGCCATCGAAGGCGAGGGCCGCGATGGCCGCGCCCAAGCTGGAACAGCGTCCGGCCGCGCCCGCGCCGAAGCCCTGCACCCGCGGCACGCCCTGCTCCCGAGCCTGCCGCTCCGCCGGTTGTGCAGACCATGGAGGCTGCGCCACCGGCCCCCGCAGCGGTGCCGGATGCCGATCCGCCCGCCGCTCAACTGCCGGATGCCTGGGAACCGCCCGCCGCGGCGCCGCCCGCGCCGGCCTATGTGCCGCCGGCTCCGGCCTACACGCCGCCGCCTGCTTATGTTCCGCCGCAGCCCCAGGTCCCTGCGGTGCAACCGGAACCGCGCCTTCGCGACAAGATCATCGAGCGCATTCCGATCATCAACAGGTTCCACGACCCGCAGCCGATGTACCCAACGCGCTAGCACCGCGAGCGGCCGTGTTTGTACTGCGACACGCCGGGAAACCATGTACAAAAGTGGCCCTTCGCGCACGGAATGTTCTGTACATGACGCGGAAAGCCAACGTACACAGCCTGTTTGCGTAACGGTATCGCTGCGGCGGGACACCGTACCCCTCGTCGTCACCGTCCCGATAGGCGACTTGTCGACACTCGGCCGTGTCTGTGTCGCCAAGCCGTCGCACGGTGCTCAAGGGCGCGATCGTCCTTGCCGCGCTGCCCGTCGCGGGATTCACCACCGAGCGTCGTCGCAGCCCGGTCCTCGCGGACCCGTTCACCCTGGGCGTCGCGTCGGGTGAGCCGACCGTCGACGGCGTGGTGATCTGGACCCGGCTTGCGCCAACGCCTTTGGCCGACGACGGCCTCGGCGGCATGCCTGCCCGCGCCGTCGACGTGGAGTGGGAAGTCGCCGCCGATGACCGGTTCACGCGTGTGCTACAGCGTGGAATCGCCTCGACAGCACCGGAACTGGGGCACAGCGTGCACGTCGAGCTGACAGGTCTTCGGTCCGGCGCCGACTATTTCTACCGATTTCGCACCGCCGGGCATGTCTCACCCGCAGGGCGGACACGCACCGCTGCCGCACCGGGATCGCTTGCGCCGATGACGATGTGTTTCACGTCGTGTTCGAACTACGAGCAGGGGTGGTTCACCGCATACCGCAGGCTCGCCGACGAACATCCGGATCTCGTTGTGCACCTTGGCGACTACCAGTACGAGTACGCGGCGAGGCCGCAGCGGCGATGTGCGCCGTCACGTCGGGCCGGAGACGGTGACGCTCGCCAACTACCGGCAGCGGTACGCGCAGTACAAGACCGACCCGGATCTGCAGGCGGCGCACGCCGCGGCGCCATGGCTGGCTGTGTTCGACGACCACGAGGTGGCCGACAACTGGGCAGGCGTTGTGCCCTCCGAGCCCCAGCCCGGGTTCCCGGGGCGACGGGCCGCCGCGATGCGGGCCTACTACGAGAACATGCCGCTGCGCCGGTCGGCGACGCCCAGCGGCATCGACATGCAGCTCTACCGACGCGTGCACTGGGGCGACCTGGCCACGTTCCACCTGCTCGACACGCGCCAGTACCGCGACGACCAAGCCTGCGGCGACGAGATCCGCACCGACTGCACCGAACGACTCGATCCCGCCCGCACCCTGACGGGCATCGAGCAGGAACGCTGGCTGCTCAACGGGTTTCAGCAGTCGCGCGCCCGATGGGATGTGCTGGGGCAGCAGGTGTTCTTCTCGCAGGTGGACCTGACGCCAGGCCCGGGACGCGGCGTCAACCCCGACGCATGGGACGGCTACACCGCCAACCGCGACCGAATCGTCGCAGGCCTCGTCGACTCGCCGGTGCGCAACGCCGTCGTCCTCACCGGCGACGTGCACTCGCACTGGGCGGCCGAGGTACACGAGAGGTTCGACGACCCGTCATCGCCGGTGGTGGCGACCGAACTGGTGACGACGTCGATCAGCTCGGGCGGCGACGGGTCCGACGGACGCGAGGAGACGTCTGCGATGCTGGCCGAGAACCCGCACATCCGGTACTTCAGCGGCCGCCGCGGCTACGTCCGGACCCGCATCACCTCCGACGAGTTGCGGGCCGACTTCAGGGTGGTGCCGTATGTCTCGCGCCCCAATGCACCGGTCCACACCGGGGCGTCGTTCGTCGTCGGCGACGGAGAGCCAGCGCTGCATTCGATGTGACCGCTAGTCGCGCTCGAAATGCTGATAGTCCTTCGGGCTTCGCCAGTCGCCTCCCCAGCGCCACCCGCGATCGGTGAAGGCGCGGACGGCGGGATCGCCGCCGTGCAGGATTCCCGGGTCGGTGCGATTTCGGTCGAGGTACGGCGCGGCGGTCTTCGGTTCAATGTTGCCCTGACTGTCGACGTAGGGATTGAGAAGCGGATTGACGTCGATCGCCTGGCCGTAGGCATGCATGGACGGCGTGTTCGATCCGGGAAGGGGCCGGCAGTTGAACGCCGAGGTGTTGTTGTCCTCCATCGACAGCTCGTCCTCGGCGCCCGGATAGTCGGCGACGGTCCGCATCTTCGCGATCGGATAGCCCAATTCGTAGAGCTGCGCGAAGATCGCGATGACGTCGGCGACCATGTCCTGGTGCACGACGAGCTCGCCGCGGTGCGTCTGCCCGTCGAAGCCGACGTAGTTCACCTCGACCCGACGCAGCAGCTCCGGACCGACGGGGCAACCGGGCCGCCATGTCGCACCGAGTTCGGCGGTAGTGACCGGCTGGACGGCCGCGGGCGTCGGCGTCGGTGTCGGTGTCGGCGTCGTGCGGATCGGCGGGGGAGGTGGCGGCGCAGGCGTCGATCGTGTCGAGGTGGATGACGAGGTCTGCTTCGCCGGCTGCGGCGGTTCAGGAGCGCATTGCAGCAGGGTGGCACTCATGGTGGCCAGCACCACCACGATGGCGATTCGCCGATAAACCCTGATGGCCCAACGATAACCGGCGCGACGATAACCGGCGCGGAGTCGGCGCAGCTACGGCACGCGGGCCAGCAGGTCACGCGCGGCTTTCGTCACCATCGCGCGATCGGTGGTGACGCGGAACTCGAAGCGCTGGTCGCCTGGGTGGCCGTCCGCGTCGGCGACCTGGCGCGCGACGAGCGCACGGCATATGTCGGCGCCAAGGGTCACCACCGCCCACTCCTCGCACAGCGGATCGTCGGGTCCGAGGGCGACGCCACGGACGCCACCGCCGAAATCGGCGGGCATGTCGCGGCCGAACACGACGACTAGTGGCGATATCTTCGTCAGCTCCTGATAGAGGTAGCGCGAACTCGGTGTTGACCAGCAGCAGGCCGCCCGCGGCACCGCGGCCTCGAGTGCGCTGCGGACGGCGGCGTCGATGCACTGCTGGTCGAGCACGTCGGCCCGCCGCGAGGCGTTGGCGAAGGAGAAGACGTTCTGCGGGGTGACCGTGTGTCGAACATCGGCCAGCGAGCCAGCGCTTCGTAACCGATCACGCGTTCGTCGGGCAGGGACACCACCGGCTGGAACATCGGAACAAGACCGACGCCGTTCGACGCGGCGTAGACGCCTGCATCGGATCGGATGCCAAGCTGGCTTAGCAAGCCCTCGTACGTCGGGGTGAAGTCCGCGTGGAGTGGGCCGTCCGGTTCCGGCGGCACGAGGCGAGGCCACGTCATGACACAGCTGTGGGCGCAGCGGAGCGAATCTTTGCCACGTCTTCCCCCGATTGTGGACCGATGCTCTTGGCGCCTCAGATTAATGGAAAGCTCGCACCGAGCAATTGATTTCGCAAACGTGTCGTGTGTTGCTGAAGTGACAAGTTGATAACTTTCACCAGCATTAATTCCCGGTAAGCGAGCGGTCGGCCCGGGTGACAGCTAATCGAAAGCGCAGACGGGAGCTATGGACGCGCCGCGGAAAGCAGGGTGCAACAACATCTTCCGGGATCATGCTGAACTGTATCCGAGCAAAGTTTCGCACGGAGTATGCAAGAAGGGCTGATCGCGGGTGGCAAGGCTGGAAAGCCAGTAGATCCGTTGACTCGCTGGCGCGTCGCGAATTTGCGCGGCGGCAACTGGGTATACGACCGTAATGGCCATCTGGATGCTTATGGATGTGAAGCGGATGAAGCGGACCGTTCTCGCGCTGGCGGGGTTGATGCTGGTCGTCGGGTGCGCGAACTCGCAGAGCCAACCGAACGGCGGACCCGAGGACATCGCCACCGACCTCGCGGTGCCGTGGGGCATCGCCTTCCTCGGCGACGGAAGCGCGTTGATCGCCGAACGCGACAGCGCCGCGGTCAAGCGGCTGGCATCGGGCGCAGTGACCGATGCAGGCACCGTCGCAGGCGTCGCGGCGCGCGGCGAAGGCGGCCTGCTGGGTCTGGCCACGGCCGGCCAGACGGTGTACGCCTACATCACGACGGGCGGCGACAACCGTGTCGTCAGGATGGGGTTCGACGGCACCGGGCTCACCGGACAGACGCCGATCTTCACCGGCATCCCGGCGGGCAGCCGTCACGACGGTGGGCGCATCGCGTTCGGGCCGGACGGCAAGCTGTACGTGGCGACCGGTGAAGCCGGCAATATCGATCTGGCACAGGACAAGTCGTCGCTGGGCGGCAAGATTCTCCGCATCAACCCCGACGGCTCGATCCCGGGCGACAACCCCGACCCGAATTCGCCGATCTGGTCCTACGGTCACCGCAATGTCCAGGGCTTGGCATGGGATTCCGGCGGTCGGCTGTGGGCGACGGAGTACGGCGCGAACAAGGTCGACGAGCTCAACCTGATACGGCCGGGCGGCAACTACGGATGGCCGATCGCCGAGGGTCGATCCGATGAGCCGGGCTTGATCAACCCCGCCGTCGAATGGGCGACGGGCGACGCCTCACCGTCCGGGCTGGCCTACTACGGCGGCGCGCTGTGGGTGGCGTGCCTGCGCGGTGAGCGGCTGTACCAGATTCCGGTCGGCGCCGACGGTGCGGTTGGCGAGCCGGCCGCGTTGTTCGCCGGGCAGTACGGCCGGCTGCGGACGGTCGTTCCGGCGCCGAACGGCACGCTGTGGTTCTCCACCAGCAACCGTGACGGCCGGGGCGACCCGCGCTCGGGAGACGATCGAATTCTGCAGCTTCGCGGGTGAGGTCGCCCGACACTAGTCGGCGAGCAGGTTGACCACGCCGGCGAAGACACCCGGAAAACTCTCGGCGGCAGGCACGATTCGCGATCGCGCCACCGGCAGGGCACTGGCGCGCAAGATGCCTGCGGTCAGCATCCGGTAGCGCCGCGACATCCGGCGCCACTGCCGGTCGTAGTCGGAAGGACGGTCGGCGGCGACACAGCCAACCAGAAGTTCGGCCGCGCTGAAGGAGATGCCGAGCCCTTCGCCGGTCAGCGCGTCGACGTAACCCGCGGCGTCACCGACCAGCAGCACCCGCCCGGCGGTTCTACTGCGCACCCGCTGACGCAGCGGTCCCGCCGCGCGGTCATTGCCGTGGTCGTGGCCGCGCAACCGATCCTTCAGGACGGGGAATGCGTCGAGGTGCTCGTCGAACCGGCCCTTGCGGGACGTGAGAACCGCGACGCCGACGCAGTCGTCGGCGACCGGCGTCACGTACGCCTCCGCATCGGCCGCCCAGTGCACCTCAACGCAGTCGGTCCACGGCGTCATCATGTGATGACGGCGAATGCCGAACCGCCGCGGCCCCTTCGACGGCCGGGCCAGCCCGAGCGAGGTGCGAATCGGCGAGTGCAATCCGTCGGCGGCGGCGAGATAGCGGGCGCGGAACTCGCCGCAGCGCACCGACGTCGCGTCCTGGCGCACGTCGCCGATCTCGCCGTGCAGGACTTTGACGCCTGCGGCCGCGGCCGCGTCCAGTAGCGCGCCGTGCAGTGTGGTCCGGCGCACACCGAGTCCGGCGCCGTTGCGGAATCGTCCAGTGACACAACGCTGCCCGTCGACATAGGTGATCCCGCGCAGCGGCTTGCCCTGCGCATGAACGCCGAGGCCGCGCAGTTGGCGCACGGCATGCGGCATCAAACCCTCACCGCACGCCTTGTCGACGACCCCGCGACGCCGCTCCACGACCACGACCTCGAGTCCGGCGCGGGCGCCGTGGATCGCGGTGGCCAGTCCGGCAGGCCCGCCACCCGCGACCAGCAGATCGATCACCGCAGCCCCGCCAGCGCCTCGTTCTCGACCTTGATCCGTGTCGTCAGCAGCGCGGCGTTGAGTGCGGTGAACGTCAGCGCCGTGAGCCACGCGGTGTGCACGAGCGGCAGCGCGACACCCTCGAGCACCACCGCCACATAGTTCGGATGCGACACGAGTCGGTACGGGCCACCGGTGACCCGCGACGCCTCCGGTATGACGACGACGCGGGTATTCCATTGGTGGCCAAGCGTTGTGATGCACCACCACCGCAGCCCCTGCGCGGCCAGCACGACCGCGAGCATCGGCCAGCCGAGCGCGGGCAGGAACGGACGGTGCAGGAACGCGACCTCCAGCAGGCACCCGGCCAACAGACCGGTGTGCAGGACGACCATCGCGGGATAGTGGCCCGCGCCGAACTCCACACCACCGCGGGCCCGGCTCCAGGCCAGGTTGCGTTGGGAGACAACCAGTTCAGCGATGCGCTCGAGGCCAACGGCGGCGATCAGCAGCACATAGGCGAACATGGTGAGATCAGTGCCAGCGCAGCAATACGAGCTCGGCACAGAAGCCGGGACCCATCGCCATCAGCACGCCAGGGGTCCCGCTTTGCGGCGGCTTGGCGCGCGCGTCGCGCAGGATGTGCAGCACCGACGCCGACGAGAGGTTGCCGATCTCGGCAAGGGAGCGCCACGACAATTCCAGCGCCTCGTCGTCGAGGCCAACTGCGGCGTTGATCGCCTCCAGCACCTTCGGCCCGCCGGGGTGCGACACCCACGAGCCGATCTCGTCGATCGTCAGATCGTGTTCTGCGAGAAAGCCGGTGACGTCGTCGGCGAGGTAGCGCTCGATGAGCTCGGGCAGGTCGGCCGACAGCACCAGCTTGAAGCCGGTAGCGCCGACGTCCCAGCCCATGGTGCCAAGCGAGTTGGGGTACATCCGGCTGCGGGTCGCCAACACGTCCGGTCCGCTGACGCGGTCACGGGCGGCGCGGCTCTCACCGACCGCGACGACGGCGGCCGCGCCGTCGCCGAACAGCGCGCTGCCCACCAGACTGGGCATTGTGGGCTCGAGCGCGGGAAACATCAGCGAGCACAGTTCCACCGACACCAGCACGGCGACGTCGTCGGGTGCGCCGCGAAGATAGTCGTGCAGCCGTGCGATGCCCGCGGCGCCTGCCACGCAGCCCAGCCCGAAGATCGGCACCCTGCGCACGTCGGGCCGCAGGCCCAACCGCCCGGCGATGCGGGCGTCCAGCGACGGTGTCGCCACTCCCGTCACCGTCGTTGTGAAGATCACGTCGACGTCGCCGGGATGCAGGCCCGCTTCGTCGAGGGCCCCGGTCAGGGCGTCGCAGCCCAGTTCGACCGCGTGCTCGATGAAGAGGTCGTTGGTCTCACCGAAGTCGCCGAGCGACAGGTAGTCGTCCAGCGGAAGGATGAAGTGACGGCCGTCGACCTTCGAGTTTTTGTGCAGGCCGCGGACCACCTCCTCGAATCCCGAGAAGGCAGGAACCTCGAGAAGCTTTTCGGTGACTTCCTGCTGGCTGTACCGGTAGGGCGGCACGACCCCATACACGCCCGCGATCACGCTTACGTTACCCACGTTCTGGACACGAGTAGCTGCCGTAGATTGGTTCAACTTTCACTCACTTTCGTCAGATTTGCCGGTGTGTCGGTCGGCACTGACGCGGCACGAACTCCTTCGCTGAACCCGAGGCGGTGGTGCAGCCGGACGAGCGGTCGCGGAGCCCACCAATTCCATTGGCCCATCACGTGCATGAATGCCGGCACGAGCACCATCCGCACCAGGGTGGCGTCGACGAGAACGGCAAGTGTCAGCCCGAGGCCGAACATCCGCATGAACGCCACATTGGCGGCGATGAGCGCGGCGAAGGAGACCGACATGATGAGCGCGGCCGCGGTGATGATCCGCCCGGTGTGGGCGATGCCGAGCGCGACGCTTTCGTCGCTGGCGGATCTGGTTGCGTCTCCCGTCGTCTTGAAGCCGAGCCAGAACTCCCGGATTCTCGCGACCAGGAAAACCTCGTAGTCCATCGACAGGCCGAAGGCGATGCAGAACAGCAATACCGGCACGTTTGCGACCAGCGTGCCGCTTGGCGTCGTGCCGAACGCGCCCAGATGTCCGTCCTGGAAAATCCACACCATCGCGCCGAACGCTGCCGTCAGCGAAAGGACATTGAGCACAAGCGCTTTGAGCGGCATGACGATGCTGCCGGTCAACAGAAACAGCAGCACGAACATGATGACGGCGATCAGCCCGAGGACGAGCGGCAGCGTCGACGTGATCGCATCGACGCTGTCGCGGTTCGCCTGCGCGGTGCCGGTCATGTCGACCTGCTTGCCCGCAGGCGTCGCCACGGCGTGCAGGGCGTCGAGCTGGTTCTCCGAGCGGTCGGAGAACAGCGGAGCGGTGCTGTCCACGGTGAGGAACGCGCTACCCGAATTCTCGCCGGTCGGCGCCGACGGTGGTCCGGCGGGCCTACCCGAGACAAAGGTGCCCATCGGGGCGGATACCGCCGAAACGTCGGGCGCGCGAGACAGATCGGCGGCGTACTCGGCGATGTCGGCGGCCGTCAGCCCGTCGGTGTTCGGAACGACGATGGTCACGGCGGTGTCGGAGTTGGTGGCGAAGTCGCGGCGCAGTTCGTCGCCGACCTGATGTGCGGAGGCGGAGCTCGGCAGCACCCGGTCGTCGGGAAATCCCCACCGCACGCCGAGGAACGGCGCGCCGAGAAGCAGCAGAACTGCGATGCCCGCCATCCCGAGCGGAAGGGCGTTGCGCATCACCCGCTTCGCGGTGCGATACCAGAACCGTTGCTCGACAGGGACGGGCGTCGGCTCGGGCCTGCCGAACACGCGGCGGGCGAACCGGCGCACGTCCAGCGAATCGAGGCGATGTCCGATCAGGACGAGGGCAGCGGGTGTCACCACGATTGCGGCCGTGGCAGCGAACGCGACGGTGGCGACACCGGCGTATGCGAAGGATTTCAGGAAGTGCATGGGAAAGAGCACCAGAACCACCATCGACAGCGCGACGGTGGTGGCGGAGAACAACACGGTTCGCCCGGCCGACAACATCATTCGGACGAGGGCATCCTCGTGGCTTGCACCTTCGGCCAGCTCGTCACGATACCGGCTGATCATCAGCAGCGTGTAGTCGATCGCCAGCGCCAGGCCCATCGCGGTGGTGAGGTTCAACGCGAAGATCGACACGTCGGTGGTGAAGGAGATCAGGCGAAGAACGGCGAGAGCGCCGAGGATCGCCATGCCGCCGACGGCGACCGGCAACGCCGCCGCCAGCAGTCCGCCGAACACCCAGACCAGAACGAGGAAGCTCAGCGGGATCGCGATCGACTCCATCAGCAGCAGGTCGCGCTGCGACTGGTCGGTGATCTGGACGTTGACCATCGCGGTGCCGCCGGAGCGCACGGTCACGTCGCCGCCGTTCTTGGCGACCTGTTCGGACAGCTCCTTGGCGTAGGTCTGCTGCTCGGCCTCGTTGCCGTTGATGCCCGCGACGACCAGTCCCGCGGTGCGGTCCCTGCTGACCAGGTCGGCGGCGGCTGCCTGCGGCGTCGTCCACGGCGACAACACGTTCGCGACGTGCGGCGACCGACGCAACTCGTCGACGATTCGGGTGCCGGTCGCCCGGGCGTCGGCGCTGTCGATGCCGTCGGGTGAGGACACGACGACCTGCAGTTGGACATCGCCCTGGCCGAACTTGTCGGTCAGAAGCTCGGTCGCCCGGGAGGATTCGGCGCCCGGGTCCTGGAACCCGCTAGGCGACAGGCTCTTGGCGACCGGCACCCCGAATACGCCGAGCGCGACGGCGAGCAACGCCGCGGCGACGATGACTCGACGCGGCGCGGCGATGGCCAGTCGGGCGATGCTGTACAGCAGTTCGTCCTCCGCTCACGAACGTTCGCAGGAGCTGCGCTGCTCCCCTACTGGTACATACGCACCAGACCGGTCAGCGGTTCATTCTGAGGACTCACAGGTCGCCCGGGTCGTCCGGCACGTCGACCGCGTGCTCGGCGAGGACCTCCAGTGGCACCACGTCGAGGGTGCGCTCGTGCGTCGACGCCATGACCACCGGAGCCGCGCGCCCGTCCTCGTAGGCCTTCAGCCAGTTCGCGGCGGTGACGCACCACCGGTCGCCGGGCACCAGGCCGGGGAAGCGGTACTCCGGACGCGGCGTCGACAGGTCGTTGCCGATGAAGCCCTGGTGCTCGAGGAACTCGGTGGTCATCACCGCGCAGATCGTGTGCAGGCCGATGTCCTCTGGCCCCGATGTGCAGCAGCCGTCGCGATAGAAACCTGTGAGCGGGTCGGTGCCGCACGGCTCCATCGGAGTCCCCAGCACGTTCAGATCCGGCATCGGCCCAGTATCGCCTCATGACTAGTGTCGTGGCCATGCCAACCGTCACGCCTGTACCGGGCAAACCGAACCTGCTCATCGGCGGCTACGGCCTCGCCGACCTCGGCTACGCCGCCAGCGAGTTCTTCGTTTCGGGAACAGCGTCGTCCTACGCCGGTGAAGGCGCCGCCGGTGACGCCGAGTACACGACCCGGATCGTCGCACTGACGCCGATCGACGCGTCGAAGTTCAACGGCACCGTCCTCGTCGAGTGGCTGAACGTCAGCGGTGGGATCGACACCCCCGCGGTCTGGATGATGGCTCACCGCGAGATCGCCCGGGCGGGCTATGCGTACGTCGTCGTCTCGACGCAGAAGGTCGGTGTCGACGGTGGGCTGACCATCACCGGCATCGACATGTCACTGAAAAAGCAGGATCCGGAACGGTATTCGCCTCTCAGTCATCCCGGTGACGCCTACGCGTATGACATCTTCAGCCAGGCGGGCAGGCTGGTTCGGCAGGCATCAGACGACGTACTCGGCCGGCTGAAGCCCGAACACTTTGTGGCGGTGGGCGAATCGCAGTCGGCGATGTTCCTGACGACGTACATCAATTCGGTGGACCGGATCGCGGGTGTTTACGACGGCTTCCTGGTCCACTCCCGGTTCGGCGCCGCGGCACCGCTCGACGGTGTGTCGGCACTGGAGGCGCTGCAAGAGGGCACGTCGGATCCCGCCCCGTTCCGGCCCGATCTGCGTGTGCCGGTGGTGAACGTCATCACCGAGACCGACCTCGTCGGCGCGGTGCTTGCGGGCTATTACCGGTCCAGGCAGCCCGACAACGAGCGGCTGCGGACGTGGGAGATCCCGGGCACCTCGCACGCCGACGCCTACACCATCGCGGTCGGCTTCATCGACGGCGGTTCCACGCCGGTGGAACAACTCGTGGCCGCGTATGCCCCGACCACGATGCTGATGGGTCAGGACATGGGCTACTACATCAACTTCGCCCCGCAGCACCATTACGTCCTTCAGGCGGCGATCGCCGGCCTGGACAACTGGGTCCGCACGGGCACCGCGCCGCCGAGCGCGCCGCGCATCGAGATCGGCGAGGGCCATCCGCCGCCGTTGCTTCTGGACGCAAACGGGATCGCGAGGGGTGGTGTTCGCACACCGTGGGTCGACGTGCCGATCGCCCGAACGTCGGGAATCGCCGAGAGTGACAACGTCTTGGCGCACCTGTTCGGGTCGGGGGAGCCGTTCGACGAAGCAACGCGCAGCCGGCTGTATCCCGGCGGCAAGAGCGAATACCTCGAACGCTTCACGGAGTCCCTCGACGCGACGATCCGCGCGGGCTATCTGGTGCGAGCGGATCGTTCGGAGATCCTCGAGCTCGCCGCCGCGACGTATTAGGCGGGGGTGAGCTTGACGGCGCGCATGCCGTCGCGCTGTGCCGCCTCGGTGAACTCTTCGATGGTGGGGACCCGGTTGTCGCGGAACTTCAGCCCCATCATGCGCTGCGCCGTCTTTGCGCCGTAGGACTCGGCGACGCGGTGGGAGAGGCCGGCGACGGTGGCGGGATCGCGGATGAGTTCGCCGCGCATGGGTTTCTTCTTCCCGTCCCAGAGCACCTCGGCGGTGGCGCCGTCGCGGAAATTGGCCGTCCAGCCCGCGCTGGCCAGCGCGTAGAGGCCGTTGTCGAGTCGGTGTGCGCTGACCGGAAGCGAGTACCGGCGTCCGCTCTTGCGACCTGTGAAATTGAGCACCATCATCTGCCGCCTCAGGCCGCCGCCCAGCGGCGTACCCAGCAGGAACTTCACGGCGGGGTTGACGGCTCTCAGGAGCCTCTCAGGCGGGTGCGAGATGCTGACCGCGGGCAACTGATCCGTCATGCCGCTACCGTATGACGTCGGGGGTGCGTGATGTGCCGAACTTCCGAACTGGCTGCGCCGCAGCAACCTTCGATGCCGAAGTGATTTGCGATGTCGGGTAATAACGTTAAGGATTGTGAATGACCTCCGCGCAGGGCGGCTCGCGGCTGGGCACGCGATTCGGGCCGTATGAGCTGCAGACCCTGATCGGTGTCGGCGGCATGGGCGAGGTATATCGCGCGTACGACACCGTCAGGGAACGCACGGTGGCCGTGAAGGTGCTGCGTGCGGAGATGGCGGCCGACAAGAGCTACCAGGCGCGCTTCCGGCGCGAATCGCGGGTGGCGGCGAGGTTGCAGGAACCGCACGTCATCCCGGTGCACGACTTCGGCGACATCGACGGCACGCTGTACATCGACATGCGGCTGGTCGAGGGCGCCAACCTGAAGGACGAGCTGCGGGCGAACGGGCCGTTGGAGCCGCGGCGGGCGGCGTCGATCATCGCGCAGGTGGCGGCGGCGTTGGACGCCGCGCACGCCGATGGGTTGATCCACCGCGACATCAAGCCGGAGAACGTGCTGCTGACGCAGGACGACTTCGCGTATCTCGTCGACTTCGGGATCGCCCATGGCGACGGCGATGCGAGCGTCACCTCGACGGGGTTGATCATCGGGTCGTGCGCGTACATGGCCGCGGAGCGTTTTGCGGGCGGACAGGTCGGGCCCGCGGCCGACATCTACTCGTTGACGTGTCTGCTGTACGAATGCCTCACCGGCCGGGCGCCTTTCGAGACCGGCGGGGATCTGCGACAGCTGATGAGCGCGCACATGTTCTCGCCACCGCCGCGGCCGAGCATCATGCGGCGCGGCATCACACGGGCTTTCGACGACGTGATTGCGCGGGGCTTGGCGAAGAAGCCGTCGGACAGGTATTCGTCTGCAGGCGAGCTGGCCAAGGCGGCGAACGCTGCCGTGGGTGCGGTCGAGGCGCCGCGGCCGCCGCTGCCTGCGCCGAGCCCGCCGACGAACACGAGGCAGTTCTCGGCGATCTACGAGAACCCGTCGGGGACGGGGTACACGCCGTACCCGCCGCAGCTGCAGGCACCGAGGCCGCCCGCGCCCGCCCCCACGCCGAAGAGGCGGTTCGGCAGGACGCAGGTGGTGCTGACAGCCGTGGTGATCGTGCTGTTCGGCGCGGCCGCGGTGCTGGCGTCGTTGCTCGTCTCCAGCGGCGACGACAGCAGCCCGGCACGGCCGACCCCGCTCGCGGTGCCGCCGTCGGCGAGTACGACGACGGAGACGGTCACCACGACGTCCGAGTCGCCGACCACCACGTCGACGACGTCGACGACGACCTCGGCGGGCCTGGCCGGGATGACGGGGACGGACGGCCAGGGCTTCGTCGGCCACACGACCCGGTGCGACCCGGGCACTTCGCTGGTGACGGCGATCCAGACGTCACAGTCGATGGCGGTGGTCTGCGAGACGTCGGCGGGGACGTATCAGTACCGGGGTGAGCGGCTGCGCGACGGGGCCAATCTTGCAGCTCGACAACGCGACGCCCGCCGATGGCGGATTCGACGTCATCAACCCGGCGGATGGTGCGCGTTATGAGGTGCGGCCGGACCGGCTGCGGATCCTCAGCAATGGCGGGGTCGATTCCGACGAGCCTGCGCTGCAGTACGGGTCGCGATAGGTCATCACGAGTACGGGTCGCGATAGCGCCACCCCGAAACTGCGGCGAGATCGCGAAATCGCGTCGTATCGCGATCTGTCAGGAGACTCGACGCGGTACTACTTCGACCTGAGCAAGTATTGACGCACGCGCGGACAACCTCGGCAAACGTGGTGTAGCTTCAAGCGACACATCAGCGCGGGTTCGCGTGCCGAGGAGTAAACGCGGTGGATGCGACACCATTCGGGCAATATCAGCTCCAGGAGCTGATCGGCCGGGGCGGAATGGGCGAGGTCTACAGGGCCTTCGACACCAAGACCGACCGTATCGTCGCGCTCAAAGTACTGCCGTCGCATCTGGCCAGGGACGCCGTCTTCCAACAGCGATTCCGGCGCGAGTCGCAGGCCGCCGCGGGCATCAACGAACCACACGTCGTGCCGATCCATGGCTTCGGCGAGATCGACGAGAAGCTCTACCTGGACATGCGGCTGATCGACGGCCGCAACCTCGGATCCATGCTCGGCGAGGACGACGACAAGAAGCCGCTCACGCCCGCGCTGGCGGTGTCGATCATCGACCAGGTCGCGTCCGCGCTCGATGCCGCGCACGAACTCGGCCTGATCCACCGCGACGTCAAGCCGTCCAACATCCTGGTCACCAAGAACGACTTCGCCTACCTCATCGACTTCGGTCTCGCGCGCACTGCCGGTCAGCAAGGGCTGACGACGGCGGGCAGCACGCTGGGCACGATGGCCTACATGTCGCCCGAGCGGTTCGAGGGCGGCGAGGTCGATCGGCGCTCGGACGTCTACGCGCTCACATGTGTGCTCTATGAATGCCTGACGGGCTCACGGCCCTATCCCGTGGACAGTCTCGAGCAGCAGATCGCCAAGCACATCAACGCGCCCGCGCCGAAGCCGTCGGCCATCAATCCCAAGTTGGCGGCATTCGACGAGGTCATCGCCAAGGGGATGTCGAAGAAACCGGGTCGGCGCTATCAGACGGCGGGTGAGATGGCCGCCGCAGCGCGCCAGGCGCTGAGCGTGCCGGTGCGGACGACCGGCTCCGGCAGGCATTCGGCCGGCCGCGTCAAGCAGAACGCGGGTCGTCGCGGCGTGTCCGCGAAGACCCTGGCCATCTTGGGTGCCGCGGTGCTGCTCGGTGTGGCGCTGGTGTTCGGGGCGTGGCAGCTGTGGGGCGGAAAGGACGAGGGTTCATCGGCCGGCCCGCCGACGACGTCGTCGACGCCGGGGCCGTCAGACGGATCGGGCGGTGTGGTGCCGGCGATCGCGGCGACGCTGCCCGCCGAGATCCGCGACTCGGGCCGGCTGACGATCGGCGTCAATGTCCCCTACGCCCCAAACGAATTCAAGAACTCCGCCGGTGACATCGTCGGCTTCGACGTCGACCTGATGAATGCGGTCGCCAACACGCTTGGTCTCATTCCCGAGTACCGGGAGTTTTTGTTCGAGGACATCATCCCGACGGTGCAGCGCGGGGAGATCAACGTCGGGATGTCGTCGTTCACCGACACTCTCGAGCGCCAGGAGCAGGTCGACTTCGTCACCTACTTCGAAGCGGGAACGTTGTGGGCGCAGCGGACCGGGTCGGGTATCGATCCGAACGCGGCGTGCGGGCTGCGGGTCGGCATGACCCCGGGCTCGACGCACGAAACCGTCGAGATCCCGGCCAAGAGCGACCAGTGCGTGGCGGCGGGGCTGCCGCCGGTTGAAGCCGTCGTCTACCCCCGCCAGGACGAGCTGACCGCGGCGCTGATCAACGGGGAGATCGACGCGATGTCGGCCGACTCACCGGTGACGGGGTTCGCCATCAAGGGCAGTGGCGGCGCGCTGGAACCGGCAGGGGAGCAGTTCGACACCGCGCCGTACGGCTGGCCGGTGCAAAAGGATTCAGGGCTGGCCGAATCGCTGCGGCAGGCGCTCGAGCACGTCATGTCTGACGGCGAATACCAGGCCATCGCCACCAAATGGGGTGTCGACAAAGGCATGATCGCCACGCCGGTCATCAACGGTGCGATCAGCTGATTTCGGTCGACAAGCTGCGGCCACAGACATCGCAGGATAAATCTTCGAAAAAAGTGTGACCCGGCACCCGGCTCGCTTCCCACACCCGTGAAAGCCACTCAAAAGGGGTGGCAAGTAACCAGAGGAACAGCCATGACCACCACGTATTACCCCCAGCCGTCCCCGGCGCCGCGTCCCTTCGACCGCGCCTACGGCGGCCCTGAATTCGGATACGACGAACCCCGCCCCGTCATGCACAACAACTTCCCGGCCGCGATGCCGCAACCGGCGGCCCGTCACGGACGCCGAGCGCGTTGCGCAGCGGCGTCCTCCTGTTGGGTGCGGTAGCCGCCGTCGGCGCAGGCGTACTCATCGGGACAACGCTGTTGGGCAAGGACGGATCGACCTCGACCCCCGTCCAGCCGGTCTATCTGGTGCCAGGCGCCGACGGCGAAACCGCCGTGATGCAGGCGCCGACGTCGATCGCTGCCGCTCCCGCCGGGCCTTCGCCTGTGAGCGTCGCGCCAGGTGTTTCGACGGTCGTCCTGCCGCCACCAGCCAACGGCTCGATCATCAATGTGCCGCCGCCCGCCAACTCGAACCCGGCACCCGCCGCGAACGCGGCGCCGGTCCAGCAGGCACCCGGCCCCATCCTGGTGCCGTTCCCAGTCAAGACCGAGCCGGCACCGCCGAAGACGGCGCCGCCTGCGCCGCCGAAGGCCGACCCAGCGCCGCCGACGCCGGGGACGCCGGGGACGCCGCCGACGCCGGGGACTCCGGGGACACCGGCGACGCCCAAGAAGCTCGACCCGACGCTCGACCCGAAGCGCGTTCCGCCGAAGCTCGACACGACGCCGCCGGCACCGGCCACGCCGGCGACGCCGAAGAAGCTCGACCCGACCCTCGACCCGAAGCTCGAGCCGCCACAGCTCGACCCGAAGCTCGACCCGACGCTCGACCCGAAGCTCGATCCGCCACAGCTCGACCCGAAGATCGGTCCAAAGATCGATCCGTCAGCACCGGTGCTCAACCCTGCCAAGCCGCCGTGTGGCATTGGCTCCTGCTAGCGGCTTAGACGGGTTGCCCTGTCGCCATCGGCGGCAGGGCATCCCGCCTTCAACGATTGTCTGAAATGCGCAATGCCACTTCCGTCGGGTCTACCGTTGCGGGATACCGACGCCGGCCGGTATGGGAAGCACTGTCATGACTGCAGTACAGGATTGGGGCATCGTCGGGCCGGGCAGTTCCGATGCGGAACTGGCCCTCGCCGCCGCGGCCGGTGATCGGCGAGCGTTCGCCGGGATTTATGACCGCTACGCCAACCGATTACACGACTTCTGTGCCGGAATGCTCGCCGACCGCGATGCGGCCGCCGACTGCGTCCAGGATGCGTTTTGCGAGGCGGCCACGAGCCTGCGTGACTTACGCGAACCGGACAAACTTCGGGCCTGGCTGTATGGAGTCGCGCGTCACCAGTGTCTGCGTCGATTACGAGACCGACGCAGGGTCCAGCCGTCGGATGCCCTGCCCGATAGGGCGTCGCCCGACGCCGGTCCGGACGCGTTTGCCAGACGTACGGAGTTGGCCGATCTGATCGCCGAGGCCGCCGGGGGGTTGTCGGACCGCGACCGCGCAGTGTTGGAGTTGTCCTACCGGCACGACCTGGATCCCGCGGAACTGGCGGACGCACTGGGCGTCAGCCAAACCAACGCGAACACGATGGTGCACCGGCTGCGGGAAACCATGGAACGCAGCCTCGGCGCGCTGTTGGTCTGCCGTCGGGCTCGAGCCAACCCCGACCGCTGTCCGGAGCTTGCCGCCATTCTGCATGGCTGGGACGGACATTTCACGATACTGATTCGCAAGCGCGTCGCCCGTCACATCGAGGGATGTACGGTGTGTGAGCGGGAACGCCGCGGACTGCTCAATCCTGTTGCGTTGCTTGGCACCGCGCCGGTATTCATTCCCGCACCGGCGTGGCTTCGCGACAAGACACTGAGCCAGATTCAGCTGACCAGTGCAGGTGCGGACATCGATGAGGAAACCGTTTCCCACGACACGTCCGCTCTGGCGGCGACGACTCAGCGGCTGCCCCTGCCCGACGTGGGTCCGGCAACTGATATCGACGGACCGACGGAGCGCTTCGGGCCAGATCTCGGCGATACCGAGGAAGGCG
Organism: uncultured Actinomycetota bacterium; assembly: GCA_963716505.1. Lineage (GTDB taxonomy): Bacteria > Actinomycetota > Actinomycetes > Mycobacteriales > Mycobacteriaceae > Mycobacterium. Next base: position 80,784 of record CAVQTL010000013.1, read on the forward strand.
AGAAGCGGGACAGATCGCGGCTGAAGCTCCTCTTCTTCCTGCTGGTCGGCCTTCCGCTCGTCGCGGTCGGGCTCACGATAGTGATCCTGCGGCTGCCCGACACGGCGGTCGCCCCCATCGGCGATACGGACAAGGCGCCCGCTGTGACGATTGGCAATCCCACCGGTACAACGCCAACGGCGGCCACTCCTTCGGATGCCGAGCGGGCCCGTAGGCCGCTGAATGTCGCCCCAGCGGTCACACCGCCAGCGCCGCAGCCGAATTCGCCGGCTCCACCTGCAATCGCCTCGTCGCAACCCGGTCCGACGATTGCGAAGAGCCAACCGGCACAACGGCCGACGACGCAACAGGCCCGCACGTTCACACCACCCCCACCGCAGCAGCGTGCGCCGGCGCAGGCACCTCCCGAGCCGGAACAGGCGGATCCGGAACCGGCCGAATTGCCGCCACCGCCACCGGCTCCTGCACAGCAAGCCCTGCACCGGAGCCCGAGGAGCCGCCTGTTCCGCTCCCGGATCAGGTCCGTATTCAGGAGCGGCACGGCCCGGCGCTTGATGACGCCACGACCACAGTGCCTTACCCCAGGTGAGGGGCTGTTGCAGCTGCCGACCTGCTAGCTGACGCCTGATTTCGCCCCATCGGGACTCACCCTGTAGTCTGGTGGCAACGTTGGCGCTCAATGATTCTTGCCAGCAGCGTCGTGGATCACTTCCCAAACGTGTGCGACAGCACAAGGTTTTCTCACGGCGATCGATATTGCCCACCGGCAATCTCGCCAGACTTGTGCTCGCTCGTGCCGATCAATCGCGCGAGCGTTGTGCAACCCAATGCCTGAAAGGCACTCGCAATTACCACTCAACAATCCTTCGCTGATCTCTGCGTCGACGACAAGCTGATCCAGTCGCTGGCCGCGCGCGGAATCCTCACCCCTTTTCCGATTCAGGAGAAGACGCTTCCCGACACGCTCGCCGGTCGAGATGTGTTGGGCCGCGGCAAGACTGGCAGCGGCAAGACGCTTGCGTTCTCCATCCCGATGGTCACCCGGCTGGCAGCCATGCAACGCCGTGGTCGACCGACCGGTCTTGTGCTCGCGCCCACTCGTGAGCTGGCGACCCAGATCGCCGCGACCCTCGAGCCGCTGGCATCCGCCCATCAGCTCAAAGTCACCACCATCTTCGGCGGTGTCCCGCAGAACCGTCAGGTGTCGGCGCTGCGTTCCGGCGTCGACATCGTCGTGGCATGCCCGGGCCGGTTGGAAGACCTGATGAGGCAGCGCGTCCTCAACCTCGACTCGATCGAGGTCACCGTCGTCGACGAGGCCGATCACATGGCTGACCTCGGCTTCTTGCCCGGCGTGACCCGGATCTTGGCGGCCACACCGGCGGGCGGACAGCGCATGATGTTCTCCGCGACGCTGGACAACGGCGTCGACAAGCTCGTCAAGCGGTTCCTGCACAACCCGGTGACGCATTCCGTCGACGAGGCGCACTCACCGGTGCCCGAAATGACACACCACGTGTTCCACGTCACTGGAGTACAGGCCAAGAAGGAACTGGTGCACCATCTCGCGTCCGGTACCGGACGCCGAATCTTGTTCATGCGCACCAAACACCAGGCCCGCAAGCTCGCCAAGCAGCTCACCGATTCCGGTGTGCCGTCAGTCGACCTGCACGGCAACCTTTCTCAGAACGCACGCGACCGCAACCTGGCCGCGTTCAGCGCGGGCGAGGCTCGGGTGCTGGTGGCCACCGACATCGCCGCGCGCGGTGTGCACGTCGACGAGGTCGAACTCGTCGTGCACGTGGACCCCCCGATGGAACACAAGGCCTACCTGCATCGGTCCGGTCGGACCGCACGGGCCGGAAATTCGGGCGATGTGGTCACCGTCGTGCTGCCTGAGCAGCGCAGGGACACGCAGGCGCTGATGCGCAAGGCCGGGATCAACGTCCGTCCGCAAGAAGTCGTCGCGAACTCTGCGCCGGTGACCGCACTGGTCGGCGAGGTCGCCCCGTTCAAGGCTCCGCCGCGCCGTCCGAACCCGGACGCGCACGCTACGGCCGCGAAGACGTCCGGAGCCCCCCGTCGCAGGCGCGGTGGAGGGAACGCCGGTTCGGCGCGCGGTCAGCATCGCAACCCCGCGGGCCGTCGGCGCAGCGTCTCACGCTGAACCGGACGCTGACCTCGCAAACATCGGGTGTTCGGCGCGGGCGGCGCAGACGATGTCCTCTGCGGCCCGGAACGCGTCGGTCTCTTGGTGGACCGAGAAGACGGCTAAGCCGGCGGCTCGTCGCAGCAGCATGACGGCGAGCGCTGTGCTGGTCCGGCACGGCACCACCAGAAGGCGTGCGCAGGCACGACTGCCGGTGACGGTCATGACGCGTTGCGGGCGGGTGGTGCGACTGCGAACGGCGGCATTACCGCGGTAGTTCAGCGAGTCGAGATCGGGCACACCCTCCAGGGGCGACCAGTTGACGCCGATATCGACAATTTGACCCAGTGGTCGTTCCAGCGCCTCGATCAGCTCGGGAAGTTCCTTTGCTACCGACGACGTGTACGGCCACCAGGCCCCGTCGAGCGCACCGCCCAGTTCGGACACCAGCGTGAGCCGGATCCGGCCGGACGGATGCCGCTGTTCGCGCGCGGTGCTTTTCGTGTTCAAGCCAGCGTCATCCACGGGCGATTCCCTCATTTCGAGCTGGCCCGGCGCACGAGTGCGGGGGTTGGTTCACTTTCGAGGCTACACCTGCGGCAATGCGGGGGCGCGCCGGCTCGCTCGTTACAGGCGAATTATGTGTTGGCGCAAGCAAAAACGCGCCACGCTCACCCAACGGCTTCGCTCCAGTGCACTGGGTGTAGCGTTGATGGCGTTGGGAACCCAGCCAGTCCGGAGTGGCATCAGGTGTCTTCCGCTGATTTGCCGAGCAACCGCTCACGTCGGATACGCCGGTAACAACCGTTCATCGGACTTGTCTTGAGCGCTGCCCCCTTGCTTCCATCGCTGGCTCCCCGTGTTCGAGTGCAACACACATCCGGGCGCGCCCGTGTCGGCATCCTCAGCCCATATCCGCCGACCGCGGGCGGACCGGCGACATTCAGCGCTGCCTTCGCTGAAGCGTTGGGCGCGCTTGGCGCCGACGTCAGTGTGGTCCGCGTGGCCGACGGTTCGCCATCGTCTCGGGGTGAGGTGGTCGGAGAGCTGGTCAACGACTCAGTGCCGTCGGTCGGTTTGTGCCTTGAGTCGCTCAACCGGGGCGACGTCGCGGTCATCCAACATGACTACGGCGTCTACGGGGGTGTTGACGGTAACGACTTGGTGGACGTCATCCGCGGGTTGCGCGTCCCGTCGATCGTGGTCGCGCACACGATACTGAAAAGCCCGACGCCGCATCAACATTCGGTGCTCGCATGGATCGCCGCGACGGCGGATCAAGTGGTCGTCATGTCCGAGGTCGCCAAGCAGCGGTTGTGTGCCCAGTACGGCGTCGATCGCCACAAGGTCACGACGATCCCGCACGGCGCGGTCGTCCCGAGCGAACCGCCCATGAAGCGTCCGAGCCGACCAACGATCTTGACGTGGGGACTGATGGGTCCGGGAAAGGGCATCGAGCGCGTGATAGCGGCGATGAGTTCGCTGGATCGCCTGCCCGGCCGGCCGCGGTACCTGGTCGTCGGACCGACGCACCCGGATGTGCTCGCCGAAGAAGGCGAGGCATACCGCGATGCCCTGACGGAACTGGTTCGTCGTGGCGGTGTAGCGGATTCGGTGCTCTTCGACTCTCGCTACTTCAACGGGGCGATGCTGACTGCGCTCATTCAGTCTGCGGCCGTCGTTGTACTGCCCTATGACTCCACCGATCAGGTCACCTCCGGCGCGCTGGCCGACGCAATCGCGGCCGGCAGGCCGGTCGTGGCCACCGCTTTCCCGCACGCCGTCGAAGTCCTCCGAAACGGAGCGGGCATCTTCGTCGACCACGACGATCCCGGCGCATTGGTAACGGCGTTGCGGAACGTACTGACGCAGCCACGCCTCGCCGGTTCGATGGCCGCCGAGGCCCGCGGGTTGGCGCCGGATATGGCTTGGCCCGTTGTGGCCGGTGCGTATCTGCGCCTGGCGCAACGGCTCATCGCCAAGCGCAGGGCAGTGACATGACCACCTTCGAGCCCGCCTAAGGAGAGCGAACACGATGACGAAGTATGAAAGTCAACAACGAGATGCCCATCGTGGGAACGCGATTCATGTAGGCGCCGGCTTCGTGGAGAAGGAGCGACAACACGTCGTGGACACGTTGTCGACGCTCGGACCGCACCTGGGAAAGTGGGACCCGCGGGATGTGGAATTGGATGTCTCGCTGCAGGACCGTGGCGGCAGGGAGCAGCGCGTCACCTTGCGTACCGTCCTGCCCGGCCGTCCGCCGCTGATAGCGGTCGCCGAGAACGCAGACATCGATTGCGCACTCTCCGAAGCGAAGCGTGAGCTGATCCGGCAGCTCGAGCACCAGAAGTCAGCGCGCGAGCCCATGCGTAGCCGTCGGCTACGGGGAGCGACGATCCGGCATCCGGGCGATTCGGGTTAAGACACTGCACCCGACGGCTCGGGTTGTTCTTTGCGGACCGCGTGCGGATAGGCATCGTCGCGGTGCTGGAACGACAGGATGCTCGGATTGAGAACGACGCCATCGCGGATCTCGATCGCCCGGGCGATCGTCGGGGTCGCGCTCCACGCCGCGGGCCCAGCCAGAAGCGTTTCGATGTGGGGCAGCAGCGCCTCGCTGATCTCCCAGGTCGCCGAGTTCCACAGGTAGGACGGGCTGTGATCCACCGCGTAATAGTGGACCCCGCTTGCCATCTCGATCATCGGCTGAGTGAACGAGGTCGGTCGCGCCCAGTCGAACCCCATACCGGTGTCACATGAGACGTCGATGATCAGGCTTCCAGGAGTGAAGGACGCCAGGTCCTCCTCGGTGACGAAGACTAGTGGTGCGTCGGGATCCTGCAGCACACAGTTGACGACGATGTCGTTGTCGGCGAGGAAGCGGGCCACCGCGATCACGCCGTCGTCGGGCGTATCAGCCCAGGTCCGATCGGGTGTTGCGTCGTCGCGACCCATCTGGACAATCTGGGTCGACGGGATCGGCGATCCGACGGCGGCCACATCCCGGTTGGTCAGCACGCGCACGTCGTCGACGCCGTGGGCGTTCAACGCGGTGACCGCGCCACGGGCGGTGGCGCCGAACCCGATGACGGCGGCGCGCAGCCGGCGGCCGTAGCTCCCCGTGATTCCGGCCAGTTGCATGGCGTGGAGCACGGAGCAGTAGCCCGCGAGCTCGTTGTTCTTGTGAAACACGTGCAGGCCGAATCCGCCGTCGGCCTGCCAGTGGTTCATCGCCTCGAAAGCGATCAACGTCAACCGCCGATCTATGGCGATCTGCGTCAGGGCGGAATCCTGCACGCAGTGTGGCCAGCCCAAGACGATCTGTCCCATTTTGAATTCCGCCAGGTCCTCAGCCTGAACCTTGGGCAACAGAATGACGTCGCAGTCGGCGATGAGTTGTTCTCGGGTGCGGATTCCACCGACGAGTCCGCCCAGTGCGCCGTCCGAGGCACCGAAGTGTGACGCCGTAGCCATGCTCGAGGAAGATCCGCGGCAGGGCCCGAGGATCGATCCTGCTGAAGTGCGCCGGGTGAATCGGCAGCCTCCGCTCGTTCGGCTTGCGCGAACGAGCCAGCACCCCTAGCGAAAGTTGTTGCGCCTCAGCGCTTCTTGTCATGAAATAAAGCCTGTGCGGCAGATTCCTTCGCCGCTGTTTTCGCGTGCTTGGCGGAGCGTTTCTCTTTCAGAGATTTTCCGGACTTCTTGGTCATGGCTTGTCGAGGAGATTTATCGGACATCGCTGGCCCCTTGATCGTGGGGCCTGGTTGGTCCCGATGCCTTGACCTTACCGTTGCAAGTGAGTGATCGTTAGTGGTCACGCGACTCGCACCAACCCCGGAGGAATTAACGACCACCAGCTCGCGGCCCTGCGCGGCACGAGCGGCTTCGACGCACTCGGACCCGAACCCGCAGAAACGGTGTCGGTGTTCCACCACGATCCGACCTATCGTCGGGTCACCCAGCAGAGCAAGAAATGTGCGGCGGTGGCCATTCAGCGCAGAACCCACCTCGACGACCATCTCCTCGACAGAGATCCTTTCGTCAGTGGCCCACGCGGTCACACCCGCCACCTGCCGATCCAGGTCGGCCTTCTGGTCAGCCCAGGACACCCGTGCACACACCGCCATCCCCGACTGAATACAAACCTCGCACGATGGTTCCTCGACCAGAATCAGCCATCCCACCCTCCGCGCCAAGCCCGGCGACACACCAGCACAAAACCAGCGACACGCAGCCACCCGCGCAACACCATCGCGCTCAGCCCACACCGCCAGACTCATTACATCCGTTCCTACAACACACCACCGACTACCGACCACACACCACACAACAGCTGGCAGCCCCGCTTCGGTCGCTGCGGACCCGGCCGCGGGCAGGACGTTGCCGCCGGGCGTGCTGGCCCGTAAGCTGGCGTTACGCCGACGCGCTGCCGTCGTCTCTTTCGATTTCGGCCGCTGATCCGCACTCCCTAGGGTTGTCAGAACAGCCTCCGCAATCGTGACCGGATCGACAGGACAACAATTGGCCATTGCCGACATCGCCGCGTACGCGCATCTGACTCAAACCGACATCGAGACCCTCGGGAACGAACTGGACTCCATTCGGAGCGATATCGAGGAGTCGCTCGGTGAACGGGATGCTGCCTACATCCGGCGCACCATCAGGTTCCAAAGGACGCTCGAGGTCGCGTCGCGCCTGCTCATCGGCTGCAGCCGGGCACGAGCAGGCTGGGCCATCGGGACCATGTCGCTGGCCTTCGCCAAGTGCGTCGAGAACATGGAGATCGGCCACAACGTCAGCCACGGCCAATGGGACTGGATGAACGATCCCGAGATTCACTCCAGCACGTGGGAGTGGGACATGGTGGCCGTCTCGGCGCAGTGGAGGTATTCGCACAACTACCGCCACCACGTGTTCAGCAACGTCGTCGGGTGTGGACGACGATCTCGGCTTCGGCGTGATACGGGTGACGCGCGACGAGCCCTGGCAGCCCGTTCATCTGCTGCAGCCGCTTCGAAACCTGTTGCTGGCGAGTATTTTCGAGTGGGGGATTGCTCTTCACGGCGTTCATTCGGAGCGGGATCGGCTGACGCCGGATGCCGGGAAGGTGTCCGAAGCGAGGCGCACGCTGACCGAGAAGATTGCCCGCCAAGCTGTCAAGGACTACGTGATCTTCCCGGCGCTGAGCTTGTCTCGCTGGCGCAGAACGTTGGGCGCAAATGTGGTGGCAAACCTGTTGCGTAACCTCTGGACATACGTGGTCATCTTCTGTGGGCACTTTCCCGACGGCGCGGAGAAGTTCAGCGCCGACGTGCTCGAGAATGAAACCCGAGGCGACTGGTATCTGCGGCAGATGCTCGGCGCGGCGAACTTCAAAGCCGGGCCGCTGCTGGCGTTTTCGACCGGCAACTTGTGCTATCAGATCGAGCACCATCTGTTTCCCGACCTGCCGAGCAATCGCTACGCGCAGATCGCCGTGCGGGTGAAGGCGTTGTGCGACAAGTACGACCTGCCCTACACGACTGGTTCTCTTGCGCGCCAGTATCTGTTGACACTGCGCACCATCCACAAACTGGCGCTGCCCGACGGCTTCCTGACGGCCACGGCCGACGATGCGCCGGAGACTGCGTCGGAGCGGATGTTCGACAACCGACGCTACGTCAGCGCCCGGATCGGGCGACCCGATAGTCGGGCTCGGCACGGCGTTGCGGGCGCGTGCACGCCGTCGCAAGCGGACGCGCGAATCCCGATGACGCGCAACGGCGTACTGTCATGGGTATCGGGCAGCTCGGTTGCGAGCGAACATGCTCGACTGAAAAGGAAATCTAATGGCTTCGCCAACAACGCTCCGCACTCCCTACGACGTACGCGTCGACATGGTGAAAGACTCGATCATGGCTCACTCCAAGTTGGATGACCAGGATGCGGGCGAACTCGCGGTGCATGTCCTGAAAGCGCTGAATTCAATCCCCGAAAAGGTGCGCTGAGCAGCACCAGGGCTGCTGCCGGGGCGTCGCTGAGCATTCACTCTTGGATGGCCTTCGCAATGGCGACGTACGTCGTGAGGTTCGCCGGGTCCCGCGTGGCCTCCAGGACAACTCGGACGACCGCCCACGCGCGGGCGCGTTCCTCGTCGAGCCCTGATGCGTCGACAAGGCGGTAGAAGCGCCGCCGCACGCCCGCTCTGACGTCACCGGTCACATCGGCCCAGCGGTGCCACAGCATCGGGGCGAGCTCGTAGTGCGGGTCACCGTTCATCGGCGCTGGGGCGATCGCGAGCCAGGGCTCGCGGTCCGCCGCGAGCACGGTTCCGTAGTGGAGGTTGCCGTGCAGGACGGTGGTGGCTGGTTCAGTGCTCAGGTCCCGGCCGAGCCCGATCGTCTGCTCGACCAGCCGGTGCGGGACGGGCGCGCCGCGGGGAAGTGATTCGAGCTCGCGCATCCACCGATCGAGTTCTGAAGTCAGCGAACGCAATTGGGGCATCGCGGGTACGTGGAGGCGTCCGTAGAGGTCGGCGACGATGTCGCATGCGTCGACGTCGGGCACGCTGCGGAGGGTCTGGGGACGGAGCCGCTCGAGCAGAAGGGCGCGGTGTGGCGGATCGGCGCTCAGCAGCCGGACGGCACCGTCGCCGCCCCACCGCCGGAGCACGAGATGCTCGTGCTCGGATTCCGCGTCAGGACGGCCGATCTTGAGGACGGCTCGCGTTCCATCGGAGGTGCGCACCGGCTGAACGATCGAGCCGCGCCCATCGATGGCATCGCCGTCGGGCCGAAGCTGCCACTGGTCGAGCTGCCGCTGGAGCACGACGTCGATCGATCCTGCCAGTCATAGCGCCCACGTTATGACGGACACGGTCACGACAGTCGGGGCGCTCCGGCCGACGTCGAGAGGAAGATGTCCCGATGACCTTCGCGCCAGGCATCACGGGACTGCTGGTGATCGACCCGTACAACGACTTCATCTCCGAGGGCGGCAAGGTGTGGGACCGCCTGAAGGGAGTCGCCGAGGCCAACGGCTGCATCCCCCACATGAAGCAGGTGCTCGATGCGGCGCGGCAGGCCGAGATCCGGGTGTTCTACGCGCTGCACCGCCGGTACCGGCCCGGCGACTACGAGACCTGGAAGTACGTCGCACCCATCCAGAAGGCGGCGTGGGACCGCAAGACGTTCGAGTTCGGCACGTGGGGCGGTGAGCTCCGCGAGGAGTTCCAGCCGCAGCCCGGCGACATCGTGGCGCAAGAGCATTGGTGCTCAAGCGGTTTCGCCAACACCGATCTTGACCTGCTGCTGAAGAAGCACGGCATTCACGAGCTCATCGTCATCGGCCTGATCGCGCATTCCTGCGTCGAGGCGACCGTCCGCTACGGCGCGGAACTCGGCTATCAGGTCACTGTCGTAAAGGACGCCACGACGAGCTACTCCGCCGACCACATGCACGCCGCGCTGGAAGTGAACCTCCCGAACTACGCTGCCGTCGTGGCCACAGACGAGGTCGTCGAAGCGATCCGCACCGGACGATGACCAGCCGAACACAGCGATTTCTGCAATCGATCCGCAAGGAGATCCCCGAAGCGGTCGAGGGGCAGGACCACGACGACGCCGAAGTCGCCGCGATGCTGCGCGAGCTGGGGATCGCGCTCATCGAATGCGAGCAGCCTGCGCAACTCGTCAGGGCGCGGCTGCTTGACGATCGCCAGGCAGTACACCCATCAGACCGTCCGGGTCGTCGTGCTGCCGACGGCGCTGGTGGTCCAGGTCGGCAACGTCGCCTACGAGGTCGAGACGGTCACGAATCCGACGACCCAGCTGAACCTCGCGGGCCGGATCGACGCGATCGCCGAGCTCGCCGAGGTCGGCGCCATCACGCCGGCCGACGCCGCGCAGGAGGCCGCCACCGCACGCACGATGCGGCCGCGCTTCGGGCCCGTCACCACCGTGATCGGCTACGTCATCACCACGCTCGGGTTCGGCATGGTGATCAATCCGACGTGGGCGTCGCTGTGGGGCTACGTGTTTCTCGGCGCGGTGGTCGGCGTCATCGTGATTCTGGGTCGGCCGTTCCCGACGCTGAACGCGGTGCTGCCGACGCTGGCCGCGATGGTGGTCACGATGCTGGCGACGTGGTTTGTCGCCGACGCGGCCAACGACGGGCTGCTGCGGGTGATCAGTCCGCCGCTGGTGGCGATCCTGCCGGGATTGGCGTTGACGATCGCCGCCATGGAGTTGGCAAGCGCGCAGATCATCAGCGGCGCCAGTCGACTGATTTACGGTGTGACACAACTGATGTTGCTCGTCTTCGGTGTCGGGCTGGGCATCCACGTCGCGGGCCGGGTCGCGCCGCAGCCGCCGTCACCGCAGATGGGCGGGTGGTCGCTGTACGTCGCTGTCGTCGTGATCGCGATCGGGCTGTACATCTATCTGTCGGCGCCCGTGGGGTCGCTGTTGTGGCTGATGCTGGCGGTCGGCGTGGCGCTGGTGGGGCAGAAGGTGGGCGGGCTGTTCCTGTCGCCGACGCACTCCGGCGCCGTCGGTGCGTTCCTGGTGGTGCCGTTCGCGATGCTCGGGGCACGGATCAAGACGTCACCGCCTGCGATCGTGATGATGCTCGCGGCGTTCTGGGCGTTGGTGCCGGGCTCGCTCAGCTTCCAGTCGCTCGGTGAGGCCGTTGCGGGCGGCGGCAACGACATCGCGACGCTCGGCACGAGTGTGGCGGCGATCTTCTCGATCGCGCTCGGCACGCTGGTCGGCTGGAGTGTCCTCGAGACGATCAGGACCCGCCTCGGGCGTTGACTTCCTGAGTGTTTGCTGTACAGGAATAAATTCAATCGGCTGCTAGTTGCAGCGACGCGTGCGCGATCCAGTCCAATCGAGCAACCGCCCCAATGTGATGTGGCGGCGCCGAATGGACCCGCCAGCCACCTTTGAGCAGGACTGATGCGCCAAGGACCGCTCGCCGGACGATATCCGGCGGTGGCCGCCATGGTCACCCTCGCCTTGATTCCCTATCTTGCGTTGTCGGCGGCGATCGACCCCTTGGTACCGATCATCTCTGCGGACCTCCACATGAGCACCCAGGCGATGACTTTGGGTTCGGGTCTGGGTAACGCGGCCTATGCGGTCGGCACGGTCCTTGCGGTCCAGTTCGCCCAGCACCTACCCCAGCGCAGGATGCTGGTCGCCTACGCGGTGCTGCTGGTGGTGGGTTCGGTGCTCGCCGCGGCCGCGCAGAACGCCGGTATGTACATCGGCGGGCACGTGCTGCAGGGGCTGTCGACGAGCATGCTGTTGATCGCCGCGGCGCCGCCACTGACGATTGGCTTCCCGAGAGACAAGCTGCGCAACACCGCGGTGATCATGAACATGTGCGTCTTCGGCGCGGTGGCGCTGGGCCCATTCATCGGAGGTGTGCAGGCCGAGGCGCATGCGTGGCGACCGCTGTTTTGGATTATCGCCGCGATCGCGGTGCTGGCTCTTGTCATGGCGGCGTTGACATTTGACGACGCGCCTCCTGCAGATCTCGACGCGCCGCGCGACCTGAAGGCAATCGCATTGGCGACGGTCGGATGTACGGCCGCGTTCGTCGGTGCGGCGCAGCTCACCACGCACGCGTTCAGCGACCTGGCGGCGAGCGTACCGATGTTCGGGGGTCTGGCGCTGATCGTGGCGTTGGTCGTCTATCAGTTCAGGGCGAAGCGGCCGCTGTTGACAGTGCGCACGATGTTGACGAGCGCGATCCCGGTCGCCGGGGTCGGTGTCGCACTGTTCGCCGCTGCGGCGTCGGTCGCGGCGACGGCCCTGACGGCCAACGTGTTGTTGGAGAGCTTCAGCCCGGTCCAGGTCGGACTGATCTACCTGCCCGAGGTCGGCGGTGCCGTCGTGATGGCGGTCGTGTTCGGGTTCGTCATATCCCGCAAGGCGATGCACTACCTGCCGCTGGTCGGGATGGCGCTGCTGGCGGGGGGAATCCTGGTGTTCTCCTACGCCCTTCCGGCGAACCAGCCGCTGGCGTTGGTCGGCTCGGCGTTGACGGGGCTGGCGTTGGGCGCGACGGTGGCGCCCGCGTTGTTCGTCGCGGGCTTCTCGTTGCAGTCGGCCAGCCTGCAGCGGGTGTTCGCGATCATCGAGCTGTTGCGGGCGGTGGCGGCGTTCATGGTGGCACCGATCCTGGCGCATATCGCCGATGCGCTGCCCGGTGATCTGGCTGCAGGCACGGGCACCACGCTGTGGATCGGTTTCGGGTTGGCGATCGGCGGTGCGATCTTCGGGGTGGCGATCTACGTGCTGAGCGGAGCGCGACCGCAGAAGCCGGACCTGGACGAATTTCTCGACGGCGAATCGCCTGCGTGGTATTCGCCGCCGTTGTTGGCGCGCATTCGATCCGGCCTGCCGCCACCGGTTCCGGCGATCGATCATCATGAACCCGTGACAACGGCCCCGAAGCGCCATCCGACGTCGGTCGGTCCGGTGGTGTTCGCATATGACGGGTCCGACTTGGCGGCGTGCGCGATCGAACAGGCCGCGTCCCAGCTGCCGGCGGGGCGATGTGCGTTGGTGGTATGCGTGTGGCAGCCGGCCCACGTCGGATTCACTCCGGTGGAGAAGAAGCACTTCGACGCCGATCAGGCCACCGAGGTGCGGCTGGCTGCCGAGAGCACAGCGGCCTACGGCGCGTCGCTCGCGGAGAAGGCCGGATTCGTGGCGGACAGCATTGCGATGGAGGCGGCGCCGACGTGGAAGGGCATCGTGGCGGCAGCCGAAGAAAGCAGCGCAAGCCTGATCGTGCTTGGGCCGCACCGGCGCAGCGGGCTGGTCGGGCATCTGCAGGGCAGCGTGGCGGCCGCAGTCATCGCACACTCGACGATCCCGGTGATGGCCATTCCCGAGCAGCTCTGCCGTCGCTGAAAATCCCGACTGTGCGGATATGGAGGCCACAACGGCGAATCGCCTCCGAAACCGCACAGTCGCGGCGTCGGGCGAGCGTCAGCTCATCTCACGTTGCAGCCGCTGCCCATGTTGTGGCAGTGCCCGCTCCCGCTGCAGGTAGGGCAGTGGCAGCCGCAGGAGAGACGAGCCTGAGGCTTGGGTCGCGGGGCGGCTGGCTGGACATACTCGATATCTCGGTCTCGACGGCCGCGTCTTGGCATGTCGACCTCCTAGGTCGCCTTGACTTGACGTTTCTGACGCTATACCCGCAGGTCCGCGCTATGTGGCGAATCAGCTCAGCGGTGCCAGCGGATAGATGATCTTCGCCTCCGCGGCGTCCGGCGGCGCGATCGCCTTGACCTGCCCACCCTGGATCTGCACCAGCATCGGGTTGAGCGCGGTGTTGTTGTGGAAATGGTCGCCCTCGGTGGCGAACCTGACCGGCCCGAAGAAGCTCTGCAGGTCGGTGCCTGCGATCAGCTCGTTGAGCTTGCCGCGGGACTCCTCCGACAGCGACGGCGGCTCACCCAGCTTCTCCACCGCAGCCTGCAGTACCTGCCCGGACGCACTGCACCCGGCGGCGGTGTAGTCCGGCGGGGTGCCGTGGGCATCCTCGAACGTCTTCGCGTACTCGGCGGCCGAGCCGAACAGGTCGTCGCGGAACGTCGCGGTCGGCAACCACACCGAGATCCCCATCACGCCGTCGGCTTGGCGGCCGAGCGCCTGCGCGAACGAGGCGTCGGTGATCCCGTAGTGCTCGATGATCGCCTTGGGCGTGTAGCCGGTTGCGGCCATCGCCTTCACGAAGTCGACCAACAGCACGTCGTGCCCGCCGACCGCGACGATGTCGGGCCGCTGCGCCGCGACCGCGCCTGCCACCGGGGCCAGGTCGGCGTTCGTCGGGAACAGCCCGTAGTGCACGAGGTTGAGCCTCGCGTCCTGAACGCCCGCGCGGAAGCCCTCGGCGGTGTTGTCGGAGAACGGCTCGTTGGCTCCGACGACCGCAGCTGTGACCGGCTTCGGGTTGGCGTTGTTCACGATCTCCTGGATCGATTTCGCTGCCGTGGTGTCGACGGCTGGGATGACGCCAAAGGTGAACTCGGGCTTCGCTTTCCAAACGTTCGGCGACTCCGCGGAGCCCGCAATGCACGGCACTCGGTACTTGGCGCAGATCGGGTCCATCGCGAGCTGCACGCCGCTGGTGTATGCGCCGAAGATGGCGTTCACACCGTCCTCGGTGACCAAGCGGGATGCCGCGTCGGCGCCGGTGGCGGGATCGCTCTTGCAGTCCTGAACGATCAGGTCGACCTCGTACTTCTGGTCGCCGATGGACAGCCCGCCCGCCTTGTTGATCGTGTCGGCCCACAGCTGGTATCCGCGCTGGGCGATCTGGCCGCCGGTCGCGGATTCGCCGGACAGCTCGAGCACGGCGCCGACCTTGAACTTGTCGGTCGCTCCGCCGCCGCCGGTGTCGCCGCCGCACGCGGCGAGCAGGCTCGGGGCGGCCACCGCGCCGCCCACCACGAGCCCGGCCCTGGTGATAAAGCGTCGCCGGTTGATGTAGTTGGACATCATTTCTCCTCTCGAGTTGCCCATGCGGGCAGCGGGCCGCAGCGATGCATCGGTCAGCGGCCCCCTAGATACAGGTGGATGAGCTCGCGGTCGTCTTCCACGTCGGCGGGGGTGCCCTCGAACCGATTCCGGCCCGCCACAAGGACATACATCCGGTCGGCCACCCGCAACGCCTCGCGGATGTTCTGCTCGATCATGATCACGCCAACGCCGCGTTGGGCGAGCTCGGTGGCGCGGACCAGGACGTCGCCGACCAGCTTGGGGGACAGGCCGGCGGACGGCTCGTCGAACAACAGGAACCGGGGGTTCAGCACGAGGGCGCGGGCGATCGACAGGATCATCTGCTCGCCGCCGGACAGCTGGCCGGCCTGCACGCCGTAGCGTTCGCGCAGCCGGGGGAACTCGTCGAGCAGCTCCTCGATCCGCTGGTCCAGCTGGCCTCGGGAGCGAAGCGTGTAGCCGCCGATGCGCAGGTTGTCGCGGACGGAAAGCCGGGGGAACACGCCGCCGCCCTGCGGCATCATCGCGATCCCGCGGCCGAGGGTGCGATGCGACGGCAGATGGGTGAGATCGTCGTCGTCGAGCGTGACCGTGCCTGCCCACGGGTCGATCACCCCGGCCATCGCCTTCAGCAGGGTGCTCTTGCCACAGCCGTTGGGTCCGAAGATGCAGGTGACCTCGCCGGTGCGGGCGGTCATCGACACCTGATGCAGGATCTGCACGCTGCCGTAGCCCGCGTCGACGCTGTCGGCGGTGACGACGCTGACCCGGGTGTCGCTGCTCTGGGCGTCACTCATCGGCCGACACCCCCAGATACGCCTCCATCACGTGCGGATCGTGCGAGATATCCTCAAAGCTGCCCTGCGCCACGATCTTTCCGGCATCCATCACGATGATCCGGTCGCAGATGTCCTGCGCGAGCTCCATGTCGTGCTCGATCACCAGGAACGTCGTGCCGCCATCACGCAGAGTCCGGATGGCGTCCAGCATGATTTGGCGCAGCCGCGGATGGACTCCCGCGGCGACCTCGTCCAGCAGCGCGATCTTCGGGTTCTGCATCAGCACCCGGCCCATCTCCAGCAGCCGCTGCTGGCCACCGGACAACGTGTTCGCGAGATCGTCGGCGACATGGGTGAGGTCCAGCCGCTCCAGCACGGCGTCCGCGTTGGTTGTCGCGTTGTCCCAGTCGAACTGCACTGCGGCGGTCCAAAGGTTCTCGCGCACAGTCATGTTCACGAACAGCGCCGGGATCTGGAAGGTGCGGCTCAGGCCGGTCCTGGCGATCTTGTATGGGGCGAGTCGGGTGATGTTCTTGTCGAACAACGAGATGCTGCCCTTGTCGGGTTTCAGCGCTCCGGTGAGCAGGTTGAACAGCGTGCTCTTCCCGCTGCCGTTCGGCCCGATGATGCCGACGATCTCGGCCTGATCGACACCGAACGTGACGCCGTCCACCGCGCGGATGCCGCCGAAGGAGCGGAACAGGTCGTCGACCGCGAGCACCGTCATCGGGTGACCTCCTCGGTCTCGCTGTCGGCCCGCTTCGGCACAAGGTCGTCGCGGGCACGCCCAAGTAGCTGGCGTACCAGACGCATTCGTCGTGCTCGCCGTCCGAGGCTGACCAGCCCGTCGGGCAGGAACAACACGACCGCCATCACCAGAACGCCGACGACGATGATGTAGGCGGTCGTCTCGCCGTAGCTGACCCGTAGCTGCTCCTGCATCAGGACCATCGCGGTCGCGCCGAGAGCCGGGCCCCACGCGTGCCCGAGCCCGCCGACGAGCACCATCACCACCAGCTGGTCGGTGATTATGGTGTTCAGCACGCTGTCGGGGTTGATGAACGTGATCCAGTACGCGTTGATGCCGCCAAGCACGGCCGGGATCATCGCGCTCAGCACGAAGGCCTCGATCTTGACCAGTGTGGTGTTGATGCCCTGCGCGCGGGCGGCGATCTCGTTGTCGCGCACCGCCTTTACTTGGAAGCCGAACCGCGACCGCTCCAGCAGCAGGTAGCACAGGGCGTATGCGATCGCCGCGGCACCGAGCATCGTGTAGAAGAAGAAGTTGTCGTCGAGGCGAATCGGCGTCTTGAGCCCGCCCGAGCCGCCGGTGATGTCGACGACGGTGGCGAGTTCGCGCACCGCCTCGGCCAGCGCCCAGGTCGCGATGGCGAAGTACGCGCCTTTCAGCCGCAGCGCAGGCCAGCCGACGAGCGCGGCGACGGCACCCGCGATCACGGCCGCGACGGGCAGGGTCGCCCAGAAGTTCCAGTCGACGTCGGGCTGCATCAGGATCGCGGTGGTGTACGCGCCGATGCCGAAGAAGGCCACATGGCCGAAGCTGATGTAGCCGGCGTAACCGCAGATCACGTTCCAGGACAACGCGATTCCGGCCCACATGGCGACGCCGGTGGCGACCCGGATGTAGTACGGCGACGTCATCATCGGCAGCAGACACATCGCCGCGACGATGAGGGCGAGCACGCCGAGGTTGAGGAAGGGATTACCCCCGGAGGCGGGCTTGCTCATGCGAGTCCCCGTCGCGAAATGCCTTGCGGGAACAGCAGCAGCGCGACGAACAGCACCCCGAAGACGACCATCAGGGTGTAGTCGGCGCCCACGTACGTCGTGACCATCGACTGCAGCACGCCGAGGAACAGCCCGGCGGCCAGCACCCCGACCACCGAGCCGAGCCCGGCCAGCACCACGACGAAGAAGGCGAACAGCGTGTAGCGCAGGCCGACCTCGGGCGTCATGGCGTAGATGGCGCCGAGCATCGCGCCCGCCATGGCGGTGAGTGCGGTGTAGATGGCGTACACCAGGCTGCTGATCCGCTTCACGTCGATGCCCATCAGCCCGGCGTTCTCTTTGCTCTGCGCGGTGGCCCTGATCGCGAGACCGGTGCGGGTGTAGAAGAGGAACGCGAGGAACAGGCCGGTGGCGACGAGCGCGAAGGCGAAACCGGCGACGCGGATTGCGGGTGCGGTGACGCCGAGCAGGGTCACGTTGCCGGAGAAGAACTCGGTTTGCACGGTGCGCGGCGTGTAGCCGAACACGGTGAGCAGCCCGCCGCGGATCAGAGTGGCCAGCCCGAAGGTGAATGCCAGCCCCATCAGCGCGGGCAGTGCGTACTTGCTGGTTCGGACTCGATAGATCAGCGGCGCGATGAGCCAGCCGACGACCCCGAAGACCACGAATACGACCGGGAGCAGCAGAAACGCGTCGACTCCCAGCTTCTCGCTGGCCACGATCGCTGCGAACGCGCCGAGGACCACCCACATCCCGACGGCGAGGTCCACCACGTCGAGAACACCGAACGACAACGAGAAGCCGATGCTGATGGCGACGTACAGGCCACCGATGAGAAGCCCACCGACGAGCGCTTGCGCCAGTTCGGTCACGGAGTCCTCTCGGCAGAGCGGTCGGAACCTCGGAGCGTATCCGGACCGTAGGTTTGTTGACAATAGATCGATCGCCGTGGTCCTGACGTCGATTTGGTCGAGCGAAATCACGCTGCTTTGGCGTCCACAGGCCTGATCAGCCACAGCGCGAGGATGATCGCGGCGACCGGCCCAACGGCCATGATCAGGCTCAGCGTGTGAATCGCGTCCACCGCGTTGTGCGGCGCCTGGTCGACCACCAGACGCGCCTGCTCCGGGTCGACCAGATGCGCTGCGCGGCCGCCGTGCACGGTCAGCAAGGCCTCGCGTGTTTCCGCGCGGGTGATCCCGGACTTGGAGAGGTCGTGGACGCTGTCGGTGAGGAAGAGGTTGATGCCGACGAGAGCGAAGAGCGCGGGCCCGAGCGAATATCCGCCCTCGTTGACCGCGCTCTTGACGGCGGAGATCGAGCCGCCGAGCTCGGCAGGCGCACTGCTCATCATGATCGTGGCCTGCGGTGTCGTGACCAGTGCACCGCCGACCACGATGAGCGCCGTGGTCACGAACACCACCGCTCGAGAAGTGTCCAGGTCGAAAGACCTCAGCACCAGCAGGCCGGCAAGCATGATGACGAGCCCGCCGACCAGCACCGTGCGGGCGCCGAACCGGTTCGAGACGGGACCTGCGGAGAACGCCGCCAGGGCCGCCATCCCGGTGGCAGGAATCAGCAGCAGGCCCATCAACTCGGGGGATTCCTTGCGGATGGTGACGAGATAGAAGGCCAGCAGAACCATCGACCCGCCGAGCACGATGTTGAACACCACCCCGGCCGTCACGGCCGCGTTGAACCCGCTCGAGCGAAAGACCCGCATATCGAGTGCCGGATCCGGCGTGCGAAGTTCCCGCATGACGAACCCGCAGCCGGCTGCGAGCCCCACGGCGATCGACGCAATGCCGGTGAGGTCGATGCCCGTCTCCATCCGCGAGGTGCCGAAGATGAGCCCCAGCAGCGCGACGGCGAACAGGGCCAGCCCCGCCAGATCGAGTCGCCGAGTGGCACGCATCGTTTCGGGTACATACCGCCATGTGATGACCAACCCCACTGCAGCGACGACCGGCACGACGAAAAAGCATGCGCGCCAACCGATGGCATGCGCGAGCATGCCGCCGAGTGCTGGCAGTGGGGTCGCGACGGCGTATCCCACGCCGAAGTAGGCCGCGATCGCCGCAGCCCGCCGGCCCGGCGGGAACACCGCGTTGGTGATCGCCAGCGACAGGCCGACCAGGAACGCCAGCGCCACCCCGGCGCCGGCGCGGGCGACGATCAACACCGCCGCGTTCGGCGCAGCGGCGGCCAGCGCGCTGAAAGCGATCGCGCCGGTCAACCCGATCAAGTACATGCGTCGCATGCCGTAGAGGTCGCCCAAAGCACCGGCACTGAGCACGGCGGCCGCAAGCGTGAGAGTCGCCAGGCTGGCCACGAATGTCGAGGTGCTTCCGGAGATCTGCAGGCCCTTGGAGACGACCTGCAGGTTGGCCGACAGGAGCGTCGGGTCGCCGATCGAAATCGCATAGCCGAGGCCCATGGCGACGACCGTCATCGCGGCGGCGAGGCCCGAGACGTATTTCTCTTCGCCATCGGTACGAGCATCCGTCGGCACGCGCTGGATGCTACTGGTCGCGGTCCAGCCGGGTTGGCGGTCAATCGGTATCGCGCCGAAACGGCATTCCGGCAGGCCGTTACTCGAACTTTCGCTGCCGGAATGCAGTTTCGCGAGTAACACGGGGTTAGTCAGAGCGTGATGCGCTCGCGGGTGCTTCGGACATCTCCGGTGTCGGCGTCGAAGAAGTACGTCCGCTCCGGCGGCATCTCGAGGCCGATCTGGGTGCCGGGGTCGAAGTCCGTGCCCGCAGGCCCCTGGATGACGACGCGCGCCTCCTTCGGCCCAGAGGCCGAATCATCGTCGTGCACATCGACAAGAGCGGTCACCAGGACGTGGCTGCCCAGCGGTTCCACGAAGTCGACGCGGGCCGGCACCATGCCGTGGGCGCACCGGCTGTGCAACCGCAGATGCTCGGGGCGCACCCCCACGGTCACCGGCCCGTCCGGTGACGGAACCGCCGTCACGACCGTGCGGCCGACGTGCAGTACCCCGGAGCGGACCACGGCCGGAATCAGGTTCATCGGCGGGCTGCCCATGAACGCTGCGACGAACGTGTTGGCCGGCCGGTTGTAGATCTCGTCGGTGGTCCCGATCTGCTGCACTTCGCCGTTGGACATCACACACAGCCGGTCGCCGAGCGTCATCGCCTCGACCTGGTCGTGGGTGACGTAGATCGACGTGACCGGTAGTTCGCGGTGCAGACGCTTGAGGTCCCCGCGGACCTGATTGCGAAGTTTGGCGTCGAGATTCGAGAGCGGCTCGTCGAGCAGGAACGCCTGTGGCTTGCGCACCAGCGCGCGTCCCATGGCGACCCGCTGGCGTTGGCCGCCGGAGAGCTGGCCGGGCTTGCGGTCGAGGAGCTGGTCGATCTCCAACAGTGCAGCCGTTTCACGTACCCGTCGATCGACCTCGGCGCGTGGCGTCCGCCGCTGCCGAAGGCCGTATGCCAGGTTGCGGTAGACCGACATGTGCGGATAGAGCGCATAGTTCTGGAACACCATCGCGATGTCGCGGTCACCGGGCGCCAGGCCGTTGACCACCGTGCCGCCGATCCTGATCTCGCCCGCAGTCGGCTTGTCGAGCCCGGCCAACAGTCGCAGGGCGGTGCTCTTCCCACACCCCGACGGGCCGACGAGGATGAGGAACTCCCCGTCCGCCACGGTCAGGTTGAGACCGTTGAGCGCGACCACGCCACCCGGGTAACGTCGCGTGACGTCACGGAACTCTACCTCCGCCAACGTAATTCCCTTCTCGACGTCGAAGCCGCCATCGGTCAGCCCTTCAGCCCGGTACTGGCCACCGACTGAACGAAGTACCGCTGCGCGCCGATGAACACGAGCAGCATCGGCAACAGGCTCATCACGTTGGCTGCCATCAGAAGCGGCCACCTGACCCGGTGTGCGCCCTGAAAGTAGCTCAGCCCCAACGGGATGGTCATCTGATCCTGCGACGTGATGACGATCAGCGGCCACAGAAAGTCGTTCCATGACGTCAGAACGGTGAGGGCGGCCAGGGTCGACAGCGCAGGCAGCGACAGGGGAAGCACGATCTTGAACAGCACGCCGAGCCGTGACGTGCCGTCCACCCTGGCGGCCTCCTCGAGTTCGACGGGCACCGTCTGGAAGAACTGGCGCAGAAAGAAGATGCCGAACGCCGTCGCCAGGTTAGGCAGCATCAAGGCGCCGATGTGGTCGATCCCCAACCCGGCCCAGACGTTGTCGCCGAACCACTTGACGATGAGGAACACCGGGATCATCGTGACCTGGAACGGCACCATCAGCGTCGCCATCAAGGTGACGAAAAGCGCTCCGCGGCCGAGGAATCGGATGCGGGCGAACGCGTAGCCGGCGAGGCTGCAGACGACCAAATTGCTCACCAGCACCACCAGAGTCACCAGTGCACTGTTGACGAAGAAGTGTCCGAACGGCGCAGCGGACCACGCCTCGGAGTAGTTCTCGAATCGCGGACTCTCGGGTATCAGTACCGGCGGAAAGCGGTTCGCCTCGCCTTCGGTCTCCAGCGACGTGATGAGCATCCACAACAGCGGGACGATCAGGATGAACGTCACCGGGATCAGGACGAGATGCCACGGGCTGAACGGCAGTCGCAGGCGACCCAACCCGGCACGGCCGGTCGGCGCATCCGCGAGCGGGGCGGGACGGACGGGTGCCGGGGCGGCGATGTCGGTCATGAGTGCGCGTACCTGCGGGCGAGTCGGAACTGCACGGCGGTGATCGCGAGGATGACGACGAACAGCGCATAGGCCATCGCCGCGGCGTACCCGGCGTCGAACTGCACGAACGCGCGGTCCCACAGGTAGTAGACGATGACGGTGGTCGCGCGCAGCGGTCCACCCCGGGTGGTGGCGTAGACCTCGTCGAAAAGCTGTAGTGCGTTGATCGTCAGCCAGACGACCAGGAACAGGTTCGCCGGACCGAGCAGTGGCACGGTGATGGTGCGGAACCGGGTGAACGCGGTTGCCCCGTCGATCGCGGCGGCCTCATGCAGTTCAGCGGGAACACCCTGCAGCGCAGCGAGATACACGATGACCGAGAATCCAGTCCAGCCCCAGATCGTCATCGCCACGATCACGTACAACGCCTGCGACGGTGAGGCGAGGAATGGTTGCGACGGGGCGCCCAAAGCGTTGAGCGCCGCGTTGACGAGCCCGTAGTCACGGTCGGTCAGCCACAGGAAGATGATGCCCTGCGAGATGGTCGACACCGCCATCGTGATGTACGCGGCCGTTCGGTAGACCGAGATGAAGCGCACCGAGCGGTTCAGCGCGGCGGCGACGAACAGCCCGACCAGCATCGTGCCGGGCACGAACAACGCCGTGTAGACGATGGTGTGCTTGATCGCCTCGACGAAGACCGGGTCGTCGGCCAGCTTCTTGTAGTTGTCGAAACCGACCCACGGCGTCTCCGGTGTGAGCAGGTCCGACTTCTGGAACGACAACTGCAACGACATGAGCACCGGCAGCAGTCCGAAGATCCCGATCAGCACCACGGCGGGGCTCACCAGAGCCCACCCGGTCACACTGTCCCCGCGGCCGAGGCGACCGGTCCGGCCGAGAAATCCGGATAGTCGCCGTTCGGATACGTCCGCGGGCATCGGCCTACTTCTCCGCCAGCGCCGCGTCGGCGGCCTGGGCGGCGGAGTTCAGCGCGGCCGCGGGCTGTTCCTTGCCGAGCATCACGGACACGATCGCCTGACCCAGCGACTCGGAGATTGCGGGGTACTGCTCGACCTGCGGCCTGACCTTCTTGACGTTGTTCAAGTTTTCCACGAAAGCGGCTGTGCCGGGCACGTTCTCGTTGAGCTTGTCCAGGACGGCCTTGTCCTGGCCCACCGAGGCGCGGATGGGCAGATCGCCGGTGCCCAGCGAGAACGCCTTGACCTGTTCGGGCGCCGTCAACCACTTGACGAAGTCGATCGCCGCCTGCTTCCTCTGGTCGCCGTTGTTGAACACCACCCAGTTGTCCGGGCCTGCGATCGTCTGATGTCCGCCGCTCGAACCTGCGAATGTCGGCATCACCTGCACGCCGTACTCGATGTCGGTCAACGAGCTCAGATCCCACGGTCCCGTCACAAGCATCGCCACCTTGCCGCTGTTCATCAGCTTGGACCCGTTCTCATTGGTGGTGTCGAGGTAGAGCGACTTGTCGGTGACCGCCATCTGCTGCAGGACGGTGAGTGCCTTGACTCCGGCCTCCGAGTTGAACACGGCGTTCGAGTTGTCCGGTGAAAGGAGGTCGCCGCCCGCCTCCCAGAGCATCGGAGCGTAGTGCCACACGGTGTCTTCGCTGCCGTCGGCGGGGATCAGCCAGCCGAACTGTCCCTTCGACGGATCGGTCAGCTTGGCAGCTGCCGCCCGGAAGTCGTCCCAGGTCCACTCGGGCGTCGGCGGTGCGACTCCGGCGTCGGCGAAGAGCTTCTTGTTGTAGACGATCGCGAGGTTGTCCACCAGGGCAGGCACGCCGACGATCGTGTCGCCGACGGTCGCGGCGTCCCGCTCGGCCTGATAGAAGTCATCCCACTTCCAGTCGGGGTTGCGACACCTCGTCCTTCATGTTGACGATCTGCGGGATCTTGGCGATGTTCGGGGACCACGACCCGAACATGTAGGCCACATCCGGTGCGCTGTCGCCGCGCACCGCCGTCAGAACCTTCTGCAGCACAAGGTCGTTGGAGGAGTACAACTCCGACACCTTCACATCGGGGTGCTCCTTGTTGTACTGAGCGACAAGACCCTTGAAGGCGTCGCCCTCGGTGTCCTGGTAGCCGTGCCACACCGCGATCTCGGTGGGGCCGGATGACGAGTCGCCGCCGCCCCCGCACGCGGCGAGCACGAATGCGAGGACGGCGATCAATGCGATAGCAGAGCCGGCGTCGAATCACAGTGGACACTCCTTAGTTGGCGACATATCCGGGCGAGGGTGGAACGCAGTTGCTCGGGCAGCAGGTCACCGTGCGCGGTGGTCAGTTCGTCGCACAGCTTCCAGATCTGGTCGACGGTCAGCGTCGCGGCGGTGTTCGGGTCGACCATGGCCGCGGCACGCACCAGCCGCGGATCACCGTCGACGGCTGCGCGGACGGCCAGATCCACCGGCCCGAGGAAATTCCGGTTCAGCGCTGCACACTGCGGCGGGAGGTCGCCGACCTTCATCGGGTGCGCGCCCAGGGCGTCCAACAGCGTCGGCACCTCGACCGCGACCCCGTCGGGCAGGTTGGTGATGAGCCCGTCGTTGACGACGTTGGCCGAGATGACCCGCTGCGTCCCGGTCTCCAGAGAGTGGATCACCTGGGGTGCGTATTCCGTGGACCCGGTATCGATCGAAAGCGACTGCGTGTCCGCCAATTCCGCCCGCACCCGGCGGTATTCGGCGAGGTTGGCTTCGCTGATCGAGACGTACTCGCCGACGTTGATCCGCAGCCGTTCGATCTCGTCGGGATGATGCAGGTACCAGCCGACGTACTCGCTGCTGTGTTCGCTCGTCTCGGTGGGGTAGTAGCCCAGCCGCCGGTACATGTCGACCCTTACGCGCCTGCGCAATTCCGGATCGGCGGCGATGCGCTGGTCCAGCAGCGGGTAGAGGTTCTCGCCGCCGCGTTCCCACCGCAGCACCCAGGCCTGGTGGTTGACGCCTGCCGACCAGTAGGACACGTCGTCGTAGGGCACGTCGATGAGCTCGCAGAGGCCGACCATCGTCCAGTACACGGAGTGGCACAGGCCAAGCACCTTCAGCCGCGGCGCGACCGCATGCAGGTACGAGATGTTCATGGCCATCGGGTTGGTGTAGTTCAGCAGCCAGGCATCGGGGCACACCTCGGCCATGTCGCGGGCGATGCCGGCCAGCACCGGGAAGGTCCGCAGGCCGCGGAAGATTCCGCCGACGCCGATCGTGTCGCCGATGGTCTGATTCAGCCCGTAGCGCGCCGGAATCTCGAAGTCCCGCACCGTGGCCTCGTGCATGCCGACCGCGATGACGTTGATGACGTAGTCCGCGCCGTCGAGCGCGCGTCGGCGGTCGCTGGTGGCGACCACCTCCGGTTGGGCGCCCGCCGCGCGAGCGGTGGCCCTGGCGATGGCCTCCGCCGTCTCCAGCCGTTCGTCGTCGATGTCGTGCAGCACCACCCGAACCGAGCCCAGCTCGGGGAACGACAGGATGTCGCCGAGCAGCTCGCGGGTGAACTCGACGCTGCCGGCGCCGATGATGACGACAGTGGGCTTCACTTGACCGCCCGGCGGTCAGAGGTCGCCGGTGCGTCGGCAACGACCGCTTCGGTGAGGGACTCGCCGCGCTTCTCGTCGCTGTACACCATCAACGTCGAGCCGATGAGCGCCAGCACGATGCCGATCGCACCGTAGGGAGTGGGCAGTGTCTGGTAGGCGATCAGCGAGATGATCACAGTGAGTGCCGGCGCGAGGGCGTTCGTCGTCGGCGCCACGATGGAGGCCTTCCCCCTGGCGAGTGCCATCACGAGGAACAGTGCGCCGACCGCGTTGAGCACCTGGGTGACGGCGGTCAATGTCGGTGCCTGCCAAGGAAAGTCGGTGGGGATGCCGCCGAGCGAGATCAGCGCGACCGGGATAAGGGCCAGCGCAGTTATCGCCATCCATCCGAATGTGGTGGCTTCGTTGACGCCGATCGTCGCGGCCTTGCGCATGAAGTAGGCCTGCACGCCCCACGCCACGCAGATCAGGATCGCGAGCAGCAGCCACGGGCCGGACGACTCTTCGGATTCGCCGCCGGTGATGGTGAACAAGACGATGGCCGCGAGCGCCATGACCAGGCCGACAGCCGCAAGAGCCGAAAGCCGTTCGCGCAGAAGCACCATCGCCATCAGGACGGTGATCGCGGGGGAGATCGAGATGATCGGGAAGATGAGGTAGGCCGGACCCATGGTCAGCGCCTGAAAGAGCACGAGTTGGCCGCCCGCGCCTGTCAGCCCGATCAGAAGGCCGTAGATCGTTGCAGCCGGGCGGCGGTCCCAGCGTTGGCCGCGCAATATGAAAGCGGCCGGGATGATCATCGTCAGCGCCCAGATGCTGTAGATCATCTCGTCGGGATAGCCATACTTCGATGCGGGCAGGGCGGAGAACGCGCCCCAGACGCCCCAGAACAGGATGAGCAGGGCGGCGTAGAAGATCCAGCTGCGGGTCTGCGCGTGGCGGTAGTGGTCTCAGTCAAGATGATTCACCTCGTCGAGTCGTTCTCGGAAAGTTGTTGCACGGCATCCGGACTCAACGGATGTCCGCTGTGCTTGGCGGCGTACAGCGCGGCGCCCACCGCCGGGTCGAGCCGTCGGACGTTGCAGGTCGTACTTGGCGACAGCGCCCTGCAGCGCGGTGACGAAAAGTGTGAGAAAGCCGTCGTCGGAGAACATTCCGCCCGAGTAGGACACCGGGACGGTTTCGTCGTCGGTGAAACCGACCAGCGTGCGGGTCGTTTCGATCAGCGTGACGAGCTCGTCGGCCGCCGCGGACAAGATGCGCTTTGATGCCTCGTCACCGCTGCGCGCGGCCTCGGTGACAGTCGTGGCCAGGGCGGCGATCTTGCTGCGGTTTCCCTTCCACGTGTCGATCACCAGGCTGACGACGTCGAGGTCACCGCCGACCTGCTAGGCGGTCCTTCAGCAGTCCGTGCAGCGGGCCGTGCGGCAGCCTGCCGTCGCTCATCCGGGAGAACGCGTTGAGCCCTTGGGCGGCAATCCAATACGCCGAGCCCTCGTCGCCGAAGAGCTCGCCCCAGCCGCCGACCCGGTGGCCGACACCCTGGCGCTCGCCGTAGGTCATCGACCCAGTGCCGCTGATGACGTTGATGCCGTCTTCGCAGGCGAGCGAGCCGGCCCAGCCGCACACCATGTCGTTGTCGCAGCTGTACCGGTCGTGACCGAGCACACCGGCAGGGACGGCGTCGAGTTGTGCGATGTCGCCGCTGGCCTCGCCGTAGCCGGGAAGGCCGAAGAACGCAGCGTCGATGTCGGAGGTCGCGATTCCGGCCTGCGTGCAGATGTCCGTAACACCCTGTGCGAGAGACTTTTCGACGACGTCGAAGCCGTCGTTGAAGTAGTAGGACGTCGGCGCGGTCGCGCGGGCGATGACGTGCCCGGCGTCGTCGATGAGCGCGAAGGCCGTCTTCGAGCCCCCGCCGTCGACCCCGAGATAACACGGCCATCCTCAGTCACCGCGCAATCGGGTCGGAAGTCATCGGATAGATGGTGACACCTTGCACGACGCGGCTGACCTCACCGGACGGGAACGGATTGTCGGGCGTCTTGCCGTGCTCCAGCGCGGTGAACAGCGCCAGGTACTGGGCGAAGACCAGATAGGGGAGGGCGACCAGAGCGTCGTCGAGACCGTCGAGCCCTGGCAGCACCACAGCGGGCCCGTGGGTGTCGGGAATCGGCTCGGTGCTGATCACCGTGACGGCGTCCTCGCCTAACTGCCCGCGGATCTCGGCGATGATGTCGAGGTCGTAGCGGCGGGTGTACGGGTCGGTGGAGACGTACACGACGACGAGCGTGTCGCCGTCGAGCACCGACTTCGGTCCGTGCCGAAACCCCAGCGGGGAGTCGAAGTAGGTGACCACCTCACCCGCCGTCAGTTCCAGCAGCTTCAGCGCCGACTCGCGTGCGAGTCCTTCCAGCGGCCCGCTGCCGAGATATACGAACCGCTGCTTCTTGGTCTCCGCAAGGGTTCGGATGTCGGGCTGAAGACGTGCGACGTGCTCGGCCGCGCGTGCCAGCGCCTCACCGTCGCCCGCGGTTGCCGGCCCGAGCAGCAGCAGGCACGTCAACAACATCGAGGTCAGACTCGACGTCATGGCGAAGCCGCTGTCGTTGGTGCGTTCCGGCATGTAGAGGACGCAGGAGTTCGCGCGACCGCTGTGCGCGCGGCCCAGTTGGCCGTCGGGGTCGCAGGTGAGGATGAGATGCCAGACGTCGTCGACGAGTTCGTCGGCCAGCACAGTGGTGGCGAGGCTTTCCGGGCTGTTGCCCGAGCGGCCGAACGACACCAGCAGGGTCGGAGTGTGGCGCTCCAGGAAGTCGAAAGGGCTGGCGACGATGCTCGTCGTCGCCACGGCGTCAACGCGCCGCCGGAGATGGCGACGAAGGGCGGGCGCCGCGATCTCGCCGAGGAACGCCGAGCTGCCTGCCCCGGTGAGGACGATCCGGATATCAGGACGACCGGCCACCTCGCGCAGGAATCCGGTCACCGCCTCGTCGTCGCGACCCGCGACCTCGCGCCAGACGTCGGGCTGCTGTCCGATCTCGAGAATGGTTGCACCGCCGTCTTCCTGGGCGGGCGGGGAGATGGTCATTCGGCGACTCCAGTGAAGGCGAGGGTATTGGCTGAGTCCACACGACAGGCGCGGGAATAGGGGCGTATCGCGTCGCGAATTCGATCGACGACCAGGGACTGCGCGACGGGCTCGAGCTCACCGGCGCGTATCCGGTCGTACTGGTAGGGCAGGAACTGGCTGATCAACGGCATCGGGATACCCGTTCCGTCGAGGTTCGACAGCAGAGTCCGCCGCGCGGCGTCGACCTCGTGGTCGGCCCAGTAGTAGCGGAGCCGGTCGCTGTAGCTGTAGCGCCGGGCGGTGCGCTGGGCGAGCGGGTTGCCGTCGTAGTAGCGCTGCCATTGGTCGGGCTCCGCCAGCATCCTGCGCTCGACGACTTCGATCAGGTTCGACCGCGAGGGCCGCGGTAGCAGCTCGGCCTCGATCAGTGCCAGCGCGAACAGCGCTTCGCGCATCGCGAATGTCAATGCGGGCCCGACCTTCAGGACAGCCCAATGGTCTTCCACCAGCTCCCGCAGCTGCGCAGGTCGCTGGTAGTCGGTGGAGTGCGCTTCGAAGACCAGGTGGTCCTCGCTGTCGAGAACGCGCCGCAACTCGACGGTTGCGGTGCGCTGGTAGTCGATGACGTGAAGGTGGTCGAACTCGACGCCCGGCTGCACCACCAGGGCCATGACGCGCGGCCAGACATGTTGCAGCGCAAGCTCTTCGAAGGCGGCGCGATGCGCGGCGATCGTCCGCCGGGCCCGGTCGGCCGACGTCGGGGTGAGGCGGTCGAGCGTCTCATGCGCTCCGCCGGGCACCGGCACCTCCGTGCCGATCACGTACATCGGTCCCTCGGTGCCGCCGCGGTGTGCCGCGTCTTCGGCGACCCGCATCAGGCGGGCGGCCCGACTTGCGACGACCTCGTCGTCGAGGACGGCCGGATCGTCGGCGCAGGACATGCTGCAGTCCAGATGGATCTTGGTGTAGCCCGCCTCGACGTACGCGGCGATCAGCACCTCGGCCTTGGCCATTGCCGCACTTGCGGATTCGCGTTGCCAGCGGTTCGGGCCGAGGTGGTCGCCACCGAGGACGACGCGGTCTCGCGGGAACCCGGCCTGGTCGGCGAGGCCGAGCACAAGATCGCGGAACTCCGCAGGACGCAGACCGGTGTAGCCGCCGAACTGGTCGACCTGGTTCGACGTTGCCTCGATCAGGACATAGCTGCCGTCGGCGGCGGCCTGCGCGATGGCCGCCTCCACCACGGTCGGATGCGCGGAACAGACGGAGTAGACCCCGACGGGTTCACCGGCCTTGTGCCGGTTGATCGGTGTCCGCCAGCCAGCCGGACGTTTGCAACATTTGTCGATCATGAGAAGCTCGCTCATAGTGCGCAACGGATAGCCGCTAAACGATCACTAAAACTGATCGTTTGGACTCGATCTCAAGGAGTCGCCGCACATGTCGGTCAGGCGTACCGATCGGATGCGTGAGGTGCTGTCGCTTCTGCGTGGCCGCGGCGAGGTTGACTCCCAGGTGCTGCGGGCCGCGCTTCGCGTCTCGGCCGCAACGCTGCGTCGCGATCTCAGCGAACTGGAGGAGCAGGGGCTTCTGGTGCGGACTCACGGCGGAGCACGGGCGCTCGACCCGAGCGGCAGTGAGATTCCGGTGCGGCTTCGCGATCACCGGATGATCGCCATCAAACGGCGGATCGCCCAGCACGCCGCTGCGCTGGTACCCGCAGGTCCCCAAGCGGTCGCTCTCACCGGCGGGGTCACCACGGGCGAGGTGGCCCGAGCACTCAAGGGCCGCCCGCAGATGACGATCGTGACGAACTCGCTGACGATCGCGGCCGACTGCGCCGTCGACGCGCACATGAAGGTCATCGTGACCGGCGGGCTGGTGAGAGCGAATTCCCTTGAGGCAGTGGGCCCGATGTCCGAGCACGCCTTCCAGGTCATCAACGTCGGCACCGCGATTCTGGGTGCCGACGGGATGTCTGCGGAGGTCGGCGCGACCACGTTCGACGAGGCCGAAGCCCGCACCGCGATCGCGATGGCGGCCAATGCGCAACAGGTCGTTGTCGCCGTCGACTTCTCGAAGATCGGCAAGGTGACGCTCGCAAAGATGGTGCCGCTCAGCGAGATCGACCACCTGGTGACCGATTCGACCGCCGATCCGCGGCAGCTGGAGCACATCGCCGCGGCAGGCGTAAACGTGCACGTGGTCGACGTGGGCGACGACTGACGGTCCTCACAATGTGCGGTGGCGGCCGCGGGTATGAGACGATGTGCTGCATTCACGCCGGCGTGACCGATCCGCCGCGTCCTACATAACCCAACTTGTGGAGTTCCGATGTCTGCCAAACCTTTCAGCGCCGTTGTGTCGTGGCCACGCGCCCTGGCGTATGCGATGGCCGCGGTCGTCATGGGTGTCGTCGTCGGCGAGCTCGCCGCCATGCTGATCTTCGCGGGCTCCAGCGACCGTCGGCTCGACGAGCAGGCGGCGCGCAGCGCCGATTCGGCACCCGCCGTCGTCGCCGCGTCGGCCGACCTGGAGCGGACGCGCCAGGCGCGCACTGCCCTGGACGACGCCGTGGTGGACGTGAGCCGCCAACGCGACGAGGCGCTGGTCGTCGCTCGCTGCGAGTTCAACCCGTCGCCGGCCTGCCCGCAGACCCACATCACCGGCCTGCCCGGCGCCGGACCTGAACACCGCACGGCCGACGAGTTCCTCGCGGACACGCAGGGTCAGCTCGACAAGGCGGTCGTCGACCGGGACCGCCTCGCTCCCTCACTGGACGCGACGCTCGCCGACGACGAGCAGAAGCTCGCGCAGGCGCGCGATGCCGCGATCGCGACTGCAGACCGTGGGTTCGGCGCGCGGTGGTTGGCGATGAACGCGCATACGCTCGCGAGCCCAGGGGCGACGGTCTTGCGCGCGCTGCTCGCTGGGTTGTTCATCGTGCTGTTTCTCTTCCCGTTGCTCCTCAGGTTGTCGCGCGCCAAGACGACTGAGGACCGCCGCACGGCCGCACGCGCGGTGCGCGAACGGGCTGATCTGGAGGCCGACACCGCGATCGCGGTGAAGAAGGCCGAGGTGCGCGCCGCGATCGAGACGATGCGGGCTGAGCAGGAGCTGGCCAGCACGCGCCTGGAGCTCGAGGCGCAGACCGAGATCGATCGGGAGGAGCAGCGCCGTCGGGTCGCCGCAGCGATCGAGGCGCCGACGCAGGTGTCGTCGGAACGGGTCAGCGAGGTCGTCGCCGAGTTGGAGGGTGAGTCGCCGCGTGAGGAGTCGCCGGAGAATCTGCCCGCGTTGACCGAGTCAGCGGCGGGCGAGAAGCGCTCGCTGATCCCGGCGCTGCCGGACGTCGCGGGGGCGGCGGTGCGCTGGATACGTCCGTTCGTGCCGCCGATCGTCGCCAGTGCCATCGACTCGACGACGAAGCCGTTGCGCGGTGCGCGCCAGGTCTTCGAGGAGACGGAGGAGATCCACTTCAGCCTCAGGCGTAGCCACCGGGTGAGTGTGACGTCCGAGGAAACGGCTGAGCCGGCGGAGCAATGGATCGATGCGACGCCCCCTGCGCAGGTCAAGAAAACGACGACAACGCGCATCGATCGGCCGAAGCGGCAGGCGCGTACGGAGATTCACACCAGCGGCGGTCGCCGTCAGCTTCCGTCAGCCGACTCGTAGCCGAGGTCGCCGCGTTACGGTCGTTCCACCACAGGTTCGTTGTCGACAAGGAGCGATCATGACGACGGGATCCCACAGTGAGTTACAGCTGGAGAACGACCGGTTCCGTGTGACCAAGTGGACGATCAACCCTGGTGGTGCGATCCCGATGCATCGGCACGACTACGAGTATGTAGTGGTGCCACTGGTCACCGACACCATGTATGTCGTCACAGCGGACGGCGACGAGATCGCCGCAGAACTCGTCGTTGGCCAGAGCTACTCACGCCCCGCGGGCTCCGAGCACACCGTCGAGAATCGTGGTGACCGCGATTCGATCGTCTTCGTCGAAGTCGAGCGACTCTCCTAACTATTGCGGCTGCCCGCCTCGCAACGACATCTACTCAATGGCCGACATCGATGACGACGCGGGTCGGCCCGGACAGCGCGAAAATCTCGTAATGCGTCTTCATCTTCATGCCTAGCCCGATGGTCACATAACCTTCGAAATCTCCAGCCAGCGTCACCGCGGTGACGTTCTCCAATTCCGGCGTGTCGATCATGCCGGGACCGTTGTAGGTCGGCTTTCCGCCATCGTCATGCGCTGCGGCTCCGCGCAGCGTCACCTGCAGAAAGGCATTGCCATTCAAGGAGATCGGCCGACCGGACCCGTCCGCAACGATCTGATGAGTATAGCTGGCGGAGCATTCCGGTGCTGAGCCCGCGAACACAAGGACGATGCGGTCGAAAGTGTCGTGGCGTCCACTCGTGATGTTGGTCAATTTGGCCGTCGAGGTGGACGTCGCCCCGCCGCACTGTGCCGCCGTGTCCGTCGGCTCCGCTGCCGAAGAAGGTTGACTGCTGATCTCAGGCGTACCGCTGGTCTCGTTCGAGTCGCGGTCATGGTGCCATGGCCGCACGACGAGCGCAGCGGCCACACCAGCGAGCAGGAGGATCATCAACACAGCGATGCGCGACACGGTCATCACCCTCCTGGAATGCCACTCCAGCGACGTTTACAAGCGGCTTGTCTTCGACGACAACTCTGAGCGTTACCGCATGACGTAAACGCGTGCTACCCGTGGTGGACCTCGGCGCCGTCAGTTGCCGTCAGCCGACGGATAACGCCATGTCCCAGAACGCCACCTCATGCGACAGCACATTGCCGACAAGTTCCTGTTGCTTATCGGGGGCGGCGAGCTCGCCGAGCGCGTCGACGTAGTCGGCGAAAGCCGGAGTTGACCAGTGCTCGACGAACTCGCTGAACGGCGTGGAGTCTGACGCGGCCGAGGTCCACGCGAGCAGGTAGACCCGTTCGATCACCCACAGCGCCGTCACCGCAGCCTCGTACGGTTCGGCATCCAGTCGCTGTAGCAGTTCGCGGTAGGCGAGCGTCGCGGGCAATGGCCGCGTGTTCAGGTCGAGCCCGCGACGAGCGGCCTGGTCTTCGAACCAGCCCAGCTCGGCAACCAATGCGGCGCACCCTCCGGACAGCACTGTATGGGCTACCCGTGGCGCCCGCGCCAACAGTCGCGCCTGGAAGGTGAGGAGGTCAGCGACGAACAATGCGTCCTGCGCCAGCCAGCGGTCGAAAGCGGAGTTGGTGATCGTGCCGTCGCGCACCGCATCGAGAAACGGATGTCGGGTGGCGGTGGCCCAGAGCGAATCATGCACACCACCGAGGCTAGTCACGGCGATCCGAGTGGCAGCTCGTCGAAGGACTGTCGCAGTTGCCCGCCTCGTAGCGAATGTTTCGCTAAGTGGATAGGCACTCAATGCTTTGAGCGAAAAATTCGCTTGGAGGCGGGCAGAACGAGTGGCGCGGCCTCTCAACGGCGTCGGCGCCAGTGATTTCGGCGTGGTTAGTTGTGCTGAGCGCAACCAATCACGCCGAAACCGCTATTTGGTGTCAGGCCCGGAGGGTGTCACCTCGCCGGCATCGTCCGGCGGCTTGGATATCTGCGTTGTCGGTTCGGATGCCGGTTCGCGACGCTGGATACGAAGAGCGGCGGTGGGCGCGGCGATTTCCTCCGTCGGTGGAACCGCGAGCACCGCCGTCGAATCCTCCCTCAGCCGAACAATTCTCGGCAGTTCAGCCGGTTGCGGCGCTCGCGCGATTGTCGGTGGCGCGGAGGCTGCTGGCACAGGCACAGGCACAGGCGGGGGAGTGGGGGCCGCGATCCGGGCGTCGCGGCGGCGAACCAGGTATCCCGCCAGCGGCCCCGTGAACAGCATGGCGACCAACACGGCGAAGCTCATCAAGCAGATGGCCACGTCGAACGTGCTGGTGATCTGCTGGGCCAGGTTGTTGCCGTAGACGGCGTTGGGTGACGGCTCGGCGTACCGCGGGGCGAGTGCGACGCCGATGGCCAGGTTCGCGACCGTGAAGACGAACAGCAACCCGCTGAACGCCGCGATGACGGTCAACACGACCTCGCCCTTGACGAGTTGGCGGTGCAGCCACCGCGCGATCAAGCCGGTGATCAGGTTGAACACCGTCATCGCGACGGTGTCGTACAGGGCGCGGGGGAGGTCCAGTGACGAGGCGATCAGATAGTCGACGACGCGCAGCGCGGCCGCGGCGAACGCCCAGAACGCGATGAGCGTCAGAATCTTCTCCGCGGCCGAGCGGTAGGCCCCCAGCGTCGGCGGCTTGATCAGGAAGATGGCGTAGAGCGTCGTCGGCGCGACGATCGCCGCCGCGGCCGCCCAGAACAGGTAACCCTCGTAACCGACGGCGGCCGTCGAGGTGTTCTGCGCGAAGCCGTGGAAGGCGTCGACGTCGCGGCCGATGGGAAGGATCCACACCAGCGTGGCCGCCAGCGCGCCCGAGGCGCCAAGCGCAGCGGTGGCCAACCTCGCGGCGGCGGTCCTCTCGATCAGCCAGCGCGACGCGATGACCAACGCGATCAACGCCTCCGCGCCGTACAGCAGTGTGGTGATGATGACGGCGACGTCCTCGCCGCCGAACTCGCCGTTCGTGACGAACAAATAGCGCAGCCGCCAGTACACGTTGAACGCCACCGACAGCGTCGCGAGCGCGATCGACACCGCACCCAGCACCCGCGCGGCCGCGTACCAGCGTCGAAACCCGTTGTCCTGAATGGTGATACTGGTGATCGGCGGCTGCGACGCGAGCAGCGCGCCCCCGAGGCCCACCAGCAATCCGGGTCCGACTCCCGGCGGCACCAGGCCGGTTCCGCCGTTGCGCCATGTCTCCAGCAACTGATACGCGACGAAGCCGATTGCGACGATCAGGTAGGCGACGCTGAGCAGCAGTCGGACCCGGCTTGTGCGGCGGACATCCTGGCCGGCGGCGGTGAGCCGGAACGGGCCGACGTGCGGCGCCAGCGCAGCGAGGATGGCGAGCAGCGTCACGGCGACGACGACGGCGATCAGTAGGCCGTTGCCGACGGGGATACCGACGCCGAAGTCGAGGTTCCACGGCAAAAGCAGCGCGACGGCGAGCAGCGCGACCGCGACTCCGTCGCGCACGGCGTTGGCGCGGGCGGGCACGTAGCCGACTCGGGGCGACCGGGCAACGACGGCCGCGGCGGCGGTCGCCACCGAGACTGTGTCGGGCGCGTCGTAACGCTGGTCGCTCACGTGACGATTTCCTTTCCAGAGTGACGAATCGAGTCGCTGCCACCCAAGCGTGCCATTTTTGCATTGTGCTCAAGCGGTTCGGGCGTCGACTCGACCGGCGAGGATGCGGAAACCTGTCCGGTAGCTTGGGTCGTTGATGAGGCAAGGAGTGAACCTGTGGACGTAGTCCTCGGGGTAGCGGTCACCGGACGGGTGGCGCGTCTGGCGCTGATCGGTTCGTCCGCCTCGAGCGGCCAGGTGTTCGACGAGTACGCGCTCGACCTGACCGAGGACGCGGCGACTGACCTTGCCGACACCATCGTCGGCACCTACCGTGCGGTGGCCGACTCGGGCAATCAGGTGGTTGCGACACGGCTCTGCCTGCCCGACGCGGCAGAGGCCGAGACCTTGCGCCTGGCCGTGTCGAACGCAGGCGTGCAGAACGTCGACGTGGTCGCGGAGACCGAGGCTGCCGCCGCGCTGGCCCGCAGTGTCGGCGCGGATGCCGCGTTGCTGCTTGCCGATGACGACACTGTGTCGCTGACGGTCATCGGCGAGGACGAGGAATCGACCTCGGTGCTGGCGTCGCTGCCCATCGGCTCCGCAGGCGTGGCCGTCGCGTGTGCCGCTGTGCTGCAGCAGGCGCCGGAGGCCACCACCCGGGTCATGTTGGTCGGGCAGCGGTTGGACCTCGATTCGGTTGCGGCCGAACTACGTTCGACGACGCCGGTGGAGGTGCCGCCGGATCCGGGTTTCGCGATCGCCCGAGGTGCCGCGCAGACGGCCGACGATGCTTGGTTCGCGCCGGCGGGCGCGGCGACGCAGATGGCACCGGCCGTCGGCGACGCGACTCAAATGGCACCGGCCGCCGCTGACGCCACGCAGATGGCGCCTGCCGTCGGCGATGCGACTCAGATGGCTCCGGCCGCCGCCGACGCGACGCAGATGGCGCCGGCCGCCGCTGACGCGACGCAAATGGCGCCTGCTGCCGCCGACGCGACGCAGATGGCTCCGGCTTCACATGGGGTAGTGGGGCCGCTGCTGGCGTACTCGCAGGAAGAGCCGGACTACTACGGGATGCCCGCGGAGTCGCTCGAGGAATTCGTTCCGGAGCAGGAGGACGAGGCGCCGTACACCGCGGTGATCGCGCCGCCACCGCCGAGGACTCTGCTCATGGGCAGTGCGATGGCGTTTGTGGTGATGAGCTTCACGTCGCTGGCCGTCGCGGTCGCGGTCAACATCCGGCCGGTCGCCGACGCCGAAGCACAGCCGGTACCGGCCATCCAGTCGGAAACGGTGCCTGGGCGTTACCTGCCGGTGGTGCCACACGAGGCGGATCCGGTGGCGCTGCCGATCGCGGTGGTGTCGCCGCAGCCCGGCGCTCCTGCCTTGCCGAGGGTCCGGCCCAACCAGGTCCCGCCGGTGCCGAACAACGTGCCGGTGGCCCCGCCGGTGCTGCAGCCGGGGCAGCCAGTTCCGATCCCAGAGGTGCCGCCGATCCCGGTTCCCCCGACCGTTTTCCCGCCGTGGAACCCGTTCCCCATGCCCACGTTCCCGTGGCCGACCTACACCACGACTACAACGCTGCCGACCACTACGACGACGAGTCCTACGACGACCACCACGTCGCCGACGACCACGACATCCACGACTACGACTTCGACGACGACGTCGTCGAGCCCACCGGCCCCGATACCGATACCGAAACCGATACCCGAGCCGAAGCCTGAGCCCGAGCCGGCACCCGAACCCGCTTACAAGCCACCGGCTCTCGCGCCTGAGCCCAAGCCCGCTCCGGTAGCACCTGCTCCCGCTCCGGTGGCGCCAGCGATTGTGGCGCCCGCTCCTGCTCCGGTCGCGCCTGCGCCGGCACCCGCGCCCGCGCAGGTTCCGGCACTCGCGCCCGCACCGGCTCCGGTGGCACCGGCACCAGCCCCG
Source organism: uncultured Actinomycetota bacterium (assembly GCA_963716505.1). GTDB lineage: Bacteria > Actinomycetota > Actinomycetes > Mycobacteriales > Mycobacteriaceae > Mycobacterium. Next base: position 118,463 of record CAVQTL010000013.1, read on the forward strand.
GTTCCTGCACCTGCGATAGCTCCCGCGCCTGCCCCTGCGATAGCTCCGGCTCCCGTAATACCGGAGGCGCCGTCGGGTGGAAGTGGATCCTCCAGCGGGGGTGGGGGTTCCGTGGAGGCACCCGCGACAACACCGGTCTTCTCGCCGTAATCCATGTTCGGGATGCCGTGCGCGCGAAGGGCCGTCGCGGTCGGCGCTGTCTTGCTCGCGCTCGCCACGGCCTGCTCGCAGGGCGATACAGCGCAGACAGCCCAGACCGACAGCTCGCAGGCGGCGCCGGCTCCCGTTGCGCCTGCACCCGCGCCGACGATGCCGCCTGTCGCGCCCTCCCCATATGACTTCGGCACTATGTCGAAGTTGATCAACGATGCGATCGCGGCCAATGAGCTGCCCGGCGCTGTGGTGCTGATCGGGCATGGCGGCAAGGTCGTCTTCCGCCAGGCGTATGGCGAGCGCAAGCTCGCGGGGGAGCCGGGGCTGGATGGGTCGCCAGCACCTGCTGAGCCGATGACCGAGGACACGATCTTCGACCTGGCGTCGTTGACGAAGCCCCTCGCCACCGCGCCCGCCGTCATGCAGCTGTTCGAACAGGGCAAGGTGCAGTTCGACGATCCCGTGCAGAAGTATCTTCCGGACTTCAACACGGCGAACGATCCTGCGCGGGCGGCGGTGACGCTTCGCATGTTGCTCACGCACACGTCGGGCGAACCGGGTGACGTCGAGCTCAAGGATCCGTGGGGACTGGACCAAATCGACAGGGCCGAGGGGTTTCGTCGGGCGCTGACGACGCCGCTGGAGTCGGCGCCGGGTGCGGGGTTCCGCTACTCCGACATCAACTTCATTCTGCTCGGGGCGCTCGTCGAGAAGCTTACGGGCGAAGTGGAAGACGATTACGTGCAGCGGAATATCTTTGCGCCGCTTGGCTTGCAAGAGACTCGCTATCTGCCAGCGGCCAAAGCGTGTGGCCCGCACTCGATGAGGGGAGCGGCGATCGTGTGGGCGCCGGACGGAGGAGCATCGGGCGATTGCGCTGCGGGCACATGGAATACGAGTCTGTTGTCGCGCATCGCACCGACGGCACGCGACGAAGAAAGCAGAGCGGATCCGAGCAAGAATCCCGATATCGACCACCTGCTGCGGGGCACGGTGAACGACACGACGGCGCGGCGCATGGGTGGAGTGGCCGGGCATGCGGGTGTGTTCTCGACGGCACACGATGTCGGCGTCTATGCGCAAGCGCTTCTTGACCGACTCGCGGGGCGGCCGAGCCAGTTTCCGCTGCAGCAAGCGACGGTCGAGTTGATGACGACTCCCCAGCAGCCGGGACATAGCGCTGAACAGATCGAAGCGGCGAACGAGGCCGAGCGAGAAGCCGAAGCGCAGAGACCGAACACGACAGACCCACTGCTGGCGCCACGCTATCCCGCGATCAAGGGACAGAACCTGCGCGGCTTCGGCTGGGATATCGATACGGGCCAGTCGGAGCCACGAGGCAGGGTCTTTCCCATCGGTAGCTTTGGCCACACAGGCTTCACGGGCACCAGCATCTGGATTGACCCGGGCTCGGATACGTACGTGGTTCTGCTGACGAACTCAATCCACACGCGAGGCAGTCCACCGGCCTCGAAGCTGCGGGGAGACGTCGCGACGGCGGCAGCGCAGGCGCTGGGTCTTTAGCAAGGGGCGGGCCAGGTTCGCGGTTTGAGCAGATGGGATGGTGTTTCTCGCTAGGCTCCCGAGGACAGACCACATCGGGAAACCGGGGAGAGACCAGTATGAGTGAACGTCAGATCGCCCGTGAGAAGGCGGCGGCCGTTACCCAGCAAGACGCAGACGACGTAAACCAGCTCAAGGAGTTCGATGACTTTGCCAAGTTCTCCGACGCCGACCTGAAGCGCGTCGTTCAGGCATCGCATCGCACGTCGACGTCGGGTCCATGGCCCCTGATCCGAGAGCAGACCGTGTCGGACGCCTGCTACATCCTGCTCAGCGGCGAGGCGGCGGTGTACGTCGGCCAGGACAAGATCGCCACGGTGAAGTCGGGTGAGGTGATCGGGGAATCCGCGCTCAAACGCGGCAAACTGCGCGCTGCGACCGTCACGACGACGGGCCGCGCAGAGGTGCTGCACATCGACCGCGACGACCTCGACCGCTTGCTCGACGACGTACCCGCGCTGCGTGGGGTCATTGACGCAACTATTGCGCGACGCGTCCCAGGCGGGGGCGACGGCTGACTCGAGTGTGAATTCTGCGGTTTTGAAAAGGCTTTTCGCGGGCGTCGCCCCGCCGACGTCGCGGCAAACCGCTAGGTGGTACCGTTGACGGTGTTGGTAACCCAGCCAGTCCGGAATGCATTCGCCGTCTTCCGCTTATCGCCGAGCAACCGCTCATGTCGGACACGCAGGTAACAACCGTCAATCGGAATTACCTTGAGCGCTCCACCCTTCTTTCCATCCAGCACGTCTCCCTACACCTCGATCCTCGATCCTGTTGAGAAACAACGTTTTTCACTAACTGCTCGTGTCGGCATCCTCAGCACCTATGCGCCGACGCATTGCGGACTGGCGACGTTTACCGCTGCCCTGTCCGACGCCTTGAGCGCGAATGGCGCCGATGTGAGTGTCGTGCGCGTGGCCGACGGGGCGCCTTCCTCGAGTGACCGGGTGATCGGAGAGCTGGTCAACGGTTCGGCGACATCCGTAGCAGCGAGCTCCGAGCTGCTGAACCAGAGCGACGTCGCCGTCATCCAGCATGAGTACGGAATTTATGGTGGTGTCGACGGAGACGACGTGGTGGACATCGTCGACGGGCTGCGTGTGCCGTCGATCGTCGTCGCCCACACAATCCTCAAAGACCCGACGCCACACCAGCGTTCGGTTCTGGAGGCGATCGCGGCGATGGCGGATCAAGTGGTCGTCATGTCCGAGGCCGCGAGGCAGCGGTTGTGTGTCGGATTCGACGTCGACCGCCGCAAGGTCACCACGATCCCGCACGGCGCGACCGTCCCGAGCGGCCCTGCTCCGAAGCGTCCGAGTAGACCCACCCTCCTGACGTGGGGACTGTTGGGCCCTGGGAAGGGTGTCGAGCGGGTGATCGAGGCGATGGGTTCGCTGCGCGATCTGCCCGGTCGGCCGCAGTATCTGGTCGCCGGCCAGACGCACCCGAAGGTTCTGGCCGACGATGGCGAGGCATATCGCGATGCCCGAAAGGAACAAGCGCGCCGCAGCGGCGTGGCGGATTCGGTGTCCTTCGACGCCCGCTACTGGAGGCGTCGACGTTGCCCGCCCTCATCCAGTCCGCCTCGGTCGTCGTCCTGCCCTATGACTCCACCGATCAGGTCACCTCTGGTGTCCTGGTCGACGCGATCGCGTGTGGCCGGCCCGTCGTGGCCACCGCGTTTCCGCACGCCGTCGAGCTCCTCAGTACCGGGGCCGGCATCGTCGTCGGCCACGACGATCCGGATGCCATGGCGTCCGCCCTGCGCCAGGTGCTGACGCAGCCGCGTCTCGCCGGGGCCATGGCCGCGGAGGCCCGTCGATTGGCGCCGGAGATGGCGTGGCCGGTCGTGGCGAGCGCGTACCTGAGTCTGGCGGACCGGCTCCTCGCCGAGCGGCGGGCGATGGTATGACCGCCGCGGCACCGCCTCCCAACTTCGACCATCTGCTGCGACTGACAGATCGTCGCGGCACCTTCGAGCATGCGTGCTTCGCCGAACCCCGGCCCGAGCACGGCTACTGCACCGACGACATGGCCCGCGTTCTTGTCGTGGCCACCAGAGAACCCGACGCCGACGGCCCGGTGAACGGTCTCGCCGGGCTTGCGGTCCGGTTCTTGAACGAGGCGCAGGCATACAGCGGTGCATGCCGTAATCGCATGGACCGCAACGGCCGTTGGACCGACGAGCCGACCACGGACGACCATTGGGGCAGATGCATCTGGGGGCTCGGTACGGCCGCCGCGCACAGTGAGGTGGGCATTGTTCGAAAGTTGGCGGTGATTCAGTTCGGGCGCGCCGCGCAGGCACGGTCGACATCGCCGCGTGCGATGGCTTTCGCGGCACTGGGAGCCGCCGAGCTTCTCGCCGTCGACCCCGAGCACGCCGCGGCACGCAAGCTCATCACCGACTATGCGGCTTCGCTCGCCGCACCCAATGGCGACAGCTCTTGGCCGTGGCCCGAGCCGCGACTGGCCTACGCGAACGCGGTGCTTGCCGAGGCGATGATCGCCGCGGGAGTTGCGCTCGACGACACGGCATTGCAGCAGCGTGGCCTGGATCTGTTGGGCTGGCTGCTCGACTACGAATCGGCTGACGGCCATCTGTCTCCGACTCCGGTGGCGGGCAGAGGGCCCGAAGACGTCAGGCCCGCTTTCGACCAGCAGCCGATCGAGGTGGCCGCACTGGCCGATGCGTGCGCGCGTGCCGCTGCCGTCGACGCCGCTGCGATCTGGCCCGATGGCGTCGCGGCCGCTGCGGCCTGGTTCCAGGGCGCCAACGACGCAGGACAGGTCATGTGGGACCCGGAGACGGGCGGCGGGTTCGACGGACTTCTCGCCGACGGGGTGAACCAGAACCAGGGCGCGGAGTCGACTCTGGCCGTGATCTCGACACTGCAGCATGCTCGGCGCTTTTCGATTGTGCCGCAATGACTTCGGTGCGGGCCGGGCTCGTCACACGTAGCCCGCAACGGCTCGCGGCCGACCCGTCGAGGGTCATCACCCGGCTTTTTGTGCCCGGACAGGAAGGGTTCGAGCGCCAGGACTCCCGAGCGGGCGCCGTGCTGAGACGCATCCTTGCCCTCGACGAGGACGAGGTGCGTGTGTCGTTGGACGACGTCATCACGCGTTTCGACGGGCGGCACCGAGATCTGGTCGGCACCTTCCGCAGGCATGCCGGTGAACTCACCGATCGCCTGGATATGGACATCACCCGGTCGCCGTCTCGAATGTTGTTGCTGGGAGCCACATTCACCAGTGAATACGCCATCGAGGCGGCGGCATTGTGCAATCCGAGCATCGTCGCTCACCCGGATCAAGCCGAGACGACTGCGGGCAGCCTGCGGTTCGTGATGAGCGTTCGGGGTATCGGCGAAGGGCACCGGTCGTCGATCGGGTTTCGGACGGGTGTGGTCGACGCTGAAGGCGGCGTTACGGTCGAGGATCCGGCTCGGTTCGCCACCGTCGGATCGGTCAGCTCGACGCTGCTGGACGCCGCCGTGTTTCGCAGTGAGCTCGCGCGGCTTCGCGACGGGGGCGAGGCCGCCGACTACGTTCTCGACGCACTGGGCGACAGGTTCACCAGAGCCGATCTCGACGAACAACTCGACACGCTCCGGAGACACATGAGTACCCGCGGCCGTGCGCAGCAGACGATTTCGCTGATTCGGGCCATCGCCGAGCGGTTTTATTCGGTCGATTTCGCTGACGATATACCGCTGTCCGAGCGGGTGCTGTACCCGGCGGTGGGCGCCGAGGCGGCAGGCATGGAGGATGCGCGCTTCGTTCGTTTCGTCGACGACGACGGCTCGGTCAGGTTCTACGCGACCTATACGGCGTACAGCGGAGCCCACATCAGCCAGCAGCTGCTGGAGACCACGGATTTCCAGTCATTCACGTCCACGCCGATGGCTGGGAACGCCGCGTCCAATAAGGGCCTGGCGCTGTTTCCGCGTCGCATCCGCGGACGCTTTGCCGCGATGTCGAGGTCGGACCGCGAATCGAATTCGGTTGCCTATGCTGACGATCCGTTCATCTGGCCAAACTCCGCGCCCTGCCAGCAGCCCACGCAAGCCTGGGAGGCGTTGCAGCTCGGCAACTGCGGGCCGCCCATCGAAACCGAGGCCGGGTGGCTGGTGCTCACCCATGGCGTCGGGCCGATGCGTACCTACCGGATCGGGGCGATCCTGCTGGATCTCGAGGAGCCGACCCGCATCATCGGTCAATTGCGGCGGCCACTGCTGAGCCCGGGCGCCGACGAGCAGGACGGCTACGTCCCCAACGTTGTCTACTCGTGTGGCGCATTAGTACACGCCGATACCGTAGTCATTCCCTACGGGATCGGTGACGCGGCCATCGGAATTGCGACCGCGCCGCTGCGTGAACTACTTGCCGAGCTCGATGGCTGAGAACTCGGACAACTCGTGTCGCCGAATCCCGCGGCGGCGCCGTCGGCTCGTTCTTGGTGTTCGAGCCGGGTGTCGTGGGCTCGGTTGGTGAACGCCATGTTGGCCGATGCGTGTCGGGCGTTGGGCCCGCGGCGCACGGGAAGCCAGTTCAGAGCGGCGCCACCACGCCGACCATGATCCGAAAGTGGAACATCGCGCCGGTCCGCCCCGAGAGGCGATAGCCGGACACGCATAGTTTCGGTCGGCGGGTGGGCTGCCCTTGCACTGCTCGTCGCGTCCACGATCGCGGCGCCGAGCAAAGCACTCAATCCAACGATGACAAGCATTCAAACGCCTCTCATCTGGTTGTAGTACTCCTAGTACACGCCTATTCCGCGATCAAGTCAACAGTGTTGACACATGGCGTTGACATAAGATGTGCATACCCGCGACGAGCCGAAGGGAAGTGCTGCCCGCGATGACAAAACAGCAGACCGCGCCGGATACTGGCGGCAGGGGAACTGACCCGTCCGCCGCGGTCGCCCGCCAAACCGACGGTCCCGTCAGCCGGTCCATGATCCTGCAGGCGGCGCTGGGGATCATCGACCGTAACGGTATCGACGGCTTGTCCATGCGCCGCCTCAGTGACGAGGTGGGCCGGGATCCCACAGTGCTCTATCGGCATGTGCCGAGCAAGGCGGCACTGCTCGACGGTGTCGCGGAGATCGTGCTCGACCAGCTACGGGTAGATACAGCTGATCCAGATTGGGCGGGTCAGTTGCGCACCGTCGCAGGAGCAATTCGCGAAGGAGACGCGGCAGCGCCTCGTGGCGATCGAGTTGAAGCCGGCACCAGCCTCCTTGAAGGGCGTGCTTGTCCTTCCGTTCGGACTCGCGCTGGAAAAAGGCGTTACCTATCAGCTCGACGAAGGCCAACCCAGTACCGTGCAACGTTTCCGCACCTGCCTGCAGGCGGGGTGCCTCATTGCAATCGACTTCGATGCAAGGCTCGTCAATTCACTGAAGTCCTCCAAGGTGCTCAGGATCAAGGCGGCAGCCGACGGCGGCCAGGAAACGAGCTTCTCGATTTCATTGGCAGGCTTCCCAAGCGCATTCGACCGCACTATGGCCTTGTCGAAGTGATGGGCGTTACCAGAGATCGCTGCCGCCGAAATGTTAGCGCTGTGCGATCTTCAGATCACCGGCGTGATCAGAACGCCGAAGCGCTCGCACCAGACGATCACGCTCGAATAGTTCTTCAGGTCAATGCCCGGTGGGATCGGATAACGCTGGCTGCCCTTGAAGGCGCGCAGGCGCCCGAGATCGACATACATCACATCCTTCATGTCGGCCTCGCTGCGGATATTCGCTTTCGGCACGAGATAGACGTGAAAGGCCGGACCCGGCCCCACTTCGAAATCCGGTTCGAGGAAAACCGCGCGCTCATAGACGCTGACCTTGCCGCGTCCCCAATGGACGGGATCGGACGGGTTGGCGTGGATGAATGTGCCGGTAGCCGCAAGCGCCGAGCGGTCCAACTCGGTGAGGGTTTCAGCCGCTGGCGGCGGCGGAAAACACAAAAGGAAAGAGGAAGAAGCCGAGCGCGACGCCAAAACCGGTTCCAACGAGAGCACCGAACAAAAAAATGGAAAGCCCGCGCCAGAAGCCGCTCAGCATGACGTTCCTCGCTCGCTTAACGTTTCGGTAACCGATGGTGCCTAGTTCAGAAGCGGAGGTCCGTCACATTCCCTACCATATCACCGCACACCTGCAACTTTCGTATGGAACTTGTGTTGCGAAAGGGAGACACGGACTGATTTCTGTCTCGGAAACCTGAACTTTTAACTCATTGAACAGTTTCTGCCCCGATCTTGTCTCGATCTGGTCCCGATTGGCCCGCGATAAAGATCACACGTTACTGAGTTCGCAGAACTGACGAGTTCTAGTTCAAACACACCCGACTTAATGGGGGAGCCACTAAATGCGTCGTTTCACTCTTGCTCTTGCCGCCGCAACTGTCGCGCTCGGCGTCACTGCAGCGTCCGCCGCCGATCTCGGCCAGCGTCCGGTCTACAAGGCCCAGCCTGCGCCGATCGTCATCTATAACTGGAGCGGTTTCTATATCGGCGGACACGCTGGATACGGATGGGGCCGCGAGAAAATTACCGACAACATCACCGGCTTGACCAACAACACGGACCCGAGCGGAATTCCTCGGCGGTGCACAGGCTGGTTACAATTGGCAGGCCGGTCAGTGGGTCTTCGGTATCGAAGGCGACTGGTCCTGGACCAACGCCGACGGTGATGCCGCCATTCCCGGCGCTATCGTGACCTCCCAGTTTAACTGGTACTCGACCCTCACCGGCCGTGTCGGTTACGCAGTCGACAATTGGCTCTGGTACGTGAAGGGCGGCGCGGCTTGGGCTGATGTCGATTATTCGATTGGTGGCGTCAAACTTGGCGACACACGCACCGGATGGACGGTCGGCGGCGGTCTTGAATACGGACTGACCCCGAATTGGTCGGCCAAGCTCGAGTATAATTTTCTCGACTTCGGCAGTGACAACATCGCTGCTCCGATCGGCGTCAAGGCAGACACTCAGGCCCATCTCTTCAAGGCCGGCCTGAACTACCGCTTCGACTGGGGCAAGGCCCCGATCGCAGCGCGGTACTGATCCGTACGTCATATCGAAATAAAAAACCCCGGGCCTCGGCCCGGGGTTTTTGTTTGCCGGTTTCTTAATTGCCCGGTTTCTTAATTGCGGTGAGCGCCGCTCAGTTTCGTCTGGTTGCGTCGATCGCGCGATCCACGATCGCTGCGAGCGCTTTTTCGTCCGCGGGAAAATCCGCCGCGATCCAGGCGTCCTCCGCCGCGGCCAGGGCCGCGCCGAGCGCCGGACCTTTTTCCACGCCGCGCGTCATGAAATCGGCGGCCTTGATCGGAAATACCGGGATGATCCAGTGCTGCGGGGATTCCAGTAGGGCGCGCCAATTCGGATCCTTCAAACCTGCCTGCGAGCGCGACCACGCGATCAGCGCCCGATCGATAAATCGCTCTGGGCCCAAGCGGTAAAGCGCAGCGCGCGTCGATTTTCCGGACGGATCCGGCGTGAGCGCGCGCCAATGGTCCCCCATCGATGCCAGGCGTTCGGACTCGATATTCGACAGGCGCAATTTCTCGGACAGCCTTTGCGCATCGTCAGGCACGAAAATCGCGAGCGCGCCGAGACGCCGGACCGCATCCGGATGGATGCCGGCCGCATGCTCGATCTTGGTCAGGTTGGAAAAGCTCGCCAGGAAGGCGACGCCGCCAAGCACGCTGATCAGCAAGCCGCATTCCGACATGACGGCGAGAACCGGCACCGCATGACGGCCGAGCAAAAGCTTCAGCAATTCCATGCGCACACGTTCGCGCGACAGCGTTGCGAGGCCCGCGCGTGCGGAGATGCAAGCTGCAAGGCCCGCCTGATCCGGCAACCCCTCGCCGTAATGCGCGTGGAAGCGGAAAAAGCGCAGGATGCGCAGATAATCCTCGGCGATGCGCGCGGCAGGATCACCAATGAAGCGGATGCGCCTTTTCGCAAGATCGTCGATGCCGCCGGTGTAATCATGCACGGTGCCATCGCGCGTCACCGACAAGGCGTTGACCGTGAAATCGCGTCGCTCGGCATCTTTCTGCCAGTCGCGGCCGAACGATACGCGCGCTTTGCGCCCGAATGTCTCGACGTCCTCACGCAAGGTCGTGACTTCGAACGGCCGGCCTTCGATCACCACCGTGACGGTGCCGTGATCGATACCTGTTGGAACAGTCTTGAAGCCTCGCGCCTGCGCGCGCCTGATGATCTCGTCTGGTATTGCGGTGGTGGCAACGTCGATCTCGCCGACCGGTTCACCGAGGAGCGCGTTGCGCACCGCACCGCCGACCACTCGCGCTTGCTCGCCTTCGCCGTCAAGGGCCGCAAGCAATCGCGCCAATGCGCCGTCGCGCAGCCATTCTGCGTGATCGAGGCGCGCTGTTGTCATCGTATGCGGCCCGGAACGAACTTGCCGTCTTCAACATGCGCCGGTTCATAGGTCGAGCCAGGCGGCGCGCCGGAAAAATGAGCGAGCAGAATGAAGCTGCCGATCAGCAGAACCAGCGCCGTGCCGGTGAGCCACACCAATGTGCGCGGCGCCCACGACGCACGATCAAAAACGTCCGCGCGCGTCGCGAACAGGAAAATCGCGTAGATAGCGAACGGCGTCAGGAACAGCACGATCTCGGTCAGGACCGGACGGATCATTCGCGATAAATCCTCTCATGCAGATTACGTAAGATGCCTGCCGTGACGCCCCAGATATAGCGCTCACCGAACGGGATCGCATAATAATGCCGCGTCATGCCCTCCCAGTCGCGGCTGTGGAGCTGATGGTTGGTCAATTCCATCAGGAAAGCCAGCGGCACCTCGAATGCATCCTCGACCTCCTCGCGGTTGAGCGTCAGCGAAAAGCCGGGCGAGACGCGCGCGATGGTCGGCACGATGCGAAAGCCGCGCGTCGTCATATAGACGTCGAGATAGCCGACCGGTTCGACGAACGATGGCTCGAGCCCGGTCTCCTCCCGCGCTTCGCGCAAGGCCGCGTCCGCGGGGCTCTCATCGCCCGCATCGATCTTGCCGCCCGGAAACGCGATCTGGCCGGCATGGTCGGCAAGATGCGCGGTGCGGGTCGTGAGAATGACGGTCGGCTGCGCGTGCGCGACCACGGGAATGAGAACCGCCGCCGGCCGGATCGGCCGCACTTTCGCGATCGCCTCCATCACCGGATCGGCGTCATGGTCGCCGCGCTTGGGGATGATGTTCGGATCAGCGAGCCCATCCGGGACATCGAGCGTCAGCCGTGCCCTCGCACGCGAAAAAAAATCCGCGGATGCGGGCTCTGAACTTGCGACTTTTGCTGCGCCATCCATCACGCGAAATCTTTCAAGCTGTCGGCCGGCGCCATGACGAAAAATTCCAGCCCCGACGCAACGCCGAACATGCGCGCGCCGTTGAGCATGCGCTCTTCGCCGCGTGCGACGAGATCGTAGAAGAGCGGGCGCGAGACCTTGGCCCACAAGTCGCGGCGCACATGCAGATACGGCTTGAGGCCGCCTGTACCGGCTTCCGGCTCGAATCGAAGGGGATGGTCTGCGTTGCACGCAACCCAGTCATCGACATTGGTGCGGAAATTCAGAATGGAACCACCCGCGGCGTCTTCCACTTGCATCTCGACCGCAAGGAATGGCGCGTCATCGACGACAATTCCAACCTTTTCCGCCGGTGTGACAAGGAAGTGTTTTCCGTGTTCGCGCTTGAGGACTGAGGCAAACAGCCTCACCAAAGCAGGCCGTCCGATTGGTGTCCCCAGATAATACCAGGTGCCATCGGGGGCAATTCGCATATCGAGATCGCCGCAAAATGGCGGGTTCCAGAGGTGGACGGGCGGTGGGCCCTTGTGGCCGGCACGCCTTGCCTCGCCCGCAATGCCTTCCAGACCGGTATCAGGCCGCCTTTGGTTCGCCATTGTTTGTTCCGAGCTTATATATCGTCTACCCGCCAGGTCCGTGCCGTGTCGCGAAATCGTGAACCGCGGAACATCCACCCCCTGGGAAATAGCGTAAGCTGCGGGCGATTAGGGAACCAGCGGAGAGATTCGCTCGGTTAACCGCCGCGCCGGGGATGGCGCGTTTCTTGCATCGCTATCGGGGCGAAGAACAAGGAGACCAGCATGGCGAAATCGGGCGCAGAAGGCCTCGAAAAG
>CAVQTL010000014.1:0-351876 GCA_963716505.1 uncultured Actinomycetota bacterium
AGTTTGACTGCACTTTCTCAAGTTTTACTGCACCAAGACTGCATTTGTGCAGTGAGCGTGAGACGCGCCGCGCACGTCTGGGTTCGTGAGATGAAATGGCACGGCGCATGTTCGGTGGTGGATCCGCCTCTTGGTCCTAGTCAAGTGGCGCCAATCACGGATCGGAATACTCAGCCTTGGTGCGTGCGTCGTAGGACTGTCGGGCGGTGGTGATGAAGTCGAGGTTGTCGTTGGTCCAGGCGGCAAGCGATTGCACGATAGTCAGCAGGCTTCGCCCCACGGAGGTCAGCGAGTATTCAACTCGCGGAGGCACGCTGGGATGGACAGTGCGAGAGACGATGCCGTCGCGTTCTAGATTGCGCAGGGTCGAACTGAGCATGCGCTGGGTGATGCCGCCAGAGAGTCGGCGTAGCTCGTTGAACCGTCGCGGCTCAATTCCGAGCTGACACAAAATGATCACCGACCACTTGTCACCGATCCGCGCCAAAACACCTCGGACCAGCGCTGCCCGCTCATCGTCACCAAGTTCGCCGGCACCGGTACCCGCGGTGTCGGCAAGGCTGGTTCCCTCGGAGATACCAGGGCACTTTGAACTGCCCTCTTGCTGCGTGGAGGGCGCGGGGGTCACCATCATCCAAGCAGTATCTCTCAGATACTTAGCTGATGGATGGGAACTAGCCAGGAGTTGGATCAATGAAGGCTGTAGCCGTACTTGATTACGGCGGCCCCGACGTGCTGCGTGTAGTCGATGTGCCCGACCCCCGCGCCGGGTCGGGCCAGATTCGGCTTCGTGTGCACGCCGCGGCGGTGAACCCGGCAGACACGCTGCTGCGAGTGGGTGACATCGATGCCGCACTTGCCGGCAACCTCGATCCGCCCTATCGGCCCGGTATGGACGCGGCGGGGATCGTGCATGAAATCGGTCCAGACACCACGACCGATCTGCAGGTGGGTGACCGGGCGATGGCGATGGTCGTGCCTATCGACGCCTCGGGTGGCGCTTACGCCGAATATGTTGTTCTGCAGGCAGATCAAGTCGCGCCTGCACCGCAGGGGACAAGCCACGTCGAGGCAGCGACGCTGCCGATGAATGGCCTGACCGCCCTGCTCGCGGTCGATACCCTCGATCTGGACCCTGGCGCCTGGCTCGCGGTGACCGGCGCAGTGGGCGCCGTCGGCGGCTACGTCGTCGAGCTCGCCAAAGCCAGGGGTATCAGAGTCATCGCCGACGCCTCCCCGGCCGACGAGGCACTCGTGCGCAAGCTGGGAGCCGATCTGATTGTGGCCCGTGGGCCCGGGTTCGGTGACCGTGTGCACGCAGCACTCCCCGACGGTGCCGCGGCCGTGGCTGATACCGCACTGTTGGGCGAAGATGTCAGCGCCGCGCTCCGTCCAGGCGGACAGATCGCGGTGTTCCGCAGACCGGGTGAACGGGGCACGCGGCCTTACGGGGCACCCACAGACGTCAGTGTGCGCGACATTTGGGTGCCTGAGTACCGCCTGGCCCGCCACAAGCTCGACTACCTACGCGGCCTTGTGGAGCAGGGGAAGATCACGCTGCGGGTCGCCGACGTTTATCCCGCTGCCGACGCCCCAGCGGCGCACCGCCGCCTGGAGGCGGGCGGCGTCCGGGGACGCCTCGTGTTGGATATCTGGGCTCCGCAGGAGACGCAGGAGCCCGGCCAGTGAGTGGGGCCGTCGATATCGGCGTCGGAATCATCGGTGCCAGCCCTGGACGCAGTTGGGCCGCCATGTCACACATCCCTGCACTACAGGCGTTGTCGGGATACCGGCTGCGCGCCGTAGCCACCGGGAGCGCGGCTTCTGCCGAGCGTGCCGGAACAGAGTTCGGGGTGGATGGTTTCGACGACCCGCGGGCGCTGATCGAAACCCCCTTGGTGGATCTGGTGGTGATGGCGGTCAAGGTCACTCACCACCAACAGCTGGTGAGCCAGGCGTTGGCGGCAGGGAAGATGGTGTTCTGTGAATGGCCGCTGGGCGTTGACGCCTACGAGGCTCAACGCATCACCGACGAAGCCGTGCGCGCCGGGGTACCCACCGTGGTCGGGCTGCAATCCCGCTTCACCGCAGGTGTGCGCCAGGCGGCTGAACTCGTGCGTTCCGGCAACCTGGGCAGGGTCGTCTCAACGTCCGTCGTCGGCTCCGGGCTGGCGTGGCGTCGTGTCACCGACCCCTCACACGCCTACATGTACGACGGGCGAAGCGGTGCGACAACGCTTACCGTCCCGGCTGCTCACGCATTGGACGCACTGGGTTTCGTCCTCGGTGAAACCATCAGGTACACAGCAGTGTTCGGCTTGAGTTCACCGTATGTCGAGGTAGCCGGTGAGGCTGAAGCGCTGACAGTGACTGCTCCGGATCAAATCGCCCTGACGGCGGAGCTCGCATCGGGAGCTGTCGCCTCGGTGTTCTACCGAGGCGGCTCATCGCGAGCGGCAAACCTGCGGTGGGAAATCAACGGAACAGACGGCGACCTGTTGCTCACCAGCCCGTCGGGAAACGGCAACATCCAAATCGGCGATCTCGCACTGGCCGCAGGCCACGGTACCGACACCAAGATGGTCGAGATCGAACTACCTTCACCCACAGCCGAAGTCGTCAATGTTCCGCCCGGGCCGGCGGTAGCCGTCGCCGAACTGTATGCAGCGTTCGCCCGCGATCTCCGCAACGGCACCCAGGACGCTCCGACGTTCGTCACCGCACTGCAGTTACACCGCGGGTTGGCAGGCATCGAGCGTGGGGCGCACTGGACACCGCCAGTCGAGGTGCGCTCGACACCGTAGGTGGGGCAGTGCGCCGAAGAGACGCGACTAGGCGTCGCTCTCTTCTGGTGATGCGCGGAGTGGCGTGGACGGCCGTTGGCGTCGGCCGGGAGTTGAGGCGCTTACCGGCCATCGAGGACAACGAGTTTCGCCTTTAACGACAACCGAGAGGAATCACCATGGGACAACTCGAAGGCAAGGTAGCGCTCGTCACCGGAGGAAGCGCCGGTATCGGGCTGGAGACAGCTCGCCGCTTCGCCGCAGAAGGTGCGCAGGTCTACCTGACCGGGCGCCGCAAGGACGTGGTTGATGCCGCCGTCTCCGACATCGACGGCGACGTCGTTGGTGTCGTGGGCGATGTCGCCGACCTGACCGCCCTTGACGCGCTGTACGCCACGATCGCCGAACGCAGCGGCCGCCTCGACGTCCTGGTCGCCAACGCCGGCGGCGGACAAGTGGCCGGGTTGGCTGACATCACCGAAGAGCACTACGACACGACCTTCGACGCCAATGTCAAAGGCTTGGTGTTCACCGTGCAGAAGGCGCTACCGCTCCTGCAGGACGGTGCATCGATCGTCTTGCTGTCGTCGGTCGCCGGCATCAAAGGCCTTGCTGGCGTGAGTGTGTACGCGGCAACCAAGGCTGCGATCCGTAATTTCGCGCGCTCCTGGGCTGTCGAACTGGCACCGCGCGGCATCCGTGTCACTGCGCTGTGCCCGGGACCCGTTGACACACCCGGCTTGGCAGGATTCGCCGCCCAAGTCCCCAGCGACGATGCCGCCTCCACGATCGCCATACCGATGGGCCGTGTTGGCGATCCCAAAGAGATTGCCGCAGCCGCATTCTTCCTCGCCTCGAATGAGTCGTCGTTCCTCACCGGTTCGGACCTGATGGTCGACGGCGGCCAAGCTGCCGCCTGACCTGAAATTCGGCCTTTCCTCGGATTTCACTGGTTGTGTTCTGCTGATTGGTTAGCTGCGTTCGCTATCCGCCCGATATCTACGATTGGCAGGAGCGCACTTTCACGTCTTGGAATTCCTCCGTACGGACTGCAGCCTGACCGAAGTGATCGCGATATTGGCAGGGACAGTCTTACGATCAGGTGGTGGCGACGAGGGCCAACGCGTTGGGTAACTACCTGCGGACGCGGCGCGAGCAGCTTCGTCCCGGCGACGTCGGGCTAGTGCCCGGCGCGCGACGCCGCGTCCCGGGGTCGGATGCGATTGATGGTGGCATCAACACGTCAGAACGGAATTTCATCGAGGCGAGGCGGCAGATGACAACTGGGCAACCCGCACCCCGCGATCTCTGCACTGCGGGCTAAGAGGAATCGAACCCCGATCACCTCGGAATTCGACCAGTACGTCGCCGATCGTGTCGGTCAGCGCGGGCGCGCGAGCTGCTCCAACAGTGGTCGTGTCCGGTAGGCGACGACCTCGTGCATCGCGACCGACATCGTCGTGCGCTCCACCCCGGGCACCGCGAGAACCAGTCCGGCCACGCGATACAGGTCGTCTGCATCGGTTGCGACCACGCCGATCAACAGATCGGCCGCACCTGAGAGCCCAGTGACCTGGGTGACCTGAGTGACGGTCTCCAGCGCGGCGATGACGTCCTCGAGTCTGTGTTGATCGACCACCGCGGTGATGAAGGCCTTCAGCGGATAACCGAGGTCGCGCGGCGACACGCAGCGGTCGATCGGCGCGAGGACGTTCTCCTGATCCCACCGAGCCATCCGCGCATGCACGGTGTTCCGCGCCAGGTTCAGCTTGCTCGCCAGTTGCACTCCGGTGGCGCGTGGTGCGTCACACAACGCCAGGAGCAGTCGGGCATCGGTGCGATCCAACCTCGTCATGTCGCTCAGTATTGCACGTCACAATCGGCCAAACGTGGGCAATATGCGCAACAAATTCCCCAGCAGTTGCTCACTATGCATACCGCTGTAACTCTTGAAGAAGCAATACGCCCATCGAGCGCCTAGGTGGTTCGCACAGATGACAGATCTCGATATCCGCCGACCGGACCGGCAGCCCTACGAGCTGGCCGATCGCTACCGCACGGGATCCGGTCCAGTGGTGCTCACCGGTGTGCAGGCCATTGCCCGCGCGCTCGTCGAACAGCACGAGCGCGACGCGCGTGCCGGCCTGCGGGTGGCGACGTTCGTCTCGGGGTATCAGGGCAGCCCGCTCGGTGGTGTCGACCGGATGCTCGCGGCGATGCCTGACGTTCTGGCGGCACACGAGATCACCTTCGTCCCCGGCCTGAACGAGGAGTTAGCGGCGACCTCAGTGTGGGGCAGTCAAGCCGATCTACCAACGGGCACCGCCACTCACGATGGAGTCGTTGGAGTCTGGTACGGCAAAGGGCCCGGCTTGGACCGCGCGGCCGACGCCCTCCGACACGCCAATATGTACGGCGTCAACGCGCGCGGCGGGATGCTGCTCTTGGTCGGCGACGATCCCGGCGGCCAAGTCGTCGACGGTGCCCGCCGTGAGCGAGCGCTCGCTGGCCGCGCTTGGAATACCGGTGCTCTTCCCCCGGAATGCCCGTGAGATCGTGACGATGGCCATGCACGCTGTGGCGATGTCGCGGGCGTCGGGTTGTGTGGTGGCGCTCAAGATCGTCGCGGATGTGGCCGACGGCGCCTGGTCGGTCGACGGCAGCGACGTCGACATCGACATCGTCGTTCCCCAAGTTCAATGGGAGGCAAGACCGTTCGTCTACCGCCAGCGGCCGATGGGTGCGCCAGCCACGTGCCTGGACGCCGAGGCCGACCTCTATGGGCCCCGTGCCCAGGTCGTGCGCGCCTACGGTGCCGCCAACGGTCTCGACATCGTCGAACTCGATCCACCCAATGCAACCATCGGGATCGCGGCCACGGGAACGACATTCGACTCGGTCCGGCAGGCGCTCGCCGATCTGGGCGCCGACGACTTCGCACTCCACCACGCCGGGATCAGGCTGTTGCGCATCGGCATGCCCACCCCGCTGGGGCCCGACACCGTCGGGGCGTTCGCCGAGGGACTCGAAGAGATCGTCGTCGTCGAGGACAAGACCGCGTTCGTCGAGACCCAGGTGCGCGAAATCCTCTACGGCCGAACCAGTGCACCGCGGATCGTCGGCAAGAAGGACGCCACGGGGCGGCTGCTGATTCCGGCCGACGGCGAACTCACCGCCGGACGCCTGCTGGCTCCGCTGCGTCGCGTGCTCGCCGGTCGACTGGAACTCAAGAAGCCGCCGATGCCGGCGCTTTCGCTGGAAGTGCTTCCCGCCAGGCGTGCCGCCTACTTCTGCAGTGGCTGTCCGCACAATCGCTCGACCGCGGTGCCCGAAGGCTCCCTGGCCGGCGGCGGGATCGGATGCCACGCCATGGTGACGATGTCGGCCCGCACGGACACCGCCGTCACCGGACTCACCCAGATGGGCGGGGAGGGCAGCCAGTGGATCGGCCAGGCCCCGTTCACCGACGTGCCCCACCTGTTCCAGAACATCGGCGACGGAACCTTCTTCCACTCAGGACAACTCGCTGTCCAGGCCTGCGTCGCGGCCGGCGTGAACATCACCTACAAGCTGCTCTACAACGAGGTCGTCGCGATGACCGGCGCCCAGGACGCCGAGGGCGCGCTCACCGTCGCGCAGCTGACCCACAAACTGACCGCCGAAGGCGTCAAGCAGATCATCATCTGCGCCGACGAACCGAAGCGGCACGACAAGCGTGCACTCGCCAAGGGCTCCGTCGTCTGGCACCGCGACCGCCTCGACGAGGCGCAGAGGCAACTGCGCGACGTCAAAGGCGTGACCGTGCTTATCTACGACCAGCACTGCGCAGCCGACGCACGCAGACAACGCAAGCGCGGCACGCTGCCCACCCGCACCACCCGGGTGATCATCAACGAGGCGGTCTGCGAAGGCTGCGGAGACTGCGGCGTCAAGTCCAACTGCCTGTCGGTGCAGCCCGTGGACACCGAATTCGGCCGCAAGACGCGGATCGACCAAACTTCCTGCAACACCGACTACAGCTGTCTCGACGGCGACTGCCCGTCCTTCGTCACCGTCGAAATGCAACCCGGCAAGAAACCGCGCACACCGTCGACCACCGAGCCTCCCGTATTGCCCGACTTTGAGGTCGAGCCGATGACTGCCACCCACAACGTGTTCCTCGCCGGAATCGGCGGTACCGGCATCGTCACGGTGAATCAGGTACTCGCCACGGCAGCGTTGCGTGCCGGCTACGACGTCGAAGGCCTCGATCAGATCGGGCTGAGCCAGAAGGCCGGGCCCGTCGTGTCGCACCTGAGATTCGCTGCAGGCAAGCTGGATCCGTCCAACCGTCTCACTCCCGGCAGTGCCGACTGCATCGTGGCCTTCGATCTGCTGGCCGCCGCCGACACCAAGAACCTCGGATACGGCGACCATGCCAAGACGGTCTCGGTAGTGTCGACCAGCAAGACGCCCACCGGTGACATGGTCTACGACAAGACGATCACCTATCCCGAAACTGCGTACCTGCTCAACCGGCTTGGCCAGGCGTCGCGCAGCGTACACTCCCTCGACGCGCTGGCCGCAGCGCAGAGCCTGTTCGGCAGCACGGCCGCAGCCAACTTCCTGCTCATCGGGGCTGCCTATCAGACTGGGGCGCTGCGGCTTCCGGCGGAGTCGATCGAGGAAGCAATCGAACTCAACGGCGTTGCGGTCAAGGCCAACGTCTCCGCCTTCCGCTGGGGACGCGTCGCCATTGCCGACCCTGACCGGTTCGACGACGTGGTGTCACCAGCGCGCGACCAGCAGCCGGCACCGCCGCCTGCACGCGTCCTCGAAGGCGCCACGTTCTCCGGGCAGGTCGGCGACCTCATCTCACGACGAGCGGCGAACCTCGTTCAGTTCCAAAGTGAGAAGGTCGCGCGCCGATACGTGACACTGCTGCAGTCGATCTGGACCGCTGAGCGTGCAGTGGGCGATCGCACCGAGTTCAGTGAGGCCGTCGCGAAGGGGCTCTACAAATTCACCGCATACAAGGACGAGTATGAGGTGGCGCGGCTGCTGACCGACCCGCAGTTCCTCTCGTACGTGAAATCCGAGGTCCCGGCCGGCGAGAACCTGACCTACAAACTCCACCCGCCGGTGCTGCGGGCGATGGGGCGGAAGAAGAAGATCGGTCTCGGTCCGCGAAGCCACGTCGCTCTGCGCATTCTCGCCAAGGGAAAGCGACTGCGCGGCACGAAGTTCGACCCGTTCGGCTACGCGCACGTCCGGAGGGTCGAGCGCAACCTGCTCACCGAATATGTCGATGTCGTCACGCGGTTGGCGGGGGAGCTGGAGGAGACAAATTACGACCGGGCAGTGGAAGTGGCAGGCTTGGCGGATATGGTGCGCGGCTATGAGGACGTCAAACTGGCCAGCGTCGAGGCGTACCACGCCCGGTTGAGCGAGCTCGGAATCACCGCGTCCGGCTAGAGCCAGTTGTTCAAGTAGACCCCGTAGTCAACGTTTTCCGGACCCGGCCGACTGCTTCGATAACTGGTTTCCGCTTAACACGAGGACGTTGGTTGGACGGATATGACCCTTGATCAGCGAACGTTGATGGTTGGGCTGCTGCAAGCGGCGTTCGGCTGGTGAGGGCGGCGAGCGCCTGGCTGGACGGTCAGCGGGCGGCGGTTTCGTGCCATGCCAGATCGGTGCCGAGTGCTCTGGCGAGCCGGGTGATTGCAGCTCGAGCTGAATCGAGGATTCCGCGCGGTGCGACCAAGACCATCGGCCAGATTGCGCACGTCGCCGTGATCGTGGGTCGCAAATCCGGGCGACGCTATGCGTATGTCCTGCGCTGAGGCACGGTAATCGCATCTACGCGGAGTTCGGGTCCAAGGAGAAGCTGTTCGAACGAGCCAAACGGCGCTACCTCGCCGGTCCGGGCGGCTACTTGACCGAAGCACTGACCCGGCCGACCGCGCGCGACGTTGCCGAAGCGATGGTGCACGCCGCGGCCGATACGGTCAGCGGCGATCCCCACGGGTGTCTAACTGTCGGAAATGGTCCAGGCCTCGCCGAGCTACGCGACGACACTGTGCACCGACTTGCCGAACGATTCGATGCGGCGGTGGCCGACGGTGAGCTGTCCGGGGTTGACACACTGTTGCTGGCCCGTTGGATCGCCGCTGTGTGCCAAGGGATTTCGATCCAGGCCCGCAGTCGAGCCAGCCGCGCCGATCTGCACGAAGTGGCGGTACTGGCATTGGCGGGTTGGCCAGAATCCGTCCCGGACGGGTAGGCGCAGTCTGACTGAGGCAACACGAACCGGTTCGCAACCCAGGCCACTAGCGCGCAGCCAGGTCTCCACGGGGGATTGAGATTTCGTGCAATGGCAAGCCGCGTCCACCGACATGGCGGTGCCGGTGACGTAACGACCACCTGGACCGCACAGGACGATCGCCTCGGTGACGTCAGCGGCTTCGATGAGGTCAACCGGTAGCGCGTTCTTCACCCCGTCGGCCGCTTCGGGATGGGTAGCGAAGAAGTCGCGGACACCTTCGTTGACCAACATCGGGGTGGCGACACCGGTCGGATGCACGGTGTTGACCCGAATACGGTGCGCGGCAAGCGACGTCGCGTAGTAGCGCATCAACCCCACGACGGCATGCTTGACGGCATGATATCCGGCGAGCCATGGCTTCTGACGTTGGAACTTTTCACCACCGAGCTCAGTGGTGAGTATGTGAAGTCTGCGATTAGCGCCATCGAAGCAGCTCCCGTCGCGCGCGATATCCGCCAACAGAATTCGCATCGAGCAGCCCGCGCACGACCTCGACGGCTCGAGCACATCCGAGCTGTATCGCAAGTCTGCAGAATTCAGCGAAGGCGATAGTCCTGACGAGACCTTTGGCGCCGCGCTGGCGCGTATCAAGTCTCCCCCTGGCACCCGTATCAGGTTCCTGGCGATGGCGGCTAGTGCGCCCGATCGTCGGTCGCGTCACGGCTACCTCACCGCCGCAAGCCACCTCTCGATCCCTGGTTGCCAATGACGAATTCCAGTTCGGCGGTTGCGCATTACGCGCGGATGCTTCCGCCGTACTCGCCGGCGGTCGAATAGCGTGCTGTCATAGTGGTGCACCGAGACACCAGACCCGTGACGATCGGAACGTTAGGAGCGAAGAATGGGTATCCCTTATGTCCTGTTCGTGGTGACGAACACCGCGTTCATCGGCCCGCACAAGCGACCGACGGGGTTCTTCTTTCCCGAAATCGCGCATCCCTTCGAGGCACTCGACGACGCCGGAATCGCTGTCGAGTTCGCGTCCCCCCTCGGCGGTAAACCGCCAGAGGATGGCTTCGACGGGACAGACGCCGGACAAGCTGCCTTCGCCGCCAGCAAGGCGTATCGGCGCCTGGCACGCAGCCGCAAACTGTCCGAGGTCGACGTACTCGACTACGACGCAGTGTTCTTCCCCGGCGGGCTCGGACCGATGGTCGACATCACCGGCAATCCACAGGTACAGGACGTCGTCCTCAAAGCATGGAACGCCGGCCTGATCGTGTCCGCCGTCTGCCATGGACCGTCGGCTTTCCTAGGCGTCACCGTGGACGATGGGGTGCCCCTTGTACGCGGCCGCAAGCTGACATCCTTTTCGAAGGCCGAAGAAGACGGTTACGCCCGCGTCGACGTCCCCTTCGATCTGGAAACCGCATTACGTGAAGACGGTGCCCTCTTCGAGGCCACCGACCCATGGCAGCCAAAATTCGTCGTCGACGGGCGCCTGATCACCGGGCAGAACCCGCAGTCGGGAGCAGTCATCGGCGAGGCGCTGGCCCAAGCCATTCTCGGACGATAATGACGAGGCGCGGCGACACCGTCGTCGTGGTCGCCCACTGGGGGACCACCGATGATGCACTCAGCGAGGTGTTAGCCCACATCGCTGCGCTGCAGCCCCGATCACTGGCCGAACCCGGCTGCCTGGGTTACGAGGTCTTGCAAAGCATCGACCAACCAAACAGCTTGACCCTCATCGAAACCTATCGTGACTCCGCCGCGCTGGACGCACATCGCGACTCGACCCACTACCGCGAGCTAGTCATCGGACGCATCCTGCCTCTGCTGTCCGACAGGGCGGTAGCGATCACCCATCACGTCGATCTGGCCTGAGGTCGGACACCACTGCGCGGTGGGTAGAGCCGTGTTGTCAAGAGGTCGTCGCCTCGGCGGCGAGAGTCTGGACCTCGCATCTCCGCCCCACCCGGCGAGCAAAACCCGATGGCGATGTGCAGGGCGTGGGCTGCGTTTGCCCTGGCGGGTGCCGCGCGAAATATGGCACGTCATGCGATGGATCGGGCCAACCCCACGCGACCGGCTGATTTCCATCATCGTCGACCGCCGGGGTGGGACCCTTGGGCGCCCTTCGGATAGCCATGTGCCGCAGCATGTTTCGTGACTTGACGGTGACGTCATGGTCGCGCGGCTCGGCCGCTTCGGGTGCGCCCGCGACGGTGACCCAGGAAGAAATGCTGTCTGTCGTGGCCAACGCGCCAACGATCGGGATGATTGGGATTCCGACGGACTGGCCGACGGAGATCCACACCGTTGCGTCCCGTCCGCGTTCCGCCGCTGCCGGGCTGCTTCAACGGAAGGCAAGTCGAGCAGCAACTAGCCGGCGGTCAGCCCACGGAGCTGAGCCGAGGCGACCGACAGCACCGCGAGGTCGCTGGGAGCGGCACTGCCGAGACCGGCGACTTGGCCGAGGCCACGCGCCGGCGACCCCTCCGTCGCCGCCGTCGTTGGTAAAGGTCGCGGTCCCGTTGCCGTACGGATTGGCATTGATCAGCGCAAGGGCGTCGTCGTAGGTCTGCACCCGCACGACCGACAGGATGGTCGATCTCTACGTCGAGCTGCTCACCGGCGGGGCGGAGCAAGGGGTGTTCCAACTCCAGCACGCGGCGCGTGACATCGCCATGACGCTGATGTCGATGGAGGACTACCTCGGTTACCGCATCGTCGCGCGGGATCCGCGGGTGAGTCGCGCCACCGCGCTGCGGCTCATGCGGCAGTACGCCGAATTGGCCGTGGGGGTTTCATTGCCCGGCGCGACCTAATTTTGCCGCGATGGACGTGGCCGGTGTGAATGCCTACGACCACCGAACGCAGGCGCAGCTGCGCTCGCTGACACCGGCTCGAATGGCTCGCGTTCCTTGGCACGTCCTTTGACGCCGGGGGGACAAGCAGGCCGTCACCCAGCGCCAACGCGCCACTTAACGGTAACGTGCTAACGGATGTCATCGGCTTCCACAGTTACGGCGATCGCGCCGAGTTCGAGGCCCGCATTGATGAAACTCACGCCGCTGGGGCGACCGATTCTCTGCACCGAGTATCTGGCCCGAAACTTGGGCAGCACTGTCGAGGGAATCCTTCCGGTCGCCAAGTGGCGCAATGTCGGCGCTTACAATTGGGGCTTCGTTGCTGGGCGAACGCAGACGTATCTGCCGTGGGATTCCTGGAAGCGGCCATACACCTCGCTCCCGGAGACGTGGTTCAGCGATCTGATCCACCCCGACGGACGGGCCCATGACGACAACGAGATTCGCGTCATTCAAAAGCTCGCCGGAGTAAGTAACGCCAACTGACGCTGTCCGGCCACCGCCACCGGCCGGTCCGGTATAGCGCGGCACTCACGCTGACCGACGAGTGGACATTGTCGGGGCCAGTTCGTAACCTCTCCGAGAACGCGAAGACGGACCGGAGCCGGTCCCCGAAGCGAAGGACCGCGACTATCCGAGTGACTGGGGTGCGCCACGCACTCAGGCGAACGGTGTACGGGTCGGCGGCCGTGGTGCTGGTGCTCGTGAAGTCGATGGGCGAGGTGGTAGCGGACCCGGCGGCTGACGCACTGTCCCGACTCAACGATCTGTCCGGTCAGGCGCTACGGAGTCGCGAGGCGGTCACGACGGCCCAACGCGATGTCGACGCTAAAGTCGCGGCCCAGACCGCTGCCGACGAGCGGTACCGCACCGACCTGGCGGCCCTCGACGTCGCGAATCTCCGGCTCCAGCCCTTTCAAGCCGCGGTCGACCGCATCGCGGCCATGCACTACATGAGTGGAAGCACCGGTCAGATGGCGGCGGTGCTGACCGCAGCCTCCCCGCAACAACTGCTCGACCAGCTGTCGCTACAACGGACGGCAACTGCCCACGCGGCCGAACAGATGAAGGCCTACATAGCAGGGCGCGATCGCGCGGCGGCCGCCGTCCGTGCGTCGGAGACGTCGGCCGCCGATGCCCGCGCTGCGGCAGAGCAGTCCGCTGCGGTGCAGGCAGACCTGCACGCCAAGTACGGGGACCTGCAACGTCAGATCGCCGCCGCAGAGGCGCAGTACGCGGCGTTGACACCGAATCAGCAGGCAGCGGTGGACCTCGCGAGCGCGGTGCCGCCGCCACCGGCAAGCCTGCCGGCTCCCGCCGACCCGCCGATCGTCGCGATGCCGGGCCAACTGCCCGCAGCCGCCGTTCCACTACCCGCAATGGACATCCCGGAAGCGTTGCCCGTCGGCGTCGCATCAGAGGCTGGCCTACGACCCAACACCGTTCTGGCCGCCCGGGCCGTCAGCGCAAGGTTCCCCCAGATCGCCGACATCGACGGGGTGCGGCCGGACTCCAAGCCGTGGCACCCGAACGGTCTGGCGATCGACATCATGATTCCCAACCCCGGCAGCCCGGAGGGCATTGCGCTCGGAGACGAGATCCTCGCGTTCGCCACGAGCAATGCGGCCCGATTCGGATTACAGGACGTGATCTGGCGCGGCACGTACTACACGCCCGCCGGTCCGCAAAGCTCCGGTTACGGCCACTTCGACCACGTGCACATCACGACGACACCGCGCGGCTAGTACCCCGCCATCACGGATGGAAGTTCCACTGGCCACAGTCCTGGGCCAGCACATCGTTGACGTCGACTTCGATCCCGCCGACCACCGGTCCGGGATTCGACGCGGTGGCCACGATGCGCTGGTGGAGAACTGCAGCGCGGTAGATCTGACCACCGGACCAGGACCGGGTCTGCCAGGCCCAGACGTGGCCGGGCGAACGCGACCTGCCAATGACACCGTCGGCCGCTGCCCATTGGCACGCGTTGATGCCCCCGTAGATTCCGGTGCGCTGGACTCCGATCACCGAATTGATCCCGCGAAACCACTGCAGCACAACGTTGTTCCACGTCTCGCGGTCGATGTCGTCGTCGACGCTGAAGAAGATGGGCGCGCTCTGGCCACCACCAGCGGCGCTGTGCAGCTGCCAACCGGTACGAGCGTCCGCGACCCCGCCGGCGTATCCGCGGGTGAAGTCCGACGGTGCCGTCCCGCCGGGCTTGCCGTATTGATAGTTGCTGACGATCACCAAGCCTGATCTGGTCAGCGACTGAGCGTAGGGCAGGGTGATCGGCTTCGCCCCGAAGGACGAGCCGGGCCGCGATGTCGACACGTAGTTGATGACCCCGGCGTGGCCGGCGGCCCGGATGTCCTGTGCCGGGATCTGACGCATGGCGTAGTCGATCAGCGTTGGAGCCGCGGCCGCCGCGGGTGTGCCGGCACCGGCGGCGACACCGAACCCGGCCAGCGCCGACGCTGCAGTGGCGTAACGCAGCACGTCACGCCTGGATACTTGCACCGACCGAGGTTAACCAGAGTGGCTGCTGTGACTTAAGTGACTATGCGGGCTGTTGCCGGTTCGACGCCGCACCGTTATCCGGCAGGTGTCACATCTCCACCCGAACCCTTGACCGACGCCTTAGCGCGCTTCTCCGCCCGCACCGCCCTCTTGCCGCGCACGAACCCGGTCGGCGAGATGGACGCTGACAGCAATGCATCCTCGCCATTGACGAACGGGTGGAACCCGACACCGGCACCGCCGCGGCCCTTCACCGGGATATCCGGCACTTCAGTGACCTTCCAACCCTTTTCGGACACCGACAGAATGGCTTCGTCGTTTCCACACGAGACGGGCAGCGCGGCAATGACTTCGTCGCCGTCGCCCGCCAGCTTCACGCCGGCCACACCGTTACCGGCCGCGCCCTGCGGATTGACCGCCGCGGGGTCGATCCGCAGAATCTTGCCGCGCCGAGTCACCAGCGCCAGGTGGTGGCCATCGGGCAACACCCCGGACCGCAGGAGCCCGTTGATATCCGGAGCCACCGGGATGCCGCGGATCTTGTAGGGCAGACCCCCACCCGTCGTGAACTTGATCCGCCCGTCGGTCCACACCGCCCAGCCCAGGCCCGACGCGAGCAGTTCGCCATGGCTGTCGGACAACACTCCGCGATCGTCGAGGCGCCACGACGCGTTGACTTTGCGTTCACGCGGCCCGTCCTCGTCGAAGCCTGACGCCACGGGGGTGGCGTCGAAGTCCAGCACGGTGCGACGGTCGAACTCCGGGCCCTTGAACAGTTTCGCGGTCTCCACCAGTTCCTGGTCGATCACCTTCCGGCGCGCGTCGGGGTTAGACACCAGTTCGCTCAGCACCGCGAACTCGGCGTCCAGCTTCTCGGCTTCGGCCTGCAGCTCGATGACATCGAGCTTGGTCAGCCGCCGAAGTTGCAGTGCCAGAACATAGTTGGCCTGCTCCTCGTCGATCTTGAACTGTTCCTGCAGACCCTGCCGCGCTTCGTCGACGGTGTCGGAGCCCCGGATCACCGCCACCGCGGCGTCGATGTCCAGGTGGATCTTCATCAGGCCGGCCACCAGACGCCTTCGCGCAGTGACCTTGTCGAGCCGATACTCACTGCGGTGCAACACCACTGAGTCGCGCAGGTGCAGGAACGCGCCGATCAGTTCCCGCACCGACCACCAGCGGGGTACCCGGTCCTCATCGAGCGCGACCAGACTGGCGGCGAACGTCGACTCCAGCGGGGTCAAAGCGAGCAGCTGGTCTCGGATCGTTTCGGCGTCGTGACCGCGTTTTGCCGTGACTACGATGCGCAGCCCATTGCGACGGTCGGTCAGATCGGACATGTCGGCGACGCCCGACATCTCGCCGGACTCGACCAGGGCCCGGATCCGTTCCTGCACGGTATTGCTCGCGACACCGGGCGGCAGTTCGGTGATGACGACGTTCTTGCCGTCCACCGACACCGTGCCGCGAACGGCGAACGCCCCACGGCCGGTGGTCATGTACTCGCGTAGCCCGGTCGTGCCGACTACGGTTGCGCCGCAACCCCAGTCGGGGCCAGGGATGAGTTTCATCAACGTGTCGTCGGTCGTGTTCGGCCGCGCCAGCAGCGCGCGGCAGGCCGCCATGATCTCGCGGGGGTTGTGCGCGGGCACCTTGGTGGCCCACCCCTCGGCGATGCCGACGGCGCCATTGCACAGGAGGACGGGCCACTGGGCGGGCAGCACGGTCGGCTCGGTCCATTCGCCGTCGAACGTCTGCACCATCGGTACGGCGTGATCGTCCAGTTCAGCGGTGAGCGCGGCGCCCGGTGCCGACAGCCGCATTTCGGTGTAGCGGTCGGCCGCGGGAATGTCGCCTTGGATGCGGGGGAACGCCCCTTGTCCGTCAATGACTTTCACGCGCTGGAACTCTGCGGCCATCAATGCCGCGGCGCCGTACATCGACGCGCCGCCGTGCGGATGCAGGTTTCCTGTGACCGCCGAGCAGACCTTCGACGACTTCTGCGGTTTGTTGCCGGGGAGGAGTTTCGAGTCGTGCATCTGGTAGAGCAGGCGCCGCTGACCCGGCTTGAGGCCGTCGAACGCGGAGGGGATGGCACGGTCGCTGACGCTGTACAGCGCGAAGGTCAGCTGATAGCGGTTCCAGTAATCGTCGGCGCTCTGGTCGAGCACCAGGTCGGGGTTCTGTTCGATGATGGCGGTCACGTTCTGCTCCTAGTCGAGGTCCAGCGAGGCGGTGTCGACGTGGGAGGCGACGTCGGCCATCCACGTGCGTCGGCCCTCCGGTGGTCCACCGAACAGAGTGTGGTGCAGCTTCTTCTCACCGTCATCGAGGTGCACGCGAATCACGGTGCGCCGCTGTGGATCCAGCACGGTGTTCCAGAAGTCGTCGGCGTCCATCTCGCCGAGCCCCTTGTTGCGCTGCACTTCCACCCTCCGCTTGGAGGTGGCTTTCATCTGAGCGACTGCGGCGTCGCGCTCGGACTCGTCCTGGCAGTACACCCGCTGAGTCCCGTCTTTGACGACGAACAGCGGTGGCAGCGTCACGTAGACCATCCCGGCGTCGACGAGTGGCCGGTAGAAGTCCAGGAACATCGAGATGAGGCTCGAGTTGATGTTGCCGCCGTCGGGGTCGGCGTCGGAGGCGAACAGGATCCGGTCGTATCGGCACATCTCCGGGTCGCAGTGGTCACGCACCCCGCAACCCAGGATGCGTTCGATCGAGTCGAACTCGTCCTTGATCCTCGCCTTGCTCACGGTGAAGCCGTACACGTTGGGCGGCTTACCCTTCAGCGGGAACGCCGCCTGGAACGTCGCGTCCCTGGCCGCCTTGATCGTGCCCAGTGCTGAGTCGCCCTCGCACAGGAACAACTCGGCGCCCGAGCCGCGGCCGGTTTCCCTGCTGGGCAACAGCTTCGGCGGAAGCGACAGATTCGTCCCCAGCCCCTTGGCTTTCGATGCCGCCCTGGATCGGGCCTTCGCACCCTCGGCGCTGCGCCGCGCCCTTGCGGACTCGAGGGCCAGCTTGGTCCACAGCGTCACGGTGTCGCCGTTGGCGGGGTTAGCCGCCCAGATGGTGACGCCACGCGCTACGTCGGCGGCCATCGCCACGCTCAGCGACCGCGACTGCACCGCGGTCTTGGCCTGGGAGTCCCATGACACGTCGGGCGCGCGGGTGTCGACGGCCAGCGCGGTGACCGCGGCGAAATCCTGTGGCTCCGGGCCGTCCTCGCCCTTGGCCAGTCCCAGATCGCGAATCCGAGAAGCGCGGTCGGCCAATGCTTCTGAGAACCCCTTCACTGCGGCGTTGAGATGCGAGCCGCCGCCCGGAGTGCGCACGGTGTTGCAGAACGAGGCGACGGTCGCTGGTTCGGCGGGGCCTGCGGTCAACGACCAGCGGAACGGCGTCGGGCCGCGCCCGGTGGTGTACTCCCCGCGCCCCTCGACGACGGCACGCACCCCGGGCGCCGGCGTTCCGGCGGCAGCGCACATGAGGTCCAGCAGCGTCTCGGTGCCCCATGGCCCGCTGAACGGCTCGAGCAGCTCGGGCCGGACCTCCTCGCCGGGCCAGCCCTCGTCGGTGACGATCAGGTGCACCCCCGGCGACATCCGCGCCGCGGCATGGGCCCGCAGCAGCACCTCGCCGATGTCGATGGTGGAATCCGGCACCACTACCGGGTCGAACAGAATGCGCACCGTGGTCCCGTGCGCGTCGGGCTTGCGATTGCCGGTACCGCGCAGCTTCTGGGTGTCGGCCCGGGTGAACGGCGCGTCCGGATCGAAGTCCTTGCCCTCGAACACACCGGGGTAGCCGCCGCCGAAGCTCTGCAGGTAGGTCTTTCCGGCCCGGCGTACGGTCACGTCGGTGCGCGCCGAGATGAACACCGCTGCCGCGGCGCCGATTCCGTTCAGTCCGGCACCTGTGCTGGCTGCGTCGGTGTGCGCGGAGAACTTGCCACCCGCCCGTGCCGTCCCCAGTGTCTTGACGATGCCGTTCTTCCCGTTGACGGGGTCCGAGTCGACGGGCAGGCCCCGGCCGTCGTCGGTGACACTGACCGAACCGTCGGCGTGCATGGTGATCGTCACCGTGGAACCGCCGTGGCTGGGAACCGCGACCTCTTCGACCGCGTTGTCCACCAGCTCCCGCAGCGCGGTGTTGAGCACATCCAGCCCCAGGTTCACCGCAGGCCGCAGGCGAGTGTGCTGAACATCGTCGAGCTCGGTGATGTCGGCGGCGGTGTAACTCACTGCTGGTCCTTTACATCAGGGCAGAGGCGTGCCGAGGGGGGCAGCACGGGTGGCGTAAGCATTCTGCCCTGACCCGCCGACACCTGACCGCACCGTCCGGTCCGTGTCGTCGCGGCCTACGTAGGACCTGCTTCGTTGTGACGCGGATGTCACAACCATCACTGACTAACAGGAAATGGGAATGCCCAAGAACCCGTCGTTGCCGCACTCGCGGGCCGCTCCCAGCGGCATGTTCGGGCCCGCCCAGACTCCACTGCCCTCGACGACGACCTTGTAACCCGTCGGCCGATACGTGACGGGGTCAAGGGGGGCCGTCGATGGTCTCGTATGGGACATTGCCCATCCCCGGCTTAACGTACTGCCAGGTGTGACACACGTTCATATCCCAGCGGATCGTGGCCCCCGGCCCAGGCGGATTATGCATGGGCATTCCTGAGCACCAATTGATGTGGCTGCGATGGGAGGGCCAGCGCGGTGCCCGGTCCCAGGACCAAGCGCACATAAACGAACGAACTCCAAATGGGGAGAGTTCTGAGGTGGGAACCGAGTGTCTTGCCCGTGAGCACTGGGACAATGGTCACTGTTAGTCGGGGTTTCGGGACGGACCGACATGGATCGAGGGATTCGACCGCTCAACATCACGCTGCTGACGCTGCTGGTGACGGCCACCATCAGCGGCATAGTGGCGTTCGGAGCGGGGTCCCCAGGGCCCGCGCGGTGGATCGTCGCCGTGCATGGGGCGTCGGCTTTAGGGCTGCTGCTGCTCGCCCCGGCCAAGATCCGCGTCGCGCGGCGGGGCCTTCGGCGGCCCGGACGATCGCGGAAGGTGATCAGCCTGACGTTCGCCGCGCTCGTGCTGGCGGCGATCGGGAGTGGGCTACTGCACGCGGTCGGCGGGTGGCGGCCCTACCTGGGTCTGCTCCCGATGCAGATTCACGTCGGTGCGTCGGTGGGGGCGGTGGTGCTGCTGGTTGCGCACGTGGTGATGCATCACCGGAGCGTCGGCCGCCGGTGGCGGCCATTGCTGCGCCGCACCGACCTGACGCGACGGCGAGCGCTGGTCGGCACCGGCGTCGTCGCGGGCTCGGCGGCGCTTTGGGTCATCGCGCCGGGGTTGCCGCGTCGCGAGACCGGATCGCACGAGGTCGGCTCGGGGAACATCGCGATCGTTCCCGTCACACAGTGGATGTTCGACCCGGTGCCCCAGATCGCGGCGGCGGCCTGGCGCCTCCGAACCCCGGACGAATCGTTTGACCTGGCCGCCATCGCCGCGCTCCCGCAGAGCAGCGTGCGCGCCGTGCTCGACTGCACCGGCGGCTGGTTCACCGAGCAGGAGTGGCTCGGGGTGGAACTCTCGTCGCTCGGGTTGCCGCGGGGCAAATCCATCGATGTCGTGTCGGTGACCGGCTACCGCCGCCGATTCCCCGCCCGAGACGCCGGCACGCTGCTTCTGGCCACGCATGCCGCGGGCCGGCCGCTGTCGGCGGGCCACGGCGGCCCGGCACGGATCGTCGCGCCGGGGCGGCGCGGGTTCTGGTGGGTGAAGTGGGTGGCGTCCATCGAGGTGGTCGACGAGCCGTGGTGGTGGCAGCCGCCGTTCCCCCTGCAGTGACCCTCCATCGTCGGGGGTACTGGCGACGTGGTCGTCACCATCAATCGGCACGGCGACTCGCCGACCTATCCCAGGCACCACCGAAACCTCGGTGAGGGAGCGCGGCGAGCGCCTGGACAACTAGCGCTTTATATTTTGAAGTGTCGGTGTGATTTCTCTCCTGCGCGGACGGGGACGGTGATGGTGTTGCCGGTCACCGGCATTGGGCAGGTCGCGTGATCGGTGAAGGCGAACCACATGTTGATCGTCCGGTTGAAGTCGAGGACTACGGTCCCGTCCGGGGACGGGTCGTCGAACTTGAGCTGGCGCCAGGCCTCGGTCTCATCGCCGTTGGTGGGATCGTGGAACTCGATGCTCAGGCCGGCCTTGATGTTGGTCGCGACCAGACGCTGCTGACGACCATCGACGGTGAACACCACTTCGCCCATCGCGGGCAACTGCTGGCGCAGCTCGGGCTTGTGGGTGGCGACGTCGACCTTGCGGCCGGACGGATAAGGCTCGAAGGCGGCGGTGATCACCCACGCGGGGTCGTAGTCAAAGGTGGGCACCCCCGCGAAGTTCTCCCGGTCGGCCGAGGTCTCGGCCCGTATCCGGATGGCCAGTCGACCGCCGCGGCGCAGGAGCTCGATCTCGGTATCCCCGTGCTCGGCCCACGGCGCGCGGCTGGTCTCGGCCACCGTTCTGCGCGAGCGGCCGTTGACGAGTCCACCGTCGACGGTCAGACCGTCCGGCGGCGACGCGTCGAGGAACGCGTCCTCACCGTCGGTTGACCAGCGCCCCGGGAGGCCCCCGAGCTCGGTGGGGGTCTTGGGCAACCAATGGAACCCGGTGAGCGTCAGCCAGCCCCGCGGCTGGGTGAGTTCCGCCTCACGGGCCCGCCGAAACTCCTGCCACTGCTCGATCCCCTCGGTCATGCGCACTCCTCGCTGGGTCGAATGTCCGCCCGTATCTCACCATGAGCGCCCGTCAACTCACCATGAGTGCTCGAGTCGGGACGACGCGAGCGCGGCCCAGCGGGCTGGGACACGCATGGGGGTGCTCGTCTCGGCGTGCCGCCACCGCAGCGGCTGCTCGCCTATTTGATTCCAACCACCATCGAGTCCGGTCCGACCAGGTGCTCGACGTAGCTCTCACTGAACCCCGTGTCGGCCATCCAGCCGCGGCAGTCTGCGCCCGTGTAGTCGAACCCCCGATCCTCGATCAGCATGTTGAGGCTCATTAGGAGTCCAAATGCGTTCTCGCGTCGGCCATCATCGATAATCGCGTCGTAGACGATCAGCGCTCCACCCTTCGGTAGCGCGGCGTAGGCCTTGTCCAACAGCTTGCGTTTCTGGTCGAGAGCCCAATCATGAATGATGTGGCCCATGATGAGCACGTCCGCGCTCGGTAGTGGGTCGGCGAAGAAGTTGCCCGCCGTGAAGCGCAACCGATCGGCGAGGTCGGATCGTGCGACGTAAGCGTTGAAAATCGGTTCGATTGGTGGCAGGTCGAAGCCGCCGCCAGTCAGATGCTCATGGGCTGTCGCAATCGCCACCGGGACCGCACCCTCGGCGCAACCGATGTCGATGACACTGCCGTAGTCGCGCCAGGGGAATTTGGCTGCGATCGCCTGGCCCGTAGCGGCACTGAGGCCGGTCATCGCGCCCGCGAATTGTGCAAGCTTTTCCGGGTCGGCGTACAGCGTCCCGAAGAAGTCGCCTCCGGTCTTCACTTCGCTCTGCGGCTCGCCGGTGCGGAGAGCCTCGGTCAGTGAACCCCAGAACCCGTAGAGGCGGGCGTTGCACATCTCCAACATGCCGCCCATATACGAGGATTTCTGCGGATCGAGGAAGAGATCTGTCTCAGCCGTGTTGAAGTACCGACCGCTGTCGTCACGGTCGAGCATGCGTAGCGCCACAAGTGCGTCGAAGAAATCCTGTGCGCTGCGCGGGTGCAGGCCGAGTCGTTCACGAAGCTCCTGGACGCCTAGTGGCCCGGCCTCACTGAGCACGCCGAATAGCCTCAGCTCGACCGCGCTGAGCAGCGTCTTCGAACCCCAGAATGCTGTGCCGAGCTGCATGATGTAGTCGGGAGTGACCGGCTCGTCCTGCTCGGCCGCCGTCGCGGTTTCGGCGTTCGTCATCAGATGCCTCCGGTTGATAAACGTTTGCCAGGCGCATACTCCCACGTCGGCAGCATGCAAGCAGGGGTCATCCCCTTGGCACCACTGATAGGGGCCTTCGTTGGCGTGGCCGAAGCCCGCGCCCAGCCCCAAGCCGGCCAGGCCCAAACCGCCGGACACCAGCACAGTCGTTGCCAACCGCGAGGCTCGGTTCATGGTTCTCTGGCGCCACGACGGCCAGCAGCTCGCCGTCCTGCAGCACCAGCCAAACCCCGCAGCAGCAGCGGAGATAGCTGACCGTGGCGGCGGACGTTTGGTGCGCCGATAGAAGCGCGCGACCGGACGACCCGCTGTGGTCGCAGTCCACGTGCCAACCCGCCATCCGCTGCGCGTCGGGCCTGACCATCTCGGTCACCTCCCAATGTCGGTTTCGGGATCGCTGCCACCGATCTGCAGCAACGAGCAACAACGCTAGGCGCCGCCAACGGGGGTGTATTGAAGGAAATTAACCTCGCCTACCTGGAAGGTTGCGAGGATTTTGACCGGTCAGCGTGTATTGGGTGACCGCACCGATCAAGCACGCCTGCGCTGATGGTCAGCGGAGCGTGCGGGCGGTCTGGCCTGGGGGTGGGTGGGGAACTCGGTCGGGCGGGCGCCGGTGAACTGGCGGAAGTCGCGGATCAGGTGGGCCTGGTCGGCATAGCCGCACTCGACGGCGACCTGGTCCCAGCGTGCGGGTGGGTGGGTGGCCAGGTGGCGCCAGACCGCATCGAAGCGGACCAGGCGGGCGGCGGTCTTGGGCGGCAGACCGACCTGCTGCCTGAACCGGGTGATCAGGTGCTTGTGGCTCCAGCCGACCTCGGCGGCCAGCCGGTGGATCGGAAGCTTGCCGCCGGTGGCGGTCAGCCGCCGCCACGCCCAGGCGACCTCTGGTGCGGGGTCCGGGCCGTCCTGGGCGCGCCGTAGCAGGTAGTCGTCCAGCAGGGCGAACTGGTGTCGCCGACTTGCTGTCTCGCGGAGCTGGTCGCTCAGGCGCCGGATCCCTGTGCCTAGCATTTCGGTCAGGTCGACGACTTGGCCGCTCAGGGCGTCCATGGGCACGCCCCCCAGCAGCCGGTAGGCGCCCAGCGGCGTCAGCCACTGCATCATGAATGGGTGCGTGGAGTCGCCCGCCGGGATCCGGTTCGAGATGCAGAAGTCGCGGGGGCCGATGAGGAACTCCGGTGGGCGCCAGTCCGAGTCGTTCAGTTTCACGACGATGCCGACCGCGGCGGTGGCCGGGGAGACCATGTCGTGGGGTGGCGCGAACGGCTCGGTGAAGCTGGCGTAGTCCCGTGCAAGCAGTCCTCGCAGTTGCGGGTGCGGCGCGCCGCCGGCGGGTGGCCCCCCAGCCCGCTCGGACACCAGCACGATCCTGGTCCTGGGCGTCCGCATGTGTCGTCTCCCTGTGCGACTTCGGGTCCCAGCCCAGGCTTCCTTGGCCAATGTGGTCATTCCCACCACAGCGCGGCCGGGAACATTCGCAACCTTCTTCCAAAGGTTAATTTTCTTCAAGATACCCCCGCTGGCGGCGCCTAGCGTTGTGCTCGTTGCTGCGGTCCGCACGCTGCCAGCAGCGCAGCAGCTGCGCCCTTTCCCGCCGGAGTTCGCGCAACGCAACCGGCAACGCAACAACAGGCCTGGCCTCGGTCGAGCGCGCCCGAGCTTTCGGAGGAGAAGACAGGTGGACCTCAGCACCCGGATCAGTCGACGTGCTTCCGACATCGCGGGGAGGAGTTCCCGCATGACTGGCGTGGATGATCCGGCAAGCGCCCATCCCCTCCCGCTGACCGCGGACGGCGTCACGGCCGCGTGGCTGAGCGCAGCGCTGGGCACCAGCTACCCGGGCGTTGTGATCAACCAGGTCGAGCCCGTACAAATCATCGACGGAACCGCCACCAAGGTCCGCCTCCGGCTGGCCTACGGCCCCCGCACCAGCCGCGAAGGCCTGCCCGACCAGATGTGCGTCAAGGGCGGGTTCGGTGCGCATCGCGAATATCTCGGCGGTATGGGCCTCTACAGCGGCGAAGTCCGCTTCTTCAACAAGATCGCGCCACTTTACGAACTGGCATGCCCGGCAAGCTATTTCGGCCTCACACAGACAGACCCCGTCCAAGGCATCGTCGCACTGGAGGACCTCAAGGCCCGAGGTGTCGCGTTCGCGCGTGCGACGAGGCCGCTGAGCGTCAAGCTCGCCAGCGCTGGCCTTGACGCTCTCGCGGCCCTGCACGGTCAGTCGTGGGGGGACGACCGTCCGCGGCGGCTCGGTGTAGAGCCGCTGCTGTCCGACACAACCGAGCCGATCTTGCAGGACTTCTTCGCCGCGTTGCCCGAGCGGTTCGCCGCACCACGCGGTTTCGCCGCCCCGGTCGTCCTGCACGACCCGGATCGGCTTCGCGCGGCGTACGCGGCCTATCGGGCCGGGGCACAGCGCGGCGCTGTCTGCGTGGTTCACGGCGACGCGCACATCGGCAACGCCTACGTCGAGCCCGACGGGCGTGTGGGTTTCGTCGACTGGCAGACCGTCGCGGTCGGGCCCTGGGTACACGACGTGAATTACTTCCTGGTCTCCGCGCTCGACGTGCCCGACCGGCGGGCCCACGAGCGCGACCTGCTCGGCCACTACCTGAAGGCGCTCGCGAGGTTCGGTGTGTCCGCCCCCGGACTGGACGAGGCGTGGAGCGACTACCGTCGGGCGACGGTCCACGGCTTCCTTGGCTGGCTGTGCAACCTAGACGTCTGGCAGCCGGCCGAGGTGAACACCGCGACGTACGCACGCTTCGGCATGGCGATGATCGATCACGACACCTACGCCGCCTTAGGGGTGTGATGATGTTTCGCCGACCTTCCGGATCTGATCGAGGCCCCCAACGGAAAGGTGTACAACCCGTAAGCGCCAAGCCCGCGGCCGTGTTCTGTGAGAGCTGGCACGACAGGGAACATCGACCAAGCGGCGTGATCAGCGAGTCGGCGGCCCGACGCCGGGACGGCCGAGGGCAGCCGTACCTGGTCGTGTTCGGCGACCAGGCGCGACCGGATGCGCTCATCGAGGTGAACTGGTCCCTGGATTATCTGGGCACCTGGTTTCTCGACAACAAACTTCGTCGCAATCTCAAGTACTCGTTCACCCGGGTCGACGCCAAAACCCTGTTCCTCCAACAGATCATCCTGTGGGAGTACCCCGAAGACGCCGTCCTTGACCTCCACACCGCCGCCAGGGTCACCACCCTGGCATACAACCAAGATGGGGTTGTTCACGAAGCAATCGACGACTCGGTCACCGGAACCGAAGAGGTCATCTCGCGCTCAGATGTGCCGCTGGACATCAACTGGGAACAGGTCCCAAAGTTCGGCGACTGGTCGGGGGTCGCACGGTGGAACCGCGAAGGCCCTTAGTCTGCAGCGCATTTCGGACCATGAGGATGGCTATGACGGAACACGGCGTCTACATCGATCACTTCCTTCGACATCGGATCGATGCTGGCAGATCGACCGGGTCGCCCACCAGCGCTGACGGAGGATTGCGTCTGGAATGTTTTGTTGCCCAGAGAAAGCCATCGACAGCCAAGGATAACTTATGACCGTGTTTCGTCACGGAAGCGGGCACTTCGATAGTCAGGCGCACACAGCGCTCTTGGTCGTGATCGGCGTGGCGGTCGCCCTGTTTTCTGGGTGCGGGTCAAATGACATGGCGTCCACCAGTGGGGAGCCCGCACGAACCGCAATCGCTGCCTGCAACGTCGCAAGGCCCGGTCCGCCAAGCATCGACAGCGCGTTCGTAGCCCATCTGCCCCGCCGCTACGCCGTCAAGGAGATCTGCGCGAGCGAAGTCACGAGCTCCTACTCGTTGCCCAAGGACAAGGAAGGCCTGAAAGTCCTTGTCGGCACGGTGAAGTCCGGCAACGGCGATGCATTCGTCGATGCGTTCCTGTCGCGCGTGGGTGAAGCCGGCAACGACACCGTCACGCTCGGCGAGCACATCGTGCGGTATTTCAACACCCCCGGCGGAGGGCTACGCCTACGCCGAGGGGCCGACCGTCGTTATCGGCTACATCCCGCCGCCCAGTGAGAATCTGGCTATCCCCGAGGTGGGCGTAACGGAGGTGTTCACCAGAATCGTGGCTGCGGCGGCAGGTGCGCCGATCCCCGCAGAGGTGCAAATAAGCGGCGATATCGAGAGCTACCCACCAGGCCGGGGCCGCTACACCACACCAGACGACCTTTGTTGGGTCTTCTTCAAGACCGACAACCCGAAGGGAAAGGCCTGCGGAATCGGTCCCAACGGCTCCGTGGCGGGATGCGACTTCGTTCCCAAAAGGAACGTCGACCCCGGTGGTGCTGCCACAGCTGCGCCTCGTGGGGTCAATCAGACCGTCGTCGACGCTTCGGCGCCGGCCCGCTATACCTATTCCGCTACACCGACATTCACCCGCGACGTCGACGTCCTGATCGAGGGCCACCGCCTCGACAACGTCGACGCCACATGCGGCGTGGGCTACCAAGGCACGGTGCGGTGCGTGATCGGCGAGCACAGTTTTCGCATCGCAAGCGATTTCGGCAATCTCACGTAGTTCGCGGCAAGTTGATGTTCGCGCCGGTTGGGGGCTAGATGACCGTTAGACAGCCGCGTCGTCGCGGGATAGGAGACGGGACAAGGTCACCATGTCGCGCCGAGATATTGCGGGCTAGCCTGGTCCTGCTCGCTTCGGGGTTGATTCTTTGCGGTGCTTCAGCGTGCGAAAAGACGGTGCCAGGGCAAGTCAGTAACGGTGCACCCGGCGCCGACTCGACCGCTCCGCGGCCGGCGGTCCCCGCGGCGGCGTGGCTCGACGCCGATGCGTTGCCGCTCAATGACAGTGAGCACTGGCCGGACCTCTCCGACGTTGCGCAACCGTTCACCGACGGCGCGTTCGAGATGCAGACGCTCTGCCACGTCGTTCCAGATAAGACATCAACCGAAGGGACGCAAAGCGCGCGAGCACGCGTCGATCGCGCCGCGGATGCGTGGTCTCTGCAGCAGCAGATCGTCCA
This sequence comes from uncultured Actinomycetota bacterium, assembly GCA_963716505.1. Classification (GTDB taxonomy): domain Bacteria; phylum Actinomycetota; class Actinomycetes; order Mycobacteriales; family Mycobacteriaceae; genus Mycobacterium. The sequence goes on from CAVQTL010000014.1 coordinate 27,454, forward strand.
CTATGCGGGCGACCCGTGGCGACGGGACCAGCTGGCGTGGGCGCAGTTCAACGCCCTGGTCGACACGGTGATGAACTGCGAATCGCGGGTGCCCGGCGCCGACGTCGGCATCACCACGGCTGAATCAAAATGCGAGAACTTCAGCCCATGTTCACAATTTGCCGCCACGATCGACGTTCCCGGCAATCAGGTCGTCGCCCACGTCTACCTGACGTCGCTGAGCGGATCGGTCACCGAGTTAAGTCTGCGGTCATCGGGCAGACCTCCCCGGCCGTGGTCGGCCCCCAGTGACGCTCTCGCCGGCTGCTGCCAGTTGAAGCCGGTGGCTGTGCTTTCTCGAAGCAGCTGACCGTGCAGAGCCTGTCCATATGGGCTGCTCTCCTCGGTGTCTTCGTTGCACCAACAAACTTTGGTCACCGGGTTGGGCTATTTTGTCGGAAACACCTATCTGCGACGGTATTTGGCGTACTTCGGAGTTGATGCTGACGCGCTTGGGGTTACAACGGCCGACTATGTGACCGCCAGCGTGAATGTGATCACGCTTTCGCTGTTTCTGCTGTTTCTGCTGTTGCTGGGGTGCGGGTTGCTGATGATGGTAGTTCTCAAGTTTCGCTGCACTTTCTCAAGTTATGGCTGCACCTGGTCTGCATTTGTGCGGTGGTCGTGAGACACGCCGGGCTGAATGCGTCTCTGCCATAGCGATTCCCCAGCTTGAGATATGAGGAGACTCGGGCACTATCAGGTTGCCTGCCTCGTCCCGACCGTGGCGAGGATGCGTTCGACGTTCTCGTCGGCGAAGTACTCGGCCGGTGAGGTCGCGCCAGCGTTGACCCGTGCAAACCCGTCCATAGCGTCGTGGTTGCCGTACACGGCGCCTAGGAGTTGCTGGAGGTCGGGCGGCAGGGACTCGAGGGTCGCGAGCTGGGTGGTGAACTCGTACATCGGCAGGACGTGCCCGTCACGGGTGACCTGGTAGTCACCCATCGCATCCTCGAATGATCGGGCACCGGAGAACACCTGGTGTAGCGCGGTGGCGCACCGCTCGGCGTCCCGGAAGGCGTCTTGGATGCCTTGGGCGGTGATGAAGTCCTTGTGGTAGCCAGCGTCGCCGACCAGCGCCCAGCCGGGGCCGTACGGCTTGCGGAGGAAGTTCGGCACCGCGGTGCCCACGAAGCGTTCTTCGCGGGTGGCGCCGCGGATGCGGTCGGCGAAATGGGGGGCCAGCTCGAACATCGCCAGGTAGTTACCCTCGATGTCGCGCTTGTTGGGCTCGAACTCGGCGAATGGCCAGCCGCCGACGACGAGTGTCAGGTCGTCGTTGGTGGGCCAGGCAGCGAATGCGCGGCCCGGGCGGTTATAGACTTCGAAGCGGCCGCGCATCGGTAGGCCGCTCCAGTAGGTGTAGTAGCCGCACAGCAGCCGCGGCTTCTCGTGGTACTGCTCGGGTCGCACCGCACGAGCGACCACCGAGTGCAGACCGTCCGCTCCGATGACCACTCCGGCTCGCTCGGTGACGGTCGACCCGTCCTTGGTGTGGCCGCGGATGCCGGTGACGCGTTCGTCGTCGATGACCAGGTCGGAGACGGTGAACCGTTCCCGCACTTCGGCACCCGCCTCGGCGGCGGCGTCGACAAGCAGCTTGTCCAGCACGGTCCGACGGGGGGCGTAAGCGACCGGCGAGTCAGCGGTCCCAGGCGCGCCGACAAGCGTGAACGGGCCGAAGTCGAATGCGTAGGTGTCGATCGGCGGGCATCCGGTCGCGACGACGCGGTCGAGTAGCCCCCAGCGTTTCATGGCCGCCACCCCCGGGGGGTGGACGAGGTGGGTGGAGATGGTGTCGCTGGGGAACGTCGACCGGTCCACCACCAGCACCCGGTGGCCGTGGCGGGCGAGCAGCATCGCGGTCGGGGATCCAGCACAGCGCGCACCGATGACGATCGCGTCGTAGTGGTTCTTGGCCATGTCAATGCTCCCGGGTCGTGGGTAGTCCCCTCAATTACACATCGGCGTCGTAACAATGGTTCGGCTCGAGCCGAACCATGGAACAACAGAAACTGCCGTGGGCTTTCACGCGGATCGCGCCCATACTGCTGGCATGGAACGCGGTTACGGGGCCGGCGGGCGGATGCGGCAGGAGGCGTACGCCGATGACCGCCCGCTCGCCGACTACGACCAGCGCAACTCGGCGGGTGTCCGTGCACTTGTGTTCGGCCGCGCAGTGGACTGCCATCACCGGAGAGGTGCCGCCGCCGACGCCGGTCGACCGGGACGCCTACGTGGACGCCGGTCTGCCCTGGTTCGATTTCTATCACGGTGCCCAAGATCTCTTCCCCATCGGAGATCTTGACGCGCGTTAAGAGTGTCGGCAAAAGGCTTGGCGCCGAGGAGGATCCGTTTGTGCCCGTCGATCCGGGCACGGTGATCGCCCTCGGCGGGGTCAGCCCCGACGCGGTAACCGACGGGAAGTGGTAACCCGCTGGGTCATGGTCGGTGTTGATGTCGAGCGAGGGAGCGTGGAGGTCGGTGGCTAGCGCATTCCGTACGCACGTCGCTGGTGTACGCTCCCAGATCAGTTGTCATATTCCCATTTGAAATGTCATCCGAATGTCATTTATGACACACGGAAATGGGATTATCGATCGATGGCCCCGAACGTGGCCAGCCAGCTCGAGCTGCTCGACCTTCCAGCTGCTGGGCTGTCGACCTCGAGACCCGCTCGGTGTAGTCGTCAGCGTGGCCGTAGCGGGTCGAACTCGTTGACGCGTCGTGTGCAGATGTCCGGGTGGGCGGAGTTGCGGGCGAGGTGATCAATTGGAGCAGAGGCCCGCGGACTTCTCTTCGGCGACGATCTGCTCGACCGGCTCGCCGAGATGCGCTGCGAACCCTTGGGTGGGCTTCATGACCCAGTTGCCGTTCTCGAAGAGCATGATCCGAGGTCGCTCGGTGCCTCCAACCTCCAAGCGCACGATCGCCTCGCCGTCCGCAGCGTCCAGGCGCACCCCGGCGACCCGGATCTTGGGGCCCGCCTTCTTGCAGGTTTCGTAGAAGGTTACGAAGTCTTCTTGCGTGATCCCGTCGCGGAGTTCCCGTGACATGCGCTCCCAGACACCGGCGAAATCGCCCGACGAGAAGTGATCGACGTTTGCCTGCGCCGCGGCAGTGGCGGCTGAGAGCGTCTCCGGCACGTCTCCTCCCGGGGCGGTCGTGCTCGCCGCGACTGAGCGGGCTTGTCCAATGGTTGACTTGGACGCGCCATCGGCGATGCCACAAGAGGAGCATGCGGTCGCCAACAGCACCGCTGATAAGACGGCGATGAATGATCTCATCAGCGAAGGGTAGGGCCCGACGGCGTTGTACGTCAGCCAAAGGGCACATGTTCGGGGTTGCCCGACCACGCGAACGCGGTGCCCCACTACGGCTCGAACCTGGGACTAGACGGATTATCAAGATCTGGGCTCGCGGTAGTTGCCGCCGAATGCCGGTTAGTACCTTTGATTTTCGTTCATATTGACCGAACAAGCGACGGATGAGTCCGGCTCAGTCGACGGTTGGAATCGCTCAGGGTCTCGGGGCGGGGCCACAACTCAGCGTCGGGTGCTCTTCGCGACCGTGAAGTGGGACCAAGCGAAGGCCGATGCCGCTCTCGCCCGGGTGACCCTCGCCTGTCTGGTGTTCCTGAACCGCCTCCGGTCGGCTAACTCCGGATGGGGGACACGATAACGTTCCGAGCTGACGAGGACACCGCTCACGCCCCTCGTGGTCCTCACCAAAGACGGCACGCCGGTGTCGAAGGCGGTCCGGACGGCTCTGATTGACGCTGCCCGACGACTAGCTGGCGCAACGCTGCGTGCTGAGGCAGCGGAGCTTGTTGCGGACGAACAGGACCGAGCCGAAGCCGTGCAGCTCTTGCGCGATATGGAGGCGCTGCGTGCGCGGTGAGGTGTATCAGCTTCGGGCACCACGGGGCACACGTGGTCACGAGCAGCAGACGCTGACGCTGTCGTTGCACAGCACGTTCTTGGCGATGCTCGACCAGATGGGAGCGAGCAACGACACCGCCCTGGTGATGGGGCAGAGCTTCGACCAGGCGAAGAACAACGACCTGTTCTATCTGTCTCCGGAGGCTTTCAGAACCCGGACTTCGAGCGCGGCTTGGTGATGTTCCTGTCGCCGGACGGTAAGTCGGCTCGCATGTTCATCACCCACGAGAGCGATCCTGCGACGCCGGAGGGAATTGCCCGGGTCGATTCGGAAAGAAGAGCCGCGCAGGACGGCTTGAAGATGTCGTCCCTCTCGGATGCCAAGGTCTTCCTCGGTGGAACGGCGGCAACCTACAAGGACATGGCTGATGGCACTAAGTACGACCTGTTGATCGCCGTGGTCTCGGCCCTGACGCTGATCTTCATGATCATGCTCATCCTGACCCGAAGCGCGGTGGCAGCACTGGTCATCGTCGCCACGGCGGCCAGCTCGATCGCCGCCTCCTTCGGCATCTCGGTGCTGCTCTGGCAGGACCTGTTCGGCATCCAAGTGCACTGGCTCGTCATAGTTGATGTCCGTCATCATCCTGTTGGCGGTGGGATCGGACTACAACCTGCTGCTGTTCTCCCGGTTCAGGGACGAGATCCACGCCGGATTGAAGACCGGCATCATTCGCTCGATGGCCGGTACGGGCGGCGTGGTGACTTCCGCCGGTCTGGTATTCGCGGCCACCATGGCGTCGATGATGGGCAGCAAACTGATCGTGCTGGCCCAGATGGGTTCCACGATCGCTCTCGGGCTATTGGTGGACACGCTGATCGTGCGCTCGGTGCTGATGCCGTCGATCGCGACGCTGTTGGGCCGGTGGTTCTGGTGGCCGCAGGTCGTCTACCCCGCGGTGACAATCACTTCCGGACACCGAAACCTGCACGTCCGATGAACGAAGAACCGGATACGGCGGAACTGCCGGCACAGTGTAGAGCGCACAGCCGAGCGACGGCGTCTGACGACCTGGCGACCTCGGTCCCCCATAAAGCCGCGATTAACTGCGACGTCGCTTCGGCGCGAGCGAAAGCCAGTGCAGTTGCCACTGGCGGCCGTTGCGCAGTCGCCTGCGGCCGATCGCACTGCGGTCGTGATCTACTCGATCGTTGGGTACGGGGTCCGCTCCGTGGTGACGGCTCTCACCATTGCGCCGCCCCTCAGCACGGAATAGTGCGACCGAGAAATGCGCTCTAGGGGAAGGGATGTTTAGCACAGGTAAGGAGATTGAGACCGTGAGCACAGGACGCATCAAACACTTAGCCGTCATCGGAGGAAGCGCCGTCATCACCGCGGCCGCCCTTGCCGGGGCGATTCTGCAAGGACCGTCGGGATCGAGCGCCATCGCCGGATCCGAGATGAGCACCGGTGTCACCGTCACGGCGAGCACGGCGCCCAGCGGAATGCCGATGCCCGTGGCGCAGCCCAGCATCAAGGGCCCCGCGCCGTTGCCGCCCGAGGAGCAGGGACTTCCCGGCTAGTCGATGGCGATTGCGTGGTGGGATCCACTGCCACCGGAGGCGAGCGAGCGGGCCTTCGACGAACGAGCGATCGCCAACGCGCACGGTGTTCGACGTGTTGGCGCTGCCATCGGAGAGGCCGTTGATCACGGCGGCGCGCGCCGCCGGCGTCGACGTCATCACCGGGGCCGAGGTGCACTGGGGACGCGGCACCGCCTCGCATTGACGAGCGGAACATGGCCAGCCGGCACTCGCCGCGCCGCGAGCAACAACGACACGGGTCCGCCGCGGCGAGCCGACGCGAAACGTAATCGCGCAGCGATCATCGAAGCGGCGGCGGAGGTGTTGCATCGCGATGGGGCCAACGCTTCTCCTCGAGGAGATCGCCCGACGGGCCGGGGTCGGTTCGGCGACGTTGCACCGCCATTTCCGCGCCCACCGGGCACTGCTGGAGGCGGTGTTCGACGACCGGGTCGAGCAGATGTGTGCCGAAGCCGAAAGATTGCAGAGCAATGGCCGGCCGGCGAGGCGTTATGGGTCTGGCTGCGTCACATCGCACAACACTGTGCCGCTGAGAAAGCCCTGGCTGCCTTGTTGCGCAACGCCTACGGTGCGCCACACTGACGATCTTGCTGATCGTGTCATTTCTCTGACGGTCAATGACCGAACGCATCAAAGGAACCACCGGCAGCGACGCCTCCCAACTACCCCCGGTGTTCTTGGTGTCCCCGGCGGCGCGCCGCGAAGCCACGCGCTCGCGCAAACCCAATCCACACACCGGATTTGGGCTGGCGGTGGCGATACCGAACTGCACGTGTGGCTCGGTGGCATGCACGGATTCGAAGGAGTGATCCCGACCTCCGACCTGACAACCGCCGCATTCACACACCCCAAGGATGGCTTCGCCGGTACCACGCGTCGAGCAACCGAGGCGCCAACTCTGTGAGTAACCACAATGGGTTGTCTCGGATCGCACCCGGATGACGCTGTTAGGCGCAGTGCGCGTGTCGGCGAATCGTTGGTGGATGCGGTCCACGTGCCCATGCGCCTCGTACAGGTCGCGACGCAGGGATGCTTCGGTATCACTGCGAGAGGCCGGTCGACATGCACGAACACCACAGGTTGATGCCTCGGTGGGCAAGACTGATCTACATCGCTAACGACCCGGGGTCGACCTTCATGCAGAGGCGAATCACTTCTAGTACGGACTCGGTTCGGTCATCCGTAGAGATCATCAGTCGACTCAAGGATCGGCGCTACCGCAAAACCTGGCGGCGCCGAAGCCTGCAGCACTTCGCGCAGTCGTCGGCCCAATTCGTCGAGTCGGCCGGCGCCCATGCGAGTGCTTGGTCCGGTGATGCTCACCGCGACAGGTCGACCAGTCGACCTTCTCAGCGCCACGCCCACACAGCAGATCCCGGCCTCGTTCTCCTCGCGCTCCGTGGCGAATCCGCAGAGTTGTGCCTCACCGACTGCCCGGCGAAAATTCTCTGCCACCGTAGCGTCGGCGTTCGTCGTGTACACCGATAGCAGCGAATCGGGTGTGCCTTCGCCGGCGACCATCGCACGCCCCAAGGCGGTGGTCAGCACGCTGACCTGGCGGCCCACTCTGGACCACACGCGAAGCGTGCGGTCGGGCTCCACCTTGTCCAAGTAGAGGACATTGCGCCCTTCGAGAATGCCCAGGTGTACCAGCTCCTGGACTTCTTGGCAGATCGCGAGCAACGTGGGACGAAACAAAGTCGGCAGGTTCTCCTCGCGCAGGAACCGTTCCACCAAAACGGCTGGGCGCGAACCCAACCGGTAGCGCTGCTTGGTGTCTTGCTCGGCGAAGCCGCGATGCTGCAGGGCCTGCAATGTGCGGTGTGCAGAGGCCTTGTTGAGCCCGCTGGCCTCGACCACGTCGCGCAGGGCCATACCGTCGGGCCCGGCCTCTGCGAGTAGCTCGACCAGTGCCAGCGCCTTGTCGACGCTGCCGACCGGGGGCTCACTACTTCCGGCGACGATCACTGCGCCCTCTCACTTCCGTGGTTGTACTCGAGAGCTTGGCATACGAGAACCAGTGACCCTTGACACATCTCTGACCGCATGTCAGTGTGGTTCACATTCCGATACATACGGTTCATAATACGGAACGGTATGGACACTCCGCAAGACCCGGGAGCGCAAGGATGCATCGACTGTCACGCCAGACCACTCCGGTCGGTGCGCTGCTTGGCGCATCGTCCGGCGAGGCCGCAGGCATCGTCCATCTCGGTTTGGGCAATTTCCACCGCGCCCATGCGGCCCTTTACACCGCGCACGCCCTCGCCGCCGACCCCGGTGACTGGGGCATCCACGGATTCGCCAACCGCTCGCGCGACGTCGTTGCAGCCATGAGTGCGCAGGACAATCGCTATTCGGTCCTCGAATTCTCCGACAGGGGCCGCAGTGCCGGCGTCGTCGACGTCCACCGCGGCCTCGGCGTGTTGGCGGACGAACCAGAAGCATTCATCTCGGCCGTTGCCGCCCCGGCGCACCGCATCCTCACCTTGACCGTCAGCGAAGTCGGCTACTGCCGCTCCGCCCGCAACGGCGCCCTGGACGTCGATCTCGACGACGTCCGCGCCGACCTCGCCGACCCCGCCCATCCCCGCAGCACGATCGGACTGATCGCCCGGGGACTGGCGGTTCGCGCCGCACACGGCGCCCCGATGACGGTGTTGTCCTGTGACAACCTGCAGTCCAATGGGCACTCGACCCGTTCGGTGCTCACTGAGTTCCTGCACGCCAGCGCGGCATCCGACGATGTCCTGGCCTTCGTCGCCAAGAACGTCGCATTCCCGAACTCCATGGTGGACCGGATCGTGCCGGCCACCACCGCGGCAACCATCGCCGCCGTCGGCGAGATGATCGGTGTCGACGACCGCTGCCCGGTGCCCGCCGAGGACTTCACCATGTGGGTGCTGGAGGACGACTTCGCTGCGGGTCGACCGGCTTGGGACCGGGTCGGGGCCGTCATGAGCGACGAAGTCGAGGCCTACGAACTCGTCAAACTGCGACTACTCAACGGATCGCATTCCCTCATCGCCTACCTCGGGATCCTCGATGGTCGCGCCACCATCGCCGACGCGTGGGCGCAGGACTTCGTTCGTGACGCCGTGCGGACGTGCATCGCCGCCGAATACCTGCCGACTGTCGCACTGCCGCAGGGGTTCGACGTCGACGGATATCTCGATTCGCTGTCGCACCGCTGGGCCAACGCCGCACTCGGTCACCGGACCTCACAGGTCGGCACCGACGGTTCGGTCAAGCTCCTGCAGCGCGTCCCGGAGCCGGCCCTGATCGCCCTGCGGGGCAGTCGAATTCCGCACCTCTTGGCGTTGACGGTCGCCGCGTGGATCGCCACCGTGGCTCCGCCGTCGGGGTTCGATCCCGGCCCCTATGCCGCCGAAGTCCGCGAACCGGCCCGGGACCGCCTCGCGCAGGCAACTACCGGTGCGTCCGGCGTGCGCGAGCACGCACTGGCGGCGCTGCGCAGCGGACTCCTGCCCGACGACCTCGTCGCACACGCCGGTTTCCGGGACCGGGTCGCCGAACTCATGACCACGATCGTCCACAGCGGAATCCGTGCCGCTGCACGGGAAGCCGCACAAGCAGTCGACTACAGGGAAGTGTCATGAAAGCACTAGCAATCCACGGGAAAGAGGACATCCGCTGGGAGGACCGCTCCGACCCGGAACCGGGCGACGGTCAGGTGCGGCTGCGTGTCGGCTACGTCGGCATCTGCGGCTCCGACCTGCACTACTATTTCCACGGAGCCAACGGCGAGAACGTCGTCCGCGAACCCTTCACGCCCGGCCACGAGTTGTCGGCCGTGGTCGACTTGGACCCGTCCGGGCGGTATCCCACGGGTTCCCCGGTGACGGTGCACCCCGCGCGCTACGGCACGCCGACGCCCGGATTGCAGGACCGCCCGCACCTGTGCCGCGGCGGGGACTACCTCGGCAGCGCCGCCACCTTCCCACACCGCCAGGGCGGCGCCGCCGAACTGCTGATCGTCGAGAACCACATGGTCCGCGCCTTGCCCGATGGACTGCCGCTGCAACGGGCAGCGCTGGCCGAGCCACTCGCGGTGGCCATGCACGCGGTCAACCTGGCCGGCGACGTGTCCGGGCGGCGCGTGCTGGTGATCGGTGCCGGCCCCATCGGTCTGCTCGTCGTTGCGGCCGCCGCCGACGCTGGGGCCGGCGAGATCGGAGTCAGCGACCTGCGCCCCGAACCCCTGGCGCGGGCCGTCACGCTAGGGGCCACCGAACCCGTCCTCGTCGGCCGCGACTCGATCGACGACGAGTCCTACGACGTGGTGTTCGAATGTTCCGGCGTCGGCGTCTCGGTCACCCAGGCCGTACGCGCCGCGCGCCGGGCCGGAACCGTCGTGCAGGTCGGCACCCTGCCCAACACGGAGATCGGCGTCAACCTTGCGCCGATGCTTTCCAAGGAACTCAGCCTGCTCGGCGCATTCCGCTTCTCCACCGAGATCGACAACGCCATCGCGATGCTCGCGGCCACCGATCGTCTTGACACAGTCATCTCCCACGTCGTCCCTGCTGCTGACGCAGTGGACGCCTTCACCGTGGCCCGAGACGCATCCGCGTCGGCCAAAGTCCTGCTCCAACTCTGATCGTTCCGAATCCCTACCACCACAACACATCACGAGGAAAATGATGACCACAGACCACACCCCCGACTCCCGGGCGGCGGTAAATGCGCCGACCGCCCAGCGCAGCATGGCCGACCTGGTGCGTGCCGCCGTGTCCGGATGGCTCGGCACCGCACTGGAATTCATGGACTTCCAGCTCTACTCGCTGGCCGCAGCGCTGGTGTTCAGCCAGCTGTTCTTCTCCGGTGAGAGCCCGGGGATGGCGGTGGTGCTGTCGATGGCGACCTACGGGGTGGGCTACATCGCCCGACCGCTCGGCGCCATCTTCTTCGGCCGGCTCGGCGACCGCATCGGTCGACGCAAGGTGCTCTTCTACACCATCGCCCTGATGGGCGCCGCCACCACCTTGATCGGTGTGTTGCCGACCTACGCTCAGGTGGGCATGCTTGCGCCCATCCTGTTGGTAGCCCTGCGGCTGCTGCAAGGATTCGGGGCCGGCGCCGAGATCAGCGGTGCCGGAGTCATGTTGGCCGAGTACGCACCCGCCCACCGGCGCGGGTTCCTCGCCTCCCTGGTCGGGTTGGGCACCAACTGCGGCACCCTGTTCGCGTCGGCGATCTGGGCCATCCTGCTGGGCGTCATGGTGGAAAGCGACGTCATCGCGTGGGGTTGGCGCATCCCGTTCATCGCCAGCGCCGCGGTCATGTTGTTCGCAGTCTGGGTTCGGCTGAACCTCAAGGAAAGCCCGGTTTTCGAGGAACGCGAGGACGTCATAGACGGGCGCGCACTGTCGCGTGACCAGATCGTCGAGCAGGCCGAGCACGGCGCTGACGTCCGCACGCTGGAGGCGATTCAGCGCAAGCCGGTCAAGGCCGTCCTGGTGTCGTTCTTCCTGAGGTTCGGTCAGGCAGGCAACTCGGGTCTGATCCAGACCTACCTGATCTCGTTCATGACTTTGACCCTCACACTGCAGAAGAGTCTGAGTGCCAACGTCGTCATCGTGTCCTCACTGGTCGGATTCCTCACCATCCCGCTGGTCGGCTGGCTCGGTGACCGGTTCGGTCGGCGCCGGATGTACATCATCGTCACGTCGGCGGCGCTGGTGGTGATCGTGCCCACGATGCTGGCCATCGACTCCAAGAACCTGGTCTGGGTGTTCGTCGGCTACGTCGTCCTGCACAACGTTGCGGTGCTCAGTCTCGCCTCGCTCGAAAACTGCTCGATCCCCGAGATCTTCGGCGCCCGCAACCGCTACACCCTCACCGCCGTCGTCCGAGAGATCGCCGCCGTGATCGCCACCGGAATAGGCCCGGTCGTCGTCGCCGCATGGGTAGCCGCCGTAACCGGAAGTCCCATCCCGATCATGGTGATGCTCGGTCTGTACTCACTCGCGGCGCTGATCGCCGCCGTATGGTCCAAGGACTGGACCGGCCGCGACCTGACCGACCCGCTCCCAGCGATGTGACAGCGCGAAAACCCAACTGCCACAGAGAAGAAATCTATGACCATCGAGAAGATCGACGTCAACGTCTGCAGCCCGGGACGCAACTTCGTCACCCTCAAGATCGTCACCAGCGACGGGGTGGTCGGCTGGGGCGACGCGACGCTCAACGGCCGCGAACTCTCGGTTGCCGCCTACCTGTCCGAGCACCTGACATCGACGCTGATCGGTCGCGACGAAGACCGCATCGAGGACACCTGGCAGTACCTGTACCGAGGCGCCTATTGGCGGCGCGGCCCGGTCACCATGGCCGCCATCGCCGCCGTCGACATGGCGTTGTGGGACATCAAGGCCAAGAAGGCCGGCGTGCCGCTCTACCAGTTGCTCGGCGGCGCGAGCCGCGACCGCATTCGGGTGTACGGTCACGCCTCCGGCCCCGACTACGCTGCCCTCAAGGACGCCATCAGCGGCTACGTCGAGGCCGGGTACACCGCTGTGCGAGTACAGACCGGCGTGCCCGGACTAGGACAAATCTACGGTGTCGCCACCAACAAACCCGGCACCCGCTACGACTACGAACCCGCCCACCGCGCGGCAGACGGCAGTGCTGCGACCGCCCCGATCGAGGAGATCTGGGACACCCGGGCCTACCTGTCGCACATGCCGGGGATCTTCGCCCAGATCCGCGAGGACTTCGGAACCGGCGTGCGGGTCCTGCACGACGGACACCACCGAATGACCCCCATCGAGGCCGCCAGATTCGCCAAAGATGTTGAACCCTATGACCTCTTCTGGCTGGAGGACTGCACCCCCGGCGAGGATCAAGCGGCGCTGCGATTGGTGCGCCAGCATTCGATCACACCGCTGGCCATCGGCGAGGTGTTCAACTCGGTCTACGACTACCAGACACTGATCACCGAACGGTTGATCGACTACGTGCGATCCGCCGTCACCCACACCGGCGGCATCAGCGCCATGAAGAAGCTGCTGGACTTCGCCGGCATCTACGGCATCAAGTCCGGCATGCACGGACCCACCGACATCTCCCCGGTCGGCATGGCCGCAGCCCTGCACCTCGACCTGGCCATCCACAACTTCGGCATCCAGGAATACATGCCGCACAGCGACACCACGCTCGAGGTGTTCCGCACGTCATACACGTTCGACCGGGGTTTCCTCCACCCAGGAGAGACACCCGGCCTCGGCGTTGAACTCGACGAAAGGGCAGCCGGGGCATTCGATTTCACCTCCGCTTATCTGCCGGTGAATCGGCTACAAGATGGGACCATCCATGACTGGTGACACGCTGACTACCAGCCCGACGGGGAACCGGTTGCAGATTCCGGCTCGCACTGCCGCAGCCAAGCTCATCGTGGTGGTGCGCGCACCGGAGGCTGCCGGCTATGACCGTGTGCTCGAGGTGCTTGTTGACGCCGGTATCCGGAGCGTCGAACTCACCCTTACTACGCCGGGCACTATTGACCGACTGCCCAGACTCATTGCTCAGTTCGGAGATTGCGCCGATATCGGAGTCGGCACCGTGACCGACGACGAGCAGTTGGCGGCCGCGGTCGATGCCGGCGCGCACTATCTGGTCACCCCCATTACCGATCCCGCCCTCGTTGATGCAGCGAACCGCGCCGCAGTGCCGATCGTGCCTGGTGGGTTGACTCCAACCGAACTGTTCGCTTCCTGGCGCGCCGGTGCCGCCGCGGTGAAGATCTTCCCCGCCAACCAGGTTGGCCCTAGCTACCTGAAGGATTTGCGCGGACCGTTCCCCGGTATCGCAGTGGTGCCGTCCGGCGGTGTCGACCTTCAGGGCGCCGAGGCGTGGCTTCGGGCTGGGGCGACGGCGGTCAGCGTCGGTGGCCCGCTACTCGGCGACGCGTTGCGTGGCGGCGATCTGGACGCGCTGCGGGACCGGACGACAGCTTTCGTGGCGGCCTGCAGTCAGGTGACGACGTGAGCGCCCGGGTCGCCACCGTCGGCGAGACCATGGCGTTGATGCGAAGCCGAGACATCGGTTCGCTGCGGCACGTATCGGACCTACATCTCGGTATCGGCGGCGCCGAGAGCAACGTGGCAATCGGATTGCGCCGCTTGGGCATCGACACCAAATGGCTGGGCCGCGTCGGCGACGATCCCCTGGGTGAGCGGGTCACCCGCGAGATCCGGGCCGAAGGCGTGGAAGTCCACGGAGTCGTCGACACCCACGCCCCGACTGGCCTGATGCTCAAGGAGCGACCGACTGTGAGTTCGACGGCGGTGTTCTATTACCGCGCGGGTTCAGCCGGTTCGCGTCTACAACCTGACGACCTACCGCCCGACTGGGTCGAGGGGGTCGAACTCGTACACCTCACGGGCATCACCGTGCTGCTGTCCGACACCGCGAGGGACTGTGTTCTGGCAGCCATCGGCCGCGCGCGGTCCGCTGGCGTCCAGGTGAGCTTCGACGTCAACTATCGGTCGACGCTGTCACCGCCCGATGTCGCGGGTCCGCTGCTGCGCAAGATCGCCGAGAACGCCGACCTGGTCTTCGGGGGCACCGATGAACTGCAGTTGCTCTATCCCGACGGCGACGCGGGCGAAGCCGCCGAGCGCTTGATCCGCGGGGGCTGTCGCGAAGTCGTGCTGAAGAAGGGAGCAGATGGAGCAGCCGTCCACCGAGGCGAAGAGGTTGTCGAAAGTCCTGGGTTCGCAGTCGATGTCGTAGACACCGTCGGCGCCGGTGACGCCTTCGTGGCTGGATACCTCAGTGGGTTGCTCCAGCGCCTAGAACTTCCGGGACGACTGCTGCGCGCCAACGCCTGCGGCGCCATGTTGTGCATGACGCCCGGCGACTGGGAATCCAGTCCGACGTTGGGCGACGTGGAACGGTTCTGCAAGCCGGGTACGGATCCGGTCTTGCGCTAACCCGAGGGGTCAATGCAGCCTAGATTGACAGCCCCGGCGGCTCGGCGATTCTGGACAAACTTCGCTGCATCTCGACAGCTCCGGTTGTCGGCAGGTGTGGGTTCTCACTACGGAGTTTCTCCAGATTCCGGATGCCCGGCCGCGATACCAATAATTGGTATCTTCCTGCGGATGGGTAAGAACACGTCGTTCAGCCTTGATGAGCATTACAACGCGTTCATCGAGGAAGAGGTTGCATCGGGCCGATACGGCTCGGCCAGCGACGTGGTGCGGTCCGCGCTGCGGTTGCTTGAGGATCGTGAGACCCGCCTGCGCGCGTTGAGCCAGGCACTCATTGCTGGCGAACAAAGTGGCGAGTCGACCCCCTTCGACTTCGATGAGTTCGTTGCGCGTAAGCGAGCCGAGGAATCTCGCCATCGGTGAGCCGGTACGTAGGTTCACCCGCCGCACGCGCCGACCCGGAACAGATCTGGGATAACAGCTCTGAGCGGTGGGATGACGACCAGGCCGAGGAATACCTGCGCGAAGTCCAGCGTGCGATCGAACGCGTCGTGGCCGATCCGGGGATCGGACGGGCCTGCGATGAAGTCCGACCCGGCTAGCGCAAGCACGCTGTTGGATCGGACACGCTCTACTACCGGATTGCCAGCGCCGACGCGATCGATGTGGTGCGGATACTCCACCAACGGATGTACGCCGACCGGCACCTCGACTGACCAAGGCGGCGGATTGCCCAAGCCAAGGCGTCTGGGGTCCTCCGGGCAACAGTGAGACAAACGGAAAGCGCGAGGTGAGGCGAGGCCGAAGTTGTCACCGAACGTGAGAACTACAACGGCGGCAAATGTTTGTCATCGGCTCACGATCAGGACTGTGACCGAGCCCCCGTCCGTGCCGCTGACGGTGCCGCCCTTGCAGTAAGCAAGGCCGACATCGGCGTGGTCGACCTGGCGGCCGGCCGCGCGGCCGGTGAGTTGCCAGGCCAGTTCACAGATTTGCGCTACGCCGGTGGCGCCAACGGGGTGCCCGCGGCTGAGCAGGCCGCCGCTGGGGTTGACGGGCAGTTTTCCGCCGATCGAGGTGTCTCCGTTTTCGGCCCACTTGCCGCCTTCACCGAGGGGGACGACGCCGAGGCCTTCCAGGCGCACGATCTCGGCGATGGTGAAGCAGTCGTGCATTTCGACGACGTCGATGTCTTCGGGTCCGTATCCGGTGATGTTCCATGCTTGTTGGCCGGCCCGGCGGGACACGTCTTCGTCGTTGATGCTGGTTTCGGTGGTGACTGGTGTGCCGCTGACCAGAGCGCAGCCCGCAAGCCGGGGAGCCGTGCTGTGTCCGAGTTTGGCCAGACCGGCTTTGCTGCACAGCACGACCGCGGCGGCGCCATCGCTGATGGGGCTGCAGTCCAGCAGACCCAGTGGGTCGGCGATGATGCGGGCGTGGAGGACCTCCTGCAGGCTGATTCGCCGCTGGTATTGCGCAAAGGGGTTGTGCACCGAATGCGCGTGGTTCTTGACCGCGACCGCAGCGATCTGTTCACGGGTGGCGCCGTGGTCGGCCATGTAGCGCCGCGCACTCATGCCGTGGTTTGCGGCCATGACGAGCCCGTTGATCGCGTCCAGGTCGGTGGGGTCGGGCATGACTCCGCCCGCGACTCGATCGGTCATCTTTTCTGCGCCGATCACCAGCACGATGTCATAAAGGCCTGCGGTGATCCCCGTCCATGCTTCTCGGATGGCGGTGGCGCCACTGGCGCAATAGTTTTCGTGGTTGGATACTGGCAGCCCGCCGAGCCCCATCTGGGCGGCCACACGTTGGCCCGCGACCGGCCCGCCGAAAACGTGTCCGAGGTAGACGGATTCGATGTCGCCGGTGCTGACTCCGGCGTCGGTCATCGCTGTCCGGGCGGCGCTGACCGCAAGCTTTTCGAACGTGGTGTCGACGGGGTACTTGCCGAAGCGGACCATTCCCGCGCCGGCGATGAAGATGGGGGTCATCGGTTCTCCTCTCTACCCCGGAAGCGGTACCACCACAGTGGGTTTCCGGAGTCATCGGATTTCAGCGTGAACAGTTCGACGGCGACCTTGCTGTCGATGTCGACGTCACCGGTGGCTGCGCCCAGTAGCCGAACTCCGTCGTCGAGGTCGACGGTGACCAGTGTGTAGGGGGTCTGCAGCGGCGGTGGGGCTTGGTGCACGACGGTCCAGCTGGCCACCCGACCCCGCGTGGACAAGATGATGTCGCTGACCGTGTCGGCGCCGCAGTGCGGACACAGCGGCCGCTGGGGAAACGAGCGCCGCCGACACGCGTGGCAGGCGGTTCCCTTCAGGCCTTGTGGGTCAAGGCTGATCACATCGTCACGTAGTGGTGTTCCTGCTAACGGCATGGTTTAGATGCCGCCTCTCTGCACGAGTTGTGCTGCGATGACATTCTTTTGGATTTCGTTGGTGCCTTCCCCGACGATCATCAGTGGGGCGTCGCGGAAGTACCGCTCGATGTCGTATTCGGTCGAATAGCCGTATCCGCCATGGATGCGCAGCGCTGATAGTGTCACCTCCATCGCGGTCTCGGAGGCGAACAGCTTGGCCATGCCGGCCTCCATGTCGCAGCGTGCGCCGGCGTCGAATCGGGCGGCGGCGAACAGCGTGAGTTGCCGTGCCGCAGTGAGTTTGGTGGCCATGTCGGCGAGCTGATGGCCGATCGCCTGGTGCTTCCAGATCGGCTTGCCGAACGAGTACCGGTCTTGGGCGTATCGCAGCGCGTCTTCGAGCGCGGCGCGCGCAACGCCAAGTGCCCGGGAGGCCACCTGGATACGGCCGGTCTCCAGGCCCTTCATCATCTGGGCGAAGCCGCGGCCCTCAACGCCGCCCAGCACCGCCGACGCTGGAGCCCGAAAATCCTCGAAGGATATCTCGCAGCTTTCCACACCCTTGTAGCCGAGCTTGGGCAGGTCTTTGGACACGGTCAGCCCGGCGCCGTGCTCGACGAGCAGAATCGACATGCCGTGATGGGTGGGGGTGGCGCGCGGATCGGTCTTGCACAGCAAGGCGATCAATCCCGACCGGCGGGCGTTGCTGATCCAGGTCTTCGACCCGTTGACGACGTAGTGGTCGCCGTCGCGGTTGGCGGTGGTGCGCATGGCTTGCAGGTCGGACCCGCCGCCGGGCTCGGTCAGTGCCATCGTCGCGCGCAACTCCCCGGTGGCCATGCGGGGAAGGTAGCTGGTCTTTTGTTCCTCAGTTCCAAAGGCGCTCAATAGTTTTGCCACCACGGTGTGGCCTCCCATCGCGCCGGCCAGACTCATCCACCCGCGCGCGAGTTCCTCGGTGACCGCGACGTAGCAGGGCATTGACACCGGCGCGCCGCCGTAGGTCTCGGGTACAGCCAGCCCATAGATGCCGATCTGCTTCATCTGTTCGATGAACTTCTCGGGATATTCGTTGCGGTGCTCGATCTCGTTGACCGCGGGCTTCACATCCCGGTCAATGAACTCGCGCACCGTGCGCACCAGGTATTGCTCTTCGTCGATGAGTTCAACAGTCATGGCAGGACCCTCAGACGTCGGCGGCCGAGCCGGCGGTGGTCGCGGTGTGGCTGCTGAACAGCGACACACCTTGGGTCTCGGGCAGGAATCGCAGCAGCAGCAGGAAGGCGATCGCGGCCACGGCGACGAGGTAGAACGCCGGGGCAACGGTTAGCGCCGCCGCGGCCGCGATCGACGCCGCGATGAAGGGTCCCGGCCCGCCGATGAGGGCTTGTGCCACGTTGAAGCCGATCGAGCTGCCCGTCACGCGCAGCCGGGCGGGGAACAGCTCCACCATGATGACGCCGAGCATGACGTTGGCCAGCGCTTCAAACGACGCCAGCAGCGTCACGCCTACGACTCCCAGTAGCCAGTTGCCCGTGGCCAGCAGTGCGAAGCTGGGTATGGCCACAAGTGCGAGACCGGCGGCGCCCAGCAGCATGGTGGGCCGCCGGCCGATGCGATCGCCGATGAGGCCGGCGATCGGGCACATCAGCGAGTAGAGCACCAGGCCAACCACGGCCAGTTGCAGCGATGAGGTCTTGGGCATCTCGACCTCGGTGGTGAGGAAGGTGACGACGTAGGTGGCCAGGTAGTAGAAGCCCAGCCCGGTGACGGCTGTGCATACGAAGACCAACAGGATTCCGGATCGGTTGTGCTTACCTGCACTGCGCAACGGCGCGTGTTCGACTTCGTGTGCGCGCTGCAGGGTCCTGAACACCGGGGTGTCTTCGAGGCGCAACCGAACGTACAAACCTAGGACCGCCAGCGGACCGGCGACCAGAAACGGGACCCGCCAGCCCCAGCTGGACATGTCGTCATCGGAGAGCAGCGCGGTGAGCGACAGCGTCACTACGCCACCACCCATGACGCCGAGGGCGGCGCCGGCGGAAACCACGCTGCTGTAGAGCCCGCGTCGGTGCGGCGGCGCGTACTCAACGAGGAACGCGGCGGCTCCGGCGTACTCGCCGCCGGCGGAAAACCCTTGGGCGCACCGCAGAATCACCAACATGACAGGCGCCGCGATTCCAATGGTGGCGTAGCTGGGCAGAACGCCGATGCCGATCGTGCAGGCACCCATGACGACGATCGACAACGATAGGGCCGCGCGCCGGCCGACCCGGTCCCCGAAAGCACCGATGATCAGGCCGCCAAGGGGCCGGAAGAAGAAGGCGACGCCGAAGACGGCGAGCGAGGCCAGCAGCGAGACTGTTGGGTTGCCGGATGGGAAGAACAGCTGTCCGATCGTGGCGGCCAGGAATCCGTATACCGCGAAGTCAAACCATTCCAGGAAATGCCCGATGCCGGCGGCGATGGCGACTCGGCGCGATACCCGCGCAGCCGGCACACCCGCCTCGGGCCAAGACGGTGTCGCCCCGTCTGGGGGAGGGGCCGCGGACGCTACGGGCGGGGGATTCGTCATCGGTGTCTCCTCGGAGAAATGTCGCCCGGCGACCTCCGCCAGGACCATTTGAACTTTGGTTTCGCAGGGACCCGATTGCTGTTCGGTCTCCGCGCCGACAACTACGGCGTGAGTGAACCATAGTTGTCCGGATGAATTGACGGTAACCGGCGACGCCAGCTGCGTCAACCCTGTGATGGCAGACGCGTGCCATCCGCGCGGGTGAGACCGCCTCCAACGCTGCTAGCTGCGGTATCACGCGAATCTCGCGTGGCGAGCAACCGTGCAGAGATGCGAATGGGGCGACTGGGTGTGGATGAGATTGACAGACCGGGTCGCGCGTCATAGTGTCCTAAGTCATACGGATGAATTCACCGCACCACGGAGCGAACCGCTGAAGGGAGAGGCGTGCACATGACGAGCAGCACGATCGCCGAACGGCTCGGCACTTTCGCCGCAGAACTGCCGGTGGACGCCATTCCGCTCGTTGTCGGACAGCGGGCCAAGGCATGCCTGTTGCATGCCTTGGCGGTGGGCATGGCCGGTTCGGCAACCGGATTTGCACAGCGAGCCGAGCTGACCTCGCAGGGGTTCGAACACAAACCGGATCCGAGCGGCTATGGCAGGTCATTGCTGACCGGCCGTTGGCATCCCGCGACATCGGCGGCCTTCATCAACGGTGTGCACTTGCACGCCCGCGCGCAGGAAGACACCCACGGCACCTTCCACCCCGGAGTAAGCGTCATTCCCGCCGTGCTGGCCGCCGCCGAAACCGGTGACGTCGACGGCGCAACGTTTCTTGCCGCGGTTGTCGCCGGCTACGAAGCGGGCATCGCGCTTTCTGACCCGCTGACCGAGCTGACCACCCCGCCGTTTCGGGCCACAGCTGTTTTCGGTGCAGCGGCGGCCGCCGCGGGAGCCGGACGCATCCGCGGTTTGAGCGCCGAACGGATGGCTTCGGCCCTGTCGATCGCGGCCGCGATGTCGGGGGGGACCTCGGAATCATTCGGCGCGGGCACCGACGAGTGGCATTTCCAGTCCGGAGCGGCAGCAGCGACCGGGCTACGGGCCGCCCAACTCGCCGAGGCCGGCGCGGAGGGCTCACCAGTCGCGTTTGAAGCGGCCTCCGGCTTCCTGGACTGTTTTGCACCGAACTCGCCACCGGCGGAGGCGATCGCGGGCGACCTCGGCCACACCTGGAACATCCTGGGCGTCACCTTCAAGCCATACCCAGTATGTGCCTTCAACCAGGCGCCCTCGATGCTCGCGGCTCGGCTGCACGAATCCGGTGTCCGGGCAGACGATGTCGCGTCAATCCGCCTGTGCATGAACGAGCGCGAAGCGACCTACCCCGGCATGCCCTGGCGTGGACCGTTCACCACGACGTCGCAGACCCTGATGAGCGCCAGATTCGCCTTCGCCACCGCACTGGCGACCGGCGACATCACCTACGACTCGTTGCAGGACTACACCAATCAGCACGTGTTGGAGCTGATCTCGCGCATCGACCTGGTGTCCGAGGCCCGACGTCCACCCAAGACCGCCCACGCGACGATCACGCTGGCAGACGGCAGCACCGTCGACGACTCCATCAACGATTCCGACGCGCTGTTGTCGTGGGACATGGACGGCGTCATCGCGAACGCCAGGCGGCTCGCCACCGAGGTGGCGCTGTCGCCGGCTGACTTCACGAACCTGGTCGAGACCGTCGAGCGTGTCGACAGGATGCCAACACTGGACCCGATGATCGCTGCGGCACTGGCAGGAACGGGCGTGCCGGCGTGAAAGATCTGGACCTGCAAGCCTTTCCGGTGCAGTACCAACAACGAAGGAAACACACGATGACTGACAACCTCATCACCGCCGACGACACCACCATCAGCGGCCTGCAACACCGCAAGATGTATATCGACGGCCAATGGGTCGACGCGGATTCCGGTGAAACCTTCGAAACCGTCAATCCCTTTACCGGAAAGCCTTGGGCCACAGCACCGCTGGCTGGCGCCGCGGACGTGCGCAAGGCGGTCGACGCGGCCCGCCGGGCGCTGTCGGGGCCATGGGCATCAATGTCGGCAGCGCATCGCGGCTCATTGATCCGGCGGCTGGCCGAACTCATCGAGCCCCATGCAGATGAACTGGCCCGCATCGAAACGACCGATAACGGCAAGGTCATCCGCGAGACTCGAGGCCAGATGGCCGGCCTGCCCGCCACCTACGAGTTCTTCGCGGGGGCCGCCGACAAGATCTTCGGTGACACCATCAGCGCCCCACAGACGAACTTCTTCACCTACACCCGTCGCGAGCCCATCGGCGTCGTCGCCGCGATTCTGCCGTGGAACAGCCCCCTGTATCTGTTGGCCAGCAAGCTCGCGCCGGCGCTGGCGGCCGGGTGCACCTTCGTCGCCAAACCGGCGGAGCAGACCCCGACCTCCACATTGGAGTTCGCCAAACTCGTTGAGCAGGCCGGGTTCCCTGCCGGGGTGTTCAACGTCGTCACCGGCGCGGGTGAGACCGGTGCGGCATTGACCGCAGAACCCGGAGTGGACAAGGTGACCTTCACCGGATCCACCGCCACCGGGATCGCCGTGATGAAAAGCGCCGCCGACCACATCGCCGACGTCACGCTCGAACTCGGCGGCAAGTCCCCGAACATCATTTTCCCGGATGCCGACATCGATGCCGCGGTCAACGGGGTGATGGCCGGGATCTTCGCTGCCACCGGCCAAACCTGCATCGCCGGAAGCCGCCTGCTGGTTCACGAATCGATCCGCGAGGAGGTGGTGGAGCGGCTGGCCCGGCGCGCCCCAGAGATCAAGATGGGCGACCCCCTGCAGATGGACACCGAGATGGGACCGATCGCATTCGCCGAACAACTCGACAAGGTCAGCTTTTACGTCGATCTGGGAGTCAGCGAGGGTGCCACCGTCGTGTGCGGCGGTCAGCGTCCTGCGGACCCCGCGCTGGCAGACGGGTTCTTCTTCGAGCCGACAATTCTCACCGGTGTGAATAACTCGATGAGGGTGGCGCGCGAAGAGATCTTCGGACCGGTCCTGTCAGTGATCCCGTTCAGCTCCGAAGACGAAGCGGTCCGTCTGGGTAACGACACCAGCTACGGTCTGGCCGCGGCGGTGTGGACCAAGGATGTCCAACGCGCTCACCGCATCGCGCACCGCCTCAAGGCCGGCACCATCTGGATCAACTCCTACCGCGTGCTGGCCAACAACGTTCCGTACGGCGGCTTCGGGCAGAGCGGCATCGGCCGCGAGAACGGCATCGAGGGTCTCAACGCCTATCTGCAAACGAAATCGATCTGGGTCGAACTGACCGGCGACACCCGCGATCCCTTCAAACTCGGCTGACGCGACAAGGAGCAAGCCATGACCACCACCTTTGATATCCCCACCACGAGCAGGGCAGCGGTGCTCACCAAGCACAGCGAACCGCTCGAAATCAGAGAAATCCCAGTTCCCCGAGAACTCGAACCGAACGCGCTGCTGGTCCGCATCGAAGCGGCCACGGTGTGCGGATCCGACCTGCACCTGTGGGACGGCTCGCTGGGCGGCAGCCAGGCATTGGACCTGCCCGTGATCCCCGGCCACGAGATGGTCGGAAGCGTGATCGCGTTCGGGGAAGGGGCCGAGCAGGACAGCTTCGGCACACCCCTGCAGATCGGCGACCGGATTTGCTTCACCCACGCCTCGTGCGGCCGATGCGACCACTGCCGGTTCGACAACCAGCCCACCCTGTGCACGAATCGCCAGTACTACATGTTCACCAATTGCGAGCGACCGCCGTACCTGGTGGGCGGGTTCGCCGAATATGCCTATGTATTCCCCAATTCGGGGCGGGTGCGTGTGCCCGACGAGCTCGAGACCTCATGGGCGTCGGCGGCCAGCTGCGCGTTGCGCACCGTCGTGCATTCGTTCGAGCGTATCGGCAAGATGAACCCCTGGGAAACCGTGGTGATCCAGGGAGCCGGCCCACTGGGCTTGTTCGCCACCGCGCTGGCCGACCACCTCGGGGCGGGCCGCATCATCACGATCGGTGCACCCGACAACCGCTTGGCGATCGCCAAGCAGTACGGGGCCACCGAACTGGTCTCGGTTTTGGATTTCCCCGAGCCCGAGGCGCGCATCGCAGCGGTGCGCGACCTCCTCGGCGGCCAAGGCGCCGAAGTGGTGTTCGAATTCTCCGGCGCCCGAACAGCTTTCACCGAAGGGTTGGCCATGATCAAGGAAGGCGGGCGCTACATGGTGACCGGCCAGATCGACGGGCCGGGCAAGGAAGTTCCGGTTCGGCCCGG
Source organism: uncultured Actinomycetota bacterium (assembly GCA_963716505.1). GTDB lineage: Bacteria > Actinomycetota > Actinomycetes > Mycobacteriales > Mycobacteriaceae > Mycobacterium. The sequence goes on from CAVQTL010000014.1 coordinate 51,158, forward strand.
CTTCATCACCCGACAGCAGCTCACCATCATGGGCACCTGGTCAGGTCATATCGCCGAGTACCGCAAGGCACTCGACTTCATGAACGAACACCCGCGGCAAGTACGACTTCGGCGCGTTGGTTCCGAACCGGTACCGCCTCGATGAGGCCACCGAGGCTCTCACCCGCATGCGGGCACAAGAAGACATCAAGCCGATGATCGTCCCGCACGGCGCCGACGGGTTCTGACGTGAGAGCACTCGAAGGCATTCGCGTCCTGGAGATGGGTCAGTACATCGCCGCGCCGTACTGCGCGATGATGCTCGCCGACCTCGGCGCTGAAGTGGTCAAGATCGAAAGACCCGGCGGTGGGGATCCCCGACGCATTTACGATCCGCTGAAACGATCTGACTCCGGGTCGATGAGCGGCGGATTCCTGAGCTACAACCGAAACAAGAAGTCGGTCACCCTGGACCTCGCCGACGACGACGATCGGGCCCGCTACCGCGCCCTAGCGGCCAGCGCCGACGTCATCGTGGAGAACTTGCGTCCGGGGGCGGTGGACCGCCTCGGAGTGGGATATGACGTACTCAAGCAGGACAATTCGCGCCTGATTTATTGCGCCATCAGCGGATACGGTCGGTTGGCCACCCATCGCGGTCCCTTCGCCAACCGGCCCGCCTTCGATACCGCGATTCAAGCGATCGGCGGATTGATGTCGGTGACGGGGGAGCCGGGCGGTCCGCCACTGCCGACCGTGACCGGGTTCGCCGACGTCATCACCGGCGTGCACGCGACCGTCGGCGTTTTGGCCGCACTGCAGGGCCGCGAACGCTCGGGGAGCGGAGCCTTCGTCGACCAGAGCATGTACGACTCGGTGGCCTCGCTGCTTGAGCGGGAACTGATGCTGTGGGACTTCACCAAGGAGCCGCGCGTCCGCGGGGTCGATCGCTACGCCCCGCTTGGCGCGTTGGCAGCCAAGGACGGCTACGTCGCGTTGATTCTTCCGACCCACGAGATGTGGCGGCGCCTGTGCATGGCGATCGAGCGGCCCGACCTGCTTGACCATCCCCTGTGTGACTCGGTCATCCACCGTGCCGAGAACTTCACCACCGTCATCCGCCCGGAAGCTGAGCGATGGACGCGGAGCCGGAGTCGCCGCGAAATTGTCGAGCATTTCGCGGCTAACGGGCTTCCCGCCGGGGAGGCGCAAACCGTTGACGAGCTCTACCACTGTCCCCATCTGGACGCCCGGCACATGTTCCTCGACATCGATGACCCGCACGCGGGCCGCCGCCGCATGATCCGCACACCATTTCTGACCGACACCTACGACGAGCCGCGCGCCGAATCGGCCCCGCAGCTCGGCGCCCACAACGAGGAACTGCTCACGCGGGTGTCGCCGATGACGGCGTGATTCGGTGAGCGAACTAAGATGGACGTGTATTCATCGGGATGAATCGGTGTGGCTTCCCAACCGGTGGTCCGTCGGATCCAGCTCGCGCACAGGTCATCACCGACACAATTGCGCGCCGCGTCGAAGATTCATCCGGATGAACACTAGGCTGGGGTTATCCCGCGGGTGAGCAGAGGAGACAACGTCCGTGCTGACGAACAAGGCCAAGCCGGCTGAGCGCGTGGTGCCGGCGTATCGGGAGCTGGCTGAGAAACTGCGCGCCGACATCGAAAGCGGGGTGTACTCGGTCGGTCGCAAGATGCCCACCGAGACTGTCTTGCAGTCGATGCACAACGTCGGTCGCCACACTGTGCGAGAGGCGCTGCAGATCCTGTTGGCGGACGGGCTGATCTACAAGGTGCAGGGCAGCGGCACCTACGTCAGCGGCCGCCAACAGGACACGCGCGGTCGCTACGTGCGCACGATCGGATCACTTGACGAGATCATCGTCTGGCCCGACACCCAAACCGAGGTATTAGAACCGTTCGAGGTCGTCGTCGAACCGTCCATCGCGGCCCGGTTGGAGTTGCCCTACATCGAGGTCAGCAAGGCCACCGTTCGCCGCTCATTACCAGGGTGTCCCGTTCGTGCTGACACGGCACTACGTGGATCCCGAGCTCGGCGCCAAACTCGCCGGCGACGGAGTTCCCGCCGTCGGCGAGGGCACTGTGATCGCTGCCGCAGAGAAGTTCCTCAGCAAGCCGGTCATGGGCGCGCGGCAAGAGATTACCGCGATGAACGCCCCCGACGATGAAGCCAAGCTCATTGGCTGCAAGCCGGGTGACGCCATCTTGCTCATCGAGCGGCTGTACTACGACGCGGACGGAAACTTCGTGGAATTCACTTCCTCACACTTCAATCCGCGGCGCTACGCGTATCGGATGGAGCTGCGAAGGCGTGGGGCATAGCGCGCGAGCTGCCAACCAATTGTGAGGAGGTATTCGTGCACAATGCGGAATCGACGACCTGCCGCCGCGCCGTTCTAATCGCGCCCGGCTCCGATGAGCGCAAGGCCCGCAAGGCATTGCAGTCACGCGCCGACGAGGTCGTGCTAGACCTCGAAGACGCCGTTGCCGCCGCGAGCAAGACCCACGCCCGCGAACTGGTGCAGGATCTGGTCAGCGAAAACACCTGGCGTCCCGCCGTGTCGGTGCGCGTCAACGGGCTGTCCACTCCGTGGGCCGTCGACGACCTCGCGGTCTGCGCTTCTCTGCCCGGCCTGCATAGCGTCGTGTTGCCCAAGACGCAGACCGCCCAGGATCTACTCGACGTCGATCACGTCCTCGATGCCACGCCGATCGCCATACAGGCTCTGATCGAAATCCCCGCAGGGCATCCAGAATCTCGCCGAAATCGTGCAGGCGTGCGGCCGGCTCGACGCGATCATCCTCGGATACGCCGATCTGGGCGCGGCGCTCGGTCGGTCGCCAACGACCCGCCCCGAGCATTGGCTCGCCGTGCAGGAGCGGGTCTTGATCAGCGCCCGCGCCGCGGGAGTCTCGGCCATCGACGGTCCCTATCTGGGAATCGCCGACGACGAACCGTTCCGTCGCAGCTGCGAGTGGGCCCGCGACTTGGGATACGACGGCAAGTGGGTAATCCACCCCGCCCAGATCGACACCGCGACAAGCGCGTTCACCCCCAGCGGCCAGACCGTTCAGCAGGCCAGGCGCGTGCTGCACGCCCTCGCGCAGGCCAACGCCGGCGGAGCCGGCGCCGTGCAGCTCGACGGTCAGATGCTCGACGAAGCAGTGGCGATCGCGGCGCGCCGGGTGCTAGTGAAAGCCGGAGAACATGACGATCACGCCACCGCAACTACCGCTCGGCGATAAGCCCCTTCCGCAGGAGTTCGTCCGCGAGCGACGAATGCGCGCTAAGGAAGTCATCGGAGATTCCGGCGACGCGGTCTTTCCAGCGGGTCACTTCCTCATCGGGAAGGATTCGGTAGGTGCCGCCATCAGCGATCGCTTCCTTGACCACCACCCTGTCGTCCTCGGACATCTGCACCCATTGGTCGGTGAGATTCGCGCCGGCCGTTGCGAGCGCGTCACGGTGTTCATTGGGCAGACTGTCCAACCACGCCTTATTGGCCACGAGGGCGTAGTTGATGTACATCAATCCCGGAACCTGCACTGCGTGTGGGGCGGATTCGAGTATTTGCGTAGACCAACCGCCTGGCGAGGTGAACACTCCATCAACCTCACCCCGACCCATGACTTCCTTGATCTCGGGAATCGGCATCGCAACGGGCTCTGCACCGAGTTGACGCATGATCTGTTCGTAGATGCCACTTCCGGCGACGCGGATCTTCCTGCCCGCGAGGTCATCGAGCCGACTGACGTCGTTTTGAGGGAACGCGAACAGCTGGTCGGCCCCTCGCATATATCCCAGTAACTCGACCCCGTGCGGGCGTAGGAGATCGGCCTGGATCTCGGAGACGGCTGCTCGGTTCTGACCGCTGGCCATCGTGGCGTCGTCGAGTGCAAACGGCAAGTTCATGAAGCCAGCCGCGGGCTCTATGGCCTCCAGATGGGACATGTTGACCAGCGCAAGGTTTGCCGCGCCTGAGCGAACTGCATCCAGAGAAGCGCGCCCCGCCAGCACCTCGCCGTTGGGATTCATGTCGACCGTGAGTTCGTTGCCGGACAGTGTGCTTGCGGATTCGGCGAATTCCTCGAAGTAAGGGATTCTGGGGTGGTCGGAAGGTATGTCGTGGACCAGCGTGACGCTGGTGGGTGCGGGCGGTGCGGCGGTAAGTGCACCTGGTGAGCTGCTGGGTGAGGATGTGCATGCAGTGGCGGCGATGGCGAGTAACACTGCACCACAGGCGAAATAACTGCGGACCTTAAGGGGTTTTGGTGTTGGTCTGGGTCTGAGTGCCATGATTTCTTCTTTCTGTTCGTCGGTTGTTTGTCCATATCGAATCCCTTTGCCTGTACGGGGAACGACCGCAAATCGGACCGAGTCGAAATCCTTTGAGGTATTTCGTTATTGGGTTGAGCGGAGTGCCGACCGTCGTAGCTTGCCCACTTCCGTTCGCGGAAGTTCGGTGACGAACTCCACGACGCGTGGTGCGGCGTATCGGCCCACCCCCTCGGCCACGATGTCTTTGAGTTGCTGCGCGAGGATGCTTTCGTCCTCCGTGGTCTCTGCGCGCACGATCACCGCACGCACGACGTCGCCGCGAGCGGCGTCGGAGTACGACACTGCTGCGGCGTCTGTGACACCTGGGTGTTGCAACAGGGCGTTTTCCACATCGACCGGGCTGATGTTGTGCCCGGACGCGATGATCATGTCGTCGTCCCTGCCCAAGATCTGCCATCGACCCTGGTCGTCCCTGACAGCGCGGTCCTCAGTCAGAAAGACCTCGCCCCGCCATCTGTCAGCCCAGAGTTCGGGGACGTTTTCGTAGCCATTCGACATCTGGTGGCGAGGTCGATGTACCGCGACCAGACCCGGCTCGCCGGTGTCAACCGGTGCACCGTCTCGGTTCGCCAGAAAGGTGTCGAAACCCGGTATCGACGCTGAAAGCATTCCCGGACGCGACAGGGATTCGGTGCCGTGAGTGTCGCCCAACAGCATGCCGACCTCTGACAGCCCGTACCCATTGCGCACCGCGGGCGCACCGGTGCCGGCCCAGGCGCTGGCCACGGCTTCGGTGAGTGGCTCGCCGGCCGCCGCCACTGTGCGCAGGGAGGGAGGCACACCGTCTCGCGCGAACGTGACAATCAGGCGTCGCAGGGCTGCGGGCGCAGTCGTCACAACGGTGACCTTCTCTTCCTGGACAACGCGATGCCACGCCTCGGGCACGAACGCCCCGGAGTACATGACCCGGGGTATCCCCAGGGCCATGACGGCGGCCCCGGTGCTGTACAGGCCGAATGCCCACGCGGGGTCCGCGGTGGAGAAGAGCACGCTACTACCAGACAATCCGAACACACTGTTGGCGTAGGGCAACACCGAGAGGAACGCTGCGTGTGTCATCGCACACGCTTTCGGCGTTCCGGAGGTGCCGCTGGTGAAGAGCAGGGTTGCAGTGTCGTTCAACGATGTTGGAGTGACCGGGCCGTCGGCGGCGGCCTTGTCCAATTCGGACCAGAACGATTTGTCGCCGGATTCGGCTGCGTCTGGGTTACTCCCGGTTACTAACACCGTTGCGTCCAGGCCATAAGCTGCTTGAGCATTCGCGAGCGCTGCTCTGTACTTGTGGTCGACGACGACCGAGGTGGCGCCGGCTGCCTTCATGCGTAAACCGATCGCCTCGCCCGCGAATCCGCCGAAGAGCGGGACGTATACCAATCCGGAACGCCAGGCCGCCAGGGCGGTGATCCAACTCTCCACCTGCCGTGAGAGCAGCCCGGCAACGCGGTCTCCTGGCCGCAGGCCCGCGCGGGCGAATACTCGCGCCGCCTTGGCTGCCTGCCTGTCGAGTTCGTGGTATGTCCATCGGTCGGCTGACCCGTCATCATGCCGTACCGTCAGCGCCAATCGGCTCGGGTCGGCCGCATAGCGTGTACACGCCTCATGAGCGGTGTTGAAGTCGTCGCCGAAGGGATCTCGGTCAAGGCCAGACTCGATCTCGGTCCATGCCCGGTCGATCGCCTGTCCTGCGGGAGTATCTGTAGGCATCAGTGATTCACCTTCGCGGTTTTCGATGTGGTCAGTACCAGGAAGGTCACGGCGCACGCGGCCGCGACGTACGCTGCCAGCGCCCACTGTCCTTCCGTTGCCGAGGACACTGCGACCGCAATGAACGGTGCCGGCGCGCTGAAGACGACACCGCCGAACTGGTAAGCGACCGACGCGCCGGTGTAGCGGACGTCGGCGGGGAACAGACTCGAAACGTATGCGGCCACCGCGGAGTAGGTCACTGCGTGGCCGACCGTGATGATCAGGATCATCGCCAGCAGAACTGCCCATCCGTTGCCGGTCTGCAACAGCCAGAAGAACGGATAGGCAATCGCGGCCATATACACGGACCCGTAGATCAGCATTCTTCGGGTCCCGATCCTGTCCGCGATCATCGAGGCATAGGGCACGGAGAAGACATCGAAGACGCACGCAACAAGCAGGCTGAGCAAGATTGTCTGGCGAGAAAGACCGAGCTCTTTCGGTCCGTATGACAGGACGAAGACGGTCACGACATAAAAGGGGACCAGAGACGTTGCCTGGGTGAGGATTCCCACGCCCAACGCGCGCTTCTCGTGACGTAGCACGCTCAAGATCGGGAAGTCGGCGATCTTCTTGTTGCGTCGAACGTCCTCGAACTCGGGCGATTCCGCCAGCTTGAAACGCACATACACGCCAACCGCTACCAGTCCTGCGCTGGCAAGGAACGGAATTCGCCAACCCCACGCCATCACCTGATCCTCGGGAAGACGCTCGATGAGCAGGAATGCGAGGGTGGCAAGCACGAGCCCAGCAGGCACGCCTGCCTGCGGGAAGCTGCCGTAGAAAGCACGCTTCTGCGCGGGAGCATGTTCGACGGCCATCAGCACGGCACCGCCCCACTCGCCCCCCACCGCGAACCCTTGAACCAGACGGGCCACGACAAGCAGGACGGGCGCGGCGACACCGATCTGGTCGTAGGTCGGGATGAGCCCGATCATGACGGTGGCCGACCCCATGAGAACCAGTGAGACGACCAACATCTTCTTGCGTCCGATCCGGTCCCCGAAGTGGCCGAAGACGATCGCGCCGGCGGGTCGGGAAAAGAAGGCGACACCGAACGTCGCGAATGCCGCCAGGGTGCCGGACAACGGGCTGAGCGACGGAAAAAACGCAACGCCGAACACCAGGGCCGCCGCGGTGCCGAAGATGAAGAAGTCGTACCACTCGATAGCGGTGCCCACGAAACTCGCGAAAGCGACCTTTGCCGGTTTTGTCCGACCGACCTGCGTGTCGTCGGTGATTGTCACGTCGAATGCTCCCATCGGTTCTCTGTACGTTCTGCGCTTCGTCGGTCTTCGTCTCGCGTCGATCTGTGGCCCGCTGCGATGCCCGGCTGTGATCTGTGTTTCGGAAGCCCGATGGAGTGTTGCCCACCACATCTCTAGCACGGTTCGAGCGGCGACGCAAGAGTTTTTGTACCGAACGATACAACGAAGTAATCCGCATCTAGCGGCATATAATTGCCTTTGAACAGGCTATATGTGCAACGATCTGGACAAAAATGGATCGATCAGTACACTCTACGACATGGACGCATCTGAGGGCGGGACGCAACGAGTAGCCCTCGTCTCCGGCGGCTCCCGCGGCATCGGGGCCGGCATCACCACAACGCTGGCTCAGCGCGGCCTGCGGGTTGGGTGCACCTATCGGAGCGGGCGGGACGAAGCGGAGAAGCTGGCGACGGATGCGCCGGATTTGATACTGCCCGTGCATTTCGACATGCAGGACCTACCGTCCGCATCTACGGCGGTGGAGCGGGTCGTAGCCGAGTGGGGACGACTCGACGCCGTCATCCTGAACGCCGGGCAGTGGGCAGGGGGTCGGCTCACGGAGACGCCTCCGGCGTCGTGGTGGAGTGTCGTCGAAACCAACCTTCAGGGCACGGTCGCTCTAGCCCGGGCAGCTCTGCCGCATCTCGCGCAAGGCATTTCGCCCAGCGTTGTGCTCGTAGCGTCCGTAGTCGGCATGATCGGCCACGCCGGGGACACCGCGTACGCCAGCGCCAAGGCGGCGATGATCGGATTCGGCCGCTCGCTCGCCAAGGAAGTGGCACGCGACGGAATCCGGGTCAATGTGTTAGCCCCTGGCTTTGTCGAGACGGACATGACCGATGCAGTCTCGCCGGGCGCCCGGCAGCGAATCGAAGACGCGACCGTGCTCGGGCGATTCGGAACGGTCGACGAAATAGCAAGAGCTGCAGTATTTCTCAGCGAGGATGCCACCTACTGCACCGGCTCGGTGCTGACCGTCGATGGCGGCTGGTCGCTGTGACCGGTGACCACATCTTCGTCACGCCGGCAAAAGGCCCACCTGTGCGGGTGTCGGTGCACAATCGCGGCGGGGTCCCATTGCTGATGATCAACGGCCTGGGAGGGCCGCTGGAGATGTGGCGACCTTTGCGCGCCGAACTCTCGTCGCGCACCACCATCGCGCTTGACCTGCCAGGCTGCGGCGCGACGCCGGCCACCCGGCTGCCATGGCGAATGGGAGGGCTAGCCGAGCTGGTCATGGACGTGCTAGGCCAACTGGGATTCGGCAGGGCGGACGTCCTCGGACTCTCGTTCGGCGGTGGTGTCGCGCAGGAGCTCGCCCGGCGCCATCCGCGGGCCGTGCGGACCCTCATCCTGGCTGCGACCGGTCCCGGATTGGGCGGCGTCCCGGGCTCGGCGCGCGGCTGGCTGGAGCTGGCTACATCCCGGCGTTACCACGACCCTGATCACTTCACACGCGTTGCCGAGTGGCTCTACGGCGGGCCACCACGCACGGCGGCGCAGCTTCGGGACGAGGCAGAGTTGCGCCAGTCTTGCCCGCCGTCCGACAAAGGCTACGTCTGGCAATTGTCCGCGTGCCTCGGTTGGAGCAGCCTGCCCTGGCTGCGGCGGCTGCGGATGCCCACCCTGATCCTCGCCGGGGACGACGACCCGATCGTCCCGACCGCGAACGCCCGGCTGATGAACTGCCTACTGCCAGACGCGCACCTCGTCGTCGCGGAAGGCGGAGGCCATCTATTCATGTTCGAGCGTCCACAATGGAGCTCACAACAGGTGGACGCCTTCCTCAGCCGCATCGACGACGAGCCCGCAGCGCCCGGGGCCCCGCGGTGAGCGCCGGGCTGTGGATCTTCGGACCGCCGGTCGATGCGGCAGTCGGCGCGCTGCACCGCGCGGTGCACACCGGTGCCTACGCCGACGTCGTCACCGCCGCAACCAGGCTGGCCGCCGTGATGCGCAACGGCGCCTGGTGGGTCGGACTGCCGGCGCGGGCTGTCCTCGCCGTGCCCTCCACCCGAGATGTCGAGCGGCTCGGACGCCGCCTCTCAGACACCCACCGACTGGTCTCCGAGATCCACCTCATGCTCGAACCGCCCCCCGGCACCGACGAACCCACAACAGAGAACCATCCAGGAGCACCGCATGATCAGCGCACTTGACCCGACGCCGCCGCTGCGCGCCATACACAGGACGATCGTGAATGCCCGTCGATCGCAGCCACCGAACGTCGGCGCGACCCCAGCCACCGTCGCGTGGTCGCGCGGCAAGATGCGGCTGCTTCACTACCGCACCGATTGCGTACCCGCCGGACCGCCGGTGCTCATCGTGACCAGCCTCATGAGCCGCAGCTACGTCCTCGACCTGCGTCCGGGGGACAGCTTCGTGAGGACTCTGCTCGCGGAGGGATTCGACGTCTACCTCGTCGACTGGGGTGCGGCCGACTCGGCCGAGAGTCAGCACACCTTCGAGACCTACATCGACCGATACCTCGAACCGGCCGTACGGATCGTGCACAACCGGTCCGACCAGGCCGGCGTGTCGCTCGTCGGGTATTGCCTGGGCGCCGTGCTCGCGCTGCTGCTCCAGGCACGCCACCCGGACCTCCCGACCCGGGGGCTCGCCACCCTGGCCGCCCCGATCGACCTCCGCGAGATCGGGTTCTTCACCACGGTGCTCAAAGCCGGACGGCTTGACGTCAATGACCTCCTCGACGACACCGGAAATATCCCACCCCGGGTCATCCGGAACAGCTTCCGGCTCCTCAAGCCCACTTCCGACGCCACACAGACCGTCGCGCTGGCGAGAAGCCTCTCCAACGACGGCCGTCTCGCGGTGCACCGGGCGATGGACCACTGGATCAACGACCACGTACCGTTCTCCGGCGCGCTCGCGCGACAAATCGTATCGACCATGGTCGAGCGGAACGCCTTGGTGGAGGAGGCCCCGGTGCTACGCGGGCGGACGGTCACACTCCGCGACATCAGTAGTCCACTGCTCAACATCGTCGCGGCCCGCGATGACATCGTGCCGGCCGCTGCGTCGACCTGCCTGCCGGAACTCGTCGGATCCACCCAACGAAACCAAGTACTGGTCGATGCCGGCCACGTCGGCCTAGTCCTCGGCCGCAGCGCCAGGGCGACGACATTGCCCGTGCTTGTGCAATGGCTGCGAGATCGAGCCTGATTCCGAAGACGCGACCGTGCTCCGGCGATTCGGAGTAGTCGACGAATAGCAATAGCTGCAGTACTTCTCACACACATCGCAGAAACGAGACCAACCTGATGACCGCAACCCTTAACCATCCGACCGGCCTTCCTGACACCGAATACCAGGCTCTTCGAGACCGGATCTTCGACGCGATCTGGTCCGACCTCGATCCACTGGAACAACGCATCGAGGACGAGGAGCAGATCCCCAACCAGATCGTCCTACCGATCCTCGAGCGAATCGGGGCCTTCGGACTCCTGATTCCCCGCGAGTACGGAGGCAGCGGGCTCTCGATCGCGCAGTATCTTCCGATCATCGCCGAGTTCGCGAAAGTCCAGGGCGGACTTAGGGTAATCGTCCACGTGCACAATTCGTTCGCCCATGCGCTCTCGGAGTTCGGAAACGACGAACAGAAATCTGCGGTCCTCCCCGGCGCCGCAACAGGACGAAATTCGGTGGCGTTCGCATTGACGGAGCCGGGACATGGAACCGGTGCTGATCTGGGATCAACCGCGGTTCACGACGGCGACGACTACGTCATCGCCGGGCAGAAATGGTTGATAACCAACTCGGACATAGCCTCTCATTTCATCGTCTTCGCCAAGACGACTTCAACCGGGGTGTCTGCGTTTCTGATCCCCCGCGACACAGCGGGCCTATCGATCGAGCCCCTACCAGAAACCATGGGATGCAAGGGAGGTGAACACGGACGGATCACACTCTCATCGGTGCGGGTTCCCGCATCAGCGTTAATCGGCACCGAGGGCGATGGCAGCCAACACCTCGAACGCGCACTGGAGATCAGCCGCGTCTTCATCGCCGCCAGTTCACTAGGTACTTCCGAGCGGGCCCTCGAGCTGTCCATCGCTTACGCGAAGGACAGAGTCACATTCGGCAAACCGATCGGTACCCGGCAGGCGATCCAGCGCTACCTCGCGGAGATGGCGACCGATGTCTACGCTCTTCGCGGCCTACTCGCCGACGCTGCAAGGAAATGGGATGGCGGCCAACGCATTCCAGCCGAAGCAAGCATGTGCAAGTTGTTCGGTCTGGAAGCGGTGGGCCGAGTAACGGACCGCGCGCTACTGATCCACGGAGGAATCGGATACACACGGGCACACCCGATCGAACGGCTCTATCGGGATGCGCGGCTGAACTGGCTAGAGGAAGGGACACCAACCATCCAATACATGGTGACGGCGGGGCAACTGCTGGCCGGCTATACCTTCACCGACGCGTTCGGTACTCATGCTCAGACTCGATGATGACTGGCACCGCCCTACGGCGGCGGTTGTCGGGAAGGAGATGTCGATGCAGGGGTCAGATGCCACCGTCATTGTGGCCGGTGCTCGAACACCGTTTGGTCGATTCATGGGTTCGTTGTCGAGTCTGACCGCGCAGGAACTCGGCACCCACGCGATCACCGGCGCCCTGAACGCTGCCGGAATCGATGCACACCGTGTCGACCACGTGATCATGGGACAAGTCCTCACCGCCGGTGGAGGCCAACTCCCTGCCCGGGCGGCGGCCGCGGCGGCGGGCATCCCGATGACGACCCCGGCACTGAGCATCAACCGAATGTGCTTGTCGGGCATAGATGCAATCGTGATCGCGCACCAGATGATCGCCAGCGGAGACGCGGACATCGTGGTAGCAGGCGGTCAGGAATCGATGAGCAATGCCCCACATCTGCTGGCAAACAGCCGTCGAGGGCACCGATACGGTGACGCAACGCTGTTGGACCACTTGGCCTTTGACGGCCTGCAGGACGCCTTCACCGGACAGTCTATGGGGGCGCTGACCGAGTCGCGAAACCACACCTACGGCGTCACACGCCAAGCACAGGACGAATTCGCTGCTCGGTCACACAACCGTGCGGAGCGTGCCCGCAAGGACGGGCTGCTGGCCTCAGAGATCGTCCCGGTCGTCGTGCCTGTTGGTCGCGACGAACGCATCGAGGTACGCCAGGACGAAGGCATCCGCGCGGACACCACAAGCGCAGACCTGGCCGGGCTGCGCCCGGCGTTTCACCCGACCGGCTCGATCACGGCAGGAAACTCTTCGCCGATCTCCGACGGCGCATGCGCTGTGGTCGTGATGCGAAAGTCCACCGCAACCGCATGGGGCGTCCCATGGCTGGCCGAGATTGGATCGCGGGCAGTGGTCTCCGGTCCCGATTCGGGTCTGCACGAGCAGCCCGCGAATGCTATCGGCAAGGCTTGTGACCGTGAAGGAATTGCCCCTTGCGAACTGGACCTGGTCGAGATGAACGAGGCCTTTGCCGCCATCGGCATTGTTTCGACAGACAGTCTCGGGGTCGACGCAGACAAGGTGAACGTCAACGGCGGTGCGATCGCATTGGGCCACCCGATCGGAGCATCGGGCGCGCGCATCACATTGCATCTGGCACTGGAACTTGCGCGACGCGGCGGGGGCATGGGCGTGGCCGCCCTGTGCGGGGGTGGCGGGCAAGGCCAAGCCCTCATCCTCCGCGTGGCACCCTGATCTCAAGACTGGTCGCGTACAGAGGCAGACGGGAACCACTTCGATGAGCAAGAAATATGATGCGAATCGGGATCAGATCCTACGCATTTCAGCGGAGCTGTTTGCGCGGTCGGGCTACCACGGCACCGGGATGTCAGATCTCGGCACTGCGGTCGGGCTCGGCCGTGGCGCCCTGTACCACTACATCGGCAGCAAGGAAACGATCCTCTACGAGATAAGCAGTCGCCAGCTCGCGCAAATGAACGCGCTCGCAGATGAGTTGGCGCTGACCGAACCCGATCCAGAGAAGCGACTCCGAGGTTTAGCGCGCGCGCTCATGCGCAACATCGCCGAGCACCGCGCCGAATGGACTGTGTTCTTCCGCGAGTACCACGCGTTGACCGGTGATCGACGTGATCGCGTCATCGCCGCTCGGGAGCAATACGAAGCACATTGGCGGCACGCCCTCGACCAAGCGGTGCGGGAAGGTCAGTTCCACCCACTGCCGCCCCTGATGGTCAAGGGCGTCCTCGGAATGTTCAACTACAGCTACCTCTGGCTCACAGCAGATGGTTCTCGCACCCCGGAACAGATCGCGGACGACTTCCTCGACACCATCATCGTTGGAATGACCGCGCCGGCAAATCTGGACGATTACCACATCGAGTGAGACTGCGAAACAAATCGCTGTGTGCTGGCCCGGCCGTCGACCTCATAGCCCCCCGGCGTGTGGTCGGCCAGGGAGCTCGCCGAGCGCCTCGGCAGCTCGAGGGTCACGCCCGTCGCTACCTCGAGTACTTCGTCGAGGTCGGCATGGTGGTGCGTGCCCTGCGGTACGGCGGCGGCGGGCGGCCCGAGGTGGAGTACTGGTGCGAGCACACGAGGGGACGCGACCGGTCACTCCTCCTCGCTGAAGACGGCCTCGCGCTTACGTCGTACGGCCGGGAGGATCGCGATGACCAGCGCGACTAGGGCGAGGGACAGCAACACAGCCGAGATTGGCCGCGTCACGAACACGCTCGGGTCGCCCCGAGAGATGATCATCGCCCGCCGCAGGTTCTCTTCCAGCAACGGGGCGAGGACGAAGCCGAACAGCAGCGGCACGGCCTCGCAGCCCCAGCGGATGAGAAAGTAGCCCAGCACGCCGATGATCGCGATCACGTAGACGTCCCAGGGGTTCAGGCCAAGGGAGAAGCATCCGATCGTGGCGAACGCGATGATCGCCGGGAACAGCACCTCGTAGGGCACCGAAATCAACCGTACCCAGAGGCCGATGAGCGGGAGGTTGAGCAGCACCAGCAGCAGGTTGCCCACCCAGAACGACGCGATCAAGCCCCAGAACAGCTCCGGCTCGTCGTTGATGACATTGGGTCCGGGCGTGATCCCCTGGATGATGAACGCGCCGACGAGCAGCGCCATCACCGGGTGCGCCGGCAGGCCCAAGGTGAGCAGCGGGATGAAGGAGGTCTGCGCCGCGGCGTTGTTCGCGGACTCGGGCGAGGCCACCCCCTCGATGGCACCCCGTCCGAACTTCTCGGGGTGCTTCGACACCCGCTTCTCCACCGAGTACGAGGTGAACGCCGCCAGCACGTGCCCGCCGCCGGGCAGAACGCCGAGCGCGGAGCCGATCGCGGTGCCACGGATCACCGGCATCCGGATCCGGCGGAAGTCGTCGCGGCTGAGCCACAGCCCCTGCACCTTCTTGTCCACCACGCTCTGGGTATGCCGGTGCTCCAGGTTGCGGATGATCTCGGCCAGGCCGAACAGGCCGACCGCGATCGAGACGAAGTCCAGGCCCTGGTCGAGCTCGCGGACGCCGAAGGTGAACCGGGGGACGCCAGTCGAGAAGAGATCCTGGCCGACGGTGCCGAGCAGGAGCCCCAGCACGATCATCGCCAGCGCCTTCGCCGTCGAGCCGCTGGCGAGCGCGATGGAGATGACAAGGCCGAGGACGACGAGAGAGAAGTAGTCGGCGGGGCCGAACTTGAGCGCCACGGAGGCCAATGGCGGAGCGAACAGCGCGACCAGTGCGGTCGCGACGGTCCCGGCGAAGAAGGAGCCCAGCGCCGCAGTGGCCAGCGCCGGTCCGGCTCTGCCCTGTCGCGCCATCTGGTACCCGTCCAGCGCGGTGACCGCGGCCGAGGACTCGCCAGGAAGGTTGATCAGGATCGCGGTCGTCGAGCCGCCGTACTGCGCGCCGTAGTAGATGCCGGCGAGCATGATCAGCGACGCGATCGGGTCGAAGCTGAAGGTGATCGGGAGCAGCAGCGCGACGGTGGCGGTCGGCCCGATGCCCGGGAGCACGCCCACCATGGTGCCGAGCGTGACGCCGAGCAGACAGATCAGGATGTTGCTCGGCTGCAGCGCAGTCTCGAGCCCCAGGGCCAGTCCGGAGAGATCCACGACTCAGCCGCCCAGCCAGTCGCCGAACAGCGGCAGGCGCAACTGCAACAACCCGACGAAGATGCCGAGGCTGAGCACCGTCAGGCCGACCGAGATGGCCAGGGCCTTGAGCGGACCAACGCCGCGGCCGGCCAGCGCGGCGACGAACGTCGTCACGAACAGTGTCGGCGCGAGCCCGAGCCCCTCGATGGCGGCGCCGAAAAAGACGATCGCGGCCACCAGCATGCCTCCGCGCACCCAGGGCACCGGGCCGCGTTCGTCCTCTGCCTCGCGGACGTGCGGGTCACCGCCGCGGAAGGCCTGCACGGCGATGACCGCGCCCAGGAGGGTGAGGATGCCGCCGAGCACGACCGGCACGTAGCCGGGACCCATCTTCAGCGCCGACCCCATGTCGTACGCACTGCCCCCGAGGGCGAAGGCGAGGCCGAGTGCGATGAAGGTGCCGCCGGCCAGCAGGTCGGGGACGGCTACCCGGCGGCCCGCCGTCCCCGACGACGCGGGGTCGTCGCTCATCCGCCCTTGACCCCGGCGGTTTCGATGATCGGCGTCCACAGCCCGATCTGCTCCTCGAGCTTGGACGTGTGGGCTTCCGGGGTCACCTGGTCCTCGGCCACCGGGGTGGTGCCGAGGTCGGCCATCTTGTCGATGACGGTCTGGTCCGCGAGGGCCACCTGCAGGGCCTCGGTGAGCTTCCCGACGACCTCGTCGGGGGTGTCAGCCGGCACGTAGAGCCCGTGCCAGACGCCGACCTGGACGTCCGGAAGACCCGCGTCGGCCGTGGTCGGCAGGTCCGGAAGCGCCGCGACCGGCTCCGGGGTGGTCACCGCATAGCCCTTGATCTCACCGGACTGGATCTGCCCCGCTGTGTTGGTCGTCTGGTCGCACATGAAGTCGACCTGGCCACCGACCAGATCGGTGAGCGCGGGCCCGGTGCCGTCATACGGGACCTCGGTCAGGTCGACGCCCATCGCCTTCTCGATCAGCAGCCCGCACAGCTGGGAGGCCGCTCCGACGCCGGCGTTGGCGAGGGTGACCTTGTCGGCGTTGCCCTTGACGTAGGTGACCAACTCCTCCAGCGTCTTCGGTTCGAAGTCCTTGCGGGCGACGATCGTCATCGGTACGTCGGTGATCAGGCCGATCGTCTTGAAGTCCGAGAGCGGCTCGTAGGGCAGGTCGGGGTAGAGCGCGGGCGCGGTCGACATGCCGATGTGGTGGATGAGTACCTCGTAGCCGTCGGGCTCGGCGTCGGCGACCTGCCCGGCGGCGACAGTGCCACCGGCGCCCTCGACATTCTTGACCACGATCTGCTGGCCGAGCTTGTCGCTCATGGGCTCCGCGATGAGCCGGGTGACGGTGTCGGTCGGTCCACCGGCCGAGAAGGGCACCACGAAGGTGATCTCATCCTCCGGGTACGCCGCGGGTTCGGAGTCTTGCCC
The DNA here is from genome assembly GCA_963716505.1 of uncultured Actinomycetota bacterium. Classification (GTDB taxonomy): domain Bacteria; phylum Actinomycetota; class Actinomycetes; order Mycobacteriales; family Mycobacteriaceae; genus Mycobacterium. The sequence continues at coordinate 68,064 of CAVQTL010000014.1, forward strand.
ACCGCAGGCGGCGAGGCTGGTGACGGCCAGGGCGGCAACCCCGGCGAGGGTCCAGCGTGGCGTGCGCAGGCGCGACCGCCCGCTTCGATCTGAACTGGCGACAGGCGTGGTCATGGCAGCTCCTTCGTCGGATACGAGGCCGGATCGGAATGAGACCTGGGTCACACTCTTGACCGGCGTGGCTCGATCTTATGCACCTACGAGGCCCCACCGCTCTACAAGAAGCTGCACGAAAACGTCGAATCGTTCTACAACATCCAAGTAGGCCAGCGCATCGTGGGTTCAGCTTGGTCGAGGTACCCGCCGGTCACGGCGCGCCTCAAGCTCGTCGTCTTCGACGGCGACGATCATCGGTTGGCCGGGGTCGCAGATCATCGTGACGGTGTAGCGCAGCGGGATGTCGGAGCGGTTGTTGCCGTCCGAGTAGTGGATTGCGTCTCCGCCGGGTTCCCAGAACGCCTCGCCGGCCTTGACGACCCGCGGCGGCTCCCCCTCTAGCTCGAACAGCATTTCGCCCTCAATCACGTAACCGAAGGTCGGTCCGCCGGGGTGGCGGTGAGGGGGCGCCCCGGGATCGCCGGGCGGCCACTCGATCACCGCGGTCATCGCTTGCGCGTTCGCCGGCACAAACGGCGGCGTGACGCTCTGAATCACGGTGAACACGTCCTGCAAACGCGCCTCCAGCTCTTGCTGTTTCGACATCGATGTCCTCCTTGCTGTGTTTAGATCCCCGCTGCCGTCGGCGGCGGGATGGAACCGCCTGGGTCGGAGTGTTAGTTCTCCTGGGCAGGCCGGTCGGCGAAGATGCCGTGGAGCATGCCGGTGCCCTGGCCGATCTCGATGATGTATCCGTCGGGATCGCGCAGATAGCACCGAATCTCGGCCTTGCGGTCAAGTGGTTCGGTAAGGAATTGTGCCCCTTTGGATCTGGCATCGGAATAGAACGCTGCAATATCGGCGACCCGCACGTTCAGAAATGACGAGATCGGATCACCAGGCTCCGGGGCAGTCAGGGTGATATCGGGTTTGTCCGGGGTCGGGCCGCCGCCTGGGTTCATGATGATCCAGCTGTTGGCGACCTTGACGATGGCCGGGTTCTCGTCTAGCACCACCCGCCCGCCGAAGATGTCGGCGTAGAAATCGCGCGAACGAGCCACGTCGCGCACGGTCAGGAAATGCGTCAGGACCAGGCCCTGTTCGGGGGCGGGTAATTCGGCGCTCATGGTTCCCTCGATTGGGTTGGTGTTCAGATGAGCGCCTGCGATGCTCGATCACGAAGGGCGCCCCGAGCTCCGCACGCCGACATGGCTGTTCGCCCATTCGAGGGCATAGTCGGCCACCGCCTCCCAGCCGGGCACGGCCGCCGTCAAGTGGGGGCGCCCCGCGTACTCCTTGTAGTCGACGACGGCCTTCGACTTGCCGAGGAGCTTCGCGGCCTCCCCGCTCACCGAGGCCGGCACCGTGTGGTCCTTCTCGTTGCCGAGCACGAGTAGTGGCGCGCGGTCGTCCTTGTGGAGGTCGACCTTGGTGACGGCGTGCGGGTTGAAGTTGGCGAACCCCGCCTGGAAGAGGACCCGGCCGGGACCGGGAACGTAGTAGCGCTGGTAGATGGTCTCCGAGTCCGCTTCATTCATGGTGTTGGTGAACCTGAAGCGGAACTGCTTTGCGGTCAGCGGGACGGTCTTCTTCCTGTTCGCCGGGTTGCGCAGCGCCGGCCAGACGGTGCGAATCTGCGCCGGCGGCAGGCGCAGCACGCCCTTTATCTGCGCAGGCGAGATGGCGACCGCGGCCGCACCGAGGCCGCGGTCGAGCAGCAGTTCGGTGATCAGGCCGCCGAAGGAGTGCCCCATGATCACCGGTGGGGTGTCGAGGCTACGGATGATCCGGTCATAGTGGTCGACGATCTCGGTGATGCCAAGACCGTTCATGACGGACGGGTCGCGACGGAGGGCCTCGACCTCGCGCTCCATGCGGGGCCAGGCAGGCGCGAGGACCTCGTGTCCGCGCTGCTCGAAACGCGTCTTCCAGCCCTCCCAGCTGCGCGGGGTGAGCCAGAGGCCGTGGATGAGGATGATGGGTGAATTCATGGTTGGACTCCTCGGAGGTCGTTGCTCTTGACGTGTCGGCGATTGGTAGTGCGGGAACTGATGCCGGTCCAGATCGCTCTGAATGAGAATCGCGCGTAAACGCGGTCCCTCGAACCCTTGATTTCGCGTGGTCTGTGCCCAGGTGTCCGTAGTTTCGAAGAGTCGAACACCGTCGGCATCGCGGTAGATTGCCACGGGTGACGGGAGACAGAGTTCGTGTGCAGATAGGGCCCAGCGGCGTCGCGACGGTGACGATGGTGCGCGCCGATAAGCACAATGCGCTCGACCAAGCCATGTTCGAAGGGGCTGATGAATGCCGCCGAGCAACTGGCAGGTGACGTCTCGGTTCGTGCGGTCGTGTTGCACGGCGAGGGCAAGAGCTTCTGCTCCGGTTTGGACGTCGCCGGCTTCATGGCCGGCAGCGGCGGGACGAGCGTGCTGCTGACCCGAGACGGCGATCGGCAAGTTGACGCCGGGGGAGCTGGCGGCGGTGATCCACTGCTACCCGACGCAGGTGGAGGCCATTCAGCGGGCCGCCGCGCAGCCCGCCTAACAAACAAGCGGCGCAGCCATCCGATAAACAAGGAGTAACGATGTCGAACCAGGACGCCAAAGAGAAGGCGAAGAACACGCAGACCGTGCTTCAGAGCGTCACCCCACCCCTGATGCCGACGGACGGGGAAGTGATGACCCTGAGGATCGACTACCCGCCAGGCGATCCCGGCATCCCGCCGCACCGCCACCTCGGCGGGCCCTGCTTCGGCTACGTGCTGGAGGGCGAAATGGTCTTCGAACTACAGGGTGAACCTCCGCGAGTGATCAAGGCCGGCGAGGCATTCTGGGAACCCGGTGGAGACACCATCCACTATCAGGATGCCAACAACCGCACCGACATCCCGCTGCGCTTCGTGGTGACCATGATGATGGCTCGCGACCAGCAGGTGCTCGTCTTCGTGGATGACGACGAACTCAAAAAGAGCGGTTGGGTAAAGCGGTCACCCGAAGAGTGACCTCGACGACGTGATCTCGCGGGCCGGTCAACGCCTTGTTTTTGCCAGACAACCCCGCCGTGCAGATTCGCGTCATCCCGTGGACGCCCCGCGACAGAAGCTAACCTTCGAGGAATTCCTGATGGCGCAACTGGCGGGGGCGCGAGATGAAGAGTGCGCGAATGAGCATTGTCCGAGGAGGGCTGGCCTTCTTCGCCATCGTCTCCGCTTTCCTCGGCGGATATATATTGGTTTCGCCGACAGGGTTTTTCAGTTGGTCTTGGGTCAACATGGGCATGGACTACAACCCCCACCTTCTCCTCGACTACGGCGCCATGACTCTGGCCGCCGCCGTACCGCTCGCCGCCGCAGCGGCAGCCCCGAGCCCTGTCCTTCTCCGCAGTGTCTCGGGATCGTATGCGTTGTGGGCGACCGCTCATTTTCTGATCCACCTCCGATATCGTTCCCATTTCGCGTCCTACGCTTCAACCGGTGAAGCGAACTTCTTGGTCGGGGTACTCGGCGTCGGCGCAGTGGGGTCGATAGCCCTGTTCGTGCTCAGCCTGCCGCGCGATCCGCGTCATGTGTAAGGTGCGCGATGGCACAGGCCAGCTTCTCCGGACTGACGACGGTGTGTAGCGCCGATGCCCGCGACGGGAGTCACAGCCGTGTTGGGTACGTCCCGCGTCCGCGGTTTCGCCGCGCTCGCTATCGGGTTGCTGATCGGCATGATCGGTTTGGATGCCCAGACTGGCAAACAACGGCTCACGTTCGGATTGCCGCAGCCGGTCGACGGACTCGACATTGTGTTGGTCGCCGTGAGCTGTCATGCAAGTTGGAAACCTACGTGACAACAACAACCTCGCCGGTGAGGGCGAACCTCGACTCGATGATGCGGACGGCGACCGCGTGCGATCGTCGGTGGCCGAACGGACGTGGGCGCAGACCTCGAACGCCAGCCTGCAGCGATGGCGTGGCCTACAGTCATCATTATGCGCGCCGTCGGTGCCCTGTTCGGTGCCCTTGCCGTGCTCGTCGGCGGATGCGCCGACTCGTCCGGCCAGAAGCAGACCGAATCGGTAACGGCGACAATCGAATCCGCACCGTGCCCGAAGGAGGACCCGCCGGGCAGCTCGGAAGCTGACCTCTGGCCCGAGTTCTCCTGCGGCTTCCTGGTGGTACCCGAGAATCGTGACCTACCCGATGGCCGCACCATCAAGATCGCGATTGCCCGTGCCAAGGCTCAGTCGCCGGCCCCGGAACCCGACCCGCTGGTCTACCTCACCGGTGGCCCGGGCGGGTCCGGCCTGCTACTCGGCAACGAACTGGTCGCGTTGGGCCTGAACCGCGACCGCGACCTGATAGTCGTCGACCAGCGCGGTACCCAGAACGCGCAACCCGCCCTCACCTGCCCGGAGCTGGACGAGTTCAACAGCACAGCCATGGGGTTATCGGTACAGGCGTCGACTACCGGGGAGAAAGACCTGGCCGCAGTGCGCTCCTGCCGCGACCGGCTGGCCGGCGAGGGGATCGACCTGGCCGCCTTCAACACCACCCAAAACGCAGCGGACATCGCGGATCTGCGCACCGCGCTCGGGATCGAGGAGTGGAACGTCTACGGCGTGTCCTATGGCAGCGACGTCGCACTACAGCTGCTGCGGGATCACCCCGACGGCATTCGCAGCATCGTCGTAGACTCGTTGGTGCCACCACAGGTGAATATGGTCGAGCAGATGTGGCCCAGCGCGGCAGAGGGTTTCGCGGCATTGTTCGATGCCTGTGCGGCCCAACCCGAGTGCGCACGCGCCTACCCCGGCTTGGCCGACGAGTTCACGGCCACGGTGAACCGACTGGCCAAGGAACCTGCCGTCGTCGACCTGCCCGGCAACGCCGGTACTCCACCACAGCGAGTGGTCATCGACGGTTACACGATGGCCAACCTGGTGGCCGCGACCACCCTGAACACCAGCAGGATCCCGGCGCTCCCCCAGGCCATTCACGCGCTCGCCATCGGCGACCATGCCACCCTGGTCGCCGGACTGCTGGCGCCGACTGACGGTGCACCGACGGGCGTGGTCGGCTACGGCCTGACCTACGGCGTGTTCTGCCGGGAGGGCGCGGCACTCACCGATACACCGAAGATTCTGGCCACGGCACGGCGAGTGCTTCCCGAACTTCCCACCGAGGTGCTGTCGCTGGTGCCGCAGGTACCCCGGATCATCGACGAGTGCGCCGTGTGGGACGTCGGCCGCGCCGACGCAGCAGTGCGCGAACCGGTGCGTAGTGAGGTTCCCGCACTGTTGCTGACCGGCACGCTGGACTCGGTGACGCCACCCAGCCAAGCCGATCTCGCCGCCGAGGGTTTCCCGAACGGGCGCGTCGTGCGTATCGCCGGTTCAGGCCACAATGCGCTGAGCAGCTCGCCGTGCGCGCAGCAGATCACCCTCGACTTCCTCAATGACCCAACGGGTTACGACGCGGGATGCGCCGCCGGGCTGCGCACACCGGCGTTCGCGGACTAACACCCGCGGTTCGTGGCCAGCTCACCTCACGGTCGTGCCTTTCGGCTGCAGCCGGTTTGGACAAGAGGTGAAGTGGAGGCGTTCGCTGCGGGCTCTTACACGCCACTGTTGGAGATCGCCCCGGACGCGCAATTCCCACGGTTGGTTGTCGGGTGATATCCCATGTTCTGTTAACGCCATGGGCATGACAGCGATGACTCGCCATCGCCACGACCGAAGGCCTGCAGCGCAGATTGACAAGCTCCGGCGACACACCGAGAAGTTGTCAAAGTAGCCCGGCGAGTCCTGTCAATCTTCGGTGCATCTCGACAGCCGGACCTGTAACCCGTTGTTGGTTCTCAGAATCCGTGTCACCGCCGCTGTTGTAGGTGCAGCCGACGAAGCCCGAACCCGACGAAACGACTTGTCACCGTACGAAGTGAAGGCGTAGACGTCATTGTCGGTTCAGCCGTACAGGACTAGTGCGTGCTGGCGGCCGGCCGCACGATGATCTCGTTGACGTCCACCTCGGGGGGTTGCCCGATTGCGAACGCGATGGCATCGGCGATCGCCGACGCAGGGATGGCAACGGCCCGGTATTCCCGCATGGCGTCGCGGGCCTGTGCATCTGAGATCGACTCGGCAAGTTCGGATTCCGTCACCCCCGGCGAGATGATGCTGACCCTGATGTCGCCCTGTTCCTTGCGCAGCCCCTCCGAGATGGCCCAGACCGCGAACTTGGTGGCGCAGTACACGGCCCCGGTCGGTACCACCTCGTGGGCGCCGATGGAGGCCACGTTGACGATGTGTCCGCTGCCTTGGGCACGCATCACCGGGAGGGCGGCGCTGATCCCGTGAAGCACACCACGGATGTTCACGTCGATCATCCGGTTCCATTCGTCGACCTTGTTTTCGGCCAGGGCGGACAGCGGCATGACACCGGCGTTGTTGATCATGACGTCCACCCCGCCGTAGGTGTCCGTGGCGTCGGCGACGAATCGCTGGACGTCAGCGCCGTCGGTGACATCCAGCCGGCGAAACGACGCCGTCCCGCCGGCGGCGTCGATTCGCCCGACTAAGGCTTCGAGCCGTTCGGTGCGTCGGGCGCCGAGGAAGAGCCGGTGACCGTCGTCGGCGAGGCGCAGGGCGGCGGCTTCGCCGATTCCACTGCTGGCGCCGGTGATCAGGACCGTCTTCGGGTTCGTGCTCATGATGGTGCTCCTTTTTCGTTTAGACGGCTTGCTGGGTGGGCAGGATGGTGATTTCGGTGAGGTTGACGTGGCGCGGTACCGAAGCGATGAACGCGACCGTCTCGGCTACATCGGCTGCTGTGAGGACGTCGATGTCGTTGATGAGGTCGGCCATCAACCGGGTGGCGTCGGGGTCGGTGACATGAAGCGGCAGTTCGGTATCCACCATCCCCGGTTCGATCGTTGAAACGCGCACCATCTTTCGGCCGAGTTCGACGCGAAGCAGCCGGGTCAGCTGGCTGATGTAGGCCTTGGTCCCGGAGTACACGGAGAACTTCTCCAGCACGCGGGTGGCCGCAATCGAAGAGGTGGTGATGAGGTCGGCTGGTTTGCCCTGCGCGGCCGAGCCGATGAGCTGCGGGACGAACGCGCCGATGACGTTCATCACGCCGGTGATGTTGAGGTCTATCTGCCGCTGCCAGTCGTCGAACCTGACGTCTTCGATCGGTGAGATCAGTTGGACACCAGCGTTGTTGAACACCAGGTCGACCGGGCCGAACCGGTCGGCGACCTGCTGGGCGGCCGCGTTGACGGCCGACCGGTCGGTGACATCGAGGGACAGCGGAAGCGCGGTGCCACCGGCAGCGGTGATGCGACTGACCAGCGCGTCGAGGTTGGCCGTGCGGCGGGCCGCGACGGCGACCTTGGCACCCAGGGTGGCCAACCGGAATGCGGTGGCCTCACCGATCCCGCTCGACGCCCCGGTGACGATCGCGACGCGCCCCACCAGTGGGGTGGTGGTGATGACTGTGGACATGTGGTGCATCCCTTCGAGAGTGCCTGGATGTGTGCATCCCAGACAACAGCTCCAACGGGCGCTATTGCCGGGTCAAGCTGGCCCGGCCTATCGGGGGACAAGATGGGCCACCATAAGCGCCGACGGCTGGGCCGCGGCGCGGCAGACTGTCCGATATGAGCGACCGGAGGCCAACGGAGCTGGCGGAATTTCTGAGCGTGCGGCGCGCGCGGCTCACCCCGCAGGATGCTGGGCTGGAAGGGCAAGCCTCGCGCCGCCGTGTGCCGGGTCTGCGGCGCGAGGAACTGGCCAGGCTGGCTGGAGTCAGTGTCGACTACTACACACGACTGGAGCAGGGCCGCAGCCGCAGCGCGTCCACCGATGTGCTCGACGCGTTGGCCGCCGCCCTGCAACTCAACGACGCCGAACGCCAGCACCTGCACCTGCTGGCCAAACCGCAACCTGCGCAACGGAAACGGCGAGCCCGGCCGCAGTCGGTGGACGTGGCGACGCTGCGACTGTTGGAGCTTTTCGACCAGGTGTGCTCGCCGGCGTTCGTGCTCGGCCGAAGGCTTGATGTGCTGGCGCACAACGGGTTGGCGGGCGCGCTGATCACCGAGTTTCGTGAACTTCCTGCGCCGCTGCGCAATCTGGCGCGGTTTATCTTCTTCGATCCGCACGCGCGTGAGCTGTACGCGGACTGGAACGTGGTGGCCGCCGACACCGTCGCCATGCTGCGCCTGGATGCGGGACGCTACCCCGATGACGAGAAGCTCTCGGCACTGGTCGGTGAGTTGTCCATCCACTCCGTGGAGTTCCGGACCTGGTGGTCGAAACACAATGTGGAACGCCGGACCACGGGAACCAAGGCCTACCACCATCCGCTCGTGGGCGATCTCACCGTCAAATACCAGGCGCTCAACCCGTCCGGGGACCCCGATCAGGTCCTCATCGTCTACACCACAGAACCCGGATCGGCCGACGAAACGTCGCTGCGCCTGCTGGCCAACTGGCACGAGGGTGAACGCCGCAGCGAGCAGTCCACGTCGTCAGGCGGGTAGCCGACCCAGTTGTTGCAGGACGGAGTACAGGTTCGCCACCCCCCAGTGGTCGGTGATCTTCCCGTCGCGGACCCGCATGGCGTCGACTGTTTCGAACTCGATCGCCTTACCGGTCGGCGCGATGCCGAGAAAGTCACCGAGGTGGGTGCCATGGTAGGTCTTGTAGGTGGTGACGATGTCGCCGTCGACGGTTTGCCAATGGATTTCGGGTCGGAAGTCAGGAAACGCGTCACGCAGTCGGTTGTAGAGCACACGAACACCGGCCTTGTCGGGCGTGGTGCCGGGCTGGGGGGTGTGGTCGACGAAGTCGTCGGCGAACAGCTCGTCGAAGAGGGCGAAATCTCCTTGCCCCTGAACTTGTTCGGTGTTGCGGCGGACCACCGCCTTGAGGGCTTCACTGTCGTGAGTCACTTGTCGTTTCCCTTCTATCGGCTCTGCTGTTGGGGACCACACCCCTGCTAGCTTGGGTGTCGTGGTGAGAAGGTCGGGATGGCTCACTAAACGGGAAGCGCGGATCTGGCAGTCCTACCGAGATGTGCGACGGGAGCTGCAGGGCGCGTTTCATCTTCAGCTGTCCCGCGAGGAGGGCATGTCGGCGGCCGACTATGCGGTCATGGTGCCGCTGTCTGAGGCCCCGAACGGGCAATTGCGGACCAGGGATCTCGGTATCGCACTGGGGTGGGATCGCAGCCGCACCTCGCACCAAGTCACCCGAATGGTCAAACGAGGCTTGGTCGCTCGCGAGTTCTGCGAAGACGACGCTCGCGGTTCGGTGGTTGGCCTCACCCCCGCGGGCAGAGCGGCCATCGAGAAGGCTGCCCCCAAGCACGTCGCGCTGGTTCGTCAACTGTTCTTCGACCCGCTGACCGATGATGAGCTCGACGAGTTGGGCGGGGTGCTGGACCGGATGCTGGCGGCGATCCGTCAATACTCGGCCGAGCAGCCGTCGGAGGACGGTGACCGCGCGCAGCGGCGGCCCAACCGCGGTGGGACCAAGCGCCGCAACGGCATTGAGCGTCATGTGTGACGCGTTTGATGGTGTGTCGGCATGATCCGCAGAACGCGCTTGCCACTGACGTGGCGGGTGCCGACATCGCAGTAGGCCCGGCGGACTTGCTCGGTGGTGAAGTCGTAGACCGCCGCGATCGGCACCGTGACGTCTTTTCGGGCTACGAGGTCTGCGAGTTCGGCCCAGATGTGCGGACTATCGGCCTGTTCCTGGGCGTCGGAGTGCACTCCGAAGCGCTGCACCGCTTCCTGGTCGATGAGGGTGTTGATGCGGTTTGGTTCAACGCCGAGACTGATTGCGAGCGAGACATTGCCCGATCCGAAGGTGTCGATGTAGCCGTCGATCCCGTCGGGTGCCAGTTCCCGTAACTGGTCCGAAATTCCCGGTCCATACTGTGCGGTGCGGATCCCCAGCGATCTCAGCAGGTCGACATTGGAGTCGCCACAGGTGCCGATGACATCGGCGCCGCGCAGCTTGGCCAGTTGGGCGGCGTAGATCCCCACCCCGCCTGCCGCGGCGGACACCACGATGGTTTCGCCGGGTTGCGGGTTGACCGCGGCGACCGACGCCCACGCCGTTGCCCCTGCTCCGGCGATCGTTGCGGCCGCCTCCCATGGCAGCCCGGCGGGTTTGGCTGCGACCGCGTCGACGCCGAGCGCGACGTATTCGGCCTGCGCCGCTCGCGGGGCGAACCCGAGAACCTCGTCTCCGACCGCGAAATCGTCGACACCGGAACCAACCTCGGCGATGAATCCCGCGAAGTCGTTGCCCTGCCCCTCGGGGAAGTGCGCCGGCCAGACGGCGGCGAAGTGTCCTTCTCGAATACCGATCTCGCCCGGGTTGGTGGCCGCAGTCACCACAGCCACCAAGACCTGCCCGGGACCGGCGGCAGGGCGAGGGACCTCGACGACGTCGAGGACATCCGGCCCGCCGTACCCAGCGAACTTCAGCGCTCTCATCACAGTTGGCCCGGCTGCGCGTATCGGTAGAAGAACGGCCCGAGCTGGGCACCCAGCGTCCGCGTCAGTCCGGAACTGTCTTCGAGCAGACGCGCACCCGGGTCCAGCGGGCCCACATAGACCGGTTCGTAGCCGGCGTCGACGCTGAGTTGTTCGGCGTATCCCCGGGCGTCGTCATCGGCGGCGTACAGGTTGCTCGGGGCCACCCGCTGCTCATTGATCCGGTCGTAGGCGCTGGCGAAATTGGTGGAGAACGCCTTGGCGGTCGGGCCGCCGATGATCGACTGAATCTGATGCGACAACGACGGAAACTCGTTCTGGCGGTCGGTGTAGATATTGCAGGCGTCGATCGTGGGCTGGCCGGCCAGGCCGACGACGGCATCGAGCGCAGCCGGGATCTGCGCTGCCGCAACGGCAACGACGACCACCTCAGCGTCGGTAGCGTCGCCACCGTCCCGTCCGAGCGCGGTCACCCGGTGGCCGCGGCTACTCCACAATCGGGCCAAACCGCCACCCACATGTCCTCTGCCGATCACAACGATCTTCATATAGTTGACCTCTCGCAGCCACCCGGAATTGGTGACATATCAGCAAAGTACATACCGGTCGCCGCCTGGGCAACAGCCGCACGGAATCGCGAGTCTGATCTTGGCGGCCCGCTAGGCTCTCACCGGGACGACGGCAAGTAGTGGAGGTTCCTCATGAAGGTCGTAGTGATCGGTGGTACCGGGGCACTGTCTGATGACTGAGACCACCCCGAACAAGACTGCGTCGTTGCAGAACTGGCCGTCGTTGCGGGTCGACGAGTGGACCGCCTCCCGCGACACGCTGCACATGTGGACCCAGATCGTCGGCAAGATTCGACTCGCGCACGCGCCGTTGGTCAACCACTGGTGGCAGGTCACCCTCTACGTCAGTCCCCGGGGTTTGACCACATCCGCGATTCCGTACGAAGCGGGCGTCTTCGACATCGAGTTCGACTTCATCGAGCACCGGTTGCACATCCGATCCAGTGCAGGCGGCCTCCGTGAGATCGCGCTCGAACCCAAGTCGGTGGCCGATTTCTATGCCGAAACGATGAGTGCGCTCGACGAGCTCGGCATCGCGGCGCAGATTCAGGCGAGGCCTAACGAGGTCGATCCGGCGATCCCGTTCGCCCAGGACCACACACACGCCTCCTACGACGCCGACGCCGTGCACCTGTTCTGGCGCCAACTCGTGTCGGCCGACCGCGTCATGCACGAGTTCCGCTCGTATTTCATCGGCAAGGTCAGCCCGGTGCACTTCTTTTGGGGGGCCATGGATTTGGCGTGCACCAGGTTCTCCGGCCGCACCGCGCCCAAGCATCCAGGAGGGGCACCCAACTGTGGCGATTGGGTGATGGTGGAGGGCTACTCCCACGAGTTGAGCAGCTGCGGTTTCTGGCCGGGCGGCGGCGACGAAGGCGCTTTCTACGCCTACGCCTATCCCGAACCCGAGGGCTTCGCCGATTACCCCGTCATACCCGAGCAAGCCTTCTACAGCACCGAAAATCGCCAGTTTCTGCTGCCCTACGAGGCGGTGCGGACCGCCGCCGACCCAGACCGCACCCTGCTGGAGTTTCTACACACCACCTATCGGGCGGCCGCCGAACGCGGCAAATGGGATCGGGCCGCGCTCGAAGCCGATCCGCACCGCTGGGATGAGAATCGGTGAACGCCAACTCGGGCGCTGAGTAAGCCTCAGCTGAGGGCATCCAGCGCAGCGCCGCCGGGTCAGCGAAAGCGGACGTTCAACGTCGCCAGGCCGAAGATCTTCCGGCCACCCGACTTCGCGGCGACGATGACGACGCCGGTGCGGGTCGCCGCATCCAGCGACTTGACCCGGCCGCTGAACTCGATGTCTGCGCCCTCGGTGGCCGACACGATCGCGGGCGCCGACAGCCGCACCGCGTAGCGGGTAACCGCACCGGGGTCGCCCGACCACGTGGAAGCGAATCCGGCACCCAAACCCATGGTGAGCATTCCGTGGGCGATCACGTCGGGCAGCCCGGCCAGCTTGGCGATGTCCTCGTCCCAGTGGATCGGGTTGGCGTCGCCGGCCACCCCGGCGTAGTTCACCAGGTCGCCCCGGGACAGGCGGGTGTGGTGCACCGGCAGCTCGTCGCCGACCTTCACGTCGTCGAAGGGCGGCGTCCCCGGCGTGCGGGTCGAGCCTCCGTCGGCGAGCCGAACCTCGTCCTCGGGGCGCACCGTCTTGTGGTACTCGGATTCGCCGATTCCCAAGATGTCCACGTCGTGCATCATCATCTTCTGCACCGCCGTCTTGATCGCCGGATCGACGTCCTCGGTGGTGAGGCCGACGACGGTGGTGTGCAGGGTGTGCACCCGCGCGCCTGCCGTGTCAGTGAAGGTGTTGGTCACGGTGATCAGGTCTCTGCCTGCGATCCTGCGCACCGACGTCAGTTCGACGTCGATATGCAGTTCGTCGCCGGCCACGATCGGGCGGTGTTGCTCGAAGACTTCTTCGGTCTGCATATAGGTGTCGTAACCGACGACCACCTGTTCGAACATCCGGCGATTACAGGTCATGCCCGGGGTCGACGTGAAGGTCAGCGGCGCCACGAGGTCCGAGTAGCCCAGCTCCGCGGCGGCGGCGACGTCCCAGTGCGCGGGGTGGTAGTCCTGCACCGCACGGGCGTACTCGCGTAGCTTCTCGCGGCCGACCAGGTAGGTGCCGTCCATCTGGTAGTAGTGGCCGACCCGCGATTCGAGCGCCGACGTTTCCGCTGATGCAGTCATGGATGTGCTCAACTTTTCTATCGGACTGTTCGCTGAGGCCGACCGAAGCACACTAACGCGTGGACGACGCACCAATACACGCCGATCGACGGGATCGCCCAAGCACATCTTCTGCCACCGCCCTCAAGACCGAGCGGTGACGGTATGGACAGCCCTACCCTGAAGACGCAGGCGCACGGGATGGGAGCGAATCCGCCAAATGCCTAGCGTCGGGAGCATGAGCACCGTCCCTACATTGGCCGACAGGGCGCAGGCGCAGCGATTCGGCTTCGTCCGCCAGCTCGGCGTCGACACCGGCTATGTCCTGCTCGGATTGCCACTCGCCGTCGCGAGTTTCTGCGTCGCCGTGACCGGGTTCTCGGCGGGGCTCAGCACGCTGATCGTCGTCGTCGGCCTGCCGATCCTTGCCTGCACGTTGGTTGTCGCCCGCTTCTTCGCCGATGTCGAGCGGCTGCGCATTCCAAATGTGCTGCGCCGGCCACTGATCCGGCCGATCTACCGGGCGGCCCAACCAGGTGCAGGCATCTGGAAACGGATCGTCACCCCGCTGACGCAGAGCCAGTTCTGGCTCGATCTCGCGCACGGCGTCCTGCATTTCCCGATCGCGGTGGCTGCCTTCAGCATCGTCATCAGCTGGTGGGCGTCGGCGATCGGCGGCACGTTGACCATTGCGTGGGACTGGAGCATCCCCCGGGGTCCGGACAACACCTCCCTGGCCCAGCTGATCGGGCTCGGCGACAGCATGTTCGCCCGTGTCGGCCTGCAGACCGCCATCGGCCTGGTCTGCCTGATCACTCTCCCGATCGTGGTGCGAGGCTGCGCCCTGATCTCGGCCGGCTTCAGCCGACTCCTGCTGACCGATGTGGCCGAGATGCGTCAGGCGATCACCACGCTGACGGAACAGAAGGCCGCCGCGGTCTCCGCCGAGGCGACCGCGCTGCGCCGGCTCGAGCGCGATATTCACGACGGCCCTCAACAACGACTCGTCCGCCTCGCGATGGATCTGGACCGCGCGCGCCAACACCTGGACAGCGACCAGGACGCGCTGCGAGCGGCGCTCGACGAGGCGGTCGGCCAGACCCAGGAGACCTTGGACGAGCTGCGGTCGCTGTCCCGCGGCATCGCGCCGCCGGTGCTCACCGACCGCGGCCTGCCGAGTGCGCTGGCCGCGCTCGCCGTTCGGTGCACCGTGCCCGCCGAGCTGACGGTCGACCCCGAGCTCGGCACGCCGGCCGGGCGGCTCGAAACGGCGGTCGAGACAACCGCCTACTTCGCGGTCGCCGAGGCGCTGACGAATGTCGCCAAACACAGCGGCGCGGCGACCTGCAGGGTCACCGTGGCACACGAGCCTGGCCGGTTGGGCGTCGAGATCGTCGACGACGGCGCCGGTGGTGCGCATGTGGCCAAGGGTCATGGCCTGTCCGGCCTCGCCGACCGCGTGCGCGCCAGCGGCGGCACGCTGACCGTCGTGAGTCCGACCGGCGGCCCGACGATGATCTCGGTGGAGCTGCCGTGCTGAGGGTCGTGGTGGCCGACGATTCCGTCCTTCTCCGCGAGGGCCTGATCCGGTTGCTGACTGAGAACGGTCATGACGTGGTGGCTGCGGTGGGGGACGGACCCTCGTTGGTGCGGGCCGTCGAGGAGCACCGGCCGGACGTTTCGGTGGTGGACGTCCGGATGCCGCCGTCGCACACCGATGAGGGTCTGCGCGCCGCGGTCGAGGCCCGCGGGCGGGTGCCCTGCTCGCCCGTGCTCGTACTGTCCCAGTACGTCGATGTCTCCTACGCCGACGATCTGCTCGCCGACGGGGCCGGTGCGATCGGCTACCTACTCAAGGACAGGGTCGCGGCGATCGCCGATTTCCTCGACGCGGTGGAACGAGTGGCCTCTGGCGGTACTGTGCTCGACCGCGAGGTCGTCGCCCAGTTGCTGGTGCGACGCCGTCGTGATGACCCGCTGCGGGAGATCACCGCCCGTGAACGGGAGGTGCTCGCGCTGATGGCCGAGGGCCGCTCCAACACGAACATCGCCCGCACCCTGGTGGTCACCGATGGCGCGGTAGAAAAGCACATCCGCAACATCTTCGCCAAGCTGATGCTGCCGCCAGACGACGAACAACATCGTCGGGTTCTCGCCGTGCTGACCTACCTTCGCGGCTAGCCAATGCGGTGCAGTTATCCGCGGATCTTCTGACCCTGGTTGGACACGTCCAATGGGACCAGTAGAGCCGATCAGAGAGGACGCTTAACCTTGAGCGCCAACGACATCGGTCGGAGGCGACGCGGCTCAACCGTACGAGGATTGCCGCGTCGGATCCGATGGTGTAGCGGGAACCAACGGGCTTCTTATTGGGGTGACGACTCGGTGAGAGCATTCAATGACTGAATGCATGGATGCGGGAGGTGAGGGGTACCCCAAATCGGCAGCAGTCGAACGCAAGTACTGACTGGCTTTGCCTCGAGAATGCGAAGGAGCCGACATGGGATCAGGGGTCGAGCTAGGCCGGATCACGACTGATATCCCGGCCCGAATGGATCGCCTGCCGTGGGCGCGCTGGCACTGGTTGATCGTGATCGGGCTCGGAACCGTGTGGATCCTCGACGGACTCGAGGTCACGATCGTCGGCTCGATGTCGGAGGCGCTCAAACCGGAGGACACCGGCCTGGGCCTGACGAGTGCGGACATCGGATTGGCCGGCGCGATCTACGTGGCCGGCGCCTGTATCGGTGCGCTGTTCTTCGGTCACTTGACCGACCGGTTTGGACGCAAGAAACTGTTCATGCTGACGCTGGGCGTCTACACGGTGGCGACTGTGCTCACCGCGTTCTCGCCGAACCCGGAATGGTATTTCGCCGCTCGCTTCCTGACGGGGGCCGGCATCGGCGGTGAATATGCAGCGATCAACTCCGCGATCGATGAACTGATCCCGGCCAAGTACCGCGGACGCATCGACGTGGCCATCAACGGCTCCTTCTGGATCGGCGCTGCAGGTGGTGCGTTGCTAACCATTCCACTTCTCGACCCGACCCTCGTGGACCCGGCCCTGGGCTGGCGGCTTGCCTTCGGGCTCGGCGGGATCCTCGCCGTCGGTGTGTTCCTGGTCCGCCGCTACGTCCCAGAGAGCCCACGCTGGCTGTTCATCCACGGCCGCGAGGAGGAGGGCGAGAAGATCGTCCGAGACATCGAGAAGATAGTCGTCGACGAGACCGGCAAGGACCTGCCCTCGGTGTCGGAGACGATCACCATCCGTCAGCGCAAGTCGATCGGCTTCGGCCTGATCGCCCGCACGGTGTTCACCCTCTACCCGCGGCGAACCATCTTGTGCTTCTCCCTCTTCGTGGGTCAGGCCTTCCTATACAACGCGTTCTTCTTCACCTTCGGCGACTCGCTGACGACGTTCTTCGAAGTGGAGCAGACCGGGTACTACATCGCGATATTCGCAGTCAGCAACTTCGTCGGCGCCCTGGTACTCAGCCCGTTGTTCGACACGGTCGGACGCGTCCGGATGATCGCCGGCACCTACATCATCTCCGGGTCGCTCCTCGGACTCGCCGGTCTGTTCCTCGGCTCGGTGTCGGCGGTGTCGCTCACCGCGTTCGGGGTGATCATCTTCTTCTTCGCCTCGGCCGGGGCAAGCGCGGCGTACCTGACCGCGAGCGAGATCTTCCCGATGGAAACCCGGGCTCTGTGTATCGCGTTCTTCTACGCCATCGGGACGGCCGTCGGCGGAATCTCCGGACCGCTGCTATTCGGCAATCTGATCGAGAACGCCTCAGCGAGCGGCGATATCACCGGGATCGCATTCGGCTACTTCCTGGGCGCTGCCCTGATGGTCGCCGGGGGGGTTGTCGCGATCTTCCTCGGCGTCAATGCCGAGGGTCAGTCCTTGGAGAGCATCGCGATGCCGTTGACAGCAGTGGACGACGACGCACCCAACACCGAGAACGAGCGGGCCGCGACGCCCGCCTGAGGAGTCCGTAGGTCATCGAGAGGACATCGCCATGCCCATGCCACCACCCAAGCCCAGCACCGAGGGCCCGCGCGACCGGCAGGTCACACACGAAACCCATCAGCTCGTCCGGGCACTGCAGGCGCACGGGCCGCAGTCACTTGAGGACCTCGCGCTACGCGTCGGGGCGCCGTACTGGGAGACCGGCCGTTTCGAGCGGGCACTGCAGTACGCGCTGGCCGATGGCTTGGTGGTCTTGACGGCTGACAAGCTGCTTGCGTCGGTATGACAGGCTCCGGCGGCCGGGCGACGGCGCCAACCCCGACCGGTCCAACGCGCGCTCCGACGAGCACCCGGCGGGCGGTGCTCAACACCATCAAGGGCTCGGCAGGAAACCTCGTCGAGTGGTACGACGTCTACGTCTACACGGTCTTCGCGACGTACTTCGAGGCGCAGTTCTTCGATAAGAACGACGAAAACTCAACGCTATACATCTACGCGATCTTCGCGGTCACCTTCGTAATGCGACCGGTGGGATCCTGGTTCTTCGGGCGGTACGCCGACCGTCGCGGCCGCAAGGCCGCCCTGATGCTCAGCGTCACCGTCATGTCAGCCTGCTCCTTCCTCGTGGCAATCATGCCCACACGCGAGATCATCGGGTACTGGGCGGCGGTGATTCTGGTCCTCGCTCGGCTGGTGCAGGGATTCGCCACTGGTGGGGAGTACGGCACATCGGCGACATACATGTCCGAAGCGGCGACCGCGAATCGGCGCGGCTTCTTGTCGTCATTCCAATACGTCACCCTGGTGGGCGGTCATGTTCTCGCGCAGTTCACGCTCCTCATCGCGCTCAGTGTCCTGGATGTGGAGGCCGTGACCGCCTGGGGATGGCGGATCGGCTTCTTCATCGGCGGCATCGCTGCCCTTGTGGTGCTCTGGATTCGCCGCTCGATGGACGAGTCGCTCAGCGAGTCGCACCTGAAGGCCATCCGCGAGGGTAAGGACCCGGACGCGGGATCGATGAAGGCGTTGTTCACCACGCACTGGCGCTCCCTGCTGCTAGTTTTCCTCATCACCGCGGGTGGCACGATCGCGTTTTACACCTACAGCGTCAATGCGCCGGCGATTGTCAAGTCCACCTTCGGGGACGACCGGGCGATGACGGCAACGTGGATTAACCTGCTGGGACTGATCTTTCTGATGCTGCTGCAGCCCGTCGGCGGCATCATCAGTGACCGGGTCGGTCGCAAGCCACTCCTGATCTTCTTCGGCGTTGGTGGCGTTATCTACACCTATGTACTGCTCACCTTCCTCCCGCAGACCACCTCGCCGCTCATGGCGTTCGCACTAACAGCCGTCGGCTACGTCATCATCACCGGTTACACCTCGGTCAACGCGATCGTGAAGGCAGAGCTGTTCCCCGCCGAAATCCGTGCCTTGGGCGTGGGGTTGGGCTACGCGCTCGCGAACTCCGTCTTCGGCGGCACGGCGCCGCTGCTTTTCCAAGCGTCCAAGTCGGCTGATCACGTCGGCTGGTTCATCTTCTACGTGACGGTGGTGATCGGCGTGAGCTTGCTGGTCTATATCTTCGGGTTGAAGAACAAGGGGATCACGGCGCTCGATCGCGAGCAAGGGAGCGCCTGGGCTGTGCCTGCGTCTTCGGCTCCTCGCTGAGTAGACGCGCAGCCAGTCGCGGGCCACGACGAAGACCGGGACGGATGAATTGGGTGATGGCTTCGGAGTGCGCGGCACGCTGACCAGAACGGCCTTGGCGGCAGCAATTGCCGGAGTAGCCGTGATGGGTGCGACCGTTCCGGCGAACGCAACGCCCGCCCGGCAGGCCTGCCCGGCATACCGGTGCCCACCTTCCAGGATGATCCTGGATGCGAGATGTTCTGGTGGCGGCATCCGCTCTGCGCTGGAGGCGCATTTGAGTCGCCGCCGGACGATGGGATACCGGGATACAACGCGGCCGAAGGGGGGATGCCGGCCCCAGCGATGGTGCCGAACGCCGGCGGCACGCTCGGCCCCCCGGCACGCCTGGGGCCAATAGCTCAGGCGACCACGAAAACCACTGCCGTTGAGGCGATTCCGTTTGGCCGCCGGGTCAGCGGAACCGGACGTTCAACGTCGCCAGGCCGAAGATCTTCCGGCCACCGGACTTCGCGGCGACGATGACGACACCGGTGCGGGTCGCCGCATCCAGCGACTTGACCCGGCCGCTGAACTCGATGTCTGCGCCCTCGGTGGCCGACACGATCGCGGGCGCAGACAGCCGCACCGCGAAGCGGGTGACCGCCCCGGGGTCGCCCGACCACGTGGAAGCGAATCCGGCCCCCAAACCCATGGTGAGCATTCCGTGGGCGATCACATCGGGCAGCCCGGCCAGCTTGGCGATGTCCTCGTCCCAGTGGATCGGGTTGGCGTCGCCGGCCACGCCGGAATAGTTCACGAGGTCGCCGCGGGACAGTCGGGTGTGGTGCACGGCCAGCTCGTCGCCGACCTTCACGTCGTCGAAGGAAGGCGTTCCCGGTGTGCGGGTGATGCCTCCGTCGGCGATCCGAACCTCCCCGTCTGGGCGCACCGTCTTGTGATACTCGGATTCGCCGATTCCGCTGCTGCCCTACGAGGCGGTGCGGACCGCCGCCGACCCAGACCGCACCCTTCTGGAATTTCTACAGACCACATATCGGGCGGCCGCCGAACGCGGCAAATGGGACCGAGCCGCGCTCGAAGTGGATCCGCAGCGGTGGAGTGAGAAACAGCGAACACCAACTTGGTGATCAGTCATTAGACGCACCCTTGACAGCGTGTAGTCCCTAGCGTGGTGTGCCCCCGAAGTGAACGTAGCGGTCCCTACTGGCCGGCGTTGCGGGCCAGGTCGATGGCGAATGAGTTCACGAAGCGCCCCGCGCCGGGGTCCCCGCGGTTGCATGATCCGTCGGACTCGCCGGGACGTTTGACCCACAGGAAGGCATCGACGTTGCCGTTCCCGGTGTCCGTCGTCGGCGCGGCACCGAGCGCCCGCCCACTCGGATTGCACCAGTACAGCTCGTCGTCCGTCGGTCCTGCGCCGTTGCGGCCCGTGTCGATGACGTAGTGGGCGCCGTTGGTGAGACCGGAAATCGTGTCGCCGTAGCCGATCGACTCTTCGGTGGTGAAGAAGTTCGCGGTGTTGAGGCTGAAGCCCCGCGCCTTGCCCACCCCGACATCGTTGAGCCTGCCTGCCATGTCCTCGGCGCTCAACCAGCGCGCGTGTCCACCGTCGATGTACACGGCCGTGGCCGGGTTGGCGGTCAGCTTATCGACGGCGTAGCGCATCAAGTCGAAGCGTTCCTGGCGCTGGTCGCCCGACAGACAGTCAGCCATGGCGAGGGCATCGGGTTCGAGGATGACCGCCGCCGGTCCGCCGCCGATGGCGGAAGCGACGCCGTCGATCCATCCCTTGTAGGCATCGGCCGACCCGAAGCCACCTGCGGCGAAGCTCCCGCAGTCGCGATGCGGGATGCCGTAGAGCGCCAGCACCGGCATGGTGCCGGCGGCCTGTGCCGAGGCGATGTATTTCGCGTCCACGGCGGGAGTGGACAGATTGTCCATCCAGTACGCCGTCGGCGTGTTCGCGATGGCGTCCAACTCGGGACTCCGCGGGTCGACACCGTCGGCGGCGGCCCTGGCCTTCGACGCGGGGTTGACGTAGAACGGCAATCCGGCCAGCGGGTTCCCGTCACTGGCCAGGCGCACTGCCGGGGCGGGACCGGCCTGTAACAGGACCGCAGAAACAACCGTTCCGGCGACGGCAGCAGCCGCGAAGAAGGAGGAGATCCATCGCGCGACTGCGCCAGCAGTTGGAGACATCACGTGAGAAACATATTGATGCGACGCACCAAGCGCCAATCGTCGCCGGCGAACGACCGCACAAAACG
Source organism: uncultured Actinomycetota bacterium (assembly GCA_963716505.1). Lineage (GTDB taxonomy): Bacteria > Actinomycetota > Actinomycetes > Mycobacteriales > Mycobacteriaceae > Mycobacterium. The sequence continues at coordinate 89,308 of CAVQTL010000014.1, forward strand.
TCGGTAACGTCGTCGATGAGACTCAGCCCGCAAGAAGATCGAGGCCCGATGACAGAAACACCGGCAGATGTAGTCGAATCCGTGGGCCCACCACGACGGGCTCGGCGGCACTGGCGGCGCATGGCGGTCGTGCTCGTCGTCATGCTGCTGCTGTTCGGGGTGCCGTGGTGGACGCTGCTGGCGGCGGGTGCCGCATGGCCCACGGCCGTATTCGTCACTGGCACACTGCTCTTCGCGGCCGCGTTCGTCGCGATGCCGTGGTTGATGATGCTGGGTCATGGCCGTAGGCATCTCGACTGGGCCGCGGCCATCGGAGATAGAATGCTCGGCGCCGCCTGGGTGCTGTTCGTCTGGTCGGTGCTGAGCCAACTGTTGCGGTTCGTGTTGCTCATCGCGGGGGTCGAGGATCCCGCGCGCTCACGGGCGGTCGCTGCGGCGGTGATCGCCGTGGTGGTGGTGCTCCTGGTGTGGGGTTATGCCGAAGCAATGCGGGTTCCGCGCGTGAAGCAGGTCGATGTCGCGATCGACCGACTCGGGCGCGGTCTGGACGGTCTGCGCGTCGCGATCATCACCGACACGCACTACGGCCCGATCGACCGCTCGCGGTGGTCGGCGGCCGTGGTTGCGCGGGTGAACGCGCTCGGCGCCGATGTCGTGTGCCACGTCGGCGATATCGCGGACGGGACGGTCGACATTCGGGAGGCGCAAGCGAGTCCGCTGGCTTCGGTGAATGCGAAGTCGGCCCGCGTCTATGTCACCGGCAACCACGAGTACTTCAGCGAGGCGCAGGATTGGCTCGACTACATGGAGAGCATCGGCTGGACCGCCCTGCACAACCGGCACCTCGTTGTCGAGAACGGCGGTGACCGGCTCATCGTCGCCGGGGTGGACGACGCCACTGCGAAGGCGTCAGGCGCTCACGGACACGGCGCGAACCTGGACGCTGCTCTCGCCGGAGCAGACCGCACACTGCCGATCCTTCTCCTTGCGCATCAACCCAAGCAGGTCGCGCACGCGGCGCGCGCGGCCGTCGACCTTCAGGTCTCGGGCCACACCCACGGCGGCCAGATCTGGCCCTTCAACTTCCTGGTCCGACTGGACCAACCGGTGGTACACGGTCTCAGTCGACACGGCGATCGGACCCAGCTGTACACGAGCCGCGGAACCGGATTCTGGGGGCCGCCGTTCCGGGTGTTCGCGCCAAGCGAGATCACCCTGCTGACCCTTCGTCGCGGGTGAGCCTGCCGCAGGGATAGACGACACTGCCAGCGAAGTTACCCGCCGGTAGAGTGTTCGTCGGGGAACGGAGGGCTTCGTGATCGAACACAAGTCGATCGACATCCACGGCGAACGGCTGGCCTATTACGACGAAGGCCACGGCGAGGCCATCCTGCTTGTCCATGGCATGGCGGGCAGTTCTCAGACGTGGCGGGAGATCCTGCCTCGACTCGCCAAGAGCTACCGGGTGATCGCGCCCGACCTGCTGGGGCACGGCCAATCCGCGAAGCCGAGGACCGACTACTCGCTCGGTGCATTCGCGGTCGGGTTACGCGACCTGCTCGACGAACTCGGGGTGGAGTCGGCGACCGTCGTCGGCCACTCGCTCGGCGGCGGAATCGCGATGCAGTTCCTCTACCAACATCCCGACTACTGTCGACGACTCATCCTCATCAGCAGTGGCGGGTTGGGTCAGGATGTCGGCTGGATCCTGCGCTTGCTCTCCGCGCCGGGAGCCGAGCTGGTGATGCCGGTGATTGCGCCGAAATTCGTTCTGCGCGCTGGTGATTCGGTCAAGTCGTGGTTGTCGTCGATGGGGCTGCGATCGCCGCGCGGCGCGGAGATCTGGAACTCGTATTCGTCGTTCTCCGATGCCCAGACCCGCGAGTCGTTCCTGCGCACACTGCGCTCGGTTGTCGACTACCGCGGGCAATCGGTCAGCGCATTGAACCGATTGCAGCTCAAGGCCGATCTGCCCACGTTGGCCATCTGGGGTGAGGACGACACCATCATCCCGGTCGATCACGCGTATGCAGCGTTGGAGGCGCGGCCGGATTGTCGCATCGAGGTGCTACCGGACGTGGGCCATTTCGCGCACGTCGAAGCCCCCGCAGAAGTCGTCGACCTCATCGACGACTTCATCAAGACGACGCGCGCGAGGGTTTCGCACGCCGATTGACTTGACTCCTCACGCCGTCATCTCGATCGTTGGTAACCCAACGAACTCAGCGACGCAGGATGTCGAGATCGTCATGACGGCTCCGTCCCAGGGATGAGCGACCGACTAGGGTCGCGAACCTGAAGGGAGAACCTCATGGCCAAGTACCTGTTTCTCAAGCACTACCGGGGCGCGCCTGCGGCGGTCAACGACGTGCCGATGGACCAGTGGACGCCCGCTGAGATCGAGGCGCACATCCAGTACATGGAGGATTTCGCGGATCGCCTGCGAGACACCGGCGAGTACGTCGACAGCCAGGCCTTGGCTTCCGAGGGAGCGTGGGTCCGCTACGACGGCGAGGGCAAGCCTCCCGTGACGGACGGCCCGTTTCCCGAGACCAAGGACCTGATCGCGGGCTTCATGGTCATCGACGTCGACTCATACGAGCGCGCCGTCGAGCTGGCCGGTGAGTTGTCTGCGGCGCCGGGCGCGGGAGGCAAGCCGATCCACGAGTGGCTCGAGGTTCGGCCGTTCATGGGCGCTCCGACGAGCATCACCGAGTAATGGCCGTCGACGCCTGGGCGAGCGCAGCGACGGGAGAAGGTGCGGTGGACGAGGCGCAGCTGCGGGACCTGATCCCGGGTGTGTTGGCTGCCCTCGTCCACCGCGGGGCGGACTTCGCGACCGCCGAGGACGCCGTCCAGGAGGCGCTGATCGGGGCCGTCGAGACGTGGCCGGACCAGCGCCCGGACGACCCCAAGGGCTGGCTGATCACCACGGCGTGGCGGCGCTTCATCGATCTGACCCGATCAGACACCGCGCGGCGCCGACGCGAGGACCTGGTATCCGACGAGCCGCCGCCGGGACCGGCCGCGTCCGTGGATGACACGCTGGCGCTCTACTTTCTCTGCGCGCACCCGAACCTGACCGCCTCGTCGGCTGTCGCGCTGACGCTGCGGGCCGTCGGCGGCCTCACCACCCGCCAGATCGCACAGGCGTATCTGGTGCCGGAAGCGACGATGGCCCAGCGGATCAGCCGGGCAAAGCGCACCGTGAGCGATGCCCGCCTGGATCAGCCCGGTGATCTGCGCACCGTGTTGAAGGTGCTGTACCTGGTGTTCAACGAGGGGTACACCGGTGACGTCGACCTCGCCGTTGAGGCGATCCGGCTGGCTCGGCAGCTGGCCGCTTCCACCGATGACGAAGAGGTCGCGGGGGTTCTCGCCCTCTTCCTGCTCCACCACGCCAGACGCCCGGCGCGGACGCGCGCCGACGGCAGCCTCGTGCCGCTCGCCGATCAGGACCGCGGCCTCTGGCGGTGCGACATGATCGCCGAGGGGGTGGCTGTGCTGCAGGCCGCGCTGGCCCGCGACCGACTCGGGGAGTACCAGGCGCAGGCCGCGATCGCGGCCCTACACGCCGACGCGCAGACCGCCGACGAGACCGATTGGCCGCAGATCGTCGAGTGGTACGACGAGCTTGTCCGACTCACCGACAGCCCGGTCGTGCGGCTCAACCGCGCCGTCGCCGTCGGCGAAGCGGACGGACCGCAGGCCGGGTTGGCCGCGCTCGCCGAACTCGACCCGATGCTGCCGCGGTATACGGCTTCGGCCGCCTACCTTCACGAGCGTGCCGGCGACATCGCCACTGCCGCGGAGCTGTACGTGGCCGCGGCCGCGCAGGCGCAGAGCCTCGCCGAGCGCAACCACCTCACGCTGCGCGCGGCGACGCTCCGCCACAGACTTGCGGGCGGCAGCGGCTGATAACGTTCCCGGTGCGACACAGGAGGTACGTGCCATGACGGCAATCGTCGAGCGCGAAGAGGTGTCCCACCTCGCGGCAGAAGCCGGCTGGCAGCACAGGGACGCCGACCGCAGCGACTACTACTTGCGCCGCCCGGAGCGCGTCCACATCGTTTGGCAGGGCAGCCACGCCATCAGCGGTGGCGTGTTGTACCGGGACGGCATCTTGATGTCCCTTACCAGGGACCTCGACACGGTGCGGCGTTGGCTGAAGCGCTGAACCGGTCCGACGTGACGCTGTCTGCTCGACTGTGGTCCGACAGCGCCGATGTTGCCGCCGACGTGCTCGCGCACCCATTCGTACGCGGCATCGGTGACGGCTCGCTGCCGCGGGAAATCTTCGCCGGTTACCTCGCCCAGGATGCGTTCTTCCTCGAATCATTTGCTCGCGCATACGCTTTGGCGCTCGCGCGCAGTCGGGACACCGCGACGCTGCTGACCTTGGCCGACCTACTCGCCGGTGTCCGGCAGGAGCTGGGGCTGCACGCCTCGTACGCAGGCTCCTGGGGTATCGACATGGCCGGTGTCGAGCCGTTGTCGGCGACGTCGGCGTACACCGAATTTCTGCTGGCGACGGCGTGTACCCAGGATCTGGGCGTGATCTATGCGGCGATGACACCGTGCATGCGGCTGTACGCGTGGCTCGGAACGTCGCTCGACGCGGGCAATGCGGGGCCGTACGCACAGTGGGTGCAGACCTACGCCGATCCGGAGTTCGAGGAAACGGCACGCCTCTTGGAACGGCTGCTCGATGAACAGGCCGACGACACCCAGGCTGTCCGCACCGCCTACCGGCGGGCGATGCGTCTAGAGTTCGCGTTCTTCGAAGCCGCGTTCACGCCCGACGCCTGATCCGACAAGAGACGGCGGAAAGCCCGCAGCGGTGGGGTACGGCTCGAAGAGCCCCCGCAGCTCGACGAGGTGTTCGGCGTGTCGATCGAGTCGGGCGTCTTCGTCACAGTCGGGAGCCCACTGCGTAACATGCCGGGCCTTGTCCTGCTCGTCGAGTGAAGCGACGACGATCAGACCTTCCGCCGCGACATGGGCCACGCCGGTGACCATGTCGCTCGCGGTCACGCGGACACCGATGTGGACGCTGCGCGGTCCGGTGCGGACGATTCGCGCCGACACCTCCAACCGGTCGCCGACGGCAACGGCACTGCGGAAGCGGATCGCTGCGACGTAGGACGTCAGGCCTGCAACTCCGGACCAGTCAGCGGCGCAGGTGTTCGCCGCTTCGTCGATCCACCGCATGACCCGACCGCCGTGGACGGCGCCATCTCTGTGCACATCGGCGCGGGACACGAGAATGTGTCGGGTGGTGCGAGGGCCGGTCCCTGCGGCTGTGTATATCTGCGCTGCGATGGCGTCCTCGACCTGCTTTCGCGTCCGTATCCGGACTCGCGCCTGATGCTCACGCTGTAGTTCGAGCATGGTGACCGGCGTCCATTGCCGAACCGCAACCGGTTCACCGATATCGTTGACAGCGACGAAAACGACTGGGCACTGGGCGGATTGAACCGCCTTCGGGCCGGCAGGGTCGCCCGAGTAGACGGTGACAAGGACATGCACGCTGCTGCGGCGGGTATAGACGAGGCAAGCGTGCACCTCGACCAGTTCGCCGACACGGATGGGCCTGTCGAGGTGGAAGTTGCTTACGGACGCGGCCACGCAGCAGTGCCCGCTCCACCGCGCCGCGGTGGCATGGGCCGCGCTGTGTATCCATTCGAGTAGCGTGCCGCCATCGACGGAACCGACGACGCCCAGGTGGAGCGGCTGGACGCGGTATCGGTGGATCGTCATGTGGCTGAGAGGATCTCGCGACCCGACTGGGAGCCGGGGCTCAGCGAGATTGTCTGTGAGCGTCGATTGCATTTCTCAATCGCCTCCTCATGCCTTGGTGCCACTCATGATGTGGCTGATGGCAACGCAGGGGAAGACGTCAACGCCGGGATCGCTGTGGTTTCTTGCACGATCCACAGATACCCGACACACCGATACGCGCGAATCTGTGGATTGCGCAAGGAAACGTCGCGATCCGTACCCACACTCTTCCCTAGTTGCGGGCCTCTCCGGATGATGTGCGCATCGAGAGCACGACGAGGGAGGTCATCATGCAGTACACGATCATTGCGCTGGGTGTGGCGCTTACCGTGCTTGGCATGTCGTTGTGGTGGGCGCGGACCCGCCGTGTGAGTGAGGGAAGCCTGGAAGCGCGATGCCGCCGCGACATCCAGGCTCTCCGACGCACAAGCCTCTCTCGCAGCGACTCTCGGAGTCCGGGATCCGGCGCTGAGGACATCTGGTCGGCCGGGGCGGATCCCGATCGCGCGCCGTCGCGCGCCAAGAAGGCCGTCTCGTGGATGGTCATCGGGACGGTGGGCGGCGGCTGTGGTGGCTGCGGCGGCTGCGGGTGCGGCGGTTAGCGGGATCAGATGCGGTCGAGCCTTTCGCCGATCCGTCGTCGACGACACAATGCCTTCGATCGGGCGTTCACCGCTAGTTTCGCAACTTGACGCTTCCGCCTGCGGTCTTCAAGACGTGCCCGTGGCAGCCCCGCGAACTCGTCGAAACGGGTCTGCGGCAATGGCTGCGCTGCTGCGCCGCTGCGCTTCGCGACGATCAGGTTATCGGGATGCCCTCGCACGCGGTGGACGAGGCATGGCACGGGTTGATCCTGTGCACCATGCGCTACCAAACCTTCTGCGCGGAGGCCTACGGGAAGTTCATGCATCACAATCCGGTCGGCGGCGCGCCCGACCACATCGCCGCCGCTGCAGACCCGATGGAGGAGCAGCTGCGTCGAACCGTGATCGCGTGGACGCTGGTGGCGATGCCCGGCGAACAGTGCGTGCTCTGGGATCTCGACCACCGGGTCGGCGTCGACGAGCCATGGGGTCTCGAGCTCGAGCGGGTGACCGAGATCCATGCGGCCGCAACCGAACTGCAGCGGGAGACAGCGCGATGACGCAGTGTCAACTGAACTACACGGACATGGACGGCCGACTCGTGCGGATCTTTCTGCCAATGTTCTTCGGGGCATTCGCGGCCGGGGGACTGTGGTTCCTTTACCTCTTGGTGGTCCACCCTCCTCCGTTACCATTGGCCGCCGCCGTGATCGGCCTCGTCCTGATTTCCGTCACCTGGTTGTTCAGCTGGCTGACTGTCCGCGTTGCCGTTGTCTGCTGGCGAAGCGGTCGGGGTCACTGGTGGCTGCGCCTTTCGACCAGTGGATTCGAGGTGAACGACCGGATTTTCCGGCCCCGGCGCTACGTTTGGCGCGATATCGAGAAGTTCATGCTCGTTGCGCCGTCTGACCAGATCGACCACGCGGTCGTCGCCCCCGGGGTCTCCTTCGCCGAGGCGGCCAGGGGCGACGGCGCCCAACCTGCGGCATTTCGGGTCGGCTTCGCCCTTTCAACCGGACATCGTCGGTCGTTGGCCCGCAAGCTGTTCGCCGACTTCAGCGGGCGCGACGGGACGAAGGCCGACGGCACCGTCATGGGCTACTGGGACCGTCCATTCGACCAGGCGGTCGATCTGATGAACGAATGGCGCTCGCGCTATCCGGCCGGCAGGTAGGCCACCACTTCGGTCCTCGTCCTATCGTCGAGCGATGACGATCACGTATGACGACGCGCTGCGCGACCGGATTCGGGCGAATCTGGCAGGTCACGACCGTCGCGCGGTGGCCGACCCGACGAAACGGCACGCCGCCGTCGCTGTGGTGCTCGTCGACTCCGAAGTCGGAGACGACAGGGTCGATCCGGTGAGTGTCGACGACTGGAACGACGGGCGCGAGATCGTGCTGGACGGTCTCGACGGCCGCATGGTCGACGTGGCAGGCGGCGCCGCTTTCCTGCTCTGCCGCAGGGCGACTCGCCTCTCGTCTCATGCCGCCCAGTGGGCACTGCCGGGTGGCCGCCTCGACCCGGGCGAAACGGTCGTCGACGCCGCGCTGCGGGAACTGGACGAAGAGGTCGGCGTCGAGCTGACAGACGCCGACGTGCTTGGCCTACTCGACGACTACCCGACGAGGTCCGGTTACGTCATCACCCCGGTGGTGATCTGGGCCGACGGACGCCTCGATCCGCGTCCCGCACCCGACGAGGTGGTGGCGGTCTACCGGGTCGGGCTGCATCAACTCCAGCGCGACGACTCGCCGCGCTTCATCACCATCCCGGAGAGCCCGCGCCCGGTCGTGCAGATTCCATTGGGGAACGACCTCATTCACGCGCCGACAGGTGCGGTGTTGCTGCAACTGCGATGGCTGGGGCTGGAGGGACGCGACGACCCGGTCGATGGCCTGGAACAGCCGGTATTCGCCTGGAAGTAGGAATAGACACCGGACGCAGCAGGTTTACAGATTTGCACGACAGGGCACTTCTTAGCGAGTTCACGGGTAGCGCTGACGGCAGGTCTCAGGTTCGCCGGGCACTATCTGAAGTGGACAGCTGACAACGACGCAATATTCAGCGAGGTGGTGGTGACGATGAGCGCGACGGCCGGAGCCGCCAATGTCGTTTTCCTTGAAACCCATCCCGGGTGGCGTGCCACCAGGACCCGGTCGGAGGAACTCCTGGCCGCGATGCGTAGGCACCCGTCCTATCGGGGTGAGCCGCCGGCTTCCGGTGAAGACCGCAAGAGTGCGCAGGTCCTGCATCTGCGCGCACACTGACGTCGATCGAGCGCTTGACCTCAACGGAAGTTGAGGTCCTACGGTGGAATTTGTGACTTTCAAACCGCACGAAATCGACTACATGAACAGCGCTGACCTCGGCAGATTGGCCACCGTCCAACGGAACGGCACGCCTCAAGCCAGCCCGGTCGGGTTCACCTACAACGCCGAACTGGGCACCATCGACATCTTCGGTTACCAGATGTCCCAGAGCCAGAAGTACCGGAACATCGCCGTCAACCCGAAGGTCGCATTCGTCGTCGACGACATCGCGTCGAGAACGCCGTGGCGCGTTCGCTGCCTGGAGATTCGCGGCAGCGCGCAACAGGCGACAGCTCCGCGGGCCACCGGCGCGGCGGGGGACGCCCTCGACGCCGCCATCATCAGGATCACCCCGACGCGCATCATCAGCTTCGGCATCGACGACACCGATACGCCACCACACGAGCTCAAGGCGGACATCCGCGACGTCTAGGCCTCCACCTCGACGAGTCCGCTCAGCGCATCCGGCAACGGGCCGTGATGCAGGACGCCGAGGCGTTGCGTCGCACGGGTGAGGGCGACGTACAACTCGGCCGCGCCGCGCGGCCCCTGCGCGACGATCCGCTCCGGCTGCACCACAAGCACCGCGTCGAATTCCAGACCTTTCGTTTCCGAAGCTGCCACCGCGCCCGGCACACCGGGTGGACCGATGACGACGCTTGTGCCTTCGCGTCCGGCTTCGTCTCGGACGAATTCTTCGACGGCAGAGGCTAATTCGTCCTCGGCGACCAGGCGTGACCACGGCTCAACACCGGTCGCGCGGACCGAATCCGGTGGTTGGACGCCCGGGGCGAATTCGGCGAGCAGCGCGGCGGCGACGGACATGATCTCCGCGGGAGTGCGGTAGTTCACCGACAGCGACCGGTAGACCCAGCGGCTGGGCACGTACGGGTCCAGCATCGTGTCCCACGAGGTGGCTCCGGCCACCGACCGGCGCTGGGCGAGGTCGCCGACCACCGTGAAGGATCGACTCGGGCAGCGTCGCATCAGCACCCGCCAATCCATTTCGGACAGTTCCTGCGCCTCGTCGACGACGACGTGCCGGTAGGTCCAGTCCCTGTCCGCGGCAGCGCGTTCGGCGAGCTCCCTGGTGTCGCGTTCGACGAAACGGTCCGCGAGATCCTCGGCGTAGAGCAGGTCCGTGGCGAGCAGGTGGTCCTCGTCGGACATCAGGTCTTCGCGGCTGACCATCATGTCGAGCACCCCGGCGGCGTACTCGGCTTCGGCCTTCCGCTCCCGCTCCGCGGAATCGTCGACGGGTTTGTCGGGGCCCAACAGGTCAACCAGTTCGTCGAGCAACGGCACGTCCGACACCGTCCAGGGGTCACCTTCGGCACGAAACAGCGCTGCATCCGCGCCCGCCGCCCGCAAGCGCTCGGGCGAGCAGTACAGCGACGCCAACAGCGATTCCGGGGTGAGTATCGGCCACAGCTCGTCGACCGCCGCCGCGAAGGGGGCGTTGTCCGCCAGCTCCTTCAGCAGGTCGCTGCGCAGCTGCTCCCACGCCTGCCGGTCGTCCCTGGTGAGCCAGCCGCGTCCGATACGCGCGATCGCGCGCTCGGTGAGCACATACGTGACGATGTCGGTGAACACAGCGCGGGCCTCGTTGTGCGGGCGTCCGCTCCCGCGCGCCTCTTCCCTCGCCCACTGCGCCGTCTCCGCGTCGATTCGCACCGTGACATCCGCCAGGTCGATCGGTATCGGATGTTCCGGCAGCCGTTGCCGATCGGCAATCGCCGCCGCGAGCACGTCCAGCATCGTCAGCGAGCCCTTGAGCCGCGCGGCCTCCGGGGCGTCTTCGGAGGTCACGTGCAGGCCGGGCACGAGGTCCGCGGTGGTCATGAACACCACGTCGGTTTCGCCGAGTGACGGCAGAACGCGACCGATGTGGTTCAGGAACGCCGAATTGGGCCCGACCACGAGCACTCCGTGGTTCTCGATCCGCTTGCGCTGGGTGTACAGCAGGTAGGCGACCCGATGCAGCGCCACCACGGTCTTCCCGGTGCCGGGGCCTCCTTCGATCACCAGCACTCCGGGATTGTCGAGCCGGATGATCTCGTCCTGTTCGGCCTGGATCGTCGCGACGATGTCGCGCATACCGTCGCCGCGCGGTGCGTTGACCGCCGCGAGCAGGGCGGCATCGCTGCGGCCTCCCCGCTCGGCACCGTCGGGTCGGCCGAGGACCTCGTCGGTGAAATCGATGATCCGACGGCCGCGTGCGTGGAATTGGCGGCGGCGACGCATGTTCTCCGGGTTTGCGCCGGTGGCCGTGTAGAAGGGGCGCGCCGCGGGCGCCCGCCAGTCGATCAACAGCGGTTCGTATTCATCGTCCTTGTCGAAGATGCCGATCCGGCCGATGTAGGAGCGTTCGCCGGAAAGGGAGTCCAACCGCCCGAAGCACAGCCCGTTGTCCGCGACGTGGAGCCGCCGCATCTCCTTGACCAGCGCGCGCACCTCGGAATCGCGTTGCACGAGCGTCCCGCCATCCTTCTTGTCGATCGGGCCGCGCAACGCCGCGGTGTAGCCGCCTTTCACACGTGCCCGTTCAGCGTCGAGCCGCGTGTAGAGCTCGGCAATGTACTGCTGTTCGGACCGCAGCTCGTTGTCATACTCTCGAGTTGTCACATGCCCCCAGATGTCGCGAGTTTTCGGCTAGGCAGACGATTGTGAGGCATGACCGGGGCCTTGCCGCAAGCCCCCCAGTGCGATATAGATTGACAGTGGAAGGGATACCGATCCCTTCCTTTTTCGTTCCATCAGTGTCGCGCGGTTCTGATCGAATTCAGCACGAACACTCGTACACGGCCGGCGACATTCGTGTGACATTGCGACACTAACGGCTCCGACAACTCCTCGCCCAGCTCGACCTCGATCGGGCCGGGCTGGCCGCGCAGCACCACGTGAATTCCGCCCTCACCTCGCTCGACGGTCAGCGGCGACAGGCTCGCGATGCGATCGTCGCCGTAGGCCTCACGGGCGAAGTACTGGGCGGCTTGAACGGCATGCGGCAGGGAGGTGCGTCCGCGCAGAAACCTGTTGTCGAGCCGGCCTTCGAGATACAGGCGAACCAGGTCAGCCGAGTCTGTTGAGTCGACCCGCCCGTAACAGAGTCCCTCCGGTAGCACGAGCATGGTCGCCGCGAAGCGGTCGCCGCCCAAATGTGAGCACTCCCAGGTGTATTCGGGGTATCGCGTGGCGATGGCCGTGCAGGCGCTGCGGCCTCGAACGGCACAGCACTGATCATGCTTGCCATGCGCGCAGATCGCCACGACGGGATCGGACGACAGCGTCCCGTCGCTGCCATCAAGGGAGAGGTCGAGATATCCGCGGGGGTCGCTCACCTCACCCGAGTACAGGGCTTCGCCACCCACCTCGGAGTGCGCCACAAACCAGCGCCATCGCGGACTGGCCGGTCGACGGCCATGACGACGTATCGCCGCAATACGCATCTTCGCTGTCTCGAAACGGCGGACGATGGCACGCCCGAGTTGGGGGTCGATGATGGCGGGAGACTGGAGAAACGCCGAATGGCCCCAGGCTCCAGGCAATTCGAGCAGTACCCACGAGAACCCGGCCGATGCGGTGCCGTACATCGGGTCGGCACGGGCCAGCGACTGGTCGCTGCACGGCACCCTTCCCGCAGCCGTCATCGGGTGACCGGTACGACGACAGCCTCTCGCAGCAACCTGCGGATCAGCACCGTCCCGTCAGCGTTGTCGAGACCCGGCAGGTTGCCTGCGTCGGCCAGCAGGCCCCGACGGAGGGCCGCGACGGCAGCTGCGCACGACATGGGAAGGGTCAGCACCTTGTCGGGCAGCCGCAGCACGACACGACCATCGGCGTGCTCGATCGTGGAGACAAGCCCGCGGCGCCACCGAACAGCAACTGTGTCTGCCTGTTCGCCGGCCCGAAGCGACGCCAGCGGACGAACCGCGGCGGGACGTGTCTGGTCGCCATGGCGCGCCACCAGCTTCGCGGCAGCGCCGACGCTGAGCGCGGCGGCCTCGTCCCGCAACGTGCCGACCATTTCCGCCATCACCTTGGTCACCGTGGCGATGATCTCATCTCGGTCGCTCGGGTCGCCGCCCATCGGCAGCGACTTCCTGAACGCATCGAGGGTGGCCAACTCGCCTGTCACCGTGCGCGCGACGTCGATACCGGTGAGCGGAGAAGCGCCGATGGTGAGATGGATGGACGTGGTCTGCAGCGCCTGCGCCGAATGGATCCATCCGCGCGGCAGGTAGAGCGCGTCGCCCTCCGAGAGCACCGTGTCTATGACCGGGTCGCCGGTCACCCGCTCCGCGATCGCGGCCCGATGTTGCGTCCACGGCTGCGACTGCAGCGGATGTTCATGGACGGGCTGATGGACGATCCACCGCTTCTGTCCGGACGCCTGCAGGACGAAGACGTCGTGGACGTCGTAATGCGGGTCGAAGCCGCGATTGGTTGGCGGCGTGATGTACGCGTTCGCCTGCACCGGACAGCCGAGCTCGTCGACCGCCTGTCGAACGAAGTCGATCAGCGGCGGCCAAAGCCGGTGCAGCCCCTGCAGCACAATCGTTGCGCCACTGGCGAATTGGGTCAGCACCTTCGCGGAGTCCACCTGGTCGGGCACCTCCGCGCCGAACCCGGCGGGACCGAGGTAACAGTCCTTGGCCAGCACGCCGCCTTCCTTGGCCAGGCGGATGAACGGCGCGCGCACCCCGCGCTCGGCAATCAACTCGTCGACCGTGTCGGCCGAGAGCAGATCACCGAAGTCGCGGGGAAGCGCGTGTGACGGGCTGAGCAGCGGCCTACGACCCCAGTACTCGGCAGCGAATGTCTGGGGGTCGGTGGCGATGCAGCGGCTCAGCACCGAGAGCCGGTCAGGCGGTACCGTCGGCTCCGCCGTCGTGGCCTTCGGGATTGGAGCCGCCGTCGGCCGGGCCTTCGCCGCCCGCGGTTCCGTCGGCTCCGCCGTCGTGGCCTTCGGGATTGGAGCCGCCGTCGGCCGGGCCTTCGCCGCCCGCCGGTTCCGTCGGCTCCGCCGTCGCGGCCTTCAGGGTTGGAGCCGCCGTCGGCAGGTCCCTCTCCGCCGCCGCCGCCGGACGTGGTGATGTCGTCATCGTTGAGCGTCATGCTGTTCCTTTCTTTGGCGTAGCCGCGCAAGGGGCCGTCGCGGCTATCTGCGCCGGGTGAATTGCCGCAGAACGGCCAAACGAAACGAAGTTGCGTTCATGAAATGCATGATCGAAAACGGCGTCTCCGCTCCGCCGGCGGCGGGCTGACGAGCCCCGACTCGACAAATTGCGCGCTGACCGGCGATGCTTCCTCTTGTGAAGTCGCGATCGGTACGCACAGGCGTCGGTGCCGTCGCGATGGCGGTTCTGACGGTCGCCGCGTCTGCGTGTACGGACGGATCCGGCTCCGACCAGGCGGCTACCGGCACGATGACGACGGTTGCCGCGCCGCAATCGACCACGCGGCCGTCCTGCGTGATAGCGGTCCCCGCGGCCTGGCAGAAGGCGATCGACGAAAGCGCCGTCGGCACGGGCGGCGTCTCGAACGTGCCCATGGCCGTCGGTCGGCGCGGTGAGGTCGCCGTCTCGCGCGACAACGGCGACACCCGCGATCTCCTGCTGATCGGTGCCGACAAATCCGTCAGCGAGATCTATGCGGTGCCCGAGCCCAACCAGAACTGGATCGGGACCGTCGCGATGGACGACCGCTGGGTCGTCGTCGGCGTGCAGTTCGCGCCGCGCGGCGCCAACGGGATCATTCCCACGATCATGCGTATCGACGTGATCGACCGGCAGGGCGGCGAGACCCGCAACGTCGTGGAAAGCCTGCCGGAGGACCGCACGTCCGGCGGCAAGACGATCGATTCGGTCGCGCTTTTCGGCGGCAAGGTGTACTGGATCACGCGGGATACCTTTCCCGGCGACACCGGGAAGATTCAGTCATACGACCTCAACACCGGAGCCGTCAGCGATGTGGCGTCCGGCGAGATGCGCAACGTGCGGACCACAGCGGCGGGCCTGACCTGGGACGTCGCGTGGGATCAAAATACCGGTGCCAGGTCCGAGCTGAAGATTCCCGACGCGTTACCGCCCGCGGTCGCCGGGGCGGTCGGCACCGGCCGCGACCAGCTGACGCTCGCGACTGACGGCAACGCCTATGCGTGGTCCACCGGAAGCGACCAGGGCGCGCCCGGTCTTGTGTACTGGTCACCGAACTCCGGCCTGGTGAGCATCACGGACAACGTTCCGCCTGCCGGGAAGTTTCAGGCATCACCGCTTTTTGTCGTCGGGCCCTATGTGGTGATCGACAGGGGGCGCCCCGGCGACAATCGCGACACCTTTGCGACCGTCATCGACACCCGGTCGGGCGCACTCACCTACCTGCGCCCTTCGGTCGGCGGCGCGGACGGCGGGACCGTCGCGGTAGGCCTTGGCGCGACCATGAAAGAACTCCCCACGCGCGCCGGGATCGTCCGAGTCGACTCCCTGCCGCCGCTTACCTGCTGACGGCCTGCGAAACGCGAGCGATCATTCAATGCCGGATCGGATGGCGGACAGTGGATCCAAGCGGTCGCCGATTCCGCCGTACCCGTGTGCGACCGCATAACCCATGAGCCGCAACAAATCCTCGGGGAGTGTCCGGGCGACCTCTAGCGGGCAGGAAAGATACTGGTTCTCTTCTTGCCGTACCCACCCGACCGTGTAGCCGAGGTCGAGTGCCTTGCGCACGCGGTCTGACCTGTTGGCACCGCCACCGTGATACAGCTTCCCCGAGAAGATCAGCACCGATCCGCGAGGCATCTCAGCCGCGACGGTGTCCTCCGGCGCGAACTGGAGGTCAGATTTCAGCCGGTGGCTTCCTGGGACGATCCGCGTCGAACCCATCTCTTCGGTGAAATCGGTGACTGCCCACAGCGTGTTGCAATAGACCTCGTAGCTGTTCTCGAACGGGTACGCATCGAACAGCAGCTCGTCGCGGTGAATGAACTGCGCATCGGCACCCGGCGAGAGCGCAATGATCTCGGTCAGCGACAGCTGCACCATTTGGGCGTGCGCAAGTACCTTCTTGACGACGCCGAGCACAAGGCTGTTCATCACCAGCTCGCGGACTTGGGGTGACCGCGCGATCAACGATCCCGTTCGTCGAGTATGTGGTCCATCGAACCCGGGGATAGTGCCATAGGCCGACTGCGCCAGGTAGGGATCGAGTTCCGCTTCGAGACGATCCATTGTCTGGGGCCCTACGAGCTCATCGATGATGACGTACCCGTGCTCCTGAATGCAGGCTGCGGCTTCGTCGGCGTCGGCAGTGCGCGAAAGGTGGTGAACGTGCATCCTGATCCCTCCGGGGTTCAGTCGAAACACTAGTCACCGGGCGCGGCGAGGACGATGTGATCGACTGTCGGTAGCGCCAACGCGCGACGTTGACACCTGACAGTGGAGAAGGACGTGCATGTTCATCGTCATACTCGGCACAGTCCTTGCACTGATGCACCTGTACGTGTGGAAGCGGGGAATCAAGGACACGACTCGGGGCCGCACGCGATGGGTGCTCAGCGTCGTTCTCGTCGCGCTGCTGGTGCTGCTGGTGGCGGCGGTTCTGCTGCCGAGGATTCTCGGGTGGAGGGAGTCGGCGTGGCTCGCATGGCCGGGATACGCCTGGTTCGGTCTCGTCGTCTACCTGTTTCTCACGTTGCTCGCGCTGGAGCCGGTCCGTCTTGCGTTGCGCGGCTGGGTGAAGCGGCGGCCGCCCGACGCGGCTGAGCCGAACCAACAGGCGATGAACCGGCGGGTGTTCCTCGCCAGGACAAGCGCGGTCGCGGCGGGTGCGGCGTCGGTGGGCCTGGTCGGTGTCGGCATGGCCAACGCGCTCGGTCCGCCCGATCTACTTCGTGTGCCGGTGCGGCTGCGCCGACTCGATCCCGCGTTCAACGGGTTCCGGATCGCCGTGGTGTCCGACATCCACCTCGGTCCGTTGGCCGGGCGCGCGCACACCGAGCGGATCGTCGCGATGATCAACGAGACCGAACCGGATCTGGTCGCGATCGTCGGCGACCTGGTGGACGGGACGGTCGAGGAGCTCGGCTCCGCGGCGGAGCCGTTGCGGGACTTGGTGTCTCGCGAGGGTGCCTTCTTCGTCACCGGCAACCACGAGTACTTCGTCGACGACACCGCATCCTGGCTACGTGAGCTGGAACGGCTCGGCGTGCAGCCGCTGCGCAACGAGAACACGGCGATCCGGCGTGGTGCGGCGGCCTTCGATCTCGCCGGCGTCAACGACGTCGCCGGAGAGCAGCGGTCAGACCCACCCGACTTCGACCGCGCGCTGTCCGGCGTGGACGGATCGCGACCGACGATTCTGCTTGCCCACCAACCGGTTCAGGTGAAGGAAGCATCAGCGCGTGGCGTGGATCTGCAGCTGTCCGGCCACACCCACGGCGGCCAGATGTGGCCGTTCCACTACATCGTCCGGGCAGCGCAGCCATCGCTCGCCGGGCTGTCGAGCGTCGACAAAACTCAGCTGTACGTCACCCGAGGCGCCGGCTTCTGGGGTCCGCCCGTACGGATCGGCGCGCCGCCGGACATCACCGTCGTTTCGCTGCAGATCTAGTCCGCGGAGAACTTTCGAAATCGGGATGAATCCGTGCCGAGCCATCCGTTCTGGCCGTCAGTAAGCACGATCAGAAAGGGATCATCATGAGAATCGTCGTCATCGGCGGAACCGGCCTCATCGGATCAAAGTTGGTGAACGGCTTGACCGAACACGGTCATGACGCCATCGCCGCTGCCCCCTCGACCGGCGTGAACACATTCACTGGCGAAGGCCTCTCTGACGTTCTTCGCGGCGCGCAGGTGGTCGTCGACGTCTCGAACTCGCCGACGCTCGACGATGCGGCAAAGGAGTTCTTCCACACCGCAACCACCAACCTGCTCGAGGCCGAAGCCGACGCAGGAGTAGGCCACCATGTCGCGCTGTCCGTGGTGGGCACCGATCGGCTCGCACCCAAGAGCGGCTACTTCGAAGCCAAGCTGGCTCAGGAAGAGCTCATCAGCAAGGGTCCGATTCCCTACTCGATCGTGCATGCGACGCAGTTCTTCGAGTTCCTCAAGCCCATCGCGGATTCCGCGGCGATCGGCGACGAGGTGCACCTGCCGCCCGTTCTCATCCAGCCGATGGCTTCCGCCGATGTCGCCGAGGCCGTCGCCATCGCGGCGGTCAACGCTCCGATCGACGGCATCACTGAGGTGGGCGGACCGCAGCAGTACCGCCTGCCCGACCTCATCCGGACCGCGCTGACGGCCCGTGGCGATACCCGCGAGGTCGTCGCCGACCCTGCGGCCGGCTACTGGGGCGTCCACATAGACGAACGCGACCTGGTACCCGGCGCCGGCGCAACTCTGTTCGACATCCGGTTCGAGGACTGGATCCTGGAAGCCGCCGCCAAGCCGTAGCGGGCGTGCCCGTGTCACGACGGGCCATCCGGCCCGTCCCGGTCCGGTCGAGTCGCGAGTTAGGAGCGGGAGCACCGGGTTTCAGGCGGCCTATCGAGGTCAGCGCCAAGCAGAGCGTGGCTGGTCCCACCTGCCACCGGACCGACACGGGATATTTCAAAGGCCGGTAAGGTCACTGCAAACACATGCGGTGGAGCCTATGTCGAGCCAGGGTCGGGGGATCAGTCTTCGCGGTCGCGACAGTGAGTGCGAGGCGCTTCGGGGTCTGATATCGACCGTCCGAACAGGAAGCTGCCAGGTGTTGGTGCTCCGTGGCGAGGCCGGCGTCGGAAAATCCGCTTTGCTCTCCTACCTCTCAGAGCAGGCCGAGGGATTCCGCTGTGTCGACGTGGCAGGCGTGGAGTCCGACATGGAACTGGCCTTCGCCGGCCTTCAACAACTGTGTGCACCGCTGATCGATCACCTCGATCAACTGCCGGAACCCCAGCGCGAAGCGCTGAACGTTGCGTTCGGCCGTACGGGCGGACCGACTCCCGATCGATTCTTGGTCGGACTGGCTGTGCTGAGCCTGATGGCCGCCGCCAGCGCCGACCAACCGTTGCTCTGCATCGTCGACGACGCCCAATGGCTCGACCAGGTGTCGGTGCAGACCCTCGCCTTCGTGGCCCGGCGCCTGCTGGCCGAACCGGTCGCCCTGGTCTTCGCCGCTCGCGACAGTGGAGCGCAGGCGTTGGCCGGGCTCCCGGAAACGATGATCAAGGGCCTGTCCGACGACGCCGCGCGCGACCTGTTGGAATCGGTGATGTTGGGCGGCATTGATCCGCGAATCCGCGATCGCATCATCGCGGAGACGCGAGGCGTGCCACTGGCAATACTCGAGGTGCCGCGCAGCATCACCGCGACCGAGTTGGCCGGCGGTTTCTGGATCTCCGGGAAGCGCTCGTCGACCGCAGCGATAGAGGAAGGGTTCATTCGTCGCATCAAGTCGCTCCCACCGCAGACCCAGAGCCTGTTGCTGGCTGCGGCGGCAGAACCGGTCGGCGACGCCAACCTATTCCTGCGCGCCGCGGCGGAGTTGGGCATTCCAGTCGACGCACTGGCGCCCGCCGAAGCCGCGGGCCTGATCGAGTTCGGCTCGCGCATGCGCTTCGCCCATCCGTTGATGCGCTCTGCCGCCTACCGCGCCACCGAACTCACGCAGCGCCGTGAGATCCATCGAGCGTTGGCTCATGTGACCGATCCGGAGTCGGATCCGGACCGTCGGGCATGGCACGCCGCCAACGCCGCGACGGGGCCAGACGATTCGGTAGCCGCGGAACTGGAGGCCTCGGCCGGCCGCGCGCAGAGTCGCGGCGGCGTCGCGGCGGCGGCTGCATTCCTGGAGCGCGCAACCATACTCACGTCCGACCCGGCCCTCCGCGGATCCAGGGCGATCGCCGCCGCAAGAGCCAAACGAGAAGCCGCCGCGCCCGAGGCCGCGTACGAACTTCTCGCGATCGCCGAAATGACTCCCCTATCCGGGCTGCAGCAGGCCGAGATTGCCCGGATGCGTGCCCAGATGGAGTTCGTCCGGAGCCGCAGCGGCATGCCGGGCGCGCTTCGGACAAGCGATGCCGCCACGCTGTTACACAGTGCCGCAACGGGACTCGAAGGACTCGACGACGACCTGGCCCGGGAGACGCATCTCGAGGCGCTCACCGCTGCCATGTACGCGGGCAGGCTCGGCGAGTCCGGCGCACTGCTGAAGGTGGCGAAGGCCGGCCGCGCCGCCGTCAATCGACTGGACGAACTACGGCGTCCGATCGACTTCCTGTTGAGCGGCATGACAAGCCGCATCATCGACGGTCCCGGCGCGGGATCCGACCACATGCGCGCCGCGCTGGAACTGTGGAACGCCCACGACGAGCGCAGCGACAGCCACGACCGGAACTGGCCCTTTCCCATCGCACAGGAATCGGCCGCCCACGAACTATGGGATGACGCGGTACTGGAGCAGATCGCCACCCTGACCGTTAAGCGCGCTCGTGACGTCGGTGCACTTGCTGCGTTGCCGCCTGCGCTCGCTTATCGGGCCGGGGTGCACGTCTATATGGGTGAGTTCACCTCGGCAGCAAGACTTCTCGAAGAGGCCGATGCAATAACCGAGTCAATCGGCTATGCACCGAGGAAGTACCACGCACTGAACCTTGCTGCCTGGCGGGGTGTTCACAGCGAGGCTGTCGACCTGATCGCGACGGCAGCCGCGGAGGGCGCCGCCAAGGGGGAAGGCCGCCTGGTCGGTCTGACCAAGCTCCTCTCTGCGATCCTGTTCAACGGTCTCGGTCGCTACGACGAGGCGCTCGCAGCCGCGCGCGAGTGTTCGGAATACGAGGATCTCGGCTTCTTCAGCTGGGGTCTCTTCGAACTCATCGAAGCCGCAGTGCACGTTGGCGACACCCGATCTGGCGCCTCGGCGCTGCCGCTGTTCGAACAACGAGCGGGAGCCAGCGGGACGGACTGGGGGTTGGGCGTGGTGGCGGCAGCCAAGGCCATGCTCGCCGACGACGAGATTGCCGACGATTACTTCGTCGAGGCGATCGAACGGCTCGAACGGGCCAACGTCGGACTCCACTGCGCGCGTGTGCGATTGAGCTACGGCGAGTGGTTGCGACGAATGAATCGCAAACTCGATGCCCGCCAGCAGCTCAACACCGCATACGAGTTGTTCACCCGGATCGGCGCGCAAGGCTTCGCCGAGAGGGCGAGGCGGGAGCTTGCCGCGACCGGCGAGAAGGTGCGCAAGCAGCCGGTCAAATCGGGCGGCGAGCTGACTTCCCAGGAGGCTCAGATCGCCCGCTTGGCCGGAGATGGCCTGACAAATCAGGAGATTGGCGCACAGTTGTTCATCAGTACACACACCGTCGAATGGCATCTGCGGAAGGTCTTCGTCAAACTCGGAATCACCTCACGAAGGCAACTCCGCACCGTCTCCTGGGCGAGCTAGGGCCTATTCGACCAGCTTGCCGTGGGACGATACTTCCCGCATTCGGGCCGAGATGTCCTGCGGGATACCGGCAATGGCTTCGCGCTCGATCCGGCCGGGCCCCGCCCACACCAGGTTCACATTGAGCCCCTCGTCGAGATCGGGGTAGTCCGAGCGGTTGTGGCAGCCGCGGGTCTCGCGCCGTTCCAGCGCCGTCTCGAGTGTGGCCCGCGCCGCGATGGCGCTTGCCTTGAGGTCGAATGCGTGCGCCAGGTCGTAGAAGCCGGCGATATCCGGATGCACGCCGACATGCGCCGTCCGCTCTTCGACGTCCGCCAGCTCACTGAGCCCATTGCGTAGCCCCTCCTCGTCTCGCACCACGCCCGCGTGCTCGGTCATCGCGTTGCGCAGCGCACGCTGGAGGAACCGGACGTTCTCCGGACCGTTGGTCGAAAGGATCTCGTCGATTTCGTCGCGGGCGGCGGAAACCGCAATACGACAACGCTGTTGGGCCTTGAGTTGAGCCGAATAGTGGGCGGCCGCTCGACCCACGATTCTGCCGTAGACGAGCAGCTCGATCAGAGAATTGCCGCCGAGCCGATTGGCTCCGTGCAGTCCGCTGGATGCCTCCCCTATTGCGTACAGCCCTTCCACTCCGGTGCTGTGATCTTCCGGGCGAACCCACACCCCGCCCATCGAGTAGTGCGCCGTAGGGGCGATCTCGATGGGCGTAGTGGTGATGTCGAGCAGCTGCAGATCCATCAAGGTCTGATAGACACGCGGGAGCCGCTCCATGATCTGTTTGCGTGGGAGATGCGAGACGTCCAGCCACACACCGCCGCGAGGTGTGCCGCGCCCCTCCTTGATCTCGGTAAATGCGGCCAGTGCGACCCGGTCGCGGGTGGACAACTCCATCCGGTCGGGGTCGTAGCGTTTCATGAAGCGTTCGCCGAGAGCGTTGCGCAGAATTCCGCCCTCGCCACGAGCCGCCTCCGACACCAGCGTTCCCGCCGAGTCCTCGGGTTCGATCAGGCCGGAGGGATGAAATTGGACCAGCTCGGCATCGCGGATACGGCCACCCGCTTCGAGGGCCAGACGGAAAGAGTCGCCGGTGTTTTCATCGCGACGCGACGATGTGCGGCGCCAGATCCGGGTGTGTCCGCCGGTGGCGAGGATCACCGCGTCTGCATGGATGGTGTAGCGGGTGCCGTCGGAAAGGTTGAAACCGTAGGCACCGAAGACGACGTTGTCAGCGACGAGCAGTTTGGTGATGTAGACCGAGTCAAGGATGGGCACGCCGAGCTGCGCCGTCCTCCTGACCAGCGTGCGCTGCAGTTCGAGGCCGGTGTAGTCGCCGGCGAACGCGGTGCGGCGGAAGGTGTGCGCGCCGAAGAAGCGTTGAGAGATTCGGCCGTCCTGTTCGCGTGCGAACGCCATGCCGTAGCGCTCGAGGTCCCTGATCGACTCCGCAGCTCCCTCGGTGACGACCCGCACCGTCGCGGGATCGGCGAGCAGGTAGCTCTCGGTGAGGGTGTCTGCCGCGTGCTGCTGCCAGGTGTCGTCGGCGTCCATGGTCGCCAGCGCGGCGTTGATGCCGCCCGCGGCCAGCGTGGTGTGCGCGTCGGTCTTCGGACGCTTCCCCGCGACCAGGACGTCGATTCCCAGCTCGGCGAGTTCGATGGCCGCGCGCAGCCCCGAACCCCCAGTGCCGATGACGAGAACGGACGTGGCGATCTGCTGTTCGGAACTGGTCATGATAGCCAAAACGAGTTGACCACCGCGAACTCATCCCGGGGCCCCGGGCTGCATTTCGTGGTCCGCATGACTACGGACTTCCAAGGGTTCGCCGGGGTGTCTGCGAGCGCCAGGCTGGAATCGACAGGCCGACAGGCGTGACGAGAAAGGCAGGCGAGCATGGACGTATACGAGGCGGTCACGAGCCGGCGAGCCGTACGTGGATTCACCGACGAACCCGTTTCCGCTGAGGTACTCAAGCGTGTGCTCGAGACGGCAGCCTGGGCGCCGTCGGGATCCAACCTCCAACCGTGGCACATCTACGTGGTGACCGGCGCACCGCTGGCGCAGCTCAAGAAGCTCGCCACCGAGCGTGTCGCAGCCGTCGACGACTGGGACGAGCGGGAGTACGTGATGTATCCGCCCGCAATGAAGTCCCCGTACGGTGAGCGCCGATCCGCGTTCGGCAAGGAGCGTTACAGCGCGCTCGGCATTGAGCGTGAGGACTGGGAGGCGCGCATGAGGGCTGCCATCGCGAACTGGGATTGCTTCGGTGCGCCCGCGGCCCTGTTCTGCTACATCGACCGCGACCTGGGTCTGCCCCAATGGTCCGACCTCGGGATGTATCTACAAACCGTCATGCTCCTGCTCCGCGCCGAAGGCCTGCACAGCTGTCCGCAGATGGCATGGTCGCAGGTTCGTGAGACCGTCGCGGATGTCCTGTTACCCCCGGACGAACTGATGCTGTTCTGCGGCATGTCGATCGGGCATGAGGACCCGACGGTGGACTACATCCGCACCGGTCGAGCCCCGCTCGAGGAGACGGTCACCTTTATTCAGGACTAGCGACGAGTATCAGAGTGGGTTGAGGCGGGCCCTGAGCAGGCAGAACTCATTACCTTCGGGGTCGGCCAGGACATGCCACTGCTCCTGCCCCGTCTGGCCGATGTCGGCCGGGCGCGCACCCAGCGCCAAAAGGCGCTCGAGCTCGGCGTCCTGATCGCGGTCGGTGGCGTTGACGTCGATGTGCAGCCGGGATTTCCCCTGCTCCGGCTCATCGCTGCGACTGAGGATGATCGTCGGCTGCGGACCGCCGAACCCTTCTCGCGGCCCGATCTCCACCGAACCGTCGTCCTCGCGATCGAGCACCACGAAGTCGAGGACCTCGCACCAGAACCGCGCCAGCGCTTCAGGGTCGCGGCAATCGAGCACGAGCTCGCTGATACGACACGCCATGTCGAAACCTGCTCTCAGCCTGGGATCACGGTCCCCATCTCGCCGCCGAACGTGCACGCACTGCGAGAAATCGCGCGGATTTTCGCAGTGGCCGCACGTTGGGCGGGTGTCCCGTGCCAAGCATCGACGGCGTCATGAGCGATCGTCTCGGGGTCGTCACGGTATAAAAATACCGATGCGGGCGGAGGGTTGGACATGATCGAACTCAAGACTGCCGACGAGATCGACAAGATGGCGGTCACTGGTGAATTCGTCGCGGAAACGCTGGCGACGCTGTCGGTCGAGGCGCTGCCAGGAGTGAACTTGATGCAGCTCGAGCACCATGCCCGTGCGCTGGTCGCTGACCGCGGTGCGAAATCGTGCTACTGGGATTACGCGCCGTCCTTCGGTCGCGGCCCATTCCGGAACGTCATCTGCCTGTCGGTCAACGACGCTGTGCTGCATGGCATGCCACACGACTACCTACTCGGTGACGGCGACGTGTTGAGCCTCGACTTTGCCGTGTCGATCGACGGGTGGGTGGCCGATTCCGCGGTCACGGTCATCGTCGGTGACAGCGCCGACGACGCTGACATAGCCCTGATCGAGTCAACGCAACGGGCCCTTGACGCCGGTATCGCCGCAGCGGTGCCCGGCGGTCGCCTCGGTGACATCTCGGCTGCCATCGGCGAAGTCGCCGCCGAGGCCGGATACCGCGTCAACGCCGAATTCGGCGGGCATGGACTGGGCCGCACCATGCACGAGGATCCCCACGTCTCCAATCGTGGACGGCGTGGCCGCGGATTGCTGCTGCGGCCGGGCATGACCCTCGCGCTGGAACCGTGGTGGGCACGTGGCAGCGATCGTCTGGTGATGGATGCCGACGGCTGGACCCTGCGCGCGGCAGACGGGTCGAACACGGCGCACTCCGAGCACACCATCGCCATCACCGAAACCGGCCCGCGCGTACTCACTCCCGCACGATGTGCGCACGAGGCGAAGGAAGTGACACCGCGCCCTTCACGGCCGCCCAACAGGTAAGGTTCCACTGCAAACAGACGCAGTGGAGCCCATGTCGAGCCAAAGTCGAGGTATCGGTCTACGCGGTCGCGGCAGTGAATGCCAGACGCTACGTACTCGCCTTTCAGCCGCGGAATCAGGCAGCTGCCAAGTGTTGGTGCTGCGCGGAGAGCCTGGCGTCGGTAAGACCGCGCTGCTCGATGACGCCGTGGAGCAGGCGTCCGGTTTCCGGTGCGTTCATGTGGCGGGTGTTGAGTCCGACATGGAACTCGCTTTTGCCGGCCTCCATCAGATGTGTGCGCCATTGATGGATCACGTCGATGAGTTGCCGGAACCGCAGCGCGCCGCGCTGAATGTCGCATTCGGCCGCGGACTCGGGCCTGCGCCGGACCGTTTTCTCGTCGGCTTGGCGGTTCTAAGCCTGCTCGCCGCCGCCGCCGGTGACCGACCGCTGCTGTGTGTCATCGACGACGCGCAGTGGCTCGACCTGGTGTCGGCGCAGACACTCGCCTTCGTCGCGCGGCGGCTGCTGGCCGAGCCGGTCGCGTTGTTGTTCGCAGCACGCGACCGCGGCGCCGAGGCACTGACCGGGCTGCCGGAACTGTTCGTGGGCGGTCTCTCGGATCGCGACGCGAGGGCGCTGCTGAACTCGGTCGTCCTCGGCCGTCTCGATGAGCGCGTGCGGGATCGCATTGTTTCGGAGACGCGGGGCATACCACTGGCCCTGCACCAGGTGCCACGCAACGTCACTGCAGAGGAGCTGGCAGGCGGCTTCACGAATCTGGGCCTGCGTCGCTCGGCGGGCGAAGTCGAGGAGGGGTTCGTCCATCGCATCAAGACCCTTCCCCTCGATACACAACGGCTGCTGTTGGTCGCGGCGGCTGAACCGGTCGGTGACGCTGCGCTGCTACTCCGCGCGGCGGCGCGCCTCGGTATCGCCGTCGATGCCCTGGCACCGGCCGAAGCCGACGGCTTGATCGAGTTCGGTCCTCGCATGCGCTTTACCCATCCGTTGGTACGCTCGGCTGCGTACCTCGCCGCAGATCTCGCCGATCGCAGGGCAATTCATCGCGTGCTGGCCGATGTGATTGATCCCCAGTCCGATCCCGATCGACGCGCATGGCATGCCGCGCACGCGGCGGTGGGACCCGACGATTCCGTGGCCGCAGACCTGGAGGCCTCCGCCGACCGAGCCCAAGCTAGAGGCGGCATGGCGGCGGCCGCAGCATTTTTGGAGCGCGCGACCGCGTTGACATCCGAACCCGCACAGCGCAGTGCGAAAGGGCGCTGACCGCCGCGCAGGCAAAGCGAGATGCGACCGCGCCTGCGTCGGCTCACGAGCTTCTCGCCATAGCGGAGATGGGGTCGCTGTCTGAACTTCAACGAGCCCGAGTTGCTCATCTACGAGCTCAGATGGAGTTCGCCCGCAGCCGCGGCGGTGATGATGATGCTCCGGCAGTCACCGAGGTTGCGTCGAAATTGCGCAACGCAGCAAGACAATTGGAAGGCCTCGACGACGAACTAGCCCGGGAAACCTATCTCGAGGCCCTGGTCGCTTCGATGTACGCCGGACGACTTGGCGAACCTGACGCATTGTCGACCACGGCCGGTGCGGCCCGTGCCGCGGTAAGCCGGGTGTCGAAAATGAGCCGACCGATCGATCTACTGTTGAGTGGTTTGGCCAATCGGTTCACCGGCGGTGTCAACGCCGGCGCCGATGTGCTGCGCGCCGCGTTGGAACTCATGTGTGAGCAAGCGGAGGGCGTCGGCGGGCAGACCCTGCAGTGGATGTCATTGGGCCTTGCCATCTTGCAGGACTCGGCCTCGTTCGGCGAGTTGTGGGACGACATGCTCTGGCAGCGACTGACCACGGTCATGGTGCGGCAAGCACGTGACGCGGGTGCCCTCGCGGTGCTTCCACCGGCCCTCGCCTCCCGGGCTGGGGCCCATGTGTTTGCGGGTGAATTTGCCACGGCAGCAGCGCTTTTCGACGAGTCTAACGCGATCGCCTCGGCAACCGGCTACGCACCGCTGAGATACCATGCGCTTTCGCTGGCGGCTTGGCGGGGAGTTCCGGAGGACGCCCTCAGCTTGTTGGAGACGGCGGCCGTTCACGCGGCAGCCAGAGGCGAAGGACGCGCGCTCGACGCTGTCGACGGGCTCACTGCCATCCTCTACAACGGTCTCGGCCGATACGAGGAGGCATACGCGCTCGTGCGCCGGGCTTGCGAATTCGAGAACCTGGGACTTCACGGGTGGTGTCTGCTGGAACTGACCGAAGCCGCGGCACGCACCGGCGAGCGTGCGACGGCCGCGCAGGCCGTCCGGCAACTCGAAGAGCGCGCGGGCGTCAGCGGCACCGACTGGGGACTTGGTGCGCTGGCGAGTGCGCAAGCACTGCTTGCCGACAATGACAGCGCAGACGGGCTGTTCACCGAGGCCATCGAACGCCTCGAGCGCACTCATGTCGGGGTTTATCGCGCTCGAGCCAGCCTGCAGTACGGCGAATGGCTGCGTCGCATGAACCGGCGTCTCGACGCTCGCAAACGCCTCAAGGAGGCTCACGAGATGTTCAGCCGGATGGGCGCGCAGGCATTCGCCGAACGCGCGCGCCGCGAACTCGTGGCTGTTGGCGAAAAGGTCCGCCCGCACCGGATGGGCGCCGTTGACGAACTCACGGCTCAGGAAGCACAGATCGCACAACTGGCCCGCGGCGGCCTGACCAACCAAGAGATCGGTGCGCAGTTGTTCATCAGCACGCACACCGTCGAATGGCACCTACGCAAGGTCTTCGTCAAGCTCGGCATCACGTCGCGCAGACAACTGCGCACCGTTTAAGGGGCCTCCGACCACGGACCACGGACCGCGGACTACGGGTTTCCAAGGGTTCGCTTTACGTCCGCATCCGCGAATCTGAGTTGCGATAGCCACACATCGGCTCTCACCAGCGCAAAGGCAAAAAAACAGCAACTGGAGGTTCGAACATGTTGGTCGTCGTCATCGGTGGCACCGGGCTCATCGGCTCCAAGGTCGTGACCAAACTCAAGGAGCACGGACACGACGCCATCGCCGCATCGCCGGAGACGGGTGTCAACACCCTGACGGGTGAGGGCCTGGCCGAGGCGCTGAGCGGCGCCCAGGTCGTGGTCGACGTGTCCAACTCCCCGTCGTTTGAGGACGGGCCCGCCTGGGACTTCTTCACCACCGCCACGGGCAACCTGCTGGCCGCCGGCAAGGAGGCCGGTGTTTCGCACTACGTCGCGCTGTCGGTGGTCGGGACCGACCACCTGCAAGACAGCGGTTACTTCCGCGCCAAGGCAGAACAAGAGCGCCTTATCACCGAAGGCGCGATCCCCTTCTCGATCGTCCACGCAACCCAGTTCTTCGAGTTCGTTCTGCGCATCGCGGATTCGGCGACCGAAGGCGACACCGTGCGAGTCTCGTCGGCCCTGACGCAGCCCATGGCCGCCGACGACGTCGCCACCGCGGTGGCGCGCACAGCGGCCGGCCAGCCCGTGGGTGGTGTC
Organism: uncultured Actinomycetota bacterium; assembly: GCA_963716505.1. Taxonomy (GTDB): domain Bacteria; phylum Actinomycetota; class Actinomycetes; order Mycobacteriales; family Mycobacteriaceae; genus Mycobacterium. The sequence continues at coordinate 117,895 of CAVQTL010000014.1, forward strand.
GGCGAGGTCGCCGGCCCTGATCGGTATGCGCTTGACGACCTCGTCCGTGCCCGGCTACGCGCCAGCGGCGACACCCGCCGCGTCGTGGCCGACCCGCAGTCGCGCTACTTCGGCGTGCTGCTCGACGACCACACGCTGGTCCCCGCGGGCGAAGCAACCCTGTACCCCACCCGCTTCGCCGACTGGCTGGTCGACAACGCGCCCGCTCCGGCCCGGTAATCCCTCCGGCACAACGCTTTCGAGGAGATCTGATCATGTCCGTCTCATCCGTTCCCGGCGCATTGCACAACGACGGGCACCTCGCCGCGCAGTTCGCCCGAGAAGCCGAGCCCCTTTTGGGCGTGCTGTCACGCGGAGCGCGGCGACTGAGCCGCAACGCCACCGACGCCGAGGATCTGATGCAGGACACCCTGCTGCACGCGTACGCGGGGTTCCGGACATTCCAGGAGGGCAGCAACCTCAAGGCGTGGCTGTTCCGCATTCTCTACAACCGCTGGGTGAGCACATACCGGGCGAGGCAGTCGCGGCCGCCGGAGGTTTGGGCAGACGAGTTCACCGAACGTGACCCGGCTGCGCGCTCGGCGGAAGCCGAAGTCCTGGATACGTTGCCCGACAACGACGTCAAGGCAGCTCTTGCCGCGCTTCCCGAGGGCTTCCGCGAAGCGGTGTACTACGCAGACATCGAGGGATACACCTACGCCGAAACCGCCGCCATCCTCGGCGTCCCGCACGGCACCGTGATGTCGCGAGCATCACGCGGCAGGCAACGGTTGCGCATTGCTTTGGCTCACCTCGCGCCCGTCACCTCCGATGAATCACTCATCGCCTAGGGCTGACCTGCACGCCGACGGCGGCGAAACGGCCATCTGAAGAACACCAAGGAGGAATGACTGATGTCGAAGAACTACGACGCCTCGTGGGAGGACGCGTTGACGGTGGTGCAGGAAGCGGCGCCGCCGTTCATCCCCGAGGGCGCACATGCGATGACGGTCGTGGTCGCCTATCCGCCCGGTAGTACGGGTGCGCCGCCGCACCGGCACCCGAGCGGCCCTTGCTTCGGCTACATGTTGGAAGGCGAGATGCTGTTCGAACTGGAGGGTCAGCTGCCCCGCGTCATTCGCGCCGGTGAGGCGTTCTGGGAGCCTGGCGGCGACGTCATCCATTACTCGGACGCCAACAACAGGGACGACATGAAGTGCCGGTTCACGGTCACGATGCTCTGCGTTCCCGATCAGCCGATGCTCGAGCTGGTCAGCGACGAGGAGCTGCAGCAGCGCAGGCATCTGCGTGTTCCCGCCGACCCCGTCAGATAGGCACCGACCAATGTCGAAGATATTGCTGCAGACCACGATTCCGGCGCAGCCCGACGACTGGAATATCGACCGCTTCTCACTGCTCGCCGACGAACTACGGTGTGCGGGCCACGATGTGGTCGCCCGTAACCGCGCCAACCGTGGCAGCGACGACCCGGTGCTCAGTCGTGTTGACGAGCTGGACTACGACCAGCTGTGGCTGATGGCGGTGGACGTCGGTGACGGGCTGACGGATGCCGAAGCCGAAGCGATTGTTCGCTTTCGCGAGAACGGCGGAGGTGTGCTCACCGCCCGCGACCACGAGGATCTGGGCCGGTGTCTGCTGTGCCTGGGATCGATTGGGATGGTGAACCAGTTCCATGACGAGTCGGTCGATCCGACCACGCGGTGCGACGACCAGGACACCCCGACCATCTCGTGGCCCAACTATCACTCGGGTGCCAACGGCGACTATCAGCCGGTGATGACGGACGGTCCGGTGCACGAATTGCTCCGTACCGACCTGACCGCCAGCGGGCGAATCGAGTGGTTCCCCGCGCACCCACATGAGGGCGGGGTGTCCGCGCAGGTGCCAAGTGCCGATGTGCTGGCACAGGGCAGAAGCACTGCGACCGGGCGCCGCTTCAATCTTGCCGTCGTCATCGACGGTGAGCAGGGGCCCGACGGTAGGCCGATGGGCAGGGCGGTCGCGGAGTCGACGTTCCATCACTTCGCCGACTACAACTGGGATCTCGAGCGCGGAGCGCCGTCGTTCGTCACCGAGCCGCCCGGCACGCAGATCAAAGCAGACCCTTCTCGCCTGCGGGTCTTCAAGGACTATGTGCGCAACCTGGCGAACTGGTTGCAGGGCGGGCCGCGGGAAAGGCCGACGGGTGTCGGGGGCAGTGCGTGGTCGCGATTGACCGTCCACCGCTCGGACTGCGCGACGACCCTTGGACGGGCTCGCGCGCGGCGCTTCCCTTCATGCATGGCGGCCACCCGCGCGACGGGGATGGTCCGGCCCTGTTCGATCAAATCGGTTGGCAGACGCTGTGGTTCAGGCATCGACTCCGCCCACGGGTCGCGCTTGCCGAGCGCATCGATCGCCGAGTGCACGGTGAAGTCGGCGGGGTTGGCGCGGTCCAAATCCGACCAGTCCAACGGAAATGAGACCGGCGTGCCCGGGCGGAGACGCGGACTGTAGGCGGCTGCGACGGTGGCGCCGCCTGCGCGGGTGGAGTCCACGAACACCTTGCCGCCACGGTCATCGACGATGAATGCGGTCGTGGCCAGGTGGGGGTCGAGCGCCTCCGCCCTGGCCGCGACCGCCCGGGTTGCCGCAGCCACATCGTCGACCGGTGCGGAGTCGTCGATCGGCACGAAAACGTGAATTCCCTTCGCGCCGCTCGTCTTCACCGCACCCGAAAGGCCGGCATCCGCCAGTGCCTGACGCACCAGCTGCGCGACGGCGACGACGGCGGCGAAGTCATCGTCGCCGGGCGGGTCGAGATCGAGCACCATATGCGTCGGCCGGTAGATGTTGTCCGCAAGCCCCAGAGTCGGGTGGTACTCGACCGCACGCTGGTTGGCGAACCAGAGCAGGGTGCGGCGGTCGTCGCACAACGCATAGTGCACCTCCCGTTTGGACGCCTCGGCCCATATCGGGACGGTCTTCACCCAGTCCGGGGTGTACTTCGGCACGTTCTTCTGCATGAACGGCGCCTGCCCGCGCAAGATTCGTAGCACGGTGAGCGGACGGCCGGTCAGCCCGGGCAGCAGCCGGTCGGCGACCGCGTCCAGGTAGTCCACCAGGTCGCGCTTGGTGGCGCCCGCGTCCGGGCTCAGCGGTTGGTCGAGATTGGTGAGCTTCACCCCGGCGCGCTCGCCGTCGTCTGAGGCGCTCATCCGGCCACCCTATGCCGACGACGTAGGCTTGCGACTCATCCATTCTCAATCGCTGCTGCCGGGATGGTCGATCCCGATCGTCTTCGTGGTCGGGGCCATCTCTCAGTACGTCGGCGCCGCCATCGGCGTGTTCCTGTTCGAAACAACGGAGCCGGCGACGGTCGCGTGGCTGCGGGCCGCCGCCGCAGCCGTCGCACTGGTGGCGTGGCGGCGACCGTGGCGTCGGCGGTGGACCCGGCGGCAGGCCGGTGTCGCGTTGATGTTCGGACTCGTGACGATCGCGATGAACATCGCCATCTACGAGGCGATTTCGCGGATCCCGCTCGGGACCGCGGTCGCCATCGAGTTTCTCGGCCCGACAGCGGTGGCGGCACTCGGTTCACGCAGACGACGTGACTTCGCCGCCGTCGGCCTCGCCTGCGTCGGCGTGCTGCTGTTGGCGGGGGTCGAATTCGACGCGAACCTGACCGGCGTGCTGTTCGCGCTGGTGTCGGCCGCGATGTGGGCCGGCTACATCCTGCTCGGCAAGCGGGTGGCCGACACCGGCGACGGACTCGATTCGCTTGCGGTCGGGATGTCGTTGGCTGCGGTGGTCCTCGCCCCCGCCATCCTCGTTCCTCAGGCCCGCATCGACGCGTCGGTTTTCGCCGACTCCCGGACGTGGCTCCTCGGTCTCTGCATCGGCCTGCTGTCCACCGCCATCCCCTACGCGCTGGATCAACTCGTCTTCGTCCAGATCGGAAGCGCGAAGTTCGCGCTGCTGCTGGCACTTCTGCCGGTCACGGCGACGCTGATCGGCGTCGTGGTGTTACGACAGATACCGACGATCGTTGAAATCGCCGGTATCGCTCTCGTCGTCGTCGCGCTGCTGCTGTCGGCCCGAGAATCGACGGACGTGCAGGCGGAGACTCCTCCGTAGCCGCTCATGTGAACGGCGGTGGCATCCTGGCGGAGTGGGCTTGCTCATCGTGCGTCTGGTGGAGCTGCTGATTGTGATCGTGCCGGTGGTCGGCTTGATCTACGGCGGTTTCAAGGCGGTGTCCAAAGTCCGTGGACGCTCCGACGACGCCCAGGCGGGCGAGGCGCCGCAGCCTGCGCGGACCAACAAGGCAGCCCAGCGGCAGGCGATCGTGCGAACGGTTCGGGAGCACGACCGGACGGACACCCGGTGGCTCGACTACGAGATCGACGTGGGCAAGCTGCTCGACTATCCGCTGATGACAGATATGCGCGATCCGCTCACGCAGCGGTTCCACCGGGCCAAGCTGCGGGCTGACCTGCTCCGTCCCGCCGAGGCAGGAGACCTGCTCGACGACAGCGACGCCGCCCGCGACTACCGCGACGCCGTTGAGGAGTACGTGACGGCGTTCGATGTCGCGGAGGCCGAGGCGATCCGCAAGCGCCGCAACAACTTCTCCAGGGAGGATCAGCAGCGCCTCTCCCGTGCGCGAAGCGCGCTGCGCATCGCGACGGATAGCGCCGCGACGCCGCAGGAACGGGCGCGCGCCTTCGATGTCGCCCGGCGCGAACTCGACGGGCTGATCGTGTTGCCGGAGCGCACCCGCGCCGCGATCGAGCGCGGAATCGCGGGTGAGCTCGACAGCTAGCCGCAACTTCTGGCGGTTAGTTCACTGTATGCCCGCAGTGATCAGTGCGTCGAGCGCGTCCCGAGATGCCGGTTCGGCCGAGATGTCGACGGTGCCGCCGCGGGTCCGTGCCCACAGCGCAAGGTCCTCCACCGGTGCGGTGACGACGACGGTCGGTTGCCCCGCTTTCGCGCGCGCCGCCCTCGGGGCGGCCTCCCCGGTGGGTACGGTCCACGACCCGACCGTCGACGAGCCACCGGTGCATCGGTATCGGACGCGACGAGTTCGACGACACTGTCGACGCGGTACGTGGCGCCCTGGGCATCCACCCCCACATCACATCGACGGCGTGGTCGACGGCGCCCGTCGCGACATCGACGGCGATCGGACCGACCGGCACGCCCGCCGTCAACTCGGCGTCGACGCGGTGCATCGTGGCCTCATGGGTCTGCATCCGCCGGGTGAAGCCGACGGTTTGGTCGGGCGGCCACCACGACCAGCACGGCTCGGCGTCGTCGCGGCCGGCGAGCTCGCGCAGCAGCGCGGTCGTCGCTTCCGCGCGGAGCGCGACCATATCGGCTGACGTGAAGGGCGTTCGGGCTTGGCCTCCTCGACGGCGGGCAATTCGGTTTCAGACGTCACCCGCTGCCCAAGCACTCCGGCCCAGAAGTAATGCACCTCGGTCAGGTGCCACAACAGATCGGCGGCGGTCCAGTCCGGGCAGGTGGGGCAGCGCGCGTCTGGATCGGACGAAGAGAGCACGTCGGCAAAACGCTGCGATTCGGCGTCGATGATCGCGATGCGGTTCATCACCTCAGCATGCCCGCGTGACCGCGTGCCGTCAGCGCGGTGGGTCGGGATCTCCGATCGAATTGACCGCCCTGCGGTCGGCTTCGGCGGCGGCGGATTGACTGCGCGCCGCTTCGGTTGCTCCGCGGTCTTGTCCGGAGGGAGGGCCGCGACGGGTCGGGCTGTTGCGAGCGCACGTTCGGCGGCCCTACGGCATCGTTGGGCAGATCGGAGGCTGGTCGGCGAGTTCGGTGCGTGCGGCCAGGGTTTCCGGGCCAGGCTCATCAGACACGGTTTCAGGAAGTTCGTCGGAGAGGGTTTCGCGGCGGCGGTCCCGCAGGCGGCGCAGCGCCTCGTTGCGGGCAATGGCATATAGCCACGGGCGGAGCTTGTCGGCATCGCGCAACTGGCCCAGCCGTGTCGCGGCGGTGCAGAACGCGTCCTGGACGCAATCGGCGGCGTCGTCGCGGTCGCGCAGCATCCCGACGCAGAAGTCGTGGAGGCGGTCGGCGTAACGGTCGTAAATGCCTGCGAACGCCGCCCGGTCACCGGCCGCCGCGGCGCGGGCGAGATCCGCGTCGGTGTCGGCTGGGCCAACGATGTCCCAGTGCGGTACTGCCGTCATGACTGCGCTTCCCATGACCATGGGTAGTGCGGTTATTCGATCAGGTCAGTCGCGGATAGGCAAGGGTATTGATCATGTGTGCTCCTCTCCTACGGCGAACCCTCGCTGGGTCGCACTCATAGGTAGGAGCCGCGGGTGCCGGCCGGCCGGACACTTTTTCTCGGGAAATTTCTCGCCGGGCCTCAGCCGGCGTTCTCTTCCGCGAAATGTTCCTCGTGATTGACGTGCGACTCGTCGTGGTCGTGGTCGTTGTGCTCAGCCTCGTGATGCTCGGGATCCGGCTCGTGGTGCTGCAGGTGTTCGGTGCCGGGGACCCCGCCGAGCGCCGCGATCGTGTCCCGGATCCTTGCGGCCTCGTCATCGTTCGGCGTGCCGCCGGCCTCGAGCTCATCGGGCAGATCGGTGGGCAGTCCTGCCCCGTTGGCCACTTCCTCCGCGGACAGCTTGGCGTGGACTCGCGTGACGTACAACTGCTGGCCCAGACTCGATCCGGGTGCGGCGGCGGCGTGCTCCATGAGGGAGTCATACCGGCGCCTGACATTGCTGAGCTCGACGATCACCGCAGGCGAGGGCCGACTGCTCGTTGCTGCGTCACCCAAGGCGGTGCGCAGTTTCCGCATACCCTCCAGCACGACGTCGGCACGCTTGTGGAACTTCTTGTCCTCGGCGAACGGCAACGCGTCGATCGCGGCGCTGTACATGTGCATCGCCGCCTCGGACAGACTGACGATGATCGACGAATCATCTTGTGGCGCGGCTTGTCCCATGGGCCCTCGAATCTCTACAGGTCAATTCAGTGAGCGGTAAGCAGCCGACGAAGCGTGCGTCCCCGTCGCCCCGCTCGACTTGAGCACGGGTTGACCCTAGCGGGCGGTGGCATGATGCGTAACCGCGAGTCCCGGGCACGGGGCTTGACCTGCGGGGTAAGTGCGGGCCGAAACCGCGGGGGAGCCGGACCGGCCGGACGGTGTGAAAATGGCGCGCGGGGTTCCCTAGTCTGTACCCGCAACGCGGGGAGGCTCGGGGCGGAACGGGAGATCCAGATGACCGGACTAGTCGAATCCACCACGGCCGACGACCAGTCAGAACGCGGCGAGGTGCGGGACGCGACGGAGCCGATATCCGGAACTGCACTCGCCCGCCCGGACAGCGGCTGGTTCGCTGCGATCGACGGCTGGCGTGGAGTCGGTTGGTTGTCCTGTGGGGCCGCGGGCGGCCTGGCCATCGCGTGGTTCATCCTGCTCGGCCCCGGCGAGGTCGGCTCCAAGGCGGACTGGTTCTTCGGCGCCGCCGTCCTCAGCGCCGTGCTGGTCATCATGTGGCAGACCGTCAACGTCCAGCGTCAGGCGAACCAGCGAGCGGCTCACGCCGACGAGCGGCTGCGTCGCGAGTTGGCGGCTGCCGAGCAGCGTTCTGGCCCTCGAGCGGGCGGCCACCGAGGAGCGCTCGGCGCGCGAGTTGGCGCACACCCAGAAGCTGCACAAGGCCGAGCTGGAGAGCCAGCAGAAATCGCATCGCGCCGAATTGGACGCTCACCGGCGGCAGGCAGAGCTCGAACGCGGACACTTGCTCAATCAGCTCCAGAAGCAGGCGGTGATAGAGGTGTCGCGCGCGGTGAGCCTGCACACCCAGATGCTGGCCACGCTGTGGAACAGGGGCGCGGGCATCCTGGGAAGCAAGGATCGCGATCAGCGGGAGCAGGCGATGCTGCCGATCTTCGAGCAGATCGGGCAGGTGGTGAACGATTTCTCGGTCGAACTCGCCAACGCCCACCAGATCGTCGACGACACTCGCCTCAATCAGGCACTCGAAGGTGTCAACGAGGCTGTCCTATTGGGGATCAAGGTCGCCCAGGACGTGTGCGACGACATCGTCGACGGGCGCGCGACGGAGCCGAATCCGATCCCGTCCGTGCAGCGCGTCATGTACGAGAAAGCCGCAGAGGCCAGGCGCCTCGCATGGGATCTGTTGCGGACCGGGCTCGACGACGCAGCCAAGAAATAGGCCCGCTGGGCAGCGGGCAGCCTACCGACTCAGAGGCTGGCCGCCGCCGCTGCCATCGATTGAAGGGCCTTTTCACGATCGTCGCCCATCCCCACGAGGACGTCGACGGTGGCGGGCGCCAGGATCAGGGTCATCCCGTGGTCTTCATGCCCGAAGAAGCCCGCGATTTCGAGAAGCACTTCGCCATGGGTCAGGCTCCACAGCCGCCCGGCGATCGCCGACTCCCCGTCGTCACGAATGCGACCCGCCTCGATCATCCTGCGCACGACTTCCAGGAGCGCACCGAACGACACCGCGAACTCGGGACGACGGCTGGCATTGCCGGTGACGGTGAGATCGGCATGAAAGCGGTTCAGCGACTCCGTCGAAGTGCCGAACATCATCTGGTAGCGCTGCGGATTGGCCAGTGCGAATCGGCGATAGTGGACGCCCATCACCATGAAGTCGGCCACCGGGTCGTCTGTCACCGGCACCTCGGTCAACGCTCGGGTGAAGCGGTCGAACGCCTCGCCTGCGATGGCATCGATGAGCCCGGTCATGCCGCCGAAATGCGTGTACACGGCCATCGTCGAGGTGCCGGTCTCCGCAGCCAGTTTCCTGGCGCTCAGAGCCGGCAGGCCGTCCCGCTCGAGAACCCGCATGCCCGCCTCGACCAGCTGCTCTCGGACATCGCTCACCGTTGCCATGTTGCCATAACAGTGTTCTGTTATAGGGGGTGTTTCGGTGGTGAACCGTTATCTCGAGGGCGAATTCGCGCCGGTGCAGTGTGAGTACACGCTGACCGACCTACAGGTGGCAGGGACGATTCCGGACTATCTGGACGGGCGGTATCTGCGCAACGGCCCAATCCGATCGGCGAGATCGATCCCGAGCTGTATCACTGGTTCGTGGGCGACGGCATGGTGCACGGCGTCCGCATCCGGGACGGCAAGGCGAGTGGATCGCAACCGATGGGTGCGTGGGCAGACCGCGAGAGCACTGGGCGAGACCCCGCCGGCGGGCCAGTTCCCACTCTCCGGAATCGGCGCCAACACCAACGTGATCGGGCATGCGGGCAAGACCCTTGCGCTGATCGAATCCGGCGTCACCAACATCGAGCTGACCGACGAACTCGACACCGTGGGGGCCTGCGACTTCGACGGCACGTTGACCGGCGGCTACACCGCCCATCCCAAGCGCGATCCGGAAACCGGTGAGCTGCATGCGGTTTCGTACAGTATGTATCGCGGCAACACGGTGCAGTACTCGGTGATCGGTACCGACGGCAGGGCGCGCCGCACCGTCGACATCGAGGTGGCGGGCAGCCCGATGATGCACGACATGTCGTTGACGGAGCGCCACGTCGTGTTCTACGACCTACCGGTCACCTTCGATGCCGCCCAAGCCGCCACGATGACGGTGCCGCGCGGGTTGCGGATGCCTGCACGAATGTTGTTGTCGGCGTTGATCGGCCGCGTTCGAATCCCGGATCCGGTCTCCGCCCGCCAGCCGAGCAGTTCGAGCGCCGATCGGCGGTTCCCGTACTCGTGGAACCCGCGGTATCCGGCCCGGGTCGGGGTGATGCCTCGCGACGGCGCCAACGCCGACGTCCGATGGTTCGACGTCGAGCCGTGCTACGTGTTCCACCCGATGAACGCATACGACGACGGCGAAACCGTTGTGCTCGACGTGGTTCGGCATCCGAGGATGTTCGACACCGAGCATCTCCGGCCCGACGAGGGTCCGCCCACGCTGGACCGCTGGACCGTGGACCTGACCGACGGCAAGGTGCGCGAGTCCCGCGTCGACGATCGCGGCCAGGAGTTCCCCGCAGGAAATGCCGTTGGCGAGTTCGTCTTTCACCCGTCGTCGCCGGATGCCGCGGAGGACGACGGGGTGCTGATGGGTTACGTCTACGATCGCGCCGCGGATCGCAGCGAGCTGGCCATCCTCGATGCGCAGACACTGGATGACATCGCCAGCATCAAGCTGCCGCACCGGGTCCCTGCCGGATTCCATGGGAATTGGGTGCCGACACCTGCGGCTTGACGCACCCTGATGCAGAAGTCGGTATCTGTCGCGACCTCCGGACTAGCTCACCCTCTACGACGAAATCCTTCACTGCCCGACTTCAAGCGACATTGTCGCTCATACCGAAATGCTTTCCGTTTCAGCGAATTTGTCGCTCTGAGCCGGGCACTCGGGGGCTAGTCAGTGTCTGACAAAAGAGGCGGTTGGCGCCCATTTGCCGGACACACCGCTAGTAGTCGTTGATCGGGGGGTTGACGCCGTTCGGCGACGGGTCTGACACCGGAACACACAGGCCGGTCTGCACATCGAGCGCCTTGTCGGGCAGACAGAACGGCGCGCAAGCGTTGGCGCCGGCTGTCTCGCCGGGCAGGCACGCCGAGCTGACGGCGGGCGTGATGATCATGACCCCCGCCATCGGCACCGTCGCCAGGGCCGCCGCGGCCAGTGCCGCGCCCGTCAGTCGTCGCAGAGAGTGCGTCATGGTGGCTCCTAGGGTAACGCCGCCGATGCGACCTGAGGTTCATGCGGTTCACAGTCGCCTAGCCGCATGTCGTCACTGCCTGAGCTCCGTGAATCGGCGCGCGCCGGCTTCGAGCGGCAGCCGTAGCGCGTTCACGAGATAGCTGATCATCCGGTAGGTGCCTGCGAGCATGAGCAGTTCGAGCATCGGCTCGTCGCTGTGCCGTTCCCGCAGCTGCGTCCACAGCTCGTCGTCGACGTCACAGTCGCGGTGCAGGCTGTCGCACAGCCGGATCAGCGTCCGGTCCTCTTCACTCCAGCAGTCGTCATCGGGTGTGCCCGTCGTCAGCGACTCGATCTGCGTTTCCGTGAGCCCGGCGGCCGCCGCGAACGCGCTCACGTGCACACCCCACTCGTACTCTGCGTTGCAGGCGGCGGTCACCCGGTCGATGACGATCTCGCGTTGCCGAAGCGAGAGGTTGCCGCGGTCGAGCAGCCCGGCGTCGAACAGCTTGAAGAACAGCCGCCGGTCGCGGGCCAGCGTGGTGAACAACACGAGCGGAGGCGCACCCCGCATGACCGTGTCGATCGCCCGCCGGATGTCGTCGGGCAGCGGATCGGGTGCGGGTGCAATGCGGCCGCTACAATTCTTATAGCGCGTCATGGTTGGCACTGTACGTCCGAGTGCTACAAAATGTAAAGCATGCCCACTCCGCAGATCGGATCTCCCGTCCGGGGGTCGAGCACCGGGCGGCCCATCATGGTTGCGATGGACCTACTGGGGCGCCGAGGGGCGCTGCGGATCCTCTGGGAACTGCGCGCCGAGCCGCTGACGTTCCGCGCACTCCAGGCCGCAAGCGAGATGAACCCGGCATCGCTGAACAAGAGGCTCAAGGAGCTTCGTGAGCTCGAGATCGTCGGCCATTCCGGCGCGGGATATCACCTGACCGCGCACGGGAAGTCCCTGGTGTCCGCGCTGAGCCCGTTGCAGGATTGGGCCAGACAATGGGCAGGCAAGGTCGACATAGGGAAGGCGCTCGGATGAGCCGCAAACGTGTCGTCATCGCCGGGCTCGGCGACAGCGGTGTGCTCACCGCCATCCGGTTGGCCCGGCAGTTCGACGTCGTCGGCATCTCGGCCAAGCCCGCGTTGGTGAGCGGCCAGGAACTGGGGTGGCGGCTCTCCCGGCCCGAGGAGTGGGCCAGGGCCAACTGGATTCCGTTCGACCGGTTCCGCGCCCTGGATCGGGTGCGTACCGTGCACGGCACGCTGACCGGCGTCGACCTCGACGCGCGCACCGTGGCCGTTCGCGGTGACGACGGGGTGTCGACGCAGGAGCCCTACGACGCGCTCGTCATCTCCACCGGCGTCAGCAACGGATTCTGGCGCACACCGAACCTGCAGTCGCACAACGAGATCGGCGCCGATCTGCGCGAAGCGCACACACGACTCAGCGACGCCGAGTCGGTGATCGTCATCGGCGGCGGCGCCGCGGCGATCAGCAGCGCCGCACAGGTCGCGACCACCTGGCCCGATAAGCGCGTCGACCTCTACTACCCGGGCGAGCGTGCGCTGCCGTCGCACCATCCGCGAATCTGGGAGACGGTGCAGCGGCAGGCTCAATGAGGCAGGCGTCGGCCTGCATCCGGGCCATCGGGCGGTGATTCCCGACGGATTCATGTGCGACGAGATCACCGGCGAGCCGGTGCAGTGGAGCACCGGACAGCCGCAGGCATCGGCCGATGCCGTCGTGTGGGCGATCGGACGGGTCCGGCCGAACACCGGCTGGTTGCCCGCGGAGCTTCTGGACGAGCAGGGCTTCGTCCGCACGACACCGCAGCTGCAGGTGCCCGGACACCCGACTGTGTTCGCGGTGGGTGACGTCGCGGCCACCGATCCGCTTCGCAGCTCGGCGCGCAACCGCGGGGACGGGATCCTCGCCCGCAACATCCGCGCGGAGTTCGCCGGTAAGCCGCTGCGCTCGTATCGTGCGCCGAAGCGACGCTGGGGCTCGGTGCTCGGTGTGCAGCCCAACGGCTTGGAGGTGTTCACCCCGAAAGGGCAGGCGTTCCGTTTCCCGGCCTGGTCGTTCGACCGGGTACTGATGCCCGTGATCGTCCGGTGGGGTATCTACCGCGGGGTGCGCGACTGTTCGCCAATAGTGAGTGGTAGTGATCGTTCACGGGCGATCAAGGCGGTGGGCTGTGCGCAGCGTGATGTCGGGCCGGCCGCGTTTGTCGGTGCCGGCGGTCAGGATGGCTGTGCATGAGCGAAGGCCGTCCACTGCGCCGGATCAGTGATCCGGTGGTGGCGGCTGCCCCGGCGGGGGTGCGGATCCGGACCCGTATCCACCTGAGCCGCTGCTGAGGCTGACGCTGTTGGCGGGGATCGGATCGTTTCTGGGATCGGTGTACCGGACAGAGTTGGCGGCCCGGGTGGAACTGGGCCGGTTGGACCACAAGGCGCACGCCGTGTGGCGCGCGCAGCGTAAGCAGGCGCTGACCGCGGTGTCGTCGTCGCGGTGGGCTGGGGCGATCACCCGGGCGGTGGAGGACCAGTACCAGCTGGGCATGCGAGCGCTCAGCGTTCACGTCGCCGATCTGGGCATCAGCTGTCGAGGTGCTCGAAGCAGCGGTGTGCGCTGCGCCCCGGTGAGCAGGAAGCCATCCCCACCGGTGCTCGCCGGTCTCGGCGGCGGCGTGGTTACCGGACGGCTGGTGAGCGGTTCGCGAAGACCCGGCGGCTGGCGATCCTGCGTGAGCGACTCGCCGTCGCGCAGGAGGCGTTGGCTGCGGGTCGGCCGTCGGTCACGGTGGGCGGGAAACGGTTGTGGCGCAACCGCACACCACCTCGACGAGGCGGGCATGACCGAACCGCAGTGGCGGGCACGCTGGGATGCGGCGCGGATGTTTCTCACCGCCGATGGCGAATCGGGCAAGGCCGGCGGCAACGAAACCATCCGCGTCGATGAGGCGGGCCGGTTGCGGATCAAAGTGCCGGCCGCGTTGGTTGCCCAGCACGGGACGCATATCGACGTCGCAGCGCCGGTGGCGTTCGGCCACCGCGGGACCGAGTGGGCTGTGCGGGTCGCGGGCCGACGAGCGGTGCGCTACGACATCACCTACGACTCCGACCGAGGGCCGTTGGTATCTGGACGCGTCCTGGAAACAGGACACGGTGGTGGCGGCACCGTCGATCGACGAGTTGCGCACCGGCCCGGTGCTCGGTGTCGATCTCAACGCCGATCACCTCGCCGCCTGCGTGCTCGACGGGTCGGGCAATCCGGTCGGGGACCCGATCACGATCCCCGTGGACACCGCAGGTTTGGCGGCATCGCGGCGTGATGGGCGGGTCCGCGCGGCGATCACCGCCCTGCTCGACACCGCCGGCCCATGCTGGGTGTACCGCGGTGGTCATCGAGAACCTCGACTTCGCCGACGCGCGCGCGACCGGCCGCGACACGATGGGCCGCGGCGAAGCGTGGGAAACGGTTCCGCCGCACCGTGGCCGGGATCCCCACCGCGAAATTCCGGACCCGACTGACCGCGATGGCCGCCCGCCGCGGCATCGCGATCATCGGCGTGGATCCGGCCTACACCAGCAAGTGGGGCGCCCAGCACTGGGTCAAACCCCTACAACAACAGACTTCCGAACCGGTCACCCGCCACCACGGCGCGGCGACCGCGATCGGCAGACGTGGCCTCGGACTAGGCGATCAGGCGACGGCCGGCAGGACCCCGCAACGGACAGAGGACCGTTGCGGGCACACCACCGGCCAGGCCCGATCGTCAACCGGACCACGTTGGCAGGCACGGCAGTTCCGGCCCACCGCTACGCACACGATGCGCACCGGTCCACCGGAGAACACCCGCCGCCAGCGGCCAACACCGTTCGGGCCGAGTGCGCGACAACCAACCAACTAGCCTTGCCCCGTGACGACGCACTGGACACCGGCCCGGCTCGGCGACCTGACAGGCAAACGCATCATCGTGACCGGCGCGACCAACGGCGTTGGCCTCGGTACCGCTCGTGCGCTGACCCGGGCGGGCGCGCACGTGATCATGGCGGTGCGCAACACCGAACTGGGCGCGCAGCGCGCCAAGGAGATCGGTGGCTCGACGTCGATCGCGAAGATCGACCTCGCCGACCTGTCATCGGTACGCGCGTTCGCCGATGCGCTCGACGAAGACGTCGACATCCTGATCAACAACGCGGGCGGGCTGACGCAGGAACGTGAAGAAACCGTCGACGGGTTCGAGAAGCAGATCGGCCAGAACATGCTGGGGCCGTTCGCGCTGACGAACCTGGTCTTCGGCCGGGTGCGCTCGCAGATCATCAACGTCGGCTCGGACGCGCACCGAAGCGCCAAGCTTCGGCTCGACGACATGCACCTCGCTCCCGCAAGTGGACTCGGCCTGGCCCGTCTACGCACGCTCGAAGCTCGGCGTGATGTTGTGGGGGCTGGAACTGGATCGCCGACTGCGGGTCGCGAATTCGCCTGTGGTCAGCTCAACTCACCCATCCGGGGTGGGTCGTCCTCCAACCTCTCCCATGTGTCCGACCGGCCGATCATGGCCGGCCTCGACAGGGCGGGCGCAGGAGCCTCGCCAACGTGTTCGGCAACGACATCGATGCCGGCGCCGCGTCGACGCTCTACTGCATCAGCGAGCCGATACCACCCGGCAGTTACGTCGGCTACGACAGCGGTTCGGTCTTCAGGGCGGTCGTGCTGTCAGGCCGCTCCGCTTGGCGGCGACTACGACGTCGCCGCCAAGGTGTTCGAGTTCGCCGAAAAAGAGACCGGCACAGCGCTTCCGGTTTAGCCGACCGTCTGACCCGTCGGTTCACACTTCGATGCGCGAGCCGATGATGACGGTGCGGTCCTGCGGCAGGTTGAAGTAGGCGGCGGCATCCGCCGCGACGAGGGATGTCGCAATGAACAGGCGCTTGCGCCAACGCGCCATCGTGTCACTGTCGCCGACGGCGAGGTCGACTCTGGACAGGAAGAAGGACGCATTGTCGAAGTCGATCGGCCCTTCGGTCTGCGCCGGTTCCACGAGCCGTAGCGCGGCAGGGACATCCGGTCTCTCCATGTAGCCGAACCGTGCGGTGACATGGAAGATGCCGTCGTCGGCGTAGCCGAGGTCGTCGATCGATATTCGCTCGGAGTCGGCTACACGAGGCACCGGTTCGGTTTTCAGCGCCATGATGATGACGTGCTCGTGCAGCACTCGGTTGTGGTCGACATTCGCACGCAAAGCCAAGGGCGTGGTTCCATCGCCCCGGTTCAGGAAGACGGCAGTACCGGGAATGCGAAGCAGGGGTTCATCGGGTTCCTTCAACTCGTGGACGAAGGTCTGCAGTGGCCCTTCGACTCGTTCCCGCTCGCTGGTGACGATCTCGCGGCCGCGTTGCCACGTCGTCATGATGGTGAATGCGATCACACCGATGAGTAGCGGCAACCAGGCTCCATGTACCAGCTTCGTCATGTTGGCGGCCAGGAACATCAGGTCGACCGCCAGCAGTGCACCGCCGCCGATCAGGACGAGCCACAAGGGCCAGTTCCACCGGGTGCGCGCGTAGTACAGGAACAACAGCGTGGTGATGGTGATCGTCCCGGTGACCGCCATGCCGAATGCGTAGGCCAGCGCAGCAGACGTCTGAAACGCGAAAACCAGGGTCAACACCGACACCAACAGGATGCCGTTGATCCACGGCACGTAGATCTGACCGATGGTCGACGCGGAGGTGTGCGCGATGCGCAGGCGCGGCAGGTAGCCGAGCTGGGCCGCCTGTGATGCCACCGAGAAGGCCCCGGTGATGACCGCCTGCGACGCGATGACCGTTGCCGCGGTGGCGAGCAACACCATCGGTAGCAGCGCCCAGTCGGGGGTCAGGAGAAAGAACGGAGCGCCACCGCGGCCTCGTCGCCCAGCAGCAGCGCACCCTGCCCGAAGTAGCTCAGCGTGCACGCCGGAAGGACGAGCGACAGCCACCCCCTGGTGATCGCGCGCCGACCGAAGTGGCCCATGTCGGCGTAGAGCGCCTCGGCGCCGGTGACCGAGAGCACGATCGCGGCCAAGGCAAAGAAGGCGATGTGGAAGTGGCCGGCCAGGAAGGTCACCGCGTAGGTCGGTGAGAGCGCGCGCAGTATGCCGGGTTCGGCCGCGATGCCTGCGACGCCGCAGGCGCCGATGGCAACGAACCAGGCGATCATGACGGGCCCGAAGAAGCGACCGACGGCCGCCGTGCCGTGCCGCTGCACCTCGAACAACATCACAATGATCACGGCGGTGATCGGCACGATCCACGATTCGAGTTCGGGCCGCACCACCTTCAGCCCCTCGACGGCTGACAGCACGGAGATGGCTGGTGTGATCATGCTGTCGCCGAAAAACAGTGCTGCACCGAAGATTCCGACCGCGGACAAGGCCATGGCGGTGCGGCGACCGCGGGTACCCGTCCATCGCCGCAGCAACGTGATCAGCGCCATGATGCCGCCTTCACCGTTGTTGTCGGCCCGCATCACCAGCATCACGTACGTCAGCGTCACGATGATCATCACCGACCAGAAGATCACCGACACCACGCCGTAGATGTTGTCGGTGGAGAGCGGAACGGGGTGTGGGTCGGCGGGGTTGAAGACGGTCTGGATGGTGTAGATCGGGCTGGTGCCGATGTCACCGAACACCACGCCCAGAGCGCCGACCACCACCGCAAGCCGCAGCGTCTGTCTGCCGGTCACCGCTGGCGCGGGTGCGGCGTTCTCGGAATCTGTCTGCACGGGTCGTCTTCCGGTAGCAGGACCGGCCCGTTGACGCCGCCGGCTGTCTAGCCAGATGGTATTTCCGGCCGACCGTTCTGGCGGCGGATCAGATAGCGGCATGTCAGCAACCAGACGGCTGGTATCGCCAACATGGACAGCACCTGAAGCAGATCACCCATGTCGCGATTACAGCCCGGGTCGTGGCGGTATGCAGCCGCCCTTACGCAATCCCTACGGGTTTGCCCGCGTCTTTTAGCGCGTCATTCGCCCTCTACGACGAAACGCCGTCGGCGACCCGGGGCACGCGCTCGGCCTGCGCGTTGTCCAGCACCAGTTCGGCGACCCGTGACCGGTGCTGCTCGGCGCTGCCCAGCAGGGCGGCGTCGGTGGTGGCCCGCTTGAAGTACAGGTGCGCCTGGTGCTCCCAGGTGAACCCGATCCCGCCGTGCACCTGGATCGTGTCCGCCGCGATCTGGCTGAGCGCCGCCGAGGCCATCGCCTGCGCGATGCTCGCGGCCAGCGCCGGATCATCGGTGCCGTCGGCCAGCGCCCACACCGCGTGGTAGGCCGACGACCGCGCGTGTTCGAGGTCGACGAGCAGGTCGGCCAGCTTGTGCTTGATGGCCTGGAACGATCCGATCTGCCTGCCGAACTGCAGCCTCGACTTCGCATAGTCGACCGACAGGTCCAGCAGATGCTGGCCCGCGCCGACCTGCTCGACGGCCAGCAGCGCCGAACCGACCTGCAGAGCGTGCTCGATGACGCGGTCGGCCTCGCCGGGACCGGCCACCAGGCGACCCGATGCGCCGGACAACGTGACGGTGGCCTGCGGCCTGGTCAGGTCGAGCGTGACCAGCGGGGTGCGGTGCACTTCCGCCGCCGCCGCATCGACGGCGTACAGGGCCACTCCGTCGGCGCCGCGTGCGGCCACCAGCAGATCGTCGGCCGCGGCCGCGTCGACGACCCGCTCGACCGTGCCGGTGAGGGCATCGCCCTCTGCGGTGACCGTGACCAACGCCGGGTCGAAGGCTCCTGCGCGGTCGGCGACGGCGAACGCCGCGGTGCGCCTGCCCTCCACCAACTCGGCCAACACCTGGTCGCGCGCTTCGCCCGCCGAGGCCGCCACAAGTGCGGGGATCGCCAGGAACACAGTCCCGAACACCGGCCCGCAGGCCAGTGCCGAGCCCAGCTCCTCGACCGCGACGGCCTGGTCGACGAGTGTGCCACCGACACCGCCGTCGGCCTCGGGCACCGAGAGCCCGAGCACGCCGAGTTCGGCGCCGAGCCGGGTCCACACTCCCGCGTCGAACGGCGGATCGGACTCCATCAGGGTCCGCACCGTCTGCTCGTCGAAGTTCGCCGCGCAGAACTTGCGCACCGCGGCGCGCAGCTGGATCTGCTCGTCGGTGACGGTGAACTCAGCGTGATCGCGGGGTTGATCCGCAAGCTTCTCAGCCACGGGGCATCTCCTTCCACGGCATGCCCGCGTCGGCACGCAGATCACCCTGGCAGGCCGAGGACGCGCTCGCCGAGGATGTTGCGCATCACCTCGGACGTGCCGCCCTCGATGGTGTTGGCTCGGCTGCGCAGGAAGCGCTGCTGCACCGGACCACGCCAGTCCGCTCCGTCGCTTGAACCCTCGCTCATGCCGTAGCCGTGGTACAGAATCCCTTCCGGCCCAAGCAAATCCATGCACCACTGATAGATGTGCTGATTCAGTTCCGCGCCGACCAGCTTGCCGATGGAGCCCTCAGGACCAGGGCCGCCGACGGTGGCCGCCGCGCGCGACCGCTCGGACGTCAGGCGCTGGGCCTCGGAGCGCAGCCAGAGCTGGGTGAGCCGGTCGCGCAGCACCGGGGTCTGTAGATCCGGCCGCGATGCCCACAGCGAAACGGCGTCGGCAATCGTGCCGGCACCCCGCCTGCTGCCGCTGGCGCCGAGCGCGCTGCGCTCGTTCATCAGCGTGGTCATAGCGACCCGCCAGCCGTCGCCGACCCCGCCGAGCCGGTGCGTGTCGGGGATGCGGGCATCGGTCATGTACACCTCGTTGAACTCCGCCTGCCCGGTCAGCTGGCGCAGCGGACGGGTTTCGACGCCGGGCCCGTGCATGTCGATCACGAAGTAGGTGAGGCCCTTGTGCTTAGCCACATCGGGGTTGGTGCGCGCGAGCAGCAGACCCCACCGCGCACGGTGCGCAAGGCTGGTCCACACTTTCTGGCCGTTGACGATCCACTCTGCGCCGTCGGGGACCGCCGAGGTCGCCAAACCGGCCAGATCCGAACCGGCACCCGGCTCGGAGAACAACTGACACCAGATGTCCTCGGTCGTCGCCAGCGGGCGCAGCAGTTGCCGCTTCACGTCGTCGGTCTGGGCATGCTCGCGCACGGTCGGCGCCGCCATCCCGTATCCCATCGGGTTGAGGCCGAGTGGAAGGGGTCCGCCGGCACCTTGAAGGATGCCGTCGGCCACCGCCTGCAGGCCGCGCGAAACCCCGAGGCCGCCGAGGCCTTCTGGAAAGTGCACCCAGGACAGCCCGGCGTCGTAACAGGCGCCGAGGAACTCGGGGATGGGGACGGACTTGGGGTCGTGGTCGGCCACGACCTTTCTGGCCAGATCGGCGACGCGATCCGAGTCGGCAAGGGTGCTCATCACGCCACGATAGGAAACGCGCCTGCGCAGGCGGAGGTCGGGGGACCGATGTGCGGCGGCACGATTGTTCCCTCGGTATTGTCTGAAGCGTTGTCACTGAAGCAGAAGGTCGCGCGACCGGGTGGCGTTACGTAAAGGACGTGATTACCCATGCGCGCGCCGCTTGAGACGCATACCCACACTGCGCCGGACCCTGCGTCTGTCCGCACAGCGGGCGGGCGTCGGCTGTCGCTACTGCTCGTAGAGGACGACCGTGCCGATGCGCTGCTGGTAGAAGAGCTCATCGCCGATGCGGCCGCCGACATCGTCTGCGCATGGGCACAGTCGGTCTCCGAAGCCGAACGCGAACTGTCCGTCGCACGGCCCGACTGCGTGCTGCTTGACCTCAACCTTCCCGACGCCAACGGGATCGCCGCGCTCGAACGCATCAAGAACGCGGACCCCAATATCCCGATCGTCGTTCTCACCGGCCTTGCCGATGAGCATTTCGGGATCTCGGCGGTCGCCTCCGGCGCGCAGGACTACCTGGTAAAGGGTCGCGTGGAACCCGAGATGCTCAGGCGCGCAGTACTTTACGCGATCGAACGCAAGCGCGCCGAGCTCACAGCGGTGGAACTTCATTCCAGTCGGCTGCGCGCGATGGAGAACAGACGCCTCGAACGCGGCCTTTCGCCGTCGCCGCTGCTGCTGGACGACCCCGGCGTCGACATCATCGCGAGGTACGTGCCCAGCCGGGAGAACGCCCTGCTCGGCGGCGACTTCTATGACTTCGTCCAGACGCAGGACCGGACCGTGCACGTGATGATCGGCGATGTCGCTGGCCACGGCCCTGACGAGGCCGCACTCGGGGTTGCCCTGCGGATCGCTTGGCGCGCCCTCACATTCGCCGGTCTTCGCGGTCCCGACCGGATGCGTGAACTCGACCGGATCCTGTCGCACCGAACGCGACAGGCAAGGGCACCTTCGCGACGGTGCTGAGCCTCGCGATTCCACCGGAGGGGTCGCAGTTCCGCGCGGTTCGCGCGGGCCATCCGGGAATGCTGCTGCACGGCGGCGGAACGGTGCAGTGGCTCGAGCCGCCCGGCGGCCCGGCGCTCGGCCTGACGTCGGCCGACTGGGAGTATCACCAGGTGGAATGGCCGCAGGGAACGGGATTGGTCCTACTCACCGACGGCCTCTTCGAGGGGCACTCCGGGCGAGGGCAACGAACGACTCGGTGAGGACGGGTTGCTCGACGTTGCCCGTTCGCTGGCGGCTCTGCCGGGGCCTGCGTTCGTCGACGCGCTCATCGATGCGGCCTCGAAACGTGCACAGGCACACGGCGGATTGACCGACGATATAGCGGTGGTGCGCGTGGAGCGATCGACCAGGTGAGCACGTCCAGGCCGAAGCCAGGGCGACGGCTCACCGTGCAGGGCTGGCAGAACCTGGCGCTGTCCGCGATGGGTGTGGTCGTACTCGTAGGTCTGGTGGCCGGCGGGCTGCTGATGAATCGCACCGACCAGCTGTCGCGCGAGTTGATCGACAACATCCAGCCGGCACGGGTGCAGGCCTATGCGCTGCAGGCGGCGCTGCGCGACCAGGAGACCGCGGTTCGTGGGTATGTCATCGCAACCGACAGGCAGTTCCTCGACCCGTACTACGCGGGCCAGGAGGCCGAACGACAAGCAGCGGGCAATGTCAGGGAACGGGTAGGCAACCGGCCCGATCTCATCGCTGATCTCGATGCAATCGAGCAAGGCGCGTCGACTTGGCGGACGAACTACGCGGAACCGCTGATCGCCGAGGTGTCCCGTGGCGCCCCGGCTTCGTCCACGCGCGACCTGACCGAGCGCGCAAAAGTCGAATTCGACAGCCTGAGAGCCCTTTTCGATCGCCAGAACACCAACTTGGTTGCAGCGCGCAGCGAAGGGATACGCGAGCTCGACCGCATGCGGCAGTGGCGTGACGGCCTGGCGATCAGCATGGTGGTGGCCTTTGTCGCACTGGCGGTGGTGCTGGCGCTGCTGGTGCGGGCCGCCGTCACCCGCCCGCTCGCCGCCTCTGGCCGCGGCGTGCCGCCGCATCAGCGAGGGAAACTTCGGCGAACGCATCACGCCGCGTGGGCCACGCGGACATCCGTGCCATCGCAGCCGACGTCGAGGACATGCGGCAGCGCATCGTGGACGATCTCGAAGCCACCCGCACGGCCCGTGCGGAGCTCGCCGAGCAGGCCGAGGAGCTGCGGCGGTCCAACGCCGAACTCGAGCAGTTCGCCTACGTCGCCTCCCACGATCTGCAGGAGCCGCTGCGCAAGGTCGCCTCGTTCTGCCAGCTGCTGGAGAAGCGATACGGCGACCAGCTCGACGAACGCGGCGCCGAATACATCGGCTTCGCGGTCGACGGCGCCAAGCGGATGCAGGCGCTGATCAACGACCTCCTCACCTTCTCCCGGGTCGGGCGGTTCAACTCCACGACACACGGAGGTCGACCTCGAGGAGACGCTGCAAATCGCGTTGGACAACGTGTCCACGTCGATCGAGGAGGCGAACGCCGAAATCGAGCGGCCCGCCGAGCGGCTCCCCATCGTCGACGGCGACCCGACCTGCTGACGATGCTGTGGCAGAACCTCATCGGCAATGCGGTGAAGTTCCGCCGAGAGGGAGAGGCGTCGCGGATCGTCATCGAGTGTCGAGCAAGGGCATCGGTGCGCAGGAAGGCGAATGGCTCTTCGGCGTTTCCGACAACGGCATCGGGATCGCCGCGGAGTTCGCCGACAAGGTCTTCGTCATCTTCCAGCGCTACACGTCCGCGAGGTGTACAGCGGCACGGGCATCGGTCTAGCGTTGTGTAAGAAGATCGTCGAGCACCATGGTGGATCCATCTGGGTCGACACGTCCTACAGCCCACGGCACCCGAATCCAGTTCACCCTGTCCGCCACCCCCACCACCGAACCCAATGAGATCCCATCCGCTCTTCTGGAAGGAACACACGAGTGACATCAGCTACTCGAGTCATCGACGTCCTGCTGATCGAGGACGATCCCGGCGACGAGCTCATCACCCGAGAAGCGTTTGAGCACAACAAGATCAGCAACATCCTTCACGTCGCGCACGACGGCGAGGAGGGGCTGGACTTCCTTTACCAGCGCGCCGGCCACGAGGGGGCCCCTCGCCCTGACCTGATTCTGCTCGACCTGAACCTGCCGAAGTACGACGGCAGGCAGCTACTCGAGAAGATCAAATCCGACAGGGATCTGTGCCACATCCCCGTTGTCGTGCTGACGACCTCGTCGGCCGAGGAGGACATCCTGGAGAGTTACAAGCTGCACGCCAACGCCTACGTCACCAAGCCGGTCGATCTGGACCAGTTCATGAGTGCGGTCCGGCAGATCGACGAATTCTTCGTCCAGGTGGTCAAGCTGCCGAAGTGATCAGCTAGCCTCGATCTTTCGTGAGTGAGCTTGGGCGTGGTGGCTGGGCTCGTGCTCGTGTCGGGAGTGTTTGGCGCGTGGGTGGTTGCCGGCGCTGTGTCGCCGGTTCTCCTGGTCCTTGGTGGTAGGTGCTGTGGTGGTCGGTGTCAGGCGAGCGCTGCAAGGCGTTGATGGCCGCTGGTGACCAGATCGGCCCAGGGCCATCGTTTGGAGAGGCGCAGGATGCGGCGTCGGCCGGTGGTGATCAGCCGCGCGGCCACGGACAACAACCGCAGTCGCAGACGTTTGGGTTCCCAGCTTCGGGCGGGCTGGTCGGGCCAGGCCAGCAGTTGGGTCCAGGTCAGCAATTCGTAGGCTAGGCAGGCTAGTTCGAGCCAGATCTGGTTCTTGGCGAACGCCTGTAGTGGCAGGTTGGTCAGGCCGGTGTCCTTGAGGCCGCGGATGCGGTCCTCGGCGCGGGCACGCAGCCGGTGCCGGACTTCCAGCTCGGCGATGCGCCCGCCGACGGTGTTGGTGGCGAACACGGTGATGCGCCAGCCGTCGTCGTCGGTGATGTGTAACTGGGCGCCGGGATGGGGGCGTTCGCGGCGGGCGATGAGGCGCATCCCGGGCGGCCACCCGGTCAAGGTGGCCGGCATCCACCGGGTCAGCTCGGCGACTTGGGCGCGTGCACGGGGCTCGCCATCGGGTTCGCGGGCGGTGCGCCAGGCTTGCTTGGGTAGCGCGGCCAACGCGTCTTGGACCGGTTGGCGCGCCGTGAATCCCACCGAGTAGGTCAACCCCAGGTTGGTGATGTGCCATAGCAACGGCTGCACGCCCGAGCCGGAGTCACCGCGCACCAGCACCCGCTCGGGCAGCCCTTCGGGCAGCTGCGCCAGCGCGGCGTCGAGCACCGCGATCTGGTCGGCGGCGGTGTTGGCGTTGGCCCGTCCGGGGCGCAGCATGGCGACCAACGGCTCTCCGGTGCCCCCGGCGCCGTGGTCGACGAAGGCCAGCATGGGGTGAAACCCGAAGCCCCGTTTGAAGTTCGGGGTTGCGCCTTCCTTCTCGGAATGTGCGCTGATCAGCGTGGCATCCAGATCGACCACCACCAGACCCGTCGTCGGGGCCGGTGCGCGGTGGGCCCAGACCTTGGCCCGCGCCGCGGCACGCGCGGTGCGGATCGCGGTGA
Organism: uncultured Actinomycetota bacterium; assembly: GCA_963716505.1. Lineage (GTDB taxonomy): Bacteria > Actinomycetota > Actinomycetes > Mycobacteriales > Mycobacteriaceae > Mycobacterium. The sequence goes on from CAVQTL010000014.1 coordinate 142,564, forward strand.
TCACCGCCGCCGCATCATCGCCGAGGGCGTCGATCAACCGGCTGATCGTGGGGTCGGAAGCCACCGAGCCGAACAACTCCGGCTGCGCGCGCACCAGCGCGGCGTCGGCCAAGCAGTCACCGCCAAGTGCGATCGTGACCGCTAGATCCAGCACCGTCTTGCCCGGATCGTGCACCGATCGCGCCAGCCGCCATGGACTCAACACGCGTGAGAGCTCCCTGGACAGGCCGCTGACCTGGGCAGACTTCAGCAACAGCGCCGCTCCGGCCGATGAAACCAACGACTCGCCGCCCGATTCGACACCAACTCCACCACAACGGTTACGATTCACCTACGGAGTGCCTTTCAGCTATCCGGAAAATTGGACCTTCGACAAGCCCATTTTCCCTTGCTGGACAGGCACTTCCGTGCATTACGCGCCGAACAAATCACATCAACATCGACGCAACCACGAAATATCGAGGCCTAAAACGTCAGGTCACGGCGCTCTGCGCCGCGGCGACGTGGTTCCATTCCAGGCACACCCGCGTGCCCGCCGGAGTCGAGTCGATGGTGGCCCGATCGGCCAGTGCACGCATGAGGGGGATGCCCCGACCACGGGAGATGCTCTTCTTCTCGGAGTCCGCGATGCGCCAGGCACCCTCATCGGAGACGGTGACCGACAGAACCGACGTGCAGCTGTCGTAGGCGGCGAGCAAATTCATCGCGCCGGGCTGCGCCGCCGTCGAGTAGGCGAACTCGGCCGCGTTGGCCAGTGCCTCGTTGACGGCCAGCACCACGTCGCTGATCTTCGTCGGATCGAGGGCGAAGTACCGCTTCAGCCAGACGGAGAACTCCTGGCGCATCTGCGCGGCGCATGCCGCATCGGCGAGCACATTCGTCGGTGCGAACCGTGTTCTCGAGTCGCGTTGTCCGGAATCTTCCATCTCACGCTGCTGGCTACCCGCTGGATGCCCTTTTAACTCGTCAAAGCGGCAAGTGCTTCATCGAGCGTGGCGTAGAGGTCCACCACGTCGGTGACACCGACGAGCTTCAGCGGCCGACTCGTTGCGGGTCCGTCGGCGACGACCGCGAAGCGGACGGCGGGCGCAAGCTCGTCCTGGGCGGCGATCAGCACCCCCATCCCCGCGGATGCGAGGAATTCGACGTCGCTCATGTCGACGACCACTGCGCTCGGGGAACTCTTGGCGGCCTCGGCTATCGCCTTCTCGAGGTCGGGGGCCGTAAGCATGTCCACCACACCGGTCACCGACACCACGCTGACGGAATCGATGCGGCGTTCTTCGATCGCGCAGCTGCTTGACGCCGCACCTTCCATGCTTACCTCCAGGTCTGTCCGCCCCACCGGCGACAGCACCGCGAGTTTACCGGGCAGCATCGGAATAGCGGACGGACGGTGGCAGGTTGCCCACAGCATGACTATCACAGGATTCGACCCGCGCACGCTGCTCGCCGAAAGCCGACTCGGTGTGCTCGCGACCATCAAGTCCGACGGCTTGCCGCAACTGTCACCCGTGACCCCCTACTACGACCGTGACGCCGACGTCATTTATGTGTCCATGACCGAGGGCCGGGCCAAGACGGCCAATCTACGACGGGACCCGCGGGCCGCTCTCGAGGTCACCAGCCCCGACGGCTGGGCGTGGGCCACCGCAGCGGGCCCGGTGACGCTGACCGGGCCGGGAACCGACCCGCACGGCGTGGAAGTCGAGGCCTTGGTCGACTACTACCGCAGCGCCGCCGGGGAGCATCCGGACTGGGACGAGTACCGGTCGGTGATGGTGTCCGATCGCAGGGTGTTGATGACACTGACCGTCGCGAAGGTTTACGGCGAGAAGATCCGCTGACGCGGGATCTCGGCCGTAATCCGGTCCAGGAGCGCCGGATAGCGTTTCGCCTCGGGGTGATTGCCCGGTTTGCCGCTGCTGATCAGCCCGGCGGCCAGACCACGCTCCGGGTCGGCCCATACGGCGATGTTCGTCAACCCGGTATTGCCGAACGCCGCGGGCGCGTTGCGGCCGAACGGCCCGAACCGCTTGTTGCCGAGCATGTATCCGGTGCCCCAACGGCGGGGCGCGAACCCGTCGGCGATGTCAGGCCGCAGCCGCCGGCATTCCTTCGTCGCCGCGCGCAGCGTCTCCGGCCGCATCACCCGAACACCGTCGAGTTCTCCGCCGCGCACCAGGATCTCGGCGAACCGCGACATCTCGTCCGCCGTCGACACCAGGTTCGACGACGGCACCACACCGGTGAGGAACAGCGGCGTGTTGCCGAACGGGATGATCTCGCGCATGGTTCCGCCGACGGCGATCTTGAAGGCCTTCGCCATCGGTGCGGGCAGCGGCTTGCCGGTGTTGTGGCTCGGCGCCACCAGCGGGACGTCCTGTTCGGCGACGCCGAAGTTCGTCCACCTGAAGCCCAGCGGGTCGAGGATCTCGGTGGCGAGAATCTCGCGGATACTCTTTCCCGTTGCCGCCGAGACGATCTCACGGACCAGCGGGCCCCACGTCACGCCGTGGTAGATGTGCACCAGGCCGGGCCGGTGAATCGGCTTCAACTCGCCGAGCTTGCGCCGGGCGTATTCGGCGTCGTCCATCCGGTCCAGGTTCGGCCTCGGCCCGGTGGCGAACGGCACGCCTGCGCTATGGGTGATGACGTGCCGGATCGTGGTGCGGTCCTTGCCGTGACTGGTGTAGGTCGGCAGATACTCGCAGACGCGGTCGTCGAGCGAGAAGGCGCCGCGCTCGACGAGCATGTGCACCACGGTCGTCGCGATGCACTTGGCCGCCGACCACGCACAGAACGGGGTGTCCGTCGCGACCGGCACCTTGTCCGCGTCGGGCGGGTCGTCGGGGGCGTTGCCCCAGCCGTGACCGATCGCCCGGTTCAGCACCACCTTGCCGTTGTGGCGCAGGCACAGCTGGATCGCCGGGTGCATGCCCGCGGCATACCAGTGCCGTGCCGCCTGCCAGATTCGTTCGATCGCCGCCGGGTCGATGTCGGAATGGTCTTCGGCGCCGATGTCCGTGACCTCGTCGAGGTCGGCCGGAACCCGGATTCTGCCTTGAGGGGTCATGCCTGCCTCTTGTGCAACGTCGCAGTCAGGTGGTCTTGCAGGGGTTGGCCGACCGCGCCCATGCGCACCGTGTAGGTGAGCTCATCGCCGTCGATGCGGATGAACCGGCCCAGCGCCGTCACTTCCTTCGCCGACGCGGTGCGCCCGATCGTCGTCGCGACGAGGTTCATCTCGATCGTGTTGCCGTGCGCCGAAAGCGTCCCCTCGTCGATCTCGGTGACACCGGTCGGGTGCGCCAGCACCAACTCCACCCGCCCCGCTGACGGTACCCGCAGATAGCCGGTCTCCCCGTGCATGGGCCGACCGTCGTCGGCGGCATTCGTCTTCTGGATGTAGCTGAGGAACGGCTTGCCGACATGACCGAATGTGACCTCTTCGAAGTATTCGAACGGCGCGATGGTCGGGTACTCGCCAGCGCCCTGACCGTCCCAAACACCAAGGAGAGGAGCAAGAACGGCGACGCCGGGATGCAGATCGGCCATTTAGCCAGTCTATGGTCGGGCCATGGTGGTTCCCCGGCCTCTGGCTGAGACGCTGGGTTTACCCGAACATGTACATGTCTGCCTGTTCGACCTCGACGGTGTGCTCACCGACACGGCCAGCGTGCACCGCAAGGCATGGAAGGAAATGTTCGACGCCTACCTGGAGGCGCGGGCTGACAGCAGCGGAGATCGATTCGTCCCCTTCGACATAGACGCGGACTATCGGACATACGTGGACGGCAAGAAGCGCGAAGACGGTGTCCGGTCCTTTCTGGACAGCCGCGGCATCACGCTGACCGACGAGGAGATCGAGGATCTCGGCAACCGCAAGAACGAGCTGTTTGCAAAGACGCTTCACAAGGACGGCGTAGAGGTTTTCGAGGGGTCCCGCCGCTACCTCGACGCCGTCGCCGCAGCCGGGCTCGGGGTGGCGGTCGTGTCGTCGAGCTCCAATGCCCGCGAAGTGCTCAAGGTCACGGGTCTCGCCAAATACGTCCAAGTCCGGGTCGACGGGGAGACATTGCGCGAGGAGTGCATCGCAGGCAAGCCTGCACCTGACTCATTCCTTCGTGCCGCCCAACTGCTCGATGCGTCGGCGGATGAGGCGGCGGTGTTCGAGGACGCCCTCGCCGGGGTCGCCGCGGGCCGCGCGGGCGACTTCGGAGTCGTGGTCGGAGTCGACCGCGCCGATCAGGCAGAGGAGTTGCGGCGCAACGGAGCTGACGTCGTCGTGTCGGATCTGGCCGAGCTGCTGGACTCCTGATGATCGAGGATGACGCCTTCCCGGTAGAGCCGTGGCATGTCCGCGAGACCAGCCTCAGCCTGGACCGGATCGCCCAGACCGAGTCACTGTTCGCACTCTCGAACGGCCACATCGGGCTGCGCGGGAACCTCGAGGAAGGGGAGCCGCACGGACTGCCCGGCACATATCTGAACGGGTTCTACGAGACCTGGCCCCTGCCGTACGCGGAGACGGGATTCTCCTATCCCGAGGAGGGACAGGCGATCGTCGACGTCACCAATGGCAAGATCATTCGACTGCTCGTCGAGGACGAGCCGTTCGACGTCCGCTACGGCAGCCTGGATGAGCACGAACGGATTCTGGACATGCGGGCGGGCACGCTGGCCCGCTCCGCGAGGTGGACGTCGCCGGCAGGCAAGCAGGTGGCGGTGCGGACGACCCGGCTGGTCTCGTTGGCGCAGCGCGGCGTCGCGGCCATCGAATACGTCGTCGAGGCGGTCGACGACTTCGTCCGCGTCACGGTGCAGTCGGAGCTGGTGGCCAACGAGGACCCGCCGGACCGTTCAAGGGATCCGCGGGCCGCTGCCCTGATGCGCAACCCGCTCGCGGCGGTGCGCCATGAAGCCACCGAGAGCGGCGCGGTGCTGGTGCACAAGACACGGCAGAGCGGCCTGATGATGGCCGCCGCCATGGAACATGACGTCGAGGTCCCTGGTCGCGTCGAGGTCAGCACCGACGCGCAGGAGGATCTGGCGCGCACCACCGTGATCTGCAGGTTGTGAAGCAGGCCGACCTGGTGCTGGCGATGCACTGGCGCAGTCACGCGTTCACGCCGGAGCAGATGGCGCGCAACCTCGACTACTACGAGCGGCGCACCACCCGCGACTCGTCGTTGTCGGCGTGTACCCAGGCCGTGATGTGCGCAGCCGTCGGGCACCTCGAACTCGCCCACGACTACGCCTTCGAGGCCGCGCTGATCGACCTTCGCGACCTACACGACAACACCGAGGACGGCCTGCACATGGCGTCGCTCGCGGGGGCATGGACCGCGCTGGTCGCCGGGTTCGGTGGCCTGCGCGACGACGAGGGGATTCTCGCCCTTGACCCGCACCTGCCCGGCGGCATCGACCGGTTGTGCTTCCGCCTGCGCTGGCGCGATTTCCGGCTGACCGTCGACGCCGGCCACGACGTGGTCACCTACACGCTCCGCGACGGGCCGGACGCCACGCTGACCATCCGGCACGACGGTGCGGATCTCGACCTCAGCACCAAGTCGCCCTCGACGGTGGCCGTTAGTCGCCGCACCGCGCTGCTGCCTCCGCCGCAGCAGCCGCCTGGGCGCAAACCGATGCGACGATCGACGGAACGCCGACTCGCAAAGGGGTGAGCTCGAATAGAAACGCGCGATACCGTTGCAACGGTGTCAGCCCCGAGGAGAGGATCCGACATGACGGTTCGAATCGGAACGTTCCGTGGTCTTGTGGGCTGCACGCTCGCAGCGAGCGCACTGCTGCCGACGTCGATCCTGTTCCCGGGCACCGCATCCGCGGGCTGGTGCTACTCGGCTGACTGTGTGCCGAACGTGGCCAGGAACGTCACCGCGGGCGCGCCGTGCGTGCCACAGCCGCGCCGCGCCTTCGCTTTCGGGCTGGAACCCAATGGCGGGACGGTGGTGTGCAACTCCGCAGGCGTATGGGCGGCGGCGGGTCCGCTCATCGGCGTCTACAACGTGACGATGCCGTGCCCGGCGCTCAACCTGTCAGCGCAGGGCTCCGACGGGATCGCCCTGCAGTGCGCCGAGATGGGCATCGGCGACCTCCAGTGGGCACACCGCACGGACATTCCCGGCTAGCGGTGAAAACCCGCCGCGCAGCGTCGGCTGCAGCGGCGGGTTCCTTCGTAAATGCGATGAACTAGCCGGCCATGAACACGTCATAGGCCGATGCCAGATCCGACGGCAGCACCGTCACGTTGCACTGGCGCTGCTTGTCACCGATCGGCGCAAGGATGCCCTTCAGGTCGTAGTACTCGCCCGGGTTGGCGGTGAAGTAGCTACGCACGTCCGACTCCGCCTGCGGACGCGGCTGGTTGAGCGCACCCATCACGACCTGGTTGGCTGCCGGGATGGCTGTCCAGGTACTGACGCGCCGAGCTCCACGTGGCGCTGACGGTGTCGGCCACCTCGCCCACGCTGCAACCCTGCGGCGCGGCGCACTGCGGACGGCGCAACGATGGTCGCTGCGGCGAGCTCCACCGAGCAGCGAACCGACGATCGCGCCGGCCACTTTCCGGCGCGCAGTGATACCACTGAAATTCATGATCAATTGTTTCCTTCAAATTGCGAATCGTTCTTGTTCCCCGCCCGAAATACAAGGTAGCCGAAGTGCCAGCCCCCTCAAACGTCGCCAACGAATCTCGCTGAAAGCGAATGTTGAGCGTTACAGCCGCGGACGTGATATATGCCTCAATATCGCCGGTCCTACTAAATTGGCGGCAGCAGTCGAATTCGCCCATTTCTCTCAGAATTCGGCGGCAACCCTTAATTGATCGTGATCACGATAGTGACCGAATCGTTATTCACGGGCTTCAGAGGACGGCATCTCGTACCTGTCGAGCAGGCGCTCGATGAACTCAGCTGCCTCGGCGTGGCCGCGGGTGATGCCCAGGCTGCGCTCCAGCACCAGGATCCTGGCGAGGCTGGTCACGATCATCGACATCACCACCGGCGGAAACTCGGCCATGTCGACGCCGTGTGCCCGCAGGGCCAAGGTCACCGCGCTTTCCTCCAGGTCACCGAAGCGTGCCGCATAGCCGACGATCTCGCTGCGGATCTCCTTACGGTGGTTGGCCAGCGCCATGAACTCCATCAACAGCCGCGCGCCATGCGCGTTGTTGAGCTTCCACAACGCGTGCAGCGGTTCGTCGTTGGCCAACGCCTCACGCTGGCGAACAAGGTTGGTCTCGGCGCCTTCGCGCAGTACGGCGAGAAAGAGGTCGTCCATGGTCGGGAAGTAGTAGTGCACGAGCGCCGGCCTGACCCCCGCCTTCGCGGCCACCCGTCGGGAGGTCGCGGCGGCATAGCCCTCTTCAAGCATGATTTGGGCAGTCGCTCGGATTAGAGCCCGACGAGTCGCAGAGTTGCGACCCGACGATTTTGGGGCCGTCATCTGGACCTTGACCGGGTACGGCGTGGACTGCTAGACATGGCGTCAGCATAAATGTTGGGCAGTCGCCCAACAAGGCTTCAGGGACTCGAGGTGTCATGGCCGGACGGGTAGACGGCAAGGTCGCGTTCATCACCGGCGCCGCGCGCGGCCAGGGCCGAAGCCATGCGGTTCGGCTTGCCGAGGAGGGCGCCGACATCATCGCGGTCGACATCTGCCGCGGATTCGAAGACTCGACCGCACCTGCGGCCACCCCGGAGGATCTCGCCGAGACCGCGGACATGGTCAAGAACCTCGACCGCCGCATCGTCACGGCAGAAGTCGACGTGCGCGACTTCGACGCGCTGGCGTCCGCCGTCGACAGCGGCGTCGAGCAGCTCGGGCGGCTCGACATCGTCGTCGCCAACGCAGGCATCGGCACCACCGGCGTGAAGCTGCACAAAATGCGCGAAGACATCTTCGACGAGACCATCGACGTCAACCTGGGTGGCGTGTGGAAGACGGTGAAGGCCGCGGTGCCGCACCTGCTTGCGGGTGGCCGCGGCGGATCGATCGTTATCACCAGTTCGGTCGGCGGGACGAAGGCCTACCCGCAGGTCGGCCACTACATCGCGGCCAAGCACGGTGTCGTCGGGCTTGATGCGCACCTTCGCCGTCGAGCTGGGCCAGCACTCGATCCGGGTGAACACCGTCCATCCCACCCACGTCTGTACTCCGCTGCTGATGAACGAGCCCACCTACCGGCTGTTCCGACCGGACCTGGAGAATCCGGGACCCGACGATCTCGCGCCGGTCTGCCAGTCGTTCCATTTCCTGCCGATCCCGTGGGTGGAGCCGGTCGACATCAGCAACGCGGTGTTGTTCCTGGCCTCCGACGAAGCGCGCTACGTCACCGGCGTCACCCTGCCCGTGGACGCCGGCAGCCTCCTGAAGTAGAGGAACCATGACGACTTCTGAGGACACCGCCGGCGCTGTTGTCTATTACGACCCCTACGACATCGACATCGCGTCCGACCCGTGGCCGACCTACGCGCGGCTGCGCGAGGAAGCGCCGATCTACTACAACGACCGCTATCGCTTCTGGGCGATCTCGCGCCACAGCGACGTCGAGGCGGCGTTGTCGAACTGGGAGGCGTTCTCCAACTCCCGCAGCGACATCCTCGAGCTCGTCAACTCCGAGTTCGACATGCCCAAGGGCGTGATGATGTTCGAGGATCCACCCGTGCACACGATGTTGCGCGGGCTGATGGGTCGGGTGTTCACCCCCCGCCGGATGGCCGAGATCGAGGATCAGATCCGGCAGTTCTGCGTCAATTGCCTTGACCCACATGTCGGTTCGGATGGCTTCGACATCGTCGCCGAACTCGCCGCGATGATGCCGATGCGCGTGATCGGCATGCTGCTCGGTATTCCGGAGTCCGACCAGATCATGGTGCGCGACGCCAACGACGCCAACCTGCGCACCAAACCAGGCGCACCGATGAAGGTGGCCAAGGCCGACAAGATCGCCGATGGCAGCATCTACGCCGACTACGTGGAATGGCGTGCGAAGAACCCGTCGGACGACTTGATGACCGTGCTGCTCAACATGGAGTTCGAAGACGAGAACGGCGTCACACGCAAGCTGCACCGCAAGGAGATCCTGCACTACGTCCAGGTCGTGGCCGGTGCGGGCAACGAGACCACAGGCAGGCTGATCGGCTGGCTGGCCAAGGTGCTCGCCGAGCACCCGGACCAGCGTCGTGAGGTGTACGGGGACCGCACGCTGACGACCCGCGCGGTCGACGAGACCCTGCGGTTCGAGCCGACCGGGCCACATGTCGCCAGGTACATGACCAAGAGCTTCGAGATCTATGACACGACGGTGCCCGCGGGCAGTGCGATGCTGCTGCTCTTCGGTGCCGCCAACCGCGACCCGCGCCGCTACACCGACCCCGATACCTTCAACATCCACCGCGACAACATCAGCCACCTCACATTCGGCAAGGGTGTGCATTACTGCCTCGGCGCCAACCTCGCTCGCCTGGAGGGCCGAGTGGCCCTCGACGAGATGCTGAACCGGTGGCCGGAGTGGGGAATCGACTACGAGAGCGCAGTGCCCGCACCGACCTCGACCGTGCGGGGGTGGGAGCGGTTGCGAGTCGTGCTGCCGTGACCGGCCGTCAACCGTAGGGAAATACCGGATATCCAAGCCAACGCGACCGCGATAGCGTGCGCGCATGAGATCGACAATCGTCGTGCTGTTCGTGACGGCCGCAACGTGTATGGCGTGCGCGGCATGCAGCGGAGACAACCAATCCGCGCCCCAGGCCACCTCGGCAGGGGAACCGAAGCCAACCGCCAGTGCGAGCGTGCAGCCGACGACCAACGGTGGCATGTTCGGTGCCGCCCAGCCATGGACGACGGACGTGTCAGGAGCCGCGAAGTCCGACCGCAGTGACGCGATCATTCAGACGCTGGGCGACCTGGGCGGCTGGGGCAACGAGAACGTCCTGCAGACCGACTTCTCCATCCCCATCTTCTATGCCGACGGCAGCACGCCGCGGATGGAAGTGGTTGGCGCCGAGGACTATTGCTTTGGCGGCCCGGCCTGCGACAGCGTGCCCGCGCAGATGCCGGTGCCCGAAGGCGCGAACATCGAGGGGTCGTCGGACCTGTCCTGCGACCCATCCGGCAACACCGAGGGCCAAGGCGATTGCCATCTGCTCGTCGTGGACCGCGACGAGCAGAAGCTCTATGAGACCTACCAAGCCAACAAGACCGGCGACAGCATCGCCGCCACCGGGTTCTTCGCGTGGGATCTCAACAAGGAGTATCCGGATGACCTGCGCGGCGAGCAGTGCACCAGTGCGGACGCTGCGGGATTCCCTATCGCGGCGCTGACACCGACGGCTGACGAAGTAGCCTCCGGCGCAGTGAATCACGCGCTGCGGTTCATCCTTCCCAACGACCGGATGAAGGCGGACGTCTACGTGCACCCGGCGACCCACGCGGGCGGACCTGAGAGTACCGAGGCCGATGCGCCGCCCTATGGCGTCCGATTCCGGTTGAAGCCCGACTTCGACGAGTCCGGTTACACCGAACCGCAGAAGGTGATCATCAAGGCCCTCAAGACGCACGGCATGCTGCTGTCCGACGGCGGTGAGATAGCACTCACGTTCGCCGACGACAGGACCAGCAGCGTCAAGTGGACCGACCTCGGCATCGACGCACAGTCATTCAGCGATATCGGCGTCGACCAGTTCGAGGTCGTCGAGCTGGGTGACGAGATTCCACTCACCTACGACTGCGTGCGAAACCCCTGAGGGGTTACTGGTCGGAATGACCCATGTGCCTACCGAGTTCGGCACGTGAGTGGATGCCCAGCTTGCGGTAGATCCTGGCCAGGTTCGACTCAACGGTCTTCGGGCTGATGAAGAGCGCGGCGGCGACATCGCGGTTGGTCATACCCGATGCGGCGAGTTCGGCGACCCGCTGCTCGGATGGGCTGAGGCTGGACATCCGACGGGTGCCGACGTCGGCGCGGGCGAGTTCAGCGCGGGCCCGGTCGGCCCACAGGGGGGTGTTCAGATCCTCGAACGTCTTCAGCGCCTCACGCAGAGTCGTTGCGGCCTGGTCCTTTTGGCGTTGCCTGCGCTGAAGCTGGCCTGCCAGCAGCTGCGTGCGTGCACCTTCGAACGGCATGGGCAATCGTTCGTGTTCGATGAGCGCCAGCTCGATGGCGCAGTTTGCGGCCGCGACGTCGCCCTGCGCCGCCATCAGCATGGCCCGGCACCGTGCGCCGACCGCCTTCATCCACGCCCGGTCGAGCCGCTGCCCATTGCGTTCGAGTGCCGAGATCAATGGTTCGACTTCGGCCAGCCGGCCCAGCTGGATCAGCGACTCGGCGGCATCGGGAATGTAGGACGCATTGATGACTTCCGTTGAATCCGGCACCGCCGCAAGCATTCCCATCAGCGGTTTGAGTGTTTCGACCGCGGCCTCGTAGTTGCCCAGCGAAACCTCGAGGAAACCGAGCATCGTCACCGGCCACTCCCCGAGCCTGCGTGATCCGCAGCGCTCGCTGGCCGCCATCGCGTCGACCACGTCGCGACGGGCCGTCTCCTCTTCTCCCGCATATGCCGCCACCGCGGCGCGCACCGTCAGTGCCACGGACAACGGCAGATCGCCGTTGAGCTGCATCGCCCGCTCGACCGCGTCCTCGGCGATCAGCGTGGCTTCAGCCATGGATCCGCGCCAGAGGTGGATCAACACCGAGTGGAAATCGATGAACGAGAGCTCCCCCTCGTCGCCGCTATCGATGCAGCGGCGCCGGATTGCCAGCATCTCCTCGTTGGCTCGGTCGAGCGCGCCGATCCAGGCCAGCAACAGCGCCTGCTGGACGCGGGGGCTGAATGCCGACGAGACGTCGGCGTTGGGGTCCTCGAGCCCGATAGCGTGGTGCAGGCTGCGTTCGTCGAGGCCGTCCCCACTCATGAAGTGGAGCATCACCCGCATTCCCAGCGCCTGGCTGAGAGCGTGCGGCTCACCGAGCTCGGTGGCCTTGGCGACGGCCTCTTCGATGTGCTGGACGGCGGGCTGCATCCGACCCGCGTTGACCAACGCGAATGACAGTGACACCAAGATGGCGACACGCTGGGCAAGCTCGTCCCCGACGTCGTCAAGCGCACGCTCGAGCAAGCCGGCAGCTTCATCGAAGCTGTCGTTGAGGGAGGCGACAAGGGCGAGAAGCGTCAGTGCCTCCGCCCGTCTCGGACCGGGCTCGAGGCCTTCGATGGTGTCCTGCAGAAGCGCCCTGGCGTGCGCAGGCTCGCCGGCGTCGAAGTGATGTGCGGCGGAGAGAATGCGACGTTCAGGATTGCCGCCGCCAAGGCCGATGGCCAGATCGAGTAGCTCGGCGGCCGCGACGGGTGCGCCTCGGCTGCGTGCCATGTCGGCGGCCTCGTCCAGGGAGATCAGTGTCAGCTCATCGCCGTGGGTGGCGGCCATCGCCAGATGCCTGGCCTTGAGCTCGGGTTCGTCGACGATCTCGGCCAGCCGACGATGCATCGATCGACGGCGCGCCGGCGTCACGTCGGTGTAGAAGCCCCTGGCCAACAAGGGGTGTGCGAAACGGAGCCGGTGACCGTCGATCCCGACGATGCCCTTTCCCTCGATGTCCTCGAGTTGCGCGACCACGTCCTCGGTGTCGATCTCGGTCGCCCGGGACACCAGCTCGACGGTCGGCGCCGCGTGACAGGCCATCGCCAGCAGCACGTCGCGGACCGATTCGTCGAGGCTGCCGATCCGGGCCCGCACGAGCTCGGTGAGTGTCATCGGCAACGGTAAATCGGCGCTTCTGACGTCACCGTCCATCGCACGCGCCAATTCCAGGGCGTAGAACGGGTTGCCCCCCGAAACCTGTTGTATCCGAACGATTGCCGGCCGCGACAGCGAGCGCCCGAGCCGCTGCGTGATGACGGCGTTCAAACCCCCCAGGCTCAGCGGCCGGATCTGTACCCTCTGCACGCCGTCCGGCTGCGGCAACTGCAGCCAGGACGCCGCACCGCCGCGTTCGTCCGGGTCCGTCCGGACCGTGCCGAACACTCCGACCCTGGCGGAGAGGCGTCGGGCGGCGAACGCGATGACATTGCGGCTCGACGGGTCGAGCCATTGCAGGTCGTCGATCGCCACCAGCACAGGAGTGTTCTCCGCAAGGAGTTCGACCACCGATACGAAGCCCGCACCGACCGCGCGCTGATCAGTGGACAGATCCTCGGCTTCCGCGCGCAACAGCACTCGATCGATGGCGAGCCGCTGCGGAGTCGGAAGGTCGGCCAACACCGACGAGTCGACGCCCGAGAGCAGATCCGCGAGCGAGGCGTACGCCAGCACTGACTCCGCCTCGGCGGTCCTGGCCGACAACACCAGGAACCCGCGCTCTTCCGCGAGTTCGATGGCGGACAGGCAGAGCGTGGTCTTGCCGATGCCCGGTTCGCCCTCGGCGACCAAGGCGGCAGGTTCGGTTGCCGCGGCACCCAGGAATGCCGCGACTGCTCGGCCCTCGTCGGGTCGGCTGACGACGCGGCTTGGCACCTGGTCAGTATCGCAAGACATTTTGCTGGACGCGCCTCAGACGGGAAAATTAGCACCGTTGTCCAGATAACGAAGGCAGCGAGCGATGTTGCCGAGCAGCATTTTTCAACTCTCCTGCGGCTCCCCGCCGCCCGGAGTTGGCCGGTTGCTCACGTGCTGGATACCTGTCCATGGCACCGTAGCTACGTGCGAGTCGAGTCGCCGGCGAGCCCAGGAAGCCTGGCCGACCGCTTTCACCGGTTCTGCGTCGCGGTGGTCGCGCGACTACCGCTCGGACTCAGTTCCATTGTCGCTCCGACATTTCTGGGATTCGCGTTGATCAACGGTTTCACCTTCGGCGTCGACCTCCTGCTCCTTTCGGGGCTGCATGCCGGCCTGGGCCTGCCGGTACCGATCGCGGTCACCGTCGCCTATGCGTGCGCGTTCACGCTGAGCTACTGCCTCAACCGCACCATGAACTTTCAGTCGCATGCACGCGTCGGGCCGCAGTTCGCGGTCTACGTGGTGGTTGTCGTGGTGAACTATCTGGCGTTCATCCTCGGGGTGTCCAGCGCGCTGACCGCCCTCGGTGTCGACTACCGCTTGGCGCGGATCCTGGCTGGTTGCTGTGAGGCGATCTTCATGTACAGCGCCATGCGCTGGCTCGTTTTCCGCCGTTAACAAAGGCATTCAGCAAGTCACAAGCAAATCGCCAGCATTTGCCCCGCCGCAGGCCAGGGTTCTGCCAGACCGGAATTTTACGGTTTTGTCCAGCCTATGAGGAGGTTGGACACAATGAGAATCACGGCCGCTACTGCAGGACTGCTCGCCATGACGGCGGTGTCGATGATGGTGCTGACGCCCGGTATCGCAGCCGCAGACGACTATGCGGGACAGAAGTACTCCGATGTCACGTCCGCGCTGGCCGACTCGGACATGACCGGCGTGATCGCGACGCGCAGCGGGGACCTGGTTGACGATGACGACTGCGTCGTCACGAGTTCGGCGAAGGCGCCATGGATCAAGGGCGACGACTTCGCTCCCGTCACCGACACGGTGCTGCTCAATCTGAACTGCAACGCGGGTGTGGCGTCGGCGAAGACGTCGGGAAACTCGAAGGCCAGCCCGGAGGGTAAGGCGGCCATGGCGGAGGCGCAGAAAGAGGAGCAACAGGAACAGGCGCAGGCGGCCGCAGACCAGGCCAAGGCCAAGCACTAGCTGGCTGACGGGCTGCGCGAGGGGAACGGGTCGTCGGTGAAGTCGATCTGCGCTGCCGGATTGGCGACGGCGGTCACCAGCGCCGAACCGAACGCGCCGATGCGGTCGAACATGGTCGCCGTCCCGACCGAGACGCCGTCCGCCGCCCAGTGCGAGTCCGCCTGCACGCCCATCCATTCGTCGACCGGCAACCGGGCCAGCGCGACCGTGAGATCGCCGTTGATGTAACCGACCCCGGCCGACCCGAGGTTGGTGACCAGGCTGGCGCCCTCCGCCACCATCGCGCCTCGGACGAACGGCGTGTTGTCGTGCCCCTCGACGACATCGACCATCCGGTTGATGAACCGCTTGCGGGCGGTGTGCTGGTGCTCGGCGATGCCCTTCGTCCAGCCGACACCGTCACTGCCCATGTAGGACATGCCGACCCCGCCCAACTGCGGCGGCCAGGTGAACTCGTTGGCCGACGCCCACTCCTCGCCCCGCGGCGCCTCCGACCGGCGGTACTGAACCATCGTGGCGCGCACCACCGTGACACCGTCCTGCACGATCTCGCACTCGGAGTTGCGCACCCGGCGCCCATCCCTGATCAGGGTTACCTTCGTGGTCGTCGGCACTCCGCGCGCCGCCCTGAACAGATCCACGGTCAGCCGGGTGGGCATGAACTCGGGCGACCCGAACTTGGCTTCCAGGGAGCGGGCGGCCAGTCCGACCAGCGCGGGACCGTTGAGGTGATCGGGTCCCCAGTGGCTCTGCGCGTATTTGGTCGGCAGGTAGCGGTCCTCGCCCGCCGGGGTGAAATGTGTTGGACGCGCCGTCATCGGGGCATCGTCGCATAGGCTCTCCACCTGCCCTTCGCCGGTCTGGTTGGGCATTGGCCACAGCTTTCTGACAGACTGCATGGCGAGGGGAGTATTCCTTCGCCGCGGTGTCGTCATCACGTCGACTGTCATCAGACGACCGGCCCGCGGGCCGAGCGGACGGTGGAAGAGACCTCGGGCGTTTTGACGACCGGAGGCACCGTACATGCAAGTTACCCAACTCGAGTGGATCATCACGCTGGGCGTGACGATCGCAATCCTGCTGTTCGACGTGATCGTGATCGGCCGGCGCCCACATGAACCATCGAAGCGTGAGCTCGTGGGAGCACTGACGTTCTACATCACGCTGGCGGTGGCCTTCGGAATCTGGGTGTACTTCTTCCACGGCAGCCAGTTCGGCGTGGAGTTCTTCGCCGGCTGGCTCACCGAGTACAGCCTGTCGGTCGACAACCTGTTCATCTTCCTGATCATCATGGCCAGCTTCAACGTGCCCAAGAAGTATCAGCAGCAGGCGCTTTTGGTCGGCATCATCCTGGCGTTGATCTTTCGCGGCATCTTCATCGCGCTCGGCGCGGTTGCGATCAACCAGTTCTCCTGGGTGTTCTACATTTTCGGCGCGTTCCTGCTCTACACGGCGGTCACGCTGGCGCGCGATACGGACCACGACGACGACGCGGACAACTTTGTCGTGCGGTTCGCCCGCACGCACCTGAAACTCACGGACGAGTGGCACGGTCTCAAGCTCTGGATCAGGGACAACGGCAAGCGGCTGATGACGCCGATGTTCCTCGTCATCGTCGCCCTCGGCACCACCGACCTCATCTTCGCGCTCGACTCGATCCCGGCGATCTACGGCCTGACCCAGGAGCCGTACCTGGTGTTCACCGCGAACGTGTTCGCGTTGATGGGCCTGCGGCAGCTCTACTTCCTGCTCGGCGACCTGCTGAAGAGACTGGTCTACCTGTCGCAGGGGCTTGCGATCATCCTCGCCTTCATCGGCGTCAAGCTGATCCTGCACGCGCTGCACGAGAACGAGTTGCCGTTCATCAACGGCGGCGAGCACGTCCCGGTGCCGGAGATTCCGACGCTGCTGTCCCTCGGCGTCATCATCGTGGTCCTGGTCATCACGACCGTCGCGAGCCTGTACAAGACCCGCGTCAAGGACAAGAAGGACACGGAGGACAAGAAGGACACGGAGGACGTGACGCAGAACCGGGCGTGAGCCGGGCCGAGCGCTCACCCAGGTACGAATCTGGGCCCGAAACCGTACCTCAGTGAGCGCTCGTGGGCCTGCGCATTGATTTAACGTGGTTCGGGTGAACGGCGCGTCCCCCCTTCGCCAGGTCATCAGCGGTGCGTCGATCGGCAACGCCGTCGAGTGGTACGACTTCGCGTTCTATGTGATTGTCGCGGCGGTCGTTTCGCTGGTCGTCGTGCTGACGCTGCAGGAAAGCGCGGGCCGCCCGTTACCCGGGACCGCGACGGCTGAGGTAGCGGTCCGCTGACGCACCGAGAGTTCACGGCGTACGGCCCGTCGCACTGGGCCGTCCTCGCGGTGTTCGTGATCGGCGCGGTGCTGCTCGTGTGGGTCGGGCGCAGGCAGACCGAGGCGCAGGCCCGCATGCTCGGCCGGATCCTCGGCACGCTGACCGCAGTGATCTACGCGGCGGTGTTGATCTACTCGCTCATCCCGCCGTCGATAAACTGGTCGGTGCCACTGCAGCTGACCGACCTCGCCACCACCGCGGGCGCATACGCGCTGTGGTCGCAACGACATTGGGCCGTCGCACTGACCTATTACTGGGGGCTCGTGCTGAGCGTGCAGGCGTTGATCTCGCCCGTGCTGAGAGGTCCTGACTTCCCGAACTATCAGTTCCTGGCCTTCTGGGCGATTCACCTGCTCGTCGTCTGGGCCGCGATCTACCTGACGTGGGGCCGCGGCTTTCGGCCGACGTGGCGCGACTATCGTTTCGTCGTCTGCGTCACGCTGGCGTGGGCGGTGATCACGTTGACGTTCAACAGCATTGCCGGGACCAATTACGGGTTCCTCAACAGGAAGCCGAACACCTCGTCGCTGCTCGATCTGTTCGGCCCGTGGCCGATCTATGTATTCGTCGCGGCCGTGCTCATCGCGATCGTGTGGGCGCTGATGACATGGCCGTGGGTACGGATAGCATCGAGCCGATGACCATTGCCCTCAGTTTCCAGGATACGATCGCCGTGCTGCACCTCGGCGACGACGAAAACCGGTTCTCGCCAGAGTTTCTCGACGAGTTCGACGCTCAGCTCGACGATGCGATATCGCGTGGCGCCCACGCGTTGGTGACGGTGGCGACCGGGAAGTTCTACTCCAACGGCCTTGATCTCGACTGGCTCGCCGCCCACGGCGACCGGACGCAGTGGTACGTCGGACGAGTGCAGGCGCTACTGGCTCGCATGCTGACACTGCCGATGCCTACGGCCGCCGCCATCGGCGGGCACAGTTTCGGCGCGGCCGCAATGCTGGCCCTGGCCCATGACTTTCGCGTGATGCGGGCCGACCGCGGCTATTTCTGTTTCCCGGAAGTCGATATCCGCATCCCGTTCACACCGGGCATGGCGGCGTTGATTCAGGCCAAGCTGACGCCGCAGGCCGCGGTGGCCGCGATGACCACCGGGCGCCGATTCGGCGGGGCAGAGGCCGCCGCGATCGGGATCGTCGACGCGACCGCGGAGGAGGACGCCGTGACGGGTACGGCCCTCAACATTCTTGCGCCACTGGGCGCCAAGGATCCCGGCACCATCGGCGCGATCAAGAACACCATGTTCGCGACCGCGGTGACCGCGTTGAAGGCGGTCTCTTAAGCTTCGGCTTTCACCTTGGCGGCGGCGGCCTCGGGCATGGGTTCGTACCGGACGAAGTTGCGGGTGAACGACCCCGCGCCGTGTGAGAGAGAGCGCAGGTCGATCGCGTAACGAGTCAACTCCACCTGGGGCACTTCGGCTTTCACCAGTGTGCGGTCCTCACCGACGTTCTCGGTGCCGAGGACCCTTGCGCGACGGCTGGACAGGTCACCCATCACCGTGCCGACCAGGTCGTCGGGTACCACCACCGACACCTCGTCGACCGGTTCGAGCAGATTCACCCTGGCCGCATCGGCCGCCTCACGCAGTGCGAGTCCGCCTGCCATCTGGAATGCGAAATCCGACGAGTCGACGCTGTGTGCCTTGCCGTCGTAAAGCGTGACGCGGATGTCGACCATGGGATACCCGGGGCCGACGCCCTTCTCCATCTGTGCCCGCACGCCCTTTTCCACGCTCGGGATGAACTGCCGCGGCACCGAGCCGCCGACCACCTTGTCGACGAACTCGAAGCCCGTGCCTTCTGGCAGCGGCTCGACCTCGATGTCACAGACGGCGAACTGGCCGTGCCCGCCGGACTGTTTGACGTGCCTGCCGTGCCCCTTCGCCGAACCGCCGAAGGTTTCGCGCAGTGGCACGCGCAGGTCGATCTTGTCGACGCTGACCCCGAACCGGTTGGCCAACCCGTCCAGTACGACGCCTGCGTGGGCCTCGCCCATGCACCACAGCACGATCTGGTGGGTCTCGGGGTTCTGGTCGATGCGCAGCGTCGGGTCTTCGGCACCGAGTCGTTGCAAGCCGACGGACAGCTTGTCGTCGTCGGTCTTGGCGCGCGGCTGCACGGCGATCGGCAGCAGCGGCTCTGGCATGGTCCACGGTTTGAGCACGAGCGGTTCGGCCTTGTCGGACAACGTGTCTCCGGTTTCCGCCTTGGACAGCCGACCGATCGCACAGATGTCGCCCGCCACCACGGTGCCCGCCGGTCGCTGCTGCTTACCGAGCGGGAACGACAGCGCGCCGATCCGCTCGTCCTCGTCGTGATCCTCGTGGCCGCCCGAGCTTCCGTTCGTTGCCGAGGAACCGAAGAAGGACGAGAAATGGCCCGACACGTGAACCGTCGCGTCGGGCCTTATGGTGCCGGAGAAGACCCGGACCAGGCTGACCCTGCCGACGTACGGGTCCGACGTCGTCTTGACCACCTCGGCCAGCAGCGGTCCCTTCGGGTCGCAGCTCAGCCCGGCGTGTTCTTTGCCCTGGGGAGTGAACACATCGGGTAGCGGGTGTTCGAGCGGAGACGGGAACCCGCTCGTCGCAACCTCGAGCAGTTCGAGCGTTCCGACGCCGGTGCTGCTGCAGACGGGGATCACCGGGAAGAAGGAGCCGCGGGCGACCGCCTTCTCCAGATCCTCGATCAGCACTTTCTCGTCGATTTCTTCCCCGCCGAGGTAGCGCTCCATCAGCGTCTCGTCCTCGGACTCCTCGATGATCCCCTCGATCAGCGTGCCGCGCTGTTCGGAGAGCCGATCGGCGTAGGACGAGTCGGGTTCCTTCGTGGTCTGCTTGCCGTCGCTGTACTCGTAATGTGTCTGCGACAGCAGTCCGATCAGGCCCGTGCACGGTGAGTTGGCGGGCAGGTAAAGCGGAAGCACCTTGTCGCCGAACGTCGTCTGCGCAGCGGTCAGCGCGTTGTCGTAGCTCGCCCTGGCGTGGTCGAGCTTGGTGATCACCACGGCGCGGGGCATCCCGACCTGCTCGCACTCCAACCACAGCGACTTGGTGAGTTCGTCGACACCCTCATTGGCCGCGATCACGAACAACGCGCAGTCCGCGGCCCTCAGCCCGGCCCGGAGTTCGCCGACGAAGTCGGCGTAGCCGGGGGTGTCGATCAGGTTCACCTTGACGCCGTTGTGCGAGAGCGGCGCGAGCGCCAGCCCCACCGAACGCTGCTGGGCGATCTCGGCTTCGTCGGAGTCGCACACCGTCGTGCCGTCCACGACGGATCCGGATCTGGAGAGCACCCCGGTGGCGGTCAACAGGGCTTCGACGAGGGTGGTCTTGCCGCCACCCGATGGGCCTATCAGCACCACGTTTCGGATGGCGGCCGGACTGTCCGCGGTTGGGGCGGCTCCGGCGCCCTGGGAAGTATTCGCCTTGTCTGCCATGACGTCCCTTCCAGCCCCGGGTCACTTCGTCGGGCCCGTGGTGTGGACCACAATTCTCCCATTCGCCACACAGTGCAAGACCCGTTCTGACATGGCCTAACGGCTTGTCGGCGACGGTCCGACAGATTGGGTCACTAGAATGCACTTTGCTGGTCGGAAAGTCGGTGAAGGGATAGAAGTGTTGAGCAGAGCTGTTCGATACGTACTCGTCGTGGTGGGCGTTGCGGCTGTCGCCATGGTGGGTTCGGCTCCCGCCGGCCTCGCCGCGGTGCCCGGTCCGATGTCGGACCTCACGGTCACCGCAATCACGCCGGCCACCGGAGACGTGGTCGGTGTCGCCGCTCCGCTCGAGGTGACCTTCGCCGAACCGGTCGCCAACCGTGCTCGCGCCGAGCAGTCGATCTCCATCTCGTCGCCCAAGACGCCGACAGGAGAATTCAGCTGGCGCAGTAACCAGGTGCTGCAGTGGACGCCGGATCAGTTCTGGCCCGCCCACTCGCCGATCTCGGTGACTGCGGGCGGCTTCAGCACGAACTTCGAGACCGGCTCGGCGGTCGTGGGTGTTGCCGACATCGATGCGCACACGTTCACCGTCAAGATCGACGACGTGGTGGTACGGGAGATGCCTGCATCGATGGGTAAATCCAAGTTCCCGACCCCCAAGGGCACGTTCACCGCGATGTCGAAGGAGAAGACGGTGATCATGGACTCGCGCACCATCGGCATCCCGCTGAGCGACCCGGAGGGTTACAAGCTGACCGTGAACAATGCCATTCGCATCACGTCGGGCGGCGTGTATGTGCACGGCGCGCCGTGGTCCGTCGGGTCGCAGGGCTATGCAAACGTGAGCCACGGCTGCATCAACCTCAGCCCGGACAATGCCGCCTGGTACTTCGACACGGTGCGGGTCGGAGACCCGGTTATCGTCCAGGCGTAGTCGGCACTAGACCGAAAGTTCCTGCAGCCGTTGGCGGGTGGGGTCGTCGGCAGGAAAGAACGACTCGACGGTCAGCTCGGAGAGCGTGACGTCGTGCGGGCTGCCGAAGCTTGTGAGGGTGCTGTGCAGCCGGAGATCCCCTGCCGGATGCGCCAGCTGCAGGGTCAGCAGCAGATCCGACGTCGCCGGCTCGTGGTAGTCGTCGAGCGCGTCGGCGACGCCCGGATAGCTGCGGATCTCATCGAGTAGCTCCGCCAGCCGCGGGTCACCGGTGAGCCGTGCCAGCCTGGCCAACCGATGCCCGAGGTGGGCGGTCCATTCGGCCCGATTGCGGATGCGCGACACCATCCCTTTCGGGTGCAGGCTGAGCCGATACGTGTTGATCGGCGGTTGCAGCAGCTCGGCGTCGACACCCTCCAACAGCGGCCCGACGGCACGGTTGGTCAGCACGACATCGCCCCAGCGGTCGAGCACCACGGCGGGGTAGGGCTCGTGTCCGGCCAGCAGTCGCTGGAGCGCATCGCGTGCCTGTTGGGTCTCTTCGCTGTCGAGATCGGACTCGGCGTATGTCGGCGCATAGCCCGCTGCGAGCATCAGCGCATTGCGTTCACGCAGAGGCACATCGAGCTGCTCGGCAAGTGCGAGCAGCAGCCCGCGGCTCGGCCGGGACCGTCCGGTTTCGACGAAGCTGAGGTGGCGGGCGGAGATGCCGGTGTCCAGAGCGAGGTCCAACTGGCTGCGCCTGCGCCGCTGGCGCCACTGGCGCAGCAGCTCACCCCCGTGCCTGTCCTTAACGTGTTGCACCGTGCCGACGTTAGACCCGCACGAGCGGTGCGACTACTACCTGCCAGGTAATCGAGACGCCTACGGCGACAGCACCTTGCGGAGCGCATCGGGTATCGGTCGCTTCGTCCAGTCCTCGGTGGACACGATGACGTACACATTGCGCCCATGCACCGCGAGCGACTCCTCGGATCCGTCGCGCCTGCGAAGAACGGAGAAGCCGATCGTGAAACTCGTCGCGCCGACCTGCTCGCACTCCACGGCGACGCGCACGGTGTCGCGCCACCGAACCGGTGCCGCGTAGTCGATTTCGGTGTGCACCACCTGCATATCGAGGTCGGCGGACATCAGGTCCGGATAGCTCGCGCCGAGGTGGTCGAAGTATCCGGTGACCGCTTCGTCGAACCAGGTGAGGTAGTGGCCGTTGAACACCACGGCCTGCTGGTCTATCTCCGCGTAGCGCGGCACGATCGGCAGCGAGTACTCCGTCACGCGCTACATGATCACCCACCGCGAAGATGAGCGCGAGTGAGGATCGCAGCGAGGAACGAGCGAGGACCGGAGCGATCGCGAATCGAGCCAGAGAACGAAGAAGGGGCACCCCGATGGGGTGCCCCTTGCGTCGCCTGCGAGGCGATTACCTGACGTCGACGTACACCGTCTTGTTCGTGACCGTGGTGGCCAGGCTGTCGCCCGGGTTGCCCGAGTCAGTCCGTGAGTAGGTCTGACCAGGTCGCACGGCGACGACGGTGGCCTGCTCGAGCGGCGTTCCGCCGGTACGGTTCACGATGACGTTGTAGCCGTCGGCCTTGAGTTCGTTGATGGTCTCCTGGGCGTTGCCCGGGCCGGTCGGTGCGGCGACGGCGGGCGCGGCCAGTCCCAGGGTCGCCGCGGTCAGTCCGCCTGCGACGACGATGGTGGCTAATCCGATCTTCTTCATCTTTGGTGCCTTCTTCTCTTCTGTTGTATGCGGTTCGATCCATGGACCTGGCCGCGATTGATGCCGGTCGACAAACATTTGATCCGGCTGACCTGATAAACCGACAGGTCAGGGCTTTAATTCCGATGGCAGTATTTGACCGAGGGTTGGCAGAAATGAAGTGGTCCGCTGGTACCAAACCCGATGGGAAGACGTCTCATCGACTGACCGCAGCAACACCCAATAGCAAAGATTTATTCCCGACCGGGCGGCCCCGTCATTTGGGCTGATCGGCCTGTGTGTCTGGCGGTTCGTCCTGCGAAGGCGGCGTCGAGGGCTCGGAGGACGGTGGCTCCGACGGCTCCGAACTCGGTGGCTCCGACGACGGCGGACTGCTCGGTGGCTCGGAGGACGGCGGGCTGCTGGGTGGACTGCTCGGTGGGCTGCTGGGCGGCGGCGATGTGGTCGTGGTGGTCGGGGTGGTTGTCGGCGTCGAGGAGGGCGGTGCGCTCGGCGGTGGGTTGTCCGCCGGCGGCGGGACCACCGCGGGCGCGGGCGCACGAATGACCACGGGCGGCGGTGTGGTCACCACGACGCGAGTCACCGGCCCCGGCGCCTGGATGTAGGAGGGTGCGCGCGGCGCCTCTTCGGGCGTGACCGCAAGCTCGGATGGTGGGGCCGCGGCGGGCCCGACCGGGTCGGGCGCGACGGTGGTCGTCGTCGTTGTCGTTCCGGTCATCGCCGAGGCGTCGTTGCGGATCGCCAGCACGGCGCCGGTACCGACCAGCACCATCGCGGCGAATACCCCGGCGCTGACGAGAATCGGGCGATACCACGCCTCGGCCGCCGGCTTACGAAGGGTCGGTCCCTCCTCGGGTACGAAGTCGACCGACGGCCGGGCGGCGCTCAGACCGGCCGGCGCGTCGGATTCGGTTGCGACCGAGGCGATGTCGGGAACATCGTCAACCTCCGACCAGGCGAGCGGGCGCAACGTGCCCGACTGCACCGGTGACGCGACAGCCGTGCGGCTGTCGTCCTCTGGCCGGCGGACGGCGTGCAGGGCAGCGCCGTGGGCGGCGGTCAGTTCCGGGTGCGGGGTGCTGATCACGGGCACCCGGAGCTGATCGGACAGCGCCGTGGTGACGGCCGGGATACCGGCACCACCGCCGATGGAGGCGACCGCCACCAGGTCGGCTGGATGAATTCGGTTGCGGAACAGGTGTTCCCGCAAGACCTCGATGAACGCCGACAGGGGAGCGCGGATCTCGTCGTCGAGTTCTGCGCGGGTCAGCCGGACCTCACCGGTAAACCCGGGAACGTCGGCGATCAGCGTGGTGACGGCGCCGCGCGACAGTCGCTCCTTGGCGCCGCGACATTGGGTCCGGAGCCGATGCAGCGATCCGATCGCGGCCGTTCCCGCCACATCGGCGCTACCGGTGATGGACATATCGGCGATCACATGGGCAAGCAGCGCCCGGTCGATGAGCTCACCGGAGAAGTCGGGGTGGCGTACGGTCGCGCCGATCGTCCGGTACCCGTCGGCCGCGTCGGCCAGCGTGATGCTGGTACCGGTGCCGCCGAAGTCGCAGAGCGCGACAACGCCGCGGGTGGGCAGTCCGGGCTCGGCCTGCAATGCCGTGAGTGCCGCCGCGGCGTCCGAGACAAGGGTCAGCCGCTCGGGGCGCGCCGCCCATTCGGGCAACCGGACCAGTGCGCGGCGCAGGGCCTCGACCGCCGCCGCGGGCCAGTGGGCGGGGAACGCGACCCCTGGCGGTGAACCGGGTGCACGGCGTCCGGTTGCGGTGTAGGTCAGCGCGCGCAGCGCATCGGCGATCAGCGTTTCGCCGCGATGGAAGGAGCCGTCGGCGGCCATGATGCCGACCGGGTCGGCCGCCCGGCCCACGAAATCGGAGAGGACGAGACCGCGCTCGTCCAGCCGGGGGTTCTCCGCAGGCACGCCGACTTCCGGTGGGCGGTGCCGGTACAGGGTGAGGACGGACCGGCGCGTGACGGCCGCGCAGCCCGGTATCACGGCGGCGACCTTCGTGGCGCCGACCGACAGCCCTACACCTTGAGTCATGTCACGACGTCTATCGCCGCCGCGGGCCAAGGTATTACTGCCGGGTCAGGCCTGCCACCCCGACCACCGTCGCACGGTGACGGCGATGACTGGCCCGTCGAGCGCTATGCGTTGGTACTGGAGGTACTTCCGCCGCAGCTCGAAATAGCCGGTGGCCATTTCCTCTCCGCTGTAATGGGTTTCGGCGATCCCATCGGCACGGACCCACCACAGCTGCGACCAGTCGTCGTCGTAGTGGTCGACGATCAGGCTGACCGCGGGGTTGGCTTCGATATTGACCATCCT
Source organism: uncultured Actinomycetota bacterium (assembly GCA_963716505.1). Classification (GTDB taxonomy): domain Bacteria; phylum Actinomycetota; class Actinomycetes; order Mycobacteriales; family Mycobacteriaceae; genus Mycobacterium. Next base: position 168,125 of record CAVQTL010000014.1, read on the forward strand.
GCGCAGCCGCTGCGTGGACTTACGTTTGGCGTCGACCGCGGTGTAGATGACGTCGTTGCTGACCGCGAACACGACCGGGACCAGATGCGGGACGCCGTCGGCACCCGCCGTCGCCAGCCGCGCGACGGGCGAAGAGGCGAACCTCTCTCTCGCGTCGAACTCCGCCATGTTTTCCTTCTCGAGTTGCGATACCGCCGTAATAGTCAATAGTAAGGATTGTGAACGCCACGTTCATTATCGGTGGGGAGGCCGGACGAGTGACAGGTAGCCGCGTAGTCGAGGCGCAACCGCGCAACCGGCCGGGCCGGCCGCGCAGCGAGGAGTCGCGCGCCGCGGTGTTGCGCGCCACCTCGGAGCTGCTGCACGAGGTCGGTCTGCGGGCGATGACCACCGAGGAGATCGCCAGCCGCAGCGGTGCGAGCAAGGCGACGATCTACAAGTGGTGGCCCAACAAGTACGCGGTGGCCATCGACGCGTTCCTGTCCGAGATGATGGCCGAGTCGTCCGATCCGGATACCGGTTCGGCTCGCGATGATCTGACCGCGGTCGTGCGCGGGCTGCTGCACTTCTACACCGGTCCCAGCGGCCGTGTCTTCGCGCAGCTCGTCGGCGAGGCGCAGGCCGACCCGTCGATCCAGCGGGAGCTGCGCACGAACCTGGTCGACTCACGCCGCGACCTGTTCCGGTCGATCTGGGACCGCGGTGTCGACCGGGGCGAGCTGCGCGCCGATGTGGACCCGGACACGGCGCTCGACCTGGTGGTCGGTCCGGCGCTGTATCGCCTGATGATCGGCCATGCGCCGCTGAGCGATGAGGCCGCCGACGCGCTTGTCGACGCCGCCATCCGCGGCCTCGCCAGTATGTGACTGACATCACACCTGTCGAGTGGCATTGACGGCGCGTTCTCATAGTTGAAACTAAACGTTCAGTTTCGATAATGCTAGAACAAAGGATCACCATGAAGCTCCGTTACATCTCCGCATTGGTCGCCGCCGGCGCCGCATCGGCCGCGATCGCGGTCGCACCGACGGCATCGGCCGCACCAACGGGGCAGACCTGCACCTATGTGGGTTCACAGACCACCCAGTGCCAGTCACCCGGCAATGTGCAGATCAACAGCGACCATCCGGTCACGTATCCATCCCAGTACCCGTTCTACGGCAACGTCCTGCTGTTCCACCACGGCGGACACCACCGCTGAGTAAAGCGCGCGGTTGACTACCTGGGTCCGCGCTGCTGCGGCGCAACGCTTATCGGCAACCTGGTTGCCGGTGTGCGGGTAACGCCGATCTCAGGTTGCTTGGTCGGCCTCGGCCGCACCGTCGGCCTGACCACCGCAGGCGCCTCGTTCATCGTGGACGGCTCCGGCGGTGGCGGCAGGGGTGGTGGCGCTGGCGGTGGCGCTGGCGGTGGCGCTGGCGGTGGCGCTGGCGGTGGCCGCTCACTCGTCGCCGTTGCCAGCGGCGTGGTGGCCGGCGGCGTGCTCTCCGCAGGCACGGCCTCGTCCGCTACGGGAGAACCCCGGAACACCAGCAGAACAACCGAAACCACGATCGCCGACAGCGCCGCCGCGCTCGCGATCAGCAGGGTGCGCGCCGATGCGGACCGGTGCCACGGTTCGGTGGACACCGGAGTGAAATTCTCGTCCCACGTGTTCTCGTCGAACGCGTCGAACCCGTCGTGCTGCTTCGGCTCGCCCTCGGTCAACAGGTAGTCGAGGTCGGCCTCGGACGCGTAAGCATTTCCCTCGTCAACGACGTCGACTCCATCGCTCCCGTCGGTTTCTTCCCGCAGGTAGTCGAAGTCCCCCGCGGCCCCCTTCTCCGCCACCATCTGATGCTATCGCCACTACCTGGGGAAACGTGCGCTCACCGGCGATAAATATCGACGCGCAGGAACCACCTGCCGAGGATGCGTAGCCACGATAGGGTTCCATCGCCGCGGTAATGCATTTATGCGTTCACCGCGGCGACCCGGCACCGTCATCGCCGCGCCACCACTGGTCTGCCTGCCCATCGGAAGGTTCGCCCATGAAGAATTCACGCCTCGCCGCCGTCGCCGCCGCTGCCCTCCTCGTCGCCGGACTCGCCGCCTGCGCCCCGCCGGAGAAGCGCATCGAGGGCGAACAGACGCAGTCGGGAGTGAACGCCCCGGAGGCGACGTCCGCCGAGGATTTCGGCGGCATCGACGCTCTCGTCGACGCGGCCAAGAAGGAGGGCCAGCTCAACGTCATCGCGCTGCCGCCGGACTGGGCCAACTACGGCGCGATCATCAAAGCGTTCTCCGACAAGTACGGCATCAAGGTGAACTCCGCGCAGCCCGACGCGGCCAGCCAGGACGAGATCAACGCCGCGAACCAGCAGAAGGGCAAGAGCACCGCACCTGACGTGTTCGATCTGGGGCAGGCTGTCGCCCTTGCCAATACGTCGATGTTCGCGCCCTACAAGGTCGCGAATTTCAACGACATCCCCGCGGCCTACACGGATCCCGATGGCAAGTGGATCAACGACTACGGCGGCTACATGTCCATCGGCTTCGACTCCGCCAAGGTGGCGCCGGTCGCCGACGTCAACGATCTGCTCAAGCCCGAGTACAACGGCAAGGTGGCCCTCAACGGCGACCCCACCCAGGCCGGTGCGGCGTTCTCCGGCGTGCTGATGGTCGCGCTGTCCCAAGGCGGTTCGGCCGACGACGTCGCGCCCGGGGTCGATTTCTTCCGCAAGCTCAAGGAGGCGGGCAACTTCCTGCCCGTCGACCCGACGCCCGCGACCATTGAATCCGGCCAGACACCCGTCGTCATCGACTGGAACTACCTCAACGCCGCGAGAACCGCGAAGCTGCCGAGCTGGCAGGTCTTCGTGCCGGCGAACGCGATCGTCGCCGGCTACTACTACCAGGCGATCAACTCCGGCGCTCCGCATCCGGCCGCCGCGCGGCTGTGGCAGGAGTTCCTCTACAGCGACGAGGGGCAGAACCTCTACGCCGCCGGTGGGGTGCGGCCGGTGCTGGCCGACGTGATGATGAAGGCGGGCACCCTCGACAAAGCCGCGGTCGACAAGATCCCGGTGATCGACGGCCCAGTCACCGTGCCGACGCCGGACCAGACCGAGAAGGCGACCAAGTATCTGGCGGACAACTGGGCCAAGGCCATCGGCTGACATGCCGGTGACACGACGGATCCGGGAGTCGCTGCCGCTGCTGCCGTTCTTCGCGCTGGTCACGATCTTCCTGATCGTCCCGACCGCGACGGTGATCTTCAGCGCGTTCTTCGTCGACGGCGTCTTCTCGATGGACCGCATCGCGGCGCTGTTCTCCGACACCGCGCTGTCGGCGTTGTGGAAGAGCGTGCTGCTCTCGGCGAGCACCGCGGTGCTCGGCGCGGTCCTCGGCGCGGTGCTGGCCTGGCTGATCGTGGGCAGCCCACCCACCTCAGTGCTCCGCAGGGCAGTGATCTCGCTGTGCAGTGTGCTGGCCCAGTTCGGCGGCGTCGCACTGGCTTTCGCGTTCCTCGCGACGATCGGTCTGAACGGTGTGCTGACGGTGTGGGTACAGGAGCACTTCGGCTGGAACCTCGCCGGGTCGGGCTGGCTGTACAGCCTGACGGGCTTGATCCTCGTCTACACGTACTTCCAGATCCCGCTGATGGTGATCGTGTTCGTGCCTGCGTTGGAGGGCCTTCGCGAGCAGTGGCGCGAGGCGGCCGTCAGCCTGGGCGCGTCGACGTTCCAGTACTGGCGCCAGGTGGCGGTGCCACTGCTGATGCCGGCATTCCTGGGATCCTTTCTCCTGTTGTTCGCCAACGCCTTTGCCGCCTACGCCACCGCCGCGGCGCTGGTCAGCCAGGGCAGCCCGATCCTGCCGCTGCTGATCCGGGCGGCGTTGACGAGCGAGGTGGTGCTTGGCCAGTCCGGGTTCGCCTATGCGCTGGCGCTGGAGATGATCGTCATCGTGGCGATCGTGATGATCGCGTACAACGCTCTCGTGCGCCGTACCGCGAGGTGGCTGCAATGAGAAGGACCACATTGGGCGGCAAGGTCTTTCGTGGTGCTCTGTTCGTCGCGTTCGGGCTGTTCTTCCTGTTCCCGCTGTACGCGATGGCCGACTTCTCCACCCGCAATCTCATCGCGGGTGGTCGCACCCTGGCGGCGTGGAAGAACCTGGTTGCCGACGAGGCGCTGTATGCGGCCATCGTGATCTCGTTGCTGCTCGCCGTTTTCACCGTGGTGCTGATGCTCGTGATTCTGGTGCCGACGATGATCTGGGTCCGGTTGCGGGCGCCGTGGGCCAAGGGCATCGTCGAATTCCTCTGCCTGCTACCGCTGACGATCCCGGCCCTTGTCATCGTGGTCGGGCTGCGCAACGTCTATCTGTGGGTGACCTACTTCCTCGGCGAGTCGGCGTTGACGTTGACCTTCGTGTACGTGGTGCTGGTGCTGCCGTTCGCGTATCGCGCGATCGATGCCGCGCTGTCGGCCATCGACCTGAAGACACTTTCGGAGGCGGCGCGCTCGTTGGGCGCGGGCTGGCCCACCACGATCGCTCGTGTCGTGGTGCCCAACATCTGGTCCGGCATCTTGTCGGCGGCGTTCATCTCGATCGCAGTCGTGCTGGGTGAGTACACGATTGCTTCGCTTTCCGGCTTCCAGACGCTGCAGGTCCAGATCGTGCAGATCGGCAAGACCGACGGTCCGACATCGGTGGCCGCATCGCTTGCGGTGCTGGTGTTCGGCTTTATTCTGCTGCTCATCCTCGCCCTGGTCACCCGCGGCAGGCGGCGCAGCACCGCGGCAGATCCGGCCGTCGCCGCCCCCACGCCCGCAACCCAACCTGGAGTTCCGACATGACGAATGGCGTTTCCGTCGAGCTCAACGACCTGACCCGGGTCTACGGACCGGTGAAGGCACTCGACGGGCTGACCCTGCACATCGAGCCGGGTGAGCTGGTCGCACTGCTCGGCCCGTCCGGATGTGGCAAGACCACCGCTCTGCGGATTCTGGCCGGCCTGGACGAGGCGACGTCGGGCACCGTCTCTGTCGACGCCAAGGACCTGACCAGGGTGCCCGCGAACAAGCGGGATATGGGCATGGTCTTCCAGGCCTACAGCCTGTTCCCCCATCTGACCGTGGTCGACAACGTCGCGTTCGGTCTCAAGATGCGGGGAAAAGACAAGGGGCAACGGTCATCCCGCGCCGACGAGATGCTCGAGCTGGTCGGGCTGACGGCCCATCGGCACAAGTACGCCAGCGAGTTGTCCGGCGGCCAGCAGCAGCGGGTCGCGCTCGCGCGGGCGCTGGCGATCCAGCCGCGTGTCCTGCTGCTCGACGAGCCGTTGTCGGCACTCGACGCAAAGGTGCGGGTTCAGCTGCGCGACGAGATCCGCCGGGTCCAGCTCGAGGTCGGAACGACGACGCTGTTCGTCACGCACGACCAGGAGGAGGCACTCGCCGTCGCGGACCGGGTCGGGGTGATGAGTCAGGGCAAGCTCGAACAGCTCGCCGCCCCCGCCGAGCTCTACGCCAACCCGGCGACGCCGTTCGTCGCGGAGTTCGTCGGCCTGAACAACAAAGTGCCCGCAGAGGTCTCGGCCGGGCAGGCCCAACTGCTCGACACCTCGGTGCCCGCATTGCCCGGCTCGGTTTCCACCGGTGCCGGGCTGGCGATGGTGCGGCCGGAATCGGTGACCGTCGACGCCGATACCGCGGGCACCGCGTCGGTGACGTCGGTCGCGTTTCTCGGACCGATCTCCCGGGTGTACTGCACGCTGGCCGACGGAACCGTCGTCGGCGCACAGATGGCCAGCTCCGCGGCACGGGCATTCAGACCGGGCGATCCGGTGACGGTCGGTGTTGAGCCGACGGGCGTGCTGGTGGTCGAGGCCGCCGGCTAAACCGCCCGGTCACTCCCCGTGCAGCAGGGCCTCACAGCCGGAGCCGTTGTGCGGGCGCGGATTGGTCCATCCGAGGTCGCGGGCGAGGAGATCGGTCACCGTTTCACGGCGCACCAATTCGCGAGTCCTGCCGTGGTGGACGGCGACGAGCGGCGGACGCGGCACCATGTTGTAGTTCGACGCCATGCTGTGGTGGTAGGCGCCCGTGCACGCGACCGCGAGCAGGTCACCGGCGTGGATGTCCGCGGGTAGGTCGACGTCACGGACGATCTCGTCGCCCGCCTCGCAGTGCCGCCCCGCAACGGTGACCGTCTGGCTCGGGGCCGACGAGTGCCGGTTGGCAAGGGTCACAGTGTATTTGGCCCCGTAGAGACTGACGCGTGGGTTGTCGGACATGCCGCCGTCCACCGCGACGAAGGTGCGCCCGCCGGCCTGCGACTTGACCGCGATCACCCGGTACAACGTGACTCCCGCCCTGGCACTGATCGCCCGGCCGGGCTCCACGACGATGCGCGGCCGCGGGAACCGCTCGGCCGCACAGGCAGCCTCGAGCTCGGTGTCGATGAGTTCGGACAGTGCGCCAGGATCGAGTTCGGGATCGCCGCTGACGTAGGGCACGCCGTGCCCGCCCCCGAGGTTCAGCTCGGACAGGATGATGCCGTGCCTGGCCCGGATGTCGGCCATTGTCGCGACCATCCTGTGGATGGCCTCGCCGAACAGCGCGGGGTCGGTGATCTGCGACCCGATGTGGCAGTGCAGCCCCGCAAGCGTCAGAAGCGGATGGGCCACAATCCGTTTCACCGCTTCGGCGGCGTGGCCGTCGCCGAGCGTGAAGCCGAACTTCTGGTCGTTGACCCCCGTCATCACCGCGGCGTGCCCGTGGATGTCGATATCGGGTGTGACGCGTACCAGTAGCCGTAGCGGGCGGCGCGCCTCACAGCTGAGGTAGGCGATGTCCATGAGCGAGTCGACCACGATACGACCGACGCCGATGACGGCCGCGTCGCGCAGTTCGTCGACTGACTTCGCGTTGCCGTGCATGACGATGCGCGCAGGATCGACCCCGGCTACCAACGCGGTCGCCAGCTCGCCTGCCGAGCTGACATCGACGCCCGCGCCCGAATCGGTGACCCAACGGGCGACGCCGGTGCACATCAGCGACTTTGCCGCATAGACGATCTCGACGCCGGGTAGCGCGCTGCGGTAGCGCTCCAGCCGAGTGCGGAAGTCGACTTCGTCGAGCACATAGGTGGGCGTGCGGAACTCGTCGGCGATCTCGGTCAGCGGCACGTCACCCACGCAGAGGCGCCCGAGGTCATCGACGGCGGCCGTCAACGGCCAGATTCGCGGATCTATCCGGGGCGCGGCGGCCTGACGGAGGGACGGCAAATGGTCCAGCAGTGTCATACAGCCACCGTGCGCCGGGTTTCGGCCTGCGCGAGTTGCCTTGACGGCGTCTTGACGCCGCGCGCGCGAATCCTTACGAGTTGAGCTCAGACCGGCTTGATCGGCTCGATGCCGAGGTCTCGATATGTGACCAGCGCGACGAACGGCACGTCACGATCCGCGAACAGCTTGGCGGCCACGTCGCCGCGGTCGACCATCGGGATCACACCGGTGACGACGACGCCGATCGGGGCGATCCGGTCGAGTGCCAGTGCCGTCGAGCCGCCGGTGCTGATGACGTCGTCGACCAGAAGTACGCGGGTGCCCTCCGCCAGCCGGGTGCCCTCGACCCACTGCTCGCGGCCGCGCTGCTTCTGCTCCTTGCGCACGGAGAACCAGGCCTTGCCGGTGACCATCGCGACGCCGTGCGCCAGCGGGTCGGCGCCCATGGTGAGCCCGCCGACCGCGTCGAACTCGATACCGTTGGCGGCCGCGAGCTCGGCGACCGCGCGGCTGACGACGGCCAATCGCTCGCCGTTGTCGACGGCGTACTTGCCGTCGATGTAGTCGTGGCTGAGCTGGCCGCTCGCCAGCTTGAACGGTTCGTCGCGGCGCTCGTGGCCGCGGGTGCGGATCAGCTCGAATGCGGCCTGCCACAGCTCGGAGCGCTGATGGCCATTTTGCTCCTCGCGGGCGCGTGTCACTCGCTGATCCTAGCGCGCGCGGCCAATTCGACTGTGGCCGAGCGTAAATCGTCGTAGGAGTCGACCGGTACGGCGTATCCCACCCGGGTGTAGGCCACCCCGCGCGGTGTCCTGACCAACAGGTCAAGCCCGTAGCGGTCGGCGCCCGTGCATATCGCGGCGGTGGCATCGGGATAGCCGCCCAACTTTTTCGCCATCGCGCACAGTGCCTCGGCGTGGTCGTCGTTGAGATGGGTGATGGCGCCCGCGGCCATGGGCTGGACGGGATCGGGGGCTGCGGCGGTGTACGCCTCGCCCGTCGCGGAGTCCATCCGGCCGTAGCCGCCGACCCATCGCACCCGCTGCACCCGAAGCACCCACAGTGCGAAGTCGCTGTAGTCGACGTAGTACTTCGCCGCGGCAACCGCGGCCACATGTGCATCGCGCGCCGCGGCGAGTTCGTCGCCGGACGGGCGCTCGACCACCCCCGCGAGCGTCACCCGTCCGCTCGCCAACGGGTCAGTGTCGGTGGCCGGTGCCACGATAGCGATGCTGGCCCGCGGATCGCCGGCAAGGTTGCGGCCGTGCTCGGCCATGTTCGAAACGCACAACACGGGCGCGCCGTCGAGCAGACCGTAGGTGACGAAGGACGCCCACGGATCACCGGTCGCGGTCAGCGTCGCCAACGTGCCGATGTTCGTGGAGGCCGCGATCGTGCGCGCTTCCTCTGCGGCCGACGGGCGGACGGCGTTCGCGATATCGGTCAAGGGAGGCGGGATGGACGGGGCATCGCCGGGGTCGCCATGGTCTCGGGATGCCACGTCGGCACCATACGTCAACGCCGCAGGTCACCGATCGCAGGCCATCCCTAGCAAGCAAGGATTCCACCGACCGATGGCGCGAAGTGTGCGAGAATCCCCTCACCACCAACGCCTAGTCAGCAACTTTTCCATCGGGAATGAGGGGTAGATGGCGCTGTCGGGTCTGCGCCTCGCCGCGTGTGTCGGCGCGCTCGTTGGCGGCCTCATACTTGGTGATGCCTCTGCGGGGCTTGCTTTCGCCGACCCGGGCGGTGCCGGTCACCGTCCCAGCGATGAGCTATCCAGCGAAGGCGCCAATAACGGGCACGCCGGCCTGGACCAGGTGATCCAGCGGATCCTGGGCGAACATCGGCGGCGGGCGCACAAAGAAGCGCAGAGCGCTCCACGGGCGAAGATCGGCTCGGCGCCCGACAGCAGCCGCGTCGCCAGCGAATCGAGCGCGGCGACGACCTTCGCCGACGTCGATGAAGTGACCGACCTCGGCGAACCGGAACTGGCTCCCGACGGCGGGCGCACCGCGAACCCCGACGGGACTGAGGTTGGCACTGACGGCTCCGATCCCGGTGGCGGAACGACGGAACCGACCGATACCGACCCTGGCGGCGGTGGCAAGCCGCTCAACAACGCGGAAGTGGCGGGTGGCGGGAGCGAGCACACCGCCGACACCGTTGGCACCGACAACACCGTCGTTGTGGCCGACCCCGTGCCCGTCGAACAGCAGAACGACGTCGTCGAGTATCCGTTCTTCTACTACGTCCTCGAGGTCCGCCGCGGCGGTACCGGCTGGTGGAACGCGACCGTAGTCATTTCGCGGCGTCACAGAGCGATCAGTCAGCCAACGCCTGAGCCTGAGCCAGAGATCGGGATCGAGCAAGTGCCTGGGCCGGCATTCCGCGGCGGCGCCCCCGAAGCTCCCGCGCCCGAGCCGGTCCTCGATGCGTCCGGCGGAGTCGCGGGTGGCGGCAGCGACTATCAGGCCACCGGTTTCGGCGGTGTACCCGTGCTGTCGGCGCCGATCGTCGCGGCGCCGGTGCTGCCCCCGGCCGCGGCACGGTTCCCGGCGTTCCCGCCTGCGGCGACACCCGCACCCGGACTCGGCTCGGCCGCAGCGCGCGCGCCAGGCACCGCACCCGGGTCGACCGCCGAGGGGGGCCGGACGGCAGGCGCGCAGGAACTGGCCCCCACAGGCACCGTCAAGACGACGTCGGGGCAGACGCCGCGGCAGGGATACACCGACTACCTCCGCAGCCCCGGCCTTCCCCAGTTGGCCGGCGCCGCACTGCCCGGCGTCGCGGGCATCCTTCTCATGACGCTCGGCGGTGGCGTCATCGGCTACCGCCAGGCCAACGCAGGCCGGATGATCCGGGCCAGTGGCGCGGCGCGTTACCTCCCGTAGAGCGTCAGCCGCCGAGGGCGGCGATCAGATCCTTGATCCTCGACGCCTCGTCCTCGAGCACCGGCTCTTCGGCTTCGACGGCCTCGATCAGGTCTTTGCGCAGCCCGACGCCGTTGGCCGCCTCCTTGGTGGACAGCTTCGCCCGGCCCCGCGCAATGTAGAGGCGCTGACCCAGTGTGGCGCCGGGTCCGTTGGCTGAGGTGGCCATCAGATCGTCGTAGCGACTGCGCACACCGCTCAGCGCGACGATGACCGACGGGGTCACCCGGCTGCGGCTTGCGGCGTCGGCCAGTGAGTCCTGAAGTTTGCGTAAACCGGAAAGGATCACGCCTGCCCGGTCCGGGAATTCGGGATCGCTCGGATCGGGAAGGGCGTCGATCGCCGCGGCATACATGTGCATGGCCGCATCGGACAAACCAACGATTACTGGAGCTTCACCATCATTCGGCTCAACCACGGCCACTCGATTCGTCGAAGAATTGATTGAGACCAAAGCCACCCGGCAGTGGGAGCAAAGGTCGCGCAAACGCTATCCCGGTTCGGCGAGGGTTTCAACCGCTCCTTTACCGCACCCGCGCCACTTCTTTGCTCATTGCCGTCGCGACACGCGCAGCAGATTCAATTCCGCCGCGGGTGGGTAGGTTTGAAGTTCGATGGATACGACGACCGGTGTCGACGAATTGGTCGACCACGACCCCACGGAGGGCAGCCACGTCGAAGGCGGCGTGGTCGAACATCCGACCGCCGACGACTTCGACCATGCCGCCGTGCTCCCCGAAGACCGCACCTGGTTCAAGCGCGCGGTGTTCTACGAGGTGCTGGTGCGGGCGTTCTACGACGACAGCGCCGACGGGTCTGGTGACCTGCGCGGGTTGATCGAGAAGCTCGACTACCTGAAATGGCTTGGCGTCGACTGCTTGTGGCTGCCGCCGTTCTACGACTCGCCGTTGCGCGACGGCGGCTACGACATCCGCGACTTCTACAGAGTCTTGCCGGAGTTCGGCACGGTCGACGATTTCGTCGCGCTGCTCGACGCGGCCCACCGCCGCGGTATCCGCGTGATCACCGACCTCGTGATGAACCATACGTCCGACTCCCACGAGTGGTTCCAGGAGTCGCGTCGCAACCCCGACGGCCCCTACGGCGACTACTTCGTGTGGAGCGACACCAGTGCGCGCTACACCGACGCCCGGATCATCTTCGTCGACACCGAGGAGTCGAACTGGACCTTCGATCCGGTGCGCAAGCAGTTCTACTGGCACCGGTTCTTTTCCCACCAACCCGATCTCAACTACGACAATCCGGCCGTCCAGGAAGCGATGATCGACGTGCTGCGGTTCTGGCTCGATCTCGGCATCGACGGATTTCGGTTGGACGCGGTGCCCTATCTGTTCGAACGCGAGGGCACCAACTGCGAGAACCTGCCGGAGACGCACGCTTTCCTCAAACACTGCCGCAAGGTGATCGACGACGAGTTCCCGGGCAGGGTGCTGTTGGCAGAGGCGAACCAGTGGCCCGCCGATGTGGTCGCATACTTCGGCGACCCCGACACCGGCGGCGACGAGTGCCACATGGCGTTCCACTTCCCGCTGATGCCCCGCATCTTCATGGCCGTCCGTCGGGAATCACGTTTCCCGATCTCGGAGATCCTGGCGCAGACCCCGCCGATCCCGGACATGGCGCACTGGGGAATCTTCCTGCGCAACCACGACGAGTTGACGCTCGAGATGGTGACCGACGAAGAGCGCGACTACATGTACGCCGAGTACGCCAAGGATCCGCGGATGAAGGCGAACGTCGGCATCCGCCGCAGGCTCGCACCGCTGCTGGAGAACGACCGCAACCAGATCGAGTTGTTCACCGCGATGCTGCTGTCGCTGCCCGGCTCTCCGGTGCTCTACTACGGCGACGAGATCGGTATGGGCGACATCATCTGGCTCGGTGACCGTGACGGCGTGCGCACCCCGATGCAGTGGACGCCCGACCGCAACGCGGGCTTCTCGAAGGCCAACCCCGGCCAGCTGTATCTGCCGCCGAACCAGGACCCGATCTACGGGTATCAGTCGGTGAATGTCGAGGCGCAGATCGACAGCTCGTCGTCACTGTTGAACTGGACCCGCACCATGCTGGCCGTACGCCGCCGTCACGAGGCTTTCGCCACGGGCACTTTCCGGGAGTTGGGCGGATCGAATCCGTCGGTGCTGACCTACGTGCGCGAACTCGAAGGGGACGGCGAAAAGGACACCGTCCTGTGCGTGAACAACCTGTCCCGCTTCCCGCAGCCGATCGAGCTGAACCTGCAGCACTGGAGCGGGTACACGCCGGTCGAGATGACCGGGCACGTCGAGTTCCCGCCGATCGGCCAGCTGCCGTATCTGCTGACTCTGCCTGGCCACGGTTTCTACTGGTTCGAGTTGCGGCCATCCGAGGAGGCCGGCGCATGAGCCGCCTGCCGTGGTCGGAGTGGCTGCCCGAGCAGCGCTGGTACGCAGGCCGCACGCGCGAACTGGCCACCGCAGAACCCGCACAGGTTGTCGCGCTACGCGACGATCTCGACCTGGTGCTGCTCGACGTCACCTACAGCGACGGATCCGTCGGAGCGTTATCAGGTGATCGTGCGATGGGACCTCGGAGCCGCGCAGGCGGCGACATCGAGATCGAGCCCGATTGACGAATATCTTGACGTCGCGACGATAGGGGCGGACGAGGACCGCACCGCCTACGATGCGCTCTACAATCCGGCGGACGCGAAATACCTTCTGTCGCTGGCTGATTCGGAGGCGACCATCGGTGAGGTGCGCTTCGGTAAGGAGCCGGACGTCATTCTGCCTCTTGACGCCGCGCCCAGGGTGGCCAGCGCCGAGCAGAGCAACACCAGCGTCGTCTTCGAGGAACGGGCCGTCTTCAAGGTGTTCCGCCGCATCACGCCGGGCATCAACCCGGACATCGAACTGAACCGGGTGCTGGCGCGGGCAGGCAACCCGCACGTGGCACGGCTGCTCGGATCGTATGAAATGACGCTCGACGGGGCGCCGTACGCGCTCGGGATGGTCACCGAGTTCGCCGCCAACTCCGCCGAGGGCTGGGACATGGCCACCGCAAGCACTCGCGACCTGTTCGCCGAGGGCGACCTGTACGCCGACGAGGTGGGCGGCGACTTCGCGGGTGAGTCCTACCGACTCGGTGAAGCCGTCGCCTCGGTACACGCCACCCTCGCCGAGCAGCTCGGCACGTCGACGACCCCGTTCCCGACCGACGCCGTGCTCGAGCGGCTGGCGGCAGCGGCCGCAGCGGTTCCCGATCTGGAGCAGTACGTGGCGCTCATCGAGGAGCGCTACCGCAAGCTGAGTGAGGACACGATCACCGTCCAGCGCGTGCACGGCGATCTGCACCTGGGGCAGGTGTTACGCACCCCGGAGCGGTGGCTGCTCATCGACTTCGAGGGCGAGCCCGGGCAGCCGCTCGACGACCGCAGACGGCCGGATTCGACGGCGCGGGACGTGGCGGGCGTGCTGCGCTCGTTCGAATACGCCGCCTACCAACGGCTGCTGGAGCTGGCCGAGGACGACGACCGCTCGCGACAGCTGGCCGCGCGGGCTCGCGAATGGGTGGACCGCAACAGCACCGCGTTCTGCGAGGGCTACGCCGCGCAGTCGGGCGCCGACCCGCGGGACTCCGGCGCCATCTTGGCGGCCTACGAACTCGACAAGGCGGTGTACGAGGCGGCCTACGAGGCACGGCATCGGCCGACGTGGCTGCCGATCCCGCTGCGCTCCATCGCACGCCTCGTCGGATGATTCTTTGACGAGCACGTAAAAATTTGCCAAAAGGCTGCGTACCGCCTTCGGTAGGTGGACCATCCGGACATGGCTGACGTGGACTTTTGTGTAGTCGGGGCGGGTTTCGCCGGCCTCACGGCCGCGTTGCGGCTGAAGCAGGCGGGGCGGTCGGTGGTGCTGCTGGAAGCCCGGGACCGGGTTGGCGGCCGCACGTTCACCGAGCGTCGCGCCGACGGGACGTGGATCGATCGCGGCGGCGCATGGGTCGGGCCGGGACAGGACCGCATCTACGCGCTGATGAACGAGTTCGACGTGCCGGGCTACAAGCAGTACGCGGGTGGCGAGTCGATGATGGTCATCGACGGCAAGCAGTACCGCTACAAGGGCACTGTGCCACGGACGCTGAACCCGCTCGCGACGGTCAATCTGGGCACCGCGATGCTCGAGCTGGCCCAGATGTGCAAGACGATCCCGCTCGAGGAGCCGTGGAACGCCAAGAAGGCGGACAGGTGGGACAACATCACCGTCGCGCAGTGGCTGGACCACCATGTCCGGTCTCTGACCGCCCGCGACCTGCTCGAGACGGCCATCGGCGGCACCTACACCAGTGACACGGCAGAGGTTTCGCTGTTGTTCGCGCTGCATCAGATGGCATCCGGCGGCGGACCCCAGTTCGTGTTCGGCGTCGAGGGCGGCGCCCAGGACTCCCGCGTAGTCGGCGGCATGGGTGCGGTGTACGGGCCGATGGCCGAGGAGCTGGACGATGCGCTGCACCTGTCTCAACCGGTGCGGCGCATCGAGCAGGACGACCACGGCGTAACCGTGCGGTCCGACGATATGACGGTGACGGCGCGGCGCGCGATTGTGGCGGTGCCGATCGCCATCGCGAGCCAGATCCATTATGAGCCAATGCTTCCCGTCGATAGATCGCTCCTGCATCAGCGCATGCCGAGTGGTGCCATCTACAAGATCAACATCGTCTACGACGAGCCGTTCTGGCGATCCGATGGCCTGTCCGGCCAGTCGGCGGCACCGGGGACGCCTGCGCCGGTGACCATCGATGCGTGCACCGACACCGGCACACCCGGCGTGCTGTGCGTGATCGTCGAGGGGCCGACCGCGCGGGATATGTGTGCGCTCGACGCCGAGGAGCGCCGCAGCGCCGTCCTCGAGGAGCTGGCCAACCGCTTCGGCGCCAAGGCGGGTGCACCGGTCGATTTCATCGAGCAGAACTGGACGATCGAACGCTATTCGGGCGGCGGCATGATCAGCCACGCGCCGCCGGGCGTGCTCACCGAGTTCGGGCCCGCGCTGCGCGAACCGTGTGGCCGTATCCACTGGGCGGGGACCGAGAGCTCGGCCGTCATGTGCGGCTGGGTGGACGGGGCCGTGCGCTCAGGAGAACGCGCGGCCGCCGAGGTCATGGCACGCGAGCGGGTGGCGGTGGCATAACGGGTAACCGTAGGCATGCCCAAGTACACGGTGAACAAGTCAGCGGTTGACCAAGGCGCGGAAGCGCATCGATGCGAAGCAGTACGTCCTCGACAGCGACTGGGGAGAAGTGCAGCCCAGCGCGGACGCGCAGAACGCCTTCCTCGAGAACCACACCTGGGACGAGTACGCGCAGTGGCACCTCGGCCTCACCGAAGGGGCCAACGACGACACGAAGGCCCGCTATGCGTTCGTCTACGGCGATCTGCGCCGGATTCACCGCACGGGCCTGATCGCCTGCGTCTACCGCGCCTCGGAGTGGCGGCACAAGGACGTAGAAGTCGCCGCTCATGAACTGCTGCAGTACCTCGACGCCAAAACCGGCCTCAAACCGTCGGGCTAGGGCCGGAGCACGAAATCCAGGAAGCGCTCGTGGATCTCGACCGGTGCGTCCTCGGGGCTCGCGCCGTGCAGCACGCCCATCCCCGCCCCGAAGAAGACCGCGGCTCGGACGCCGGCGTCCTCGGGGTCGAAGCCGGCGTCGACGAAGGCCCGGTACACCGCCCGAAACACCCGACCGTCGCTTCTGCGCACGTTGGCGGCCACGTCGTCGTCGGTCAGCGCCCACACCCGCATGGCCCGTTCGAGAGCCCACTGCTGCGGACTCACCACGGCTGCCATCATGTATCTGCAGCCGTTGGCGGGGCTCGACGTCTGCCGAGTTCTCGAATCGTTGGCGGTCCTGGTCCTGCAGGCTGCCCCAGGCCTCGATCAGTGCGGTGCGGTAGGCGTGCAGATCGGTGAAGTGCCAATAGAAGCTGCCCTTGGTGACACCGAGGCGCTCGCATAGCCGGTCGACGCGCAGCGCATTCGGGCCGCCGTCGGCGAGGAGAGCGAATCCGGCCTGGATCCAATCGTCGACCGAAAGCCGGCGCCCGGTACCGCGCAGCTGGGTCATGCACGGCAGCATACGACTACCAGCAACTTGACACGTGCGAAAATTAGCGACGGTAATGAGTTCCGTCCACAGGGTGCTGTTGCAACCGTGGCCGCCGGTAGTCACCGCCGCTCTTCGGCTTCTACTTCCAGCCCGCCCGGCCGGCGGCACCCCTCGGTGCCGAATACACGGCCACGGCTGCTTCAGCTGCTGAACCCTACCATACTGCCTGGTATGGGCAACGTTTTCGGCTGATTTCGGTCAGCGGAAATGGCGGGAAAAGGCGCTAGCCGCCCCGCCTGAACCAACCGCCTGCGACGTCGCCGGCGGCCGGCCGGCTGGCCTGAACTCGTCGCATTCTCGGCCAGTCACTTCCGCTGCCAGTCGACGAAGTCGGCGTCGTCAGCAACCCCAGGCGGGTCAATGTAGACGCCCGCGGTTTAGCCGCATCGGACGTCGGGCAACATGGGTCCATGGCACGCGACGTCTCAGACGACAACCCCTTGACGCCCGAAGAGGCACTCGATTCCGACGAGGTGCGCAACGCCGACGGCGACGAGGTGGTGGACCCGCCGGAGAGGTGGATCGACGCCCGCGAGGACGAGACCCTCGACGAGCGCCTGGCCGATGAAGAGCCGGACGTCAGGCCCTCCGATATCGATCTGCGCGACGCCGACGACACGGTGCGTGTCACGGAGTCGATGTCCGACGACGCGCTCGATCGACTTGATCCCGAGCATCATGGCCGCGATCGCGGACAGATCGACGGCACGCCGGAGGACGGCGATTCGTTCTACGACGTCGTCGAGTGATTACGTCGTTGAGTGAGGCGAGCGCGAGTGAGGATCGCAGCGAGGCACGAGCGAGGACCGGAGCGAGTGCGGAGCCGAGGCAATCAGGTATGAGCCTGCAACACCATTACTGAGCGCGCGTCCACGGTGACCTTGGCACCCGCATCGTGCGCTTCGGCGTCCTCGTCGGTATCGGCCGCGGTGTAGACCACCGGAATCCAGCTGGTTCCGAATTCGTCTGGCGGGAGGGCGAAATCGATCGGCTCGTAGTGCGCGTTGAAGTACAGCACGAACGAGTCGTCGGTGACGCGTTGGCCGCGCACGTCGAGGTCGGGAATGCCGTTCCCGTTGAGGTAGACGGCGAGTGACTTGACGAACCCCGAATCCCAGTCCTCCTCCGTCATCTCGGAGCCGTCGGGCGCGAACCAGCCGATGTCGGGAAGGCGGGGGCCGGACGCCGCCGTGGTGGCTCCAGGGCCGCCGCGCTGTCGCACCGGCCGTCCGCTGAAGAACCGCCGCCTGCGAAACACCGGATGCGCTGCGCGTAGCGCCGATACGGTGCGGGTGAACTCGATCAGTCCCTTGTCGGCTTCGGCCCAGTCGACCCAGGACAGCTCGTTGTCCTGGCAGTAGACGTTGTTGTTGCCCTGCTGTGTGCGGCCGAGCTCGTCGCCGTGCGCGATCATCGGCACGCCCTGCGACAGCAGCAGTGTGGTCAGGAAGTTGCGCTGTTGCCTCGCCCGCAGTGCGTTGACCACGGGATCATCGGTGGGGCCCTCGACGCCGCAGTTCCACGACCGGTTGTGGCTCTCCCCGTCCTTGCCGTCTTCTCCGTTGGCGTCGTTGCGTTTCTCGTTGTAGGACACCAGATCACGCAGCGTGAACCCGTCGTGGGCGATGACGAAGTTGATGGATGCCACCGGCCGCCGGGCGGTGTGTTCGTAGAGATCGGCGGAGCCGGTCAGCCGGGAGGCGAACTCGTGCAGGGTGGCCGACTCGCCGCGCCAGTAGTCGCGGACCGTGTCGCGGTACTTGCCGTTCCACTCCGTCCACTGCGGAGGGAAGTTGCCGACCTGATAGCCGCCGGGACCGACGTCCCACGGTTCGGCGATGAGCTTGACCTGGCTGACCGTCGGATCCTGCTGGACGAGTTCGAAGAACGTGGACAGCTTGTCGACGTCGTAGAACTCACGGGCCAGCGTCGACGCAAGGTCGAAGCGGAAGCCGTCGACGTGCATCTCGGTGACCCAGTAGCGCAGTGAGTCCATGATCAGCTGCAGCGAGTGGGGGTGGCCGACGTTGAGGCTGTTGCCCGTGCCCGTGTAGTCCATGTAGTAGCGCTTGTCGTCGCCGACGAGGCGGTAGTAAGCGGCGTTGTCGATGCCGCGCATGGACAGCGTCGGGCCGAGGTGGTTGCCCTCCGCGGTGTGGTTGTAGACCACATCGAGAATCACCTCGATGTCCGCCTCGTGCAGAGCCCGCACCATGGCCTTGAACTCCTGTACCTGGCCGCCGGGGTTGGGGTTGGAGCTGTACTTGGAGTCCGGCGCGAAGAAACCGACGGTGTTGTAGCCCCAGTAGTTGGACAACCCCTTGTCGATCAGCGTGGAGTCGTTGGCGAAGTGATGCACCGGCATCAGCTCGATCGCGTTGATGCTCAACGACTTCAGATGCTCGATGATGGCGGGGTGCGCGACGGCGGCGTACGTGCCCCGGACGTTCTCCGGAATGTCGGGGTGCGTCTGTGTCAGACCCTTGACGTGCGCCTCGTAGATGACCGTGTCGGCGTACTCGTGGCCGGGCGGTCGATCGACGCCCCAGTCGAAGTACGGGTTGATCACCACCGACTTGGGCATGCTCGCAGCGGAGTCGTCGTCGTTGCGACTGTCGGGATCGCCGAAGTTGTAGCCGAACACCGACTGGTCCCACTCGATGGTTCCGTCGATCGCCTTGGCGTAGGGGTCGAGCACCAGCTTGTTCGGGTTGCAGCGATCCCCGGCAGCCGGGTCGTAGGGCCCGTGCACGCGGTAGCCGTAGCGCTGTCCCGGTTGGACGTTGGGGATGAAGCCGTGCCAGACGAAGCCGTCGACCTCGGGCAGCGTCAGCCGGGTCTCGCCGCCGTCGGTGTCGAAGAGGCACAGTTCGACCCGTTCCGCGGCCTCGCTGAACACCGCGAAGTTGGTGCCCGACCCGTCGAAAGTCGCGCCAAGCGGATATGCCTTACCAGGCCATATCTCCAGCGGGGGCGACTGCGGGGTGGCAGCTTGGGTCAAGAAACACGCTCCAGACGAGGGAAAACGAAGGGACCAACGAGACGATACGGGGGTGCCCAATGGGGGAGCATCACAACCAGACTGTCCGACCCGCTCCGACCGGAGGTAGTCAGCGTGCCCAGCGGCTCCGACCTGCCCACTTACCGAACTCTGCGCGTCGATGTGGACCGCGGTGTGGCAACCATCACGCTGAACCGGCCGCACCTGCGCAACGCCGTCGGCGACGGCATGCGGGAGGAACTGGCCGACGCCTATCTGTGGTGCGACAGGGTGGACGCGATCCGCGTCGTGGTGTTGACCGGTGCGCCGCCCGCTTTCTGCGCGGGCGCCGATCTCGGCGCGGGCGAGCGAACCTTCACCGAGCCGGGGCCGACGTTTTCCGCCGCGGGCATCGACGTGCCGGCGTGGACGTTGAGCAAGCCCGTGATCGCCGCGGTGAACGGGCACGCGATCGGGCTGGGTCTGACGCTGGCGCTGCAGTGTGACATCCGGTACTTCGCCGCCGATGCGCAGTACGGCGTCGTGCAGGTGCGTCGCGGCATGGTCGGGGACGCCTACTCGCACTGGGTTCTTCCGCGCTTGGTCGGGCTGTCCAACGCGGCCGAGATCCTGCTCGGCGGTGGCACTTTCGACGGCCACCGGGCGGTGGCGCTCGGGTTGGGCAGCCGGGTTCTCGACAGTGACGATGTATTGCCTGCCGCTCTCGAGCTGGCACACGACATCGCCGAGAACGCCGCGCCGGCGTCGGTGGCCGCCAGCAAGCGGCTGCTGTGGGATTCATTCGACCTCGACCGCGCCGCGGTCGGTGCCCGCGAAACCGAGATTCATCTCGCAATGATGCGGCACGACGACGCCAAGGAGGGTGTGCGGGCTCTGCAGCAGCGGCGTACACCGAACTGGACGGGCAGGCCGGTCGATCCGACCGCCGACGGCGTAATCTGACCCGTGCAGCTGGTCTATCCGTGACGAGACGGTCGACCTGCAGGCGGCGGGCATCGCGATCATCCAGGTCGACGAACCGGCTTTACGTGAGCTGCTCCCGCTGCGATCGAAGGACAAGGACGCCTACCTCCAATGGGCCGTCGACGCCTTCCGGCTGGCCACCTCCGGCGTCGCGGACTCGACACAGATCCACACGCACCTGTGCTACTCGGAATTCGGTGAGGTGATCGGCGCGATCGCCGACCTGGACGCGGATGTGACGTCGATCGAGGCGGCACGTTCCCATATGGAGGTGCTCGGCGATCTGAACGCCGCCGGCTTCGCGAACAGCGTCGGTCCGGGTGTCTACGACATCCACTCGCCGCGGGTGCCTGGTGTCGAGGAGATGGCGAAATCGCTGCGCGAAGCGCTGAAATCGGTTCCGGCGGAACGGTTGTGGGTCAATCCGGACTGCGGGCTGAAAACCCGGACCACCGAACAGGTGACGGAGTCGCTGAAGCACATGGTGGCGGCCGCCGACGCAGTGCGCGGCTAAGCCACCGCCACTCCGGCTGCACGCATCTCCTCGACCGCCTTCGCGGTCGTCGTCGGCGACACCCCTGCGGTGAGATCCAATAGCACCCGGGTGGTGAATCCGGCGGCGACCGCGTCGGTGGCGGTGGCCACCACGCAGTAGTCGGTGGCGATGCCCACGATGTCGACCTCGTCGACCCCGCGTTCACGAAGCCAGTCCGCCAACGGAGTGCCGGATTCGTCGGTGCCCTCGAAGCCGCTGTACGCCGCCGCATGCCGGCCCTTGGTGAAAACGGCTTCCACCGCGGAGTGGTCGAACTCCGGATGGAAGTCAGCGCCCGCCGTCCCGACCACACAGTGCCGCGGCCACGACGCCGCGAAGTCCGGGTTGTCGGAGAAGTGATCGCCGGGATCGACGTGGAAGTCCTTCGTCGCGACGACATGGTCGTAACCGGCAGCGGTGGCGAGGAATTCGCTGATCGCACGAGCCACCGATTGGCCGCCGACCACTTCCAGGGAGCCGCCCTCGCAGAAGTCGTTCTGCACGTCGACGATCAGGAGCGCCCGCATCCGCCCAACCTTACGACGCGGACTCGGCCGCCGCCTCCGTCGTGTCCACCCGCAGATGGGCCGTCAACAAGAGGTGATCGAACGTGGCCCGAGGTGGCAGGATTTCCTCGTAGATCAGCTGGCCGAAGTCGAACAGCACATGTTCGGCCAGCACGCGGAGCTTGACGTTGGTCGCCTGGGACCGCCACTTCAGCAGCTCGAAGGCGGACTCGTCATTGATCCGGTAGATCAGCATCAGCATGCCCTTGGCCTGCTCGATCGTCGCGCGGTTCTCGGCGATCTCGGCGACTGCCGCATTGACCAGGTCCTCGCGCGAACGGCCGTCGTCCGTCACGTCGACGTAGAACCCGTGCGTGCCGATCACATCACCGTCGTCGTCGTAGAGCCGGTCGCCGATCACGATCACGTCGTGCATCGCCTGCTTGGTGTCGATGATGCGGTGGCGGGTGCTGAATGTCCGGTGCGTGCGCCGGATTTCGTCCAGAGTGGCAGCGATCTGAACGTAGTCGTCGGGGTGCTTGTGCGACAGCACCAACTGTGTCGTGGGCACGACAGTGCCCGGCTCGTACCCGTGCAGCCGGTGAACCTGGTCCGACCATTCCCACCGTTCATCGCCGAAATGGAAGCGGAACCAGCCGACCCGTTGCGGCGAACCCCCGGCTAGTGCTTGTTCAATGGTGTCCTCGCGCGGCACCCCGCCAATCTAAGGGAAACCGCGAAAAATTGTGTGGCGATTAAGAGTTTCTTCATCCGCCGAAAAGAAGATAGAGCCCGGTGAAGGTGTAACCGACCATCACAAGCATCATCGCGAGCTGACCCGTCAGCTGATAGCCGGTCGGCAACACCCGAAGCGCGCGGTCGTGCGCGGCGATCACCCCGGCAACGTGTCCGCCGACGACGCAGCAGACCTTGACGGTGGCCAACACCGAAGGATGAAGCGAGAGAACGTAGTTCACTTCGGCGTTGCCGAGACCCAGCAGATTCCAGCCGCGACCGAGCGGGTCGGCGAGGTCGATGATGGTCTGCTGACCCCGCTCGATCAGATAGGACAGATAGTGGGCGAACACGTACCCGAGCACGATCGGGATCAGCGAGTGCGCCATCACGCCCGGTAGCTCCCGTCGCGCGCGCCGCTCGACGCCGCCGGTGGCACGGGCCGCAAACCAGAACGTCACGACTACAACGGCGATGAAGACCAGCAGCCCCGCCGTGCGCATCAGCGTTGCCGCGGTTGCGGATTCGGTTTGCCGGTCGACGAAGTTGCGCCACCCGGGCATCGCCGAGAAGCTGTCGAACGCGGTTGAGCCCAGCAACACCGCGAGTACGGTCACGGTGCCCGGCCGGATCGGCAACGACGGCAAGTGGTCGAACGGATTGCCGATCTCGATGCGCCCGCTCTGCGGGTTACGGCGCAGCGGCGAGAAGCGGGATGCGACGACGCTGTACACCTCGAACGGGTCGGCGCGACCGAACCACTTGTCGCCGCAGACGATCGCGCCCGTCAGGGTGACCACGACGTAGACCCACAGCCACAGCTTGATCGCATCCAACGATCCGGGGTCGGGACTGGCGAGCTCCAGCCACACGAACGCGAACAGACCGAACGCTGCGGGCCAGTAGCCCAACCGTTGCGGATAGCCACGGCCGGCGGGCAGGCGAACCATCCGAAGCAGCCGATACACCGTGCGCACCGGCGAGATTGCCCGCCAGATCGGCCCGACCGCAACCGACGCCGCCACCAGGCCGACCCACATCAGCACGTAGAACACGCCGGGCAGCGGGTTGCCGTCCGGCGTGCCGAACAATGCGGCCATCGCCACCCATGCGGCGAACAGCAGTCCCGCCGCGGCCAACACCCACCGGGTGGCAGGTGCATCGACGACCGTCGTCACCCACTGCGGCAACGCACGCCCGGGTTTGTCCGGATCGAATCGCGGCCGCCGCCATGCGAAGGCCACCACGGCGAAGGTGAAGGTCAGCGCCCAGGCCGCCCCGATCAGGGCATAGGTGTACGGGATGGGTAGATCCGACGACCCGCCGAGGCCATGGGCCAGCAGCACGACGGGTCCGTCGGTCACGGCTGCACTTGCACCGTTGCGATGGTCTTTCCCAGCTGATGCAGTTCGATGTCGACCTTGCCGGGTACGTCCACCGCGAACTGGAACTGCTGCGCCGGCTTCGCCTCGATCTTGAAGGTGTGCTCGGGCGTGGAGTGCACGTGGAGCTCGTCGGCCACGTCGCTGTTGACCTTGACGACGATGGCCTCGTTCGTCTTGGCGTCGAGCTGGGCGTTGGTCGGGTTGATCTCGCCGCCCTTGATGGTGACGTCGATGAGCAGGCGGTCAGGAGGCGCCTGCTCGTTCTGCATGTCCGACGGGCTGATGGTCGACGCCGACGGTGCGCCCGACGAACTCTGCGCGCCCTCGGAGTCGCCACCACCACCGCAGCCGGCGATCAGCAGCGCACCGGCGGCGAGCAATACGAAAAGTCGTCTATCGCGATGAGTTGAAGTCACGGTCAATCATCTTGGTCGGTGGAGGCCGGCTCTTCACTGTGAGGCCCGTCTCTGTTTCGGCGGTCCCTCATCGCGATGTAGACGACGACGCCGGCCACCACGAACGCAGGGACGAAAGCGGGGATCGCGAGCAGCACCGAGTGGTCGGCCAGGATTGAGATGTCCGAGGCCATCGGTCCTACTTTCATGCCTGCGCCGATGGCTGCAGCTCCGTCTTCTGGTCGGTGGGCTCTCTCCGGTTGATACGGCCGGCGCCCCAGGTGAGACCGCCGATCATGATCAGCGTGCAGGTCAGCACCACCAGGCCGCCGACGGTCCACAGCATCATCGGCGTATCCGGTTTGCGCTCGCGTTGCAGGATGGTGATCTCGGCGACGAACGGCCGCGTCATCGACGGCTGGGCGGGCACCTCCGGTGCTCCGATACCCGGATCACCGGCCAGGAAGATGGGCACAGCGGTCAGGATGCGGCCGTCGTGCACGCGCAGCAGCGTCTTCCACGTGCCGTTCACGGGCATCGGTTGCGTGGAGCGGTAATGGCCGGGGCCGAGCCGCTCCAGATGATCGATGAAGATGCCGCGGTCGTCGGCCAGACCGCCCTGCCAGCCGAGCACCGACACCCAGTTCGGGTCCTCGCTGATGAGGTCGGGCGGATCGATCCGAACGTCGGCGGTGACCATGCGCCTGTCGGCGGAGCCGGGCACCTCGGTCAACGTCATGGTTGCGGTGGCGTTCTGTGGCACCTCGTAGCGCAGTCCGTTGGCGGTCGCACCGCCGATGACCAGGACGGTCAGCACCACCAGCCCGATGCTGATGGGGCGGGTCGGCAGCCGTTGACCGGTGAGGACCATGCCGAGCATCGCGCCGCATGCGCCGGTGAGGACCGTGACCGGCACGGCCATCATGCAGTGCCTCGGGCCAGATGCTCGACGGCCACGGGTAGTGATAGACCGCGTCGATCCAGAACGACTCCAGCCATAGCCCGACGGTGCTGACCAGAAGGCCGCCGACGAGGCCGAAGACGATCGGCCGCTTGAAGACCGGGGTGAGAGCGAGCAGTTCGATCACGACGGCCGCACCGAGGTACAGCGCGAACCAGTTGATCGGCGCGCCGAACACAGGGCCGACTATCAGCGCGACGAGGCCGCGCAGCGCGATCGCGAACAGCGCGGCCAGTATCGCGGCGCCACGGCCGAGCATTATTCGGGCCGCGACGAGACCGAACGCCCCCGCCGCCGCGATCAGCATCGGCTCGAACACCTGGCGGAACTGCGGCACGCCGAAGTCGAACTCGATCTGGAACACCGAAAGGCCGATGATGATGCCGCCGAAGCCGAGATATTTGATGCCCTTGAGGAAGACGCCGTCGCGCGGCTTGTCGTCGCCCATCGCCCGGTCGCCCTCGTATTCGAGGAGCAGCGCAGAGATCGTCGCGAACCCGGCACCGCCGATCATCATCAGGTGGGTCGGTCCCCACAGCGTGACGTCCTGGCCGAAGATGCGGTGCCAGACGTCGTCGAGCGGGAAGCCGGTCAATGCGTAGAGGCCGCAGCCGGCCATCAGGAAACCGCTGACCGGTGCGTACCAGTCCTTGGTGATCCGAACCGCGAACGGGCCGGGTTTCTCGTACGGCAGCACGATCGCTGCGCAGCCCGCAACGAAGAGCAGGAACAAGCCGACCAGGATGAAGTAGTGCGCCGGGTTGGCCAGCGGCCCGGGGTCGCGGCCTTTGCCGATGTGCAGGCTGACGTCCCAGATGAAACCGAACAGCGCACAGATGAGCGTCCCGATGAACAACGCGAGCGGTACCGCGACCCACGGCGGCCGTTTGAATTTGCGGCCCGCGTACTCGGCGACGGTGTTGACCCAG
Organism: uncultured Actinomycetota bacterium; assembly: GCA_963716505.1. Classification (GTDB taxonomy): domain Bacteria; phylum Actinomycetota; class Actinomycetes; order Mycobacteriales; family Mycobacteriaceae; genus Mycobacterium. The sequence goes on from CAVQTL010000014.1 coordinate 193,918, forward strand.
GTGATCTTGCGGGCCCGGTGCAGGTAGCCCAGCCAGCACAGCAGTGCCCCGATGATCAGGGCCACCACCGTCATACCGATCACTTGGCCGAGCTCGGCGCCGCCACCCTCATTCGCCGCAGCGACGAACGAAATCTCCGTCGAACCCGTCATCTACCCCACCTGGTGCGTATCGGAGGAAACTTCTTACCCGTCGGTAATGTTGCCAGATTTCGCAGATGCGAAACCAGGGGTATTCGGAACTCGAGGCACGGGGCGTCAGCAATCAGTCAGTCCACGGTGTGGCCGGCCGCTCGCGCCGTTCGCCGTCCACGATCACGTCGAGGCGTTCATCGAAGAAGCAGATGCGGTCGCGCACCTGCTCGGCGTCGTGCAGTGGCTCCCGGTAGGTCCACGCCACATCACGCGGGCCGTCCGGCACCGAAAAATAGGAAGCGCGGCCTTTGTACGCGCAGTAGCTGACCGTATCGCTTGGTTCGAGTTCGACGGCCACGTCCTCGCGCGGCAGGTAGAACCGGACCGGAAGCAGGGTCTCGAACAAGAGCATGGGCCGCGACGATTCGGCCAGCAGCGCGCCGTCGTGCTCGACGCGGACGTGGCGGCTGCTCTGCAGGACGTCGATCCGCCCGAACGGATCGTGGGGGTGGCTGACGATCGGCTCGTCCTCCTCGCGCCACTCGAACGCGTCGAACTCGAGGACCACGTAGTCGGCCAGGTCGGGGTCGTCGGGCCGAAATGCCGCCCGTGCCGCCGTTGAAGCGGTTTCGGCACCCGCGATGACGTCGAAAACCATTCCCGGGCAGCTGTGCACCGAAAACGGCACGCTCGGGTCGAGCACCGGGCGGGAGCTGACGTCGGCTAGCCGGAAGCCGGCGTGCTCGTCATCACCGGACGCGGCGCCTGCGGGGAGCAGTTGCGCTGTCAGTGCCGTGGCGGGAACGGCATAGGTGGGGACGACGCGGCGCGGCTCCCACACCAGTCGCGCACCCTTGGTGTCGGCCACCGATTCGCCGCCGAGGAACGCCCGAATCCGTTTGGCGGTGGGCTCATACCGCAACGCGTTGAGGTTGCCGGTGAGCAGTTCCATCATCCTGACGCCCATGTCGCCACGCTACTTCTCGGGCGGCTTCAGCACCTTCATCGCCAGCCGCGTGACCGGCCGCGGGATGCGATCCTTCATGCCCAGTGCGGAGTTCGCCAGCCTGGGTGCGCGCCGGGGTGCCCCGGCCGAACCAGCGGTTCAGCGGGCCACCGGTCGGTTCGAGGTCGACGTGCAGCGGCGGCTTGCCGTCGGCCGCGCCAAGCGCGTTGGAGATGACTACGCGCTGGATCTCGCTGGTGCCCTCGAAGATCGTGTAAAGCTTGGCGTCCCGGTACCACTTCTCGACCGGGTGATCCTTGATGTAGCCCCAGCCGCCCATCGTCTGGATCGCGCGTTCGGTGGTCCGGACCGCGACCTCGCTGGCGGCCAGCTTCGACATCGATCCCTCGCCGCGCTCCATCGGCACACCGGTGGCGGCCATCCAGGAGGCGCGCCAGGTCAACAGCCGCGCGGCGTCGATCGCGGTGGCCAGGTCGGCGAGCGGGAAGGCCACGCCCTGGTGGTCGATGATCGGCGCACCGAAGGCCTCGCGGCGGTTGGCGTACTCGGTAGCGTATTCTATTGCGGCCCTTGCGATGCCGAGCGCCTGCGCGGCCACCATCGGCCGCGTCTGCTCGAAGGTGCCCATCGTCGCGGAGCCGGAATGCATGCCACCCTCGACGGCCTCGCGGGCGCGGGCCAGCTTGTGCTCGAGCTTCTCGTGTCCGCCGAGCAGATTGGCGCCGGGCACCCGAACCGCGTTGAGCTTCAGCTCCGCGGTGTGCGATGCCCGGCAGCCGAGCTTGTCGAGCTTGCGGACCATCTCCAGCCCCGGAGTGCCGCCGGGCACGATGAACAGGGCCTGGCCGCGGTGACCGAGCTCCTCGTCCACGACGGCGTTCACCACGTGCACGTTGGCGATGCCGCCGTTGCCGATCCACATCTTGTGGCCGTCGATGATCCAGTCCGCGTCCTTTCCGGAGCCATCTCGTCTAGCCAGGGTGCGCAGATTGCGTACGTCGCTGCCGCCCTCCGGCTCGGAGATCGCGAGCGCGGCGAGCTTCAGATCGCCTGGGCCGCCGAAACACTCCGGCGCCCACTCCAGCATCTGCTCGGGCGATGCCGCCTGCCCGATCGCCGACAAGGCCAGCGCAGGCATCACGATCGCCAGCCCGATCCCGGCGCAACCCCAGAACAGTTCCTCCATGAACATCGGCAGTGACAGTCCGGTGGGGTCACCGATCAGGTCGCGGTAGAACAACGGGCTGTAGAAGCCACGCTCGGCGGCCTCCTCGAGTACCGGCCACGGGAACTCCTGCCGGGCGTCGTAGTCCGCGGCCACTGGCCGGATCACCGATTCGGCGAACTCGTGGGTGCGTCGCGCCAGATCGTGCTGTGCCCCGGTCGGGGTCAGATCGAAGCCCATGTATGGACCCCCTTGCCCAGGATTGACATTCCCCACCCTCACCTTCGTCGGCCGAATTACGGTGACGGGTACCCCGCGATGGCAGAAAATCCACGGTGGAGGGAGTCCGTCGCATGTTGTCCCACGACGCAGGAGCCACCAGCCCGCCGCTGCTCGACGACACGATCGGCGGCAATCTCGCCAGCACGACCGAGGCGTTTCCAGACCGCGAGGCGCTGGTCGAGTGTGCCACGGGTCGGCGCTGGACCTATGGCGAGTTCCATGAAGCGACCCGCCGGATCGCCACCGCACTGCTCGAACGCGGCACCAAGCCGGGGGACCGGATCGGTATCTGGTCGCCGAACAGCGCGGAGTGGACGATGATCCAGTACGCCACCGCGCAGGTCGGCGCGATCCTGGTCAACATCAACCCCGCGTACCGAGCCGATGAGCTCGAATACGCGCTCAACAAGGCGTCGATGTGCACGGTGTTCGCTGCACCGGAGTTCAAGAGCTCCGACTACGTGTCGATGCTCGACAACGTGCGCGGGCGGTGCCCCGCCCTCAGTGACGTGATCATCGTGGGTTGGGAGCGCTGGCAGGAGATCGCCGATACCGCCGCCGACGCAGACGCGTTGGCACGGGTGCAGTCCGGGCTGAAGCCGGGCGATCCGATCAACATCCAGTACACGTCCGGCACGACCGGATTTCCCAAGGGCGCCACGCTGACTCACACCAACATCCTCAACAACGGCTACTTCGTCGGCGAGCTGCTGGAGTACACCGAGCAGGACAGGGTCTGTATTCCGGTGCCCTTCTACCACTGCTTCGGCATGGTGATGGGGAACCTGGCCTGCACGACGCACGGCGCCGCGATGGTGATCCCCGCTCCCGCGTTCGATCCGGAAGCGAGCCTGAAAGCTGTTGCGGCGGAACGTTGTACGTCACTGTACGGAGTTCCGACGATGTTCATCGCGGAGCTCGGGCTGCCGGACTTCGACAACTTCGAGCTGGGCACGCTGCGGACCGGGATCATGGCCGGTTCGCCCTGCCCGGAGCAGGTGATGCGCAACGTCATCGATCGGATGCACATGAGCGAGGTGGCGATCTGTTACGGCATGACCGAGACGTCGCCGGTGTCGACCCAGACGCTGCCGTCGGACAGCCTGACCCGGCGGGTGACGACGGTGGGGCGGGTTGGGCCGCACCTGGAGGTACAGGTCGTCGACGAGAACGGGGCGCAGGTCGAGCGCGGCACGCCGGGCGAACTGTGCACGCGCGGATACAGCGTGATGCTCGGCTACTGGGACGACCCCGAGAAGACCGATGAGGCGATCGACGCGGACGGCTGGATGCACACGGGCGACATCGGTGTGATGGACGACGACGGCTACCTCGCGATCACCGGCCGGATCAAGGACATGGTGATCCGCGGCGGCGAGAACATCTATCCCCGCGAGATCGAAGAGTTTCTGTACAGCCATCCCGACATCGTCGACGCTCAGGTGGTCGGGGTGTCGGACGAGAAGTACGGCGAAGAACTGATGGTCTGGCTGCGGGTCAAGGAGGGCGCCGAGGTGCCGACCCCCGAAAGCCTGCGCGCGTTCTGTGCCGGCCGGATCGCGCACAACAAGATCCCGCGCTACGTCCAGGTCATCGACGAGTTCCCGATGACGGTGACGGGCAAGGTCAGAAAAGTGGAGCTGCGCGAGCGCGGTGAGGAGTTGCTCGGGGGCTAATCGACGCCGATCATCACTTCGGTGGATTTGACCAGCACCGTCGCTGGCTTACCCGTCTCTAGGCCCAGCTCTTCGACCGCGTCCTTGGTGATCGACGCTGTGACGATCTGGTCACCGCCGTCGAGGCGCACCTTGACCGTCGCCATCACCGCCCCGACGTTGACGTCGGTGATGGTCCCGCTCAGCTGATTTCGCGTGGATAGCCGCATACCGCACCCTAACCTTGAATGACCATGAGGCTCGAAGGTCTGCGACTAATACAGCGCGACTCCACCGCATGCGGTCCGAGTGTCGCGGTGGTGGCGGGCGCGCTGCTGGATCCGGACTACCGGACGGCGTTGACGGACTCCCCGCGGCGCTGGTTCGACGACGAGCAGCTGCGGATCCACGCCGAGGTGAACCGCGTCTGGCCGCGCATGCTCGGCACCACCCCGATGGGAATCGCCCGAGCCCTCACCACCCGCACCGAGGTGCGCGGCGTGAGATACCGGTGGCGGTTGTTCCGCGGCCAACGCGACCGGCTGGCCGACGTTCAGTATTTCGTGAAGGAAGGCTGGCCCGTCGCAATGCTCGTCGGCCGGTTCATCCCGAGGCACTGGGTGCTGATCGTCGGTGTCAACGGAGAGACGTTGCGGTGTTATGAGCCGTCCTCGGGCGACGTGCGGCCGGCGAACGTGGACGCATTAAGGCATTCACGGCTGACGGGGCTGGGCTATCGGCGGCCGTTCGCGTTCGTGCTGCCCTCGTCGAAGGCGGCCACGCGGTCGGCGACGACCTGATCACGGGCGTCGTCGGACGCTCGGAGTCCGGCGATCACACCGGCCCGGTTCCGGTCGGGTTGGTTCTGCGACATCTTCGCCTTGCCCTCGACCCTGGCGATGACGATCTCGATGCCGACGATGCCGCGCAGCTGTGACTGGGTGAACTCGGCGGGGGCGTCGGTCACCTGCCAAGGCTCGGGCCGGTCGGCCTCGTGTCGGTCGGTCAGCTTGGTGACCAGGTCGAGCAACCAGTGCGGGTCGTCGTGGATGACGAGCCGGCCGTAGACGTTGAGGATCTCGTAGTTCCAGGTGGGCACGACCTTGCCGGTCTCCGCCTTGGTCTCGTAGAAGCCCGGCGAGATGTAGGTGTGCGGGCCGGCGAAGATCGCGACGGACTCGGCGCCGTCGGCATGCCAATGCGGATTGGCCCTCGAGACGTGCCCGATGAGCGAGTGCGCGGCCGCGTCGTACATCAGCGGAAGCGGTGTCACCAGCAGGCCAGACGTATCGTGGCTGACCAATTGCGCGAACTCCACCGACGCGAGCGCCGCATCGGTCTGCTCGTCGGTGAGGGCGAACTTGCGAGGTATGTACATCCGGATCCAGCGTAGCGCCTTCGAACGTATGATCGAACGGTGGGCGACCTCCAGTCCATCGGCTACAACGGCCAACCCGTGCAACAAGCCTTCCGGCCCGTCGAGCCGCCGATGGCGGTCATCGTCGACCTCGCCGCCCTGTTTCCGCGCGAGCCACACAGCCGCGGCGGATACAACCCTGCCGGCCTGCAAATGCACTCGGTCGTCGAGGGTCGGCTGACCTGCTGGGCCATCTGTGAGCAGGGCCACTGGTGGGGTCTGGTCACCTATCCCATCGTCTACGGGCCGAAGCGAAGATCGGTGACGCACTGGATTCCGGCGTGGATGTTGAAGCGCACACCGGATCGCCGATGACTAACAGTCAGCGTCGCTATCGCTGTCGCTGTCGTTGTCGCTGTCGCTAGCGTCGTTGTCGGGGATGAGGTAGCGGCCGGGGTGGTGGTAGTTGTTGACCCGGGTTTGGCCGGTGTCGAGGTTGGGTGGTGGGATCCATTGGGTGCGGCCGTCTTTGCGTTTACGGGTGGTCCAGCCGGTTTTCTCGATGAGGTTGTTGTCGGCGGGACACGCGAGCGACATCTTGGTGATGTCGGTGGGCGCGTGCCCGGCGGCCCAGCCGTCGTCGTGGTGGGCTTCACACCAGTAGCCGGGTGCGGTGCAGCCGGGGCGGGTGCAGCCATGGTCGCGGGCTAGGAGCACGATCCGCTGTCCTTTGGACGCCAAGCGTTTGGCGCGGCCCAGATATAGGGGTTCTTCGGTGTGGTCGTCGAACACCACCAGGTAGTGATGGGCCGCGGAGGCTTGCTTGATGACGTCGGCCATCGGCAGCAGGGTGCCGCCACCGGTGACGGCGTGCCCGGTGCCGGACTCCAACTCCGACAGCGTGGTGGAGATGACCATGGTGACCGGCAGCCCTTTGTGGCTGCCCAATTGTCCGGAGGCCAGGATGGCTCGACACACCGCTTTGAGTGCGTCGTGTTGGCGTTGTCCGGTGGAGCGGGTATCGGAGCGCCGTTGCTCGTCGGAGGGTTGGCCGTCGATGCGGGGGTGGTCGTCGGCGGGGTTGCACATGCCGGGGGCGGCCCAGGCGGCGAACACCGCGTCGAGCAACCCGGCCAGTTCGGGGTCGGCGCTGCCGCGGACCTCACTGATGCCGTCGGCCCGCTGTCTGCCCTTGGTGAAATAGCTGCGCTTGGCGCGGTCGGCGTCGGAGAGCTCACCGTCCTGATCGAGCAGGAACGCCAGCCGGTCAGCGGCGGCGCGCAACTCCTCGGGCGGCAGCCCGCAGGCCAACTCGGCGAGCTGGGCTTCGGCGGCCTCGCGGGTGTCATAGCCGACGAAGTGCGGCAGCGTGGTGAAAAACCGGCGGATGATCTTCACCTGCTCGAACCCGAGATCGCCGCGCAGCTGCGCGGCCGCGGTGTTGGCCAGCATCGGCGGTAGCGGCTCGCCGGTCATCGAAGTGCGGGAGCCGAGATCCTTGGCGTCCTTGACCCGGCGGTTGGCCTCGGCGGTGGAGATCCGCAGCAGCGTCGACAATGCCGCGGGCACCGACGATTCACCCAACTCCTCGACGGGCACCTCCGACAGCGACCCGACCACGCGGTGATCCATCGCCGCGCACCGACGTTTGAATGTCTCCCACTCGAACGCGGTGACCGCCCGCTCGGCGGTCGACCCGTCCAGCGACTCGGCCAGCAATCCGCCCAGCTCCGCGGTCAACACCGCGATGCGCTTGGACGCAGCCACCGAACTCATACCTCGAACACTAGTTCGAAGCACCGACAAATCAGGCAGTCCATCGGCTACAACGGCCAACCCGTTCAACAAGCCTTCCGACCCGTCGAACCGCCGATGGCTGTCCTCGTCGACCTCGGGGCGCTGTTTCCGCGCGAGTCGCACGGCCGCGGCGGCTACAACCCCGCCGGGTTGCAGATGCATTCGGTCGTCGAGGGCCGGCTGACCTGCTGGGGCATCTGCGAGCAGGGTCACTGGTGGGGTCTGGTCACCTACGCCATCGCCTACGGCCCCAAGCGGCGATCGGTCACGCACTGGATCCCCGCGTGGACGTTGAAGCGCAAGCCGGAGCGACGGTAGGGGTCGGTCGTCTGCGTTCTCGGGATCACTCACGAGGTTAAAGTCGCCGTTCTCGGCGATCTTGACGCGACTGGCCGTTGCACACGACATTTTTGTTGAGATCGGTAGCCGTCCCCGGCGTGAGTCGACCGTAATCCTCGGCGTAGAGATGTACTGACAGCACTAGCCGAGGCTGTCAGGGAGCTGGATGAAGAACTGGGAAGCGTTAGGCAACAGCTGTTTTCGTCCGACCGCCGCTAATCAGAAAGTCGGCGACGTCAAGCCGGTGAACTTCACAACGCACTTCGGGTATCGCGCTGCGCAGAACGCGACATAGCCGTACAAGCCGGACGGGAACCGCAACCGCGCTCATCGCACTAGGCCGACGGGCGGTCCACGTCTGGCGAGAAGCTCGCCGCCGCGAGCCGCCGCTCCGCTTCGGCCCGCGATATCCGCAACCGTCGCGATAGCACCTCGGCCCACGAGGCGCCGCCGAACTGCGGGGGTGGGGCCTGGGTGATGAGTCGGCCGATCAGCCGACGGTCGAAAGCCACCAACTCCTTGCCCAGCTCATCGATCTGTTGGAGCAGCGACATCCGCTCCGACCACGTCAACGTGTACAGCGGCTGCCTCAGCAGCTTGTCCTGGCCCGCCTTGATGGCGTCAATCGCGGCACTGATTTCGTGTTTCGAACTCATGCCTCGAACAATAGTTCGAAGCACCGACAAATCCCTACGGGCCGCCGATCCGCCACGTTTGTTCGCTGCTCGCCGCCCGCCGAGTCACGACATCGAAGTCACCGTCGAGGGTGGCCTCCAAGAACCGGCCGCTGCTCACCTGTTGAATCGTGGCGAAGCCGCCGCCGAGATCCTGAATACGCCAGCGCTGCGTGTCGCTATCCTGCTGCGCTCGCGCGACCACTCGGAAATCCAGTTCCTCGATCTCGTGCGCATCGAGGAAACGGCCGCTGCTGACCTGCTGGATGGTGCTCACGTCGCCGCCCAGGTCGGTCACCCTCCAGTGTTGGGTGGTGTCGAATCCCTGAAACGGTCGGGTGACGACCTGAAAGTCGTTCGGCGCCATCTCGTGCGCGTCCAGGAACCGCAGGCCGCCTCCCTGCAACATGACGACGCCGGTGGCAACGGCGTCATCGTTCGTGGTGATGGACATCGTTGGTCCCTTCGGGCGAGCGCGATATCTGTCAACGGCCACGCTAAGAACGCGGGCGCCCGATGCCACGAGTGGCGGGCTACCTGTTCTCGAGGCCGTCGGTACTTACCCGGCGGACAGAGAACTCTTCCCTGCGAGCGCCGAAACCTGGCTTCCCAGCGATTACGCGCGAACGGCCTGATCACGACCATGAATGTCGCCCCTCATGAAAAACGAAACGACATAGGAACCCCCGAATCCAATATCACCACCCCGAAAGGAACCACCATGTCAATCAAGAACACGCTCAAGAGAGTGCTGGTCGCTGCAACGGCGCTAGCCGCACTGGGAGTCGCGCTGCCGGCCACCGCGCAGGCCGACACCCAGACTGTTCGGCTGCAAGGCGGCGGCATCCGTTTCCTGGACGCGCATGAGATCCAGGGGAAGGACTTCCAGGTCGTCACCCGGCCATTCCAGGGCTTCGACACCACCCAGCAGTGGCGGATCAACAACCTGGGCGGCGGCATTGCCACCATCCAGCAGGTCAGCAGTGGCCGTTTCCTCGACGCGCATGAGATCCCGGAACTGGATTTCCGCGTGGTCACCCGTCCGCAGCAGGACAACGACACCCAGAAGTGGCGTATGCAGGACTTCGGCGGCGGATTCGTCACGATTCAGCAGGTGAGCAGCGGGATGTTCCTCGAGGCCACGCTGGACGGTGACTTCAACGTCGTGAACCGTCCGCCGGGCAGCAACCAGCAGACCTGGCGAGTCGGCGACCCGTAAACATCGACGCCGCGTTCGATACCACGGACCTCCTATCTAGGTCAGAATTGCCTAGATAGGAGGTCACGTGTCTTCCCACCTGGAAGTCTGGAAACCGTCAGGACGAGAGCTCGTGGCACTGAACGGGCCACGTGTGACCCTTGGCAAGGCCCCGACCAACGCGGTATCGCTCGAGCACGACCCAACCGTCTCTCGCTTGCACGCCATTCTCGAAAACCACGGCTCCGCCTGGTCGATTCGCGACGTGGGAAGCCGCAACGGCACCTACATCAACGGCGAGAAGATCGACGCCGAACGGGTTCTTCGTTCCGGAGACGAGCTGCGACTGGGCAAGTGCCGGTTGGTCTTTCAGCAGACGAGGCAAGTCGACGAACCGGCTGACGAAGCAACGATGGTTCCCGACACCGCCCAGCTCCCGCCGCGGCTGACCCGACGCGAAGTCGACGTGCTGATGGTGTTGTGCCGCCCGTTGGTTTCCGACGATCCGTTTCCCGAGCCCGCGTCGGTTCGGCGGATGGCGAGCGAGCTGTTCGTGACCGAGGCCGCCGTCAAACAGCATCTGCAGAACCTGTACGACAAGTTCTCGATCCCCACCGAGGGTGACCGCCGGGTCCGGCTGGCCAATGAGGCGCTCCGACGCGGCGCTGTCACCATCGCGCAGCTGCGCGACAGCCGAGCTAGGTGAAGTCGAGGGCTTCGACGGTCGCGACCGCACCTTCATGCGTGGGCCGGTCCGCGCCTCCGATGCAGTAGATGGTCGAGCCGACCGCAGCCACCACCTGGCCGTGCACCGGAGTGTTGATCGGCGCCAGGGTGGACCATTTCCGATTGCCGATGTCGTACATCTCGACCGTGGCCAGCACGCGCGTCGGTTCCTCGCCTCCGACGACGACGATTCGGCCGTCGATGAAGGCGGCGCCGTAGCTACCGCGTGGAGTCGGCATGTCCGGGAGGTTCTCCCAGTTTCCGGATACCGGGTCGAACCGCTGGAGGGCCGCCGAGTTCTCGTCGGCGGACAGACTTCCGCCCGCCCACGGTGTACACGTAGACACCGTCCGATACCGCGGCGAGATGCTCACGCGGAGTTGGTAGATCGGCGGCCTGCGTCCAGGACTCCCCGTCGAACACCTCGGTCGCTGCGACGAGCTGCTTGTCGTCCTGCCCGCCGACGACCACGAGCTTGTCGCCGACGACCGCGGCCGCAGACGCAGCCCGGGCATGTTGAGAGGGCGGGAAGCTCTTCCCACTTTCCATCCGCGGAATGCGAAGACCTTGTTCGACGCGTCCGCGAGGTTGTCGGTGGCACCACCGATGACCACGATCTCACCGCGGATAGTCGCAGCCGTCGCGTGGTGCAGGGGGATCGGCAGCGGAGGGTGCGTCTGCCACGCTCCGGTCTTCGGGTTATAGCTCTCCACCGTTGCAAGCGTCTCGCCGTGGCCCGACATGCCGCCTGCGATCCAGATCTCGTCGCCGAGCACGGCGCCGCCATCATCAACCTCGCGGTCGGCGCGTTCGGTAGGTTTCGCCATTCGGCTGCCGGCTGCGGTTTGCGCGCACCCAGCTTCAGCGCTTCGGCCGCCGACGTGATCTGCCCGTCGCCGGCAGCGGTCGCCCCGCCGATCGCATAAACGGTTCGGCCGACTCCGGCCACTGCCATGCCATGGCGCGCAGTCGCCATGTCCGGCAGGCCATTCCACGATTGCGTCATGAGATCGAGTACGACCACGCTCTTGAGGACTTGGCCCGCCGCCACGCCTCCCAACACCACCAGCCGTCCATCGACGTAGGCCACGCCCAGGTCGCTACGTCGCCCCGGAAGTTCGGGCAGCGTCGTCCACGTGTCCGTTGCCGGGTCATACGTCTCCACCGTCGCCAGGTCGGAGGTCCCGTCGCTCCCGCCGAGGACATACACCAGCTTGTCGTCCGACGCCGCGCCCAACATCTGCCGCGGGGTGGGGATGGCCGCGCCGAGTTTCCACGAGGTGCCGTCGAAGATCTCGGTGGTGTTCAGCAGTTCGCCGCTGGAGTCCACCCCGCCGGTGACGAAGATGCGGTCGCCCACTACGGCGGCCGCCGCTGCCGCCCGTGGCTGCAGCAGAGGAGGCAGCGCGGCCCAGCGGCTGTTGACGACCCGCCACACCCCGTCCGTCGCGACTCGGGCGTTGGTGCCCTCGGTGCGCCAGCCGCCGAGCACGACCGGGGTGTCCTGCCACGTCACCGACATCGCGTGCTGCACCGGAACGGGTAGGTCTTCACCGCTCTTCCAGCTGTCGATCGCCGGGTCGTAGCCCTCGTGTCCGCCACTGACGCGGCCATCCGCTGCCATCCCGCCGAAAACCCAGATGGTGCCGTCGGCCTGGGTGGCCGCCACCCCGTCGCGGGCAACGCGCGCATCCGCGATCGGCTCCCAGGCGGCCGGTGCTTCGGCGGTCGGCTGACTCGCCGTCGGGGCTTGGCCACCGCGGTCGCGCGACGAGACGAAGAAGACACCAGCGGCCACCAGCAGCAGCGCCGCCGCGGCGGCCCCCGCCGCGATCAGGATCTTCTTGCCGTTCTTCTTGGTCTCAGGTTTGAGCATCGTCGTCCGGAAATCGGCCGGATCGGCAGGCGGCGCCGGCGGCCATTGGCGGCTGGACTGACTGACCGATGCGGTGTGCGCCAACATGTCCGGGGTCGGCGGCGGCAAGGAACCCGTCGAACTACCGGCCGCCATCGAACGCTCATCGAGCAGACCGGTGTGGCCGGAAGGCTCCGACACGGGTAGCGGTTGCGTGCCGCCCGTCTGCTCCGGGTGACCGACGGGCTCACTGAGGGCCATCTGATCTGGCGTGAGGCCGTTGTGCCGCTGCACGAACTGCAGTTCGCGACCGAAATCACCCGCAGACGCATATCGATCGGCCGGTTCACGCGACAGCGCCTTCTCGATCGCAGCGCACACGTCGGCCGGGATGCCCTGCGGGCGCAGGTCGGGCACGGGCGTCGAGGTGATCCGCATGTAGTGCGCGATCAGATCCTCTTCGGCCCTGCGCTCATGCGGCGGACTCCCGGCGATCAGCGCGTACAGCGTTGCGCCGAGGGAGTAGACGTCGGCCGCGACCGTCGGCGAATTCCCGGCGAGCACCTCCGGCGCGGTGTAGGACAGGGTGCCCGTGAAGAAACCGGTGACAGTCTTGTACCCACCGGCGATGCGAGCGGTGCCGAAGTCGCTCAGTTGCGGCTCGCCGTAATCGTTGACGAGGACATTCGCGGGCTTGATATCTCGGTGCAGTGTGCCGGTTCGATGCGCGGTCTCCAGCGCCCCGCACAGCTTCACCCCGAAGCGCAATGCGTCGGGCCACGAGACACGTCCTTCCCGGCGCATCCGGTCTGCGAGGGAACCCATTGTGCTCAAAGGCATTACGATGAACGGCCGGTTACTCTCGGTCAAGCCGACCTGCAGGATGTTCGCGATGTTGGGATGGCCGGAAAGCGCGCCCATCGCGTAGCCCTCGCGCAGAAAGCGTTCACGGTCGTCGTCATCGAGATCAGAGGCAAGCACCTTGATCGCGACGCTTCGCCCCAGCGACTTCTGGTTGCAGCGAAAGACGACGCCCCCGCCGCCGCGGCCGACCTCGACGGCGTCCGTGAATCCGGCGGCCGCCAACTCGGCAGCTAGCCCGCCTGATCGCGGGGAATGGGTACCCCCAGTGGGTCCTTCCGCCATGGTGTCGATCGTCCTCCGATGGGATGTCGATGTTTCGTAATCTGCAAAGGTACCGAGCAAAGACCCCGAGAACGCTGGATTTGCGCTCGTCGGCGGGGCCGACCCGCGGGCCTGGCTAGGCTGGCCGGGTGGCCAGAAAATACGCCACCGCCGATGCGGTTGGCCTGCCCGAACTTCTCGAGTTCGTCCGTCCGCGACATCGCATGGTGCTCACCACCTTCCGGGCCGACGGGAGCCTGCAGAGTTCACCGGTGAGCGCAGGCGTCGACGACGACGGCCGCATCGTCATCGCCAGCTACCCGAAGCGGGCCAAGTCCGCCAACATCCGCCGCACACCCCGCGCAAGCGTGACCGTGCTGTCGGACGACTTCAACGGGCCCTACGTCCAGGTCGACGGTGACGCCGAAGTCATCGATCTGCCCGAGGCCGTCGAGCCGCTCGTCGACTACTTCCGGTCGATATCGGGCGAGCATCCCGACTGGGACGAGTACCGGCAGGCGATGGTCGACCAGGGCAAGTGCCTGATCCGGATCACCCCGCGACGGTGGGGTCCGGTCGCCACGGGTGGCTTCCCGCCGCCCTAGCCGGTTGCGGCTGGACGCGACGGGTACACGTGACTGTGGTAGTCAGACAGGGTGGCCGCGTTGCGTCGGATAGCCTGTCAAACTATAGTCTGGACACATGTCCAGTGGCCTGTAGTCGTCTCGGACCGCAGGTCAAGAGGGTAAGCAGGCTGTGTTTGTCGACTCCACGCGCAAGCGCTCGTCGGCCAAGAAGTCGGAGTGAATTGAGTATGCGCGTTGCCCTGCTGTCCTATCGAAGCAAGACGCATTGCGGTGGACAGGGTGTCTACGTCCGCCACCTGAGCCGCGGGCTGGTCGAGCTCGGCCACGACGTCGAGGTGTTCTCCGGCCAGCCGTACCCGGAGGGACTCGACCCCCGGGTGACCCTCACCAAGGTGCCCAGCCTCGACCTGTACCGGGAGCCGGACCCCTTCCGCATCCCGTGGCCGAATGAGATCAAGACCCGCATCGACCTGCTCGAGCTGCTGACGACGTGGACGGCCGGCTTCCCGGAGCCGCGGACGTTCAGCCTGCGCGCCGCGCGGGTGCTGGCCGAGCGCCTGGCCGACTTCGACGTCGTGCACGACAACCAATGCCTTGGCACCGGCCTGCTGAAGATCGCCGAGCTGGGTCTACCGGTGGTGGCGACGGTGCACCACCCGATCACCCGCGACCGCGTGCTCGACGTGGCCGCGGCGCGATGGTGGCGCAAGCCCCTGGTGCGCCGCTGGTACGGCTTCGCGGAAATGCAGAAAGAAGTCGCGCACCAGATCCCCGAACTGCTGACCGTGTCGTCGACGTCGGCCGCCGACATCGCCGAGGACTTCGCGGTGTCATCCGATCAACTGCATGTCGTCCCGCTCGGCGTCGACACCGCGCTGTTCAAGCCCGCCGAAAAGCGCGTGCGCAACCGCGTCATCGCGATCGCGAGCGCCGATGTTCCGCTCAAGGGCGTGAGTCATCTGCTGCACGCGGTCGCACGGCTGCGCGTGGAGCGCGACCTCGAACTGCAGCTCGTCGCCAAGCTGGAGCCAAACGGTCCGACCGAGAAGCTGATCGCCGAGCTGGGCATCTCCGACATCGTGCACAGCTCCAACGGCCTGTCCGACTCCGAGCTGGCCGACCTGCTGGCGTCTGCCGAAGTCGCCTGCATCCCTTCGCTTTACGAGGGCTTCTCATTGCCCGCGGTCGAGGCGATGGCCAGTGGCACACCGATTGTCGCCAGCCGGGCCGGCGCGCTGCCCGAGGTGGTCGGTTCCGACGGGGAGTGTGCGCGGCTGGTCAGACCCGCCGATGTCGACGAGCTGACCAGGGTGCTCGGCGAACTGCTCGATTCGCCGCTGGAACTGCGCCGTCTCGGTGAGAACGGCCGGCGGCGCGCGCTCGACGTGTTCAGCTGGGAATCCGTTGCGGCACAGACGGTGGCGGTGTACGAGATGGCTCGCGCGCGGGTGGGGCAATGCTGACCGTCGACTTCGACCGGTTGGAGATCGGCGCGGGCACGAAGGTGATCGATGTCGGCTGCGGCGCCGGCAGGCATTCGTTCGAGGCGTTCCGGCGGGGCGCAGATGTGATCGCCTTCGACCAGAACGCTTCCGATCTGAACGACGTCGACGAGATCCTGCAGGCGATGAAGGACAAGGGCGAGGTGCCCGCATCGGCGAAGGCCGAGGCAGTCAAGGGCGATGCGCTGGACCTGCCCTTCGCCGACGGCGCATTCGACTGCGTCATCGCGTCGGAGATCCTCGAGCACGTCCCGGAAGACCATCGGGCGATCTCCGAACTCGTCCGTGTCCTCAAACCGGGTGGCGCGCTGGCCATCACGGTGCCGCGGTGGTTACCCGAACGGGTGTGCTGGGCGCTGTCGGACGAGTACCACGCCAACGAGGGCGGGCACATCAGGATCTACCGGGCCGACGAACTGCGCGGCAAGGTGCTCGCTCACGGCCTGCGGATGACCCACACCCATCATGCGCACGCGCTGCACTCGCCGTTCTGGTGGCTGAAATGCGCTGTCGGCACGTCCAATACGGAACATCCCCTGGTGACGGCCTACCACAAGCTGTTGGTGTGGGACATGGTCAGCAGGCCGTGGCTGACTCGGACGGCCGAGTCGCTGCTCAACCCGCTGATCGGCAAGAGCGTGGCGCTGTACTTCCGCAAGCCGGAGGTGTCGGGTGTTTCACGCTAACAAGCCTGACGTGCCCGTCCGTGCCCGGCGTGCTGACGCCTGCGCAGTGCAGGCAGACGGCGAAGTCGATCGCGAACACCCAGGAGTCCTCGGGCGCCATCCCATGGTCGGACGGCGGTCACACCGACCCGTGGGATCACGTCGAGAACGCCATGGCGCTGACGGCCGCCGGACTGCTGGAACCCGCACGCGCAGCGTTCGATTGGTGCAGGACGACCCAGCGGGCCGACGGGTCGTGGCCGATCCAGTTGCGCAACGGCGTCGTCGAGGATGCCAACAGCGACAGCAACTTCTGCGCCTACATCGCCACCGGCGTCTGGCATCACGTGCTGAGCACCGACGACCGCCGGTTCGCCGCGGACATGTGGCCGGTGGTCAGCAAGGCCGTCGACTTCGTCATCGACCTGCAGCGGCCCAGCGGCGAGATCGTCTGGGCGCGAAGCGACTCCGGACCCGAGCCGGACGCACTGCTGACCGGATGCGCGAGCATCTACCACAGCCTGCGCTGCGCGCTGGCCCTGGCGGACTACTTCGACGACGCGCAGCCCGAGTGGGAGGTCGCCGTCGGCCAACTCGGTCACGCGATCGCCCACCACCCCGACCTGTTCGTCTGCAAGGACCGCTGGTCCATGGAGTGGTACTACCCGGTGCTCGGCGGCGCGCTGCGCGGCGAGGCGGCCCGGTCCCGCATCGACGAACGATGGGACGACTTCGTCGTGCCCGGACTCGGGATCCGGTGTGTCGACGACCGCCCGTGGGTGACCGGGGCCGAAACCTGTGAGCTGGTACTGGCTTTGGACGCGATCGGACAGACCGCGCGCGCCCGTGAGCAGTTCGCGGCCATGCACCATCTCCGCGAGGAGGATGGCTCCTACTGGACCGGGCTGGTGTTCGCCGACGGCAAGCGCTGGCCCGAGGAGCGCACCACATGGACGGGCGGCGCGATGATCCTCGCCGCCGACGCGCTGTCGCGCACGACGCCTGCCAACGGCATCTTCCGCGGCCTCGATCTACCGCGCGGCCTGGAAGGCGAATTCGACTGCGAATGCGCGACGAGCGGTCGCTGACGCGTGGCTAGAGCGCTTCGCCCGGCGTCCCCGAGATGCGCTCCAGGACCCGCATCGAGCCGATAGCCGACACTTCACGGAAGGCGCCGGTGGCGAGTGCACGCTGGTAGATGTGAAACGGCGCCTGGCCGCCGTCGTCGGGATTCGGGAAGACGTCGTGGATGACCAACGCGCCGCCGACGTCGACCCACCTGGCCCAACCGTCGAAATCGCGTCGTGCGGCCTCCTCGGTGTGCCCACCGTCAATGAACAACAGCCGCAACGGCGTTCGCCAGCCGCGGGCTACCACGAACGACTTGCCGACGACGGCGACGACGTGCTCATCGAGATCCGCGGAGTCCAGCGCGCGGCGCAGCGACGGCAATGTGTCGAACCGTCCGCTGACCGAGTCGACCAGTGAGGTGTCGTGGTACTCCCAGCCGGGCTGGTGCTCTTCGGATCCGTGGTGGTGGTCCACGGTGTAGAGCACGCCGCCGCTCTGCTGCGCCGCGGCGCCGAGCATCAGCGTCGACTTGCCGCAGTAGGTGCCGATCTCCACGCCGACGCCGTCGCGGAGATAACGGACCGCGGTGTCGTAGAGCGCGCGTCCCTCGTCGGCGGGCATGAAGCCGGTGACCTGATCGGCGAGTGCGAACAGTCGTGCGGCCGATGCGGGGAGTGCGGTATCGGTGTTGCTCATCGCGTCCAACTTACCGTTGCTGGCACAGGGTGGTTGTAGTAGCGTCCGGACACGTGTCCGATACGGCTCTGGAGTCGACCCGACGCCGTCTGACCGCCAAGCAGGCCGACACCGTCGATCGCCTTGGCCGGGCCGCGGTCGAGATCCTGGCCAGGGACGGCTTTGCCGACCTGACCGTCCGACGGGTTGCCGCCGAGGCCGGTGTCGGCGCGGCGACGGCGTACACCTACTTCTCGTCTAAGGAGCATCTCGTCGCCGAGGTCTTCTGGCGCCGGCTGGCCGCCGCCCCACCGGCGGTGCACGATTCCGACGACGCCGCAGGCCGGGTGATCGACGTGCTGCGGCACATCGCCCTGCTCGTCGCCGACGAACCGGAGTTCGCCGGTGCGGTCACAAGCGCACTGCTCGGCAGGGACCCCGACGTCGAGGTGCTGCGGCTGCGGATCGGCCGCGACATCCACGATCGGCTGGTGGCCGCGCTCGGGTCCGAACGCGATCCGGACGTGATCGAGTCGCTGGAGCTGCTGTACGCCGGCGCACTGGTCCGAGCGGGTATGGGATACGGGTCCTACTCCGACATCGCCGACCGGCTGGAGAAGTCGGCCCGCTTGATGTTGGGCTAGCCGACGCGCCCCGCGCCGAGGATGGCGATCGAAGCCGCCACAGCGGTGGCGACGATGTCGCGGACGTCGGCGCCGTCTTCCACCGTCAGAGCGCTCAGCTCGCGGAGACCGCCGAACAGCACGATGGCCATCTGCTGCGTGATCGGCGCGATATGTGCACGCCGGAATCCGGGGTTGTGGCTGATGTCGACGAACATGTCGACGACGGCCGTCATGCCGTGACGCTGAAGAGGGCGTATATCGTGGCCCAGTGCCGGAAGCTCGCGAATCCAGCTGAGCGTGATCGCCGGCCGCGCCTCGATGTCCGCCACCCACGCACCGACCGCCTGGTGGATCTGGACCTGCCAGTCAGCTTCCGGTTCCACCGCGTCGAGGATGCGGGCGATCATCTCCCGATTGCCCTGAGCGAGCAGCTCGATGAAGCACTCCTCCTTGCTGGAGAACTCGCCGTAAAAGGTGCGCTTGGAGGTGCGAGCGTGCCGGACGATATCGGCAACGGTGGTCTCCCGATAGCCCCGCTCGCCGATGGACGCCGCAAGGCCGTCGAGTAGCCGCTGGCGAAACGGGCTCGGCACGTCGTCGGCGACGACAGGCCAATCCTCAGCGACGGTCACGCTCATCGATCCTTCCGGACTTGAAGAGATAAAGCTTGTCACAACACGGTACCGCAGAGTACCGTTTGGAAAAACGATGCGGTACGAAGCGGTACCACAGACTCAGGTTTGGAGTGATGCGGCATGACCGAGACAGCCACCGCCAACGCGGACGCCCGGTTGACCCAGCCGGGAAGGCGACCGCAGGCGCTCCGGCTGCCGAAGATCGTGCAGGGAGTCGCCTTCGCCGCGTTCCGCCGCAAGACGATGCGCTACGGCAGCAACCGGCTGGGGCAGGTGTTCGCGATCAACATCCCGTTCTTCGAGCGGACCGTGATCATCTCGGACCCCGCGCTCATCCGGTCGGTGTTCACGGCGAGTACCGAGGACCTGATCAACGTGCAGCCGAACCTGAGCCGGATCTTCGGGCCCGGCTCGGTTTTCGCGCTCGACGGCAAGGAGCACCGGAGTCGGCGCAAGCTGCTTGCCCCGCCGTTTCACGGGCAGAGCATCAAGAACTACGAGAAGGTCATCGAGGAGGAGACGCTGCGGGAGAGCGCAACGTGGCCGCAGGGCAAGGAATTTCGCACACTCGAACCCATGAACCGGATCACCCTGAACGTGATCCTGCGGACCGTGTTCGGCGCCGACGGTGCGGAGCTCGACGAGCTGCGCGAGATCCTCCCGCCCTGGGTGAAGCTCGGATCGCGGATGGCCACCTTGCCCGAGCCGTCGTTCCGCACCGGGCGCTACAGCCCCTGGGGCAGGCTGAAGGAGTTCCGGCGCAAGTTCGACCGGCTCGTCTTCACGTTGATCGACAAGGCCGAAGCGGACCCGAATCTCGATGAGCGGTCGGACATTCTGGCGCTGCTGCTGCGCAGTCGGTACGAGGACGGAACCGTGATGTCGCGGCAGGACGTCTCCGACGAACTGCTGACCCTGCTTGGTGCGGGGCATGAAACGACGGCGTCCTCGCTGGGGTGGGCGTTCGAGAGGCTGCGCCGCCACCCCGACATCCTGGCCGAACTGGTCAGGGAGGTCGACGAGGGTGGAAGCGATTTCCGGCAGGCCACCATCCTGGAGTTGCAGCGCGCGCGGACAGTCATCGACTATCGCGGGCCGTCACGTCAAGGCGCCGAAGTTCGACGTCGGCGAGTGGGAGATCCCGCACGGCTACACGATTCTGGTCAGCATCGCCGGTCTGCACGAGAACCCGGACATCTTCGAAAACCCAGAAAGGTTCGACCCGTACCGCTTCGTTGACGCCAAGCCCCCGACGTTCGCGTGGCTGCCGTTCGGCGGTGGGACCCGACGCTGCATCGGTGCCGCGTTCGCGAACACTGAAATGGACGTCGTGCTCCGAACGGTGTTGCAGCACTTCCAGATCGAGACGGACGACGCCCCGGCCGAAAAGAATCATCACCGCGGCATCGCGTATACGCCCAAGGACGGCGGCCGCGTGCTGGTGCGCCGCCGCAAGTCAACTAGCCCACCTGAGTGGCCCGCTTCGGCAGCTTCCAGTCCGGCCGCGGGAAGTGGCAGGTGTAGCCCCACGGAAGGCGCTCGAGATAGTCCTGATGCTCGGGCTCGGCCTCCCAGAAGTCGCTCGCGGGAGTGACTTCCGTGACGACCTTGCCCGGCCACAGCCCTGACGCCTCGACGTCGGCGATGGTGTCCAGCGCGACGCGCTTCTGCTCCTCGTCGGTGTAGAAGATCGCGGAGCGGTAGCTGGTGCCGATGTCGTTGCCCTGCCGGTTCTTCGTCGTCGGATCGTGGATCTGGAAGAAGAACTCGAGCAGCGCCCGGTAGTCGGTCTGCGCGGGGTCGTAGGTGATCTCGATCGCCTCGGCGTGCCCGGGATGGTTCCGGTAGGTGGCGTTCGCGTTCTCGCCGCCGGTGTAGCCGACCCGGGTCGAGACGACGCCGGGCTGCTTGCGGATCAGATCCTGCATGCCCCAGAAGCAGCCGCCTGCCAGGATCGCCTTCTGGTCGTTGCTCATGCCTGCGTTTCCTCCGTCGTGAACAGCTTCTTGTACGCGCCGTAGCCTTCGGCGTCGAGATCGTCGAGGTGGATGAATCTCAGCGAAGCCGAGTTGATGCAGTAGCGCAACCCGCCGTCGGCCTTCGGCCCGTCGGTGAACACGTGGCCGAGGTGGCTGTCGCCGTGCGCCGAGCGCACCTCGGTGCGGATCATCAGATGCGAGAAGTCGCGCTTCTCGACGACGTTGTC
The DNA here is from genome assembly GCA_963716505.1 of uncultured Actinomycetota bacterium. Lineage (GTDB taxonomy): Bacteria > Actinomycetota > Actinomycetes > Mycobacteriales > Mycobacteriaceae > Mycobacterium. Next base: position 215,159 of record CAVQTL010000014.1, read on the forward strand.
GCTGTCGATCGGCCGGGTGAAGCTCGGCCAACCGCTGCCGCTCTCGAACTTGTCGACCGACGCGAACAGGGGCTCCCCCGACACGACGTCGACGTAGATGCCGGGCTCGTGGTTGTCCCAGTACTCGCCGGTGAACGGCCGCTCGGTGCCGCTGCGTTGCGTGACGTGATACTGCTCCGGTGACAACGCACCGACCGCTTCGGGATTCTTGTGGTAGTTGCTCTTCATGGCGCTCCTATAACGGTATACGTACCCCGATTAATCCAGGTCAGAGCGCGGTTACTGTGGACACATGCGGAAAGCGATTGCGGTGGCGTTGACGGGTCTGATTCTGACGGCGATCGGTGTCCCGATTTCGGCCGCCGAGTCGACCGCACCACCCGAGGTGCCGCAGGGCGGCGTCGTCTTCACCGACAACCCGGCAATCGTCGATCCGCACCCGATGCACGTCGAATCGTGGAGCCGCGCGGCCAACGACAACGCGGTGAACGTGAACTTCACAACGGGCACAGACACCTGCTTCGGCGTGCACGCCGCCGTGGCGGAGACCGAGGAGACGGTCACCGTCGACCTCAAGGGCGGAACCCTGCCCGAGGCGGTCGGCCGGGCGTGCATCATGATCGCGCTCTTCGGCACGCTCGAGGTGCCGCTGCAGGCGCCGCTCGGCGACCGTCAGGTGCTCAGCGCGACGTGACCACGCTCGACAAAGACAGGTAGAACGTGTTCTAGTTTGTCCCGTGACGAGCAAGGTGTTCACACGCGACGAGCTGGCGGAGGCATTCGCGAACTTCGAGGCGACGGTGGATCGGGCCGCCCGGACCCGCGACTGGGATCCGTGGGTCGCGCAGTACAGCCGCGGACATCGTCTACGTCGAGCACGCGGCGGGCACCATGCGCGGCCGCGAAGAGGTTCGCACGTGGATCTGGCAGACCATGGAAACCTTCCCCGGGAGCCACATGACGCACTTTCCGTCGCTGTGGTCGGTCATCGACGAGTCGACCGGCCGGATCATCTGCGAGCTGGACAACCCGATGCGCGATCCCGGTGACGGCACGATCATCAGCGCGACGAACATCTCGATCCTCACCTATGCGGGCGACGGCCAGTGGTGTCGGCAGGAGGACGTCTACAACCCGCTGCGGTTCGTCTCCGCGACCGTGAAGTGGTGCCGCAAGGCGCAGCAGTTCGGCACGCTGCCCGACGAAGCCGCGGAGTGGATGAAGCAGTTTGGAGGCGCAAGGTGACCGTGCTCGTCATCGGTGCCAACGGCTATCTCGGCAGCCACGTCACGCGCCAACTCGTCAACGACGGCAAGGATGTCCGGGTGATGGTGCGCGATGGCGCCAACACGATCGGCATCGACGACCTGAAGACCACGCGGTTCGTCGGCGACATCTGGAACGACGACGTGCTGCGCGAGGCGATGGCCGGCTGCGACGCCGTCTACTACTGCGTCGTCGACACCCGCGGCTGGCTCAAGGACCCGGCGCCGCTTTTTCACACCAACGTCGATGGCACCCGAAACGTGCTAGAGGTCGCCAAGGATGCCGGCATTCGGCGCTTCATCTTCACCAGCAGCTATGTGACGGTCGGCCGTAAGCGCGGCCGCGTCGCCACCGAAGACGACACGATCGTCGACCGCGGACTGACGCCGTACGTGCGGTCGCGGGTGCAGGCCGAGGAGCTTGTGTTGCGGTACGCGCGCGAGCACGGTCTGCCCGCAATCGCGATGTGCGTATCCACCACCTACGGCGGCCGCGACTGGGGTCGGACACCACACGGCGCGATCATCGCGGGTGCGGCGTTCGGCAAGCTGCCGTTCGTGATGAACGGCATCGAGTTGGAGGCCGTCGGCGTCGACGATGCCGCCCGCGCGCTCCTCCTTGCCGCCGAAAAGGGCCGCGTCGGTGAGCGATACCTCATCTCGGAGAAGATGATCACCAACGCCGACGTGGCTCGCATCGCGGCGGAGGCGGCCGGGGTGGCGCCGCCCGGTAAGTCGATTCCGCTGGCGATGTCCTACGCGCTGGCGACGATGGGGACGGTCAAGGCGCGGCTGCGGGGCACCGACGAGCAGCTCTCGCTGGCCTCGTTGCGGCTGATGCGTGCCGAGGCGCCGGTGGATTGTGCCAAGGCCCGACGTGAATTGGGTTGGGAGCCAAGGCCGGTGGAAGAGTCGATCCGCGAGGCGGCGCGGTTCTGGGTCGGCCTGCGGGAAGCCAAGCGCAAGAGTAAGACCGCAAACTAGTAGAGGCCGAACAGCCGCGCCGCGTTGGTCTCCCGTATCGACATTGCCTGAGAGGGCGAGTCAGCCGCCTCGTCGATATAGTCGACGGCCCGAACGAATTTGTCGCCGTCCTCGTACGGGAAGTCGGTGCCCAGTAGGAGTCTATCGAAGCCGAATGAGTCGATGGCGCAACGCAATGCGGGAACGTGGCAATGGCTGACGGTGTCGTACCACATCCGTCGGACCGCGCTGCTGGGCTGTTCCGGGGTATCGGGTGCCTCCCATTCGACGTGGTCGTCGGCGCGCCTGGGAATCATCGGCAGTGCTCCGCCAAGATGCGAACAGATAATCCTCACGTCGGGGTACCGGTGTAGGTAACCGGACGTGATCAGCTGCATGGCGGCGATGGTGTCTTCGAAGGGCGCGCCGACCATCCAGGTGATGTGATGCTCGCGGACCAACGGGGAGCACGCGCCATTGCCCACCGGGTGTAGATACAGGATGGCGTTTCGCCGGTCGAGCTCGGCGAACACTGGTTCGAAATCAGGTTCGGTGAGCGCGCGGTCGAGCACGCTGGTGTTCATGGTCACCCCGACCATGCCCAACTCATCGATGGCGCGCGCCATTTCGGCGATCGACGCGTCGATGTGCGGCATCGGGGTTGCGGCGTACGCACGAAATCGATCGGGATGTGCGGCTACGAGCGCGGCATATTCGTCGTTGACGTAGCGTGCGGCGGCAACGGCGCGCGACTCGTCACCGCTGTAGGGCAGCTGCGGTGCGGCGGACAATATTTGAATGTCCACGCCGGCCCGGTCCATCAGCCGCAACCGGGCTTCGAGCTCGGCGCCGCCGCCCGCGCCGATACCCCGCTGGGTGCCGGTGTCGGTCTTGCCCATCGCCTCGAGCAGGTCGAGGTAGGCGTCGGTCCAGTAATGCGCGTGTACGTCGATACGCACGGCAGTTCACGGTATTCGGTTGAACACCACGCCGGGCGGCGTTCAGCGTATGCGCCGGATGTCGATGCAGGACTAGCGTCGAAGAACGTGACCGAGAAACTCCACGTCGACCTGTCCGGTGCGCCGCAAACGATGCTGGCCACGTTCTACGCCAAGGCGCTGGACGCGGATCTGCCGAAACCGATCCTCGGCGACCGGTGGGCCAGAGACATCGTCGACCGCATCGACTACGACTGGAAGAAGACCGCGATCACACCCGGCAACTCGCCGTCGGTGACCACCCGGTCAGCGCACTTCGACATCTGGGCCCGTCAGTTCCTCGCGATGAACCCCGAGGCCGTCGTGCTGCATCTGGGCTGTGGGCTGGACGCACGCTTCCTCCGGCTCGATCCCGGCCCTGGAGTCGAGTGGTACGACGTCGACTATCCCGATGTGGCCGATCTGCGCAGGCAGCTCTACCCGCAGCGCGACCACTACCACGTCATCGCCGCATCCGTGACCGACCCTGCCTGGCTCGCCGAGATTCCGCGAGACCGGCCGACGCTGATGGTCGGCGAGGGGCTGACCATGTACCTCACCGAGGAGGACGGCACGGCCCTGCTGCGCCGGATCGTCGAGCACGGCCCGTCCGGGGAGCTGCAGTTCGACGCGTTCAACCGGCTGGGCATCAAGTCGCAGTGGATGAACGCCGTCGTGCGCCGCTCGGGGGCGACGCTGCACTGGGGGATCGATGGCCCCGACGACGTCGTAACTGCGGTGCCCGGCCTCCGGCTGCTGCAGTGGGTGTCGCCGTTCGACTCCGCTACTTTCGCCGATGTCGCGTGGTGGTACCGCGTGATGGCAAAGGTGATGTCGGTGTCGCCGAAGCTCCGCTACATGGCGCAGTACCACCGCTACGCGTTCTGAGGACCCCGCTTCCCGAGCACCGGCTGGGTGCCACGGCCGTCGTCGAAATCGGGACACCATGGGGAGTGGCCATGCTCGTCACGCCAGACGAGTTGCAGCGCACGCACATCCGGCCCGTAGAGATTGACCGCGTGAACCAGATGCGCGTCCGGTTGGTTGACGTCAACGAACTCGAGGTCCACTTCTCCGGCGATAGTCATGGTGTCGCCCGGCTTGGGCGCTACCTCGCGAATGGTGTAGGAGGCGACCGAGTTCAGCAGTTGCATCGCGCGCTCAGGCGATACGCCGGTCACCAGGTACTCAGCAAAGCCCCGCTTGTGCAGACCGATTGTGTAGGCGAACGGTCTTCGGTCGTCCTCGACGTATTGCACAGCCCATTTGTGTTTGGTGATGGTCTTCCGTAGCTCCCTGAGGTAGTCGGCGGTAGTCGACTCGGGGTGGTCGCATTGCCAGCACATGGCGTGTCCTTTCGTAGTACTTGTCCACACCATGCGCCCGCGCACCGACATCGCCGAAACCCCGGTGAGCCGGGCCGTCACGCCTTCTGAGTGCGCACGCCGAGCACGGGCTGTCTGCCGCGCCCGTCGCTGAATGCGGACGCCCACGGCCAGCGCCCGCGCCCGTCCGCCCAGACCAGTTGCAGCGCGCGCACCTCATTGCCGCCGAATGCCACCGCCCACGTCATGTGCGCATCGGGGTCGGCGACCTCGACGACTTCGACCAGCGGGCCGGAGCGCACCGCGAGTTTCTGGCCCGGCGTCAGCGTCTTGCCGCCCATCATGTCCCCGGCAACGGTGTCGAGCAGACGCGTCGCGCGTTGCGCGGAGACACCGGTGATCAGGAGTTCGGGCAGTCCGCAGTCATGCAGGCCGACGGTGTAGGCGAACGGAGTCCGGCGTCTTTCGACGTATTGCACCGCCCAGCCGTGCTCGAGCATCGTCTTGCGCAGTTCGTCGAGATAGTCGTCCACGGTCGCGTTCAGGTGGTCGCACTTCCAGCACATGACAGTCAGCTTGCGCGCGGGGTCTGACATTGATGCGCGCCCAGGCCGCTAAGCCGCCCTGGCGCGCGCACCCAGTACCGGCTGGGGCGTGTCGTCGTATGCCGGTTGCCAGGGCCAGCAGCCAAACAGGTCCGTCCACACCAACTGAACGGCACGGATATCGCTTCCGTACAAGGCGACTGCAAGACCCAGATGGACGTCGGGGTGTTCGACTTTTACGACCTCTATCGTTGCGATACCCAAGAAATCGAGACGTTCTCCCGGTCTCAACGGGCCTTTGGCCTTTGTCTCGTAGACGAAGTGGTCCAGCAGGACGAGCGCGCGCTCCGTTTCCACGCCGGTGGCGATGAGTTCGGGCAACCCCGATTGATGTAGGCCGGTTGTGTATGCGAACGGGTGTTTTGCGTCGTCAACGCATTTGATGACGCAACCGTGTTCGCGCACGGCGTCATGGATCTCGTCGAGGTGTTCCGCGATGTCGTCGTCGCGTTTTTCGCATTGCCAGCACATGGCATGTCCTTTCGTCGTTCTTGCCCAAACCATGCGCTCGGGCTTAGACAGGACGACGAAGTGGCAGAATCACTCGGTGCCTATCCCTCCCGTCAACGGCCGTGTCTCGAACTGGTACGACGAACTTCCCGCCTACCGTGGTTCCCTGCCGGGTGACCGCGACGCCGACGTCTGCATCGTCGGCGCTGGCTACACCGGGCTGTGGACGGCCTACTACCTCAAGCGCGCCGACCCGTCGCTTCGCATCGCCGTCCTCGACGCCCGGTTCGCGGGGTTCGGCGCGTCCGGCCGCAACGGCGGCTGGCTGTCCGGACTCGTGCCGGGCGACCGAAACCGGATGGCGCAGCGGTACGGCCGCGACCCGGTGATGGCTTGGCAACGCGCGCTGAACGAATCCGTCGACGAGGTGATCGAGGTCGCGTCGCGCGAGGGCATCGACGCAGGCATCGTCAAGGGCGGAACACTGCAGATCGCCCGCAACGCCGCGCAGGCGTCGCGGCTGGCAGCGGAGGCGGACGAAGAACTCAGCTGGAAGGTCGACGGCATCGCCGTGCTGACGAAAGCCGAAGCGGCCGAACGAATCCGGTTCGACGGCGTGGTGGCGGCCTACCACAACCCGCACTGCGCCCGCATCCAGCCCGCACAGCTCGCCCGCGGTCTGGCCGACTCTGTGGAGCGACTCGGCGTCGACATCTACGAGCAATCGCCGGCTACCGCGATCGAGCGCGGCAAGGTGACCACACCGCACGGCACCGTCACCGCCCCGGTCGTGCTGCGCGCGACCGAGGGCTTCACCGCCAGGCTGCCGGGGCTGCGCCGCCGGTGGCTGCCGATGAACAGTTCGATGATCGCCACCGAGCCGATCCCCGACGAGCTGTGGGAGCGCATCGGTTGGCGGGGCCGCGAGACCGTCGGCAACGCCGCGCACGGGTTCTTCTACGCGCAGCGCACCGCCGACAACCGGATAGCCATCGGCGGCCGCAGCGTGCCATACCGGTACGCATCCCGCACCGACGTCGACGGGCGGGTGCCAGAACGGACGATCACGTACCTGACCGGGGTGCTGCGCGACGTGCTGCCGCAGGTCCGCGACGTGCCGATCGCGCACGGCTGGTGCGGCGTGCTCGCGGTGCCGCGGGACTGGTCGGCCGGTGTCGCGCTCGACAAAGCCACCGGCATGGGCTGGGCGGGCGGATACGTGGGCCACGGCGTCACCGCGACCAACCTCGCGGGCCGCACGCTGGCCGATCTCGTTGTCGGACAACAGAGTCCGCTGACCGAGCTGCCGTGGGTCGGCCACGAGTCGCCGAACTGGGAGCCGGAGCCGCTGCGCTGGCTGGGCGTGCGCAGCATGTACCTGGCCTACAAGCTGGCCGACTGGCACGAGGCCCGCGGTCGTTCGACCACGTCGCCGATCGCCGTGGTCGCCGACAAGGTCGCGGGCAGGCCCTAGCCTTCGGCCCTGGCCTTCAGCCGCTGCAGCCCCAGCTTGATGTGCTCGGCGTTGGCGCCGTCGCGGTCGTGCACGCCGGTAGAGAACTCGGCGGGCTTGCGGATCCATCCGGGACGCCTGTCCCATGTCCGCTCGGTGACGGTGCAGCCGTTGTCCGTTGGCGTGAGGTCGTAGCGCCAGTGCGAGACCGGCACGAGACCGAATGTCTTCGCGTCGAATGCGAACCCACGCGCCGGTTCGGCATCGGTGACCGTGCATGTCGTCGTCCATTTGCGGCCGCTGTTCCTGTTTCGGCCCTTGAACGTGGCGCCAGGGGTCGCAGCGCTGCCCTTCAGCCACTCCATCTCGTCGACCTCCTCGCCCAGCGTTGCGAGCGTCGGCAGATCGGTGATCAGCGCGTATACGGCGGCGGGGTCGGCGGAGACGTCCACCGACGCTTCGACGGAAGCGGGCCCGAGTTCATTTATGGGCGAATCGTATCGGCGCGCTCGGAACAGGTGTCGGGTTCGCCGCGTTGGGTCAACCATGACCGATAAACCCGTCCGTGAGCCCACCGCTGACCATCCGATCACCGTCGAGCCGACGGGCTGCCATGTCACCGTGCGGGTGGACGGCGAGGTCGTGGCCGAAAGCGACAACGCGCTGACGCTTCAGGAGTCGACGTATCCGGCCGTCCAGTACATACCGCTGTCAGATGTTGTCTCGACGGCGCTCACGTCGAGCGACACGACCACCTACTGCCCGTACAAGGGTGACGCCACCTACTTTCACGTGACGACGACATCGGGTGACACCGTCGACGACGCGATCTGGACCTACGTGGACCCCTACCCCGCGGTGGCCGACATCGCAGGCCACGTCGCGTTCTACCCCGACAAGGCCGATATCAACGTCGCTTAGCTGCACCGTGCCGCCGTGTCGGTGTTCGAATGTATGTTCGAAGTATGTCGGTAGCAGCGGTCCGGGAGGCGATGGCGAACCTGTGCGCCGCCTACGATGCCTTCGACGCATGCGACCTCGACGCACTGACCCGCACCGAGTTGATGTCGGTCATGGACGACCTCGAGACGCTGACATGCCGGATGCCGACCCAGTCGCATCGGCTGCTGACCCGGCTACAGGCCGAGGCCACGCCCAAGCAGATGGGCGCGAAATCATGGAACGAAGTGCTGCGGATCCGCTGGCGGCTGTCCTCGTCAGAAGCATCACGGCGACTGCACGAAGCAGCCGAACTCGCCACTCGCACGAGCCTGCTCGGACAACCCCTGGCGCCGGTGCTGCCCGCCGTCGCCGCCGCTCAGGCAGCGGGCTTGATCACCGGCGAGCACGTCACCACGATCCGCGACGCCATCAAGCACCTGCCGTCCTGGGTCGACACCACCACCCGGACGCAGTTCGAGGTCGACCTGGTGCGAGTCGCAACCGGCGTCGGACCCAAGGAATTGCGCGAGACCGCAGCGCTGCGGTTGTTCCTGCTCGATCAGGACGGCCCCGAACCCGACGACACCGAACGCGCACGCAAACGCCGCGTCGCCACCGGCCGGCAAGGCCGCGACGCAATGACACCGCTGACCGCCGACCTCACCCCGGAGGCATGGGCGGTGTGGGAAGTCATCTTCGCCAAGTACGCCGCGCCGGGCATGTGCAACCCCGCCGACGATCAGCCATGCACCTCCGGCACCCCGACCCAAGCCCAGATCGACAGCGACCACCGCACGCTGCAACAGCGACAACACGACGCGATGCTGGCCATCGGACGCATCGCACTGATGAGCGGCGAACTCGGCAGGCTCAACGGGCTACCGGTATCGATCATCATCCGCACCACCCTGCAGGACCTGGAAAGCCGCGCGGGCATCGGTGTCACCGGGGCAGGCACCAAAATCCCGATCGCCGACCTGATCCGGATGGCCGCACACGCCAACCACTACCTCGCAGTGTTCGACGGCGTCACCGGTCAAGCGCTCGCGCTCTACCGCACCAAACGCGTCGCATCACCGTCGCAGCGGATCATGCTCATCGCCCGCGACGGTGGATGTACCAAACCATGCTGCACCGTCGGCGCCTACGGCTGCCAAGCACACCACGCCTCCAGGGACTGGGCAAAAGGCGGCAACACCAACATCGACGACATGACGCTGGCCTGCGGCACCGACAACCGCCTCATCGACGATGACACCGGCTGGCAGACCACCATCAACACCCACGGCGAATGCGAATGGCACCCGCCACCCGACCTCGACCACGGGCAATCCAGGATCAACTACCTCCACCGCCCCGAAGCGCTCCTCAGACCACCCGAAGACGAAGCGCTACCCAATACGAAATCACCGGAGCCGAAGCGCCACGATAACGCCGACTACACCCCGTGGGACCTCGATACAAGCCAGGCGCCCGGCGGACCCGAACCACCCGACGACCAAGCCGCCTGACACTCTGACCATGGGCTGATAGCCCGTCCAAAACTCGACGCCGACGTCACCGTCGCCGCCTAGCCACTCAGCCGCGGGTCCGCACCCGGTAGCGCCGCTCGGCGTAGGCGAGATCGTCGCGCCACAGCCGGGTCGCCGCGTACCGCATGAACGGCGCGATCAGCGGGCGGCCGCGCAGAGCGTGCGCAAAGCCGGGTCGGTCGGAGTGGGCGATGACGGCCTCGAGCACCGCGCTGCGCGGCAGCCCATCGGGCCCGGGCCCGACGGGTGTGGCGTGTGTTTCGACGACGCTGCCCGTGCCCTCGCCGTCGACGATGCGCATGACGATGGTGCGCGGCTCCGGGGCGGAGAATTCCGCGACGACCGGCACCCCGAACCGGCCGATGTGAAACGTCACCGGCACCAGGAAATGATCCTGATCTTCGGGTAGGTCGGCGTCCACCGGCGGTGCGGACAGCACATCGAGGTGGGCGAACGAGTACGGGTGGTACCAGGCGCCGTGCCACGGATCGAGCCGGTTGGCGATGATGTCGCTGGGTTCGCACGTGCCGACCAGTCGCGTGACGGCGTGTATGCCCGAACCTGCAGGCCTGGCAGGCAGCACCGGCGCGTCGGTCGGCTCCTCGCCGCCGATGCGATCCAGCCGGACCCACGCGAGTACCCCGTCGTCGTACGCCGGGTACGGTTTCCAGCCGAATTCGCGGCCGCCTTCGAGCCGCAGCCCGTGCCACGGACAGATCAGCGCGCCGCAGTCCACCGTGCCCGTCGCCAGGTCCGCCCCGAGGTGCGGACAGGTCGCCGGTCCGACATGCAGGGTGCTGTCGGTGTCGCGCCATGCCACGATCTCCACCCCGCCGACGGACGTGCCGTGCGGCCGCTTGCGGATGGTGTCGCTCGCTGCGAACGCGAACCAGTTGCCGCTGGGTCGGCGCTGTGACCGCTGCAGTGCGGCATCGATGATCGCCGGCTCGGCATCCTTGTATGTGGGCCGCTGGCTCGCCCACTGTTCACGCGGAAGCACTTTGAACGGCGAGGATTTCGCCCATTTCGCCGCCCACCCACCCAGCTTGCTCATCGCACCAATTGCCTTTCCCGCTGCGCGAGCCGCCGCAAGGCGCCGGACCGGCCCTGCACCGGCACGGTGTGCAGGACGTGCCCGGCCAGCCCGTAGTGGGCGAGGAGATGGTTCGCCGCCGACCAACCCGTCGTGGCGGCGCGCTCCATCAGTGCCACGGGCAGGTCGATCCGGATGCCGTCGCCTGCCAGCGTGACGGCCGGGTGCGGAGTGCTGACGGTCGGCCGCGCGGCATGGTCGCCGGGTGCGAACCGGGGGCAGTCGCTGCGGCAAAGCACCCGCTCGTGGACGATCTGCGCCGCTTTGGTCTCCGGGTAGAGCTCATGCAACCGGGCGAGCATCCGGTCGCCGAGGTCATCGCCCGGCGCGGTCACGGCGTAGGAATGCAGCTCGACAACGGAACCGCCGGTGCGCATGCACCACTCGGCCGCCTCCTCTTCGTAACGCTCGAGCACGCTGACATTGTCCAGAGGCGGGCGTCCGCCCGTCCCGAGGAACGGCGCGCGGTCCGTGTTCACCGGCCGGTCCAGCCACAACCGCTGCACCACGAACGGGGGCGCGGTGTTCATCGCCGCGACCTGCTTGCGCCAGTCGTCGTCCGCGATCCCGGGTGAAGCATCGACGATGCGCTGCAGGCCGGCCACGTCGGTGGCCAATACCACGCCGTCGCATTCGAAGTCGGCGCCCGAATCGCAACGCACACGAAGGCGCGGGTCGGTGGTCACTTCGGTGACGGCAACGTCGGTGTGAAACTTCGCGCCGCGCGATTCCAGGTATCGGCGCAGGGGATTCCACAGCGCGACATCGAAGTTGGCGTTCGCCACATCGAAGATCAGCCCCTCGCTGGAGCCGAGGAAATAGATGTGGAACATGGTGGCCAGCTCGGCCGCGGACAGCGCGCCGGGTTCGGCGAAGAAGCTGCGGGAGAACACCTCGAATGCGAGATGCCGTGCCGCCGCGGGGAAGTTGATGGCGCGAAGGAAGCTGTCCGCATCGAGGTGGTCGAGTCGCTGGTAGATGTCTGGCACCGACACCGCGGCCAGCGGCGCGGCGGCACGGGCGTTGAGCCGGACCAGATCACGTAGCCGGAACGTCGGGCTGCGCAGTGCGAACGCGATGGCGTTCAGCGGCGGCTTCTGTGGCAGGCCACGGAACGTGTCGCGCCTGCCTTCTCCGTCGACCAGCGGGTAGTCCTCGACGGCGGTGAGCATGCCCAACCCGGAATCAATGCGGCGCAACAGATCCCGCAGGTTGTAGTACTGCCGGAAGAACGCGTGGAAGCCGCGGTTCATCGGCAACTCGGTGCCGTCGTCGGACTTCTCGGTCCAGCCACCGACGCGACCGCCGAGATAGGCCTCCCGTTCGATGACGTCGACGGTCACGCCGCGCTCGACCAAACCCGTCGCCGCAGCCAGCCCGGCGATGCCGCCGCCGACCACGACGACATGGGGCGTGCTGCTCAACCCGCTTGCGTCCGGCAGGCCGGGGGCTGCGGGGTGGCTGGCGCGGCGGGGATCGGTCATCGCGGGGCTTCTGCGAGGAAGGTGTGCACGACGTTGCGCTGCCAGCCCGGCACCGTTGCGCTACGTGCGTTCGTGAAACCGTTGGCCCGCAGCCGGTTCAGGAACGCCGTCGCCCCGTCGAAGTCGTTCACGCTGCGCCGCAGGTACCGGTAGAGACCGGCATCACCGCTACGCAGCTTGCCCATCGGAATGATGATGGTCCCGCACACCGCGTTCCACATGGCCGTCGCGACTCGGGAGTCGCGGACCGAGTACTCGTGCACCGCCAATGTCGCCCCCGGCCTCAACAGCGTTGCGAAGTGCGTCAATTGGGCGTCGGGGTCTTCGAGGTTGCGCAGCAGATAGGCGGCGAAGATGCCGTCGAACGGGCCCTCGACACCCGCTGCGGCGATGTCCTCGATGCGGCTGTGCACGAATCGCACCGTAGCCGGCCAGCGTTTGGCGGCGGCCTCGGCCAGCATGCCCGACGACGCGTCGACGGCCACGATCTCGGCCCGGGGAGCCACGGACAGCAGCGCGGCGGTGGACGCGCCCGTGCCGCAACCCGCATCGAGCAACCGTAGACCCTTGCCGCCGTTGGCGAGCCGCATGCGTGCAGCCGACATCCGGAGGTGGCGGTGATAGCCGGGGTTGGCGTCCACGAGGCCGTCGTAGGAGGCCGCGCCCGCATCGAATGCGGCGGGCACCGCAGACTTACCGTCGGTCACTGCGCACTCCCAGCCTTGCGATCGCGGCGCCGCTGACGCTCCCACAGCAGCAGCACCGCGGTCACCAGTGCGAAGCCGAACAGGAAGTCCTCCACGGGAATGTCGAACGGAAACCTGATGCCGCTGGTGTGACTGTCGTCGTAGATGACGATCGGTGCAGACAGCTTGGTGAGCCAGCCGTCGACGGGGATCATGAACGCGAACACGATGGCCATCGAGATCCAATAGGCGGGCCTGCGGAAGAGGCCTGTGTGCAGGACACCGAACTCCAACGCGCACACCGCGATCACCGATAGCACGGCGGGCAGTGTGTAGCCCAGCCCGGTCACGACGACTGCTCCGATCGGTCTCGAATCCTGTGCAGGTACGTCAGGATCGTGTCGACGGCGTTGTAGGTGAACAGCCCGCACAGCGGGATCACGATGAAGAACAGCAGCTCTTCGATCGGGATACTGGCGGGCAACTCGATGCCGGTGACGTAGCGCGGGTTGTAGGTCCACACGTTCGCGGCGATCGCCACCGCGTCCCAGACCACGAACACCGCAGCCACCGGCAGCACCGCGAAGGCGGCGCGGCGCGTCTGCCGGTAGACGCCCTCGCCGAAGAGTTCCAGCGGCGCGGTGATGAGCAGGCAGGCGCCCAGCACGATCAGATATTGCCAGCGGTCCATATCTAACTCTTACCTACCGTGCGTCAACCGTGCGCGCCAGGCCCGGACCAATCCGAGGCCCGCGACCTGCAGCCGCCTGCCGGTGCCGACGGACGCGCGCTGGTTGAAGATCGCGAAGTCGATGTTCTCGATGCGGTCGAGTATCTCCGAGTACAGCGTGTACGCCGCCGCAATGCACGGCCGGGACCGTGGGTCGAGCATGTCGATGCCCTTGCGGGCGACTTCGTACACCCGGCGGGTGGCGGCGTGCTGTTCGGTGAGTGCGCGGCGGACCTGGGCGGCGGTGCGTCTGTTGGTATGACACCACGCGAGCATGTCCCGGTCGACTCGGTAGGCGGCCAACTCGTCGGCGGGCAGATACACCCGGCCGCGCTGCAGATCCTCGTCGACGTCGCGCAGAAAGTTGGTGAGCTGGAAGGCCTTTCCCAGCGCGGCGGCATACGGTGCAGCCTCTTCACGTGGGCCGACGGTGCCAAGCACGGGCAGCATCTGCAGCCCGATCGCTTCGGCCGACCCGCGCATGTACTGCTCGAGTGCCGTCCGGTCCGGGTAGTCCGTCACTGTCAGGTCCATCCGCATCGACGCAAGGAAGTCGTCGAACATCTCCCAGGGAATGCCGTACCTGCGCGCGGTGTGGACGACGGCCCGCAGGGCGGGATCGTCGCCGGAGTCCTGATGCTGGACAAGCTGATTGAAGAGTTGGGTGGCGAGCCGTTGCAGCCGTTCGGCGCGTTCTCCCGCGCCCAGGGCGTCGTCGAAGTCGTCGAGGATGTCGTCGGCACGGCGTGCGAAGCCGTACAGCGCGTGCACCGCTGGGCGTTGTTCGGGGGCCAGCAGCCGGGTGGCGAGGAAGAAGGTCCGGCCGTGCTCGGCGTTGAGCACCCGGCACTGCCGGTAGGCGTCGCGCAGGGCCGGGTCGCGCACACCGGCGGCGTCGAGTTCCGAGCGGATCATGCTTGCCCGCTCCCGATGTGCGTCGAGACGGGCCGGGTGGCGGCGCCGGTGACCCGGTCGGCGGCCAGCCGTCCCGACATCAACGCTGTCGGAACACCCACACCGGGCACCGTCGACGAGCCGGCCAGCACGACGTTGTCGACGCCCCGAACGGTGTTGGCCGGACGGAACGGTCCGGTCTGGCCGAACGTGTGCGCCAGCGCGAACGGCGTGCCCGCCACCATGCCCTGGGCGGCCCAGTCGGCGGGGTTGACGGCATGGAGCAGTTCGGCGTCGACGCCGAGTTGTGGCAGCCGATCCGTGAGTGCGGCCTTCATGCTGTCGGCGTAGGAGGCGCCGTTGACGTCCCAATCGACGGTGCCGCGCAACAGATTCGGTGCGGGTGCCAGCACGTAGAGCAGGTCCCGACCCGCCGGTGCCATGGTCGGGTCGCTGGCGGTCGGCCTGGTCACCAGGAGTGACGGATCGCTCATCACGACGCCGTCGTCGATGATCTCGCGGAACGTCTGCTCCCAGGTGTCACCGAAAAGGATGTGGTGGTGCGGCATTTCAGTGTCCACCGCTCGGCAGCCGATGTGGGCGACGACCGCCGACGGTGAAGGCCGAAGCGGCACAGGGCGGCGCGGGGTGCGGCCGAGTAGCCGATAGGTGTCGGGCAGTTCGGTGGTGAGGATGACGGCGTCGGCTTCGATACGGTCGTCGGTGTCGGTGTACACCGCCCGAACGCGGTCACCGAGCCGCTCGAGTTCGGTTACCGTTGCGCCGTAACGGAACTCCACCCCGGCATCCGTCGCGGCGGCGGCCAGCGCATCGGGGAGCGCGCGCATCCCCCCTCGCGGGAAGTACACGCCCGCGACGGTGTCCATGTAGGCGATGACGGCGTAGACCGCGAGCGCCCGATTGGGCGGAACCCCCGCATAGAGCGCCTGGAACGTGAAGATGCGGTGCAACCGCGGATCGGTGATGAACCGCTTCACCACCCGGTCCCAGCGGCGGAAGCCGCCGAGCGCGGTCAGCCGGGCCAGCGCCGGCGTCAACAACGACAGCGGAGAGTCGAAGTTCGAGGCGATGAAGCCGTCGAATTCGACTTCGTACAACCGCGCGAGCCAGTCGCGCAGCCGCAGATAGCCCTGCGCCTGCTGCGGCCCGGCGAAGCGTTCGACCTCGGCGGCCATCGCGGCACGGTCGCTGTGCACATCGAGCGCGCTGCCGTCGGAGAAGAGGGCACGGTATGCGGGGTCGACGGTTTCCAGCTCGAGCCGGTCGGCGGTGGTTTCGCCGACCGCCGCGAAGGTTTCGTCGATCAAGTCCGGCATGGTGAGAACCGTCGGTCCGGTGTCGAGTCGGTACCCGTCGATATCGAGTCTGCCGACCCGTCCGCCCGGCACGTCACCGCGTTCGACGACGGTCACCGAGCGGCCACGGCCGGCCAGGTGCAGTGCGGCTGACAGCCCGGCAAGGCCGGCGCCGACGATCACCACGTGATCGGTTCTGCCTCCGATGCTTCGCATCATGACGCCCGCTCGGTGCAGACCGACGCCATGTTGAGCAGCGCCGAACGCACCGCGTCATCGAGCCGACTCTCGTCGATCCAATCCGAGGCACGGCGCAGCCGATCGGCGATCATCTCCTCGATCTGCTGCTCGGCGCCGGTCGCGGCGATCAGGCTGCGCCACCGTTCGACGTCCGCCTCGTCGAGGTCGGCCGTGCTCATCAACTCGTTCAGCTGGCTCCGCAGCGTCGGATCGGCCATGCGATGGGCGGCGACGACCACGCTTGTCGCCTTGTGCTCGGTCAGGTCGGCGCCGACGGGCTTACCGGTGACCGCGGGTGAGCCGAAGATGCCGAGCAGGTCGTCGCGCAGCTGAAAGGCTTCGCCGACCGCATCGCCGTAGCGAGCGAGCCGGATCAGCAGACGGTCGCCGCAGCCCGCCATCGCCGCGCCGATCTCCAGCGGTCGGCGGACCGTGTAATTGCCCGACTTGCGTCGTGCCACCTCCAGCACCTCATCCAGCGTAGGCAGGCCGCCGACATCGTTCACCAAGTCGGCGAATTGGCCGACCGCCAATTCGGTGCGCATCGCGTCGTATCTGGGCCAGGCCCTGCCCAGCGCGTCGTGGTCGAGGCCGCTGTCGCGAAGCATCTGTTCGGCCCAGACCAGGCACAGGTCGCCGAGCAGCACCGCCGCCGACTCACCGAACCGGTCCGCCGAACCGGACAGCCCGCGGTCGCGGTGCCATTCGGCGAACTGCAGGTGAGCCGAAGGGCGGCCACGGCGCAACGGTGAGCCGTCCATGACGTCGTCCTGCAGCAGCGCGAACGCGTGAAGCAGTTCGAGGCTCGCGGCTGCGCGCAGCGCAGCGTGGGACGGCTCGGCCCCACATAGCCAGCCAAGGAACATGAACGTCGAGCGCAAGCACTTCCCGGAGCCGACGAATCCGACCAGCACGTCGGCCGCGACGTCGACTCCGGCACCGCGCAGGTCGAACGCGCAGCGATCGGCGACGAACTCGTCGACGGAGTCGAGCACCGCCTTGCGGACGTTGCTGCGCCAGATGTCGAACTGGCCGTCGCCCCGGCAGGTCACCATGGGCGCGGGACGGAGCGCAGGCGCAAACAGCCGTCCGTCGACGCCCAACCTGCTCCCCCTCCCCGACCCACCGGCGGAGTCGTCAGCCTAGTTGCGTTCTGTCCATACCCCCAGTCGAGGCGGCCGAACCAGACTGGATGTCAGTATTACGTCAGCAATGTCTGAAAAAGCGGTGGAGTGCAGCGTCGAATTTCCAGGGCCCGCGAGCCCCGGGTACACGCTTTCACCGCTGCGCCGCGGGGGCGGCGACCCGTGTTACGTGACCGCGGCCGACGGTGCCATCTGGCGGACCAGCTTGATGCGCACCGGACCGGTGACGACGCGGATCAGCCGGTCCGGCCCGCGCGCCGTCGCGTGCGAGGCATGGGGAAGCGGCGCAAGCGGAATTCGCCGATTTGTTCCCCGCGCTGCTGGGCGCCGACGATGACGCGAGCGGGTTCGCTCCCGCCGAACCGACCGTCGCCGAGGCGTACCGGCGGGTGCCGCATCTGCGACTGGGCCGTACGGGTCGGGTGCTGGAGTCCCTGATCCCGGCCGTGATCGAACAGCGGGTGGCAGGCAAGGACGCCTGGCGGGCATGGCGGTTGTTGGTCACCAAGTTCGGATCACCCACGCCGGGTCCGGCACCTGCCGGCATGCGCGTCCCCCCGTCCGCCGATGTGTGGCGCCGCATCCCGTCGTGGGAGTTCCACCTCGCCAACGTCGACCCCGGCCGGGCTCGCACCGTCGTCGGCTGCGCGCAGCGGGCCGATTCGCTGGAGCGGCTCGTCACCCGCCCCGCTGAACTAGGCCCGCGAGGCGCTGACCTCGCTGCCCGGCGTCGGCGTGTGGACGGCCGCCGAGACGGCACAGCGCGCGTTCGGCGACGCAGACGCGCTGTCGGTCGGCGACTATCACCTGGCAAAGGTGGTCGGCTGGACCCTGCTCGGCCGCCCCATCGATGACGACGCGATGGTCGAGTTGCTCGCTCCGCTGCGTCCGCACCGGCACCGGGCGGCGCGACTCCTCGAGGTCAGCGGCATGGCCCGCAACCCGCGGTTCGGGGCACGACAGGCGATCCCGGACCTGCGCTCGATCTGACGCAGCTGATTAACCCGTGTGTGTCACGGGTAGGTCTCCTGACGACGCGAAATCGAAGGAGCTATTGATGACTCAATTCACAGTCCCCGGCATGTCCAACAAGGAGGGCGGCGAGGTAGCCGACCTGCTGCAAAAGGCACTGAGCCGGTACAACGACCTGCATCTCACGCTGAAGCACGTGCACTGGAACGTGGTCGGCCCTAGTTTCATCGGAGTCCACGAGATGATCGACCCTCAGGTCGAGCTGGTCCGTGGCTACGCCGACGAGGTCGCAGAGCGGATCGCGACCCTGGGCAAGTCTCCGCTCGGCACGCCAGGCGCGATCATCAACGACCGCACCTGGGACGACTACTCGGTCGAGCGTGACACCGTGCAGGCACACCTGGCCGCGCTCGATCTGGTCTACACCGGCGTCATCGAGGACACCAGGAAGAGTATCGAGCGGGTGGGGGACCTTGACCCGGTCACAGAGGACATACTCATCGCGCATTCGACGGAGCTGGAGAAGTTCCAGTGGTTCGTACGCGCCCACCTGGAGAACTCAGGCGGGCAACTGGCGAACCGCGGGGCGACGACCGAGAAAGGCGCCGCCCGCAGCGCCAAGAAGAAGTCGCCGGTCAAGTAGTGCCGGATTCTTCCAGAGCATCGTCTCGCACCGGCTGGTCGGCGAGTTCTTCGTTTCCGCCGAACAGGTAGGGATAGGCGATACCGGCGATCGCCGCGCCGATCAGCGGTGCGAGCCAGAACACCCACAGCTGCGCGGGTGCGCCGTCGCCGTTGAAGAACGCGACGCCGGTGGACCGCGCCGGGTTGACCGACGTGTTCGAGATCGGGATCGAGATCAGGTGGATCAGCGTCAGGGTCAGCCCGATTGACAGGCCCGCGAAGCCTTTTGACGCCGGTGCGCGGTCATCGGTCGAGCCGAGGATGACGAGTAGGAACACCCCCGTCAAGATGATCTCGGTGAGTGCGACGGCGAGCAGCGAGTAGCCACCCGGCGAATGTGCGCCGTAACCGTTGGCGGCCATGTTGCCGACCGGGTCGAAGCCCTCCTTGCCGTTGGCCACCACCAGGATCACCAGGCCTGCGACCAGTCCGCCGAGCACCTGCACGATCCAGTAGCCGGGTAGCGCCTTCCACTCCACGCGGCGCGCGAAGGCGGCGCCGAGCGTGACGGCCGGGTTGAAGTGGCCGCCGGAGATGGTGCCGAAGGCGTACACGCCGGTGAGCACCGTCAGGCCGAATGCCAGTGCGACACCGAGGAATCCGATGCCGAGCGATACGCCGTCCGACGATGCGAACTTCGCGGCGAACACCGCGCTGCCGCAGCCTCCGAGGACCAACCAGAAGGTGCCGATGAACTCTGCCGTCAAACGATGCAGCATGGTGGGTGGAGTCATGCATGTGAGAGTTGCATGCATATGCGGCAGTTGAGCCCAGCGTTGCCCAATCGTGGCTGGACCGAAACTTTCCTCGGGGAAACGTCTACTGCCCGCCGGCCGCGTCACCGCGTCGCTCGATCGACGCCTCATCCGGCATCCGCTCGCGAAGGCTCTCGTAGATCGGCGGCGACCCCACGAGGTACGCGACGAGCACCGCTGCGGCGGTGGCGGCCATCATCGGCACGAGCGTCTCGGTCGTGGCCGTCATCTCCGTGACGACGACCATCCCGGTCACGGGCGCGCGCACGGTCGCCCCGAAGAAGGCCGCCATTCCGACGAGTGCCATCGGAAGGGCCAACTGCGACGTGTCTTCGGGCCATATCGCGTTGAAGCACCCGACGAACAGAAGTCCCCACAGCGCACCCACGGCCAGCAACGGCGCGAACAGTCCGCCGGGCACCGCCGCCGAGTACGACAGCGGGCCTGCGACGAACCGCACCGCGAGGATTCCGATGACGACGGAAAGGACGAGGTTCTGTCCGCCGAGGATCCGCTGCGTCAGGTCCTCGCCGCCGCCGACCGAGAGCGGGTAAACGAACATCGCGAACCCGACGATCGCACCGATGGTGGCGGCCTTCGCCAAGGTCGGGATGCGGCGTATCGCACCGACGTGGTCGAGGAACCACAACGTCAACCCGTTGTAGACGGCACCCAGACATCCGGTCAGCAATCCGAAGGCGATGAAAAGGGGCAACCATGCCAGCGCCGGAGCGGCCATGGCTTCGACCTGAAAGTCGGCGTGGTTGCCCAGGAGCAGCCGTGAGCAAGCCACCGCCGCAACACACGAAAAGAGCGTCGCCAGAACCGTTTTCACCCGGAACGACTTGGTCACTTCCTCGAGGGTGAAAAGGGTGCCTCCGATCGGCGCGTTGAACGCGACCGCCAGACCTGCGCCGCCCAACGCCGTCTGCATCATCCTGACCTCGGAATCGGGCAGCCGGGCGCGCCGGGCGGCTTCGGCGCCGATCGCCGCACCCATGTGCACCGTCGGCCCCTCGCGGCCCAACACCAGTCCCGATCCGATGCTCAGCACGCCTCCGATGAACTTCGCCGGAAGCAGTCGGATGAGCGGTGGCTTGGCCTCGCCGAGGAAAACCGCTTCGACATGCTGGATACCGCTGCCTGCGGCCAGCGGCTCCCACCGCACGATCAGGGCGGCGAGGGTGGCGCCGAGCGCGGCGGCGGCCATCGGGACCAGCCAGCCCGGCCCCGGTAGCCCGTGCGCCCAGTCGACAAGGTCGACGCGCAGGCGATCGGCGGTTTGCAGGCACCAGCGGAACGCGCCGCCGACGAAGCCGATGAAGACGCCCGCGACGATCGCCGTCACGCAGATGTGTACCGAGCCCCGCATGGATTCGTCGGGCTGAAGGGGTCCTACCGCCGGCGCCGTCATAAGGCGACGAACTTTACCGGCTCAGATACCCCCACGGGGTATAGTGGCGAGCATGGCCGGGGTCGACTATTCACAGCACCACAGCCGGACAGGCCACGCGGAACACGGCCACCAGGGCCACGGCGGTCATCGCGATCACGTCGCGCAGTTCCGCAGGCTGTTCTGGGTCATGTTGGTGCTGGCAATCCCGACGGTGGCGCTTTCGGGCATGTTCGCGATGATCCTCGGCTATCAGGTGCCGGAGTTCCCCGGTGCACAGTGGGTCTCACCGTTGCTCGGCACGGTGATGTACTTCTGGGGCGGTCGACCCTTCCTGACCGGTGCGATCAGTGAGATCCGCTCTCGCACACCGGGAATGATGCTGCTGATCGGTCTGGCGATCACGGTCGCGTTCGTCTCGTCGTGGGGTGCCAGCCTCGGCGTGCTGGATCACCAGCTCGACTTCTGGTGGGAGCTCGCGCTGCTGATCGTCATCATGCTGCTCGGCCACTGGATCGAAATGAGGTCGCTGGCGCAGACCAGTTCGGCGCTGGACTCACTTGCCGCGCTGCTGCCCGATGAGGCCGAACGTCTCGAGGGGGACGAAATCGTCACTGTCGCCCCTTCGGATCTTCGACTGGGCGACGTGGTGATCGTGCGTCCCGGCGGCAGCGTTCCTGCCGACGGTGAGATCGTCGACGGCACAGCCGACATCAACGAGTCGATGGTCACCGGGGAGTCCGTGCCGGTGCGGCGCGGGATCGGCGACCACGTGGTCGCGGGGACGGTCGCGACGGATTCCGGGCTGCGCATCAGGGTCACCGCCATCGGCGACGACACGGCGCTGGCGGGCATCCAGCGGTTGGTGACCGATGCCCAGAACTCTTCGTCGCGGGCGCAGCGGCTGGCCGACACCGCGGCGGGCTGGCTGTTCTGGTTCGCGCTTGGCGCGGCCGTCATCACCGCGGCGGTGTGGGGCGTCGTCGGCAGGCCGGAGGAAGCGGTCATCCGGACGATCACCGTGCTGGTGATCGCGTGCCCGCACGCGCTCGGGCTGGCGATACCGCTGGTGGTGTCCATCGCCACCGAACGCGCGGCGCGCGCCGGTGTGCTCGTCAAGGACCGGCTCGCGCTCGAGAGCATGCGGACTGTCGGCGCCGTGCTGTTCGACAAGACCGGAACGCTGACGAAGGGTGAGCCGAGCGTGACGGCGGTGGCCGCAACGGCCGGGCACGGCGAGGGAGACGTGCTGGCGTTGGCGGCGGCCGCCGAGACGGACTCCGAGCACCCGCTGGCCCGCGCCATCGTCGCTGCGGCGAAGGCCCGAAACCTGAAGGTGCCTGCGTCGTCGGACTTTTCGTCGTCGCCCGCGGTCGGGGTGACGGCGACGGTCGACGGCCGTCAGGTTCGTGTCGGCGGTCCGCGGTTGTTGGACGACGGCGGGCAGATCGAGCTGCCCGAAGCCGCCGCGTGGCATAGCGAAGGCGCGATCGTGTTGCATGTCCTGGTCGACGGG
The DNA here is from genome assembly GCA_963716505.1 of uncultured Actinomycetota bacterium. Taxonomy (GTDB): domain Bacteria; phylum Actinomycetota; class Actinomycetes; order Mycobacteriales; family Mycobacteriaceae; genus Mycobacterium. Next base: position 237,579 of record CAVQTL010000014.1, read on the forward strand.
GCCGTCGCAGGCGCGCTGAAGCTGGCCGACGAAGTGCGACCGGAATCGCGTCAGGCCGTCGACGCCCTGCACCGGCTGGGCATCGAAGTCGTGATGATCACCGGGGACGCCGAGCCGGTGGCGCGGGCGGTCGCCGACGAGCTCGGCATCGACCGGGTGTTCGCGGGGGTGCGGCCGGAGGACAAGGCGGCCAAGGTCGCCGAGCTGCAGGCCGAAGGACTCAAGATCGCGATGGTCGGCGACGGCGTCAACGACGCACCCGCATTGGCCAAGGCCGACGTCGGCATCGCCATCGGTGCGGGCACCGACGTCGCGATCGCGTCGGCGGGCGTGATCCTGGCCAGCTCGGACCCGCGTTCGGTGTTGTCGGTGATCACGTTGTCCAAGGCGACGTACCGCAAGATGCAGCAAAACCTATGGTGGGCAGCGGGTTACAACCTGATCTCGGTGCCGCTGGCGGCCGGGGTGCTCGCACCGGTCGGGTTCGTGATGCCGATGTCGGTGGGTGCGCTGCTGATGTCGGCGTCGACGGTCGTGGTCGCGCTGAATGCGCAGCTGCTTCGACGGCTGGACCTACGGCCCCGCGGACGCGAGGAGCAAGGCAGAGCTCAGTAGCCGAGGCCACGCAGCTGGGCGCCGAGCTGTTCGGCGACCGCCTGGTGGGTGCGGATCAGCTCGAGCTCGTGACCGACCTGTGCCCGCAGGGCACCGATGACCGCCAACTCGGCGGCGGGTGTGTCCGTCAGGTGCTCGATCGCATCCGACGCCGACGACACCACGTCGAGCGCCGACTGCGAAGCCGCATGTGCCGCAGTGACTGCCTCCGCGGCGTCCTGCAGACGGTGGCCCAGGTCGGATTCGACGCCGGACAGGTGGTCCAGCGCGTCGCGGGTGCCCTGGGCGAATTCGGAGTAGTTGGTGATCGCGTCGCCCGTCATCGACGCGGCCTGCTCCTGCCCGGACCGGATGACGTCGGTGGCATCGGTCAGTCGGTCAGCGGCCGACGCGGCCGCGGCGGGGTCAGCGGTGCCGAACAGCGAGTCGGCCCGGGACAACACGTCACCGACGTTGCGGACCAGATCGGGCAGCGGCACGAGACCCAGTATCAGCCATCGAGTGAGGCGATGAGGTCGATCAGGGCGCCCGTGTCGGCGTCGGCCGCCGGTTCGCCCGCCTCGACCGCGTCCACCAGTTCGACGGGAAGTCCTGCCGCGTTCGCGGTCTCGGCGGCGGTCAGGTTGGCGCGCCTGCGGGAGGCGTAGAGCCGCTGGCCCAGCGTCGCCCCCGGCGCGGCGGCGGCGCGGAACATCAGGTCGTCGTAGCGGCCGCGGACGGTCCGCAGGGCCAGCACCACGTCGGGCGTGCCCCTGCTGCGCTGTGCGGCGCGGGCGACCACCGATTCGAGCTTGCGCAGCTCGGCCAGGATGACCGTGGCACGAGCGGAGAACTCCGGATCGTCGTCGGCGGGCAGCGACTCGATGGCGGCGCCCAGCGTCGTCATCGCCACCTCGACTGTCCCCGCGATGAGCGATGCGGCGCCGTCGTCGGCGGGCGGCTCTGGCGCCGCACCGGGTACCTGGCCGCCATACCGTATCGTCGCTATGGTTCCGGCGGGCCACTGCAGGATCTCTTCCAGCTTGGCCCTCGTGCGTTCCCTCGGCCAGCTGCGGCCCTTCTCGAAGGCGATGAGCGCGCCGGCATTGATGATCTTGAACTTCGCGAGATTCCGCTGCTTGATGTCCAATTCGCGGCGTCGGGCGGCGACCGCAGCGCCAGCGCGGGCTATGCCCGGATCGCCGGCGTCCTCTTCCACTCGCCCAGTGTAGCCAGCGGATCCGACGGCAGAAGGTCAACCTGGCCGAAGCAGCTGAACCGTATCAAGTGTTGCACTGCTACGGAAAGAGCGCTACGGTTTGATCAACGCCAGCGAGCGAGAGGACCGCCGTCATGACCGTCATGATCGAGATGCCCGTACTGACCGACAGCCAGATCGGCGCCTGCACGCAGGACCCCGAACGGTGGATGACGGCAACCGACCACCAGACCAAGGCGGTGTGCCGGGCCTGCCCCCGCCGCTGGCTGTGCGCGAGGGAGGCCTGCGAGATGCCGGGCGCCCAGGGTCTGTGGGCCGGCATCCACATCCCAGAGGGCGGACGCGGCCGCACGTTCGCGTTGAAGCAGCTCCGGTCATTGGCCGAGCGCGGCGGCTACCCGGTCCACCGCTGAGGCGGCCGCAGCCAGCCCGCTCGACGAGGGGGGAGCGGGCGGGCCGCGCGGCCGGACTCTAAGAATCTGACTAGGCTTTACAGCAAACGATCTGTTGCGCCTTTAGCGCAGCTGATAGCCTTGGCAGCTATTCATCAGCAATTGACGACCAGTGATTTTGGTCGCACCTGTGGATACCGGGCGATCGCAACGGCTCCGGTCCAGGTCGCCGAAAATCTAAGGCGCGCAACGGCTTCGCTCGTATCATTGGCAGCGGACGGGGCAGTGTTGCCGCGGGGGCCAAGCGCGTGAGTTAGGTATGACTAAGTTGGCATGTCAGGCGGGGTTTGTCATATCGTTTCCCCACTTGTGCACCAGTGGGGTAGGGGCCGTCGTTCAGTGCTGCACGCCAGCCACCGCCACCACCACAACCGGATGATGTCGTCGTCGACGGCTGCGGTGGGAATTCTGAGGGTTTTGAAGGGCTAGGTGGGAATGGCGCCCAGCAGTCAAGGGCGGTCTTGCTCCTCGCGTGCGCAGGGGCTGTACAACCCCGCGTTCGAACATGACGCGTGTGGCGTTGCCATGGTCGCGGACATGCACGGCCGTCGCAGCCGCGACATCGTCGACAAGGCGATCCTGGCCCTCGTCAACCTCGAACACCGCGGTGCGCAGGGTGCTGAACCGCAAACGGGCGACGGGGCGGGCATCCTGCTCCAGGTCCCCGATGAGTTCATGCGCGCCGTCGTCGAATTCGACCTGCCCGAGGCGGGCAGCTACGCCACCGGCATCGCATTCCTGCCGCAGTCGTCGAAGGACGCCGCCGCCGCCTGCGAATCCGTAGAGAAGATCGCGGAGGCCGAGGGCCTGCACGTGCTCGGCTGGCGCGACGTACCCACCGACGACTCGTCGCTCGGTGCGCTGGCCCGCGACGCCATGCCGACGTTCCGGCAGGTGTTCATCGGCGGTGCCTCCGGGATGGATCTCGAGCGCAAGGCGTACGTCGTGCGCAAGCGCGCCGAGCACGAACTCGGAACGAAGGGCCCCGGCCAGGACGGTCCCGGCCGCGAAACCGTTTACTTCCCAAGCCTTTCCGGTCAGACCTTCGTCTACAAGGGCATGCTGACCACACCGCAGCTGAAGGCGTTCTATCTCGACCTGCAGGACGACCGGCTGACCAGCGCGCTGGGCATCGTGCACTCGCGGTTCTCCACGAACACGTTCCCGTCGTGGCCGCTGGCCCATCCGTTCCGGCGCATCGCGCACAACGGCGAGATCAACACGGTCACCGGCAACGAGAACTGGATGCGGGCGCGCGAAGCGCTGATCAAGACCGACATCTTCGGGTCCGGCGCCGATCTCGACAAGGTCGTGCCGATCTGTACGCCCGGTGCATCGGATACGGCGCGCTTCGACGAGGTGCTCGAGTTGCTGCATCTCGGCGGCCGCAGCCTCCCGCATGCCGTGCTGATGATGATCCCGGAGGCCTGGGAACGCAACGAGTCGATGGACCCCGCGCGCCGGGCGTTCTACCAGTACCACGCGTCGTTGATGGAGCCCTGGGATGGCCCGGCGTCGATGACGTTCACCGACGGCACCGTGATCGGCGCTGTGCTGGACCGCAACGGCCTACGCCCGTCGCGCATCTGGGTCACCGAGGACGGTCTGGTGGTGATGGCGTCGGAGGCCGGCGTGCTCAACCTCGACCCGTCGACCGTCGTGAAGAAGATGCGTCTGCAGCCCGGCAGGATGTTCCTGGTCGACACGGCCCAGGGCCGCATCGTCGACGACGAGGAGATCAAAGGCCGAACTCGCCGCCGAGTTCCCCTATCAGGAGTGGCTGGACGCCGGCCTGTTCCACCTCGACGAGCTTCCCCCCGGCGACTACGTGCGCATGCCGCATCACCGGGTTGTGTTGCGCCAGCAGATCTTCGGCTACACCTATGAGGAGCTCAACCTGCTGGTTGCGCCGATGGCCCGGTCCGGCGCCGAGCCGCTCGGTTCGATGGGCACCGACACCCCCGTTGCCGTGCTGTCGCAGCGGCCGCGGATGCTCTACGACTACTTCCAGCAGCTGTTCGCCCAGGTCACCAACCCGCCCCTGGACGCGATTCGCGAAGAGGTGGTGACCAGCCTGGCAGGCACCGTCGGCCCCGAGGGTGACCTGCTCAACCCGGACGCCGAGTCGTGTCGGCAGATCATGCTTCCGAACCCCATCCTGCGCAATGCCGAACTGTCGAAGCTGATGTGCGTCGACCCCGATCACGAGATCCGCGGCCACAAGCATGGGATGCGCGCCGCGGTGATTCGCTGCCTGTATCCGGTGAACCGCGGCGGGCAGGGGCTGCGGGAGGCGCTCGACAACGTCAGGGCCAAGGTGTCGGAGGCGATCCGGGACGGCGCACGCATCATTGTGCTGTCCGACCGTGAGTCCGACGAGTCGATGGCGCCGATCCCGTCGCTGCTGAGCGTCTCGGCCGTGCACCACCACCTGGTGCGCGACCGCACCCGGACCAAGGTCGGGCTCGTGGTCGAGGCGGGCGACGCCCGCGAGGTGCACCATATGGCCTGCCTTGTCGGTTTCGGTGCCGCCGCGATCAACCCGTACATGGCGTTCGAGTCGATCGAGGACATGTGCGACCGCGGCGTGATCGCCGGCATCAGCAGCGACAAGGCCAAGGCCAACTACGTCAAGGCCGCGGGCAAGGGCGTGCTGAAGGTGATGTCCAAGATGGGCATCTCGACGCTGGCGTCCTACACCGGTGCGCAGCTGTTCCAGGCCATCGGCATCAGCCAGCAGTTGCTCGACGAGTACTTCACCGGGTTGACGTGTCCCGTCGGCGGCATCGACCTCGACGACATCGCCGACGATGTCACCCGCAGGCACTCCTTGGCGTACCTGGACCGGCCCGACGAGTGGGCGCACCGCGAACTCGAGGTCGGCGGTGAGTACCAGTGGCGCCGCGAGGGCGAGTACCACCTGTTCAACCCGGACACGGTGTTCAAGCTGCAGCACTCCACCAGCACCGGGCAGTACTCGATCTTCAAGGAGTACACCGCACTGGTCGACGACCAGAGCGAGCGGATGGCGTCGCTGCGCGGGCTGCTGAAGTTCCGCGACGGCGTGCGCACGCCGGTTCCGCTCGACGAGGTCGAGCCGGCCAGCGAGATCGTCAAGCGGTTCTCCACCGGCGCGATGAGCTACGGCTCGATCTCCGCCGAGGCGCACGAGACACTGGCAATCGCGATGAACCGCCTCGGCGGCCGGTCGAACTCGGGTGAGGGCGGCGAGGACGTCAAGCGCTTCGAGCATGACGAGAACGGTGACTGGCGGCGCAGCGCGATCAAGCAGGTGGCCTCGGCGAGGTTCGGCGTCACCAGCCACTACCTGACCAACTGCACCGACATCCAGATCAAGATGGCCCAGGGCGCGAAACCCGGTGAGGGCGGCCAGCTTCCGGGTAACAAGGTCTACCCGTGGGTGGCCGAGGTGCGGCACTCCACGCCGGGCGTCGGCCTGATCTCGCCGCCGCCGCACCACGACATCTACTCGATCGAGGATCTCGCGCAGCTGATCCACGACCTGAAGAACGCCAACCCGCAGGCGCGGGTGCACGTGAAGCTGGTGAGCGAGAACGGTGTCGGCACCGTCGCCGCGGGCGTGTCGAAGGCGCACGCCGACGTGGTGCTCATCTCCGGCCACGACGGCGGCACCGGCGCCACGCCGCTGACGTCGCAGAAGCACGCGGGCGCACCGTGGGAGCTCGGGCTGGCCGAGACGCAGCAGACGTTGCTGCTCAACGGCTTCGCGATCGCATCGTCGTGCAGGTGGACGGGCAGCTCAAGACCGGTCGCGACGTCGTGTCGCCGCGCTGCTCGGCGCCGAGGAGTTCGGTTTCGCCACCGCACCGCTGGTGGTGTCGGGCTGCATCATGATGCGGGTGTGCCACCTGGACACCTGCCCGGTGGGGGTGGCCACCCAGAACCCGGTGCTGCGGAAGCGGTTCAACGGCAAGCCGGAATTCGTCGAGAACTTCTTCATGTTCATCGCCGAAGAAGTCCGGGAAATGATGGCCCAGTTGGGCTTCCGCACCGTCAACGAGATGGTCGGCCAGGTCGGGTCGCTGGACACCACGAAGGCCGCCGAGCACTGGAAGGCCTACAAGCTCGACCTGACGCCGGTGCTGCACGAGCCGGAGTCGGCGTTCATGAACCAGGACTACTACTGCAGCTCGCGCCAGGACCACGGCCTCGACAAGGCGCTCGACCAGCAGCTGATCGTGATGTGTCGGGAGGCGCTCGACTCGGGCACACCGGTGCGGTTCTCGACGACGATCGCCAACACCAACCGCACCGTCGGCACCATGCTCGGCCACGAGCTCACCAAAGCCTATGGCGGCCAGGGTCTTCCCGACGGAACCATCGACATCACGTTCGACGGTTCGGCGGGCAACAGCTTCGGCGCGTTCGTGCCGAAGGGCATCACCCTGCGGGTGTACGGCGACGCCAACGACTACGTGGGCAAGGGCCTGTCCGGCGGCAGGCTGGTGGTGCGCCCGTCCGACGATGCTCCCGACGACTATGTCGCCGAGGACAACATCATCGCGGGCAACGTGATCCTGTTCGGCGCGACCAGCGGCCAGGCGTTCCTGCGCGGCGTGGTCGGCGAGCGGTTCGCGGTGCGCAATTCCGGCGCGCATGCGGTGGTGGAAGGCGTCGGCGATCACGGCTGCGAGTACATGACCGGCGGCAAGGTCGTCATTCTCGGCGCATGCGGCCGCAATTTCGCGGCGGGCATGTCCGGTGGCGTTGCCTACGTCTACAACGTCGACGACACGTTCACCGAGAACCTCAACGCCGAGATGGTTGACCTCGACGAGATGGACGACGACGACGTCGACTTCCTGCGCGGCATGATCACCGCACACGTCGATGCCACGGATTCCGCTGTCGGGCAGCGCATCCTGGAGGACTGGGATGATCAGCTGAAGAACTTCGTGAAGGTGATGCCGCGCGACTTCAAGCGCGTGCTGCAGGCGATCGCCGAAGCCGAGAAGTCCGGCGAGGATGTCGACAAGGCGATCATGGCGGCTGCGAATGCCTGACCCCAGAGGCTTTCTCAAGTACACGAAGCGCGAGACCCCGCCACGGCGGCCGGTCCCGTTGCGACTGCGCGACTGGAAAGAGGTCTACGAGGACTTCTCGCACGATTCGCTTCGTGAGCAGGCGTCGCGATGTATGGACTGCGGTATTCCGTTCTGCCACAACGGCTGTCCTCTGGGCAACCTGATCCCGGAGTGGAACGACCTAGTGCGCAGCGACCGCTGGCGCGACGCGATCGAGCGGCTGCATGCGACCAACAACTTCCCGGAGTTCACCGGCAGGCTGTGCCCCGCTCCGTGTGAGGGTTCGTGCGTGCTCGGTATCAACCAGGATCCGGTCACCATCAAACAGGTCGAGGTCGAGATCATCGACAACGCCTTCGGCGAGGGCTGGGTCGTGCCGCTGCCACCGGACAAGCTGACGGGCAAGACCGTCGCCGTCGTCGGGTCCGGCCCGGCCGGGCTGGCCGCCGCACAGCAGCTCACCCGGGCCGGTCATGCAGTGACGGTGTTCGAGCGCGACGACAGGATCGGCGGACTACTGCGCTACGGCATCCCCGAATTCAAGATGGAGAAGCGCCACATCGACCGCCGTCTCGAGCAGATGGAGGCCGAAGGCACCCGGTTCCGCGCCGGTGTCAACGTCGGTGTCGACATCAGCGCCGAGGAACTGCGTTCGCAGTTCGACGCGGTGGTGCTGGCAGGCGGAGCGACCGCGTGGCGGGATCTGCCGATCCCCGGCCGTGACCTGGACGGCATTCATCAGGCGATGGAGTTCCTGCCGTGGGCGAACCGGGTGCAGCAGGGCGACCCGGTGACCGACGACGACGGGCTGCCGCCGCTGCATGCCAAGGGCAAGAAGGTCATCATCATCGGCGGCGGCGACACCGGTGCCGACTGCCTTGGCACCGTGCACCGGCAGGGCTGCGAAAGCGTGCACCAGTTCGAGATCATGCCCCGGCCGCCGGAGTCGCGCGCCGACTCCACTCCGTGGCCGGTCTACCCGCTGATGTTGCGGGTGTCGTCCGCCCACGAGGAGGGTGGCGAGCGGGTGTACTCGGTGAACACCGGGGAGTTCATCGGCCGTGACGGCAAGGTCGCCGGCCTGCGCGGGCACGAGGTCAAGATGGCCGGAGGCAAGTTCGAGAAGCTCGAGGGCACCGACTTCGAGCTGGCGGCCGACCTGGTGCTGCTGGCGATGGGCTTCGTCGGGCCGGAGCGGGACGGCCTGCTGACCGACCTCAACGTCGAGATCACCGACCGGGGCAACGTCGCACGGGATGCGGACTTCGCCACCTCGGTGCCCGGAACGTTCGTCGCGGGCGACATGGGCCGGGGTCAGTCGCTGATCGTCTGGGCCATCGCCGAGGGCCGCGCCGCCGCGGCCGGGGTCGACCGGTACCTGATGGGCCAGACGGCGCTACCTGCGCCGATCAAGCCCACCGCGGTCCCCCAGCGCTAGCTCGCGACACGCCTGAATAAAGCCGGGCGGAAAGCCGCGAGTGTGCGCTGTCGAACGCCCAAGCGCGCCGCGTACGACACCGCACAGTCGACGCTCTTGCTAACAACATCCGTCACTTCTGCCTCAATAAAATCATCTGATGATTAATCGGCGCGCCTATTTCTGTTTGCCAGTTCTGAGGTATCTAATGACTTGGTGAGGACGCTGCGGTAACGTAGCTCCTCGGTCCAGCAATTGTTATACCGCAGGAGAGATCGACGTGTACCTCAACCCGTTATACCGCTCTCGGATGAGTCGAATCGCCTGGTCACTTCTCCGTCATCCGGTCAAGTGCCGTGAATACCCGGCGAAGGCCGAGCGCCTGGTCACCGCCGACGATCTCGTTCGCTTCGGCTTCTAGCAACCGGCGCACCGCCTCGATTGCGACGTTACGTCGCGTTGTGACCATTTCTTTGCCGGACCGTTATATTTTCGTTATCGTCACTGATCTTTGCTGTTGAGCCCGTACCGTCCTGCTGCAATCGTGCCGCAGCGATGCTGCAATGCCGCTGACTGATCCTGTCGTGGTCAACCCCTCGATAGGAGAACAACATGACCGCGACGCACGAGCTGGTAGCGGATCCGCTGACGACCGACGAGTTCGCCGAGAAGATCTTCGACGCGGTGCGCGGCGCCGCGCAGGTTCAGGCGCTGTACCTCGGCGACCGACTCGGCTGGTACCGGATGCTTGCAGAGGAAGGCCCGCTGACGGCGGCCGAACTCGCCCACCGCACTGGAACCGTCGAACGGTATGCCCGGGAGTGGCTCGAACAGCAGTCGGTTTCGGGTGTTGTCGCCGTCGACCTGACTGAGGAACCTGTTCGCTTCGGGCTGCCCCGTGAATACGTGGATGTTCTGGTCGACGCGGACAGCGCCAGTTACATGGCGCCGATGGCCCGGTTCTTCGCAGCGACCGGGTTCCGGCTGCGCGAGTTGGTGGAGGCTTACCGCCACGGCGGTGGTGTGTCCTGGGACCAGTTGGGCACCGATGCACGGGAGGCCCAAGCAGCCATCAACCGTCCGCTCTTCCTGCATCAGCTCACATCGCAGATCCTGCCGCAGATTTCCGACGTGCACGCAACGCTGACGGCCGGTGCCAGGGTGGCGGATGTCGGCTGTGGAGAAGGATGGTCGGCGATCGGCCTGGCCCTGGGCTATTCGGCCTGCGAGGTCGACGGCTACGACATCGACGAACCGTCGATCATCGCGGCGAGGCGCAACGCGGCCGGCTACGACGTGGCCGATCGGCTGGCCTTCACCGTCGCTGATGGTAGCGAGTTGCAGACGGCCGGCTACGACGCCGTCTTCGCGTTCGAATGCATTCACGATCTACCCGATCCGGTCGGTGTGCTGTCGACAATGCGGCAGATCGCCAAACCGGGGGCGCCGGTGGTCGTAATGGACGAACGGACAGCCGATTCGTTCGACCCCGATGCCGGTCCGGTTGAGGAGCTGCTATACGGCTACTCGATCGTGTGTTGTCTGCCCGACGGAATGTCCCACGGGGACAGTGCCGCTACCGGAACGGTGATGAGGTCATCGACCCTCGACGGCTATGCCCGCTCGGCCGGCTTCGCCGGGGCCACCCCGCTAGCGATCGAGCACGACTTCTTCCGCTTCTATCGGCTGCAGTGAATCGAGCAGGTCGCGGATCGCTGTGATCGCTGTGCGACCCGAGGTAGCCAAGTCGAGGGCGCTGCCAGCCGCGCGCTGCTCAGCGTAGTCGGCAGCCCCCAGCTTGTCCGCCAGCACAGCCTCGGCCGCCGAAAGCCGTTCCAACTCTTCGCCGTACGTCGGGGTCTGGTTGGGCCGGGTGACTGCACCGAGCACCTGAGCTGCCGTTACGTACGCGCCCACCTCGGTCAGAGTAGCCACCAGGTTTCGCAATGTGGTCAACAGATGCGACCACGATCCCACTTCCAACCAGCGCTCGATGACGTCGGCATACAGAGGAAGTGCGACCCGGGCCGGCGCATGGCGCGACTGCAGCGTGATCGCCGAAACTCGTGCCACGCCCCCGACGTAGTGACTGGCTGCCGCGTCGGCCAGCTCGATGGCGCGTGCGAACGCAGCCAGCGCGGTTGCGGGGTCGTCGTCGAGCACCACCTCTCCGCGCAGGTAAGTCAACCAGCTCTGCTGGGTACTACTCAACGTGTCTTCCGCGAAGTGCCCGTCGACGTCGTCGAGAGACTTCAGCGCCGCATCCTTGTGCCCCCCATACGCCAACGACATCGCCGCTCCGACATAGCCGATCAGCTCGTAATAGGTCTCGCCGGCCCGTCGGCCCACCGTCACCAGCTCCGACCACCAGCTGCGAGCACGGTCAAGCTCGCCGAGGAATATGCAGGAGTCACCGAGTGCTTCCAGTGCGCGACAACGGGTCTGGTCGTCGGCGGCGTCGGCCAGCGCGCTGTGCGCCCGCTGCTGAGCGGAGTCGAGTTGCTCCGCAATGACGGACCGGTACGCCAGCGAAGAATCGACCGCTGCGCGCAGGTCTGGCCGATCCTGTACCAAGGGTGCCAGCTTCGCCGCCCAGCCGAGCAGTTCGGTCAGCAGCCGCGACACCCCGAACCAGTGCAGCGACATCGAAATTCGCACAGCGGTTTCCACATCGATACGCCGGGCACGGGTATGCGCGACGCGAAGCTCGTCTATGAGTTCAGTTAGCCGCCGATGGGCGGCGGGCTCATCAGGTGTCTGCAACTCGGCCGCCGCCACCGACGCAGCGGCCGAGAAGTACTCCAGATGTCGGCGCTCGGTGACGGCCGAGGGCGGGCCGACAACCGACCGCACTGTCTGCAGCATCCGGTAATACGTCCTGCCGGAGCGCATCTCAACGCTGAGCAACGACCGCCGCGCCAGTTCGTCGATGACTGCCGGTGAAACCTGGAGCACCTTCTGCGCGTCCCGCAAGCCGACGGCACCGGCGAAGACGGTCCACTGTGCCAGCGCCTCCTTGGCATCGGCGGGTAATAGATCCTCGGACCACTCGATCGCTGCCTGCAAAGTCCGGTGCCGCGGCTCGCCGCCCCGCCGGGACAAGCGCCCCAATGACGTTGGAGCGGTCACCGAGGCCTCGATCTGCTCGTCAAGGTCGGCGATACCCAGCGTGGCGACCTGAGCGGCGGCCAACTCGATGGCCAATGGAAGTCCGTCGAGACGCCGCACAATCTCTGTGATCGTGGCCGCATCGGGTCCAGTCACCACTCCCGGCCGGGCCGCCTCTGCGCGCTGCCGGAAGAACTGCTGGGCCGGCGAATCGGATGCCGAGCAGTCGAGCGGCTGCAGCTGCCAGGCGTACTCGGCAGGCATTCCGATCAGTTCTCGGCTCGTGGCAACCACCCGTAGGCTCGATGGTTCATGGCCGACGACCGCGTCGAGCACCTCGCACACTGCATCCAACACGTGTTCGCAATTGTCGAGGAGCACAACGAGATCCATGAAACGGGCACGCCGCAGCAAGGCAAGGGCCGGGCTACCGTCACTGGTCAATCCGAGTGCGGTGACGATCGCGTCCGGCACCGCAGAGGCGTCTGTGATTGCCGCTAGCTCGACAACGCGAACGCCGCCGTTATGGGCCGGGCTACGACGGCGGGTGACCTCCCGGGCCAGGGCGGTCTTGCCGACGCCGCCCGGTCCGACGATTGTCACGAGGGGCTGGCGGTCGACGATCTCGGCCAGCGCGGCGAGATCGGAGTCGCGGCCGAACAGCGCCTCGCCGGGCGGCGGATGCGCCGCCGGAGCCGGAACTGGGCCGGGCGCATCGAAAGCTTCGGTCTGAGCCTGACGCAGTCGTTCGGACGGTTCCAGCCCGACCACTGACAGCTCGTCGTAGGCCCGCCGATATGCCTGCAGCGCGTCGGCGGTGCGGCCGGAAGCGCTCAGCGCACGGATGAGCGTTTCCCAGGCGAACTCGTCGAGCGGGAGTTCGGCAAGCAACCCTTCCGCTTCGGCAATGGCAGAGGCGAACTCGCCGCATCGCAGCAGCGCGTCCGCGAACTGCTCGCGTGCACCGACCCTGCGTTGGTCCAACGCACGGGCCTGTGCGCACACGGCATCGATGTCGGCCAGATCACCGAAAGCGCAGCCGTGCCACAGCTCGATGGCGGACCGTAACGTGTCCGCGGCGGCCTCGGGTGCGAGCAACTTAGCCGAGTTTACTCGCTGCTCGAATTCGGCAGAGTCGAGACGAATATCGTTGGTGCGCAGCGAAAACCCACCACCACTGGCGACGATTGAACGGCCCATGATGGCGCGGAGCCGCGATACATAGCTACGCAGGGTCCGATCGGCGGTCGCCGGCGGATCGACGCCCCACAGTGCATCGATCAGGGTGTCCGCGCGCACGTGGCGGTCTGGATGAGCTGCCAGCACCGCCAGAATCGTGCGCTGGTTCGGACTGGTCGGCGTGACTTCCCTGCCGTCGACATGTACCTCGATGGGTCCGAGGACCCGCACATCCATGGGCAAACAATAGGCGCATCGGTATGGCGGCAGGGCACGGAACGCCGAGAACGGAATTGATGCGACGCGGGCGTGCGGCACGCCGTGGTCACGTCGCCATCGGGGCGGCTATCGCCCGCAGGAGCAACGCCCGTAGCGGATTCTCAGGACCGACTCCTGACCGGATCGGTCAGTCACTCCGCCTTCAATCCCGAATCCCTGATGGCCTCGGCCAGCGGTTCGAGCACCGTGGGGTCGTGTGGCGGCGGCAGGTAGACGATCGCGAGGTCCAGACCTTCCTTGCCCAGCGCTCCCGCCTCGTCGACCGCCTTGGCGTAGTCGAGGTCGGGTTCCAGCCGGACGTGCGCCGACAGGGTGATCTCTTTAGGATCGCGACCGATGTCCGCGCAGCGCGCGGCGAGCACGTCGCGCTTGTGCGCGAACTCCTCGGGCGGTCCGCCGACGAAGTTCCAGTGGTCGGCGTATTTCGCGGTGAGCGGCAGGGTGCGCTTCTCGCCGCTGCCACCGATGCAGATCGGCGGGTGCGGCTTCTGCGGGCCCTTGGGCTCGTTGCGTGCGTCCTTGAGTTGGTAGTACTTACCGTCGAAGGTCGTTGTCTCGTTGCTCAACAGACTGGTGAGCACCTCGCACGCCTCCTCGAAGCGGTCGAAGCGCTCCTTGATCGAGCCGAGTTCGATTCCGTACGCACCGGATTCCTCTTCGTTCCAGCCCGCGCCGATGCCGAGTTCGAGTCGGCCGTCGGACACGATGTCCAGTGCTGCAGCCATATTCGCCAGCACGGCGGGATGGCGGTAGTGGATGCCGGTGACCAGCACGCCGACGCGGAGACGCTTGGTGGCCTGCGCCAGCGCGGTCAGCGTGGTCCAACCCTCCAGGCACGGGCCGCTGGAGTCGGAGAAGATCGGATAGAAGTGGTCGAACGTCCAGCCGGATTCAAAGACGTCGATATCGTCTGCGGCCTGCCAGACCGCAAGCATGTCGTGCCAGTTGGTGTTCTGCGGGGATGTCTTGAAAGCGAATCGCACTACACCAACCCTAGTCCGGGTTACCTGGCAATGCGCTGTCAGTCAGGTTCGCCGACCCCGGTCCTTTATTCGGCTTCGCCGTACTCGTCGAACCAGTACGCGAGCTTGCCCCGGCGACTCACGGCGCGCAGCCTGCGTTCGGCGGCCATCCGCGTTTTCGGGGTGGTGACGATGAGCAGCTCGTCGCCCGTCGCGATGCGGGTGTCGGGCTGCGGAACGAAGGTGTGCCCGCTGCGGATGATCAGCGTGATGACGCTGGGGTCGGGCAACCGCAGCTCGAGCACGGTGACACCGTGCAGCCGCGACGGGGTATGCACCGTCATCGTCAGCAGCTCGGCCTCCAACACGTCCAGCGGCGCCGCCTCCACCTGGATCTCGCGGGTCGCTTCCTTCGGGATCAGTCCCAACCGGTGCGCAAGTGGGCCCAGGCTGGGCCCCTGCACCAAGGTGAACACCACCACGAGGATGAAGACGATGTTGAGCAGCCGGATGGCGTCGGGCACGCCCTCGACGATCGGGAAGGTCGCCAGCACGATCGGGACGGCGCCGCGCAGCCCGGCCCACGACACGAAGGCCTGCTCCTTCCACGGGACGCGGAAGCCGGCCAGCGAGATGACAACCGACACGGGCCGGGCGATCAACAGCAGCACCAATCCGATGACGATCGCGGGCACGATCTCGGCCCCGAGATCGCTCGGATCGACCAGCAGGCCGAGGAGGACGAACAAGCCGATTTGAGCCAGCCAGCCGAGTCCCTCTGCGAACGAGCGGGTCGCCGAGCGGTGCGGCAGCCCGGAGTTGGCGAGCACGACCGCGGCCAGATACGCGGCGAGGAACCCACTCGCGTGCGCGCTGCCCGCCGCGGCGAACGCGACCATGCCCAGCCCGAAGTTCGCCAACGGGTACAGGCCCGATGCGGGAAGAGCGATGCGGCGCAAGGCAATCGAGCCGAGCAGCCCACAACCCAGTCCGATCGCGGCGCCGACACCCAGCTCGTAGACCAACTCGGCGATGGCGTGCACCGGGGACAGTTCCAGCGGTGTGACGCTGAACATCAGCACGAGGATGACGGCGGGCGCGTCATTGAATCCGGACTCGGCCTCGAGCAGCCCGGCGACTCGCCTCGGTAGCGGCACGACGCGCAGGACGGAGAAGACGGCGGCGGCGTCGGTGACAGACACGATGGCGCCGAGGAGCAGCGCCAGCTGCCAGTCCATCCCGAGCAGCAGGTGCGCACCCGCGGCGGTGATCGCCATGCTGACCCCGACGCCGACGGTGGCCAGCATCCCGGCAGGCGCCAGCACCCGCCGCACGTCGGAGAACTTGGTCGTCAGGCCGCCCTCGATGAGGATGATGGCCAGCGCGACGGTGCCGAGATGGTCGGCGAGTAGATAGTTCTCGAAAGGCAGCCCCAAACCGTCTTCGCCGACGATGACTCCGACGCCGAGGAACAGCAGCAGGGCCGGTAGGCCGACCGTGGTGGCCGCACGCGTGGCGACGATGCTGGCCAGCAGCACGAGCCCACCGGCCAGCAGAACCAGATACAGCTGCTGCAAGGTCATTTCACCCCGCAGTTAACCAGGATGCCGCCGGATGGGTCACTATGACGTTGTGTTCCGACTCAGGCGGCGGTCCGATGAGCCGTCGAGCCACGCTGACGAGCGTCAGACGATGCGCGTCGGCATCGCGGGCGCAGGTGCGATCGGGCGGTCCGTCGCGCTGGAACTGCTCGCCTACGGACACAAGATCCTGTTGATCGAGAACAACGTCCGTCATTACCAACCGCTCACCGTTCCGGATGCGGACTGGCTACTGGCCGACGCGTGCGAGCTCACGTCGCTCGAAGACGCAGGCATCGAAACGTGCGATGTCGTCATCGCGGCGACCGGCGACGACAAGGCGAATCTGACCACCTCGCTGCTGGCGAAGACCGAATTCGGGGTCGACCGGGTGGTGGCACGCGTCAACGACGCCCGCAACGAGTGGCTGTTCACCGAGGCGTGGGGCGTCGACCTGGCGGTATCGGCACCGCGCGCATTGGTCGCGGCAGTCGAGGGCGCCATCGACATCGGCCACCTGGTGCGGCTGATGGAACTGAGACAAGGACAGGTGAGCTTGGCCAAACTGAGGCTGCCCGCCGACGATCCGATGGTCGGGAAGCGCGTCCGCGACATCTCGCTGCCGGAGAACACCGCGCTGGCCATCGTGATCCGCGACAGCGGTGTCATCCTCCCGCAACCCGACGATGTGCTGCAGGCCGGCGACGAGATGTTGTTCTCTCGCGGGCGGTGCCGTCGAGGACCAGGTCCGCGCGCTGGTTCACGGTGCGACGAAGCCAATTCGCGGCCGATGACATTTTGCTCCTCGCGTGCGCGGTGAGTTTGCGCCGTAACTCCGGTCAGTACCGACATGATCGATCTGACCTCCGCATGCCAGCAAGCACCGCCGACGTGCTGGCGGAGGTGACCGACGAACAGCTCGCCCTGCCGACCCCGTGCGAGAAGCTGCGTCTCGATGAGCTGATCGCCCACATCGGCATGCTGGCGCTTGGCGTTCACCGCGGCCGCGGGCAAGGAGTTCGGCCCGCTGACCGACACCCCGCCCGTTGACGGTGCGCAGGTGGACGCGGACTGGCGCACGTCCTATCCGCAGCGGCTGGCCGCGCTGGCCGACGCGTGGCAGGAGCCCGGTGCGTGGCAGGGCATGACCCGCGCGGGCGGGAGTCGACCTGCCCGGCGAGGTCGCGGGCTCGGTCGCGCTGGCCGAGGTCGTCATCCACGGCTGGGACGTCGCGGCAGCCACAGGTCAGCCCTACGACTGCGACCCGGCCACCGCGCAGGCCTGCCTCGCGCACCTTGCGCAGTTCGACGCGGCAGGCACCGAGGGGATGTTCGGGCCTGCGGTGCCGGTTGCCGACGACGCGCAGGACCTCGACCGGATCGTCGCGATGAGCGGGCGCGATCCTGTCTGGCGTGCGTAAGCGGGCACACTGGAGCCATGGATCCGGTCGTCGCACTGCGTCAGATTGCGTACTACAAGGACCGGGCGCGCGAGGACTCGCGGCGGGTGATGGCCTACCGCAACGCCGCCGACATCGTCGAAGCGCTCAACGATGCCGACCGCGAGCGTCACGGCGCTGCGAACAGTTGGCAGTCGTTGCCCGGTATCGGTCCGAAGACGGCGAAGGTGATCGCCCAGGCATGGGCGGGCCGGGAGCCGGACGCGCTCGTCGAATTACGATCGGCCGCACAGGATCTCGGTGGTGGTGACGTCAGAGCGGCGTTGCGTGGCGACCTGCATGTGCACTCCAACTGGTCTGACGGGTCTGCGCCGATAGAGGAGATGATGCTGGCGGCAAGGGATTTGGGTCACGAGTACTGCGCTCTGACCGATCATTCGCCGCGGCTGACGATCGCCAACGGCCTGTCGCCGGAGCGGCTGCGCAAGCAGCTCGACGTGATCGACGAACTGCGCGAGACCGTCGCCCCGATGCGCATCCTCACCGGCATCGAGGTCGACATCCTCGAGGACGGTTCGCTCGACCAGCAGCCCGAGCTGCTCGACCGGCTCGATGTCGTGGTGGCCAGCGTGCATTCGAAGCTGAAGATGGATGCGCCCGCCATGACGCGACGGATGATCAAGGCCGTGGAGAACCCGCACGCGGACGTGCTCGGCCACTGCACGGGCCGGCTCGTCACGGGTGGCAGAGGTATGCGGCCGGAGTCGAAGTTCAACGCGGAGAAGGTGTTCACCGCCTGCAGGGACAACGGCACGGCGGTGGAGATCAACTCGCGGCCTGAGCGCCGCGACCCGCCGACGCGGCTGTTGAACCTGGCGCTGGAGATCGGCTGCCTGTTCTCGATCGACACCGATTCGCATGCGCCAGGGCAGCTGGAGTTCCTCGGCTACGGCGCGCAACGGGCACTGGACGCGAAGGTGCCGGTGGACCGGATCGTCAACACGTGGACCGCCGAGAAGTTACTGGAGTGGACGGCGAGTTAGCTCACCCTTTACGACGACCCACAACCCGCGAAAGCCGAGCCGCTCGAGTTCCGGCGCCGCAGCGAGGTGGCTGTCGTCGGGTTCATTGTCGACGGTGAAGCCGAACGTGCCCAGGTTCATAGGGCGACCGTAGAACCTCAATATTTGTTGAGGTCAACACCGTCAGTCGGGAAGGTGCGGCATCTCCAGGCCGGGATCGCGGCCGACGAGGACGCCGCGCGTGACGGCGGCGTTCCCGTAGCGCTTGCGCACCTCGTCGACGGCATCGTCGAGGGCGACGGTGTCGGCGTGTTCCTCGAACGGCAGCTCCAACTGCTGTGCGCCGTGACGGTCGATGTTGGACACCGCGAAACCGACCAGCGTCAGCCCCCGCTCGGCGATCAGCGGCGCGGCCGCGGCGACGAGTTCTCTGGCCGCCTCGAGGATGACATCGGTGGACGCGGTGGCCCGTGGCATGGTGTGCGACCGGGTGGCGCGGCCGAAGTCGTCAAACCGCAACCGCAGCACCACCGTTCGTCCGGTGCGCCGTGCCGTGCGCATGCGGCGGGTGATCCGGTCGATCAGGTTGATGACGACGGCGTCGACCTCGTCTGCCGACATCGTGTTGCCGCGCCGTCCCAGGGCGCGCTGCGCGCCGACCGAGCGGCGACGCACCCCCGTCACCACCCGGCGCCGATCGATGTTGCGGGACAACGAGAACAGTTGGCGGCCCATCGCGCCGCCGACCATCGCGGCGAGGGTGGACTCGCTCAGCTCGGCGACGTCGGCAACCGTTTCGATGCCGTGGGCGTGCAGTTTCTCGGCGGTCTTGACGCCGACGCCCCACAGCCTGCGCACCGGCAGCGGATGCAGGAAGGCCAGCTCGCGGTCGGGTGGGACGAGCAGCAGCCCGTCGGGTTTGGCCTCCTGGCTGGCGACTTTGGCGAGGAACTTGGTGCGGGCGATGCCGACGGTGATCGGTAGGCCGACGCGGTCGCGGACCGCAGCCCGCAGCCACGCCGCGATTTCGACCGGGGTCCCCGAGACCCGAAGCAGCCCGGACACGTCGAGGAAGGCCTCGTCCACCGATAGTGGTTCGACGATCGGCGTCGTGTCATGGAAGACCTCGAACACCGCGTCGCTGGCCTCGGAGTATGCCCTCATCCGTGGGGGCACGACGAGCGCGTGCGGGCAGAGTCGGCGGGCCTGCCGTCCGCCCATCGCGGTGCGCACGCCGTAGGCCTTCGCCTCATAGCTCGCCGCGAGTACGACGCCGCCGCCGACGATCACCGGCCTGCCGCGCAGCGCGGGGTCGTCACGCTGCTCGACCGACGCGTAGAACGAATCGAGATCGGCGTGCAGGATGGTGGCGCTGCCGGACACGAACATATGTTCGCATCGCGGTGTGACAACTACGGCGTGGTGCCGTAGATGCTGCTCACCCAGATGTGAGCGAGCGTGTCGACGCAGGCGCTCGCGGGCGACGGAGTTCTCGCTCGGCGGCGTGAGGCTGCGAACATCGTCCGCTCGTTCATCAGATTGAGTGCGATCGCCAAATCGCTGGCGGGGATGGTCTCGGGGGCGGCGCCCGCGGTCACGCTCCGCCTCGATGACGTCGGTGGTGTAGTCGATCCACTTCTGCATGAACTGTCGTCCACAGTCGACGTGCATCTCGGCGTTCGTCGGACGCCCGGACCGCGCGCGGCCAGCGTGACGGCTCGATGTGCCCCGAACGACTCGAATAGTAGACGTTGATCCGGCACGCCAGACACTCGTGCCGGTCGACCGCGGTGTCCATTGGACCCAGTGCGACGTCGGCCCGCGCGTCTGCCTCCGTGATGACGCGGTCGAGCAGAGTGAGCAGCACTGCGTCCTTCGACGGGAAGTAGAAGTAGAACGTCGGCCGCGAGATCCCTGCGCCCTTGGCCAGGTCGTCGACCGAGATCTCGGCGAGGGGTCGCATCCTCGAGGAGCCGCTCAGCGGTTTCGAGAATGGCCAGCTCACGGTCGTCGCCCGACGGCCGAGCGGCACGGCGGCCACGGGCTGCACGGGGTTGGCTGGCGGTTGTCACGACCGTTACTTTACATGGTGTCGAGATTCTCAACACACTGTTGACTTATTCGACACGGTGTTGATAGCTTTACAGCATGACCGAATTTGTCGACGTTGTCATCGTGGGAGCCGGCATCTCCGGCATCAGTGCGGCCTGGCATCTGCAGGACCGCTGCCCCGACAAGAGCTACCTGATCCTGGAGCGCCGGGAGAACCTCGGCGGGACCTGGGACCTGTTCAAGTACCCGGGTCTGCGCTCGGACTCCGACATGTACACGCTCGGATTCCGGTTCAAGCCGTGACACGGACGAGCAGGCGATCGCCGACGGGCCGTCGATCCTGAACTATCTGAAGGAAGCGGCCGCCGAGAACGGCATCGACAAGCACATGCGGTTCGGCCAGAACGTGGTCGCCGCCGACTGGTCCGACGCGGACAACCGCTGGGACCTGCCGCGTCGAGAGCGACGGTGAGGAGCGCGAGATCACCTGCTGCGTTCCTGTTCGGCTGCACCGGCTACTACAACTACGACGAGGGCTACACGCCCGACTTCGCCGGCTCGAGAGGACTTCGAGGGCACCATCGTGCACCCGCAGCACTGGCCGGAGGATCTCGACTACCAAGGCAAGAAGATCGTCGTCATCGGCAGCGGCGCCACCGCCGTGACGCTGATTCCTGCGCTGATCGATTCGGGCGCCGGTCACGTGACGATGCTGCAGCGCTCGCCCACATACATCGCCGGGATGCCCGACAAGGACCCGTTCGCCGCGCGGGCGCACGAAGCTGCTGCCGGAGAAGGCGGCGTATGCGGCGATCCGTTGGAAGGCCATCGCTCGCAGAGCACTGTGCAGTACCAGATCGCCAGGAGGTTCCCGAACTTCTTCAAGCAACGCATTGCGGAAGATGGGTGAGCGCAGGCTGCCGGAGGGCTTTCGACTGGGACAAGCACTTCACCCCGAACTACAAGCCGTGGGATCAGCGGGTGTGCCTCGCCCCGAACGGCGATCTGTTCAAGACCATCCGCAAGGGCAAGGCCGACGTCGTCACCGACACCATCGAACGGTTCACCGAAGACCGGTATCAAGCTGACGTCGGGCGAGGAGCTGGACGCCGACATCATCGTCACCGCAACGGGTTTGAACATGCAGCTGCTCGGTGGGCTCAGGCCGACCAAGAACGGCGAAGAGATCGACCTGACGTCGTTGATGACCTACAAGGGCCTGATGTTCTCCGGCGTCCCGAACTTCGCGATGACGTTCGGCTACACCAACGCCTCGTGGACGCTGAAGGCCGACCTCGTCTCCGAGTTTGTCTGCCGGTTGCTGAACTACATGGACGCCAACGGCTTCGACCGCGTCGAAGCGCAGCATCCCGGCGAAGCGGTCGACGAGCTGCCGTTCATGGACTTCGCGCCCGGCTACTTCCAGCGGTCGGCGCACCTGCTGCCGAAGTCGGGCTCGCGGGCACCGTGGCGGCTCAAGCAGAACTACCTCTTCGACATGCGGATGATCCGTCACGGCAAGGTCGACGACGAGGCGCTGCATGTTCACCAAACACCGTGCGCCGGTAGCGGCTTCGGTCTAGTCACCTTTTTCGCCGAGCAGACGCAAAACTGCCTGATATTGCCCTTAGAAGTGCAGTTTTGCGTCTGATCGCGCTATCTGTCTGTGGCGATGACGACGATGCCGTCGTCGTCGCTGTAGGCGATGTGGCCCGGCACGAACACCACACCGCCGAAGTCGACGGCCACGTCGCGTTGCCCGTCACCGGTCTTGGCGCTCTTGCGCGGATTGGTGCCGAGCGCCTTGACGCCGATATCCAACGTGCGCAGAGTCGCCGCATCGCGCACCGCACCGTTGATGATCAGGCCCGCCCAGCCGTTCTCGACGCCGAGGCCGGCGATGATGTCGCCGACCAGAGCCGAGTGCAGCGACCCGTCGCCGTCGATCACCAGTACGCCGCCGTTACCGGGTTCGGAGAGAACCGATTTCAGCAGTGCGTTGTCCTCGAAGCACTTGACCGTGGTGATCGGCCCGGCGAACTCCGACCGGCCGCCGAACTGCCGCAGTTGCAGATCGCAGCTGCGCACGTCGGGGCCGATCTCGTCGACGAGGTCAGCGGTGGGGCGCGGCTCGATGGTCACCGGTCGATGCTACCCAGGGGTCAAAGCGGGCATGGAATCCCATCCGCGGGTCACGGACGCAGGGGACCAGACCGCATTCGAAAGGTCGATGTCCCACTCGGGGAATCGCTTCAGGATCTCTTCGAGCGCGATTCGTCCCTCCAGTCGCGCAAGCGAGGCGCCGAGACAGTAGTGGACACCGACGCCGAACCCGACATGTTGACGGGGTTCGCGATGGATATCGAACTCATCACCGTCGGGCGGGAACTGAAAGTGGTCGCGGCAAGCCGAGCCGATGAGCATCATCATGACCGAGCCTTCGGGCACCGTCTGGCCGTAGAAGTCGACATCGCGGGTGACGTAACGTGCGGTGTGCGGAGCAGGAGGCTCGACACGCACCAGTTCCTCTATTGCTTGCGGAATCAGCCCGGGGTTATTAACCAAGTCTCGTCTCTGGTCGGGATGCTCGCCTAGAACTTTGCCTGCCCAACCTATGAGCCTCGTCGTGGTTTCATTGCCGGCCTGTGCCACCACATTGATGTAGAGCAGCAACTCATCTCGACGCAGGTGGCGCGTCGCGCCCGTTTCATCCTTGAATTCGACGTTCAGCAGTTCGGTCATGATGTCATCGGATGGATGCTCCGCGCGCCAGTCGATGTAGTCGGCGTACGCCGCACCGAGTTGCTGAATTCCTCTGGTGCTGAGCTTCATCGGCTTGCCGGATTCAGTCTTCATGTTGTTGTTCGACCGATCCCGGATGGACTCCAGATCGCCTTCGGGAATGCCGAGCAGCAGTCCGATCACCTGCATCGGCATCTGCGCGCCAAGATCCCCGACGAAGTCGAACCGCCCGGTTCCGACCAGCGGATCCAAACTGCGCGCGCAGAACTGACGGATCTTCTCCTCCAGACCCGTGACCTTGCGAGGCGTGAACATTCGCGCCAGCAGGTTGCGGTGGATGTTGTGCAGCGGCGGGTCCTCGAACGACAGGATGCCGGACGGCACCTCAAGCCCGCCCTTGATCCATTCGAGGATCGCTCCTCGTGCTGAGCTGAACGTTTCGTGGTCTACCAGGCCCTGGCTGACATCACCGAACCGGCTGAGGGCATAGAAGTCGTATTTGGCGTTGTAGTACAGCGGCGCCTCTTCGCGCATCCGCCGGTACATGGCATACGGGTCAGCATCCAGTTCACTGTCGTAGGGGTCGTAGTAGACCGCATTGGCTGATTCGACCGTCATGGCCGGAGAGTACGCGTCGAGATCACAGGCAGGCCGGAAATTGCAACTTCAGCGAAATCTGTTGCGCAATGCGATATCACACGCTTGTGACGCGTAGCGATCGGGCCGGTGAGCAGCTTTGGGTCGATGTTGGCCAGCGCGTAGGTGACGGCCTCGTCCTCGCTCATCGCGGACCCTTCGGCACCGAGCTCGCGTCGACGCTCGTCACCGAGCGCGGCACCGACGATGTCCCCGGTTTCGCGCATCGCCACCAGGACGAAGTTGGCGTTTGGGTCGACGGGCGCCGATTCTGCCGAGGACGGCTTCGGAGTTGCGCGCTTGAAAGTGGCGTAGGCCGCGCCGCGCAGGACACCCGCGACTTCCGGCGGTTCGTCGGCCAGACCGCGCGCACACCGGGCTAGCATGGTGCCACTTGTACCGGTGCGGTGATCCAACGGTCCAGCTTCATCGATCGCGCGGCGAACGCGAGAGTGAGGTCCCAGTCGTGAAGGCGACCGCGAGCCAGGCTCCGCGGTGAGGATGACCCGTTAATCCGTCGCCAAATCCGGCCTCGTCGACGCCTTCCCGCAGAACTGACCTGGCACGTTGCGGGTCCCGATCAGCGAGTGCGAGTGCAAGCGAAATCAGACTGAGCATCTTCGCGGCGGGCATACCGGATCGTCGAGCGAACGCCACCGACTGTTCAGCGCGTCGCATCGTCTCGTCGGTGGTGTCGCCGCCGAGCACGGCCGAATTCACGCTGTACGCGAGGAATATGGCCGCGATTCCAACGGCGCCATCGGCCTCGGCGATCTCCGCTGCGCCCGTATACGCGGCTATCGCATCGGCATAGTTGCCGGACCACAGCGCGGCACCTCCCTGCAGATGGCGCGCTTCCATCTCGACGCGGGGACCGCGCGGTGTGACGGGCGACTCTCGTTCGGCGGCAAGGGCTTCCTGGCATAGCTCCATGGCCCGCTCGAGGCGCCCTTCGTAAAGCTCCTGATGGGCAGCGACCGTAAGTACACGGGAATAGTCGGTCTCGTTCCGCGCCCCGGGCACGGCCAGAACTTCGAATGCTGGCACGAACAGCACCTCGCCCATCGGGTAGCCCGACTGGCTCTGGCGATGGGGGTGGTGTGCGACGAGCCTGACCGCGAGATTCGCGTTGCCGGACACGATGGCGTAGGTAATCGCGGCGCGGATGTTGTTGGTTTCCACATTGATTCGCCTTGCCCAAACGAGTTGGTCCGGGCCGTAGGACTTTTCGGTTGCATGGGCTGAGAGGTCGGCGTAAAACCGGGCATGCGCGATCTGGAGTGAATCGGTTTCACCGCAGTCAGCAAGTCGTTCCTCGCCGTACTGGCGGATGGTCTCGAGCAGCCGGTAGCGAGTACCCGACGCGTTGTCCTCGGCGATGACGAGCGAGCGCGCCACCAGGCCGGTGACGAGGTCGACAACGTCGTCGGGCGTCAACGGGATCGCCGCTACAGACGTCTTCGATGGCTTCAAGGGTGCCGCCTCCGGCGAACACCGCCATGCGTGCGAGCAGCCGCTGTTCGCGGCGTTCAACAGCTCGTAGGACCAGTCGATCGCGGCGCGCAGCGTCGCATGGCGCTCGACAGCGCCCCGACGTCCGCCGGCCAGCACTTGGAATCGGCGGTCGAGGCGCGCGGCGAGTTCAGTCGGGCTCAGCGCGATCACCCGCGCCGCCGCCAACTCGATCGCCAACGGCACACCGTCGAGGCGTTGGCAGATCTCCACAACGGCACGGGCGTATTCCTCGCGTCAGAGCAAAGTCGGCCTTCACACTGCCGCGCCCGTTCGACGAAAAGACTCACGGCGTCGGTGTGCGTCAACAGGTGCGCAAGGTCGTCGCTCGGAGCTCCGGCGTCAAGCGGCGGGCAACGCGATCAATTGCTCGCCGTCGATCGCCATTCCCTCGCGACTGGTGGCCAACACGGCGACGCCAGGACAGGAACGTTCGATCTGCGCTACGAGTTGGGCCACTGCTCCGACCAGGTGCTCGCAGTTGTCGAGCACCAGCAACAGTCGCTTCTGGGCGAGCATCTCGACCAGCGCGTCGACGAGAGGACGGCCCGCCGCGGTTCGCCAGCGCGAAACGCTCAGGCCACGGCCTCGACGACGTCTGTCCGGGTCGCGGACTGGGGCGCAGCTCGACCAACCACGCGCCCTCGAATAGCGAGGGAGGAGCTCGGCGGAAACTTGAAGCGCGATGCGCGTCTTGCCGACGCCGCCGACGCCGGTGATCGTCACCACGCGCGAATTCGTCAAGGCCGCAGGCGACTCGCGCGACCTCGGCTTCGCGCCCGATGAAGGAGCTGACTTGGGCCGGCAGGTTTCCCGGGAACGCGTCCAGGGTGCGCAGCGGCGGGAAATCCCCTTGATCGTCACCGCGACCGAGCTGGAAGATCGCGCAGCGGGCTACCGAGGTCGCGCAGCCGGTGCTCGCCGAGATCGATGAGCTCCACGCCGTCGGGCAATTGACCGCGCACGAGCACTTCGGTGGCGCCGGAGATTACGACCTGCCCGCCGTGGGCGGCGGCCATCAAACGGGAGCAGCGGTTGATGGGCAGGCTGGCGTAACCGGCGTCGTCGACGATCACCGCCTCGTCGGTGTGCAGGCCGACTCGGGCTCTCAACGGTGCGCGGTCGGCCAAGCCTCTTCGGCGAGAGTGTCTTTGAATCGCCGATGCGGCGCAGACGGCATCACGCGCGGTCGAGAACGCGGCGGCCATGCCGTCGCCCATTCGCGAGAACACAAAGCCGCGATTCGCTGCGATCGCTTTCTCGAGCAGCTCGTCGTGGCGGACCATCGCGGCTTTCATCGCGTCGGGATCCTGCTCCCACATCCGGGTCGACCCCTCGAGGTCGGTGAGCAGGAACGTCACCGTGCCCGACGGCGGTGAAGCGGTCATCGGGCGCTGCCGAGCTGAACTCTGAGACTGACGATGTGCTGGGGGTCGATGTGGTCGAGCGCATACGAGACGGCTTCGTCCATGCTCATCGCCGCGCCGGCGACACGTAGCTCGCGTCTGCGGTCGCGGCCGAGCGCGGAGGCGACGAGTTCACCGGTTTCGCGCAGTGCTGCGAGGACAAAGTTGGGGCTGGTGTTGACTCGCGCGTATCCCCCAGCCTGGCGTCAGCGCCATCCGGACTCGCCAGTCGGAACGTGACGTAGGCGGCACCGCGCAGAACGCCTGCGACTTCAGGCTGGTCGTCAGCCAGGGCTCGGGCGCATTCGGCGAGGCAGATCGCAGCCCAGAGGGGCGACATGTCCCAACGCCACGAGCGCATTCCGCGAGCGGCCAGGTTCAGTGTTAGGGGCCAGTCGCGGAGGCGGGCGGCGACCATGGAGGCGGTGACGAAGATCCCCGAGACGTCTTCGACGTACCAGGCGATACGTTCGAGGCTTTCTCTGAGGGCACCTCTGGCCCGCACCGGGTCGGGCTCCGCAAGCGTCAGCGCAAGAGCATTGAGACTTTGCACAATCGAGCCAGGCATGCCGGACCGGCGGGCCAGTTGTAAGGCATCCTCCGCTTGTGCACAGTGTCTCGCGTACTCCGATGCCACCCAGCAGTCTGGCGTTGACGCTGTACGCAAGATATGTCGCGGCGACCCCGGAGTATCCGTCGATCCGGGCCACTTCCGCTGCGCGCGTGTACGCCTCGACAGCATCGGCGTAGTCGCCCGCCGACAACGAACCCATCGCCCGCAGGCTCCAGCCATCCATCTCGATCCGAGGTCCTTGGGCCGGGGTCTTTTGATGACGCTCGGCTTCTATTGCCTTCTCGCACAGTTTCATTGCCATGGCGTAGTTGCCATCGCTGTAAAAGGCAAGGTATGCGGCCACCATCAGCACCCGCGGGTATCCGGGAGCTTCGGAAGCATCTCGAAGCTCGAGCACGCGGTACACGGGCTTCGTAAGGATCGTCCCGACCGGCGCGGAACCCTGGCCGTGGCGATTGGGATGGTTGGCCACGAGTTGGACGGCCAGTGCGCCATTGTTCGTCTCGAGTGCAGTGTTGAGCGCCAGCCGAACGTTGTCGCGATCCAGATTGAACCGTTCTGCCCACGAAAGCTGCTCGGGTCCATAGGAGCGCTCGGCGGCTCGCGCCAACAATGTGGCGTAGAACCGACCGTGCGCGGCCAGCAGTTCCTCGGTCTCGCCCAGCTCGGCAACCGCTCCTCGCCGTACTGGCGGATGGTCTCCAGCAGGCGGTAGCGAGTGCCGAGGCCGGTGATCTTCGGCGACTACCAGCGAGCGGGCGACCAGGCCGGTGACCAGATCCACGACCGCTTCGGGATCGACGGGGTCGCCGCTGCAGATCTCCTCAATCGCCTCGAGCGTGCAGCCTCCGGAGAACACGGCCATGCGCGAGAGCAGCCGTTGCTCGGCCGCATTCAGCAGTTCGTACGACCAGTCGATGGCGGCGCGTAGCGTCGCATGCCGCTCGACGGCGCCCCGCCGCCCACCGGCAAGCACCTGGAAGCGGCGGTCGAGTCGCTCGGGCAGATCGGCCGGGCTCAGCGCGATGACCCGCGCCGCTGCCAGTTCGATGGCCAGTGGCACACCGTCGAGGCGCTGGCAGATCTCGACGACGGCTGCGGGCGTTGTTGTCGGTCAGGGCAAAGTCGGCCTTGACGTGACGTGGCCCGCTCGACGAACAAGCTGACGGCATCGGTGGCGACGAGGCGCTCGATGTCATCGGTCGGGTCGCCGATCGCCAGCGGAGGCAAGGCGATCATCTGCTCCCCGTCGACAGCCAGTCCCTCGCGGCTGGTGGCCAGCACGACGACGCCGGGGCACTCGCGTTCGACCCGGGTCACCAGCCGGGCCACGGCTCCCAGCAGGTGCTCGCAATTGTCCAGCACAAGAAGCAGCTCCTTGTCGGCCAGCATCTCGAGAAGGGACTCCTCCAGCGATTGCCCACCGCTGCTGGTCAGCGGAAGGCGGCGGCCACCACCGACACCAGGCGCCTCGGGATCACGCACGGGTGCCAGCTCGACCAGCCAGGCGCCATCGCCGATAGCGCGGCAGCACGTCGGCGGCGACCTGTAGCGCCAAGCGGGTCTTGCCGACGCCGCCCACCCCGGTGATCGTCACCACCCGCGATGTGCTCGAGCGCGGCGACCACCGAGCTACGTCGGCCGTCCGTCCGATGAATGAACTGACCTGTGCCGGAAGGTTTCCCGGGAACGAGTCCAGGGTTCGCAGCGGCGGGAACTCCTCGGGATCCGCTGCGTGGAGTCAGCTGGAAGATCCGGGCGGACTGCCGAGGTCGCGCAGCCGGTGCTCACCGAGATCCGACGAGCCGCATTCCGTCGGGAAGCTCGCCGCGCACAAGCGATTCCGTGGCACCCGATATGACGATCTGCCCACCGTGCGCGGCCGCCATCAAGCGGGCGCGCCCGGTTGACCGGCTGGCTCACGTAGTTGTTGTCGTTGACGACGACGCCTCGTCGGTGTGCAGTCCGACCCGTGGCCCGCAACGGGTGTGCGGTGCCCCAGGGCTCGTCGGCGAGAGCGTCCTTGAAGCTGCCGCGCCGCAGACAGCATCCCGGCCGTCGAGAACGCGGCAGCCATTCCGTCGCCCATCCGCGCGAAGACGAAGCCGTGATGCGCCGCGATCGCTTTCTCGAGCAGTTCGTCGTGGCGGACCATCGCGGCCTTCATCGCCTCGGGATCCTGCTCCCACATCCGGGTCGACCCCTCGAGGTCGGTCAGCAGGAACGTCACCGTCCCCGAAGGTGGATGCCCAGCCATGGGCATCAAACTAACGGCGAAGGTGCCTAGGCATTGAGACTTTCGACGACGATGTCGTGCAGGAACTGCGCCAACCCGGGTTCGACGTCGTCGTAGTACCGGGTGAACCGTTCGTCGGCCAGATACATCTGCACCAGGCACCGGTGCATCTCGTCGCCGCAGTCGTAGAACTGCTCGATCGACGCGCGGTGCCGCGCCGCCAACTCGTTGGCTTGCGGCGAACCCGGTGTGACGCCCGCGCGCTTGGCTTCGGCCAGTGCGTCGAGGAATGCCTCGCCGTCATCCTTGACTCGCACCCAGTCATCTTCGGTGAGGCCTGCGGTCCGCTGCTGGGACTGCTGCCATGCGTCGGTGCCGCCCCACCGCTTCTCGGCCTCGGCGGCCTCCACTGCCTTGATGGTGTCCTGGAGCCGGCAGGCCTGCTCGGTCAGCAACGCCTGCTGGCGTTGCAGATGGGCGACCACATCGGCGTCGGCCGCGTCGAGCAGCGTGCGGATCTCGTCGAGCGGCAGCCCGACGGCCCGGTACACCAGCACCAGGTGCAACCGCTCGATGTCGGCGTCTGTGTAGCCGCGATAGCCGGCCGAAGTGCGGACGCTTGGTACCACAACACCGATGTGGTCGTAGTGATGCAGGGTGCGGACGGAGACACCCGTGAGGGTGGCTACCGCGCCGACGGTCTTGGCGTTCATGCCCGCCACTATCGACCCTGACGTCACGTGAGGGTCAAGTGATTTGTCAGTCGTCGCCGTGTCGACGCGCCACGATCACCAACAGGATGGCGAGGATGCCCGCCGCGATCGCCGCAGCGATCGGGATACGCGACTGCTCGGGCCCCACCAGCGGCACCGTGCCCGGGCCCGTCGTGGGATTGGCCGCCGCGGCGACCGTCGATTTGGCTTTCGCCGCAGTCTCTTTGGCTGCATCGGCTATGTTGCGATCGCCGTTGGTGTCGGCCAGCTTCGACGTGATTTTCTGCGGCGCCTTCTTCGCGGCAGCCTTCTTGGCAGCTTTCTTGGCAGGCGCAGCCTTCTTGGCGGCCTTCGCGGGGGTCTTCTTCGCGGCCTTCTTGGCCGGTGTCTTCTTCTGCGCCGGAGGGGGCGAAGGCGCGGCGGGCGGTGGCGCGGCGGGCGAAGGCGCGGCGGGCGGCAGGCGCGGCGGGCGCAGGCGCGGCGGGCGAAGGCGCGGCGGGCGGGGGGCTCGCCGACTCCGGCGCGGGTGGTGGCGGCGCAGACGGTGGGACGTCGGGCTTCTCGTCGGGTCGATCCTGCTGGTCGGCCATCAGGCTGCTCCTTTGCAGTGTTTCGTCCTCAAACATTCAACCCTAACCGGCAACCGACAGTGCAGCGGCCATGGTTAACGCCACCGCCATGATTGCCAGCTCGGTGAGCGATCTCGATCGCGAGACGTATGCGGTAACGCGATGCGACTTTGCCGCAGGCAGCCAGCGGGCGCGGTTGCGCCATGCCAACGTCATCAACACAACGGTTAGAACGATCTTGATCAGCAACACGCGTCCGTAGCCGGTAGCGAACAATTGCGATGCCGAATTCACCGCGACGAAAGCGCCTATCACGCCACCGGTCAGCAATGCGATCACGCACCACAACGACAGCTCGGAGAATCGCGGCAGCACGCGCGCCCACTGGCCACGATGGTCGACGGTCAACACCAGCGCCGCCAGGGTCCCGCACCACATCGCGGCGGCCAGTACATGAATCGCGATCGCGATCCCGCCTGGCACGCTGGCCGACATGTGGCCGCCGATCGTGCGCGCGACCAACCCGACCGCCGCGATCCCGGCTGCGGCGACCGCTGCGGGCGGCGTCTTTGGCGCGACGAGCGCGACCGCCAACACCAGCCCGGCCGCCGCGACACTGACGAGGCCGGACCGCCCGGCAGACGTCGCCGTCGCGAACTCCGCCGTCGTCGTCAGGCCCACCCGGGTGACGGGCACCGCCGCGGCCGCAGCCGCGCCCACCACGAGGCGACACAGCTCGGCGAACAGCCAGAAGCCCGCTGCCAAGGCCAGCGGTCCGCCGGCGCGTAGCGTCAACTCCGCCCGGTACCGCCCGGTGTCCAGCATCGGCACCACCGCCAGACCCAGCGTGGCGGCGCCCGCACAGTCGGCGAGCGCACGCACCACGGTCGCGGCGGGCGCGGCCTGCGGATAGGTCACCGCCCATGCTGCCGCCGATCCGCCGAGCACGACGACGACACCGCCGATCGCCGCCCGCCTTAGGGTGGTCACGTCCTTCGTCGTGCCGCCCACAGGATTCCGCCGCCGATGATCACTGCCCCTGCCACCAGGAACGGCCACACCGGGATCGCGCCGCCGCCGGTGGTGTCGGCCGGTTTGGCGGCCGACGGGCCCGGACTCCCGGTCGCCGCCATCGTCAGCCGGAACGCCCACGACCCCGACACCGGGTGGCCGTCGGCCGACGTCACCCGGTAGTTCACCGTGTAGGTCCCAGCGGGCCCGAGCGGGCGCACGCCAACGGCGATCACCGCGCCCTGCACCTGTGGGTCGCCGCTGGACCATAGATTCCCGTCGGGTCCGACGACGGTCATCGCGGCGAACTCGGGCTGCAACTGCTCGTTGAACGTCGCGCTCACGCGTTGCGGTCCCTGGGCCAGCGCGGCGTTGTCGGCGGGGTCGGTGGCGATGCGGACTGCGTGCGCGGCCGCGACCGGCGCACCGGCCAGCGCCATCGCCGCCATGAGGGCGGCGATGAACGCGAGCCGGAACGACCGGATCAAGTGCGCCTCCGTGCGATCAACGCCGCGGCCACCCCCACCGCAGCCAAGGCGATGGCACCACCGGCGAGCCAGCGCGCGGCGTTGTCGGCGGTCGGCGCGGTCTGCGCGGCTTGCGCCGTCATCTCGTGGTCGACCATTCCGGTCGGCGGCGCACCCGTCAAGCTCAGCTCCGGCGCCGGGTGTTCGGGCTCACCGCCGCCGGGCAGTGGCGGCTGGTCCCAGCGCACCACCGTGCCGTCGGAATACGTCTGGGTGGCCGGAAACGCCACGCTGTCGCCCTCTGGCAGCTTCACCGACACCCGGAACAATGCGAACTGGTCAGACGAGATGCCGACCTTAGGGTCGGCGGTCCAGGTCACCGAGCGGACGGTGCCCGCCGACGTGTTCCGGTCGAGGGTGGCGGTCCAACCCGGCATGACCTCGGTTCTGGCGGACGCCACATCGGGCAGCTCGACGCTCAACTTCGTTGTCAGCGCGCCAGTGTCGGATTCGCCAGGGACCCGGAAGGTCACCACCGCGGTGGCGCCGGGTGCGGGATTGTCGGCGTCGGCGCGGACGTGGGCCAGCGCGGACCCGGCACCGCACGTCAGTCCGATGCCGAGTGCTGCCGCCGTCGCGGCGACGGTGATGAGGGCGCGCTTGGGCGCCCCTGATGGGGAATGCATTCGGTTGTCACTTTCTTCAGATGGGGTGGTGGTCGGTCAGCGTGCGCGGCTGACCGGCGGACCCCGGTGTGACACAGATGCGGCGAGGAGGAGGGCCGATCGCAGTGGTTGATCGGCGCCGGTGACGACGGCCGGCGTGCTCGGTATCGGCGCGACGACGGCACGCGTGGCCACCTTCAGGACCCGTGACACCGCACGGCAGAGCCGATCGCCCGCGGCGATCAGGATCGCGCCGACGACCACTGCCAGTGCGTGCGCGGCGAGCATGGCCGGAGCGGGCGACGTGGCGCCGCCATGGCTGTGGCCTGCGGCGCTGAGCATCAGGTGGCCGACGAGCTGACCGGCCGCGAGCAGGCCGAGGAGGACCCGCACATCGGCGGTGCGGGAGATGGTGGTGGCCAGGCCGCCGATCGTCGCGGCGAGCACGGCCAGCAGCACGACGGCCGAGCCGGACGGCGCAGCGCTGTCGGCGGCGCCGTGCGCGGCCACCGCCAGCGTCGCGGTCAGCAGCCCAGCGGATATGCCCCGCAGACGGGCGGCTGTGGTCCTCGGCTCGGCAGGCACGGTTTCGTCAGACCACGCCGAGGCGAGCCATCAGGTCGGCGTCGATGCCGTCGAGCTGCTGGCTGACCGAGTTGTGGGCGGTGCGGCGGTTGGCCGTCGGCATGTTCTCGGCCGCGGTGACCGCCGCCGACAGGTCGGTCAGCCGATCGGTCATGGCGGCGACGAACTGTTTGGTCTCGGCGTCCTTGGGCTTCTTCTCGGCCACCAGTCGCAACGTCTGCTCGGCACCCGCGATGCGGGCCGACAGCTGCGCGCCATGCCCGGAGAACTGGCCGAGCTGACTGAGCGGGACTCCCAGCCGGTCGGCCCGCCGCTGATCAAGGAATCCGCGGGCGGCCATCGCGGCCCGGTAGGCGAGAGGCACCACGACTGGGGCAAGCAGCCGGGTAACCGTGAGCGTTCGGCGAATGCGTGCCGGCGACAACAGCTTGCCGTCGCGGACCGCCTTGAGCTCCTTCTCAGCAACCTTGAGTGCGGTCCTGTCGCTCTCCCGTTGCGCCCGCAGTTGCGCCTTCAGCGCCTTGGTCTCGGCCTTGTGCGCGGCCTTCATTTGACGGTTCTCGTTCTTCGCCGCGAGCTTGGCTTCCAGCTTCGCTTTGGCCTTGATGGCACGGGCCTCAGCGCGCCGAGTAGCGCGGCTTTTCCGCGGCGTGAACAGGCCCATCCCGGCCGCCTTCCGGTCATCTCGTCGGCATTTGAAGACATTCGTGTCTGCGATCGCGCAGCACAACACTATCGCCCGGGGCCGCGACCGGCGGTGGCGTGCCCCGGTATGGGTGCAGTTCCATCCACTAGCAAACGTGTACACCGGATTGTGCGACAATCGTCGCAACCGTAAATCGACGTTCGGACGGCGTTATGCCAGGTGATGACCGAGTGACTGCGCGTGTGCGTGTCGCGGCGTCGGCATGCCTCGTGGCGTCTGGCCTGTTCATCGGTGGTGCCGGAGGCGCGATTGCGCTTGCCGACCCAGAACATGGCAACGGCAGCGCCGACGAAAGCAAGGGTGACGACTCGGTAGGCGACGTGATCCGTCGCGCGTTCGGCCTGGGCGACGGTAACGACACAAAGGCATCGGAGCCGGGGCAGCAGGGGGACACACGCTGGGGTAACGGCAGGCCCGAGGAGAAGCCGCGTGACTCCACGACGCCGACCAAGGACCCGCCGACGAAGACGGAGACACCGCCGACCAGGACCACCGAGCCCACGAAGACCACCGAGCCCACGAAGACCACCGAGCCCACGAAGACTACCGAGCCCACAAGACACCGAGCCCACGACACCGAGCCCACCGAGCCGACCGAGCCGACCGAGCCCACCGAACCGCCGGGTGAACCGCCACCGAATCCGCCCCAGAGCAGCGGTGGTGGCGGAGGCGGTGCGATCGTCCAGCTGCCGCGCTTCAGGCCGCCGTCGGTGCCTGATATGCAGCTGCCCGACGAACTGCAGCCGAGCCAGCCCGGTGTGCCCGGCGGACCGGCCGTGCTCGACGCCGGTGCAGGTATCGCCGCAGCCGCGGCACCCGTCGGTCCCGCGGCGCCCATCGCCTTGCCGGTGATCGTCGCGCCGCCCATCGGTCTCGGTGGAATCGGCGGTGGGTCCGGGCCGGGCGGCGCGTCGGCCGGAGCTCCTCCCGCGCTACCGCGCGCCGTCACCGCGGAGCCGCCCGCCGGACGTTTCGCGCCGCCCGCGAACGTGGGTAGCAATGTCGCCGCACCGAATTCGTCCTACCGGATCGGCTACACCGAATATCTGCGGGCCGCTGGATTGCCGCAGGTCGCAGCCTTGGCTGTGCCGGGGCTCGTCGGCATCATGATGCTTACCGGTGCCGGGGGATTACTGGGGTATCGACAAGCAAAAGCGGGCCATGCCGTGCACGTCAGTGGCTCAGCACGATTCATGAGGTAGTAACTACAAACTGCCCCCTCAAGCGGGCCGGGCAGCGCATAGTGGATTCGTTGAGAGGGGGTTCTCATGCCAGCGAGTCGTCGCGTCACCCGGGCGGTCAGTGACGTGCTGGATCTTGCCCCGCGGCGCGGTGAAATCTCGTTGCCCCGCCTAGTCGACGCGGTCAGCGAGGACCGTCAGCGGCCCATCGAGCTCAAGATGTCCGACCTGCCCCCCGGAGTGTGCGGGCAGTGGCGCCAGCACGCCGACCGCGACGTCTTCCTGATCCAGAAGGGCCTGCCCGCGTGGGACCGCACCCTGGCCCACGAGCTCGGTCACCTGGTCCTCGGCCACGAGGGCATTCCTGTAGTCCAAGCCGCCCGCTCGGAGACGGAATTCGCCAGTTCTGACCTGATCGGATACATGCTCAACCAGCGCACCGGCTGCATGGGTCCGAGTGGCGAAGAAGCCGAGCAGGAAGCCGAGGATTTCGCGGCGCTGCTCATCTACCGCCTTGGCAGGCTGCCCTCCGACCGCTCCTCGATCGTGCAGGTTCGGCTCGGAGAGGCGTTTGGTTGATCATCTGGGTGATCGCCGGTCTGCTCGGACTTGCCACCGGCCTGCGCATCGGTTGGGCCCTCGTCAACAAGCAGTCCCTTGTCAGTACCGCCATGATCCTGGCGCTCGGCAGTCTGGGCCTGGTGGCTGCCCTGAATTGGCAGCCGTTGACCCTGCTGCTGGACACGCTGCTGCATTGGCCCAACATCTCGATGGGTCTGAGCCAGGTGGCGTTGGTCGCCTGCGCGGCGGGCAGCTGCGTGATGATCACGACGGTCTCATCAGCGCGTAAGCCCGCCACCCTCCGCCGGATCGCGATGTGGCAGTACGGCGTCGCCGTCGTCATCGCCATCGCGACCATGGTGACGTTCTTCGCGGCAGGCCAACAGCCGGAGATGTCGCCCGAGGAGTACCTGAAACGCAACCTGGGTTCCAACGGCATGGCGCTGTCGTGGCTGCTACCGCTGCTGTACGTGCTGCTGGCGCTCACGCTGGTGTCATGGGCCGGCATGCGGCATTCGAATCGCACTCGGCGCGGCAGGGCCCTGTTCGTGTTCACCATCGGCATCGTGCTGATCGTGCTCGCCACCGCGTTCTTCTTCCTGCGCGCGGTGGGCACCACGCAATTCGTCGGTGTCGGTGCGGCGGCCACCCTGCTCGGCTGCGCGATGCTGGTGGTCGCCGCCGGCTCACTGCTCCCCAGTGTCGAGGACTGGTTCGGCGCGCGCCGAGAGCTACGGATCATCCAGCCGCTGCTCGACGAACTCGGCCACCGGCATCCCGACGTCGGCATCGGAGTGCGTCCGCGTGGGCCGCTGGTGTTCCGGGTGGCCGAGCGGATGTCCTTGATCTCCGACGCGCTGTTCCTCGAGGCGACGACGGCCGACGCCGCGCTGCGCCATCCCGTCGATACTTCCGGTGCTTCGGCGGATCACGACCTGAAGCGCGAGGTCGCCGAGATGTCGGACTTCGAGACACCCAACGTGGCGCCTGAGGAACAGGCACATGCGGTCGCGGGGTGGATCTATGCAGGCCGCGGCGAAACCGACGTGGAAACCAAGCGTGCCTTGTTTCCCGGTCTGGGCTGGCTGCGCCAGCCGACCACGTACTCCGACCGGGAGTGGATTCTCGCCATCGCTAAGCAGTACTGGCAGCTCGACAGGGCGGGTGTCGCAGCCGCGTCATTGTGAGAGGTCGGCGATTACTTCGCCGGGTGCCGCAGTGCGGCGCCCCCGGGCTAATCGTCGAGGTGTTCCCGGCGACGTAACTCATCGACTTTCTGGACGATGTCGTGCTGCGCCTCTACGGACAGGCCAACCGTCCTCGCCGCAATACGGCGGACGCCCTCGTCACGCATGTTGGCGAGCCACGTCAATTCCTTGTCCAGCTTCTCGTAGTACTCGTCGTCGGTGAAGTAAGCCGGCTTGATACGGAAGAAGTTGGCAAGGGCCGCCATGGTCGCTGCCGAGGGATTCGTACGGTTGCCTGAACGCAGCTGAGAAAGGTAGGGAGCCGACATGGTGATGCCCTCAGCCTTGAGGGCGGCGATCACCTCAGCGGACGTATGCGGACCACGCCCCGGCGGGTAAACCGTGTCGAACAGGCGGTTTAGGCGGGCGGAGAACGTCTTGCTCATCGATTTGACCTCCACGTGATCTCAGAGCGGTTTACTTAAGGCGGCGTATTTGCTGACCATCGTAGCGAGAGTTGTGCCAACAACCAAGTGCAAACCGCGTAAAAGTTAACCCGGCTTTTTCTTCATGGGCCTTGATACCGCGGTAAGCAGCATGTTTAGACCATATCCCACGGATGTATGACGATGTGGTCAAGCAAATTTTGACGGATACGTAGCAAGTTCGTCGCTCGGAGGCCTCCGACCATTGACTATCTGCACGCCAACGGGTCTGTGGGCAACCGGCGAAGCGGCCGCGGGAGCGGATCGATTTGTTTGCTGAAATCGCGCTAACCCGGATCCTCGCCCGACGAAGCGCGGGTCGGCTCCAGGGTGGGAATTGCCAGCCGAGGTCAGCTCGGCTCGAGCGACGGTTCCCGTGGTGCCGGTGCCGAAGCCGCTTCCAGGGTGCTCAAGCGGCCAGGAGCATGGCCAAGATGGCCGTATCGGGATCGCTGATCGGATCGATGCCGACACGGCTGACCATCGACGTGACCGTACCGTCGGCCTCGGCCTCCACCCACGCGGCGCGGTGTTCGAGGCCCAGATGGGGAAGGCCCGGCAGCAGCACACAGCCCGACGCGGCACCGGAGCACTCCGGCAGCGACGGGGTGGTCTCCGACGGTGGATGCAGCATGAGAAGCGCCGGTGGCTGATGGTCGGCGAAATGTCCTGGCGGCACAGCGTTCTCGCCGACGACTGTGCCCTCGGCGAGAACCAAGCCGACGGTACCGGGCTCAGGGGAATCCGGAAGCTCTTCACGAGCGCCGAAAATCGTTGTGGTAGAAAGCAATCCAGGGAACGACGCGACACGGACGGCGACCCGCAATACCTGCGCCCACTCCTTGGTGGAGTCCGGCCAGCGGCCCGACACCACAAATCCCCTCAGTGTTCCCCGCGAATGGAAGGGGGCGATTTCGATCGCCCGACCGGACCCCGTCTCCATCTCGCCTCCTCGACTTCGTGTTCGGACGCGCCGGCCGAGACCGGCGATTGGACCCTGCCCGACACTCCACTGGGTCGATCCGCTCAGCATGGGCCAGCAATGCCTGGCGCGCAAGACGACACGAGTGTGGAAGGCCGACTTTGCTCTGATCAGCCCGCGCCGGTCCCGCGCCGGCGCACCGTCCACACCACGCGGTAGGAACTGGCCGCAGGCACCCAGCCGAACTCGTGAGAATCGGCGGCGCCGGCGGCTCGAGGATTGTCGGAGCGTGCCTCGAATATCGCAGCGCGACCCGAGCCGTACACCTCGCCAACGCGTTTGACGAGCCAACGGGTGGATTGTCTGGGGTCGGGGAAGACGCGCAACTGGCCGTGCCGGACGCCCCCGCCGACCATCCCCAGCAACCCGTCACCGGGGCCGAGCGTGGGGCGCATTGATTCGTCGACGACCGTGAATCGGCGCAGTGGCCAATGCCGCAGCGGATGGTTCCCGGCCATCCGGAAAGGGTAGGTTATGACCATGCTGGATCGACTTTTCGCCAACGCCACCCCTGCCCATGCCCACTGCGACTTGTACTGCGGCGTCTACGACCCCGCTCAGGCCAAGATCGAGGCGCTCTCCTGCCTGAAGACGCTTCAGAAGTATCACGACTCCGACGACGAGCACTTCAAGGTGCGCGCCATCCTCATCAAGGAGCAGCGCGCCGAAGAGGTCAAGCATCACCTGATGGTGTTGTGGGCCGACTTCTTCGCCAAGGACCACTTCGAGCAGTTCCCGAACCTGCACCAGCTGTTCTGGGACGGCGTGCACGGCGCGGGTGATGTGAAGAAGTCAGTTGATGTCGCCGTCGCCGAGAAGCTGCTCAAGACGATCGACGAGATCGCCGACATCTTCTGGCAGACCGACAAGGCCAAGCAGATGGGCGTGTACCCGCCCGCTTGAGGCCGACGACAACACGGCCCTGGCTCTTCGCGTGAGAGTCCAGGGCCGTTTTCGTGTCTTAGAACAGAACGATGAGGGCGAGAATGCCCAACAGCACGAGTGCGATCAGGCCGGCGCGGACACACGCCATGGCCTGGCCCTGCGTGTACGCGTGAGTCGACGACTGCCACTCAGACGACTTTGCGGATCCGGTTCCGTAGGGATGCGACGTCATCTAGAGGCCCCTGACCTGCGCGTTCAATTACCCACCCCGGTGAGATCGGTCACAACTACTGCTGTGACGCCGATCATAACCCTCAGGCGGGCAATGCAAAAATCGGACCTATCGCAGCAAAGGTTAGAGCGCCAAGGGATTTCGCTGAAGGGAACCCCACCTGTTGATCACTGTTGGGTAACGATGCCAGGTTGTCCACAGGATCGCCAAGGAAACGCACAGATTGAGAAGCTCAGACGTGCTTTCGGCCATCGGCGGCCTGTGGATAAACCTGTGGAAACTGTGGATAGCCCCCACATTGCTGCTTGACGTGTGTCGATAACAGGCCGCCTCGTAGCATGAGGGCATGGGCGTCCAGCAAGTAGACGTGTCCGATGTTCCGACGACGTTCGACCAGTCGGTGGTCCTGCTCGACGTTCGGGAGAACGACGAATGGCAACGCGGCCACGCCGCCGGGGCGCAGCACATCCCGATGGGTGAGGTGCCCGCCCGGATCGCGGAGATCGATCCCGACGCCAAGCTGTTCGTTGTCTGCCACCTCGGTGGGCGGTCCCTGCGGGTGGCCCAATACCTGGCACAGAACGGCTATGCGCCGATCAACGTCGGCGGCGGCATGCAGGCGTGGGCCGACGCGGGCCGGCCCGTCGTGACCGACACCGGCGGCGGCGGCACCGTCTGAGCAACCGTCGCTAGGCTGGTCGGATGATCCAGGTGTGTTCCCGCTGCGGCACGCGGTGGAACGTGCGGGACCGGCAGCGTGTCTGGTGCCCGCGGTGTAACGGCACCCTGCTCGCGCCGTCCGCCGGACCGCCGCCGACGGAATGGAGCGCACGTCCGACCGCGCCCGCGGTGCGCCCGACCGCCGAGGGCGGGCAGAAGGGCCCGCCGCGGCTGCCCCCGGGATACCGCTGGATCGCGGTTCGGCCCGGTGCTGCCCCGCCCCCTCGTCGTCGCCAGCGGCATCTCGGCCCCACCCCGCGCTATGCGGTGATACCCCGCTGGGGTCTCGTCGAGCGATTCGACGCCGCCGAGCTGGAGCAGCAGGCTCAGCCGCGCAGCGGACCCTCGATCACGGC
The DNA here is from genome assembly GCA_963716505.1 of uncultured Actinomycetota bacterium. GTDB lineage: Bacteria > Actinomycetota > Actinomycetes > Mycobacteriales > Mycobacteriaceae > Mycobacterium. The sequence continues at coordinate 278,320 of CAVQTL010000014.1, forward strand.
GCTGCGCACGACCCTGATCGCGACGGTTGCCGTGCTCGGCCTCGCCGCGCTGATCCACATCGTGCGATACGCGCTGCTGATCATCAACCGCGAAGTGCTCCTGAATCCGGTGGTGGCGTGGGCGGCGACCTGGTTCGGAATTGTGGTCAGCGTTGCCGCCCTGTTCATGTTGTTCGCCACCTTCGTGCTGCTGACGAACTGGCTGATCGCCCGGCGCTCGGTGGCGTTCAAACACGTTGGGCGCCAGGAACACCGACCACTGTGGGCACTGCGCGCCGGCTGTCTGGTGCCGTTCGTGAACCTGGCGTGGGCACCGGTCTTCGTTCTCGAACTGGCCAGCGTCGAGGACGCTCTCGCCCGCCTGCGCCGACCGATCGCGGTGTGGTGGACGGTGTGGGTGCTGTCCACCGCGGTGTCGGTGTTCGCCATCGCGACCAGCTTCACCAGCGATGCCCAGGGCATCGCCGACAACGCGGTGACGACGATCGTCGCCTACCTTGTCGCGATGGCGACGATGGTTCTGGTGGGCCGGGTGCTTCTGGGCTTCGAGCGCAGGCCGGTCGAGAAACCCGCCAAGCGGTGGGTGATCGTCGCCGATGAATCTTCCGCCGATTCCGGCGTTCCGGTTGAGGCCGAAGGCCAGAACCCGGCAGCATAGCCGTATGAACTCGGGCGACGCCGGAGCCGGCCAGGGGTTCAGCGTCGGTCATCCGTTCGTGGTGGCCCACCGGGGCGCTTCTGCGGAACGTCCCGAGCACACGCTGGCCGCCTACGAGCTGGCTCTGCAGGAGGGCGCCGACGGTGTGGAGTGCGACGTCCGGCTGACCCGAGACGGCCACCTGGTGTGTGTGCACGACCGGCGGGTGGACCGCACGTCCAACGGCACCGGCCTGGTCAGCGAGATGTCGCTGGCAGAGCTGAAGGCCTTTGATTACGGTTCCTGGCATTCCAGTTGGCGCGCCGACGGCTCGCAGGGCGATACCGGTCTGCTGACCCTCGACGATCTGGTTTCGCTGGTGCTGGACTGGCACCGACCGGTGAAGATCTTCATCGAGACCAAACATCCGGTGCGTTACGGCGCGTTGGTGGAAAGCAAGGTGCTGGCGCTGCTGCACCGGTACGGCATCGCGTCACCCGCGTCGGCGGACCTGTCGCGCGCGGTGGTGATGTCGTTCTCGGCCGCCGCGGTATGGCGGATCCGGCGCGCGGCGCCGATGCTGCCCACCGTTCTGCTGGGAGAGACGTCCCGCTTCCTCGGCGGCAGCGCCGCCACCACCGTCGGCGCCACCGCGGTCGGGCCGTCGATCGCGACGCTGCGCGAACATCCCGAACTCGTCGACCGCGCGGCCGCGCAGGGCCGTGCGCTGTACTGCTGGACCGTCGACCACTACGAGGACGTCCGGTACTGCCGCGAGCTCGAAGTGGCGTGGGTGGCCACCAATCACCCAGGGCGGACCAAGGATTGGCTGCAGAACGGGCTGACCGGAGCGGGCCGCGACTAGCGGATGGCTCCAGCGTCGAGCACATCCTGCGGAACGGGTGTGTCCGATCGCAGCGCCGCGAACAACTGGTCGGCGACGTCGGTGTCCCAGACCACGACCGAACCCGAATCGCTGCCGGTGAATTCGCCGATCGGCACGGTGGTGGTGGTGACGTCGCCGCGCAGTGCCCACGCCAACCGGGCGAGGTCGGTGATGTGGACGCCCGAGTCGACCGTCAGCGAGTCGGCGACCGCGTTGGCCATCGGATACCAGCGCAGCGGGTTCAGCCAGACGGCCGGGCTGGCCGCGCGATGCATCAGGGTCGACATGAACTGACGCTGGTTGACCATCCGGTCGAGGTCGGCGCGCGGCGTGGCACGGGTACGCACATAGCCGAGCGCGTTGCGGCCGTCCAGCTTCTGGCAGCCCGCCGGAAGGTCGATACCCGCGAGCGGGTCAGAGATCGGTTCGGACGGACACATCGTCACCCCGCCGATGGCGTCGACGAGCCTCGCGAACCCGTCGAACTCGACCTCGGCGTAGTGGTCGAGGCGCAGTCCCGTTGCCTGCTCGACGGTTCGGGCCAGCAGCGGGGCGCCGCCGACCGCGAACGACGTGTTGATCTTGTCGCTGCCGAAGTCGGGAATCTCCACATACGAGTCCCTGGGGATCGACACCATCGTGGTCGGGGTGTCCGACCAGAAGGTGGGCACATGCACCAACATGATCGTGTCGGTGTGCCCGTTGCCGATGTCGCCGCCGGTGCCGAGTTCGGCCTGCTGCTCGGGGGTGAGTCCCTGCCTGCTGTCCGAGCCGACCAGCAGCCAGGTGGTGCCCTTGCCCTCGGCGGGCCGGTCGGCGTAGTCGGCAAGCGCCGGGATGCGGTGCAGCTTGGTGTCGACCCAAAACGCCGTCGCGACCACACCAGCAACGGCAAGGACCATCACCGCGAACAGCGCCAGGACGACGCGCCGCACGCGTCGCTTGCGTTTGACGGGGCGTCGCGGCGGCGGTGGTGGTGGTTGGCGCGCAACAGGATTCGGCGGCCGATAGGACGGCGGCGGCGGGGGCGGCGGTGGCCGCCTCTGCGGGGTCGGGGGATTGGGCGGCCAGGACGGCGGTGGCCGGTTCGGGTCGCGCCTGATCACCTGCGACGGCTCGCGCCGCCGAGGGGGTGGAGGCCGTCGGTCGCCGTTCACAAAGAGAATGTACGCGGCCGCTTCGTGCGGCTACTTGAGCCAGCCAAGATGGCTCGCCAACAGGAGGTATCCGACAAACGCCACCGTGTCGATCACGCCGTGTGCGATCACCAGGGGCCACAACCGCCCGGTGCGCCGCCACGCGTAGCCGAATACGAGGCCCATCGCGGCGTTGCCGAGGCCCGCACCCCAGCCCTGGTAGAGGTGGTAGGCGCCGCGCAGCAGGCTGGTGGCCACCAGCGCGACGACGGGGTTCACCCGCAGCTGCTGCAGCCGGGTGAGCAGAAACCCGACGACGATGACCTCCTCGGCCCAGCCGTTGGCGAACGCGATCAGGATCAGGACCGGGATGTGCCACCACGAGTTCTCATGCGTGGAGGGCACCACCGATACGCTCATGCCCAGTGCGCGCGATGCGACATAGAGCCCGATGCCTGGCAATCCGATCAGCGCAGCGAGGCCGAGCCCGCCGAGCACGTCGGGCCGCCATCGGATCCGGCCGAGGCCGATCTTCGACAGCCCGATTCCGCTGCGCCACAGCAGGTATACGCCGAGGGCACCCCATGCGACCAGCTGCGCGACCCTGGCGAGGTTCAGCCCGAGGTTGATCAGGTCGAACGGGGACAGCCGTGGATTGAGCGCAACGGTCTGCTTGGACAGGTTGAGCAGGATGGCCTCGATGAGGTCGAGCATGGAGGTGTACGCGCTGAGCCCGAACGTCACCGCGAGGACGACGGCGATCTCGATGCGCAGCGCGCGCCGGTCGGCTTCGGCTAGCTCCGCGGGCGCGCTCACCGGAGTTAGGCTAGCGGGCGCCTCGCTCGCAGCCCGTTCAGGAACGGGCAGCCCATCAGGATTCGGATCGCCTGGCTGAGGCCGGTGACGTCGTCGACGGGCTTGGCGAACGCCAACCGGACGTCGTGATCGCCCTCGTCGTTCTCCACCCGAAGCCGCACGCCGTACCGGTCGAGCCCGAGTGGACGGACGCGCCCCCGCCGCAGTGCCGTCGGCAGCCGGTCGGCAAGCCGGTCGATCACGTCGCGATGGGCGATCTCGAGGTGCTGAAGCCAGCAGGACTCCATCCCGCAGAACGGGTCCGGCCGCGCCTGCAGTAGTGCGCTGACACCGACCGCCTCCGCTCCGGTCGAGTCGGCGACGACGATCGACTCGACCTCGAGGCGCACCAGGGTGAGCCGCGGGTCACCGTCGGCGCCATCGGCGGTATTCACCTGCAGCAGTGCAGGATTGGGGTCTGCGGCGGCGATCAGATCGAGAAGTTCGGGGATCTCCGTCGTTGGTACGGCCTGCACCCGGCCCCGGATCCACACCAGCGATCGCACCGGCTCGCGCAGCGGGAGCGGCGAGTAGTCGGTCATCTCCAGCACGGCGGGCACACCGGCGGCACCCGCGGCGATCACCACTCTGCCTGCCACCGGACCGTCGACGGGGACGGTGATGGCGAAGGAGCCGTCATCGAGAAGGTGATGCACGGGGCTGGCTATCGGCTCGACGCCCTCGATCGCGAGCATCGCCCCGCCGGCCCGTACGCAGGTGCTGCGAATCCGCTCGGCCGTCGTCGGTGCCGTCGTCGTTGCCGGTGCCGCCATCGCATCGCCTTTCGTAGATAAGGTGACCCTAACTTAGCGAAGCCTAACCTGGTCGGCAAGACGCACGTCATGACGTCGACAGAGAGCCGACGGCGAACGGATAGGGTTGATTCGTGCCGCGCATCGCCTACCTCGGACCCGAGGGGACCTTCAACGAGGCGGCGCTGCTCCGCATCACGGAGAGCGGCATGGTGCCTGGTAGCGCCCCAACTGACGAGTTCACGCCCAGCCCCGCCGAGAGCACCAGTGCGGCCCTGGCCGCCGTGCGATCCGGCGATGCCGAGTACGCGTGCGTGCCGATCGAGAACTCGATCGAGGGGTCGGTGCTGCCGACACTCGACAGCCTTGCGACCGGATCGGAGCTGCAAGTCTTCGCGGAGCTGACCCTCGACGTGGCGTTCACGATCGTGGTGCGCTCAGGGACCAGCGCGAAAGACGTGGGATCCGTTGCGGCATTCCCCGTCGCGAGCGCGCAGGTGCGCAACTGGCTGACCGCCAACCTCCCGAACGCGCGGCTGGTTCCGGCCAACTCCAACGCTGCGGCGGCCAACGACGTCGCCGAGGGGCGCGCCGACGCAGGAGTGAGCACCGCCCTGGCGGCGCAACGGTACGGGCTGACCGCGCTGGCGTCCGACGTCGTCGACGAACCCAACGCCAGGACCCGCTTCGTGTTGGTCGGCCCGCCTGGCCCGCCGCCCCCGAGCACCGGCGCGGACCGCACCTCGGTGGTATTGAAACTCGACAACGTTCCCGGTGCGCTGGTATCGGCGATGACCGAGTTCGCGATCCGTGACATCGACCTGACCCGCATCGAATCCCGGCCCACCCGAAAAGAGTTGGGCACCTACATCTTCTTCCTCGACTGCGCCGGGCACATCGAAGACGATGCCGTCGCCGAGGCACTCAAGGCGCTGCACCGTCGTTGTGCAGATGTGCGATATCTGGGGTCATGGCCGACGGGATCGGCCGCGGGAGCGGCGCCGCCGCAACTCGACGAGGCGACGAGCTGGTTGAGCCGGCTGCGGGACGGCAACCGATGAGTGGGCGGCTGGTGCTTGTCCGTCACGGCCAGTCTTTCGGCAACGTCGAGCGACGGCTCGACACCCGCCCGCCGGGCCGGGAGCTCACCGACCTCGGCCGCGAACAGGCGCGCACCTTCGCCCACGACTGGCCTCACGAGGTCGGGATGGTCGCGCATTCCGTCGCGGTGCGCGCCTCGCAGACCGCCGCCGAGATCGGCGGTGCACTGAACCTGGACCCGCACGGACTCGAAGGGATTCACGAGGTTCAGGTCGGTGACCTGGAGGACCGCAACGACGACGCCGCCATCGAGGAGTTCAACACCATTTACCAGCGCTGGCATGAGGGCGAACTGGACCTGCGGATGCCCGCAGGCGAATCAGCGACGCAGGTGCTCGACCGCTACGTCCCGGTGATCACGCAACTGCGGATGCGCTATCTCGACGACGACGCATGGCACAGGGACATCATCGTCGTCAGCCACGGCGCGGCGATCCGGCTGGTGGCCGCCACGCTGGCGGGTGTGGACGGAAGCTTCGCCCTCGACCATCACCTGCCCAACACCGAATCCGTTGTGCTGACGCCGATCACCGACGGGCGATGGAGCTGTCTGCATTGGGGCCCGAAGTGCCCGCCGTTCTATCCCGAGCCCGACGTTCACCCGGTCGAGGACGCCCTGTCGTCGGCCGACCCCATGGGCTGAGCGCAGCCGCAGCCGATCGCCTCGCAGTCGATGACGAACGTGTGCACCACCTCGGGCGTGACGCAGCCGTCTTCGGTGCATTCCGACCGCTGCAGGGCGTGATGGATGACGGTGCCGTGGCAGTGGTCGAGCCCGGCGCCACACCCCCGGCAGCCGCGGTCCATGGCCTGTTCATAGCACCACCGGTGGACAATCCGCCGGTGACGCGCTGTGCTAATGCTCGGCTTCTGCTCGCTCCGGTCCTCTGTTGTTGCCTCGACTCCCCGCTCGCTCCGGTCCTCGCTCATGCCTCGCTGCGATCCTCACTCCCGTTCGACTTCGGGTGCTGCGCTGCGATCCTCACTCGCACGCGCCTTCGTTAAGCCCAGCCGAGTTCGTGCAGGCGGTCGTCGTCGATGCCGAAGTGGTGGGCGACCTCGTGGATGACGGTGATGGCGACCTCGTCGACGACCTCGTCCTCGGTCTCGCAGACGTCCAGCAGGGCCTCGCGATAGATCGTGATCGTGTCTGGTAGGGAACCCGCGTACCAGGAATCGCGTTCGGTCAGCGCGATGCCCTGATACAGCCCCAACAGGTCGGGTTCTTCAACGTTCCGTCCCTCGACCAGCACGACGACATTGTCGATCGCCGCGGCCAGGTCGGGCGGGATCAGATCGAGTGCGTCCGACACCAGTTCCTCAAACCGTTGCGGGCTCATCCGCACGGTCACCGGGCTACAACCCGGGTGGTGGTGGGATCAAGGGTTCGGCGGGCGGCGGGCCGGGTGCCGGCCCCGGTGCGGGCGCAGGCTCCGGTGCAGGCGGCGGGGCAGGCGGCGGGGCGAACGGGGCGAACGGGTCCGCGGGCGGTGGCGGGGCCCCTGGAGGCGGTGCGCCTGGAGGCGGAGGTGCGCCTGGCGCCGGTGCGCCCGGAGGCGGTGGTGCGCCTGGCGCCGGTGCGCCCGGCGGCGGCGGTGCCGCGGGGTCGGCGGGTGGCGGCCCGTTCAGGAAGGTGTTGCCGTCAGCAGGGGGGGCCTGCGTGGCAGACGTCGAAGGCGTCTGTGTCGCCGTGCTCTGCGACTGCTGGCCGTGCTGGCTCGACTGCGTCTGCTGGGTCGACTGGCTGGACTGGCTCGAGCCGCTCTGGTCGTAGCCGCTGCTGCTCTGGCCGGCCGACGACGACACGTCGGGCATCGGGATCGGCGGGAAGTTCAGCCGCTCCTCGGGGATGTCCGGCGGCGGGATCGGGGGCTGACCGTTGATCTGCAGCGGACCCCTCGCGCTGTTGAGCAACGTCGACCAGCCGCCGTTGCCGAGCGTGGTGCCGATGCTGCACGACACCTGGTGGCTGCCCGCCGACCAGCTGGGCAGCGAGATCGTGCTGTAGATCAGCGTGAGCGTGGTGCTGCGCAGCTGGATCGGAGCGAGGTAGGCGTCGGTCATCCGGGTGCACGCGTCCTTGATGAACGCATCCTGCTCCGGCTCGGGCGGCAACCCGGCGGGGAACTTCTCGGCGACGTTGACGGCGCCCGTCACCTCCATGGCGTGCGGGCCCGCACAGTCGACCGGGATGTCGGTCGGCTGGTTGGTGGACGGATCGATGCCCAGACATGTTCCTGCGGGCCAGACCTTGGACTGGTCGATCTCGGCGACCTTGCCCTGGAACGCGAGCTGAGAGTTGTTGACACCGGGCAGTTGCAGGCCGCACAGCATGCGGCGCTCACCCGACTGGCGCCACGCCCTGTCGCCCGCCCACATCATGCTGACGGTGAACCGGCTGTTGGGGTCGAACCGCTCGCCCAGATAGCGACGCACCGCCACCTGGCATTGTTCCTGGCTGATCTGCTGAATGCGCGACGGCGACGGCGGTGCGGCGTCGGGCCCGTACTCGCTGCCGGGGAAGGTGCGCATGTCGACCGACTCTGCGACCTCGAAGCGGTGCTCGCCCTTGCAGTCGACGACCTCGGCCCCATCCGGGTTGCGTTCCGGCCAGTTCAAACAGTCGCCGCTCTTGGACTTGCTGAAGGTCTCCGCGCCGCGCAGGCCGAGGGTTATCGCGCCTGGGGTGCTCGGGCCCTCACCGCGCGGCAGCGCTGTCAGCACGCCTGCGATCAGCAGGCCGCCGAGTGCGGTCAGCAACAGCGCGCGACGGGTGGATGTGGCGTGCAGACTGCGCCACCAAGCCACCTTCGGAGTGGGGTGTTCTGCCTCGTCGGCGGTCAAATCGACGCGCGCGGGTGCATCCAACATCCGCTCCATTGTGACAGGCGTGGCGGGGGCTGTGACAAGTGAGGCAGTTGTAACGTTATGGGGTTGTGCCCCCGACGGTAGGGTTACGCCGTGATCGACCTCAAACTACTGCGCGAAAACCCTGATGCGGTGCGCGCGTCACAGCGCGCCCGCGGTGAGGATCCCGGCCTCGTCGACGCTCTGTTGAAGGCCGATACCACCCGTCGTGCCGCGGTGTCGGCGGCCGACAACCTGCGCGCCGAGCAGAAGGCGGCGAGTAAGAAGGTGGGTGCCGCGTCCAAGGAGGAGCGACCGGCGCTGCTGGCGCAGGCCAAGGAGCTCGCCGACAAGGTCAAGGCCGCCGAAGCCGAGCAGGCGGATTCCGAAAAGGCCTTCATCGCAGCGCAGATGGCGATATCCAACGTCATCATCGACGGCGTCCCCTCTGGTGGCGAAGACGATTTCGCGGTCTTCGATACCGTCGGCGATCCTCCTGCCATCACCGACCCGAAAGACCACGTGGCCCTTGGCGAATCGCTCGGGCTGTTCGACCTGGAGCGCGGCGCGAAGGTGTCGGGGGCCCGGTTCTACTTCCTCACCGGATACGGCGCGCTGCTGCAACTCGGCGTCATGCAGCTCGCGGTTCGGCTGGCGGCCGACAACGGCTTCACGCTCGTCATCCCGCCCGTGCTGGTCCGGCCCGAGATCATGGAGGGCACCGGATTCCTCGGCGCGCACAGCGAGGAGGTGTACCGGCTCGAGGCCGACGACCTCTACCTCGTCGGCACATCCGAGGTACCGCTGGCCGGCTATCACTCCGACGAGATCCTTGACCTGTCGGCGGGCCCGCTGCGTTACGCCGGGTGGTCGTCGTGCTTCCGGCGCGAAGCGGGCAGCCACGGCAAGGACACCCGCGGGATCATCCGCGTGCATCAGTTCGACAAGGTCGAGGGCTTCGTCTACTGCAAGCCCGAAGATGCGGCGGCCGAACACGAGCGCCTGCTGGGCTGGGAACGCCAGATGCTCGCGAACATCGAGGTGCCCTACCGCGTGATCGATATCGCCGCAGGGGATTTGGGGGCATCCGCGGCGCGCAAGTACGACTGCGAGGCGTGGATACCGACCCAGCAGACGTACCGCGAGTTGACGTCGACCTCGAACTGCACGACGTTCCAGGCCCGTCGGCTCGCGATCCGCTACCGCGACGACAACGGCAAGCCGCAGACCGCGGCGACGTTGAACGGGACGCTGGCCACCACCCGCTGGCTGGTGGCGATCCTGGAGAACCATCAGCAGCCCGACGGCAGCGTGCGGGTGCCCGATGCGCTGGTGCCCTACGTCGGCACCGAGGTGCTGGAGCCCGTGAGATAGCTACCCCGCTCGCGCTGCGTCATGACGGGTCAGCTCCGCGCTGACCGCGCTCGAGAAGCTCGTCGAGCTTGGCCAGGAATTCGGTGGGCCGCTGTGGCGTGAACGCCGGCTTCGGCCGCGCACCTGCCACGTCGAGGGTCACCAGCGTGGACTTGATCGGGCGCCACACGTCCAATGGCAGCCAGCGGCGCAGATCCGAACTGCCCCAAATGCGGAACCGCTGGGTGAGCAGCCCGAGCGGTTCGGCCTTATAGCCGCGGATAGCCCGCAGCGGGATGATCTTCGACGTGCCCGACGGAAAGTGGTACCGCCGCAGCGTGAGCGCCTCCCGGTCGAGCTGGACCAGGCCGTCGTCGTAGTACTGCCGTGGTGCGGCGCTCATAGCCGCTCGCTGCGCAACTCGTGTCCCTTGGACGTCAGGCACCGGCCGTTCTGCAGATTCCATTGCCAGCCATGCAGATTGCATGTCAGCGTCGAACCCTCCACCACGCCGAACTTCGACAGGTCGGCCTTGAGGTGCGGGCAACGGCGCTGCACGCGGAAGCCGTCCAACTCGACGGAGGCCGTGTCGTCGTGCGCTTCGGCGAACCAGCCGTCGGCGTAGGCGATGCGTTCGTCGGTCAGGCACTTGAAGAACGTGTACAGATACTCGTTGTAGCCGCCGACCCGCCACGCCTTGAAGCGGGTGGACAGGAAGATCGTGTTGACCCAGTCCGGCTCCTCGTCGCGCAGCACGGTCCGCACGAGCTCCGGTGCGATGGCGAACCCGTAGCGGAACTTCTCGTCCTGAATGGGTTCGCGCACTGCGCGTTTCGGGAAATCCAAAACCACCGTCTCGGCGCCGAGTCGCAGTTCGACGGGATAGCCGATGCCGTCGCAGATCTGGTCGCTCTGGCTCATGATCGGCTCGAACCTCGCGCGCAGCGGGTCCAGCAGGGACTCACCCTCTGCGGGCGCCCAGCGGGCCTTCTCGGCCGCCAGGACCGGCGCCATCCGGTCGGCGTAGTCCGCGATGTAGTCCGCCTTGCCGGTGCTGAAGATCGACTCGACCTCGTCATCGGGCAGCGGATGGATCACCGAGTTGCACTGTGAGCCAGTGAAATCGGCTGTCGAACCGGGGATCAACAGCAGCCCGCCGTCGTGCCCGTGTGTGCGCATCTGGTCGAGGAACACGATCTGGTCGGGGAAGATGTTGGCCGGGTCGTCGTGGTCGTCGTTGAGGTCGCGCAGTTCCGGATCCAGAAAACACGGCGGCCCCGCCGACGGCACGACCCAGGTGGCGCCGACCTGACTGATGTACTGGCGACACCGGTCCATCTGGCGCTGCCGCTTCTGGGTGCCGAACGCCTCCTTGGCGCGCGCGGGCATGTCGTAGACCATCGGATACCAGATCGCACCCGAGTACTGCAGCATGTGCACGTCGACCTGACCGAAGTCCGCATGGACCACGTCGAGGTCCACCGGCCGGGCGTCGTTCATGTTGAACGCCACCGTCTCACCGTCGTCGACGACAAGGCCGGAGTCGCCGATCGGGCCGTCGGCGGGGGCGCGCAACGCGATGATCATCACGTCGAGATCGCCCTTCGGCCCACTGACCGTGTGCTTGACGGAGTCGGTCGTGTAGAAAAACCGGTGGAAGCCAAGCTTTTCCAGCTCGCGCGCCAGATCGGGCACCGGGTAGTCGGGCAGCAGCACGACCGCGTCCTTGCTGACGTGCTCGCGCAGGTTCTTCGGATCGAAGTGGTCCTTGTGCAGATGCGAGACATACAGGTAGTCGCAGTCGCCGAGCGCATCCCAGTCCAGCCCGCTGTTGTCAGGGAACGGGAACCACGACGCGAAGTACGCCGGGTTCACCCAGGGGTCGCACAGGATGCTTCCGGCCATGGTATCGATGCGAAAACCGGCGTGGCCGACGCTGGTGACCTGCACGTATTGCCTTTCCTGAAGCGTAGGAGCTCGCGGCTGAGTTTAGTCCCAGCTGCGGCGGTAGTACGCGATGCGCTCGGTGTCGGCCGTCACGCCGTAGGCGTCGAGCAGCACGGCCTGAAATCCGTCGGGGCCGCCGGTGGGGTAGTTCCAATCCAGCGACATCGACGCGATCGCCAGGTCGGCCCACCGATCGGCCACACCGAGTTCGGCGAGGTCCACGTGGCCGCTGAACGTGCCGTCGTCGGCCATCAGGGTGTTCGGCGCGCACGCGTCGCCATGACACACCACGAGCCGGTCGGCAGGCGGTGCCTCGGCGGGCACCCACGACGGGCGATCGAACGGACAGTCCGCGATCGGCAGGGTGTCGTGCAGGTGCCGCAGTCCGACCCCGATGGCGTGCGCCGCGATGCCAGGTTCGTCGGTCCAGCGCGGATCCACGGCCGAGCGTGCGGGCAGCCCCGCGGTGTGCAGCCAGCCCGGTCCGGAGTTCAGTACCTCGGGCACTGTCACGTAGCGCCTTGCCCAGGTCAGCCGTTGCGCTTCGGCGACAAGTAGGCCCGCATGTTCGTCGGGGTAGACCTTCACGTACTCGAAGCCGTCGGCGACGGAGAACGTCACGCCGCCGAGTTCATTGACCCACCACGCGCGCACCGGTCGACCTGCGGCGATGGCTGTGACTTCCGCCGGCACCGGCACGGGTTCGGTTGGGAACGTCACGAGGCTAGGCTGCCTGATGTGGAACCGGTATACGGGACTGTCATCCAACTTGCCCGCTTGGCCTGGCGGCTGCAGGGGTTGAAGTTCAAGGTCACGGGGGTGGAGAACCTGCCGGTCACCGGGGGCGCCGTGGTGGCGATCAACCACACCAGCTACTTCGACTTCACCTTCGCCGGGTTGCCTGCCTATAAGCAGAAGCGCGGCCGCAAGGTGCGGTTCATGGCCAAGAAAGAGGTCTTCGACAACAAGATCACCGGCCCGTTCATGCGCAGCCTGCGCCACATCGAGGTGGACCGCGCCAGCGGTGCGGAATCGTTCTCGCAGGCCTGCGTGAAGCTCAAGGAAGGTGAGCTGGTCGGGGTGTACCCGGAGGCCACCATCAGCCGCAGCTTCGAGATCAAGGGGTTCAAGTCGGGCGCGGCCAGGATGGCGATCGCCGCCGATGTGCCGATCGTGCCGCACATCGTCTGGGGCGCACAGCGGATCTGGACCAAGGGCTATCCGAAAAACATGTGGCGGCCCAAGGTTCCGATCTCGGTGGCCGTCGGCGAACCGATCCCGCCGACGCTGCCCGCGACCGAGCTGACCGCCCTGCTGCATTCACGCATGCAACACCTGCTCGAACAGGTGCAGGACGACTACGGGCCGTACCCGCCGGGCGAGTTCTGGGTGCCGCACCGGCTCGGCGGCGGGGCACCGACGCTGGGCGAGGCGAACCAGATGGACGCCGAGGAGGCCACCGAAAAGGCCGCGCGCCGCGAAGAGCGGGGGCAAGCGGGAACGCCGGAGTAGTGCCGATGGAACCGGTATTCCGCACGCTGGAGATCGCCTGCTCGACCGGCATGGCAGTCTCTGGGAGCCGCATCACCTATCTCGGGCTGGAGAACATCCCGGAACGCGGCGGCGCCGTCATCGCGATCAACCACACCAGCTACATCGACTGGCTGCCCGCCGCGCTGGCCGCCTACAAGAGGCACCGGCGGCTGCGCTTCATGATCAAGCAGGAGATGACGGAGGTGAAGATCGTCAACTTCCTGATCAAGCACACGGGAACGATTCCGGTCGACCGCAAGGCTGGTGCTGGCGCATACGGTGTGGCGGTGGAGCGACTGCGCGCAGGCGAGCTCGTCGCCGTGTATCCGGAGGCCACCATCAGCCGCAGCTTCGAGCTCAAGGAGTTCAAGTCGGGGGCCGCCCGCATGGCGGTCGAGGCGCAGGTGCCGATCATCCCGCTGATCGTCTGGGGTGCGCACCGGCGCTGGACCAAGGACCACCCGCGCAGGCTCGGCCGGGCCAAGATCCCGATGGTCGTCGAGGTCGGCGAGCCCGTCCCGCCCGGCGAAACCGTCGAACAGACCGATGCCGCGATGCGGGAGGCGATGACGACCGTTCTGCACGGCGTTCAGGAGACCTACGAGCATCCAGAAGGGGCGTACTGGGTGCCCCGGCGGATGGGTGGCTCGGCGCCGACGATGGCCGAGGCCAAGGCACTTGACGAGGCCGAGCTGGCCGAGCGCGCCCGCAAGCAGGCTGAGCGCAAGGCGAACAGCGGCCGGTGACACTGCCTGCACTGATCGCGAGCGACGTGGACGGCACGCTGCTCGACGCCGACGAGAACGTCAGCCCGCGTACCCGAAGTGCCGTGCGCGCGGCGGTGGACGCGGGCACTCGGTTCGTGTTGGCGACCGGCCGCCCGCCGCGGTGGGTGCATCCCGTGGTCGATGCGCTGGGCTTCGCGCCGATGGCGGTGTGTGCGAACGGCGCGGTGATCTACGACCCGGCCACCGACCGCATCCTGTCGGCGCGGACTCTGTCGGCCGACGAGCTGGGTGAGCTCGCCGAGATCGCCACCCGCGTCATCCCCGGTGCGGGCCTCGCGGTGGAGCGGGTGGGCCGCAGCGCACACGACGCGGCCACCCCGCAGTTCGTCAGCTCGCCGGGTTACGAACACGCCTGGCTCAACCCGGACAACACCGAGGTGTCCGTCGAGGACCTGCTCAGCGCGCCCGCGATCAAGCTGCTGATCCGGATGTCCGGTGCACGCAGTTCCGACATGGCTGCCGAACTCACCAAACATGTTGGGCTGCAGGGCGATATCACCTACTCGACGAACAACGGCCTTATCGAGGTGGTACCGCTTGGCATCAGCAAGGCCACCGGTGTCGAAGAGGTGGCACGGCCGTACGAGATCACCGCCGATGACGTGGTGGCGTTCGGAGACATGCCCAACGACATCCCGCTGCTGCGGTGGGCCGGGCTCGGCGTGGCGATGGGCAACGCCCACCCCGAGGCCGTCGAGGCGGCGGATGAGGTCACGGGGCCGAACACCGACGACGGTCTGGCCCGCGTGCTGGAACGCTGGTGGATCTAGTCCGGCGATCCGGACCCAGTCAGCTCGGGTCGATGGGTTTGATCCGCTCGAGCTGCACGGGCGGCCCGTCGTCCGACGGCGGCGGCAGTTCCTCGGGCACGCCGTCGATAACCCTTGTCACCGTGCTCTTTTCGCGGTCGAAGTTCAGCGTGCCGTGCTGGAAGTTCTGCACAATCCACTGCGGTTCGGCAATTTCGCCGCTGGTCGGCAGGCCAAGCGCACCCCGTTCGTAGCCGAGCGACGCCCATGCCTCGTAGATCGCTCCGGTGAGGGGCTCGGCCCCGCTCTCCGGCGACCAGTAGACCGCGCCCTTGTCGAAGGTGGCGTAGCGGGCGCTGCCCTCACCGGCCGCCTCGGGCGATCGCGGTGCGCCGAGCGGGCTGTTCTCTTTACCCATCGACTCCCACTTGGCCAGTATCGCGCCGCCGCGAAGCAGGTCGGTCAGGCTCGGCGGACCGACGGGTTCGTTGAAACGTGCCGCGATATCGCGGATCTGGTCCATCACCGCGTACGCGGCGTTGCCCGGGCAGTCGGTGATGCCGACGTCGCGGTGGGTGAAGATCGACGGCAGTGTCGGAGTGGCACCTCGTGGAAAGTGGGTGAACGACCCGCCGTCCGAGGTCAATACGACCGTGCCCCTCGGATCGACGTGAGCCAGGCCCAATCGCCAGCCGAGCAGCCGTCCGACGGTGCGCACCTGGATCGGCGTCGGTGGCACGACGTCGAAGTTGCCGAGCATCGCCACCCCCCAGGTGTTCTTGTTGAAGCCGCCGGTGTGGGCACCCTCGACCGGTCTGTCCATGCCGCCTGCGCGGCCCTCGAAGACCTGTCCGTACTTGTCGACCATCGCGTTGTAGGCGATGTCGCACCAGCCCAATGTGCGGGTGTGGTACGCGTAGATCGAACGGACGATCGCCGCGGAGTCCTGCGGGCTGTAGTCGTTGCTTCCCGCGGTGTGATGGACGATGCCCGCCCGCACGCCGTTGTCGTACACCGTGTTGGGGCACTTCATCGACTCGTCGGCGCCCCACTGCGCGCGGGTGATGATGTTGGGCGGCTGGCCCGGCGGCGTCACCGCGTTGGGCAGCGGCAGGTCACCCATCGGCGCCTGCGGCGGGCTGATCAGCACCGCGTTCACGTTCTGCCCGAACGGCTGGTTGGTGTTGGCGGGGAGGTAGCCGAGGTCCGGCTTGGCCGGTCCGGTCTCCACCTGCTGCTGCGGGGCCGATGCTGCTGCGCCGCCGGGTCGGGTGACCGAGATCTGCACTGTGGTGGTGAGGCCGACGAAGACAGGCTCCGTGCCGCGCGGTGCGGTCGAACCGTCGCCGACGCCGTCGAGGTTCTCGGTGTCGTACCAGGGGCCCCATGAGCCGTCGGACTTCTTGGCCCGCACTCGGGCGGAGGTGCCGCTGAGGTCGGTTGCGGTCAGTGCGACGAGAGAGAACGGTGTGTCCTGGTGGACTTCGCGGATCGTCTCGCCGCCGCCAAGGCCGGTCAGCGGCTGCTGAGCCAGCTGGGTCTGCTCGGCGAGTGGGCGCCGGTCTTCATCGAACGGTGTGCTCGGTACCGCCCACGGCAGGATCACCACTGTGCCCGCGATCGCGGTGAACAGCATCGGGTGGCGACGGGACGGCACGGACTGATGTTACGTATGAGTCAGTTGTTACCAGTGTTTCGACACGGCTGAAACTGCACTCTATATCCGTGTGTATGTCCTGCAACGGCGCCGCAGAACCCGCCACTTGGCTCTGCGGCGCCGTTTAGGGGGCAGGACTATGCGGGCGGCGGCGGGGGGACCGGCGCAGGGACGGCCGGCACCGCGCCGGGCTTCATCGCCGACGTGATCATCGGCATCACTACACCCTTGAGCAGGTCGATCGCCTGGCCGGCACCCAATTGCTGTGCCGCGCTGCTGAGTTCGCCGACGATGCCGCCGCCGCCGGTGCTCGCCGCGGGCATGGTGCCCAGGCCGAGTCCGGGGTCGCCGCCCAGGATCGGGTAGGTACCGGCAGCGGGATCGAGCCCGATCGGCGCCGAGATCGGCACCTCGCCAGGCGCGGGCAGGCCCGCGGCGTTGCTGATCGGCGTCGTCGCCAGCGCCGGGTCGAGACCGGCGACCGGAGGCGTCGTCAGACCGCCGGGAAGTGCCCCGGTCGGGCTGGTCAGCGCGGGGTTGAGGGCGGGGTTGGCCGCTGTCGCGTCGGCCGCCAGCCCCGGCAGGCCCGCCGGACCTCCTGGTGTCGGAAGCGCGGGACTGGTCAACGCGGGGTTGGCCAGTGCCGGATCGGCCAGTGCCGTCGCGGCCGCCGCCGGGTCGGTGCCCAGCGCCGGCGTGGTCAGACCCGGCGTGAGGGCCGGGCTGGTGAGGCCGGGCGTCAGAGCAGGTGACGTCAGACCCGGCGACGCGAGGGAGCCGGGGGCGGTCAACGTCGTCGGCATACCCGCGTCCGCGCCGGTCAGTGTGCTTGGCATGGCAGGCAGGTTGATACCGAACTGCGACAACCCTTGCGAAAGTGCCGACATAAGCTCGTTGGGCAGGTCGGTGATCATCGCGGCCGAGCGGAACTCGCGGGGTTGTGGCGCGGGCTCGGCCATGTCGGAAATGGCGGAAATTGCCAATGGACTCACGACGGCCAGGGCGGCGACTGCGCTGGTGGCTGTCGAGAGCCTGCGTCGACGTCGGTTTGGCACGGGAAGTCTCCTCAATATGTGGACTACGTGTTGCTGTGGGGTACGTGAACGATGGTACGGATGTGACTGGTGTTTCTAGAGTGACGAGATGCAATTGTGAGCGAATCGCGACCTTGAGCCCGTATTTGATTCGGGTGGGCGGAGCCTGGTCAGATACCCTGGCTGCCGATGACCGCTCGTTTTGACCTCTTTGTCGTCGGTTCCGGTTTCTTCGGTCTGACGATTGCCGAGCGCGTGGCGACCCAGCTGGACAAGCGAGTCCTGGTGCTGGACCGGCGCCCGCATATCGGCGGCAACGCCTACTCCGAACCGGAGCCGCAGACCGGCATCGAGGTGCACCGCTACGGCGCGCACCTGTTTCACACCTCCAATAAAAGGGTGTGGGACTACGTGCGGCAGTTCACCGAGTTCACCGACTACCAACACCGCGTCTTCGCCATGCACAACGGGCAGGCCTACCAGTTCCCGATGGGCCTTGGCCTGGTGGCGCAGTTCTTCGGCAAGTACTTCACGCCCGACGCGGCGCGCCAGCTGATCAAGGAGCAGTCCGCCGAGATCGACACCGCCGACGCGCAGAACCTCGAGGAGAAGGCGATCTCGCTGATCGGCCGCCCGCTCTACGAGGCGTTCGTCAAGGGTTATACGGCCAAGCAGTGGCAGACCGACCCCAAGAAGCTGCCCGCCGCCAACATCGCCCGGCTGCCGGTGCGCTACAACTTCAACAACCGCTACTTCAACGACACCTACGAGGGTCTGCCAGTCGACGGGTACACCGCGTGGCTGAAGAACATGGCCGCCGACGACCGCATCGAGGTGCGGCTGGATACCGACTGGTTCGACGTGCGCGATGCGCTTCGCGCCGAGAGCCCCGATGCTCCGGTGGTCTACACCGGACCGCTGGACCGTTACTTCGACTACGCCGAGGGTCGACTCGGCTGGCGCACACTGGATTTCGAGGTCGAAGTGCTGCCCACCGGCGACTTCCAGGGCACCCCGGTGATGAACTACAACGACTTGGACGTGGCCTACACGCGAATTCACGAGTTCCGGCACTTCCACCCGGAACGGGACTACCCAACCGACAAAACCGTGATCATGCGGGAGTACTCGCGATTCGCCGATGACGAAGACGAGCCCTACTACCCGATCAATACCGAAAGCGATCGCGCGCTGCTCGCCGCCTACCGGGCCAGGGCCAAGGCCGAAACCACCGGTGCCGGCGTGTTGTTCGGCGGCAGGCTGGGCACCTATCAGTACCTCGACATGCACATGGCGATCGCCAGCGCGCTGAACATGTACGACAACATCCTCGCCCCGCACCTGCGTGACGGTGAACCGCTTCACGAAAGCGATGTGGAGTCATGAGTGCGGTCAGCCTGCTTGCCCGAATCATCCTGCCGCGCCCGGGCGAACCACTCGACGTCCGCAAGCTCTACATCGAAGAGTCGAACACCAACGCCCGCCGCGCCCACTCCGCGACCAGGACCACGCTGCAGATCGGCGCCGAATCGGAGGTGTCGTTCTCGACGTACTTCAACGCGTTTCCGGCGAGCTACTGGCGGCGCTGGTCGATCCTGCAGTCGGTGGTGCTGCGCGCGGAGCTGACCGGGACGGGCCGGGTCGACGTGTACCGGAGCAAGGCCACCGGTGCCCGGATCTTCGTGGAGGGCAGGCCGTTTCACCATGACGGTGACGAGCCCGCGGCGGTCGAGTTCGAGATCGGGCTCGAGCCCTTCGAGGACGGCGGCTGGATCTGGTTCGACATCACCAGCGACAGCCCGGTCACCCTGCACGACGCCGGCTGGTATGCACCGCAGCCCGCACCGGGCACGGCGAACATCGCGGTGGGCATGCCGACGTTCAACCGCCCCGACGACTGCGTCAACACCCTGCGGGCGCTGACATCAGACCCGTTGGTGGACAAGGTGATCGGTGCGGTCATCGTGCCGGACCAGGGCCGCGACAAGCTTCGCGACCACCCGGAGTTCGCCGCAGCCGCCGCGCCGCTGGGGAATCGGCTGTCGATACACGACCAACCCAACCTCGGTGGTTCGGGCGGCTACAGCCGGGTCATGTACGAGGCGCTGAAGAACACCGACTGTCAACAGATCCTGTTCATGGACGACGACATCCGCGTCGAGCCGGACTCGATCCTGCGGGCGTTGGCGATGAGCAGGTTCGCCAAGACGCCGATGCTCGTCGGTGGCCAGATGCTCAACCTTCAGGATCCGGCACACCTGCACGTGATGGGCGAGGTGGTCGGCCGCGGTGACTTCATGTGGACCAACGCGCCACATACCCGCTACGACCACGACTTCGCGCGATATCCGCTGAACGACCGGTACTCCGACTCCAAGCTGCTGCACCGCCGCATCGACGTCGACTACAACGGCTGGTGGATGTGCATGATCCCGCGTGCGGTCGCCGACGAGCTGGGTCAGCCGTTGCCGCTGTTCATCAAGTGGGACGACGCCGACTACGGGTTGCGCGCCGCCGAGCACGGCTACCCGACGGTCACCCTGCCGGGCACGGCGATCTGGCACATGGCCTGGAGCGACAAGGACGACGCCATCGACTGGCAGGCCTACTTCCACCTGCGCAACCGGTTGGTGGTCGCGGCGCTGCACTGGGACGGCGACGTGCGTGGCCTGGTTCGTAGCCATCTGAAGGCGACGCTGAAACACCTTTTGTGCCTTGAGTATTCGACAGTCGCCATTCAGAACAAGGCGATGGACGACTTCCTCGCCGGACCTGAGCACATCTTCTCCATCCTGGAGTCGGCGCTTCCCGAGGTGCACCGACTTCGCCGGGAATACCCGGACGCGGTGATTCTGCCGTCGGCCACCCAACTGCCGCCGCCGTCGGGGATGGTCGGCCGCGTCGGGGAGCCGAAAACGGCGCCGGGCAAGGCGGTTCGGTTGATCCGCGGGGTGCTGCACAACTTCACCAAGGCGGACTCCGCGCACCACGAGCGGCCGCAGTTGAACGTGCCCACCCAGGACTCGCGCTGGTTCTTGCTGTGCACCGTCGACGGGGTGACCGTCACCACCGCCGACAGCCGCGGCGTGGTGTACCGCCAGCGCGACCGGGCCAAGATGTTCGCGCTTCTGCGGGCGTCGCTTCGGCGCCAGCGCAAGCTGGTTCGTCGCTTCGACGACATGCGCAAGGCGTACCGTGCCGCGCTCCCGATGCTGTCCGGCGTCCAGCAGTGGGAGGCCGTTTTTCTAGAAGCCCCCGCAGATGGGTGAGACTCTGCGCGGCGAGGAAGCCGCGTTGGTGGCCGTGCAGTCGGCGCTCGCCGACCGGCCAGGCGTGCTCGCGGGCGCGCGCGCCCTCTCGCATTTCGGCGAGCACAGCATCGGATGGCTGGCCGTCTCGGCTCTCGGCGCATTGCTGCAGCCGCGGAAGCGACGGGCCTGGCTGGCCGCCGGGTTCGGGGCGTTCGCCGCACACGCCGCCGCCGTCGTCATCAAGCGGGTGGTGCGACGGGAACGCCCGCATCACCCGAGCGTTGTCGTCAACGTCGGCACACCGAGCAGGCTGAGCTTTCCGTCCGCACATGCCACCTCGACGACCGCGGCGTCGATACTGTTGGCCCGCGTGACGGGACTGCCGCTGCCTGCGCTGCTCGTGCCGCCGATGGCGCTGTCCCGGTTGGTTCTCGGCGTGCACTATCCCAGTGACGTGATCACCGGCGTTGCGGTCGGCGCGGCCGTCGCGAAGGCGGTCGAGCTCGTCACCGACCGGGCCGAAGGAGACTCATGAGCATCTCAAGTGAAAGCAGTGCATCCAGGGCGGCGAAGCACAGTGATGACAGTGATGAACCGGCACCGGTAAAGGGCCCACCCAGCAATGTCGTCACCGGCCTGATCCAGGCGGCCAGGCCGCGCCAGTGGGTGAAGAACCTGCTCGTGCTCATCGCACCGGTCGCCGCACTCGGTAGCGACGTGAACTACGACTGGCGCGACGTCGCGGTCAAGGTCTCCATCGCGTTCGTGGCGTTCTCGCTCGCCGCGTCGTCCATCTACCTGGTCAACGACGCCCGCGACGTCGAGGCCGACCGCGCGCATCCGACCAAGCGGTTCCGGCCCATCGCGGCAGGCGTCGTCCCGGCGTGGCTGGCGTACTGCACGGCGGTCGTGCTCGCCGCGGCCGCGTTGGCGGTGTCGTTCCTCGCGACGCCCAACCTGGCCGTGCGTGATCGGCGTCTACATCGCCATGCAGTTGGCCTACTGCTTCGGCCTCAAGCATCAGGCGGTGCTCGATATCTGCATCGTCTCCTCGGCGTACCTGATTCGGGCGATCGCAGGCGGTGTGGCGGCGAATATCCCGCTGTCGCAATGGTTCCTGCTGGTGATGACCTTCGGCTCGCTGTTCATGGTGGCGGGTAAGCGCTACGCCGAACTGCAGCTCACAGAGAAGACCGGGGCGAAGTTCCGCAAGTCGTTGGAGAGCTACACGTCGACCTACCTTCGGTTCGTCTGGACGTTGTCGGCCACCGCGATGGTGGTCTGCTACGGGCTGTGGGCCTTCGAGCGTGACGGTGCCAACGCGTCCTGGTACGCGATCACCATGATCCCGTTCACGATCGCGATCCTGCGCTACGCCGTCGACGTCGACGGCGGTTTGGCCGGCGAACCGGAGGACATCGCATTGAAGGACCGGGTGCTTCAGCTGCTGGCGGTCGCGTGGATCGGAACCATCGGTGCCGCTGTTCTCCTCGGCTGAGGGCGCACGCAGTTGGCTGGCACGCGGGCCGGCGTTTCCCTACGACATCACGACGCGCATCAGCCTGTGGCTGAGTGTGTTCGTTGCCGCCGCGTTGTTCAGCTATGGGGCGTGGCAGCGGCGCTGGATCGCCGACGACGGCCTGATCGTGTTGCGTACCGTGCGAAACCTGTTGGCGGGCAACGGCCCGGTGTTCAACAAAGGTGAGCGCGTCGAATCGAACACCTCTACCCTGTGGACCTATCTGAACTACCTCGGCGGTGTGGTCGGCGGTCCGGCTCAGCTCGAATACGTGACCCTGTGGCTGGCCCTGGTGCTCAGCGTCGCAGGCGTCGTCTTCCTGATGCTCGGCAGCGGACGGCTTTACGCGCCCAGCCTGCTGGGCCGTCGGGCACTGCTGCTGCCCGCGGGCGTGCTGGTCTACATCGCCGTGCCGCCGGCACGCGACTTCGCCACCTCGGGCCTCGAAAACGGTTTGGTGCTGGCCTATCTCGGCCTGCTCTGGTGGATGATGGTCTGCTGGTCGCAGGCGTTGCGCGGCGATCAGGACCCATCGCAGCGCAATGCGGTCAGCTGGCTCTTCGATGCGGCGCTGGCCTTCCTGGCCGGCCTGTCCGTACTCGTCCGCCCTGAACTCGCCCTCATCGGTGGGCTGGCTCTGGTCATGATGCTGGTCGCCGCGCGCGGGTGGCGACGCCGGACGGTGATCGTCGTCGCGGGCGGCCTGCTTCCGGTCGCCTATCAGATCTTCCGGATGGGGTACTACGGATTGCTGTTTCCCCAAACGGCTTTGGCCAAGGACGCCACAGGTGACAAGTGGGCGCAGGGCTGGGTGTATCTCGCCAACTTCGACGAGCCCTACCTGCTGTGGCTGCCCGCGCTGCTGCTGGCGGCGCTGGCGCTCATCCTGCTGATCACCAGGAGTCGCCCGTGGTGGATCCGGCGGGCCGCGCCGTACGGCTACAGCAGGCTGGCGCGCATGGTGCAGAGCCCGCCCGCAGTGGTGATGTTCATCGTCTTCAGCGGTCTGCTGCAGGCCTTCTACTGGATCCGGCAGGGCGGCGACTTCATGCACGGCAGGGTGCTGCTCACGCCGATGTTCTGCCTGCTCGCGCCCGTCGCGGTGATTCCGGTGCTGCTGCCGGACGGCGAAAAGTTCAGCCGCGGTATCGGATACCAGCTCGCGGGCATCACCTCGGTGCTGTGGGTCGCCGTCGTCGGCTGGTCGCTGTGGGCGGCCAATGCGCCGGGGATGGGTCCGGACGCCACCCGCGTCACCTACACGGGCATCGTCGACGAACGACGGTTCTACTCCCAGGCCACCGGCCACCCACACCCACTGACCGCCGCGGACTATCTGGACTACCCGCGGATGCGGGCCGTGCTGACCGCGCTCGACAACACGCCGGACGGGGCGCTGCTGCTGCCGTCGGGCAACTACGACGTGTGGGATGTCGTGCCCGCGAAACCCCCGCCGCCGGACATGCCGCCAGACATCCGGAAGGCCTACATCGGCCCGCACACAGTGTTTTTCACCAACCTCGGGATGCTCGGCATGAACGTCGGCCTCGACGTTCGGGTGATCGACCAGATCGGCCTGGCCAATCCGCTGGCCGCCCACACCGCGCGCCTGGAAGACGGCCGGATCGGCCACGACAAGAACCTCTTCCCCGACTGGGCCGTCGCGGAGGGACCGTTCCTGAAGACCCCGCCCTACATTCCGCCGTACATCGACCGGGACTGGGTCGCGCAAGCAGAGGCGGCGCTGGACTGCCCCGCCACCGAATCCATGCTGACGTCGATCCGTGACCCGCTCGGTCCGCGGCGGTTCCTGTCAAATGTTTTGCACGCGTTCGAGTTCACCTCCTACCGGATCGATCGGGTGCCGATGTACGAACTCATCCGGTGCGGTCTTGAGATCCCGCCGCCGTCGGTTCCGGCGTACACCGGATTGCCGGCAACGGGTCCCTGACCTCAGCGATTTGTGAGCCGGCTGCGTCTTCTGCTTTGGTAACGCGGCGCCCAGTCGGGGCGATAACCAGTCGACAACCGCCGACCTTGTGCGGCGATGAACCATGAACGGACGGTCAGACCACCAGATGCGCCGCATTCTCGTCGCGCTTGCCGCGATGCTGACGCTGTCGGGACTGACCGCGGTGATGGGGCCCCCGACTGCGCAGGCATTCTCCCGGGAAGGCCTGCCGGTGGAGTACCTCGACGTGTACTCGTCGGCGATGGGCCGCAGCATTCGCGTCGAGTTCCAGGCCGGCTCGAGCGCGAAATCGGTGTATCTCCTCGACGGGCTGCGCGCCCAGGACGACTACAGCGGCTGGGACATCAACACCCCGGCGTTCGAGTGGTTCAACGACTCCGGCATCTCGGTCGTGATGCCCGTCGGCGGGCAGTCCAGCTTCTACACCGACTGGTATTCACCGTCGAGCTTCAACAACCAGACCTATACATATAAGTGGGAGACATTCCTCACCCAGGAGCTGCCCGCGTGGCTGTCGACCAACAAGCAGGTCTCCCCGACGGGTAACGGTGTCGTCGGTTTGTCGATGTCGGGCGGCGCGGCGCTGATCCTGTCGGCCTACCACCCCGCACAGTTCACGTACGCCGCTTCCCTTTCGGGCTTCCTGAACCCGTCGGCCGTGATTCATGTCGCAGGCGATTCGCGTCGCGATGCTCGACGCGGGCGGCTACAACGTCGACAACATGTGGGGCCCGCCGTGGGATCCGTCATGGAAGCGCAATGACCCGCTGCGGCAGGTTTCCCGCATCGTGGCCAACGGCACCCGGCTGTGGATCTACTGCGGCGCTACTGACCTCGGCGCAGGCGCCGACCCCAGCCAGGCGCTCAACGCCGACGGCCTGGAGGGGATCGCCATCAAGAGCAACAAGGACTTCCAAGCCGCCTACATAAAGGCAGGTGGGAGCAACGCGACGTTCCAGTTTCCGGCGGCGGGCAACCACGCCTGGCCGTACTGGGCTGCGCAGTTGGCTGCCCTCAAATCAGACCTGGTCACCACAATCCACGGCTGAGGGCGGCGACCAGGGAGGACAGCGGCTGAGAAGAGATATCACACCGAGGTGTGGTTGACTACACGGGCATCCGTCACGAGTGGGTCTCGAATCTCGGGTGCGGCATACGACAGATGGGATAGATGAAGCATGAAGTTCGTTGGGAAGATGCGCGGCGCCTGGGCGCGCCGGCTCACGGTCGCGGCTGTCGCAGCCGCCGTGCTGCCCGGCCTGGTCAGCGCTGTCGGAGGCTCGGCGACTGCGGGGGCTTTCTCACGGCCGGGTCTGCCGGTCGAGTATCTGATGGTTCCGTCCGCGGGAATGGGACGTGACATCAAGATCCAGTTCCAAAACGGTGGCCCCAATGCGCCTGGTGTCTATCTGCTCGACGGTCTTCGCGCGCAGGACGACTTCAACGGTTGGGACATCAACACGCCGGCGTTCGAGTGGTACGTCGACTCCGGCCTCTCCGTGGTCATGCCGGTCGGCGGCCAGTCCAGCTTCTACAGCGACTGGTACTCGCCTGCCTGTGGCAAGGCGGGTTGCTCCACCTACAAGTGGGAGACCTTCCTGACCTCGGAGCTGCCTGCATATCTGGCAGCCAACAAGGCCGTGAACCCGAACCGCACCGCGGCGGTGGGCCTGTCGATGGCCGGCTCGGCCGCGCTGACGCTGTCGATCTACTACCCGCAGCAGTTCCAGTACGCGGCGTCGCTGTCCGGCTTCCTGAACCTCTCCGAGGGCTGGTGGCCGATGCTGGTCAACACGTCGATGGGGGACGCGGGCGGCTACAAGTCGAAGGACATGTGGGGCCCGTCCAGCGACCCGGCGTGGAAGCGCAACGACCCGATGGTCAACATCGGCACGCTGGTCGCCAACGGCACCCGCGTCTGGGTGTACTGCGGTAACGGCAAGCCCGGCGACGTCAACGGTGAGATCGCGGGCGACAACTTCAACGCGAAGTTCCTCGAGGGCTTCACCCTGCGGACGAACAAGACGTTCCAGGAGCAGTACATCGCCGCGGGCGGTAAGAACGGTGTGTTCAACTTCCCGTCCGCCGGTACTCACAGCTGGGAGTACTGGGGCGCGCAGCTGCAGCAGATGAAGCCCGACATCCAGCGGGTGCTCGGTGCGACCCCGCAGCCGTCCAATCCGACGCCTGAGCAGGCGGCGGCGACGGCGGCGACCACCGACACGGCTTCGGCCACGACGGGCGGCTAAGCACTCCGGTAACAGATATGTTCGTCTGACGGCGGTGATCCTTCGGGGTCGCCGCCGTCAGTCGTTTCCCGACGGCGTGGTGATGTGGTTCACTGCATTGCGCGAGGACAGCTGAAGGTGAGGGTGGGTAGATGCGCGGGATGATTCGAGCGGTCTTGTCGGTGTTGCTTGCTGCGGGCCTGTGGTCGGCGGTCGCGCCGATCGCCAGGGCCGACGGTGTCGAGATGCTGATGGTGCCGTCGGCGGCCATGGGGCGCGACATCCCCGTCGCCTTCCAGGGCGGTGGCCCCCACGCGGTCGTCCTGCTCGACGCGTTCAACGCAGGACCGGATGTCAGCAACTGGGTTGGTGCCGGCGCCTTCAACACGCTGGCCGGCAAGGGCATCTCGGTGGCCGCCCCGGCCGGCGGCGCTTGGAGCATGTACACCAACTGGGAGCAGGACGGCAGCAAGCAGTGGGAGACCTTCCTCGCCGACGAGCTGCCCAACTGGCTGGCCGCCAACAAGGGCCTCGCGCCCAGCGGGCACGGCATCGTCGGCGCCGCGCAGGGCGGCACAGCGGCGTTGACGATGGCGGCGTTCCACCCCGACCGGTACCGCTACGCCGGCTCGCTGTCGGGCTTCCTGACGCCGTCGAACACCTACATGAACGGCGCCATCACCGCCGGGCTCGCCCAGTTCGGCGGTGTGGACATCCGCAACATGTGGGGTTTGCCACAGCTGGGCCGGTGGAAGTGGCACGACCCCGATGTGCACATTCAGCTGCTGGCTGACAACAACACCCGGCTGTGGGTGTTCAGCCCGCACGACTCTCGGGTGCAGCGATCCCGCCGGCGATGATCGGCTACTGCGACCAGGCACAGGGCAGCAACCGGACGTTCTATCAGCACTACCGCACCGTCGGCGGCCACAACGGGCACTTCGACTTCCCCGCCGAGCGGCGAGCACGACTGGGGCACTTGGGGCCCGCAGCTGGCCGCGATGTCCGGCGAACTCGTCACCACGATCAAGTGACTTCGTAGCGCCGGTACCTTGGAGGAGTGCAGCACACGGTTCGGCGTTGGCCGAGGTGGTCGGTCGGCGTCGCCGTAGCGACGTCCCTGGTCGCCCCCTTGACGGGTTGCACCTCCGGTGACGGCATGCTGCCGACCATGTCGGTGCAGCCGCCGCCGACGATGCAGTCCCGCGCCGAAGCGAAGGGCAGCGGGCCGCCGACTCCCGCCGCGGGTGCGCAGCCCAACACGCTGACGGTGACCGCGCAGCAGCGGGCGTATCTGGACGCGCTGAAGGCCGCAGGCGTTCGGCCGTCGACGGATCTGCTGGCGCTGAGCATCGGGTCGTATGTGTGCCAGGCGCGTGCCGCCAAGCAATCCGAGGCAGCCGTCCGCGACTATGTGACCCCGTTGGTGCGCGGCGATGTGCGCAACACCCAACTCAATGCGGTGGCGCCGCCGCCGTCCCAGGTGGACGCCCTGACCGCCGACTACATTCGGATCGCTACCGAACGTCTCTGCTAGCTGAGGGGAACATGGCCACCAAGAGTCGGCGCAAGCGCCACCGCATACTCGCGCTCATCGCAGCGGGGGCGATGGCGCTCGTCGTGGCACTGATCTGCGTCACGGTGTGGGTCATGAGTCGCCAGCCGGACAAGTCGCAGGCCGCCGTCCCGCCGACGGCGGTGCCGCCGACTGCTGTGCCGCCGACCGGAAAGCCTCGCCCCGAATTCCAGGACGCCAGTTGTCCCGACGTGCAGCTGGTGTCGATTCCCGGTACCTGGGAGTCGTCGCCGCAACTCGACCCGTTCAACCCGACGCAGTTCCCGATCGCGTTGCTGTTGAACGTGACCAACCCGATCCGGGAGCAGTTCGGCACCGACCGGATGGAGATCTACACCGTTCCCTACACGGCGCAGTTCCATAATCCGCTGTCTGCCGACGGTCAGATGAACTACAACGACAGCCGTGCCGAGGGCACCCGCAACGCGGTGAAGGCGATGACGGATATGAACAACCGCTGCCCGCTGACCAGCTACGTGCTCGTCGGCTTCTCGCAGGGCGCGGTGATCGCGGGCGACATGGCCAGCGATATCGGCAACGGCCGCGGTCCGGTCGACGCGGACCTGGTGCTCGGTGTGACGTTGATCGCCGACGGTCGCAGGCAGACCGGCGTCGGCCTGGACATCGGGCCGAACCCGCCCGGCCAGGGCGCCGAGATCACCCTGAACGAGGTGCCGATGCTGTCGTCGATGGGGCTGACGATGACTGGTCCGCGACCTGGCGGCTTCGGCGTGCTCAACGACCGCACCAACGAGATCTGCGCGACGGGTGACCTGATCTGCTCGGCGCCGGAAGAGGCGTTCTCGATCGCCAACCTGCCGAGGACGTTGGAGGTCCTCGCCGGCGGCGCCGGTCAGCCGGTGCACGCCATGTACGCCACGCACGCAGTTCTGGAATCTGGACGGCCAAGCCCGCCACGGCGTGGACCCTGGATTGGGCGCAGAAGGTCGTCGATAACGCTCCGCATCCAAAACATGGCTGACACGTGACCGAGACAGATTTGGCCTGCGACAGGCCGTCGCCTAACATTAAGAAATAACTAAGACTAAGGACTGAAAGCTGGGCGGAAAGGCCTGGTCACAGGCGTAGTGGCGGGTGCTAGCGGACCGCTGACTCGTGGCCCGGCAGCGGAAGCCGACGCCTCGGTAACATCTTGCGGGGCCTTCGGGTCCGCGCGGACAACGGAGTCCTGCAAGACGCCAGGCGGTCCCCGCGAGACGTGCGGCGCGATGAGTGTGGTTTCGACAGGAGAGTGCGATGGGGTTCCATAACCCGTTCGTCAAGGACGGACAAATCAGGTTTCCCGACAGCGGCAGCCTGGTCCTTCACGTCGAACGGTGGACCAAGGTGCGTGGAGACAAACTCGCCTACCGGTTCCTGGACTTCTCCACCGAGCGTGACGGCGTCGCAAAGGATTTGAACTGGGCCGACTTCGGCGTGCGTAACCGCGCGGTCGGCGCCCGGCTGCAGCAGGTGACCGAGCCGGGTGACCGCGTTGCGATCCTCTGCCCGCAGAACCTCGAGTACCTCATCGCGTTCTTCGGCACTCTTTATTCTGGCCGCATCGCGGTGCCGCTGTTCGACCCGAGCGAGCCGGGCCACGTCGGCCGACTGCATGCCGTCGTCGACGACTGCCACCCGTCGGCCATCCTCACCACCACCGAGGCCGCCGAGGGCGTCCGAAAGTTCTTCCGCAGCAGGCCCGCCAAGGAACGCCCCCGCGTTATCGCCGTCGACGCCGTCCCCGACGAGGTCGGCGCCACGTGGGAGCCGGTCGACGTCGAACACGACACGATCGCCTATCTGCAGTACACCTCGGGCTCCACCCGAATCCCGACTGGCGTTCAGATCACCCACCTGAACCTCGCCACCAACGTGGTGCAGGTGATCGAGGCGCTGCAGGGCGAGGAGGGCGACCGCGGGGTCTCCTGGCTGCCGTTCTTCCACGACATGGGCCTGATCACCGCGATGATCTCGCCGATGATCGGTCACTACGTGGAGTTCATGACGCCCGCTGCATTCGTCCGCAGGCCACACCGCTGGATCCGCGCGATGGCCCGCAAGCCCGATGACACCGGTGGCGTGATCTCCGTCGCGCCGAACTTCGCGTTCGACCACGCCGCGGCACGGGGACTGCCCAAGGAGGGCGAACCGGAGCTCGACCTGAGCGTCGTGAAGTGCATCCTCAACGGCAGCGAGCCCATTTCGGCCGCCACCGTGCGCAGGTTCAACGAGGCGTTCGGCCCGTACGGGTTCCAGCCGCAGGCGATCAAACCGTCGTACGGCCTGGCCGAGGCGACGCTGTTCGTGTCGACGACGCCGATGGGCGATTTCCCGAAGATCACGCACGTCGACCGTGCGGCCCTCAACACCGGCACGTTCGTCGAGGTGCCCGAGGATTCGCCCAGCGCGGTGGCTCAGGCAGGCGCGGGCAAGGTCGGCGTCGCGGAGTGGGCGACCATCGTGGACGCCGAGACCGCCACCGAACTACCCGACGGCCAGATCGGCGAGGTCTGGATCAGTGGCCAGAACATGGGCACCGGCTACTGGGGCAAAAAAGAAGAGACCGTCGCGACCTTCCAGAACATCCTCAAGTCGCGGACCAATCCGTCGCACGCCGAGGGCGCGACCGACGACGCACTGTGGGTGCGCACCGGTGACTACGGCGCGTACCACGACGGCGAGCTCTACATCACCGGCCGCGTCAAGGATCTCGTCATCATCGACGGCCGCAACCACTACCCACAGGACCTCGAGTATTCGGCGGAGGAGTCCACAAAGGCATTGCGCACCGGCTTCGTTGCGGCGTTCTCCGTGCCCGCCAACCAGCTCCCCGACGAGGTGTTCGAGAACGCGCACGCGGGCCTGAAGCGCGACCCCGACGACACCTCCGAGCAGCTGGTCATCGTCGGCGAGCGGGCCCCCGGTGCGCACAAGATGGAGCTGGCGCCGATCGCCGACACCATCCGCGCCGCGATCGCGGTGCGGCACGGCGTCACCGTGCGCGACGTGCTGCTGACGCCCGCAGGTGCGATCCCGCGTACCTCCAGCGGCAAGATCGGCCGCCGCGCCTGCCGCGCCGCCTACCTGGACGGCAGCCTGCGCAGCGGGAAGGTGGCCAACGCCTTTCCCGACGAGACTGACTGAATAGCGACTGACACTGAAAATGACTGACATAGAACCGGATTCGCAGAACACTTCCGCCGAAGCCGCCGACGGAGCCGCACCGGCGGCGACATCAAACGAGGCTTCAGGCTGGCACCCGAGCGCCCCGCCACGCCAGCACGCACCGATATGACCGTCGCGGAGATGCGCGAATGGCTCCGCAACTGGATCGCCAATGCCACCGGCCAGTCCGCCGACGCGATCGACGACTCCGCCGCGATGGTCGAGCTCGGCCTGTCCTCGCGCGACGCGGTGGCGATGGCGAGCGACATCGAGGACCTCACCGGCGTGACACTCACGGCGACCGTCGCGTTCCGCCATCCGACCATCGAGTCGCTGGCCACCGTCATCGTCGAGGGTGAGCCGGAGGTTGACGACACCGCAGACGACTTCGACTGGTCGCGCGACGTCGAAAAGGACGACATCGCCATCGTCGGCCTGGCCACCCGTTTCCCGGGGGATATGAACACCCCCGACGAGATGTGGCAGGCGCTGCTCGACGGTCGCGACGCGATCACCGATCTGCCCGAGGGTCGCTGGGAGGAGTTCCTCGACGAGCCGCGGCTTGCCGAGCGCGTCGCCAAGGCGCACGTCCGTGGCGGATATCTCTCCGACATCAAGGGATTCGACGCCGAGTTCTTCGCGCTGTCCAAGCTTGAGGCAGACAACATCGACCCGCAGCAGCGGATGGCGCTCGAGCTGACGTGGGAAGCGTTGGAGAACGCGCGCATTCCGGCGTCGTCGCTGCGGGGCGAGGCGGTCGCGGTGTTCATGGGCTCGTCGAACGCCGACTATCAGAACCTGGCGTTGTCGGATCCCAGCGTCACCCACCCGTACGCCATCACCGGCAACTCCAGTTCGATCATCGCCAACCGGGTTTCGTACTTCTTCGACTTCCGCGGGCCGTCGGTGACCGTCGACACCGCGTGCTCGAGCTCACTGGTCGCCGCGCACCAGGGCGTGCAGGCGCTGCGTTCGGGTGAGGCCGACGTCGCCGTCGTCGGCGGAGTCAACGCACTGATCACCCCGCTGGTCACGATCGGGTTCAACGAGGTCGGCGGCGTGCTGGCACCCGATGGCCGGATCAAGTCGTTCTCCTCCGACGCCGACGGCTATGCGCGCTCCGAGGGCGGTGGCGTGCTGGTGTTCAAGCGCGTCGCGGACGCCCGGCGCGACGGCGACGAGATCCTCGCCGTCATCGCAGGCAGCGCGGTCAACCACGACGGGCGCTCGAACGGCATGCTGGCGCCGAACCCCGACGCGCAGGCCGACGTGCTGCGCAAGGCGTACAAGGACGCGGGCATCAACCCGCGCGAGGTCGACTACATCGAGGCGCATGGCACCGGAACCATCCTCGGTGACCCGATCGAGGCCGACGCGCTCGGCCGGGTCGTCGGCAGGGGGCGCGCCCGTCGACAAGCCGGCGCTGCTCGGCGCGGTGAAATCCAATGTGGGACATCTGGAATCAGCGGCAGGCGCGGCCAGCCTGTCCAAGATGACGCTGGCGCTGCGCAACAACAAGCTGCCGCCGTCCATCAACTACACCGGCCCCAACCCCTACATCGACTTCGACGCCGTGCACTTGAAGGTCGCCGACACAGTCACCGACTGGCCGCGCTACAGCGGACACGCCATCGCCGGCGTCTCGGGCTTCGGCTTCGGTGGCGCCAACGCGCACCTGGTGCTGCGTGAGGTGCTGCCGTCGGATCTGGTTGAGCCAGAACCAGAATCGGAAGACGTCTCCGAGGGGAAGCACGCCGCTCCCGACGCCGACGCCGTGTTCGTCGGCGGGGTCCGGATGGACGAGTACGGCGAGTTCGTCGATGACGACGCCGGGGACTTCTTCGGCCAGCATGCCTACGACACCGACGAGCGCGAGCCGGAAATGCCCGGCCTGACCGACGAGGCCAAGCGGCTACTCGAGGTTGCCCGCGAGGAGCTGGCAGCCGAGGAGCCGCACATACCGGTTGTGCCGCTGGCTGTTTCGGCGTTCATGACATCCCGTAAGCGGACGGCGGCAGCCGAGCTGGCCGACTGGATCGACAGCCCGGAGGGCCGCGCGTCGTCCCTGGAGTCCATCGGCCGGTCGCTGTCGCGGCGCAACCACGGCCGCTCGCGGGCCGTCGTGATGGCGCGCGACCACGACGAGGCGGTCAAAGGCCTTCGCGCGCTCGCGGACGGCAAGCAGAACCCGAACGTCTACAGCGCCGACGGTCCTGTCACGAACGGGCCGGTGTGGGTCCTCGCCGGCTTCGGCGCCCAGCACCGCAAGATGGCCAAGAGCCTCTACCTGCGCGACGAGGTGTTCGCGGAGTGGATCAACAAGGTCGACGCGCTGGTCCAGGACGAGCTGGGCTACTCCGTCGTCGAGCTGATCCTCGACGACTCGCAGGACTACGGCATCGAGACCACCCAGGTCACGATCTTCGCGATCCAGATCGCGCTCGGCGAGCTGCTCAAGGCGCACGGGGCGAAACCCGGTGCCGTTGTTGGTCAGTCGCTGGGCGAGGCTGCTGCGGCCTACTTCTCCGGCGGTCTGTCGCTGGCCGACGCCACCCGCACCATCTGCTCGCGCTCGCACCTGATGGGCGAGGGCGAGGCGATGCTGTTCGGCGAGTACATCCGGTTGATGGCGCTCGTCGAGTACTCCGCAGAAGAGATCAAGACGGTGTTCTCCGACTACCCCGATCTCGAGGTGTGCGTCTATGCCGCGCCGACGCAGACGGTGATCGGCGGACCACCGGAACAGGTCGACGCGATCATCGAGCGGGCCGAGAAAGAGGGCAAGTTCGCCCGCAAGTTCGAGACCAAGGGCGCCAGCCACACCCAGCAGATGGACCCGCTGCTCGGTGAGTTGGCCGCCGAGTTGCAGGGCATCGAACCGCATCCGCTCACCACGGGCTACTTCTCCACCGTGCACGAGGGCAGCTACCTCCGGCCCGGCGGTGAGCCGATCCACGACGTGGACTACTGGAAGAAGGGCCTGCGGCACAGCGTGTTCTTCACGCACGGCATCCGCAACGCCGTCGACAACGGGCACACCACGTTCCTCGAGTTGGCGCCGAATCCCGTTGCGCTCATGCAGGTCGGCCTGACCACGGCGACGGCGGGACTGCACGATGCGCAGTTGATCGCGACGCTCGCGCGCAAGCAGGACGAGGTCGACGCGATGACGGCCGCGATGGCTCAGCTGTTCGTGTACGGCCACGATCTGGACTTCCGCACCCTGTTCCCACGCAGGTCTCGCGGCTTGGCAGGCGCGCTGGACTACGCGAACATTCCGCCGACCCGGTTCCGCCGCAAGCCGCACTGGCTTGATGCCCGTTTCACCGCCGACAGCTCGGGGATGATCCCGGGCGGGCATGTCGCGTTGCCCGACGGCCGCCACGTGTGGGAGTACGCGCCGAGGGGTGCGACGGACCTGGCGGCGTTGGTGAAAGCCGCTGCGACACGGGTGCTTCCGGATGCCAAGCTGACTGCGTCGGAGCAACGGGCGGTGCCCGCCGACACCGCTCGACTGGTCACGACACTGACCCGCCACCCGGGCGGCGCCAGCGTGCAGGTGCACGCCCGTATCGACGAATCCTTCACGCTGGTCTACGACGCCATCGTGAGCAGACAGGGTGCCGCATCGACACTCCCCACCGCCGTCGGCGCCGGAGCGACTGTGGCCGAGCAGGTTTCGGCTGCTCCCGCCGTCGAAGAGGACGACGTCGAGATCCTGCAGGACTCGCTCACCCAAGGCATCAATCTCGGTGCGGGCTTTGCGAAGTGGTCGCCGGACACGGGTGAGACGATCAGCCAGCGCCTCGGCGCGATCGTCGGCGGCGCGATGGGCTACGAGCCAGAGGACCTTCCGTGGGAGGTGCCGCTGATCGAGCTGGGTCTGGACTCGCTGATGGCGGTCCGGATCAAGAACCGGGTCGAGTACGACTTCGACCTCCCGCCGATTCAGTTGACCGCCGTGCGCGACGCAAACCTGTATGCCGTCGAGAAGCTCATCGAGTACGCGATCGAGCACCGCGACGAGGTGGAAGAGCTCGCTGAGCATCAGAAGACCCAGACACCGGAGGAGATCGCGGCCGCTCAGGCCGAGCTGATGGGCGGAGCGACCACGGTCGCTGAGCTCGAAGAGAAGCTGGCCGAAGCCGGTGCCGCGCCCACGACCGAGACGCCGACGGCCGCACCGGCAACCGACGTGCCGATCCCGCCGCCGCCGACCAACCCGGCAGGCCCCGATCAGCCGAGCGCGGCCGCGCTCGCGGCCCAGGTGCTGACGCAGGAAGCCGTCACCGAGGCGCTCGGCGCCGACGTGCCGCCGCGCGAGGCGGCCGAGCGGGTCACGTTCGCGACGTGGGCCATCGTCACCGGCAAGTCGCCCGGCGGCATCTTCAACGCGCTGCCCGAGCTCGACGACGAGACCGCCGAGAAGATGGCGGCGCGGCTCACGGAACGCGCGGAAGGCACCATCACCGTCGAGGATGTGAAGAACTCCCCGACGATCGAGGCGTTGGCGACCATCGTGCGCGAGCACCTTGAAGCGGGTGAGCTCGACGGCTTCGTTCGCGTCCTGCGCGCGCCGTAAGGAGGGGTCGAAAGCCGTCCCCGTGTTCGTATTCCACCCCGCCGGTGGTTCGACGGTGGTCTACGAACCGCTGCTGAAGCGGCTGCCTGCCGACACCCCGGTATACGGCATCGAGCGGGTCGAGGGCTCCGTCGAGGAGCGCGCCGCGGAGTATGTGCCGAAGCTGCTCGAGATGCACGACGGCCCGTTCATCCTGGCGGGCTGGTCGCTCGGCGGCGTGCTGGCATATGGCTGTGCGATCGGGCTCAAGCAGGCGGGCGCCGACGTGCGCTTCGTCGGGCTGATCGATGCGGTGCGTGCGGGAGAGGAGGTGCCGCAGACCAAGGATGAGATCCGGGCCCGCTGGGACCGCTACGCGCGGTTCGCGGAGCGCACCTTCAATGTTCAGGTACCTGCGATCCCGTACGAGCAACTCGAGGATCTCGACGACGAGGGTCAGGTGAGCTTCGTCCTGGACGCGGTCAAGGCGAGCGGTGTGCAGATCCCGGGCGGCGTCATCGAGCATCAGCGCACGTCGTATCTGGACAACAGGGTCATCGACACTGCGGTGATCCGGCCCTACGACGGACACGTCACCCTCTACATGGCCGACCGCTACCACGACGACGCGATCTTCTTCGAGCCGCGTTACGCCACCCGCAAGCCGGACGGCGGCTGGGGCGAATACGTCTCCGAACTGGAGGTCGTGCCGATCGGGGGCGAGCACATCCAGGCGATCGACGAGCCGTACATTGCAAAGGTCGGCGCGCACATGAGCGAAGCGATCAACCGCATCGAGGGCAGCCAGAAGGATCAGGAGAAGTAGCCGAGTGACCAACAAAACCACTGCGGAACTGCTGTCCGAACTTCGCGAAAAGCTGGAGCTGGCAAAGGAACCCGGTGGTGAGAAGGCCGTCGCCAGGCGGGACAAGAAGGGCCTTCCGAGCGCGAGGGCACGAATCCATTCGCTCCTCGACCCGGGTAGCTTTCTCGAGATCGGTGCGCTGTGCAAGACGCCAGGCGATCCCAATGCGCTCTTCGGCGACGGAGTGGTCACCGGCCACGGCACCATCAGCGGCCGCCCCGTGGGTGTCTTCAGCCACGACCAGACGGTGTTCCAGGGCTCGGTCGGCGAGATGTTCGGCCGCAAGGTCGCCAAGCTGATGGAGTGGGTGGCGATGGTCGGCTGCCCGATCATCGGCATCAACGACTCCGCCGGGGCCCGCATCCAGGACGCGGTGACATCGCTGGCCTGGTACGCCGAACTGGGTCGGCGCCATGAAATGCTGCGTGGCTTCGTCCCGGAGATCTCCCTGATCTTCGGCAAGTGCGCAGGCGGAGCGGTGTATTCGCCGATCCAGACCGACCTGGTGGTGGCGGTCCGCGATCAGGGCTACATGTTCATCACCGGTCCCGATGTGATCAAGGATGTCACCGGTGAGGACGTCAGCTTCGACGAGCTCGGCGGCGCAGATGTGCAGGCCCAGCGCGGCAATATTCAGAAGGTGGTCGAGTCAGAGGAAGCGGCCTACGAGTACGTGCGCGACTATCTGAGTTTCCTGCCCGCCAACATCTTTGACGACCCGCCAACCGTCAACCCCGGTCTCGAGCCGGAGATCACCCCGCACGACCTGGAACTCGATTCGATCGTCCCGGACGCGGACAACACGGCCTACGACATGCACGAGATCCTGCTGCGGATCTTCGACGATGGCGACGTCTTCGAGATCGCCGATCAGCGCGGCCCCGCCATGATTACCGCGTTCGCCCGCGTAGACGGCCGCCCTGTCGGGGTGATCGCCAACCAGCCGATGCACATGTCCGGCGCGGTTGACAACGAGGCGTCCGACAAAGCGGTCAGCTTCATCAGGTTCTGCGACTCCTACAACCTGCCACTGGTTTTCGTGGTCGACACCCCGGGCGCTATGCCGGGTGTCGAGCAGGAGAAGAACGGCATCATCAAACGCGGCGGCCGGTTCTTCAATGCCCTCGTCGAGGCCGATGTGCCGAAGGTGACTGTTATCGTCCGTAAAGCTTACGGCGGCGGGTATGCGGTGATGGGTTCCAAACAACTCTCGGCCGACCTCAACTTCGCCTGGCCCACGGCGCGCATCGCGGTGATCGGTGCCGAGGGCGCCGCGCAGCTGTTGGTGAAGCGGTTCCCGGATCCAACAGCGCCTGAGGTGCAGAAGATCCGCAAGGACTTCATCGAGGGCTACAACCTCAACATGGCCACCCCGTGGATCGCCGCGGAACGCGGCTACATCGACGCGGTGATCCAGCCTCACGAGACCCGGTTGCTGTTGCGCAAGTCGCTACGACTGCTGCGCGACAAGCAGCATCACGGCCGGGTGCAGCGCAAGCACGGCCTGATGCCGATCTGACCCACTACGATGCCGATGTGGCCGACGGCGCGGATCTGTTCAAGCATCCTGCGGTGACCACTGCCGTCGGTGCGGCGGCTACCGCCGCGGGCGCTGCGGGACAGATCTTCCTCGCGTCGGAGCGGCTTCCCGTGGTCGGGTCCTGGCTCCGTCGCGGCCGAACCGACCTGGCCCGTCGCGGTGAGCAGCTGATCGACCAGAGCATCGAGCCCTTGCGGGAACTCATCGCGATCGTCTCGGCCCAGGTAGTGGAGCTGGTGCTCGACGAACTCGACCTGAACAACCTGATTCGTGAGCGCATCGACCTGATCGGGCTCGCGGACGAAGTGATTGACGGCGTCGACCTGCAGGCGATCATCCGGCAGTCGACATCGACCGTGACCGAGAACGTGATGTCCGACGTGCGAACTCAGGGCGAGCGGGCCGACGACATGGTGTCCGGCTTCGTCGACCGGCTTCTCGGTCGCCAACCGACCCAGACATGACGGAGCCCGACGGCCGCGAGACCGCGGGTATTGTCAGTAGAGGTGTTGCGGCGGTCATCGATCTTGTGGTCGTCGGGGCTGTCATCGGTTTGCTCTATCTCGGTCTGGTGCTCGGCCGGCTTCTGTTCAATCCGACCGGGTTTCGGCCTCCCGCCCTCGACGCGCTCTTCTCGACGGCAGCGGTCCTCATCGTGTCTGCGCTCTACCTCGCGGGCGCATGGGCGGTGTCCGGATGCACCGTCGGGGCGGTGGCCATGGGACTGCGCGTCGTCGGCCGCCGATCCGAGCGGGTGCCTCCGATGGTGGCAACCGTCCGTGCCATCGCGTGCGTGCTGTTTCCCGTCGGACTGCTGTCGGTTGCCGTGGATCGGCAACGTCGTTCCGTGCAGGACTTTCTGCTCGGTACCCGCGTTGTCTACGTGCGGCGGTAGTTCTTCGTCGTGGCACTGTCCAGCCGCCAGCCTGACACCTACGCTGGTAACCATGAGGCAAGACCTGGTGCGCGCGGTCGTGCTTCTGGGGTCGTTCGCGATCGGACTCCTGCTGGCCGCGTGGGTTGTTCCCGGAGTGTCAATGTCGGCGTCGGGGTTCCTCGTCGCCGTCCTGGTGTTCTCGGCAGCACAAGCTGTGCTGTCTCTGCTGATTTTGAAGTTGCCCCATGGCTACGCGTCGCTGCTCCTCGGAGCCAGCGGCCTAGCGGTGACGATTCTCGCGTTGGTTCTCGCGGCGGCATCGACGAACGGGCTCACCATCGACGGCTTTGCCTCCTGGCTGGCGACCACGCTCGTGGTGTGGCTGGTGACCACGATCGGGGCGATTTCACTGCCCGACGTCTTGGCAGGCGAACCCGTCGGCTCGGGCTGACAACCTGCGATTCAGAGGTCTCGCGCCTGTTTAGTAGCTAGCATTTACCCATCCGACGACAGATGGAGACGTGATGGGCGACACGCATCACGACCCGAGTGACCACTCCCGGACCACGCAACCGCATGCCGGCATCGTGATGAAGGACAACTTCTTCTGGCCGGGATTGATACTGTTCGCCGTGGCGACGTTCGGGTTGATCACAACGGTGGCCGCCACCGCGTACCGGCGCTACGAGTGGGTGCCCTCGACGGCGCTCGTCGCGGTACTCGGAGTGATCGCGGGAGCGCTCTGGTTCATCGTGGAGCACCGTCGGGTCACCCTGATCGACAAGCAACGCCAACTCAAGTAGTCGGCGACGCGTTCCCCCGCGAGCCGGGTGGACTCGCGGGGGTGTCGCTTGAAGGTGCTACTTCTCCAGGTCGAAGCGGTCGTTGTTCATCACCTTGACCCAGGCGGCGACGAAGTCCTCGACGAACTTCTGCTTGTTGTCGTCCTGGGCGTAGTGCTCGGCCAGCGCCCGCAGCTGCGAGTTCGAGCCGAACACAAGGTCATTGGCGGTGGCGGTCCACTTGGGCTGGCCCGACGCGCGGTCGGTGCCCTCGTAGACGTTCTCCGACGACCCCGACTTCCACACCGTGCCCATGTCGAGCAGGTTGACGAAGAAGTCGTTGGTCAACGTGCCCGGCTTGTCGGTGAACACACCGTGCTTGCTGCCGCCGTGGTTGGCGCCGAGCGCCCGCAGCCCGCCGACGAGGGCGGTCAGCTCGGGAGCGGTCACGTCGAGCAGGTAGGCCTTCTCGACCAGCAGTTGCTCCAGCGGAGCCTTCTCGCCTGCACGCACGTAGTTGCGGAAGCCGTCGGCCCGCGGTTCGAGCACCGCGAACGCGTCCACGTCGGTGCTCTCCTGCGTCGCGTCGGTTCGGCCAGGCGCGAAGTGAACGTCGATCTCGAAGCCGGCGTCCTTGGCCGCCTTCTCGACCGCCGCGGAACCCGCGAGAACGATCAGGTCGGCAAGCGAGACCTTCTTGCCGCCGCCGTTGAAGTCCTGCTGGATCTTCTCGAGGGCAGGCAGCACCTTCGCCAGCTCCGAGGGCTCGTTGACTTCCCAGTTCTTCTGCGGCTCAAGGCGAATGCGTGCACCGTTGGCGCCGCCGCGCTTGTCGGTGCTGCGGAAGCTGCCCGCAGACGACCACGCGGTCTTCACCAACTGGGGCACCGACAGCCCGGAGTCGAGCGCCTTGGCCTTCAGCGCCTTGATGTCGGCCTCGTCGATCAACTCGCCCTCGACTGCGGGAACCGGGTCCTGCCACAGCTGCGGCTCGGCGATCCACGGTCCGAGGTAGCGGCGAATCGGACCCATGTCGCGGTGCAGCAGCTTGTACCAAGCCTTCGCGAAGGCCTCGTTGAGCTCCTCGGGATGGTCGAGCCAGCGCCGGGTGATGTCGGCGTAGATGGGTGAGAGCCGCATCGACAGGTCGGTCACCAGCATCGTTGGCTTGCGCGGCGGACCGCCGAACGGATCGGGAATGGTCGCCTCGGCGGCCGTCGCCTCGAACTGCCAGGCACCGGCCGGACTCTTCACCAGCTCCCACTCATTGCCGTAAAGGATCTCCAGGTAGGCGTTGCTCCACTTGGTCGGCGTGTCGGTCCAGACAACCTCGAGTCCACTGGTGACCGCGTCGCCGGCCTTGCCGGAACCGAACGGGCACTTCCAGCCCAGCCCCTGCTGCTCGATGGGGGCACCCTCGGGCTCGGGTCCGATGCCATCGTCCGGGCCTGCGCCGTGGGTCTTGCCGAGGGTGTGGCCACCGACGATCAGCGCCGCGGTCTCCTCGTCGTTCATCGCCATCCGGCTGAACGTCTCGCGGATGTCGATCGCAGCGGCCAGCGGATCCGGTTTACCTTCCGGGCCTTCCGGATTCACGTAGATCAGGCCCATAGTGGTGGCGCCATAGCGCTCCTCGAGCTGCCGCGCGGAGGCATCGGCGCCGGCATACCGCTTGTCGGTGCCCAACCACTCCTCTTCTTCGCCGAAGAGGATTTCCTCCGGCTCCCACACGTCAGGCCTGCCGAAGCCGAAGCCGAACGTCTTGAAGCCGGCCGACTCGAGCGACACGTTGCCCGCGAACACCAGCAGGTCGGCCCATGAGATCTTGTTGCCGTACTTCTGCTTGACCGGCCACAGCAGACGACGCGCCTTGTCCAGGTTGGCGTTGTCGGGCCAGCTGTTCAGCGGTGCGAAGCGCTGCATGCCCTGACCGCCGCCGCCCCGGCCGTCGAAGATGCGGTAGGTGCCCGCGGCGTGCCAGCTCATGCGGATGAACAAGCCTGCGTAGCTGCCGTAGTCGGCGGGCCACCAGTCCTGCGACGTGGTGATCACCGACAGCACGTCGGCCTTCAGGGCCTCGGGGTCGAGCTTGTTGAACTCCTCGGCGTAGCTGAAGTCCTCGCCGTACGGGTTGGACCGCGACGAGTGCGCGGCCAGCTGCGACACGTCGGCCTGGTTGGGCCACCAGTCCTGATTCGTCAGTGGGGCGTGCGCCTTCGGGGTCGGCGAATCGATTGCCGGATTCTCGCTATCGGACACAACATTCCTTCCGGGAGTGGGTTTTTCGGGCTGTGATCACGATTGTGATCGGGAAACTTGTGCGGCCGTGCAGTCGGGGCACAGGCCCCAGTAGATGACCTCGGCCTCGTCGACGACGAAACCGTTGTCGTCGGAAGGGGCGAGACAGGGCGCCTCGCCGACGGCGCAGTCCACGTCGGCGATGACACCGCAGGACCGGCATACGACGTGGTGGTGGTTGTCACCGACCCGCGACTCGTAACGGGCCACCGAGCCGGTCGGCTGAATCCGTCGCACCAGCCCGGCCGTCGTCAGCGTGTTCAGCGAGTCGTAGACGGCCTGATGGGACACATCGGGAAGACCCGCCCGCACGGCGCGGATGATCGAATCGGTGTCGGCATGCGGATGCTCGTGCACCGCGGTCAACACCGCGACCCGGGGACGGGTGACGCGTAGGGCGGCGACGCGCAGCAGCTGCTGGAAGTCTTCCGCCGTAGGCACGTTCGAAAGTCTTGTCCCTTTTCTGGAATAAGTCAAGAAATCTAGAGAGCGCCTACTCAAGCCAATCGTCGGCTAGCGCGTGTCTGATAATGGGCTGTCCAGATGGTGGTGGCTATGCGCCAACCGCCTCTTTCGTCAGACACTGACTTGCCCCCGAGTGCCCGGCTCAGAGCGACAAATTCGCTGAAACGGAAAGCATTTCGGTATGAGCGACAATGCTACGTCGTCGGCAGACCGACAACCGGGAAGAACGTCGCCTGATGGGCGGCGTTCTGTGCCGCTGGCCCCGGTTGAACGGTGACCTGCGCGTGTCCCGGCCGCTGGTACACGGTCGCGCCGCCGTCGTCGTTGGGGGTGCCCAGCGACGGGTAGTGCGGCGGGTCGGTCTGCTGAGCGGCCTGCCCTATCTGAGTGGTGATCTGCACGTTGCCCGGCGTCTGGCTGGTGGCGGCGCCGCCCATGTCGGCGGCGGCGGGCTCGTAATCCCGTAGCACCGAGGGTCGAGGCTGAAACCCGCTGTATTTCGGGTTATATCCGAACGCCTGCCACTTCGGGTCGAACCCGTATTTCGGGAACCGTGCGCTGTATCCCAGGCCACTCCAGCGCGGATTCATGCTGGGCGGCAAGACCCGCGGCAAGGCTTGGGGTTCGGCGTAGAACTGCGCGTGGCCTGCTCGGTGACAGTTGGTCGATGCCCCGGTGTCGGAACAGGACCGCTCACCCGGTGACGCCGAAGCCATCGGCGCGGTGGTGATCGCCAGCGCAGTAGACGCGGCGGCCAGGAATAGCGGGATGCGGTGCATGACTCAGTGTTTCGCCGTGGCGGGGCAATAGTCTTCAACGCTGGCACCAGTTCGCTCACCCGGCGGGCCGGTATCGGCGGTACCGGCTGGCTGCAAGCCAAACGGGGGAACCCTACGGTCTCAGGCGCCGACGCGAATCTTGTTGGGCTTCCACAAGCCGCTGCGCGTCGCGGTTCCGAGTTCGATCTCGGCGGGCTGCGCGTCGACGATGGTGTCGAACTTGCGCAGCGATCCCCAGTCGCGGCCCCAGTCCCGGGACAGGTATGTGGCCATCACATGGGCACGCAGCAGCAGATCGGAGATGCCGAGCAGCCCGCCGTTGCGGCCGTCCTGCCAGGTGTCGGTGTCCTGCTTCTTCGCCGTGTAGTCCGGCGTGATCCGGAACTTCGGCACCTCGGTCACGCCGTTGGCGTGCAGCATCGGCTGCTGGCACGGGAACGCCAGTCCGACCGCCCAGTCCATCAGCACCGGCTGGGTCGAGCCGACGTACTCCTGCAGCGAGCGAAGCTCCGGGACCCGCGGCGGGGTCACGGCGATCCAGTCGCCGGGGGTCAGCGACCGGTCCTCGGCCACCACCCGCACCGCGGTGGCGTCGGCGGGAATCATGGAGCGGGCGAACCGCAGATTCCGCCACGACGGTGCGACAGCGATGTCGTCGGGCACCAGCCGGCCGGCGGGCGTCGGTGCCCCGTCGGGGCCGGGTCGCGCGTACTCCAGCTCGACCGGCTGGCCGTCGGTGTGCCCATTGAGCACGCTGTTGCCTGCGATCGTGCCCGCGGCGGTGATCACCACCAGCGGGTGGGCATCGTCGGGCGGCGGCAGCTGATACCACGCCGAGGCCAGCTTGCTCTGCTGCTGCGCGCCCTCGGCGTACGTGCCTGCGACGGGAACCTGCGCCGGGTTGAGGCCGTAGGGCAGCGGCACCGTCGACCCGTTGATGCCCTTGGTGGTGA
Organism: uncultured Actinomycetota bacterium; assembly: GCA_963716505.1. GTDB lineage: Bacteria > Actinomycetota > Actinomycetes > Mycobacteriales > Mycobacteriaceae > Mycobacterium. The sequence goes on from CAVQTL010000014.1 coordinate 322,429, forward strand.
GCTTCTCAGGCGCATCCCAGTCGTAGTCGGTACCCGGCATCGGCAGTGTCACCCGAATCGCTTCGGCGACAATGTGATCGGGGACACCGTCGGGTGTGAACCCGACCGGTTTGTCGCCACCAAGCGGGCCCAGCGGCCCGTAGTTGCCGGGCAACGGCGCCATGAAGCCGTCGTTGGTGTCGGGTTCGACGAGGACGTCGTCGGCCAGCCCGCAGCCGCCGGTGAACGCGCGCAGGTTGGCCCACGCGTTCGAGTAGGTCGGGTACTGCCGCACAACGCCGACGAGCATCGAGGCGACGAACACCACCACCATGAAGCCCGCTGCGATGGGAATCGGCGCCGCGGTCAGCGCACGCGCTACGCGGCCCTCACCGCGGTCGCGGGGCGCGAAGTGCAGCCAGACCGTATAGACGACGGCGACGGCGAACATCGCGAAGAAGATTGTGCTGATGGTGATTCCGCCGATCTTCGGCATCGCGTTGTTGAACGGAACACCGAAGCTCGAGACGTACCACCAGCCGTTGGTCGATGAGAAGCACAGCGCAAGCAGGAACAGCACCGCCGACACGACAGCCATCCGGTTGCGGGACCAGCGAAGCACTTTCGGCCCAACCAGCACGGTGGCCAACGCCGCCATCGCCGCACCGACGGCGGCGAACAGACCGAAGTGATGCACCCACTTGGTCGGGGTGAACATCAGGAAGAACATGGTGCCGAAGATGATGCCCATCAGGCGCCACGCCGGACCGCGGGCGACGCCGGGAACGCGCTTGCGCCGCAACAGGATGAACATCGTCGCGAACAGGCTCAGCGCGGTGATGAGGAAGCCGAAGCGTCTCGACAGCGAGCCGTCCACGGTCGGCAGGAACAGGTAGTAGTAGCGCAGGTTCTCGGTGTACCAGGCCTGGCTCGGCCCGATATCGGTGCGAATCCTGGTCGCCTCCAACACCGTTGCCAGCGTCTGGTCGGCGAATATCACCGTCAGCACCACGGTGCCTGCGGCCAGTAGCGGCGCAACCAGCGGCCACGTGCCGACGATGCGGTGCCTGCGCACCAGGATCCGCAGCAGCGGGCGGCCACCGGCGAGCAGCGCCGCCACCGCGATCAACCCGGTCGGCTGAATGCCGAGCGTGAACGCGGCGGCGATCACCGCCAGCGCCGCCGGTGTCATCCGGCCGGAGATGATGGCCCGCTCGATCAGCACATAGGTGATCAGAGCGCCGACGGCGATCTGCCCCTCGGGCCGCAGGCCGTTGTTGAACGGCATCCAGGCCGCCAGCAGAACCAGGCCCGCCGCCCACAGCGCCGGCTTGGACGACGCGACCGCGGGCCCCAACCGCGGCAGCACCTCTCGCGAAAGCAGCAGCCAGCACACCAGTGCGGAGATCAGATCCGGCAGGCGCATCCAGATGCTCGCGTCGCTGACGTGGGTCATCAGCGCCAGCAGGTTGTAGTACCAGCCGAACGGGTCCTCCGGGCTGCCGAACCACCTGAAGTAGTTCGACATGTAGCCCGCGTGGTCGGCGACGCGGGCCATGCCGAGGATGTAGCCGTCGTCGGAGGAGTTGGCGCCTGCCACATGCCACAGCAGGAACGTCCCCACCACCACGACGTCGGCGGCGGTGAAGGTGCGCCAGCGCTGCGGGACCAGGCTGTGCATTCGCCTGCCGTCCAGCCGGTCGAGGCGCCACAGCGCGATCAGCGCGATGATGGTCGCCGCGATGGCACCGAGCATCGCGGCCAGCTTCAAAGGCGTTGGCTTGGTGGAGAACCGGGTGTCGATGGTCGCTGACACCGACAGCCCGGGCGGCGCGGGGCCGACCAGATCGCTGAACACGCCGACGATCTGCGGGCGCAGGTTCGGGTCGTCGAAACCGGTGCGCTGTTCCTTGCCCGTGGTGGGATCGGTGAGCCCGACGAAGGTGGCGAACGTGCCCGCGTCGGTCGACGTGATCTCGATGCGCTGACAGTCGGGCGCGACCACCCGCGCCCTCTGCACGCTCGCGACGACGACGTTGCGGTCGGTGATGTCCACTCGTTGCGGCGTGACCCTGACGAACAGCGCGGCCAGCGCGGCCTCCTTGCCGCCTCTCGGCGCCGTGCTGAGCACCGTGCCGCCGTTCGGCGGCATCGAGCGGATCACCTCGCACGGCACCGTCACGTCCATCGACACCGGAACCTGGGTGATCAGCGGTGCCGTCACGTCATTGAGCTGACCGTTCTGCGGCCAGTTCAGGGTCGCGGTGGTCTGCACCACCGGCAGCAGCGGCGTGGCGACCGACAGCACGAAGCCGATCAGGCCCGCGATCGTCGCGACCCACCGAGTCACCTTGACGCTGTCGCTCATGGCAGCGCCCTGATCGGTCCGTTACGGGTCCAGCCGCGCACCGTGATCGAACCCTGGTCGATGACGGCGTCGGGCGCTTCGGATTCCGGGACCAATCGGTAATAGCGTTCGATGGCTCCCCAGTCGCGGTACCAGTCGTCGCGCAGATAGGACGGCACGCTGTCGGAGCGCAGCAGTGCCTTGGTGAACAGCAGCGGGCCGCCGTCTTCGGACGACTGCCACTGGTTCGACGACACCACGGTCTGCTTGAGGTTCGGCAGGATGCGGTACTCCGGAAGTTGGGCCACGCCGAGGTGTTCGGAGAACGGGCGCTGGCACGGGAAGTTGGCGCCCGTCGCGATGTCCATCAGCACCGGGGTGTCGGAGCCAAGCATCTGCTGTGCGGTCTCCAGCACCGGCGCCCGCGGCGGGGTGAACGCGAACCACTGGTCGGTGGACAGGTTGGGGTCGTCGGCGACGATGCGCACGACGTTGGCCTCCGGCGGCGCCCAGGCCATCGGGAAACGCAGGTTGCGCCAAGCCTTTTGCATGAAGATGTCGATCGGCTGAACCTGGGCGAGCGCCTGATACGACCCGTCGGGTCGATGCACACCCCATTGCAGCTTGAGCGACTGGCCGTAGTTGAACGACCTGTCTTCCTCGTAGTACCAGATCGCCCCTGCGGCGGCGACGGTCACCAGTGGACGGTCCGGCGTCCGCGGCGGCAACTGATACCAGGAGGAGGTGGCCTTGGCGGCGACGGTGTTCTCGTCGTAGCTGCCCATCACCGGCGTGCGCTTCGGGTCGAGGCCGAAGGGCAGGAAGACCCGCGACCCGTTGACGCCCTCGGGGCCGTACCCGCCGCTGGTGCCCGCGGCGTAGCCGACGCCCACGTTCGGCTTGTTGGGCGAGCCGTCGGAGTTCACCGTTCCCGGATTGGAGGTGACAGGTTCGGCGGGCTCCAACGTGTCGCTGACCCCGTTCGGGTTGAACCCGACCGGGTTCTCGCCACCGAGCGGACCGTAGGTTCCGAAGCGTTGCCCCGGAACCGGTTGCAACATACCGGCATTGGTGTCCGGCTCCACGAGCACGTCGTCGGCCATCGCACAGCTGGTGCTGCTCAGCCCGGACGCCAGCGCCTGGGCGTTGGCCTTGGCGGTGGTGTAGACGGGATAGCGCTCTGCGGCGCCCTTGGCCATCGACCCGACCTCGAGCACGACCATGATGACCGCCACCACGAGCAGCGGTGTGGACGCGAGAACCCGGTTGCGACGCGTGTTGGCGACCTCGGTGTGTCCGGTGTAGTCCATCCGGAAGTGCAGCCAGCCGGCCAGCAGGCCGGTCATGATCGCCAGCGCCAGGAAGATGAATGTGACTGGCACGCCCGCGATCACCGGCTGTTTGTCGAACCACGGCACGCCGTAGTTGCCGACGTAGAACCACGCGTTGATACCCGATGTCGCCCAGGCCAAGATGAACAGCAGCGCGGTCACGTACACCGCGAGGTTGCGGCGGGTGTGCAGGCCGACGCGGGCGAAGACGAACGCCGTAACCGCTGCGAGCGCACCCGCCAGTCCGGCGAACGCGCCGAACTGCACGGCCCACTTCGTCGGCGTGAAGGTCAGCAGCAGCAACCCGACCGCGGTGGTGCCGATCAGCCGCCACACCGGACCCGACGCGACGCCGGGCAGGTTTCCGCGACGCAGCAGCACGGCGATCATCCCGAACAGGCAGAGCAACATCACCAGCACGGCGAACCGGCGGGTCAGTGACGAGTCGGCGCTGTCCTCGACGGTCAGGAAGTAGTAGCGCAGGAACTCCTGGTACCAGGCGATGGTCGGGCCGACGACGTACTTGATGCGGGCCGACTCGGCGACGGTGGCCAGCGTCTGGTCGCGGAAGACGACCACGAAGATCAGAGACAGCGACGCCGCAAGCGGGGCGATCTGCGCCAGCACGCCGTCGGCGGGTCGGCGGGCCCGGATGTTGCGTGCGATGGCCCTGGCGCCGACCAGGATCGGTGCCAGCGCGATGAGCCCCTGCGGGGCGGTCGTGACGCTGAACACCGCGATGACGATCGCCACCGCCGCGGGCCACAGCCTGCGCGTGCCGATGGCGTTCTCCACCAGCACCCACGCGGCGATGGTGCCGAATGCGATGAGCGGCTCCGGGCGCAGGCCGTTGTTGAACGGCAGCCATGCGGCCAGGTACACCGCGCCCGCGGTCAGGACGGCGACCCGGTTGAGCGCGACGCGCCTGCCGAGCCGGGGCAGCACGCAGCGGCTGATGATCAACCACGTCGCGATCGCCGCCGCGGTGGCGGGCAGCCGCATCCACACCCCGGCCGTGCTGATCGACGCGAGGTGGGCGAGCACGCTCTGATACCAGTCGAACGGCGCTTCGCTGGCGCCGAAGAATCGGTAGTAGTTGGTCGAGTACCCGGCATCCGCGGTCACCCGCGCGATCGTCAGGTTGTAGCCGTCGTCGGACGTCGTGGCGCCGATGACGTGCCACAGCAACAGCGTGCCGATCACCCCGATATCGGCTATCCAGGTGATGGGGCCGGCCCGGAAGAAGCGCCGCCAGGCGCGAGGCAGTCGTCTGCCTGAAGTCCTGTCCAGGACCGTGAGCGCCATTATCGAGGCCAGCACCGAGACGACGCCGAGCACCATCACGGCCAGCTTCAGCTTCGTCGGGGAGGTGATGAACCGGGTGTCGACGTCGATGCGCGCGGACAACCCCGGCTGGGCGGCCACCTTGAGGTCGGTGAAGATCCCGGCGACCTGAGGCTTTTTCTCTGGCGCGAGTGTCCCGGCGGCGCCGGGGATACCGACGAAGTCGGCGCCCACCTGGCCGACGTTGGCCCAGATGTGCAGCGCGCTGCAGTTGCCCGCGGCGACCGCGGGGCGGGGGGCGGCGGCGGCCACCGTGTCGCGGAACGCGACGAACACCACGTCGGCGGTGGCGCGGACGAAGAGGGCGCCCCTGGTGGATTCGCTCGCTTCCCGAGGCACCGTGGACAGCACGAGACCGCCCTCGGCGGGCAGCGTGGCAATGGCCTGACAGGGAATCGAGATGTCGAGCGCCTGCGGAGCCCCGGATACCAGCGGGGCGGTGATGTCGGAAACCATTCCGTTTGGGCCGGGTGCCTGAGGCCACGAGATGGTGGCGGTGGTCTGCTTGACCGGCAGCAGCGGGACCAGCGCGCAGAGCAGTACTCCCGCGATGCCTGCGACGACGGCGACGAGCCGGGCGATGGCGGACAGCCCGGTCCGCTCAGGTTCGTCGCGTGGCACGAGGGTCGATGTTAGGCGACAAAGCTAATGGCGCAGCGGCGCCGGGCTCCACAGTCCGCTTCGGGTGGCCGAACCGAGATCAAGTCGTGCCGGCGTGGCGTCCCGGTAGTAGGGCGTGAACTGCTGAAGCTGGCCCCAGTCGCGGAACCAGTCGTCCTTCAGATACGACGGCAGAATCGTCGCCTTCAGCAGCAACTCGCTGATGCCGAGCGGGCCGCCGCCGACGTTGTCCATCACCGGCGAGTTCGCCTCGGCGCCGAACCGGTCCGGCAGGATGCGCCACTTCGGCACCTCGATGACGCCGTTCTGATGGCCGAACGGGCGTTGGCACGGGAAGGCCATGCCGACCAGCCAGTCCAGCAGCACGGGGTCCTGGGAGCCGACGACCTCTTGCAGCGTTCGCAGCTGTGGGATCCGCGGCGGGGTGACCGCAATCCAGTGCTGCGGAGACAGGTCGTCGTCGTTGACGACAAGGCGCACCTGGGTCGCGTCGGCGGGGATCGCGGTCAGCGGCGCCCGCAGGTTCCGCCACACCGGCGGCGCGCCGACGTCGGCGAATCCGACCGACCCCTTCGACTCTCCGTCGTCGCCTGCCCACTGCACCACCACGTCGTCCGGGTCGAAGCGGCCCGCTGCTGATACCACGAGGATGGACGAGGAGCGATCGCGCTCGCTCCAGTCGGGCGGTAGCCGGTACCACGCCGAGCGCAGCACCGCCGGTTGCTGGGTGCCGCTTCGCCAGCTGCCCATCACCGGGGTGCGGCCGGGATCGAGGTTGAAGGGCAGCTTTGCGCGGGATCCGTTGATGCCGGTGCCCGCCGTTGTGCCGCCTTCGGTGCCGGCCTGGCTGCTGGTCTGGTCTTCTTCACCTTGCGCGCTGTCGGCGAAATTGCTCGAGGTGCCGGGGGCGCCGCCCGTCACCTCGTCGGCGGACAGGTTGGTCGGAATGTTGTTGGGGCCGAAGCCTTCGGTGGTGGCCGCCCCGAGGGCGTCGCTGACCGGCGCGCCTGCCGGAGTCAGCATGCCGTCGTTCGGATTCTGCTCGACCATCACGTAGTCGGCCAGGCCACAACGCTTTCCGGCGATGGCACCGAGATTGGAGCGGCCATTCGACCACGCCGGCCACACGTCGATCATGCCGAGGGTCAGCGACAGCACTTCGAACGTGACGAGCAACCACGTCGCAATCGCCAACGGCGACTGCAGAATCCGCGCCAACCGGCGCTCACTGCCGTCGGGCGGCGAGCGGTCGTGCCCGTAGAAATGGAACCAGGCGGCCACCAGCAGGGCCACCACGGCCAGGCCGAGCAGGAAAGTCGTGAAGCCGAAATGCCACTCCGGGAACTGATTCGACCAGGGCACGCCGAAGTTGGAGACATACCACCAGCCGTTGACGCTGGCGAACGACAACGCCATCACGAACAACACGGCGGCGGCGAACAGCGCCCTGTTGCGCCGCGACTTCATGGCCGCCGCGGTGACTGCGACCGCGGCCAGCGCCCCCAGCGACCCGGCGAGCCCGGCGAAGACACCGAAGTGGTGGGTCCACTTGGTTGGGGTGAACATCATCGCCAGGAACGAGATGATGGTGATGCCTATGATGCGCCGACTCGGGCCTGCCGCGGTGCCCGGAATCCGGCCCTTGCGCAACGTCATCGCCACCGAAACGGCCAGCGCCAGCAGCACCGTGAGCACGCCGAACCGGCGGGCGACCGACCCGTCCGGGGTGGCCATGAACAATCGCTCGTAGCGAACGTGTTCGTCGAACCAGCTCAGGCTCGGTCCGACGGCCGACTTGAACGTGCTGGCCTGAATCTCCGCGGCGAACGTCTGGTCGCGGAAGATCAGGAAGATCGTGACCGTGCACGCCGCCAGCACCGGCGCCAGCAGAGCGAGGTAGCCGAACCGCGAAGTATGGCTGGCCACAATGGTTTTCAGCGGACCCACCGCGACGAGCAACGCGCCGACAGCTGCGATGCCGGTCGGGCCGGAGAACAGCGTGAGGGCGCCGATGATGAGCGCGATCGCCACCGGAAGCACCCGGCTGGTGGCCACGCCCCGCTCGACGGAACACCACGTCAGCAGGATGCCGAGCGCAATGATGGGCTCGGGGCGGAGCCCGTTGTTCAGCGGCAGCCAGAACGCCAGGAACATGCCCGCCGCGGTCCACTTCGCCGCGGGGTTCGTCTTGACTGCGTGGCCGAGCCGCGGGATGACCTCGCGGCTGATCACCCACCAGCAGGTGAGCGCCATCAGCAGCGTGGGAAGACGGACCCAGACGCTGTTGGTGCTGACGTGCGCCCACAGCGCCAGGAGGTCGTAGTACCAGCCGAACGGCGCCTCGGGCGTGCCGAACCAGCGGTAGTAGTTGGCCATGTAGCCGGCGTGCTCGGACACTCTGGCCATCGTCAGGATGTAGCCGTCGTCGGATGTGTTCGCGCCGACGAAGTGCCACCACACCAGCACCGCGATGACTAGAGCGTCCAGTGGCCGGACCGACCACCATCGCGGTGGCAGGAACCGCCGGTGCCGCATGCCGTCGGCGGTGTCGAGCACGTGCAGCGCGCCGAGCGCGATGATCGTCATCGCGACACCGACGATCATCACGATCATCTTCAGCACGGTCGGGGAGGTGCTGTACCGCGAGTCCACGGTGGCCGAGAACTGCAGACCCGGCGGCGCGGGCCCGGCGAGATCGGTGAACACGCCGACGATCTGGGGCCGGAAGTCGTAGCCGCTGCGCTCGCCGCGCAGAGGGGCGCCGGGATCGTCGGTGTCGGGTCCCTTGACGAGCCCGACGAATTCACCGGTGACCTTGTCGGCGTGCGCGGTGAACGTCAGCTTCTCGCACGCGGGGCTGAGCACCTGGCTCAGCGGCGCGACGACGACCGGTGTGTTGCGGACGATGACGAGAAGGTCGTTGTTGACCCGTTCGATGAGCAGGCCGCGGTCGATCGCTTTCGGCGCCTGCTTGGGCACCGTCGACAGCAGCACGGTCCTGCCCGCGTTCTGCGGCCCTGCGAGTCCTGCGGCCGCCGAGCACGGGATGGTGATGTCCAGGTCGGTGGCCACGTAGCCGATCAGTGGCGCGTTGACGCTCTCCAGCACGCCGTTCTGGGGCCAGTTCAGCTGAGCGGTCGTCTGCTTGACGGGCAGTAAGGGGGTGGCCAGCGCAAGCGCAGCGCCGAGAAGCCCGGCGATGATGGCCACCAACCGCGCGGTGCGGTGGTTGGGCAGGCGCGCCGGGTCTTGGACCACGGGGCTTGATGGTAATTGGCCAGGCCCCGACGGCGTCTCGATAGCCATCAGCCGCCCTCGGGCAGCCGGATCGCCAACACGAACGGTCCGATGTCGGAGACGCTGAAGCGGGGGTCGTCGAACAACGCCGCGTCGAGCGCCACCTGGTAGCGACGGACGTTGGGCTGGTTGGGATAGACGTCGGCGGCCAGCCGCAGCGTGTAGGCGTCAGCAGAATCGCCTGCACCGCCGCGACGCATGAGGAAGACCGACGGCGCCTGCCACGGCAGCTTGTCGAGTTCGGCGATGAACTGGTCGGGGCGATCCAGTGTCGTCCAGCGCTCGATCGCCGCGGCCCGTTCGTCGAACTGCGCGAGCGGGTTGGCGTAGTGCGACGTGAGGCCCTGGAAGCCGTAATAGGGGTAGTAGGACAGGAAGCTGTAGTCGGCGGTCAGCACGACCGTCTCGTTGCGTGGCCTGCCGGTCACCTCCTGGATCTTGGCGTCGATCTCGCGGTAGTACTTCTCGGCGCCTGGCGGCCTGCGATCGGCCCGCTGGCCGTATCCGTCGGTGTCGGTGTAGGCGACGACGATGTCGGAGCGCAGCACGTCGGGAATGTCCTGGGCAAAGGTCATGGCACCGATCGTGCCGACCGCGCCCGCCGCCACGACGATGCGCCGCCCTGTGTCGGGCCGGTAGCGGCGCGCCACCGCAAGGGCGGCCTCGATGAACCCGAACACCCCCGCCGCGGTGAGCAGAAGCGTGAGTGTCGGCTGCAGCCGGAAGGACAGCAGCGTGGTGCCCGCCAACGTGGTCAGCATCGACAACAGCGACCAGGCGTAGACCGCGACGACGCCGAATGCGATGCCCGCGGCGCGGGTCGAACTGCGGGCGCGGATGACGAGCCACAGCGTGCCGACCATGCACAGCGCGCCGAGCAGCGTGAACTCGAGCATCGGGAAGGACAGCTGCGCGCCGTCGGGCGGCAGGTAGTGCTGCGCTGTGCCGGAGTCGGCGGGCGATCCACCGATTGCGGCCAGCACGAACGGCAGCCAGCCGATCAGCATGATCGCACCCGTGATCACCCCCGCAACGGCGAGGCGCAGCAACGGTTCTGCGCTGCGGCGGGCAAGCGCCAGTGTGATCGCCATGGCGGCAACGGTGAACGCGCCGTAGGCGAGAAGCAGCGAGTAGAACAACCCGGCGACGCCGAGGAAGAGGCCGACGCCGACCACCGCCGCCCAACCGCCTGCCCGCGATCGGCCGCGTAGCCCGGACCACGCCAGCACCAACACCGGCGGCAGCAGCACCGTCAGGACGGCGGCGTACGGCTCGGCGGCGGAGTACGCAAGCGTCGCGGCCGCCGTCGCCGTCGTCACGATCAGCGCATACTCGAACCGAATCATGCTCGCCCACAACACGAAAGCGACCACGATCGCGACGGCGATGGAGGTGATCGCCCACGGCTTGAACATCTCCCATGCCGGTGTGCCGGTCAGTGCGGCCGTTCGGCCGCCGATCCAGAACCAGCCCGCCGGGTAGAACGGCGGCAGACCGAAGTAGGTCATGTCGCGTAGCGCAGCGGTGTCGGTGAGCCGGGTCAGATACTCGGTGCGGAACTGCTGGTCGACGGAGATGCCGAACAGGTACAGCTTGGTGGCGCCCAGTGGCATGGCGAGCGTGACGACCGAGAACGCCGACAGGAAGACCAGGGCGCCTGCGTGCGCCGCCAGTCGACGTCCGCGCCGCCACATCCAGCCCGAGGCGAGCAGCCCTGCCAGACAGACGAACTGGCCGACAGTGGTCAGTGCGTGCAGCTGGTTGGAGGAGTTGTATGCGGGCCATTCGACGCGGGCGATGGCGAAAAGTGAGACAGCCGAGACGATCACCGTAACGACGACCGCCACCGCCATCTGACCGAGCACGGCCAGCGCGCCACGCATCATCGACCCTTCGGATCTCAGATGGGGAGCTTGCGGAAGATGGGACGCGGAACATGCCGCAGCACCATCATCACGTACCGGAACGCCCCCGGCGCCCATACCAGTTCCTTGCCCTTGGCCGAAGCCGTGACCGCCAGCTCGGCGACGTCTTCCTTGTCGACGGTGAACGGCGCTTCCTTGGCGCCGGTGGCCTTCCAGTGTTCGATCGTCGTGGTGGTTCGAACCTGGCCGGGGCGGATCACCAGGACTCGAACGCCGAACTCCCGCAGCGCTTCTCCGAGGCCGAGGTAGAAACCGTCGAGCCCGGCTTTGGTGGACCCGTATACGAAGTTGGAGCGTCGCACCCTCTCGCCTGCTGCCGAGCTCATCGCGATGATCCGGCCGGAGCCCTGGGTTCGCATCTTCTCTCCGAGCAGGACACCGACGGAAACTGCTGCGGTGTAGTTGATCTCGGCGATCTGTACGGCCTTGCGCTGGTTCTGCCACAGCTCCTCGGCATCGCCGAGCAGGCCGAATGCCACGATGGCGACGTCGACGTCGCCGCCGGCGAATGCCTCGTCGATGACCTTGGGATGGCTTGCGGTATCGACACCGTCGAAGTCGATCCACTGGACGGATTTGGCGCCTGCGGCCTTCATCTGCGCGATGGCATCGTCGCGTTTCGGATGGTCGGGAAGGTCGGCCAGGACAACGCGGGCGGCCGCGTTGCGAAGGTAGCGCGCGCAGATCGCAAGGCCGATTTCCGATGTCCCGCCGAGCAGCAGGATCGTCTGGGGGTTACCCGTGGCATCAAAAACCATGTGTGCACACCATTTACAGAAGCTCCAAACGTCGGGCCATGTCCGAGGCGAATACGCCGTCGGGATCGACCTTGCGGCGCACGGCGATCCACTCGTCGATGCGCGGATACATGGCGTGGAAGATGTCGGCGGTGGTGCGCGAGTCCTTGGCGGTGTATAGCCGCCCGCCGAACTCGAGCACCCGTTTGTCGAGGCCGTTGAGGAACTCGTTGAGGCCGGCCTTGATCGGAAAATCCACGCAGACGTTCCAGCCGGGGATCGGGAAACTCAGCGGGGCCTGGTTGCCCGGCCCAAAGAGCTTGAACACGTTGAGGAACGAGTAGTGGCCGGAGCGCTGGATTTCGGCGATGATGCCCTTGAACTCCTCGACCACCTCCGTCGGCACCACGAACTGGTACTGCGTGAAACCCACTGCGCCGTAAGCCCTGTTCCATTCACCGACCATGTCGAGAGGGTGATAGAACTGCGTCAGGTTCTGGGCCTTGCCTCGATAACTCTTACCCGTGCGGTACCACAGCTCGGTCATCGCCCCGAAGATGAGCTTGTTCCCGAGACCGTTGGGGAAGATGTCGGGTGCGGTGAAGTATTGCGGCGCATCGAACTTCAGCGGGTCGGCCTGCAGCTTCTTGGGCAGCTGCTCCACGGTGGCCAGCGAGCCGCGGGAGATGACCGCGCGGCCCAGCTTCGGTGGCGCGCTGATGGCGTCGAACCAGGCGCTGGAGTAGGTGTAGTGCGATTCGCTGCCGTCGCTGTGGAATGCGATCGTCTCGTCGAGGCCAGAGGTGACGTCGCCGTCGGCGATGAAGTACGCGGTTTCCGTCGGGGTCATCGCGATGACGGCCCGCAGGATGATTCCGGTGAGCCCGTTGCCGCCGACCGTCGCCCAAAACAACTCGGAGTCGGCACCGTCGGGTGTGAGGTGGCGGATCTCGCCGTCGGCGGTCAGCAGCTCCATCGACCGCACGTGATCGCCGAAGCTGCCCGCGCTGTGATGATTCTTGCCGTGGATGTCGCAGGCGATGGCCCCGCCGACGGTGACCTGGCGGGTGCCCGGCAGCACCGGCACCCAGAGGCCGAGCGGCAGTGCCGCGCGCATCAGCTGATCGAGGTTCACGCCCGCGTCGACGTCGACGAGGGCGGTTTCGCGATCGACCGAGTGGATCTGGTTCAGCGCCGTCATGTCGACGACCAGCCCGCCGCCGTTCTGGGCGTTGTCCCCGTAGGACCGGCCGAGACCCCTGGCGATGACGCCGCGGGTGCCGCCGTCGGCGGCCTGCGCGACCGCCTTGGCGATCAGCTCCTGGTCCGGGGTCGACAGCACCCGGGCCACGGACGGGGCGGTTCGGCCCCAGCCGGTCAGGCGTCGTGAGGTGGTCGGAAACATCGTGACGAGGGTACCGTGCGGTTTCCGCGGCTCACTTCAAGCGGAAGATGACCATCCGCTGCACGATGAAGTTGATCACCGTCGCAGTGCCCTGGGCGATGACGAACGCGACCGGGACCCGCCACGGCTGATTCTCGAACTGCATGTAGAAGATGTAGTTGATGCCGACCTGGACTAGGTAGGTCAGCGCGTAGAGCACGCACACCGCGATGAAGCGCGCCGTGCTCGGCGGTGCCTGGAACGTCCAACGCCGGTTGATCAGATACGCCGTCGTCGTGCCCGCGACGAAGCTGATGGTCTTGGCCACGTTGACGTGCAGGCCGGCCCACAGCAGCAGCACATAAAGCCCGAAGTCCACGATGGCCGACAGCCCGCCGGTGACGATGAACCGCCATATCTGCGTCGACAGCGTGATGCCTGGCTGCATCGGGGGCTCGGCCACCCGGGCAGCCTACTCAGAAGGGTGGGATGTCGAGCTTGTTGAGTTTGCGTTTCGGCCTTGATGCGGGCGGCCGACAGTCGGTCAAACCGGGATCACCGCTGTCAGGGCATTCACTTCACTTTTCGCCGCGGTTGGCGCAGGCCTCGCGGCATCCGCAATTATCTGCGCACCCATCGCCGTCGCGCAGGTTTGCGAGCCTGGCCAATCAGAAATCGACGGTGAATGCATCTACCCCGACAACAAGTCGCACGACGTCCCTGGCGGAACGATCCAATGCACTCAGCACAGCTGCGTTTATAGAGAGGACCGACCCTGACTGTGTCGCTGCATGGCGGCTTTCGCTCAGAACGGGGCCGGTTGGTAGCAGTCGGCGACGTGGGCGTCGATCGTAGGTGGTTCGTCGGTCCACAGTGTGGCGGTGGGTAGGCACAGTGTCGGGAACAGGTGCAAGCTGCCCGGATACGTCGTGTAGGTGTGGCCGGTGGGTGAGGTCCAGATGATGGTGCCGTCGGGTAGTTGTCGGTCCCGCCACCCTTTCACCCCGCTTGTGAGCTGCATAAACGCTGCCGATGCGCACCGCTCGACCCGCGGCGCGGCTTAGACTTCTGCAGTGTTCTCGGAGACGCGCTACGCGCTGAACGGGGACTTGCGCGTCGCCTATCGCGCCTCACGTGAAGGTCCTCGCGACCTTGTGGTCGTCCCGAACTGGTTCACGTGCTGCGAGGTCAGTCCGGAGCTGCCTTCATTTCAGGGGTGGGTCGGGGCGATGACATCGCTCGGTCGGCTCATCTACTTCGATCAGCCGGGCACTGGAGCGTCCGATCCCGTCACACCCGGGGCGCTGCCGACTTTGGAACAATGGGCCGACAGCATCACCGCGGTGCTCGACGACCTCGGGAGTCGCGAAGCGGTTCTCGTCGCGCCGAACTTCGCGTTCGCGACCGCTGCGCTGTTCACGGCGACACATCCGTCGCGCACCACCGCGCTGGTCGTGCTCGACGGTTACGCGGATGCGGGTGGCACCCCACTCGTTCGAGACGAAGCTCACGCCGCGTTCGTCCGCATGTGGGGCACCGGGGAGGGCGAACATCTGGCAAACCCGGACATGCCGTGGAACGAGGAGATCCGGGCAACGTGGGCTCGAGCAGAACGCCTGGCGGCCAGCCCGCGGACCCTCGCCCTCATGTTGCCGATCCTTTCCGAACTGGACGTGCGGGCGGTCCTTCCGACAATCCGTGTGCCGACTCTCGTCGTCCAGCACACCGACAACGTGAGGGTTCCGTCCGCGAAGGGCAAGTACATCGCCGAGCACATACCCGACGCGAAATACGTCGAGGTGCCGGGCCGCAACTGGTACCACGGCGTTGAACCGGACTGGCGTGCGTCCTTCCGGGAGATCGCCGAGTTCCTGACCGGCCAACAGGCAGAGGTGGCTGATGACCGAGTTCTGGCGACGGTGTTGTTCACCGACATCGTGGACTCGACGCGCCGAGCCGCCCAAATGGGTGATCGTGACTGGCACGCCCTGCTCGACGCGCACGACGCCATCGTGCGGGCACAGCTCAACCGCTTCAGAGGCCGCGAGGTGAACACATCCGGTGACGGCTTCCTCGCGATGTTCGACGGCCCTCAGCGAGCGATCCGCTGCGCCATGGCAATCCGCGACGCGGTGCAGACGCTCGGCATCGAGGTGCGCGCGGGCTTGCACACCGGCGAGTGCGAGGTCCGCGGCGACGACATCGGCGGGATCGCCGTGCACATTGGCGCGCGGGTCAGCGCGCTGGCCGGGCCGAACGACGTGCTGGTATCCAGCACGCTGCGCGACCTCGTGATCGGGTCCGGACTCGAATTCGACGACCGCGGAACTCACGAGCTCAAAGGCGTACCCGGCGAATGGCATCTCTTCGCCGTCGCGTCTCCGTAGCGGTGGATTTCGGCGAAACTAGAACGGGCGGGGGCCTGTTGCGTTCGGCGACGTGGGCGTCGTTGAGTTTGCGTTCTGCGGCAATGGCTTTGGCGGTGCTGCGGCAACCTAACCACCCCGCGACGCCACCCACGAGAGCGGGTCGCGTACGGCCGCGACGACCTGCTGGATAGCGTCGATCACCAGCTCTGGCTGGTCCTGGTGGATGTTGTGCCCGCTCTCAGCGGCGACAATCAGGCGAGCGTCGGGGACGAGCTGGGCGAGATCCTGCTGCAGCGCGAACATGATCCCTTCCATCTTGTCACTCGGCCAGCCGGGAAACGGGTCGCCGAATGGGATGCCATGGGCCAGCACGACCAAGGGCATCGGGCGCAGGGGCGCATCCTTGCGCGCCTGGCGTACCTGGCCGGTGGTGGCGTCGTCCGCCAACGGGGCGGTGTACCACCGCTCCGCCTCCGGATAGGCATCGAGGAGGTCTTGGTTGGTGACGGTGAGCGCTTCGAACTCCGCCCACTGGTCCGGCGTCATGGCCTCCTGGAAACGCAGCCACACATCCTCGTGGGTGGAGTCCAGCAGCACCATGCCGACCACCTCGTCCGGGTACTCGCTCGCATACAGCCGCACCACCAGGCCGCCCGCGGAGTGGCCGACCAGGACGTAGGGACCGGGGATCGCAGCGGCACCCAGCAGCGCGTGCAGGTCATTGACCCTGTCTTTCGTAGTGCGCGGCTGGGGCACCGGGTCGCTGCGGCTGGGGTAGAAGAGCGGCCCATGCGGATCGAGGGAGGGATTGCGCTCAGTGAGTGTGCCCGGACGGTCATAGGCACAGACGCGGGTGAACGCCGCCACGCCGGGCAGGACCATCGTTCGCGTGCCCTCGGACTCCTCCAGATCCCGGCTCCAGACGTCGGCCGGGCCGCCGGCGCCGGCTTCCAAGATCACAGTGGGGCTGCCCTGGCCGCGGCACTCCAAGTAGAGCGATCGACCGCCGATATCGACCAGACCCGAAAAGTCCCCCGTTGTCGCCGGCGACGCGGTGGCTTTCGGCGCAGGGCCTACGGAGAGGCTGCCAACGACGGCGAGCACGGTGGCCAGGACGCACGCGGAGTGCGTGGGTATGCGATCCATACCAATCCTCCTTGGCAGGCGGCGCCGCCTCCAACCATCAGCCACGCTCAGCTTCCGAGGGGAGCGAGGCCTATCGTGCACCTGTTTTTGATAATCGCGGCCGGATTCGTAGATAACCGCCAGCGGTATTCCAGATGGCGTCATCTCGCCTGTCGGATGTGCGCCATGGCATTCCACGAACAGGTCCGGTTCGGCGACACAGCTACAGTCGGCCAACGCAAACTTGACGGCCTTTTAGAACGTGCCGCTGCCGTTGCTGCTAACGACTGGCTAAAGAACACTTCGAAACGCGGTTCGGCAGCAGCGATCAGACGCCCGGATGTTGATATTTGCCCGCGATTTGAAACTTCAGGCGTGGCTGGCGGGCGGATAATCAGTCCTGCCTGTTCGACTACTTGAGATCCACCGCATCCGGAGGAATCGTGTCGCTGCAGTTCGAAGGCAAGGTTGCCTTCATCACCGGAGCCGCCCGGGGACAGGGCCGCTCGCACGCCGTTCGGTTTGCCGAAGAAGGCGCCGACATCGTCGCCATCGACCTATGCGAACAGATCGACTGCGTGGCCTACTCGATGGCGACCGCGGAAGACCTCAACGAGACCATCAATCTGGTCGAGAAGACTGGCCGGCGCATCGTGGCCGAACAAGCCGATGTCCGTGACTTCAAGAAGCTGCAAGCCGTAGTGACCAAAGGTGTTTCCGAACTCGGCCGGATCGATTACGTGCTCGCCAACGCAGGGATCATGCCGATTGCGGGTGAGCAGGCGCAGGAGATGTCGGCCTTCCTCGATGCTGTCGATGTGATGCTCAAAGGGGTGTACTACACCATTGAGGCGGCGCTGCCGGCGCTGCTGGAACACGGCGACGGCGGAGCGATCGTGATCACCAGCTCGATTGCCGGGCTCTCGGGTGTGCGTACTCGGTTCAGCTTGAAAAGCCACGGAATGCCTGGTTACGTCGCCGCCAAGCATGGCGTGGTTGGGCTAATGCGTTACTACGCGAGCCTGCTTGCCGAGAAAAATATTCGGGTGAACTCCGTGCACCCGACCGGCGTGGCGACCCCAATGGCCGTCAACGACCAGGTTGAGCAGCTTTTCGCCGACCAGCCCGAGTACGCCGCCGCGCTGGAAAACCTAATGCCCGTTCCGCTCATCGAACCCATCGACATAAGCGATGCGATGGTCTACCTCTGCGGCCACTCGGGCCGATACATCACTGGCACCACATTGCCGGTCGACGCGGGGTATGTGGTCAAGTAAGCGCTCATCTGGGACACGGGTAGGACATATTTGACGGGTGGCGTCGGACAGCTGCCAATCGGCCCATCCGCCGATGCCGGTGTACGAAAGTTTTCACCAGGTGCTGGCATCGATTGCGCAAAGAACGCTTTAGACCGGGGCGGCGTTGACCAGCGCCTCGAGCGTTGCCTCCATGCCGGTGACGTAGTGCGTGTCCGGGTCGCTGATGCGCAATAGCTGCTTGGATCCGACCCACACCCACCAGGTCGGACGGTGATCCTGGCGGTACTGCGTAACCAGCGTCGAGCCGCTCTGCGGTTCGAAGCGGTAGCCCCAGGTGACGAGGTAATTCAACGGCCAGATCAGATGCACCACGAACTCGAATAATCGGCCCGGTTCTGCGGCAGTGACTTCGACGTTGGTCGTCCACCGCGCGAGGCCGCGCGCGTTGCGCCCCTTAAAGCGTCCGCCAACCGTCGGGCCGCTCCCGCGACGCCATCTGCCGCCGAGGTTTTCGGGCGACCATTCCCCCATACGGGAGAGGTCGCTCACCATTGCGTACAACACGTCGGCCGGGGCAGCGATCACGCGCGACACCTCGCAGCGTTGCCCACGCGACAGCCATTTCTTCATGCCCGCACAATAGTGCCCGGCAGGTAGTTGGCGATCCCGCCAGTTGGCCACACCGTTCCACAACGTTATGAGTAAGTGATGAAAGCGACTGGCTGAAGAACACTTCAAGGGAACGCTTGTGAGCAGCATAAACGCTGCAGATGCGCACCGCTCCACGCGCTCCTCGGCTTACACTTCGGCAATGTTCTCGGAGACGCGCTATGCGCGAAACGGGGACTTGCGCGTCGCCTATCGCGCGTCGCGTGAAGGCCCGCGTGACATCGTGTTCGTCCCGACCTGGTTCACCAACTGTGAGGTCATGCCGGAGTTACCGTCCCTTCAGGGGTGGGTTGAGGCGATGACGTCGCTCGGTCGACTCATCTTCCTCGACCAACCGGGCACGGGCGCATCCGACCCCGTGACCCCGGACGCGCTGCCGACCTTGGAGCAATGGGCCGACAGCATCACCGCGGTGCTCGACGACCTCGGGAGTCGCGAAGCGGTTCTCGTCGCGGCGAACTTCGCGTTCGCGACCGCTGCGCTGTTCGCGGCGACACATCCGTCCCGTACAAGCGCGCTGGTGGTGCTCGACGGTTACGCGGATGCGGGCGGCACCCCACTCGTTCAAGACGAAACCCAAGCTGCGTGGGTCCGCATGTGGGGCACCGGGGAGATTCAACATCTAGTAAATCCGGACATGCCGTGGAACGAGGAGATCCGGGCAACCTGGGCACGACACGAACGTCTGGCGGCCAGCCCGCGGACCCTCGCCCTCATGGGGCCTCTCGTGACCGAATTGGACGTGCGGGCGGTCCTTCCGACAGTCCGTGTGCCGACTCTCGTCCTCCAGCAAGCCGACAACCCGTTCATCCCGCCCGCGAAGGGCAAGTACATCGCCGAGCACATACCCGACGCGAAATACGTCGAGGTGCCGGGCCGCAACTGGTACCACGGCGTTGAACCGTGGCGCTCGTCTTTCCAGGAGATCGCTGAGTTCCTCACCGGCCACCAGGCCGAGGTGGCCGATGACCGGGTTCTCGCCACCGTGCTGTTCACCGACATCGTGGACTCGACGCGCCGAGCCGCTCAAATGGGGGATCGTGACTGGCATGCCTTGCTTGACGCGCACGACGCCGTCGTTCGGGCGCAACTCGTTCGCTTTCGCGGTCGCGAAGTAAACACGTCGGGAGACGGCTTCCTCGCGATGTTCGACGGCCCGCAGCGGGCGATCCGCTGCGCGATGGCGATCCGCGACGCACTGCAGTCACTTGGCATCGAGGTGCGGGCCGGATTGCACACCGGCGAGTGCGAGGTCCGCGGCGAGGACATCGGCGGGATCGCCGTGCACATCGGCGCGCGGGTGAGCGCCCTGGCAGGACCGAACGACGTGCTGGTGTCCAGCACGCTGCGCGATCTCGTGATCGGGTCGGGGTTGGAATTCGAGGCGCGTGGAGCGCACGAACTCAAGGGCGTACCCGGCGAATGGCATCTCTTCGCTGTCGTATAGCTCTTGCGCACCGGGTGACACCCAAATTATTCAAAGGACGTTTTTCAACGGCGAGGCGTCGCGCCCGGCACTCGTCCTCGTCGTCGATAGTTACGGTGTCCGAATGAGCGGGAAGCAAATCAAGCTGTTTCTCATCGACGGGACGCCCGGCGGGCTAACGACCGCCGAAATCACCAACTGGACGGGGCACGTTCTATCGGCGAGCCGTTCGGACCTCGCGGATCTTCTTGTACGCGAGGAGGCCGAACACACCGGTGTTTACTTGCTGCTGGGTGACGACGAAGAAGCCCTCGGCAACACCCGCTGCTATATCGGTGAGGCCGATGTCGTGGCCGAGCGGCTGCGCGATCACCAGCGTAAGAAGGAATTCTGGGATCGGGTTGTCGTCATCACGTCGAAGGACGCCAACCTCACCAAAGCTCATGGGCGCTACTTGGAGTCGAAGCTGGTCATCCTTGCGACCCAGGCTGGCCGGGTCACCCTCGACAACGGCACTGCGCCTACTATCCCGGCGTTGCCCGCGGCGGATAAGTCGGACATGGACTACTTCGTATCGCAACTGCAGATCGTCCTGCCGGTGCTCGGAGTCAACGCCATTCGGGTTCCGCAACCCATCTCATCGGCTGCGGCGTCCGCTGAGCCGACCACGTCACCGGTCTTTCACCTCGGCCACCCCAAGCTCGGCGTTGATGCTAAAGCACAACAGATCGACGGGGAGTTCACCTTGCCCGCGAGCACCTCCACCTTCGGATGGGCGACCAGGTTCCGGTACCACGCGGGGTGTGAAGTCTTGCCGTAGTTCGACGCGATCAGGATGATCGCATCACCGTCGGTGAGGTACAGAAGCGGAAGCGTGCGCGGCTGGCCGGTCTTGGCGCCCGTCGTCGTGAGCAGCATGACGGGAACGGGGTACACCGAGCTGACCCGCCCTCCGGTGAGACGCAGCAGCGGCGGATCCAGCCGCGGCGCGATCCGCTTCATGTACCAGTCACCGACCGGCATTCGCGCGAACTTCTCCAACGTCCGCTCGTACAGACCCATCTGGCGACGCTGCTGGGGGCTCATAGCCGACTACCTTGCCAGCCCGGACGCCCGCAGTACCTCCAAAAGCGCATCAACGGCCGCGGCGAACGCATGGTCGGCAGGCGCGGCGAAGCCCACGATGATCCCGTCGGGATCCGACACCTCGGGACCGGCCAGCGGATGGCGCATGATCGCCAGGCCTTGCAACGTGATGCCTGCATCGCCCGCGCGCCGCAGCACCTCGTGTTCGGTGTCGTCGGGCAGGGTCAGGACGAGGTTCACGCCCGCCGAGAGGCCGCTGATGCCGACGTCGAATCCGGACAGTGCGTCGACGAGAGTGTCGCGCCGCTTGCGGTAGCGCATTCGCATGCGCCGGATGTGTTTGTCGTAGCTGCCTCTACCGATGAAGTCCGCCATCGTCAGCTGGGTCAGGGCGTCGACGTAGAACTGCTGCCCACCGGCGGCTTCCATTACCGCGTCAATCAGGCTGTCCGGCACCACCATCCAGCCCAGCCGCAACGCCTGCGACAGGCTCTTGCTGGCCGACCCCAGGTAGACCACCCGGTCCGGACACAGCGCCTGCATGGCGCCGATCGGCTGGCGGTCGTAACGGAACTCGCCGTCGTAATCGTCGTCGAAGACGTATCCACCGGTGCGCTGCGCCCAGTCGACGGCGGCGGTCCGGCGTTCGGCGTGCAGTGGCATTCCGAACGGGCTGTGGTGGGCGGGGGTCAACAGCACCGCGGGTGTCTCCAAGCCATCGAGTTCGTCGATGATGGCGCCGCGTTCGTCGACGCCGATCGGCACCGTCGGCACATCCATCGCCGCCAGCGCGTCCCGGAAGATGAAGAGCCCGTAGGCCTCGACAGCGATCGGACCGCGCCCGCGGAAGACTCGCGCCAACAACTCGACTGCATGGCGCACGCCGGCACACACCACCACCGACTCCGCCGATGTGCGTACGCCTCGGGCCCGCGTCAGGTACTCCGCGAGCGCATCACGCAGCTCCGGCCTGCCGCGGGCATCACCCATCCGCAGGGCTTCGGTCGGGGCAGTCGACAGTGCCCTGCGGGCCGAGGCCGCCCAGTCCGTCCGCGGGAACTCCGACACATCCGGTGAGCCGGGCATCAGGTTGTGCACCGGTGTCGCTCGCATGCCGCGGTCCCGTGGGGGCGCGTGGCCTCCGCCCGAATTGAGCACCCAGGTGCCCGCGCCCTGCCGCGACGCCAACCAGCCTTCGTTGACGAGTTCGGCGTACGCCTCGGCCACCGTGTTTCGGGCCAATCCCAGGTCGGCGGCGAGGCTGCGGGAGGGCGGAAGCATCGATCCCTGGGCCAACCGCCCGGACCTCACTGCGTCGCGCAGCGCGCTGAGCAGGAGTTCCCGCGCACCGCGCGCCCCCGGCTTGATGATCTCGCGCAGGTCGAGGTGCAGGTCGCGACTACCGGAATTGGCCCATGAAGTCACTACTGGATTGAACCATGATGATGGGTCTATCCGCACTAACCTCGAAGACATGACACAGACACTGGAAACCCAATCGACCGCCAACAAGCGACTGAAAATCTACAAGTCATCGCCGGAACTGCTCGACGCGATGATGACCCTGAGCGGCGCGTCAGCCAAGGACGTCGAGCCGGAGCTCGGCGAGCTGATCAAGATCCGCGCCTCGCAGGTCAACCACTGCGCGTTCTGCCTCAACATGCACCTCGTCGACGCCCGCAAGCACGGCGTCAGCGAGCAGAAGCTCGATGTGCTCGCGGCCTGGGAGGAGGCGGGCGACCTCTTCTCCGAGCGGGAGCGTGCTGCGCTCGCCCTCACCGAGGCGATCACCGACGTCGCCGACGGAGTGCCCGACGACGTGTACGCGCGGGCGGCCGAGGTCTTCGACGACCGCGAGCTCGGCCAGGTCATCGCGATGGCCGTGACCATCAACGCGTGGAACCGGATCAACGTGACGGTTCGCACGGCAGTGCCACGCCGCTGATACTCGAGGGATGGACACCTGGTCCGGTGCGGAGATCATCGTCAACGGTGACGTGGTCGAGAAACTGCACCGGGCGGGCACGAACCCGAGGGCACTGAGAACCCGGCTCCGCATCGCTGCGGAGTCGGGTTCTCTTCTTTCTCCGCTCAGCACGGTCCCACAACCCGTCGGCGCGCGATGGCGCACCAGCTGGCCGCGGGTGGAAACCGTTGTGCCACAACCAGACCACTTACCGTGGGCCGAGGCGGGACGGCTACTCGCCTTGCTGCACACCGAACCGAAGCCGGCGCGGGTGCCGCCGCACGGGTGGCCGCAGCGGCTACGACGGGCCGTCGACATCGCCCGCGAACACGACGTCGTTCGCCGAGCAGCCGCCGAACTGCCCGCCGCGGCCTGGCGGAGTGGCTCGCCGGATCGGCCGTCGACGCTGGTGCACGGCGACTGGCATCTGGGCCAGCTCGGCAGGCGGTCTGCGGCCGAACGGTGGCTGCTGATCGATATCGACGACCTCGGCGGCGGCGATCCCGCATGGGACCTGGCCCGGCCTGCCGGATTCTGGGCGGCGGGCCTGATCCCCGATGCGGACTGGATGAGCTTCGTCGACGCATACCGCGACGCGGCCGGACCGGCGCTGCCGACAGGCGACCCGTGGCCGGTGCTCGAGCCGTTCGCGCGCGCGGCGGTCGTGCAGGCCGCCGCCAATCACCCCGACGACGAACTGCTCATCGCCGCGTGCGTGCGGATGAACTGATGCGGGATGGCCGTCCTGCTTGACGTGGCCGGCGGCTCGATCACGCTGTAAACGACTCGCCTTCGGCCTTGGCCGCGATCCGCGGGTCCTGGGACGCGCGACGACTCTCCATCTCCTCGAACACCTGGAGGATCTCGGACTGCATCGTGGCGACCGCTGGGTCGGTCTGGAGGCGCGGGTAGCTCAGGCCCACCTCGATGTCGGCAAAGGTCCTGCCGCCGACCTCGAGGATGATGATCCGGTCCGAGAGTTGGACGGCCTCGATCACGTCGTGGGTAATGAACAGGACGGTCCGCTTCGCCCGCGCCCAGATCCGCTGCAGCTCCGCCCGCATCCCGCGCGCCGTGATCGCGTCGAGGTGGCTGAACGGCTCGTCCATGAGCAGGAGGTCGGGCTCGACCGAGAACGCGCGCGCGATGCCGACGCGCTGCTGCATCCCGCCCGAAAGGTGCGCCGGGTACATGTGCTCGAAGCCGGTGAGACCGACGAGGTCGAGGTACGGCTGCACGTACTCGGGCTTCTTGTTCGCCTTCGGCTGGACGTAGATCAGATTGTCGATGACCGTTAGCCACGGTAGGAGGCGCGGGTCCTGGAACACGTAGCCGAGCTTGGCCGCGCCGCCGCCATCGGCGGTCACGTCCACGCTACCGGTGGTCGGCGTCTCGACCCCGGAGACGATGTTCAGGAAGGTGCTCTTTCCGCAGCCGGACGGGCCCACCATGGAGACGAAGCTCTGACCGCTCATCTCGAAGTCGATCCCGTCCAGCGCGCGCACGACGGGCTGATCCTTGGTCGCCGGCGGGAACTCCTTGGTCACCTGGTGGGCTTTCAGCACCGCCACGTCAGTGCCTCCTTGCGGGTCGCATTCATGATTCTGATTTTCCTGCTCGGGAAGACGCTCCGAAGCCCCCAATCCCGTCGCGCCACCGGTGCACACGCCGATCGATCCTCTCGATCACCCCGCGGTCGAAGGCGATGATGAGCACGATGATTATCAGAGCCCAGCCCATGAGGCCGTCGAAGTTCGCCGAGTCGTACCAGCTCCGCGACCGGAATCCCGCTCCATCGCTCTCGCCGAACCATTCCACGAGCAGTACGACGCCCCACGCCGCGAGGATGGAGAGCCGGAGACCGGCGATCACCGAACCGGCCAGCGACGGCAGGACGAGGCGGCGGAAGCGTTCGATGAATCCCACGTCGTAGGCCTCGGACATGTCCCTGAGCTCGCGCGGTATGGCGAGCGTCCCTCGCATCACGTAGACGACGAGCGCCGGCGTGGCGGAGACGGCGATGGTGAAGACGGGCGCGGTGGTGCCGAAGCCGAACCACATCAACGCCAGCAGGGCCCAGATGTAGGCGGGCAGCGCGAGGCCGACCATGACGATGTCGGTGAAGAGGCTCTGCGCACGCCACCAGGTCCCCATCGCATAGCCAAGCGGGATGCCGATCAGGATCACCCAGACCATTCCGATCGCGGTGCGCTGGAGGGTGATAACGACGTTCCAGACGACCTCGTTGTTGAGCAGGCCCGCTTGGGTGCCCACAAACGGGCGCCTAAACTCGCCCACGATGAAGTTGAAGGTACCGACCGGAGTGGGAAAACGAGGGCTGATGTCGCCTACGAGCTGCCAGATCAGCAGGAGAGTGAGTCGGGCGGCCCATCGCGCCGCACGCGGGTGAAAGAGGAAAGTCTTCAGCTTGGCCCATACACTCGCGGTCACCGGCTGAGGTCTAGTAGCGGAGAACATCCTCACCTCGCTGTAGCCGGTAGCGGAAGGCGCGTCGCTCGAGCCGCATGAGCACGACTCGCTCGATCACGATGATGAAGATGACGAAGAACATCATCCAGGCGAGCATGTCCGCAACGGCAAAGCCCTGGAACGCCTTGCGGATCTGGACACCAACGCCGGAGGTCCCCCCGAACGTCTCGGCCAGCGCCGCGAGCTTCCACGAGCTCGCGAACGAGGCCCTGACCGCCGCGAACAGGAACGGGAGGAATGACGGCGCCACGATGTACCGCAGTGCCGAGAGCGTCGGCTGCTTGTAGACGCGGCTCATCGCGAGAAGACGGCCATCGACGCCCTCCACGCCGGCCGCGACGTTGAGAGCGATGTCCGGGAGGACGAGGAGCCCGACGACGACCGCGGGCCCGAGGTCGCCGAGGCCGAAGAGGACGACCGCCAGGATCGAGTACACGATCAACGGGATGTTCGCCGCGAGGTAGACGAAGTCGAAGAAGTACATCTTCGCGTACTCGTAGCGGCCCATCAGAATGCCGATCGGGACGCCCACGGCCACAGCACCGACGAATCCGAGCAGGGTCTTGCGCAGCGTTTCCCAGAAGTTGATGAAGACAGTGCCGCGCTCTACCCCGCGCGACGGGTCGCCGACGATGAGGCCCCACATGCGATCGACCACCGTCCACGGCGGGGGAAGCAGCTCGAACTCCCCCGTGGTCAGCCGGCTGGTAATCGCCCATCCGGCCAGTAGGGCAAGCGCGCCGCCGATCGAGTAGAGCGTGGCCCTGCGGCGCTTGGATGCCGCCCGCTTGCCCGTATCCACCGACGCGGTGCTTAGCCCTACGTTCGAGCCGACCACAAGCGCCGATTCGAGTCCGGGCTCTTCGGGGTCGGGTTCTAGTGGCACCGCGTTGCCTGGATCTCAGCTGTCACCGGCATCGGGGATCTCGCAGGTCTGCTTTCCGGTCTTCGGATCGATACACACGTAGATCGAGTCCGGTTGGTCCTTGGGCACCAGGCCGGCGGACCTGAGGAGGTCTGTCACGCCCTGCTCCTGCTCGATCCACTTCGGGTCCAGATAAACCGAGTCGAGGAAGTTGTCGTACGTGTTGGCGTAGTAGTTCTTGACGAACTCCTTCTCGGCGTCGTTCTGGTAGCCGAAGTCCTCCTGGCTGGCGTCGATGATCTCGGCCTGGTGCGCTTGCCATTCGTCCAGGGCGCGCTGCCACACCGAGAGGAAGAACGCGACCTCGCCGGGGTGGTCCTTGTACCAGCTCCTGAGGGTGACGAAGTTGTTGCTATCCATACCGATGTGGCCCGGCTGGTATTTCTCCTCGTAGAGCTGGGAGGCCGTCTTACCGTCGTAGAGCACGTCGACGCTACCGTTCATCAGGTATGGGATGGACGTCGTCATGGCCGTCACCCCAGCGCAGAGGTCACCCTTAACGACCAGGTCGGGAGAAACTTCGAAGTCGGTGAGGGCCATCTGGAGGTCGTCCGAGCCCTCGGCGAGCTCGCGGTTATCCATGTCCTTGGCCAGCGCCTGCCAGACGAGGCTGGAACCCGCGAACGACTCGACCCCGACCTTGCAGCCCTTAGGAAGGTCGCCGAAACTTTTGTAGCCGTTGCCGTGCTTGACCACGACGATGTCCTGGGCGCGGTTGTACTTGCCGATGGTCACGGTCTGGACGCCGGTCTCCTTCTCCAGCACCGGGGTTTCGTAGCTGCCCGTGGAGACGATGTCGGCATGACCGCCGGCGAAACTGGCGAACTCGTCCTCGGTCTCGAAGCGTTGGATGTGATACCCGGACTTGTCCTCCATCTGCTGGAGGATTCCGTGGTCCTCGATCCAGTTCCAGGCTGGATCGGGCGAGAAGACGAACCTGATCGTCCCCTTGTCCCCACCGCTGCCGCCACCACCGCCAGGACTGCAAGCAGCGATCCCGACGCAGACGACTGCGGACAGGACGCCGACCGTCGCGAGCTTGCCGATTTCCCGCACCCTCTTCGCCACCACTTTCCTCCCACCGAGGCCGTGCCTTAACACCTGATGTCATAAGTTATAGAACGACTGGAGTCATAAATTATAAGAATGGCGACGATTCTCAGGTTACCGGTGCGTAACGGTCGTATGATTCCGGAAGTCTGCTCGATGTCGCCTGCCGTGATGCATCAAGTGGTAAGGAACGCCCGTGAAATTCGGGGGTCAGTTGGCGGTCCTGTTCTTGATGCGGATACCGGATCTGACTAGGCGAGTAGCTGCGATTCTTGGGCCGGCGAAGGACCGCGGCTACCAGCAACCGGTCGGTACGCCTTGGCGAACTACCGTTAGGCCGCTGTGGCCACGCGCTATCGGCAGCGCCGCCTATGGTCGGTGCATCAGGTGCGACAGCCGAGCGGTCCACTCGTACTTCGTCACCGCAGCCACGGCGTTCATCGCTTCTCGGTAGGCGCTTCCGTCGAGAAAGCTCCGGGTGGCGTCGGGATCCGACAACTCGAGATCCATGATCCAGTCGTAGTCGGTGGTGAGCTTGCCGACATTGTGACCGACCAGCGCCCTCTCGACTTCATCCACCCTGGTCAGGCTCTCGACGGCGGCGATTGCCGCGGCTCGCTCGCCCTCCGAGGCCTCCTCCTTCCAGACGAACATCGCGGTGTGCTTGACGTGCCCCGACCGGGTGGGCGGCACGTCCCCGTCGTAATACCAGTCCACGCGTGCGGTGAACTCGTCGAACGAGGTGACCTTGTTGGAGTCGGACGCCGCATTGTGGGTGGGGTCGACCGCGTAGGCACGAAAAGCGTCCCAGTCCTCGAAGTCGAGGTGAAGTGCAAGGTCGAAATTGGAAGCCGGACCTTCGCCGCCATTACGGCGCCACAGGGGCGGCCGCTCCCAGGGAGGCACGCGGTGTAGCGGCTCGGTGCCACCGAACAGGTCCGCCCCGTAGTCGCCGGAGCGAACCGTGGGAGGCTCGGTTCCGAGGTAGGCGAGACGCTGGAGCATCGCCAGTCGCGACTCAGCGTCTAGCGGGTCTCGAAGGATCCAGAGGACTGAATGTCGGAGCATATTTCCCCCTTCGATCTTTGTAATCTATATAATCTCGCTGTCGGTAGACAGACTACACAGTGTTAGTCACGCAATTCGAACCTGAGGAGCCACCGCAGTGAGGGCCGATATCCACAACCATGCCGTTCCCGAGTCCGTGGTCGAGTTCTTTGCGCACGAGCCCGTCTTCGGGATCGAAGTAGTTGGCGAGCGTCAGCTCAAGGGAGGCCCCGAGGGCGACTACGAGCTCCAGGCGCGCTTCTACGACGCGGATGCAAAAGTCGAGGACCTCGAGCGACACGGGCTCGACACCGCGGTGATCTCCGTGGATCCCCCGTTCTTCTGCTACGACGTCGATCCGGATCCCGGAACGGCTTTGGCCGAGCTGATCAACGACGGCCTTCGCGCGATGGCGGACGCACAGCCGGACCACATCCACTGGATGGCCACCGTCCCGCTCCAGGCGCCCGAACGGGCCGCTAGCGTGCTGCGGGATGCCCGAAACGCGGGCTGCGTTGGCGTCGAGATCGGTACGAGCACGGGAAGCCGTTTCCTGGACGACCCGTTCTTCGAGCCCTTCTGGACCGAGGCGGAGGCGCTCGAGATTCCGGTGATGCTCCACCCCGCCTATCAGCACCCCCACCCCGGTTTCGACAGCTTCCACCTGACGAACGTGATCGGGAACATGCTCGAAACCACGATCGCGATCGAGCGACTGATCATGTCGGGCACGCTCGACCGGCACCCCGGCCTGACCATTGTGATCGTGCACTCCGGCGGCTACGTGCCCTGGCAACATGGACGGCTGCGCCACGCACGCTCCGTCAGGTCATTCAAGGAGAGCGCGCCACGCGACCCCGCCGACTACTTCGGACGGGTGCGCTTCGACTGCCTGACGCATGATCGGCGTGCCCTCCGGTTCCTGATCGACCAGGTGGGCGTCGAGAACGTCCTGATGGGCACGGACCTGCCTTGCGACATGGCGACCCCTGAGCCCTGGAGCGAGCTCGTTGCCGTTGCGGGCGAGAAGGTCGCGGCGCGGATCGCCGGGCCCAACATCGCGGAGCTCTA